>CAZBXW010000008.1:0-101638 GCA_964496285.1 uncultured Phycisphaera sp.
GCGCTGGTGACGCAACCGAGAGCACCGAGTCACACCAACCCGCGTAGAACGCAGGAAACAGCGTGTAAGAGCAGGGCTGGACAAACCAATACACCCGAGAGGATTCGAACCTCTGACCTTCTGCTCCGGAGGCAGACGCTCTATCCAGCTGAGCTACGGGTGCGAGAAAGGAAGTTGCGTGCGGGTGCGCGGCTTAAGCCAAGCAAGAGCAGTTTATCATTAATCGGCGCGGACGTTGCGCGATTGAAGGTCGCACCAGCTCTTGTTCGGGTCGTAGACGAACTTGAGCCTGCGATCGTCGAAGGCGGCGAACCAGTCCTCCCAGTCCAGCAGGTCCAGCTCCTCGGGCTCGGAGAAGGGCGAACCGCCGATCCGGATGCGGTCGGGCTGCCCCGCGGCACAGGCAGGCCAGTAGCCGTTGGCTTCGCACCACATGCGGACCTGCTCGTGGCTGGTGGTTTCGTACACGGTCATGAGCGGGATTGTAATCTATGGCGGTCAAGCGGGGGACGGATCGGACGACGGATTCTAGGACAAAGGGGTCGGCGGATGCTCAAGATCGGTGTCATCGGGCTGGGGATGATGGGCAGGACGCACCTGGACGTCTACGCTCGGCGGACGGACGTGCGCGTGGTGGCGATCGCGGACCTGAACCCGGAGCGATTGCAGAATCGCCAACGGGCGGCGGGCAACATCCCCGGCCAAGCGCAGGGCGGGTTCGACTACGACAGCGCGACGAAGTACGAGCAAGGCGCGACGCTGATCCGTGATCGGCAGGTGGAGATGGTGGACATCTGCCTGCCGACCTACCTGCACAGCCAGTTCGCGCGCAAGGCGCTGCGTGCGGGCAAGCACGTGCTGGTGGAAAAGCCCGCGGAGCGCACCTACCGCGCCGCGAAGAAACTGGCGGAGGCGGCGGAAAAGGCGGACCGTCTGTCCATGCCGGCGCAGTGCATGCGCTTCTGGCCCGGGTGGACCGAGCTCAAGGAGGCGGTGAGGCAAGGGACCTACGGCGCACTGCGCGCGGTTCACTTCCGCAGAGTCGCGTCGCACCCCGGCGGGCCGTTCTACTCCGACGGCGATCTGTCGGGCGGAGGCATCCTCGACCTGCACGTGCACGACAGCGACTTTGTTCAGTATCTGCTGGGCGTGCCCGAGGCGGTCAGCAGCGTGGGCTACGCCAGCGTGACGAATCAGCCCGACCACGTCCTGACGCACTACCACTTCCCCTCGGGCGTGATGGTCACGGCGGAGGGCGGGTGGAGTTTCGCCAAGGGCTTTGGGTTTCGGATGCAGTTCACCGCGAACTTCGAGAGCGCCACGCTGGAGTTCGACAGCTCTCGGCCGCACCCGACGCGGCTGTACGAGACGGGGAAGGAGCCGATGGACGTGCCGACGCGCCCGGGCATGGGTTACGAACACGAGATCGACTACTTCCTCTCGTGCGTGGCGGAGGGGCGCAGGCCGACGGTGGTGACGATGCGTGACGCGGCGGTATCGGTGGCGATCGTCGAGGCGGAACGCAAGAGCGTGCTGGCGGGCGGTCGCCGAACGACCGTGCGGGTGTAGGGCACGCGTCTGTGAATAACGGGATTCGGCTGGCGATCCCCGCGGGCGTTTGGGGTCCGGGTTTTGATCCCAGCGTGGTGAGGCCCTAAACTTCTCGTCCCATGCCTGATGTTCCGACCCATCGTTCCGCCTCGGGGATGCCCGACGTGCAGGCCTCGACGGACACGCGCAACGTGCCCATCGACAAGGTGGGCGTGAAGAACATCACCTACCCCATTCGCCTGCACTGCCCGGCGCGGGGCAGCTTCCAGCACACGGTGGCGAAGATCAACATGTACGTGGGCCTGCCGCACTACCAGAAGGGCACACACATGTCGCGCTTCCTGGAGGTGCTCAACGCGCACCACGACGAGCTGCGCAGCGATCAGATCATGGAGGTGGTGCGCGACATGAAGTCCCGGCTGGAGGCGGAGGAAGCGCACGTCGAACTCGAGTTCCCTTACTTCATCCACAAGAAGGCGCCGGTCACCGGGGCCCCGGGCATGCTCGACATCCAGGTGATGTTCAAGGCCACCGCGGGCCTGACGCCGGGGCAGGACCTCTTCGTCATGGGCGTGAAGGTGCCCGCCACGAGTCTGTGCCCCTGCTCCAAAGAGATCTCCGCCTACGGCGCCCACAACCAGCGCTGCGAGATGCAGGTCGAGGTCCGCTTCGCCCCGGGCAGGTACATGTGGATCGAGGAGCTGTTCGATCTGGTGGAGCGGTGCGCCAGCACGCAGGTCTTCGCGGTGCTCAAGCGCCCGGACGAGAAGTGGGTCACCGAGGCGGCTTACGACAATCCCAAGTTCGTCGAGGACATCGTGCGCGACCTGGCGCTGGCGCTGGACGCGGAGGAGCGCGTCGCGTGGTACCGCGCCATGAGCGAGAACTTCGAGTCCATCCACAATCACAACGCGTACGCACTGATCGAAAAGGACAAGCGCTGAGGCGTCCACCGGCGCGGACGATCCAGCGGCGCGGCGAGGTGAGGTGACTTGGCGCCATCGCCCGGCGCGCTCAGCCCGTCGCGGCCAGCTCCAGCTCCTGCGGCTGGTCGTACTCCACCGCCACGTTCTGCTGGCCGTCGAGGCCCAGGGCGCGCACCACCGTGCCCTCGTGGAAGTCATTCTGTCCCAGGATGACGTGACGCGGACTGGAGGCGATGCCTACGCGAACGCGCTGACCCGGGACCATCAGCGACGGGTGCGACACCTGCATGAGCACCCCCCCCACCGACACGTTCTCCGTCGCGCCCTGGAAGTAGCGCCCGGTCAGCAGGCACTGAACCTTCACCGCCCGCTGCACCGGGATCCGCGAGTGTCTGCGTCGCTCGTTCATACCCAGCGTATCGGACGTGCCGCCCGCACCGCTTTAGACGCCCGCGGCGCGACCGATAACCCCGCCCGATCGACCGTTTATTCGCCGAATCATCGCACGCCCTCTAGACCCGTTCCGAACAGCCCCCTACAATTCCTTACCCGCATGTCCATCGATTGCCACACATTCCTGGAAGCGGTCCGACCGGGCATGGAAGTCGGCGACGCCGATGCGGTGGCGCGAGCGGTGACGCAGCGCTGGCGGACCTCCGAGGTGTGCCAACTGCTCAGCGACGAGAACGTGGACGCCCGGCGAGTGGCGGCCATCGTGTTGGGCCTGGTGGGCGACACGAGCGTGGTGCCCTGCCTGACGCGTGCGTTGAGCGACGCCGACGAACAGGTCAACGAGATGGCTGAGCACGGGCTCTGGACCCTCTGGTTCCGCGCCGGCGAAGCGTCGGCGATGCTCCCGTTCCGGCGCGGGCTCGAGCAGCTGGGCCAGGAGTCCTACGAGCAAGCGGCGCAGTCGTTCCGCGAAGCGGTCAAGGCTGACCCGCACTTCGCTGAAGCACACAACCAGTGCGCCATCGCCCTGTACCTCCTGGGCCGATGGGAGGCGTCGCTCCGCCACTGCTGCTCCGCGATCGAGCTGATGCCGCTGCACTTCGGCGCCATCGCGGGCATGGGTCACTGCTACGCTCAACGGGGCGACCTGACCATGGCGCTGCGCTGCTATCGCAAGGCGTTGCGTCTCAACCCGCGGATGCGCGCCATCGCCCAGGCCATCGAGCGCCTGCAGCAGAAACTCAAAGACGCCAACGACGCCTCGGGCGAGTTCCTCGTGGGCAGCATCCCCCGCTAATCCAGTTCGTCCCGCTCGTCCAGGTCCACCACCTCGTCGGGCTTGTGCGCCTTGACCAGCGTTTCAAATTCAAACGCGCGCGGCTTGATCTTGGCCTGCCGCGTCGTCATGTCGCGCAGCCTCAGACTCACCTGGCCCTGCCGCCCCACCACTCGGATCACCGCCCGGCTCGCCACCACCAGCAGCGTGGCGGACTCGCTCTCCGTGAGCACCGTGGTCGGCTCAGACAGCTCGCAACTCACCACCGAGCGCCCCAGCGAGTCGATCAGGTCCACGCGTCGGACCCTCGCGGTTTGTGGCTCCAGCAGCAGCCGCGCGTTCGTCCCCGGCGGTTCGATCACCCAGCCCCCCCGCCACCACTCCACCGCCGGCGCCGCGGGCGTGAGCGTGGGGTCGAGCCTCACCAGCCCCAGAACCCGCGGCAAATCCAGCGGCCGCACCGCCACGCCAGGCAGAATCTCCGACGACACGCTCGAACGCTCGTGCGTCCCTACGAACGCCACCTTGTGCTCGCTCTGACTCAGATCAAACAACCAGTATTTCTTGGGGTCGCAGCCGGCCCAGAACAGCGTGCTCCCGAGCTTCCCCAGCGACAGCGCCACCCGGTCCGGCGGGACCGTCATCAGATGGCCCTCCGCGTCCTCCGTGCGCCGATCGCCGTCGTCCTCGACCCAGCGCATCGACAGCTCCACCCGCGCCCACAAGCGCTCCAGACCCTCCAGGTTCCGGTTGTGCTTCTCCACCAGCTCCGCGTACCCCGGCGTGGGCGGGATCACCTCGCGCTGCGTCACCGTGGCCGCGGGCTTGGCACTCTCACATCCCTCCGCCCACAACACCCCCGCGATCAACACCGCGACGGCTCCCGTCCGACGTATCCGATCCATCCGATCCATCCGATCCATGCGTGTCAATGTTCAAAGCTCCGCTTCGAGAATCTGACCCAACTGCTCCGTCACCTGCAGCACCGCGCTCTGGTCCAGGTGCGGGTCGAGCACCTCGATGGGCTCCGCGTCGTTCCATTTTCCCAGCGGCCCCTTGGACGCGTCGAGCTTGGGCACGACCTGCCACCACTGCTGCTCGCCGCGCTGCACCGTCCCGTCGTAGCGCAGCATCTTGCGTCGCATCAGGATCAGGGTCAGGACAAAGCGAAAGGCCACGCGCTGCGGCTCGCTGGCTTCGCCCAGCCGGCGCAACAGCCCCAGGAGCACCTCGTCGTCCACGAACATCCGCTTCTTGCGGTTGGGCTCCTGCACCGTCGCCTTCCAATGGCCAAAGAGCCGCTCGGGCCGCTGCCCGCTCTGCCAGGCCTCCATCGAGACGTCCAGTCGGCGAAGCCCCAGCGCCGCTGCCGGCGAGCCTGCCTTTCCCACCGCCGCGGCTCGCCGCTCCGCCTCGTCGAGCTCCACCAGCGCCGCGATGTACGACTCACCCACCGCCAGCTCGCGCCCGCAGAACGCACATCGCCCCGTCGGTCGCTCCACGTCGTAGCCCGGTGCGTTGAACTGAGTCACGCGGGCACTCCCAGTTGCTTGGCCGCGGCGGTGGCGGTCTGATCGATCAACACGGCGATGGTCATCGGGCCTACGCCCCCGGGCACCGGCGTGATCATCGAGGCGCGAGCGGCGGCGGAGTCGAAATCCACGTCGCCCACGTTGCCCGCCGAGTACCCCGCGTCGATCACCACCGCCCCGGGCTTGATCCAATCGCCCCGCACCAATCGCGGCTTGCCCACGGCGGCGACCACCACGTCCCCCTGCCCGACGATCGAAGGCAGATCAACCGTGCGCGAGTGGCAGATGGTCACCGTCGCATGCGCCGCCAGGAGCATCATCGCCATGGGTTTGCCCAGGATCGGGCTGCGTCCGACGACCACCGCGTGAAGGCCCGCGAGCTCGACCTCGTACGCCGCGAGCAGAAGCATGATGCCTGCGGGCGTGCACGACCCGAAGCCCGGCAGGTCCAACGCGGTGGTCCCGAAGCTATGGATGGTCACGCCGTCCACGTCCTTGGCCGGGGCGATGGCCTCGAAGGCGGCGCGCTCGTCGATCTGACGCGGCACAGGGTGTTGCAGCAGGATGCCGTGGACCGAAGCGTCGTCGCTGAGCCTTCGGATCTCCGACACGAGCTGCGCGGTGGAGGCGTCCTGGGGCAGCTCCACCTTGAGCGAACGCATGCCCACCGACTCGCAGCGCTTGCGTTTCATCTGAGTGTAGGTGACCGACGCGGGGTCGGCGCCCACGAGCACCGTGGCCAGGCAGGGCTGCACGCCCGTGGCCGCCACGATCCTTCCGACCCGTTGGGCGCAACCCTCGAGCACGCGCTGCGCCACCGCCTTGCCGTCCATGATCTTCGCGGTCGCCGATCCCGTGGCCATGACGGGATTATACAGGCCCTACAATGGCCGCCATGCACGCGGTGATCCTCTCCATCGGCGACGAACTGGTCCTGGGTCAGACCGTCGACACCAACAGCGCCTACCTCAGCGCGCAGCTCGTGAGCCGCGGCATCATGACGCGCTACCATCAGACGGTGGCGGACGACGTGGACGCCATCGCCCGCGCCATCGTTCAGGCCTGCGATGCGGGCGACCTGGTGATCATCACCGGCGGGCTGGGCCCCACCGACGACGACCTGACCCGCGCCGCCCTGGCGCAGGCGATGAGCGAACCGCTCGTCGAGGACGCCCAGAGCCTGGCTCAGATCGAAGCGTTCTTCGCCAAGCTCCAGCGACCCATGCCCGCGCGCAACAAGGTCCAAGCGCTGCGCCCCGCCTCCGCGCGATCCATCCCCAACTCTAACGGGACCGCCCCCGGAATCCAGGCCCAACTCCGGGGCGCACGCGTCTTCGTCACCCCCGGCGTTCCACGCGAACTGTTCCCCATGTTCGAAGGCCAGATCGCCCCGCAGCTTCCGGCGGCTTCCGGGGGCGTCATCCTCACCCGCACCATCCACACCTTCGGCATGGGCGAGAGCGCCCTGGCGCAGAAGCTCGGCGAGCTCATGGCACGCGACCGCAACCCCAAGGTCGGCACCACCGTGGCCGGCGGCGTCGTCTCGGCGCGGGTGCGCAGCGAGTTCCCCGAGCCCCGTGCTTCGCAGGAGATGCAGGCCACCTGCGACCGGGTGGAACGTGCCCTGGGGCCGATCGTCTACGGGCGTGACAAGGACACCCTGCAGCAGACGCTCGTGTCGCTGCTGCGCGAGAGACGCCTGACGCTCGCCACCGCGGAGAGCTGCACCGCGGGCCTGCTCGGCGCGACGCTCACCGAAGTGCCCGGATCGAGCGAGGTCTACCGCGGCGGATGGATCGTCTACGCCAACGCGATGAAGACCTCGCAACTGGGCGTCGACCCGCGCCAGCTCGAGCGGTTCGGGGCCGTCAGCGCCGAGGTGGCGCTCGACCTGGCGGAGCAGGCGCTGCGACGCAGCGACGCGGACCTGAGCATCGCGGTCACCGGCATCGCTGGGCCCGACGGCGGCTCGCCGGACAAGCCCGTGGGCACGGTGTTCTATGGGCTTTCGTTCCGGTCCGATCCCAGGCGCCGCAGCGCGGTGCTGGCGCGATTCCCCGGCGATCGCTTCACCGTCCGCGACCGCGCCGCCAAGACCGCGATGCAACTGCTGCGCTTCGCGGTGCTGGGCGTGCCGGCCACGACGATCGCCTGGTGCGAGCCGACCTCAGCGTCGCGGCAGGGCTAGCGCAGCGATATACTCCGCCGCTGATGGATGGGCTGATCGACATCCACTGCCATCTGCTGCCGGGCGTCGATGACGGGTGCGAGGACCTCTCGCAGACGATCGAGGCCATCGCGCGACTTCGCCGCGCCGGGTTCGTCGGGTCCATCTGCACGCCGCACGTCTGGCCCGAGATGTTCGAGCAGAACCAGGCGCACGCCATCCGCGGCTGGACCCAGCGCGTCCGCGACAACCTCCGCGACGCCGGCGTGGACTACCCCCTCTGGCCCGGCGGAGAGGTCCGACTCCACAAGAACATCGCCGAGGACATGAAGAAGTTCGGCGTGCCCACCCTGGGCGACTCACGCTACGTCCTGACCGACGTCTGGTTCGACAAGTGGCCACGCTGGATGGTCCCGGCACTTCAATGGTTCCTCCAACAGGGATACACCCCCATCCTCGCCCACCCCGAACGCATCAACTGCCCCGACGAACTTCCGGCGCGGCTCGACGAGCTGCGCGACATGGGCGTGCTGCTGCAAGGCAATTTCCGATGCCTCACCGGCGAAGAGGGCTACCACGCCGACCGCCTGGTCCGACAGTTCCTGGCCGAGGGACGATACAGCTTCATGGCGCTCGACGCCCACAAGCCCGAAACGCTCGAGGGTCGGCTCGACGGCGTGTCGCTGCTCGTCACCGAGTTCGGCCAGGACACCCTGGCACGGCTGGCTCACGAAGCGCCGCGACGCATCGTCACGCCCTGAACTCCATAGCGCCATGGCTGCGCGTTAGGCGCAGAACCGCGGCCATTCCTGCGCCGGGGATCGACCGTTCATTTCCGCCGCGCGACCCGGACGATAGCCCATGCAAGCATGAGCCCTCGTTCCGCGCTCATCCCTCGCCCGCTGCTGGAGCGGCTCGAAGCCCGACTGCTGCTCGACGCCACGCCGACGCTGAGCTTTTCGAGCTACCTGGGCGACGCAGCGTTCGACGGCGCATGGTCCGCTGCGATCGACCAATCGGGCAACAGCTTCGTCGTCGGGTCCACCGATTCGCCGGGCTGGGCCACCACCGGCGACACCTCGCACAACGGCGCAACGGACATCTTCATCGCCAAGGTCAGCGCCTCGGGCCAACTGCTCTGGACCACCTACCTCGGCGGCGGCGGCGCGGACGAAGCGCTGAGCGTCGCCACGGATCAATCGGGCAACGCCGTCCTTGCGGGCTACTCCTTCGTCAACGGGCAGCGCGACGCCTACGTCGCCAAGATCTCCGCCTCGGGGCAGCTGCTCTGGTCGGTGACGGTCGGCGGCGGCGGCGACGACTACGCCAGCGCCATCGCCAGCGACAGCCAGGGCAATCTCTACCTCACCGGCGCCACCTCCAGCGCCGATTGGCTTACGCCCCGTGGCTCCACCGACGCCTTTCTCGTCAAGCTCAACTCACTGGGCCTCACCCAGTGGGCCACGCGACTGGGCAGCTCCGCGGAGGACGTGGGCTGGAGCGTTGCCGTCCGCGACGAGCACCTTTACGTCACGGGGTCCACCCGTGGCTCGAACTGGACCCTGGGCGGACACGACACGAGCTACAACGGCGGGACCCGCGACGCGTTCCTGGCGCGCTACTCCCTCGACGGCGCGGTCCTCTGGTCGAGCTACCTCGGCGGGGGCGACGACGATCTGGCACGCGGCGTGGCGGTCGACTCCACCGGCGGCGCGGTCCTCGTGGGCGTCACCCGCAGCGCCGGAGTCACCTTGGGTCAGTCGATCGACGACCAGTACGGCGGCGAAGGCGACGGCTTCATCGCGCGGTTCACGGCGCAGGGCGGCCTGACCTGGACCAGCTACCTCGGGCACGACGCCGCCGACGCCGCCTGGCGCGTCGCCCTGGACGCCTTCGACAACGCCTACGTCGTGGGCGAGACCTACTCCACCGCATGGTCCCAGACCGCCCAGGGGTTCGACCCCACGCACGGCGGAGGCGGCAACGACGGGTTCCTCGCCAAAGTGGACGCGGCGGGCGCGACGCTCTGGGCCAGCTACCTCGGCGGCGAGCAGTACGACATCGCTCTGGGCGTGGCGGTGGCGATGCAGGGCGTCTGGGTCGTGGGCCAGACCTTCTCCGCCGACTGGACCCTCGGCGGCTTTAGCCAGTCCTACCGCGGACAGGGCGACGCTTTCGTCGCGCTCGTCCACGACAGCCTCACTGTGCCGCCCACCGCGGTGGAGCTCTCCTTCACCGGGATCGCGGAGAATCTTCCGATCGGCAGCGTCGTGGGCTCACTCTCACTCACGGGCGTGCCCGCACAGGGCGAAATTTTCTCGCTCGTGCAGGGCCAAGGCGACACGGACAACGCCTTCTTCTCCGTCACTGGAGCGAGCCTCACCACGAACGCCGCGTTCAACTTTGAAGCGCGCAAGCAATACACGGTCCGGCTGCGCGCCGCTCAGGGGTCGCAGACGCTCGCCGAGGCGAGCTTCGTGATCAATGTCACCAACGTCAACGAGTCCCCCGAGAATCTGTCGCTGAACCTGGTGGCGCTGCCCGGCCAGGCCGCGGCTGGGTCTCTGCTGGGCACGCTCAGCGCGACCGATCCGGACGTGGGCGACGCTGTGACGTTCGAGCTTGTCACGGGTTCGGGCGACGCGGACAACGCGCGGGTCACCCTCGTGGGCAACGAACTCCGCGCGGCGCAGGCGATCGACTTCGCCGGCGGGACGACGCTGCGGCTCCGGCTGGCGGCGGTGGACCTGGGCCAACTACGCCTGGAACAGGAGTTCACGCTGGCGCTGGAGCTGCCGCCCTCGGACCTGCTGCTGTCGAATCTCACGGTCTTCGAGGACCAGCCCGCCGGGACGCTCGTGGGGCTGCTCAGCGCGGCGGACCCCAACGCGGGAGAGACGTTCTCCTACGCTCTGGTGTCGGGCACCGGCTCCGAGGACAACGCCGCCGTGAGCGTTGTGGGCACGCAATTGCTCACCACGCGCCGACTCGATGCGGCGCTGGAGCCTACGCTGCGCGCCCGTCTGCGCGTCACCGACTCCACGGGGCTGAGCCTGGAGCGTGCCTTCGTGCTCACGGTTCGTGACTTCGCCGATCCGCCGACGGTGAACAGCCCGCCCACCGCGATCCTGCTCCTGCCCGGCTCGCTGGACTCTGGCGCGCTGCCGGGGACGATCGCTGGGGCGCTCGTCGCGCTGGACCCTGATGCCAACGAGACGTTCACCTTCGAGCTCGTCGAGGGCCTGGGCAGCGCAAGCAACGGGCTCTTCAACGTGGTGGGGTCGAACGTGATCTCGGTCGCCGCGTTGACCGCCGGCTCGCACACCATCCGCGTTCGCGCCACCGACGCGGGCGGCCTGAGCCTCGAGCAGAGCCTGCTGCTCGAAGTGAGCCCCGACACGCAGTCGCCGCCCGATGTCAATCCGGACCCCGATCCTTATCCTGATCCTGATCCGACTCCGGGGATCAACATTGGCCTTCCGCCCGGCGCAGCTCAGACGCTCGACTTCGGCGGCGTGGCGGTCGGGCAGAGCAGCGGCGTCCGTTCGCTGATCATCACCAACACCGGCGGCGCGGACCTCACCGTCCAGCAGTTCCGCCTGTCCGACACAGGCGCGCCCGATGACTTCCCGTTCGTGCTTGTTGACGGCGTGGGTCAGGTCGTCGCCGGCGAATCGTTCACCCTCGCCCCGGGGCAGACGCTCAGGCTCGACGCGCGGTTCGCGCCCTCGGCGGCGGGCGCTCGACAGGCGCAGATCACCTTCACCACCAACTTGAGCGACCCGTCACTGCAGACCGTGACGCTGCAGCTCCAGGGTCAGGGCATCGCGCCGTCGGTCGTCGAGCCCGGTCGCACCACGGTGAGCCTCATCGCGCTGGACGCGCTGGCGAACGAGTCGGGCGACACAGGCGTCTTTCGCGTGAGCCGAACCGGCTTGACCGATGGATCGCTGCCCGTGCAGATCACCCGCGCCGGCGACGCACGCCAGGGGGTGCTCCGGGACTACACCGCCGACTTTACGGTCGCGGTGATCATCCCCGCGGGACAGAGCTTCGTGGACGTGACGGTGACGCCGATCAACGACGCGACCCCCGAAGCGACGGAGTCGATCACCTGGCTGGCGCGCGCCGCAGCGGACTACGTCGTCAGCGCCCAGTTCAGCAGCGCCACCATCGCGCTGCTGGACGACGAGCCCACCCTCTCGCTTCAAGCGACCCAGGCACTTGCCACGGAGGGAGGCGATCCGGGCTGGGTCCGTCTGTCGCGAAGCACCGTCGGCGGCGAGCCCCTGACGGTCTGGCTCAGCGTCCGTGGCGATGCGAACCCACAGCGCGACTATCTCGCCCTGCCCACGCGCGCCGTGATCCCCGCGGGTGCGGCGCACATCGACCTGCCCATCACCGCCCTGCGTGACTCGGCCAGGGAGCAGCCCGAGTCTGTGCGTGTGACGCTGCTGGATCAGCCGACCTATCACCTGCATCACGACGCGGGGCAGCGCACCGCCACCGTGTCCATCCTCGACGCCACGCTCGAAGTGCAAGGCCCCGGCGCGCAGGTCGGCCCGGCGCAACTGGTCATCCGCGCCCTGCAGGCGCAGGTCACCTCTGGCGACGCGGCGCTGACCCTTGAACTTCAGAACGTCGGACTCGGCGACGCCCCGCCGCTCCGCGTGCGGTTCTGGCTCTCCAAGGCTGCCTCCTTCGGGTCCCCGACGCAGACCGTCATCGCCGAAGTCGACCTGTCGCGCCTGGCGCCCCATCAGACCGCCAGACTTCACGCTCTGGCTCCCGCGACGTCCCTCGCAGCACTCGCGCCGGGGACCTACTTCCTGCTCGTGAGCCTTGAGCCGAGCGAAACCGACGCAACCCCGACCGCCCCGCTGGCGATCATGGCCTCGCCGCTGACGCCGATCACGCTCACGGTTTGACCCCGCGGTAGACCACCGCGATGCCGAAGGTCAACGCCTGGGCGCGGATGTCCCTGAATCCGGTGCCGCGGAGCAAGTCGATCATCTGAGTCCGCGAGAGGAAGGTGCAAACGCTGCGTGGCAGGTAGCGATAGGCCCCGCTGCGGTCGCGGGCGATGAGCGAAGCGGTCCGCGGGAGGACCTGATGAAAGTAGAACTCGTACATCGCGCGCACCGCTGGATTCGTCGGGAGCGAGAACTCCAGGATGATCGCGCGCCCGCCGGGCTTGAGCACGCGATAGAACTCGCGCATCGCCGCGGCGGGCGAGCTGACGTTGCGGATGCCAAAGGCAATGCTCACAACGTTCACGCTCGCGTCCGCAACGGGAAGGCGCAGGGCGTCGGCGGCGTGGTAGGTCGGAGCCGGGCTGTCCTGAGCCCGGTGTCCCGGCTTCTGCTGCGCGATCTGGAGCATCGGGTGGGTGAAGTCCATCCCGATGACTTTCGCGGGTTTCGTGGCGGCGAAGGCGAGCGATAGATCGCCCGTGCCGCACGCCACGTCGAGCACCACGTCCATCGGCTGCACCTGCGCCGTGCGAACCGCCGCCCGTCGCCAAGCTTGGTCGCGCCAAAGCGAATGCACGCGATTGTTCAGGTCGTAACTCGGCGCAATGGCCGCGAACATTTCGCGCACCCGCCGCGCCTTGTCCACCGCGGCGTGCGGATCGCTCAGATGCTGACTCGACCACGCTGGCTCCATCGTCCGACAGTGTAGCGGTCGAACCCACGACCGGCTCCGACCGTGAGTGATACAATCACCCTCGATGACTTCTCTCCGCTCCGGTCCTCTGAAGCGCAGGCATCGCGCCGCAACGACTGCATTCTCTCTCTGCTTACTGCTCTTCTGCTGCCGCGCTGTCCACGCTCAGTCCAATCACCATCCGGATGGTCCCGCCATGCCCAAGACCCACGGCTACGTCGGTCTGCGTCCCCTGCCCCGATATGAAGCGGACCTCAAGTCCAACCACGGCGGACCGTGGACCGGCCTGCCCACCTACGAGCAGCAGAAAGGTCAGTACCCCTTCGTCGCTGAGCACCTGGACGTGGTCAAGGGTTGGCAAGACGGAGACTTCAAAACCAAGCTCGGCTTCTTCGAGTACTACTGGGGGCTGAACGCCACCCGCGACAGTCTCGATCCACTCGACAGCCCGCTGGTGAAGCAGATCCGGACGTGGGAGGAGCGCGGCGACGAGATCGAACATATTCTCATCTGCCGAGAGTACGACCTGGCCATCCATCGCGGCTATCCGAACGCCAAGCCCGGCCCCTTCGAGGAAGACACCCGGATTCTCTTCGCGGATGACGTGGACCAGATCCGCACGCTTTTCCGCAATGCCCACGCCCAGGGTCTGCTCAAGCACGACAATTACAAGCTGATCCAAATGGTGCAGGAGCCTTCGTTCTTCGCGGACGATGAACGTGTGCATCCGATCCTGGCGAAGATGGAGGGCGTCTGCCTCGAGGTGCACCAGTTCAACCGCCACTGGCCGCTCGAAACCGGCTGGGTCAAGCCCGAGAAAGTCGTGCGCGGCGCCAAGTGGACGCTCGACCAGGGCAAGGAGTTCGTCTTCTACTTCGGCCCGATCGTCTGGAAATCCCGTGACTACCACCCCTTCATCGAACGCCACTGGCTCGAACAATATTGGCAGGCGGGACTGCCCAAGCATCACCCGCGCATGCACTACTACCTCAACCTCTTCCCCCACGCCCACGGCCGCGGCCGCCCCGTCGGCCCCGAGTCCGACCCCCACTCCAACCTCGGCTTCACCAAGTGGCTCATCGAAGAGATCAAGGGCAGTCCCGTAGGGGACGAGTGATCCAGCTAATCAGGACCTAACCGACTGCGGGAATGAAGATGCTCCAACAGTCGTAGCAGAATATATTTCTGTACATTCGCAGTTCAAAGCCTTGAATGCGGTATTGGAATATCGAAGAACCACCATGCACCATGGAAGCAGTTCAATTTCCGGGTAGGAAGAGATTCGATCGATTGTAACGTTCAAGAACCGTTACATTTCGCGAACGCGTTGTCTGAGCATACATGTACATTGTTGATCGACAACAACTTTTTCTTCAGACACGCCGCCGGGCGCCAACCAGCACCAGGGTCGTCAGAAGCAACGCGGCAGAGCCAGGCTCAGGGATTGTCAGGTGTCCATAGCCAAAGGTTCCGATCGCCACTCGACCGTTCGACGCGGTGATCCGAGCATTTTCAATCACACCCCCCGGATTGAAATACCCGACCCAGACAGGCTGGGCATCGGTAATGTTCACCACGTCCGTGAAGGCTCCATCATTCAGAGTCACGGTTAATTGGGTGTTGATGAACGCGTAGGGAGACTGACTTGTGTCCACAGCGCCGAATACAAACGAAATCGCATTGATGGGCAATTCACCCATTGGCGGGCCTGATTCATCGTAAATAATGTCCAAGCCGCCTTCATCATCATTTGGGATGACAAAGGTATCCGAACCGCCGATACCAAAGAAAGATGGATTCGGTATCTCAGCCGTGAACACAGGTGGCACGGGTCGCGCGATCACTCGGCCATCAATGTCCACAAAAGGCGTGGGAAGCGTAACACTGGCTATGCCCAACCGATTCTCCACAAAATTCGGGCCGCCAAATTCCGGAAAAACGGGGGGCAGATCCCGATACACATCCACACCTGCGTGAGCGGATGAAGAGAGCGCCAGAAAGATAGTGAGTACCCATCCAATTATGCGGATCATTTCTACTCTCCCTAATAAAGAAAAGTCATTGATATCGACACCGTGCATCTGAATTTATGCAGGCGTGAAATCAATGTCAATAGATTTGTGCTTTTTGCATCCGTTAGTATTTCGCGGATGTCACCCGTAACAATTATGACGAATATAGCGATACGTTAGGAATACGTTTAGACTATCTGACAGATGTGTTAACCAAATCTTTACCGGTAGATTAGGTAATGGCGATCATGGTCCATAACACTCATAAAGCATGTGGTAAGCGATAGTTCAAGTTGAGATGACCGTGGATTGGGTGCCACCGCGGGCTAGACCGCCCGTGTGTGTGACGACCGGGGTTCCAATGGCGGACACGCCACCTGTGGTGCCCCCGCAACCCCCACACTTTCACATGCGTGAACTATAGCATTTGTGGCCGCGGTTGACCGGGCGTCGGACACGCATCACCGACGAACGAATCGCAGGCGCAGTGATTCGTAGCCGACCTGGCGGGAGTAGGAGGATTCGTGTTCCATCTTAGGCGCCGCTTCGATCAGTTCGAGGCGATCCACACGTTGGCAGAGAGCGTGGAGCAGGCAGCGGACGACGACACGGGCGTGGGGGCGCCCAGGCAGTGGTGGACGCCAAAGCCGAAGGCGACGTGCGGGTTAGGCGTACGGTCGAGTTTCACTTCGCCCGGGTCGGTGAAGGCGGCGGCGTCACGATTGGCGGAGGACCAGCACAGGCCCACGCGTCCGCCGGGGGCAACCTGCTCGCCAAGCGCCTGCGTGGCGTGCGGGCATGTTCGGCTTAGCGCGGTCAGCGGGCTGATGTAGCGGATAAACTCCTCGGCGGCGAGGTGGATTCGAGTCTCGTCCTCGCGGAGGTAGGTCAGGGCTTGGGGGTTCTGCGCGAGATAAGCGAGGATGCCAGCGATGGTGTTGATGACGGTGTCGCGGCCGCCGGCGAAAGCAAGCATGGCGATGCCGTTCTTCTCCAGAGCGGTGAGCTTTCGGCCCTCGAAGTCCACGCGGTTGAGCACGCTGAAGAAATCCTCGCCGGGGTTGCGCTGCGCTCTGGCGAACTGCTCTTCAATGTGGCGCACCAGACGCTGGCCCTTTTCCGGACCAGGTGTGCCGTCGTGGAAGACGTGGACGCCCCAGCTGATCCAGGTTTGAGCTTCGCTCTCGGGCAAGCCGAGCAGACGGGTGAGCGTGATGGACTGCACGGGCAGGGCGAAGTTACGGACCGCTTCGACCTCGCCTGTGGCCAGGGCTTCGTCCACGCTGCGGTCGAGCATGCGTTGGATGTCGGCGCGGTAAGGCTCGTGCAACGCCTGAAAGAAGAGCGGTTCGAGGATCGCGCGGTAGGCTTTCTGCTGCGGCGGATCGACCTCCACGGGAATCTGCCGGATGTCGCGGACGTGTGCTTCGGAGTGCAGCGTGATCATCAGCGGGTTGTCGCTGCTGTAGGTTTTCCAGTCCTTGGCGGCGCGGCGCACGTCTTCCAAACGCAGCAGCAGCGGCAGGGTTTCGCCCTCGCAATCGACGTTGATCACGCCCTTGTCGCGGCGAGCGTCAACGAAGGGGTCCCAGGGGTCGGATTTTTCAGGCATGTGTCGCTCCGTCATTGATGCGTCGAGTTGCAGATGGGGCAGAAATCCGGATCGTTGGCGGCGAGCGTCGCCTGGAGCGAGAGCGAACCCTGCTTCGGGTTGTGCTTGGGCGCAGGCAACTTTGCCAGCGGCTGGAGCACGGCGGTGTTGAAAGCGTCCTGACCGAAGCGGTAGGCAGCGGGGTCGGCGTAGTTGGGGTAGTGCTTCTTGATGAGCTTGTTCAGGTCGTCGATGCGCGTGGAGGGCAGGGGGTGGGTGGAGAGAATCTCGGGTTGACCGCGCCCGCCGCCGGAGGCTTGGCGCAGGACTTCCATGACCTGCACCTGCCCCACCGGGTTGTATCCGAGCTTGGACATGTAGCGGACGCCCAGCCGATCGGCTTCGGTCTCCTGGTCGCGGCCGAACTTCAGGAGATAGACGGAGCCGCCCACGCCCGCGCCGACGCCCAGGACTTTGAGCCAATCTTCGTCGCTGGTCTGAGCCGCCACGCCCAGGCCGATGAGCAGGCCCGAGACGGCGATGCGCTGCGCCATCTGGTCGTTGATATGCCTGCCGGTGACGTGGCCGATCTCGTGGCCTAGGACGCCCGCGAGCATCGCTTCGTTCTCCAGTTTGACGAGCAGGCCACGCGAGATGAAGACCTTGCCCCCCGGCAGGGCAAAGGCGTTGATGACGGAGGAGTCGAGCACATGGAACTCCCAGGGAAGATCGGGTCGCTCGCACAGGGCGGCGAGCTTGTGGCCCATGTCCGAGACATACCGGCGGATCGGCTCGGAGGGGATCTCGCCGCCGTTGGACTGGATGAACTGCGGCGCCGCCTGCGAGCCGAGGTTGATCTCCTCCTGCGTGGACAGGACGTTGAGCTGCTTGCGCCCGGTGGCGGGATTGGTGGCGCAAGCGGCAAGCGTGGTGAGGCCCGCCAATCCCACGACGATCGCCAGGTAACGCGTCATGAAAGCTCCCTGAAAAATGAGTCCAAAACATTGTATGACGAAGAAGAAGCCAGGCTCAACGCCCGATAAGCACAGAGGCGGTGAGCGCGACTCGCCGCCCAGGACGGACGCGAGGATTATCGGAACCGCGCAGGAAATGACACAAGGCACGAGACCTCGTGGTGTTAAACACGATTCGCCCGTCCGGGCGATCAAGCGCGGGTCCGTTTGTGTCGAAGGTATGGACTGCAACGACGCCAAGGACCGATGCATACCTTGCGTTGCACGAGCCTCCAATGAGTGGGGGCGGGACTCGAGCGTGGAAGGCTCGGGGCCAAACAGAATCGGTCGAGCGTCGCAGGGAAGTCCACGCTCGGCCGGGGTCCAGGCCCATTCAACGGAGTTGCCTCGCATGAAACGCGAAGTGCTGCTGGAACGTTTCTTCACCGCCCTGATCAGCGGCGATCGTCCCGGAGCGCGGAGGGTGGTCGACGATCTGTTGACCAACGACTGCCCGGGGGAAAAAATCCTCTCGCACCTTTTCTGGCCCACGCTCGAGCAGATCCAGGCGCTGCACCGCGCCGACCAGATGAGCGATCTGGCGCACCACTACGCCACGCGGCTGATGCGCGTGCTGGTGGACCAGATGCAGCCGCGCCTGGAGCAGCAAGCTCGGCTGGGCAGGACGCTCATGCTCGTGTGCGGCCCGGAAGAGTCGGAAGAGCTTGGAGCACAGATGGCCGCGGACCTGCTCGAAGCAGCGGGATTCACGATGCATTTCGCCGGCGGCGGACTGGCCAACGACGAGATCGTCGCGCAGCTGGGCGAGATCAACGCGGACCTGCTCGTGGTCTTTGGCGCCGTGCCCAGCACGGTCCCCTTCACGCGGCTGCTCATCGATCGGCTGCACGACATCGGCGTGTGCCCGAAGCTGCAGATCGCGGTGGGCGGGGGCGTGTTCAACCGTGCCGACGGACTGGCGGAGGAGATCGGCGCCGACCTGTGGGCTCGCACGCCGCAGGAGCTGGTGCAGACCATCCTTGAGGAGCCGGAACGTCGCATGACCGAGGACCAGCGCACCGTGGGTCGCAAGCGTCGGCTGCCCAAGCGCGACGCGGCGTAAGAAGTCGCCCAACACGGAAATCAAGAACCCGCGTTTCGGCGCGGGTTTTTTGTTGCGCCCCCGGAGCGACGGAAGGTGCATCCGGGCACGAGCACATCCCCGGCTTCCTCAGACGAGTGAGGGTGTAACGACTGTAGCGACGGGCGATCCAGGAAAATCGCGCCAGGGTTGGCGTGGGGTCCCCGTGAATCGTACGGTTGGATTGACTTGCCGCGCAGCCGAAGCTGCGCCGATCGGGGTGTTGAGTCCATCCAGGAGAAAGGTCAGGACCATGAACACGAATCGTCGAATCCTCACAGCCTTGGCGGGGGCGCTGCTCACCGCCGCGCCGGCGTTGGCGCAGACGCCGGACTTGTCGCCCTACGCGATGTTCGGCATCAACCGTGAGACGGGGCGGCTCTCCCGCTTCGACTTCGCCTACAGCAATCTCAAGCACATCGGGTACATCCGCCAGGACGGCGGATCGCCGATGCTGGGGATCAACGGCGCCGCCTACGTCCCCACGAACCAGAACATCTACGCCTTCTGGACCAACCCGGACGACGGGCGAGTGCGGCTGATCCATGTGGACACCGAGACGGCGGAAGCGGCGACCATCGGACAGGACCTGGGCGTGGGCTCCGTGTTGGGAGCCACCGCCGCGACCGTGCGCCTGCAGGACCTGGTGCCGGACCACAACAACGGCCACGGCAACGACTGCGACGGATACGACGAACAGAACCCCGGCAACAGCAACGGTCTGCCGCCCAGCGCCTTGAACAACCCCAACGCGCACGGCTGCGAATTGATCTGGTCGCTCTTTGCGGTCCAGCGCGTCGAAGCCGTCGAGGATGAAGAGGTCGACTTCGACATTCAAGGCGGCGGCGTCGTACCCGGCGAGACATTCGCGGCCAAGGTCTCGGTGCTCGGCGCCGCGATCTCCTACAGCGGGCAGTACAACATGATGGTCACCACCCGCATCAAGGTCGGCACCACGACGATCGACCCCTTCGGCAGCTACGACCTGGCGGTCACCGCCAACCTCAACGACAACAAGAACCCGCGCGAGTACATCCTGCCCAACACCTACGACCCCGGCACGCCCATCACCGTGCAGGGCAAGAGCTGGGTCAAGAAGAGCTCGAGCTACAACGGCAAGAGCAACAACCACTGGAAGGCGCACATGACCGTCAACTCCGACGCGGGCACCACCTACGTCAAGGTGCTGCGCAACGGCGATCCGGTCCCGTCGATCCCGGGGTACATGGGCCAAACCTCGCTCGAAACCTTCGTCCGAGACTACGTGGACCCCGACACCAACAGGATGGTGCTCGACGAGAACCAGGCGATCTACCTCTTCGAGTTGGGCACCACCACGCTCTCGAGCCCCGCCGCGGACTTCCAGGACCTGGTCGTGCTCGTCACGCTCGCCAAGCGCACCGAGGACCTCGAAGAGTCGGACGACGACGATGACACGGACGGCCCCTCGACTCGGCTGATCCGCGTCGATCAGAGCACCGGCGGGTACTCGCCCCTGATGACCCTCAACCGTGACTACGACAGCCTGGCGACGACCAACGGCAAGCAGTTCTACGCCACGCACGAGGATCACCTGTTCCTCCTGGACACCGTGACGCAGACCGAGACCGAGCTGGGCCACACCAGCCACAACACCCTGACCGCGCTCGAATACGCGGGCGATCTGCTCATGGCCTTCGACGTGGACAGCGACCGCCTCGTGCCGCTGGACCCCGAGTCCAGCGCCGATCTGGCCACGCCCCAGGGTGTGGGCATGATCGACCTGGGCACGATGATCTTCATGCCCGTGAGCCTCGACCCGTCCGCGGCCCCCAAGATGTACGACTGATCCGAGCTGTAATGCTCAATCACCCCGACACCCGACGCCTCACCGCGTCGGGTGTTTTTCTTTCGAGCGTCGAGTCACGTCGCGGTCGTGGCGATCACCGGCAGGGATAGCTCGTCGCACTGACCCGCGAGCAGGCGCTGGTGCGCTAGCCCGGCGATCATCGCCGCGTTGTCCACGCAGAGGGAGAACTCCGGCAGCAGCACCGCCACGCCCCGCTCACGCCCCAGCTCCGAGGCCCGGCGGCGCAGCAGCGAGTTGGCGCTGACGCCCCCGCCGATGAGCAGCGCTTGAGCCGGTGCGCCCTGCTGCGACATGTGGTGCAGACCGCGACCGAGCTTGGTGATGAGCGTGGCCACCGCCGCCTCCTGGAACGCCCGCGCCAGGGCGTCGCGGCGCTGCGGGGTCAGGTCTTCGCTGCTTCGCTCGAAACGTGCGGCGCTGCCGCGCCCCACCGGGAAGCCACGCACCGCGTAGAGCAGCGCCGTCTTGAGCCCGCTGAAGGAGAAATCCAGGCTCGCCTCGCCCAACATCGAGCGGGGCAGCTTCACCTCTGGATCAGGCGCTTGGGCACGCTGAGCCGCCGTGTCGAGATTCGGCCCGCCGGGATAGGGCAGCCCCAGAATCACCGCTGCCTTGTCGTACGCCTCGCCCACCGCGTCGTCGATCGTCCGGCCAAGCAGGGTCAGGTTCAGCGGCGACTCCACCACGTACATCGAGGTGTGACCCCCGGAAACGACCAGGCCAAGAGCGGGGTACGGGGTTTCGACGCCGATACCCGATCCCCGCTCCTCAGACCCCATCACTGCTGCGTACAGGTGCGCCTGGACATGATCGACACCGATGAGCGGCTTGCCCAGCGCCCACGCCAGCGCCTTGGCGGCGCTGACGCCCACGATGAGCGAGCCGACCAGACCCGGACGATTGCCCACCGCGATGGCGTCGAGCTCACGCGGCGTCACACGCGCTTCCCGCAACGCGGACTCGACCACCGGGAGCAATCGCTCCAGGTGCGCCCGACTGGCGATCTCCGGCACCACGCCCCCATACTCCGCGTGCAAGTCGTGCTGCGAGGCGACGACGCTCGAGCGCACGCTTCGACCCTCCGCCACCACCGCCGCCGCCGTCTCATCGCAGCTCGTTTCCAGTCCGAGGATCAGGGACATGATGAATACATCCGCAGATGACGCAGATTGCACAGATCAAGAGAAAGACAAGAAGAGTGGACAGGATGACAGGATCGAACGGGGTCAAATCCAGGTTCTCGTCCTGTGATCCTGTGAACAATGTACTGCATCTCAGATCGGTGTCATCCGCGTCATCTGCGGATCCTCTTATTCGTCTTCCGTCTCGTCAGCGGGCTTCTTTCCCGCGAGCTCTTCGTCGATCTTGGCGATGCGTTTTTCGAGCATCTGCTTCTGACCAAGCAGTTGCTGGCGTCGGGTCTCCATCGCCAGCGCCTGGGCGTTGTCCTGACCGACCTTGGGCCAGTCGCCGGACTCGAGTTTGCCCATCACCGCGCGCAGCGCCGCAGCGAACTGGGGGTCGGCCAGTTCGCTCAGGATCCAGTCCGCGGTGACCGTGGGTGTTTCGCCGTCCTTGCGATTGGCGCGGAACTCCCGGGTCTTCTCGATCATGGCGCGGACTTCGTCGGCTTTCATCGGGACATAGCAGCCCTCGGAGGGGTCCACGCCCCAGACGTCGTTGCCGGGACGATGGTGGATGTTGCGTCCCTTGGGCAGGTAGTAGTGGGCGTTGGTGATCTTCAGGGCGCCGGCGCCACCCTCGAGCATGCGCACCTGCTGGACGCTGCCCTTGCCGAAGGTCCGAGCGCCCACGAACAGGCAACGTCCGTTGTCAGTCAGGGCGCCGGTGACGACCTCCGACGCCGAGGCGCTGGACTCGTTGGCCAGCACGACCACCGGCAGGTCCACGCTCCCGGTGGTGGCCTGGGTCACGCGCTCGGGCACGGCTCGGCCTTTGACCGAGACGATGGTCTGGCCCTGCTCGAGGAACAGATCGCTCACCGCCACCGCCGCGTCGAGCAGTCCGCCGGGGTTGAAGCGCAGGTCCAGGATCAGGGCCTTGCACTGTTGAGAGGCCAACTCGTCGAGCGCCGCCTTGAAGGCCTCGCCGGTGTTCGCCTGGAACTGGGTGAGTCGGATGTACCCGATCTTGTTGGCCCGGTCGATCATGAAGTCCCAATGCAGCTGCTCGTTGCGCCACAGGCCGCGCACCGAGTCGGCCACGATGCGGGCGCGGGTGATGGTCAGCTCGACTTCCTCGCCGGTCTCGTGACGGACTTTGAGCTTGACTTCGGTGCCCTCTTCGCCGGTGAGTTTCTGGATGCACTCGTTGAGCTTCAGGCCCAACGTGGACACGCCGTCGATCTCGAGCACGACGTCCCCCGGCAGGATGCCCGCCTTGTACGCCGGGGAGTCCTCCATCGGCGAGACGATGCGCAGTCGATCCTGAAAGAGGTCCACCTCGGCGCCGATGCCCGAGAACGTGCCGCGCACTCCGCGGTCGAACCGCTCCAGCTCCGAGGGATCGAAGAAGACGGTGTAGGGGTCTTCGAGCGAATCGACCATGGCACGCACCGCCGCCTCGGTCATCTTGCGGGCGTCGGGCTGCTCGACGTACTCGCTGACGATCTCGTGGCGCACGTCCACCAGCAGGTCGAGCTGGTCGAACACGCTCGAAAGGTTCTTGGCGGGCGCGACGATGATCAGCCCCAGCACCAGCGGCAGGCTGAGCATCCCAGCGATCCAAAAGCTGCGTCGTTTCATGATTCACCACCGATCCGAATGAGGGCGACCAGGAAAATAACCGACTATTGTAGACAGACTCCATTCGGACAGGACTTACGGGAGAGTAACGATCTTTTCATAGACTAAACCGGCGGGAATCAAGTAAGATACGTTGGTAGCGGTGACAGTGTTCTTCCGAGACCGAACTCGCAGGATTAGAATCATCACCCCATGTCTGGCCACGCTTGCTACCTCTGTGACCGACCGCTGGAGCCGCAGGAGGCGCCAGGCTGGGACGACCCGAGCCAGACGGTAGTGACGCTGCCGAAGAACTACGTCCCCTGCGCCCGGATTGAGGCGGGTCGGGGTGTGCTGTTGCTGTGCGAGCCGTGCTACCAGCGCGGAGATTTTTCGCGGCTGGAGCCGGACGATCTCTACGAAGTGCACTACAGCTTTGGGCTGGAGTATCTGACGCTGGAGCGGCTGGACGAAGCGCTCGGGGCGTTCCAAAGGGCGGCGGGCGTGAGCGAGGGGGCGGACGTCCTGGCGATGATCGCCTCGATCCACGGGCAACGCGGCGAGACCCAGCGGCAACTGGCGACCTACGAACGAGCGCTGCGCCTCGAACCGCAGGACGTTTTACTGCGGCGTGGCCTGACCACCGCGCTGGCCGACAGCGGCCGCCACGAAGAAGCGCTCTACATGCTCGACGAGGACATCCGCAGGCTCGGGCCGCTCTCGGACCTGATGATGGAGCGTGCCGAACTGCTGCTGCGTCTGGGGCAGGCCAACGCGGCGCTGCTCGCCTTCGAGGCCGCCAAGGCCTCAGCCGACAACGACGAGGACCGCAACGAGTTCGCCCTGCGCTGGCAGAAGCTCGCCGGCTGACGAGGCCCTCGCAACGGCGACTCCGCCGCCTCATGCCACTTCCCGCATTGATCCGGGCGTCGCCCCTGTCGTTCATGATGCTGATCGTTTAGAATGCGGCTCATCCCAAGGAGCCCGCCATGTCCACACGCGTTCTGACCCTGATCGCCCTTTCGTTCGTGCTGACCGCCTGCGCTTCGCAGAACGTCTTCGACGCCTCTCGCAACGGCAACCTCCCCGCGGTGAAGAAACTCATCGAGCAGGACAAGTCCCTGGTCAATGCCCAGCACGAGAAAGACATCACCATCGATCAGGGCAATCGATGGACGCCGCTGCACTACGCCGCGGCAGGCGGTCACACCGAGATGGTGACCTATCTTCTGGCGCAGGGCGCCGACCCGCTGGCGTCAGCGCGCGGCGGATGGACCCCGCTCCACGCCGCCCGGCAGGCGGACCATCAGGACGTGGAGAAGATTCTCGTAGACGCCATCAAGGCCTCGGGCCGACCGCTGCCGTGATTCAGTCCCCGATCAGCGCCGAGTTCGACGTCATCGTGATCGGCGGCGGCCACGCTGGCGCGGAGGCGGCGTGGGCAGCGTGCAACCTCGACTGCAGGGTGGCCTTGGTCACGATGGACGCCACGAAGGTCGGCGTGATGTCCTGCAACCCGGCGATCGGCGGACTGGCCAAGGGGCAGATGGTCCGTGAGATCGACGCCCTGGGCGGCCTGATGGGACTCGCCGCCGACGCCACGGGCATCCAGTTCCGACTCCTCAACGCCTCCAAAGGCCCGGCCGTCCGTGGCCCACGCTGCCAGAGCGATAAGCACCGCTACGCTGCCGAGGTCCAACGCCTGCTCGCCACCCGCCCCAACCTCACCCTCATCGAAGGCACCGTCGATCAACTCCAGGTCCACAACGGCCGCATCACCGGCCTCAAAATCGGCAATCAGCGGTCAGCAATTACCGATCTCCGCGCCTCCGCCGTCGTGCTGACCACCGGCACGTTCATGCGCGGCCTGATGCACACCGGTCCGCGCCAGACCCAGGGCGGTCGCATCGGTGAAGCCGCCGCCGTGGGCATCAGCCACACGCTGAAGAACCTCGGCTTCGAGTTGGGCCGACTCAAGACCGGCACGCCCCCGCGATTGGCCGCCGAATCCATCGACTTTCACCGGCTCGAACTCCAGCCCGGCGACGAGAAGCCCGTCCCCTTCAGCGACCTCACTCCGACGGATCGTTTCCCCGCCCTGGAGCAGCGGCCGTGCCACGTCACCCACACCGACCACGCCATCCACGAGATGATCCGCGCCAATCTCGACCGTGCCCCGATGTACAACGGGCAGATTGAAACCACCGGCCCGCGCTACTGCCCGAGCATCGAGGACAAGGTCGTTCGCTTCGCCGACAAGACTTCGCACCACGTTTTTCTCGAACCCGAATCGCTCCACACCAACGAGGTCTACTGCAACGGCATCTCCACTTCGCTGCCCGCGGACGTGCAGGAGTTCATCGTCCATCACCTGCCCGGCTGCGAGAGGGCGACGATCCTGCGCTACGGCTACGCGGTGGAGTACGACATGGTGCTGCCGCATCAGATCGACGCCACGACGATGACCAAACCCATCGCGGGCCTCTTCCTCGCCGGTCAGATCAACGGGACCTCGGGCTACGAAGAGGCGGCGGGACAGGGACTGCTCGCGGGGCTGAACGCCGCACGCTTTGCGTCTGGACAGGAGCTCGTCCGTCTGCGCCGCGATCAGGCGTACCTGGGCGTCATGATGGACGACCTGGTGACCAAGACGCCGCGCGAGCCGTACCGCATGTTCACCAGTCGCGCCGAACATCGCCTGCTGCTGCGAGCCGACAACACCGCCGACCGTCTGACGCCGCTGGGAAAAGAGTGGGGACTGACCGACGCGACGCGCTGGCGAGTTTACGAGGACCGACAGCGCGACCTCGTATCGCTGCGCCAACAACTGACGCAGCGCAAGCTGCTCAACTGGGCACGGCGACCGGAAGTGGACGTGACGGCGCTGCGTCGTGAGTTGCAGACTACCGCCAGCGACGCGGTGCTCTTCACCGTGCTGGCGGACCTGCAGTACGCGGGCTATCTCGACCGTCAGCAGCGCGACATCGATCGCATCGCACAGCACGAGGACACCCCGCTGCCCACGGAGGTGGACTACGAATCCATCGCGGCGCTCCGCAAGGAAGCGCGCCTGACGCTCAACCGCTTCCGTCCCCGCACCATGGGCCAGGCCTCCCGCCTTGCCGGCGTCACCCCCGCCGACGTGATGGTCCTGACGGTCGCCCTCAATCGTTTTTGACCGGACAGCCGGATGAAGACGGATGAACCGGATAGGAACAGTTCATGGATTGAATCCATTTCATCCTCATCCATCCGGCTATCCGGTCAAACGCGTTAACCCGGGAACTTCCGAACCTCCTCCGCGTCCAAACTCGCATCACCCCTGGAGCCCCACCATGCCACGCACGCTCTTCACTCTCGCAATCCTGTTCATCACCCTGACCGCACAGGCGCGTGAAGTCGGCTTGACTGTCTACTCCTCGGCAGACCCGGCGGGGTTCAACCCGCAGCGATTCATCGCCGAGCAGCGCCTGGGCTACAACCCCAGTTTCGTCTGGCAGGTCCCGGGCTTCGGCATCGTCCGGGACACCCGCGATCTGGACCTGAAGCAGGGCACGAACACCGTGAGCTTCACCGACGTGGCGCAGTTCATCGACCCCACCACCGTGAGCCTGACCGACCTGTCCGTCAACGCCGCGGGCGCCGAGCAGCGTGGCCTGCGCGTGCTGGAGCAGGATTTTCAGTTCGACCTTGTCAGCGCCTCAAAGATTCTCGACAAGTACGTTGACCAGAAAGTCACGCTCAACCTCAACCTCGGCGACGGCAAACGCGAGAGCATCACCGGCACCCTGCTCTCGAACAACCAAGGCTCGCTCGTGCTCAAGACCGATCAGGGCCTTCGCATCTTGAACAACACCGGCGACATCCAGCTCGGTGAACTTCCGGGGGGTCTGCTCACCCGCCCCACGCTGCTCTGGCAGGTCCACGCCCCCGCCGCCGGCCCCCGGAAGGTCAGAACCGCGTATCAGACCGATGGCATCACCTGGCGAAGCGACTACAACCTCGTGCTCAACGCGGAGGAGACCGCTGCCGACCTGGGCGCGTGGGTCACGATCATGAACCTCACCGGCACGAGCTTCGAGGACGCGACCCTCAAGCTCATCGCCGGCGACGTCCAGCGCGTGCAACCCGAACGCCAGTTGGAGTTCCACAGACAACGCGCCGCGGTAATGATGGACGAAGCCGAGCAGGAAGGATTCGAGGAAAAATCCTTCTTCGAGTACCACCTCTACACGCTGCCTCGCAAGACCACCATCGCGCAGAACGCGGTCAAACAGATCGCTCTCTTCCCCACCGTGCGCGACGTGAAGACCAAGAAAACGCTCGTCTACTACGGCTTGCCCGAGTCAGCGAGCTGGGGCTTCTTCCCGCGTGCCCAGACCGACCGCGACCTGGGCAATCAGAGCAACCCGAAGGTCGATGTCTACATCCAGTTCGAGAACAAGGAAGACAACCAACTGGGCATCCCGCTGCCCGCGGGCAAGATGCGCGTCTTCAAGTACGACGACGCTGACAACTCGCTGGAGTTCATCGGCGAAGACGTGATCGACCACACGCCCAAGAACAACAAAGTTCTCGTCAAGATCGGCCAATCCTTCGACGTCACCGGCGAACGCACCCAGACCGACTTCAAGATCGACGCCAACGCCCGGTGGATCGAGGAGTCGTTCCAGATCAAGGTCACGAACGCCAAGGACAAGCCGCAGGACGTGGTCATCCGTGAGACGCTCTACCGCTGGAGCAACTGGGAAATCCTGCGCAAGACCGACGACTTCGAGAAGATCGACTCACGCACCATCCACTTCAACGTGCAAGTCCCCCCGGAAGGTTCCAAGGTCGTGCGCTACACCGTGAAGTATTCATGGTGATCCTGTCAGCAGAACGTTCTCACCGCAACGCTCACACCCCCGCGCGCCGCGCCACGTCCGCCCAGTTCACCACGTCCCAGAAGGCCTTGACGTAATCGCCCCGGCGGTTCTGGTACTTGAGGTAGTAGGCGTGCTCCCATACGTCGAGCGTGAGAATGGGCGTCACCCCCGCGACGAAGAGGTCCTGCTGCTTCTCCATCTGGAAGATCAGCAGCGAATCGGAGGTCGGCTCGTGCCCGAGGATCGCCCAACCGCCACCCTCGACCGCGGTGGCCGCTGCGGAAAAATGCCCCCGGAAGGCTTCCAAGGAGCCAAAACTGGTCTGGATCTTCTTCGCCAGCGCTTCGGAGGGTTGCCCGCCCGTCCCGTGCGGGGCGAGGTTCTGCCAGAAGATCGTGTGCAGCAGGTGGCCCCCGCCATGGAATGAAACCTCTCGGCTCCAGTGCTTGACGAGCGAGTAATCCCCGCTCTTCCGCGCCTCAGCGAGCCTGGCCAGCGCGGTGTTCAAGCCCGTGACGTACGCCGCGTGGTGCTTGCCGTGATGCAGTTGCATCGTCGCCGCGTCGATGCTCGGCTCGAGCGCTTCAGGCGCGTAAGGCAGCGGCGGCAGCGTGAACTGGCCGGTGGTTTTGTCGAACGCCCCGCCCTCGGCTTTGGCCTGCTGCACCACGCCGAACATCAGTGCGCCGCCCGCCAGCGCCGCGGTAGCGAGTAATTCACGTCGATTCAGTGTGCTCATGCCAGCTCCTTTCGTCGGATGATAGCACGCGCCGCCACCACGGCGAGGACGCCGCGGCTGAGAAAGGCATGACGGATCAATCTTCCGTTCGTTGCGCGGTCAGGCCTTGAGCAAGCCGCGGGATTCGAGCAGGTCGAGCAAGGTCTGCACGCTCTGGGCGATGGTGAGCTTGTCGGTGCGGAGTTCGAGCTCGGCCCTGGCGGGGGCTTCGTAGGGGTCGTCGATGCCGGTGAAGCCCATGCCCTTGCCCGAGGCAACGGCGGCGCGGGCCTTCTTGTACAGGCCCTTGGGGTCGCGCTTCTCGGCTTCGTCGATGGGGCAGTTGACGTAGACCTCGATGAAGGGAATCTTGGCAGCCTCGTGCAGCGCACGCACCGCGTCGCGGTCCTTGGCGTAGGGGCTGATGAAGCTGGTGACGGTGATGAAGCCCGCGTCGGAGAAGAGCTTGGCGACTTCGCCGATGCGTCGGATGTTTTCCGCACGGTCCTCGGCGGAGAAGCCCAGGTTCTTGTTCAGGCCCATGCGGATGTTGTCGCCGTCGAGTCGGTAGGCGTGCTTGCCGCGCTGCAGCAGGACCTGCTCGAGCGCCACCGCGACGGTGCTCTTGCCGCTGGCGGACAAGCCGGTCATCCAGAGGGTGCAGCCCTTCTGTCCGAGGTTCTTGTGGCGCTCCGCGGGAGTGACCGCGCCTTCGTGCCAGGTGATGTTGGTTGCCTTCTGCTCAGCCATGAGGGTGCTCCCGTGGGTAAGGGGCACGATGTTAGCGGGTCGGACGGCGAGGTCAAAACGGGGTGCGGGGTGCGGAAATCCTGGGAGGGGCACATCCCCGGCTTGTCAGGCGCCGCGGACCATGTTGAGAATGTCGGCGGTGTTGATGGAGGTGGACTGCTGCTGGACATCGCCGCGGTGCTTTTCGTAGAGGGACTTGCCCTTCTCGACGAGGCCGGCGAATCGGGATTTGAGCTCCGCGGTGTTGAGCTTACGTCCGCCGGAGTAGTAGACCTTGGCGAGCTGGCCGATGGCGTAGGTGGAAGCGAAGGAGAAGGCGGCTCCCGTGGCGAGGGAGGCGGCGGTCTTGCCCATGCCGCCTGCGATCTTTCTTGCCAACCCGCCCAGGAGCTTGCGCGCCACGTTCTCGAGCATCTGCGAGGTGGCGCCTAAGCCCAGCACCGCGAGGAACTCGCCGAGGGAGCGTTTGTCGAGGTTGTGCCCGTACTTCTTGCCGATGCGGTAGACCATCTTGGTCTGCAGGGGAAGGATGGCCAAAGTGGCGAGGTTCTGCGGCAGCAGTTCCAGGGCGCCGTTGAGGATCGCGTAGCGCAGGACCATGCCGTCCACCTCCTGGTCCGCGGGGTTCGGACCGGGCGTCTCGAGGGGGACGGTGACGATCTGGTCGGCCTGCTTGACCAAGGCGGTGGAGGTTTCCACGGACAGGCCCGTGGCGCTGCGCAGCTCCTCGAGGAACTGCGTCTCGGCTGCGGTGGTCTGACCGTCCGCCTCGCACATGACCACGGCCATCTCGTAGGCGAGCTGCCTGTGCGAAGCCTCGGGCATCGCCGCCGACAGCTCGGCGAGCGTGACCTGTTTGAGCAGCACCCTCTCGAGCATTCGCGACAGATCGACGCCCTGACCGGCGAGCTGTTCCGCGACGCGCTTGAACTGCTGCCGTTCCGCGTCGGACTTTGAGCCGTCCGCGAAGGCCGCCATGAGCACCACGGTGAGGATCGCGTCACGCTCCGAATCGTTCATGAGAACTCCCCTCAAGGAATGATCTGCGGCGGATTGTAGGAGTATCATGCGTGCATGACGACCGCCTGGTTGGAACAAGCGCTGGCCCGGCTGTGGACGGCCCTGCCGCGGGACAAGGCGATGGCGGCGCTGGTGGTGAAGCAGCCGGTGGCGGGGTTGACGAGTGTGGTCGATGCGTGCCTGAAGGAAGCATCGCTAAGCGGCAAGCCGCTAGTGGAGGCGGGGCTTTGGTTGTACGTGGACGATTTGGAGCGATGCCACCGTTTCGCGCAGGCGCACGAGGGTGAGCCGAGCTTCGACTACTGCCACGCGATCATGCACCGTCGCGAGGGAGATTTCTCCAACAGTCGCTATTGGCTGCGTCGTGTGGGAACGCATCCATTGCTGGATCGCGAGGGTTACGACGCGATGCGACTGGTCCATGAAATCGAGGCTGCCCATGCACGGGGCGAAGCGCCGTTGGGGCTTGTGGCGCAGCAGCGGAGTGAATGGGAAGCACTCTTTGCGTACGCGACCCGGGGATGAGTCCATCCTCGGCTCAGGAACGCTGGGTGAAATCGACGATGACGACGAGAACGTCGTACATGGCGTGACAGCCTACGACGATGCCAAAGCCGCGCAGGACGTAGACGCCGGCGAAGTAGATTCCCGCAGCGGTGTAGAAGAGACACCGTGCCAGGTCGAAGGCTTCGAGACTGGGGAAGTGATACAACGCGAACGCCAGCGCGGACAGGCCGATCGACAGGCCTGCCCCGAGCCGCTCCGGCATCGCCAGCACGTCCACCAGGAGCAGGTGCAGCAGCGCAATGGCGATGAGCCGAAAGAGCAGTTCTTCGTAGATGCCAGCGCCGATGCTAAAGACGAGCTGCGCCTGCCAGGAGGTTGCTTCGCCCGTGGGGGCGGCGAGCGCCCAGTGCACCGTCGGGGGTCGGACCAGCACGAGCATGAACACGAAGAGCGGCAGCGCCAGCAGGACCGACTCGAACCACATGAGGACCGCCTGGCGAACGCTCGCGTCCCAGGGGTCACGCCGAACGACGTGCCAGCTCAGCAGCACCACGACGACAATCAGGCCCGGCAGGTAATAGCCCGTGACGCCGAACCACTCGAAGAAATCCCGCAGCAGCGAACGGGCGTAGATGAACGTGGTGGCGCCGCTGGCGGCGTCGTGAGCGTAGAGCCGCGTGCCCAGCTCGTAGAGCAGGATCAGCGGGAAGAGAAAGACCAGCGACTGGAGCGGACGCTGGGAGAAGTGCCAGTAGGCGGGGGAGGACTGTCGGATGTCGGATGTCGGACGACGGATGTTCATGCCAAACCCGGTGAAACGGACACGCCATTGAATCTCTCTGACATTCGACACCCGACACCCGACATCCGACATTCCTCAATACTTCAGCACCGCATGCAGATCGCCGTAGCGGTTGAGTTGCTTTCGTCCGTCGAGGAACGCCAGTTCGATGAGCACGGTGATGCCCGCGATCTCGCCACCTAAGCTGTGGACCAGATCGCAGCAGGCCTTCATGGTTCCGCCGGTGGCGAGCAGATCGTCGACCATCAGGACGCGCTGGCCCTGGACCACCGCGTCGGTGTGGATCTCAAGTCGGTCGCGGCCATACTCCAGGTCGTACTCGATGGCGGCGGTCTTCCAAGGCAGCTTCTTGGGCTTTCGAATGGGCACAAAACCGCAGGAGAGCGCCTGCGCGATGGCGGTGCCGAAGATGAACCCGCGCGACTCGGCGCCGCAGACGATCTGAACGCCCTTGCCTCGGAAGGGGTTGGCCATCTGCTCCACGCCCAGCGCCAGACCAGCTGGATCGCGCAGCAGCGGAGTAATGTCCTTGAACACGATGCCGGGCTTGGGCCAATCGGGCACGTCACGGATCAGAGTGGTGAGGTTGAGCATGTGGCTTAAGCTTAAGGTGCGGTGATCGGGGTGCGGGGTCCAAGGATCGGGGTCTGGGGATCGGGCAATAAAGGGGCTCAGACTACATCAAGCACGGTGTGCGAGCGAACGACGAGGCCCATGACTTAACGTCGCAGGCCAGGGCCCCCGCACCCCGAACCCCAAACTTGCCCCCCCACCACGCATGTGAGACAACATAGCCATGGACGCATTCGTCATTCAAGGTGGTCGGCGGCTGCGTGGGCGAGTCCGCGTCAACGGCTCGAAGAACGCCACGCTGCCGCTGATCGCTGCGAGTCTGCTCACGGACGAGCCGGTGACGCTGCGCGACGTGCCGGACCTCTCGGACATCCGCAACCTGCTCAAGCTCATGGACACGCTGGGCTGTTCGACCACGCTCGATGGCCGCAGTCTTACGCTGCGCGTGACCGACCCGAGCAAGAGCCTGGCGCACTACGACATCGTGCGCACCATGCGCGCGGGCATCTGCGTGCTGGGCCCGATGCTCGCCAAGCGCGGCTGGGCGAAAGTCTCGATGCCCGGCGGATGCAGCATCGGCGATCGCCCCGTGGACCTGCACCTGCGTGGCCTGCGCGCCCTAGGCGCACAGATCACACTCGAGGAGGGCTACATCGTCGCCGAGGCGCCCGGCAAGCGACTTCGAGGCAGCCGCGTCTTCCTGGGCGGTCCCTTTGGCTCCACCGTCCTGGGCACCGACAACGTCATGTGCGCCGCCGTCCTGGCGGAGGGCACCACCGTCATCGAGTCCGCCGCGTGCGAACCGGAGGTCGAGGACCTGGCCCACATGCTCAACCGCATGGGCGCCGACATCCGGGGGGCGGGCAGCCCACGCATCACCATCCAGGGCGTCGAAAAACTCCTAGGCGTGGACCACACCGTCATCCCCGACCGCATCGAGGCCGGCACCTACATCATGGCGGCCGCCATCACCAACGGCGAAGTCATTCTCGAAAACTGTCCCACCGAATCCCTCACCGCGGCGCTCGACCGTCTCGAAGAAGTCGGCGTCAGCGTCGAGGGCGTGACGGACGATCCCCACGGAAGCGATCTCGCTCGCCAGACCGTCCGCATTTCCAGCACCCGGCAGCTCGAACCCGTTCAGGTCGTCACGCAGCCTCACCCCGGCTTCCCCACCGACCTGCAGGCGCAGATCATGACCCTGCTCTGCCTGGCCACCGGCAACTCCATCATCACCGAGAAGATCTATCCCGACCGCTTCCTGCACGTGGCGGAGTTGCTCCGCATGGGCGCCAATCTCGTGCGCAACGGCCCCTCCGTCGTCGTCGCGGGGGTGCGACACCTGCTGGGCGCGCCGGTGATGGCCAGCGACCTGCGCGCCTCGGCCAGCCTCGTCCTGGCGGGACTCGCAGCCAAGGGCCTCACCACCGTCAACCGCGTCTACCACCTCGACCGCGGCTACGAACGCATGGAGCTCACCCTTCAGAAGCTCGGCGCCGCCATCGAGCGCGTCAACGTCCCGGGGGTATGACTTTGGCCGATTTCTGGTCGCTGATTTCTGACCTATGATAGGGCCATGTCCATGATCGACGCTGAGCTTCTGAAGATTCTCGTCTGCCCGCTCACTCGCTCGCCGCTGAGGCTCGAGGGCGAGGAACTCGTGGGCAGCGTCGGCGGGCTGCGCTATCCCATCCGAGACGGCATCCCGATCCTGCTCATCGACGAGGCGAAGATGCCCACGGGCGTTGCCAACCTCGACGAGTTCAAGAAGAAGTTCGCCCAACACATCCCCGACTAACCCCCTCGGAAGCCTTACTCATGACGTCTCGGAAGCACCCCACACCTCACCCGCGTGAGGACGCGTTCTTCGGCCTGCACATCGACCTGCACGCCCATGCCAAGGACACCGAGCTGGGCCGACGCGTGGACGAGGCGATGGTCCGCAGGCTCATCCGAGCTGTGCGCCCGCAGTACATTCAGTACGACTGCAAGGGGCACAACGGCTGCCTGGCGTACCCGCACTCGAAGGTCAGCGAATCCGCGGGCGGCCCACGCAGCAAGGGCATCCGGCGCGACTCCCTGGCGATCTATCGCAAGGTCACCCGCGAAGAAGGCGTGGCGCTGCTGGCGCACTTCTCGGGCGTCTGGGACGACGTGGCGCTGCGCGACAACAAACGCTGGGCCACCCTCGACCCCAAGGGCAAACGCCGCGCCAACGCCACCAGCACCTGGAGCGACTACGTCACCAAGCGCATGATCCCGCAGATGAAGGAGGTCATCGACCGCTACGACATGGACGGCTTCTGGGTCGACGGCGACTGCTGGGCCACCCGGGTGGACTACTGCAAGCCCGCTCTCGAGGAGTTCGAGAAACGCACCGGCGTGTCCCGCAAGAAAGTCCCGCTCTCGAACAAGGACGAACACTGGATCACCTGGACCGGCATCGCGCGCGAACGCTTCCTCCGCTACGTCAAGACCTGGCTCGACGAGATCCACGCCTACAAGCCCGGCATCAAGCTCGCGAGCAACTGGCTCTTCTCCGCCATGGCGCCGGCGCCCGTGAGCCTGCCCGTGGATTTCCTCTCCGGCGACTACAGCTCCACCAACGCGGTCAACGAAGCCCGTCTTCAAGGTCGCTATCTCGCCAGCACCGGCCAGCCCTGGGACCTCATGGCCTGGGCTCACGTCTGGTTCCCCAGCACCATGGGCAACGTGCCGAAGCCCGCCATCCAACTCATGCAGGAAGCGGCCCCCGTCCTTGCGCTGGGCGGTGGGTTCCAGATGTATCTCAACCCCGACCGCCACGGCGGGATCGAGCCGCGCCAGATTCAAATCTTCAAGGAGGTCGCTGACTTCTGCCTGGCGCGCCAAGACGTGTGCTTCCGCAGCGCCCCGATCCCGCAGGTCGTTGTGCTTGTCGATACCGCCAGCGCTTTCAGGCAGTCCGGCGGCGTGTTCAACGTCGGCTGGGGCGGCGAGTATCGACCCACGCGCGGCGTCCTTCAGGCCACGCTCGACGCGGGGCACAGCGTCGATCTCATGGCTGAGCACCAGCTCCTGGCGGGCCCGCTGGCGTCGTCGCAGAAGAACCCCGCCACGCCGCCCGTGATCGTCGTCCCCGAGTGGCATCAGCTCGAGCGCTCCACCATCGACGCCCTGGTGAACTACACCCGCGCCGGCGGAAGTCTGCTGCTCGTCGGCGCTCGCACCTCGGCTCTCTTCCAGAAGCACCTGGGCGTCCGCTTCGTGGGCGAACCCACCGAGAGTGAGCCGATCCTCTGGAGCGACCACGTCGCCTCGCGCGTCAAGGGCGAATGGCAGCGCGTACAACCTCGCGGCGCAACCGTGCTCGCCTGGCACACCCCCGGCTGCCTGAGCGACGAGCAGCGCCAGCCCGCCGCGACGCTGACCCGACTGGGCAAAGGTCGCATCGCCGCGGTGTTTGGCCCGGTGGGCGCCTCGCACCAGATGATCCACAGCCCCGCCACGCGCGACCTGATCCACCGTGTCCTCCTGAAGCTCTACACGCCGATCGCCGCTCTGCGCAACGCTCCGCCCTGCCTCGATCTCGCGCTTCGGAAGAAGGACGGCCGAGTCGTGGCGCACCTGGTCAACACCACCAACATGCCCACCGCCACGGACGCCAAGCGGCCCAACAATTTCTTCGTGGACCACATCCCCGCGGTCACCGGCGCCACGCTCGAGTTGCGCTGCGGAACCAAGCCGCGTCGCGTCACGTTCGAGCCCGGGCGCGAAGTGCTGAGCTTCCGGTACGATAAAGGCGTCGTCCGCATCGACCTTCCGCCCGTGCACATCCATCACGCGGTGGTGATCGACTGATTCTCACGCCTGACCAGGGAGCTTTCATTGCCCGCCCGCGCCTACATCAAACAGCTCGTCGCCAACCAGCGCCTCCAGGGCGTCTACGCCCTCCAGAACTGCCAGCTCGGCAAGACCAAGACCGGCAAGCCCTACATCAAGTGCCTCCTGGGCGACAAGACCGGTCGCACCCCCGGAAGAATGTGGAACGCCACCGAGGAGTTGTTCCGAGCTTTGCCCACCGACGGGTTCGTCTTCGTCAGCGGTCAGACCCAGCCCTACCAGGGCGAGATGCAGGTCGTCATCGAAGAGATGTCCGCGGTGGACCCCAGCCCCGGCGAGCTTCTCGAACTGCTGCCCAGCTCCAGGTTCGACCCGGACGAGATGTTCCAGGACCTCTCGGCCCTGCTCTACACGCTCAAGCACCCGGCGATCAAAGCGCTTGTTGACGCCTATCTCTTTGATCAGGAGTTGATGGATCGGTTCAAGCGCGCCCCCGCGGCGCAGACGCTGCACCACGCCTTTCTCTCGGGCCTGCTCGAACACACCCTGCAATTGCTCAAGCTCGCCGAGGCGCTGCTGCCGCTCTACCCGCAGGTCAACCGCGACATCGTGCTCGCCGGTCTCTTCCTGCACGACATGGGCAAGTGCGAGGAACTCACCTGGGAGAAAGGCTTCTCCTACAGCGAGGACGGACAACTCGTGGGCCACATCGGCCGCGGCGTCGTCTGGCTCCAGGGCAAGGCGGACCAGTGCGCCGCCCAGGGCGTGGCCATCCCCCCGGCGATCCTACGCGTGCTCACGCACATCATCCTCTCGCACCACGGTCAGCCCGAGTTCGGCGCCCTGAAACTGCCCGCCACCCCCGAGGCCATCGCGGTGGCGATGATCGACAATCTCGACGCCAAGATGCACATGGCGCTGGCGGCCGCCGACCGCGAAACGCCCATTAAGAACGAAGAGGCCGGCGGCGCCTTCACCGAGAAAGTCTGGGCGCTCGACACCCGCATCTACCGCCCCGACCCGACGACGCTCGTGTGATTCGATTTTGACCGGATCACCGGATAATAAAGGCACGGATGAAGAGGATCCATCATTGTGACCCATCGCGTGGAAGGCCTCGGGTTAGACGGATTGAAACGCGAAGACACGAAGAGGACGAAGACACGAAGCCGTTTCTGGCCCAGCGTTGAACGATTCCCAAGCTTTTTCCGTCAAATTCTCTTTTTTGTGCCTTCGTGATCTTCGTGTCTTCGCGTTAAGATTTGATCTCGCGGGAATCTGAACTTTTTCTGAGAATAATCATCAGACACTATTGACCGAAGTTTGCCCGACGGTAAAGTGCATGTAGATCGGGAGTGTGCGACCGGCCGCAGCCGGGTGTCCGAGGTGAGGCGAAAAAGACTCCCTCGGGCCACGCGAATGAGACTCCCGAGTTAATGGCCGACCTCGTGAGGCCGGTGGTTCTGGTGACCACGCGGCACTGTGAGGCCGGCCTTTTTCTTCCCCTGCGAGGCCCGCGATGGCATCGCGTGTCCACCGCCGTCACCGCAGCTCGTTCAGCAGCCGCTGCAACACGCGCGAGCTGTCGAAGTGGCTCTCCGCCAGGGCGCGGGCGGCGGCGCAGTGGGCCTCGTAGTCGTGCTCGACTGCTTCCAACGCCGCCACCGCTTCGTCCATGCTGGAGAACGCAAGCAATCCCTTGCCGCACGGGTAGAGGTTCGCCAGCCCGGTATCCTGGGTGATGACGGGCCTGCCCAGGGCCAGATAATTCGCGCTGCGTTCGCTGAACCAACCGGTCCTGGCAGCGACGTACCCGTGCTTGGCGACGGTGAACTCTCCGCGCGAGCCGCGCAGATAATCCTGGTAGACCCACGGGTCGCGCGTGACCTCACGGCTGTCGCGCAACGTCCAACCCGCGGCACGCAGGCGGTCACGCGGGATGGGCGGCGGCCCGCCGATGGCCAACTCGAACTTCGGTCCGACTCGACTGGGCACGGACTCGAACGCCTCGAAGGACTGGCTCTTCATCCCGAAGGTCCTGCCCAGATGCGTCACCACCTTGTAGGCGTTCCACTGCATGACGGTGGTGTACGAGGCGGGCGGGCTGGCCGGTGTCGCCACGGGCCAACCCTCCAGGCAGATCGGCTGCCTCGTGGGTTTCCAAGGCAGGCCATCGTCGGGGATGTCGCAATCGGGTCGGCCCACGTTCTCGCCGAAGCTGAAGAAGGCGTTGTGCTCGCGCGCCCGCTGCAACGCCTCGGGCCATTGCAGGTGACGGATCTGCACGAACAGCGGGTCGGTGTCGATCAGGGCGCGGACCGGCACGCCGCGGGTGTGGCCGCGCAGAGGATTGATGCACGAGACGTTCAGCAGCAGGTCCGCGTGCTGAAGGAACCCGGGCGTCGCCGACGCCGCCGGTCCGTGCCAACGGTTGGTGAACTGATCGAAGTAGGCGAGGCGGCCCGCCAGGCCGACCTGCTCGAAGACCTTGCTCACGAAGGCGATGCCCTCCGCGGGGTCGCGGTCCAGGCGGCCATCGCTCGCATGAAAGCACGAGTCGTAGTCCTCGCTGTCCTCGACGAAGAGCACCTCGTGCCCGAGCCGGTGCAGACCGACCACGTAGTGCAGGTGATGCCAGATCATCCCGCCGGAGGGGAACCGAACCATATAGCCCAGGACGACGATGCGCACGCCAGGACCCCCGCAGTCATCGGATCGCTGCCTCGATCAGTCGGCTAAGCACCTTACCCGAATCGAAGCACTCTTGCGCGATCCGCACCGCCGCCTGTGCATGGCCCTGTGGATCGTTCAACAACGACTGCACCGCCGCGGCTGCGGAGTCTTCGTCGTGGAAGGCGATGACGCCCCGGTCCTTGGGGATATCGCTGGCGAAGCCGGTGTCCTGCACGACCACCGGGACACCCAGCGCCAGATAGCAGGCGCTGCGGCAGGAGAACCATCCGCTGCGTGAGGCGACGTAGGCGTTCTTGGCCACGCTCCACTCGCCCAGCGAATCCGCCAGGTAGTCACGGTACACCCACGGGTCGCGCGACTTGACGGTCGGGTCCTCGAAGGTCCAGCCGTGGTCCAGCAGCCGTTGCTTCGGCGCTCGACCGCTCATCGCCAGCTCCACCGGCACGCTCAGACGCTTGGGCAAGTTGATGAGCTTCTCCATCTCCACACTCTTGCCGTGGTACTTCACGCCGCCGACCACCGGGCCCGACTCGTGGGGCTCCCACGAGGCGACCGTCGTGAGCACGCGACGACGCTGCGACACGGGCTTGCGATGCGGCGTCAACCGATCCAGCACCACGGGTTGTCGCGTGGGGATCCATCGGATCAACTCCGTGGGGATGCGACAATCCTTCCGCCCGATGTTCTCGCCGAAGGTGAAGTGGACGTGGTGCCGCTGGAGCATGCGCACACGGTCCGCCGCGGAATCATCGGCTGTGCCCTGGACGAAATCGGGGATGGACGCCTGCGTGTACATCGGGTCCGAATCGAGGAACGCCACCCGCTTGGCAGCCCAGTATTCGTCGCGCATCCAGCACGACGCCGAGACGTGCAGGAACAGATCGCATTGACCGCAGAATCGCCTGACCTGCTGCTCGTCGCGACCGAAGGTCTTGCCCGCCCCGTCGCGGTAGAACCATCGGTCGCGGAGCTCCGGCTCAAAGACCTCGATCTGCTGACGAAGAAAGGCCGCATTGTCGGCCCCGCTCTCCACGAAGGTGTGTTGCGTGGGGCTGTAGCACCACTTGCCGGTGTCCTCGAGGTAGAGCACGTCGTGGCCCAGGCGGTGAAAGCCCAGGACGTACTGCAGGTAGTCCCAGAAGACGCCGCCGAAGGGGTAGGTCGCCGCCAGTCCGGTCACGACGATTTTCAATCGCTCGTTGATCATGGCGTGGCGGCGGGGGCGAAATGCTGCTCCAGGCCCTCCTTCACGTCCGTCGTCACCCGCACCAGCTTGCCCCGCTCCATGATCAGCAGCAGGTCGCAGCGCAGCAGCGTGCTTAGGCGATGCGCGATCATGAAGGTGGTGCGTCCGCTCATCAGGCGGTGCAGCGCATCGACGATCGCCGCCTCCGTGCGCACGTCCACGGCGCTGGTGGGCTCGTCGAGAATCAGCACCGGCGAGTCCTTGAGGAACGCCCGTGCCAATGCGATCCTCTGTCGCTCGCCGCCCGAGAGCGTCAGACCGCGTTCGCCCAGCCTGGTGTGGTAACCCTCGGGCAGACGCGTGATGAAATCGTGGGCGTTGGCGGCCTTGGCGGCATTGACCACCTCGTCCGTCGTCGCCCGCGGTTTCGAGTAGGCGATGTTCTCGTCGATCGGCGCCGCGAAGAGCACAGGCTCTTGCAGCACGATCGAAAACTGCTCCCTCAGATCACGCAGCTTCAGTTCCCGCAGGTCGATCCCGTCCAGCAGCACTCGCCCGCGCGTCGGATCGTAGAACCGCGTGAGCAGGTTCATCATCGTGCTCTTGCCCGCGCCCGTGGGACCCGCGATGCCCACCTTGCAGCCCGCGGGAATCTCGCACGTCACCCCGTGCAGCACCGGCTCCCCCGGACGGTACTCGAACCAGGCGTCCTCGAAGCAGATCCGTCCTGTGGCACGCTTGAGACTCCTGGCGTGGGGCCGCTCCGTGATCTCGGGCGCCTCGTCCAGCAGCGTCAGCGCCCGCTCCGCGCTGGCGAGCGACCCCTGGATCGCCCCGATCTTCGAGCTGACCACCTGCAACGGGCCGTAGAGCTGCGTCAGGTAGGTCCACACCAGCAGCAGCTCTCCCAGGGTCAATCGGCCCTGCTGCACGTGGACGACGCCCAGGTAGAGCGCCGCGGCGCTGCCCAGCGTGAGCACCACGCCGATGAGCAGCTCGAACAGTCCCTGGCTGAACGAGACGCGCACCTGCCCCCACATGCCGCGGGTGGCGCGGTCGAGAAACCGGTCGTGCTCGCGCTCCTCCTGACCGTAGGCCTTGACCACGCGCAGCGAACCGAGCGTCTCCTGCACCGCGCCCATCGCTGAACTTTCCAGCTCCTTCGCGTCCTCCCACTGGTCGCGCAGGCGGCGGCCCCAGATGCGCGTGAGCACCCAGAGCATGGGCGTGACCGCCAACGCCACCAGCGCCATCATCCAATCGAGCATGGCGGTGACGTAGATCATGCCCACGAGCGTGAACCCCGCCGCGAGGAAGGGGATGATCCCGTCGAACGTGATCCACTGGATCGCCGGCGCGTCGTAGTGGATGCGGTAGAGGCTGTCGGTGGTTCCACGGGTGTCGTGGAAGCGCAGCGATAGCTGCTGGGCGTGCATGAAGAGCCGGGAACGGAACTCGAGGGTCAGCCGCTGCGCCGCGTAGCCGTGCAGCAGCCAGATCGCCAGCCCGTTGAGGTAGGAGAGAACCCCGACCACCACGAGCAGGACAATGGCGAAGGCAAGCAGAGAACTGTCGGTCTGGGGCACAGGCTCGGTGACGAACCACGCCGACCACGCCGGCGCGGGCTTGTCGCCCAGCACGTTGTCCACCAGCAGCGCCAGGGGCAGAGGCAGGAGCAACTTCAGCGGCGTGGCCAGCAGGTGCAGCGCGAAGACACCGATCACGTGCAGCCAATACGGCCGCGCCAGGATCAGCAGCCGGGTGTAGATCGCGCGCGTGGTGTAGCGTCGTTGGCTCATGCGGGTTGGGTTTGGGATTGGATCGCCTGTCGATACGCCGCCATCGCCCAGGCGCAGTCGCCCACGGCCAGGACGCCCACGGACGCGGCGACGATGACGAAGACGGTGGCGAGCACGGGGAACTGCATGGCGATCGCCAGGAGGGTCACGAGCAGCGAGACGACCAGGATGGCAGAAGCGTTGCGTCGCATGCGGGGCCAGGCGCGGAGGCGGACCAGTTGCCTGCCCCCGCCGTGCTCCTCGATGGCCATGACCAGCCGGACCGTGCCCAGGACGCCCCCGGGGATCTCCAGGTCCCAAGCGTCGTAGTCGCCGCCGCGCGCCGGGCGCACCGCCAGTTCGAGGATCGCCGCCTCCAGGTCCGCCAGGCGGTCCTCGGGGCTGCGCCAGGTCTCGCTCCAGATCGTGTCCTGTCGGATGCGGGGCAGCGACAGCCGCTCGTGCTTGCCGCTGCGCTCCCAGGGGCGAAGTCCCTGCATGAGCCTGCCCTTGAGACGAACGATCGGCTGCAGCAGGTGCAGCGCCGCGATCAGGGCGCGGCACTTCCATCGTCGCGGGGCGGCTTTCAAGTGCCGCAGGTCCGCCGCCACGGCGCTGAGCACCGCCTGCGTGAGCGAGATGCCCACGACCGCCAGAAAGAAAGGCCAGACGTACAAGGCGCGGTCCCACACCACGCCCAGCAGCAGCCCCAGGAGCAGCGTGGCCACCAGCAGGTACCACTCGGGCATCAACGGCAGCGACGCCAGCACGCCCGGGCGCTTGGCGTAGAGCGTCTGAAACAGCCCCGTGCCCCACGGACCGTGGTACACCCTGCTGCGTCCGAACACCAGGGGCACGGTCATGCCCGTGCTGTAGAGCCGACCGCTCCAGGAGACGTGCCCCAGGTCGTTGAACTTGCCGGGCCATTTCGCCTCAAGCATCGCCTCGGCGCGGCCGTAGTTCGTCTGCTGCCGCAGGTACCCGCGGACCGTGTTGCGACGGTGGTGCCAGACCTGCGCCGCGGGATGGAACCCGATCTTCCACCCGTGCTCTTCGAGTCGCCAGCAGAGGTCCACGTCGTCGCCCGCGATGCGGAAGGTCGGATCGAACCCCCCCACCGCTTCCAAGGCGCTCTTGCGGAACGCCATGTTGCATCCCGGGATGTGCTCGGCCTGCGTGTCGGTCAGCAGGACATGGTTCGGCCCGCCGGGCGACCAGGCCACGCACAGCGCCGTGTCGCAGTCCTCCGGGACGTGCAAGTTCGGCCCGCCCACCGCGGCGTAGTCGGTGGTCATGAACGTGTGCGCCAGATAGGAGAGCCAGTGCGGGTCGGGGTAGGCGTCGTCGTCGAGGTAGACCACGATCTGGCCGGTGGCGTTGCGGAAGCCCACGTTCCGTGCGTTGCTCAGTCCTCCGTTGGGGATCTCGAGCAGTCGAATCCCCCGTTCGCCGCGGAGGATTTCGCCGGTCCTGTCCGTCGATCCGTCGTTGACGACCAGCACCTCGAAGTTGGGATAGTCCACCTCGCGCAGGGCGGCGCAGGTTTGCTGGATGGTGCGCGACCCGTTGTAGGTGCAGACGACGACGCTCACGCGGGGCCAATCACGGACGCCGGCAAAGGGCGCCTGCGCGAAGCTCCGCGCCACCGACGCCATCGCCGGCTTGAGGTTCCGCTGCCGATCGCACAGGCCAAAGTCCCAGTCGTCAATGTCGAAGCCTCCGCGGTGCCACTCGTCCGTCCAGGCGAACACGAAAATCCCCGCGCAACCGGCCTCGAACGCGGTGCTGATCTGCCAGTCGAGCACCTGCGCCTGCTTCTGGTGCCCATTGCGGCGGCTGTCCAAACCCACTTCGCCCATCACCAGCGGACGCTCGGCCGCCATGTTCTGCAACCGCGCCAGGTACTTCGTGAGGACCGCTCGGTCCTCGAGGTAAACGTTGAAGCAGATGAAGTCCAGGAAGGGAAGCTGCAGATACTCCGTCGTGGGATAGTTGACGAAGGTCACCAGGGCCGCGGGGTCCTCGCTCTTGGCGGCGCGGTAGAGGCGATGAATGAAACGCTCCACACGGCGTCGGCCGTACCACCGCGTGATCGTCGAGGGAATCTCGTTGCCCACCGCGTAGGCCAGGACCGCCGGGTGGTTGGCGCACTGCCTCACGCCGGCGCGCACCCGGTTCTCGATCGAGCGCTGCCGCGACGCGGGGCTCAGGAACGCGATATGCTGCTCCCAGGGCAGCCCGATCATCACCTTCAGGCCGCAGCGAAGCGCCACGTCCAGAAGCCAGCGCGGCGGCACGGTATAGAGACGCACCGCGTTGATCCCCTGCACGGCCATGAGCGAGAAGTCTCGCTCCACCGTCTGCGGATCGTGATACTCGCACCCCTGTTCGTCGGGACGGAACGGCCCGTAGGTCACGCCCTTGACGTAGAACTTCTTCCCGTCCACAAACAGGAACTTGCCGCGCACTTCCGGCCGCGCCCGCGACGCCGCCGCCGGCGCAACCTTCGCGCCCGGCTCCACCGTCAACGTTTCGCTGCTGGTCACGCTCCGCTGCTCCGAAGGTGCAACACCCGCCAAGCCCACGCCCAGCGCGGCCAGCCAATCGAGGACCCCTGCTCTCTCGGATCACCTATCGGCGAAAACATCACCACGGACGCGGGATATTCACGGGAAAGACCCGCAAGACTGCTCAAGCGCAGAAACTACCACAAAAGCCCTGAAAGTCAACGTTCCACCATCACCCATCACCCGCAATTCGTCTTGCGTCTGGGAGGCAACTCTGACGAATCGGAAGGATGCGTCCTGAGCGGGTTCGTCCCATGCTGCCGGTCCGGGAACGACGCCGCGCCCCGCGGCGTACAGGTTCCGCTAAAATCCCGCGTCATGGACGCAAACTACCTGAGCCAGAAACACGCTCTGGGTCTGCCCTACGACCGCTACGCCGCCACCGGCAAACCCGAGCAGCAGGCCAACTGGAAACGCATCTACGACGCAGCCTCACTCAACAACGAGCAGCGCAGACTCGTCGAGTCGTTCACGCGCGACATGAAGGTCATCGGGCTTTCGGGCGTCTGGTGCGGCGATTGTGTGCAACAGTGTCCGCTGATCCAGCGCATCGCACAGGCCAACCCGCAGCGGATCGACCTGCGCTGGCTCGACCGTGACGAGCACGCGGACCTGCAGTCGAAGGTGACGATCAACGCCGGCCGTCGCGTGCCGGTGCTGCTCTTCTGCGCCGAGGATTTCGAGCTGCTCGGGTGGTTCGGCGACCGCACCCTAAGCCGCTACCGTGCGATGGCAGCCAGGACCCTGGGCGCTGCATGTCCACTGCCGGGCGCAGCGATGGCGGGCGACGAATTGGCGGCGACGCTGGCGGATTGGCTGGACGTCTTCGAACGCTTCCATCTCATGCTCCGCACCAGCGCCCGACTCCGGCAGAGGCACAACGACTGATTTGAAGCGGCCACGCGAGGCGGTACAATGAGTCGTTTCCCCCCTTGTGCGGGGCCCAAACGCCTTAGAGGGAGCGACCGCGTTGGCCAAGAAGACCAAAGTATCCGCGCGTAAGAGCAGCCCGTCCGCTCGCAAGCCTAGGTCGGCGTCCAAGACCACGAGCGCCAAGTCCGTCAAGCCCGCCAAGGTCGTCAAGGGCGCCAAGAAGGCCTCCGCCTCGGTCTCCGTCGCGGCCGCGTCGAAGAGCAGGTCAGGGCCCAAGCCGCCCGCGAAACCCACGGAGAAGTCCACGCCCCCGGCGCCGCCTAAGCCGATCGTCCGCATGAAGCCCACGTTCGTCCCGCCCCCGCCCTCGCCGCGCGACGAAGACCGACCGGCGCTCACCGAGGCGCAGCTGCGCAAGATCAACTCCGGGCTCTCCAAGCAGGACCTGACGCACTATCGCGAATTGCTCCTGCAGAAACGCGCCGAGATCATCGGCGATGTCGAGTCGCTCAAGGTCGACACCAAGAACAACGGCGGCAATCTCTCGCACATGCCCGTCCACATGGCGGACGTCGGGTCGGACAACTTCGATCAGGAGTTCACGCTGGGCCTGGTCGAGTCGGAGCAGAAGATGCTGCGCGAGATCAACGAGGCGCTGGGGCGGATGGAGAAGGGGTACTACGGCGTGTGCGTGGAGAAGGGCGTGCCCATCGGCAAGCCGCGCCTCGACGCCAAGCCCTGGGCAAAGTACTGCATCGAGGTGGTGCGAGAGATGGAACGCCGGGGGCTGATCTGAACCTTGGCCCCCGTCCGTCACAGGCTCGCAGCCTCATGTCCAAGCCTGCCGCCATCCTGAGATTTGTCGTGATCGCGGGCGCGGTGCTGGCGTTGGATCTCGCGGTGAAGTATGCGAGTTTCCGATACGTCGCCGGGACGCCGGTGTCGCTAAGCCGACAGGCGGCCAGGGACCACGCTTTCTGGGCGCAGTATCCCCACGACGCGATCACGCTGGTTCCCTACGGACTGGCGCTGCACCTGACGACGAACACGGGGGCGGTGTTCGGGCTGGGCAAAGGGTCGCAATGGTTCTTCGTGGGCGTGACGTTCGTGGCGGTGGCGGTGATCGTGCGTGTGTTCCTGACAAGCCCGGTGGGAGCCAAAGGGCTGCACGTCTGCCTGGCGATGATCCTCGCCGGGGCGGTGGGCAATCTCTACGATCGGCTCAGGTACAACGCGGTGCGGGACATGCTCAAGCTCTTCCCCGAGGTGCATCTGCCGATGGGGTGGTCGTGGCCGGGCGGCGAGACGGAGTTGTACCCGTGGATCTTCAACGTCGCCGACGCCTCGCTGATGATCGGCGTGTTCACGCTGCTGCTGATCACCTGGCGGGGCGAGAAGCCTCGACGAGCCGGTGATACACGCGCGAGTTGAGCGGTCCATCGCCGCCGCGTTCGGGGTGCCACTGGACACCGACATAAAAGCGAGGCCCCGGCAGGTCCACCGCTTCGATCACGTTGTCCGGCGCTCGGGCAACGATGCGCAAACCTCCCGGGGTGGCGGCGGCCTGACGGTGCCAGGAGACTACCTCGCACGGTTGGCCTGTGAAAATCGCACAATCGGGGTGGGCGAAGATCACGCGATGACGGTTGTCGCGCTGGTGGATTCTCGCCGCGTCTTCGCCGAGCGATTCGGGAAGACACTGGTCGAGGCTTCCGCCGTGGTGGAGCGTCATGAGCTGCATGCCCAGACAGACGCCCAGCACGGGATGAGCGGTGCGGTCCAGCGCCTGGAGCAGCGCCAACTCGAAGGCCTGTCGGCGCTCGTCCATGGGTCGAGCCTTGGGATGCGTGGGGACGCCGAACGCTTCGGTGCGTGGGTCGGCTCCGCCGGTGAGGACGAAGCCGTGGCAGCGCGCGAGATACTCGCCCACGAGTTCGACCTCGTGCGGGAGGATGACGGGCAGCCCGCCCGCGGCCGCGACGGCACGGGAGTAAGCGATGCTTGACTCGTAGAGGCCCGAGTCGGCGCGGTGGTCGCGGTTGTCCGCGGTGATGCCGATGACCGGTCGCGTCATGGCAGACGACGATACACGTTTCCCGCGGTGAGCGCGGAGGCCGCCTGCCCGGTGGTGGCGTCGAGCCAGACGCCCTGCTGCGTGTGATCACGGAAGGCGAAGAGCGTCTTGACGCCGTGCCCGTCGTCCCACATCACGCCCAGGTCGTCCTTCAGGACGGTGCGTTGTCGCATGGCGTCACGGAGTTGGCGATAGAGCTTGAAGAGCCACTTCATCTTTCCGACAGCTTCGGGGCTCCAGGTGTCGCGCGGGACGTTCTGGAACTGCATCGAAGGGACGCGCTTGTGAGCGAAGCAGCAAAAAAGTTCGTCGAAGGGGAGTTTGCCTTGGATGATCAGGTTCTCGCGGGGGGTGTCGTCGAAACCGCCCAACTCGACTTTGGTGCCGTAGTGGAGCGCGATGCCGGTGTTGTAGGAGTAGCCCAGCAGATCACCGGCGTAGACGTTTCCGCCGTGCAGACCGCACATCGAGCCGTTGGAGAAGGTGACGATCGCCTCGGGCATCAGGTACAGGCCGGCGTTGGTGAGGTCCGCGAAGAGCTGCGCCATGCGGTCGAACTGCGGACGCATGGTGCCGTTGGCGTAGTCGATCTGCCACCAGCCCAGGTTGCAGAAGGAGTCCCAGAGGAAGCCCGCAAGCCCAGTGCGGCGGCAGACGCCCAGAATCTGGTTGCGGAGCTTCTCGTAGAGCACGGGGTTGTTGAGGTTGATGGTCCAGCAGGAGGCGGGGTAGCCGGTGTCGGGATGGCGACCGCTCTCGCGTGCCGCCCAGATGTTGAAACCCGTTTTGCCGTAGGCGAGTGACTTGTCCTGGTTGAGCGTGGACTCGGGCGAGTAGTGCGTGGCCATCCACGAGACGACCTTCACGCCCTTGGCGGCGGCGCGGTCGCACAGGGCCTTGAGTCGCTCTTCGCCGCCCTGGATCTCGCCCACTTCAAAGTCGAGCGTCACGCACATGTTCTGCCAGCAGAACTTCTCGAGGATCGTGCCCTTCCACTTCTCCTGAGGGACCCACTGCTGGAGGTATTCGAAGAACGACTGGTGGTGCTGCCACACGGGATCGATGAAGGCGTAGTCAAAGCCGAACTCCGCCGCCACGTCCACGACGTTCTCGTAGGTGGTGTCGAAGCGCATGTTGATCCAGCGGTTCTCGGAGAGCCAGAGCTGCGGGTCCTGGAGCTTGACCACGCCGATCTGCTTGAGCGACTTGGCCTGCTCCTGATCGTGCACCGCGGTCCAGAGGTTCATCGCGTCGATGTGGTCGAGCGGGTCGGCACACCAGAGCACGGTCTTGGGGTTGGTCGCGACGTGCGTGCCCTGCTCGAAGAGGTGCATATCCAGGTGGCGGATCGAGTCTTCGCCGGCGTTGCTCTCGATGACGGTGCGGATGAGCGACATACGGTCGAACCAGGCGAGAAAGACGCCGGCTTTGCCGTACTGCATGTCGAACGCGGGCAGCAAAGACCAGCGACCCCACATATTGCCCGGCAGCAGCCCGGCCCAGGCGTCCAGCCCCACGGTGGAGTAGGTCGTGTCTCGTGCGATACGCATCCGCGGCGGCGTGAGCCAGTTGCGACAGACGATGTTGACGTCCTCCAGATCGCCGCCCAGCTCCCACGTCTGTCGGTCCACGATGCGGTGGATCGGCGTGGCGCCCTCGTACTCGTAGTGATACTTGAATCCCCGGAAATGACGGCCCGCGACCGCCGCCTGGGCGGGTTCGAGCACGACGCGGAACTCCGCTTCGAGCGCCGGGGCGTCCCAGCTTGTGTTGCGGAACGCCAGGTCGCCCGAGCTGTCGCGTCGCTCACGGAAGAGCACGTCCGGATCGCTCGTGACGGTGGTCAGCAGCGTCACGCGCTCGCCGGCGCGGACGATGTCGCGCAGGCGAAAGGCACGGAACACGTCGCCGTCGTAGGTGTCGAACCAGGGCAGGAATCGCGTCTGATCGTTGCGAAGCCGTGCGTCCCCGACGCGAACCTCGCCCAGGCTCAGCAACCGATCGCCCGCCAGACGCAGGCCCAGCGTCGTCTGGCCAAGGCGAATCTCGGTCCGGGTGGTGCTTTCCATCTCACGCTCGCTGAACGTCGCGGTCATCTCGTTCACTCCGCTTGGATTTTCTTTGTTCCGGGAGCAATCATAACACGGCCCGACCCCTCGCTCACGTCAGAGGGTGCTAAGATGCCGGCACCATGGAACTGGCTTTTCAACAGTGTATCGACCCCGACTGCAACGCCACCTTCGACGTGACGCAGGTCCTCGTCTCCTGCCCGACGTGCTCGGCCAAGGGCAGGCAGTCGCTGCTCGAAGTGCGCTACGACTGGAATCGACTGCCGGTCCCCAAGAGCTGGTCCTTCTTCGAGCACCGCTGGATGACCAAGGGCGAAGCGGGCAAAGGCGCGCTGGATTTCTCCGGCGTCTGGCGCTTCCGAGAACTCATGCCCTTCTTCCGCAGCGAGAGCGACATCGTCACCATCGGCGAGGGCCGGACCAACCTGCAGACCGCCAACCTCCTGGCGCGTGAACTGGGCATGTCGCCCGGGTGCGTCATGCTCCAGTACGAGGGCCTGAACCCCTCAGGCTCCTTCAAAGACAACGGCATGGCCGCCGCCTTCACCCACGCCCGCATGGTCGGCGCTCAACGCGTCGCCTGCGCCAGCACCGGGAACACCAGCGCCTCGCTCGCCATGTTCGCCTCGCTCTCTCAGATGCTCGGCATCGTCTTCATCGGGTCGGGCAAGATCGCCTACGGGAAGCTCTCCCAGGCTCTCGACTACGGCGCTCGCACGCTCCAGGTCCAGGGCGACTTCGACGCCTGCCTCCGCCGTGTCCGGCAGGTCGCCGTGGACCATCCCGAGCTGGGCATCTACCTCATGAACAGCGTCAACCCCTTCCGACTCGAAGGGCAGAAGACCATCATGTACCGCGTCCTCGAAGCGCTCGACTGGCAGACGCCCGACTGGATCGTGGTGCCCGGCGGAAACCTGGGCAACTGCTCGGCGTTCGGCAAGGCGCTCACCGAGCTGCACTGCCTGGGTCTGATCCAACGTCTGCCCCGTCTCGCGGTGATTCAGGCCTCCGGCGCCAATCCGCTCTACGAGCTCTACACGCAGCGCGGCCTGCGCTGGAACGCCGGCCGCTACGACCACGCCCTGGTCAACTCCTACTACCGCCAGCTCGACGGCGCGGACGTCCACGCCCACACCATCGCCAGCGCCATCGAGATCGGCAGACCCGTCAATCTCGCCAAAGCCTTGCGCGCCCTGGACGCGATGGACGGCGTCGTGCGACAAGTGGACGACGAGACCATCCTCGAACACAAAGCCATGGTCGGTCGCTTCGGGTTCGGCTGCGAGCCCGCCAGCGCCGCTTCCGTCGCCGGTATGCACCTGCTGCTGGACGAGGGCGTCATCTCGCGCAGCGACAGAGTCGTCTGCATCCTCACCGGCCACGAACTCAAAGACCCCGACGCCACGGTCAAGTACCACACCGGCGTGGACATGAAAGCCGTGCAGGACCAGGCCCCGCGTCACGCCCCGCACGGTCGCATGTCCTGCCCGCCCATCCCTGTGCCCGACGACCTCAGCGCCATCATCCGCGCCCTGGGCGCTTCCCCCACGACGCCGGACGCTCTGCGTTCAGGCCAAGACGCTGCCCCGCAGATCCCGGTGAGCGAGTACTGACCCACGCCCCACAATGGCGACCGTAGGACGCGCTCGCGGGTTCGTTGGGTTCCTCATCGTTTTGAAGTACGTTATGCAGCCCTTAAGGAGTTCTTGACATGAGCCGATTCCCCGCGATGGGTCGTGTCCTGAGTTGCGTTGTGGCGCTGGGGTGTGCTGCTCCATCCGCGCTGCTTTGGGCGGCTGCCCCCGCCACGCCCTTCACCTCCGGCGCCGTGCTGCAGCGCGACGTGCCGGTGCCCGTCTGGGGCACGGGCGAGCCGGGCGAGCAGGTCACGGTCCGCTTCGCTGGACAGGAAAAGAGCGCCACCACGGACGACACGGGGCGATGGGCGGTGACCCTCGAAGCCATGCCCATGAGCGCCGAGGGTCGGTCGCTCGAGGTCGTGGGTCAGAAGTCCGGGTCCACCACTTCGCAGGAAGTGCTCGTGGGCGAGGTCTGGCTCTGCTCGGGTCAGTCCAACATGGAGTGGAAGGTCGGTCGCGCCATGAACGCGGCGGAGGAAATCAAGCAGGCGGACTTCCCGCTCCTGCGACAGATGGACGTGCCCAACGTCAACTCCGGTCTGCCGCTGAGCACCGTGCAGAGTTCCTGGCAGGTCTGCAGCCCGCAGACCGCGGGCAGCTTCACCGCGGTGGGCTATTTCTTCGCGCGCGAGATCCACCAGAGAATCGGCGTGCCGGTGGGACTGATCGCCGCCGAATGGGGCGGCACCGCGATCGAGCCTTGGATCGCCCCGGAGGGCTTTCGCGCCGTGCCCGAGCTGACGGACTTCGCCCATCAGCTCGACGCCTGGTCCGTCGACACCCCCGCCGGCGCCGCGGCGTGGAACCAGTACTTCGAACAGCTCCAGCGCTGGCAGACTCAGGCTCGCCAAGCGGTGGCGTCCAAGAATTATCCCCCGCCCCCGCCGAATTACCCGCAACAGCCCACCGGCGGACGACAGCCCTGCCGGCTCTACAACGGCATGATCCGACCCCTGGTGCCTCTGGCGATGCGCGGCGTCATCTGGTACCAGGGCGAATCCAACGGCGATGAGGGCGTCACCTACCTCCACAAAAAGCAGGCCCTGGTCCGCGGCTGGCGCACCGTCTTCGCCCAGCCCGATCTGGCGTTCTACTGGGTCCAGTTGGCCAACTTCAAGCAGTCTGATCCAGAGACCCCCTGGGTCGGAGACGGCTGGGCACGACTCCGCGAAGCTCAACTTCACGCACTGACCCTCCCCCACACCGGCATGGCGGTCATCATCGACATCGGACAGGCCAACGACATCCACCCGCCAAACAAGCAAGACGTCGGCAAGCGTCTGTCCCTCTGGGCCCTGGCCCAGGATTACGGTCAGACGCTCGTGAAGAGCGGCCCGCTCTATCGCAGTCACACCGTCGAAGCCAGCACCATCCGCGTCGCCTTCGACTTTGCCGACTCGGGCTTGATGGTCGGTCTGAAGCAGGGACTCGAGCCGGTCAAGGAAGTCGCTGACGCCTCGTTGAGCTGGTTCGCCATCGCCGGCGAGGACCAGGTGTGGAAGAAAGCCACCGCCGTGATCGACGGCAACACCGTCGTGGTCAGCTCGCCCGATGTGCCCCGCCCGGTGGCGGTCCGCTACGGCTTCGCCATGAACCCGCAAGGGTGCAACCTCTACAACAAAGCAGGGCTTCCCGCCTCGCCCTTCCGCACCGACAAGTGGTGATCACGATCTGACGCGCCACTATCACGACCGGGTCACTGGGGCTATGCTAAGAGGCGACAACCTTGCTTGCCCCCGTAGCTCAGTTGGATAGAGCAGCCGCCTTCTAAGTGGCAGGTCGCACGTTCGAGTCGTGCCGGGGGTGTTTCTGCTGGCGCGTGCTCCCGAACGCGAGCCGGGGTTGGACTATCGTTGTCAGGATAAGATGATATCCTAAGCTGACGTCCGCACAGATCTGCTGGCGATTGTCTTGAGAGTTCCACGTTGATACGGATTCTTTCCTTTTTGGAGCAGGCTCCATGATTAAGTTCCATCGCTTGTGCGACTCGCTGCCGATCTCTTCAACCTTGCTTCCGGGCATGACGAAGGCTCTGTGTCCTGCGAAGCGCGGCCGCGACCGACACTCGCGCCGCGGAGCGACGCCGCTGGCGCGGATCGTGTCGCTGCCGCTGGTCGGTGCGGCGGTGGGTCTGGGATCGCTGGGCTTGAGCAGCACCGCTTTTTCAGCCGCGGACACGTTGGACCGCACGGTGCTGCCGATCCACCTGCCCACGCCCGAGTCGATCACGGTGATGGACGCGCGCCAGGCCACCGTCCCGCCGCGCGTCGAGGTCAGAGCGCCGGCCCAAGCGCCCAATATCGTCATCGTGCTCATCGACGACATCGGCTTCGGCGCCAGCAGCGCCTTCGGCGGGCCGATCAAGATGCCCACGCTTGAAAAGATGGCCGGCAACGGGCTTCGCTACAACCGCTTCCACACCACCGCGCTCTGCAGCCCCACGCGCGTCGCGCTACTCACCGGGCACAACCATCACGCCAACAACGCCGGCGCCGTCATGGAAATGGCCACCGGGTTCCCCGGCAATACCGGCATCCGGCCGCTCTCCGTCACGCCTCTGGCGCAGATTCTCCGCTTGAACGGCTACTCCACGGCCGCCTTCGGCAAGTATCACGAGACTCCGCCCTGGGAAGTCTCCACCTCCGGGCCGTACGATCGCTGGCCCACCGGCTCGGGCTTCGACAAGTTCTACGGGTTCATCGGCGGCGAAACCAACCAGTGGGCCCCTGCCATCTACGACGGCGTCGTCCGTGTCGAGCAGCCGCAGACGCCCAACTACCACTTCACCGTGGACATGACCAACCAGGCGATCAACTGGGTCAGCGCCCAGCAGGCGCTCACGCCGGACAAGCCTTTCTACATCTATTTTGCCACCGGCGCCACGCACGCTCCGCACCACTGCCCCGAGGAGTGGATCCAGAAGTACAAGGGCCAGTTCTCCGGCGGCTGGGACAAACTGCGTGAGGAGACCTTCGCCCGCCAGAAGGAGATGGGCATCATTCCCGCGAACACCAGGCTCACGCCACGGCCCAAGGAAATCCCCGCCTGGGAGGACATGAGCGAGCAGCAGAAGAAACTCTTTGAGCGTCAGATGGAGACCTTCGCCGGTTTTGCGGCGCACACCGACCACGAGGTGGGCCGACTCGTCGACCAACTCGAGGCGATCGGGGAACTGGACAACACCTTGTTCTTCTACATCGTGGGTGACAACGGCGCCAGTGCCGAGGGCGGCCCGGAGGGCACGTACAACGAGATGATGGCACTCAACGGGATCATCGGCAAGGCGGAGCAGATGTTGGGCCACATCGACGACTGGGGCGGTCCCACGACCTTCCCGCATTACGCGATCGGCTGGGCCTGGGCCACCAACACCCCCTTCCAGTGGACCAAGCAGGTCGCCAGTCACTTCGGCGGCACGCGCAACGGCATGGTCATGCACTGGCCCAAGGGCATCCGCGCCAAGGGCGAAGTACGCAGCCAGTTCCATCACGTCGTGGACGTCGCGCCCACCGCGCTCGAGGCCATCGGCCTGCCGCACCCGAAGATGGTCAACGGCGTGGCCCAGCGACCGATGGACGGCGTGTCCATGCTTTACAGCACCGACGACGCCAAGGCCGCCGACCAACGCACCACGCAGTATTTCGAGATGTTCGGCAATCGCGCGATATACCACGAGGGCTGGGTCGCCTGCACGCGGCATTCCACCCCATGGGTCATGGTGCCGCTGCCCCCGCTCGACCAAGACGTGTGGGAACTCTACAACGTCAGTGAGGACTTTAGCCAGGCGGACAATCTCGCCGCGAAACACCCGGAGAAACTCAAGGAACTCCAGGAAGTCTTCAACAGGGAAGCCGTCCGCAACAATGTCTTCCCCATCGACGACCGCCGCGTGGAACGCTTCGTCGCGGAGATCGCCGGCAGGCCCGACCTGCTGGGTGGTCGCAAGAGCATGACGGTCTATCCCGGCATGACCGGCCTGATAGAGAACGCCTTCATCAATGTCAAGAGCGTGCATCACACCGTCACCGCGGAGATCGAGGTCGCCGACAACAAGACCAGCGGCGTCATCCTCGCGCAGGCGGGCTACTTCGGCGGGTGGGTCGTCTACATGAAAGATGGCAAGCCCCGCCACGAGTACAACTTCTTCGCGCTGGAGCGAACCAACATCGGCAGCCAGACCCCGCTTGCTCCCGGCAGACACACCATCCACTACGAGTTCATCCCCGACGAGCCCAAGCCGGGCACGGGCGGCAAATCCATCCTGAGCGTCAACGGCGAGAAAGTCGCGGAAGCTCACATCCCCAAGACCCAGCCCTTTGCTTTCTCCGCCGACGAAGGCGCGGACGTCGGCCTCGACGCTGAAACCAACGTCTCCCCCGACTACAAGCCGGGTTTGCCAAGCGCCTTCACCGGCAAGATCATCAAGATCACGGTCGAGCAGAAGTAACCCACAAAGCTCGATCCGCGTCCTACATTGGAGCACCGCCCCAGCCACCCTGGGCTGCCCCACCGAGCAGGGCTGCCCACAGCCCGTTGGCTGCGCTACGCCCTAGGGGCGCGATGGGCGTTGTGGCGCCAAGCAGCGACGGGTATCGTGAAGGACATATCGGGAGGGCGTGATGCAACGATCGTGGATGTTGGCGGGCGTCCTGGTGCTGTCGCTGACGGTCGGGTGCAAGGGGCCGCAACATCTGCCGCCCACGCCTGTGCTCTTCAGCCTGTCGGGTCAGAGGCCCTATGACGCCACGCCCGAGTCGGCGCGGTCGCCAGTGGCGACGATTCTCTACGCCACGGATCGGCTGCCGATGGCCTCGGGCAGCGCCGATGCGCCGCTGCGCTACGGGTCGGGCCGGTCCGCGTCGTTGACGGTGGGCGAGTGCGACGTGACGCTGGGACAGGACCTGTCGTGGGATCAACTGGTCGCTGAGAGCACGACGGTCAAGCGGCTGTTCCCGCTGCCGGTGGTGGTGAGCGAGGTCCGGCCAGCGGCGCATTTCGCTCCCACCGGCGGTCCGCCGCTGGAGCTTCAGAGCGAACGGCCCGACGGCGAGCCGGACACGGACCGTCGCGCCGCGGCGGCGCTGCATGATCTGATCGAGAAGCGCCTGCGGGACAGCGCTCGCAAGGACGCCTATGTGTTCGTCCACGGGTTCAACAACACCTTCGACGACGGCGCCGGCCGCATGGCGCAGCTGTGGCACTCCCTGGGTCGCCGCGGCGTGGCGATCCTCTACACCTGGCCGGCGGGCGCGCCGGGGCTGCTGCGCGGCTACACCCGCGACCGTGAGTCGGGCGAGTTCACCGTCTTTCATCTCAAGCAGTTCCTGCGCGCCGCGGCGGGCTGCGCCCAACTGCGTCGCATCCACCTCGTGGCGCACAGTCGGGGCTGCGACGTGCTGACCACCGCGCTGCGTGAGCTTCACCTGGAGCTGGGCAGCGACCCGCAGCGAACGCGTGAGGAGCTGAAGATCGGGCACGTCGTGCTCGCGGCGCCGGACCTGGACGTGGAGGTCGCCGGCCAACGGATCACCGCTGAGCGCCTGTCGCTCGTCGGGCTGACCAACACCATCTACCTCAACGCCGACGACCGTGCCCTGAGCCTGTCCACCTGGCTCTTCGAGAGCGTGCGACGGTTCGGGCAGGTGCGACTCTCGGACCTGAGCGAAGCGCAACTGGCGGGCTACGCGCAGATGGACAACGTCACGTTCGTGGACGTTCAGGTGCAGACCGACTTCCTCGGGCACAGCTACTTCATCTCCAACCCCTCGGTGCTGTCGGACCTGATCCTGCTTCTGGGCGACGACCGCGCCCCGGGCGAGGAGCACGGCCGCCCGCTGCGTCACCTGCGAAGCCGATTCTGGGAGCTCTACGACGGCTACCCCGCGCGTGAGCTGCCCGCGGCGCGATCGCCGCTGCGGAGGGGCTCGCCGCCGTAAGCCCGGCAGAGCCGCACCACGCGTTGGATGCGCCGCCAATCCGTCGTGATGGCGGTCTGACACGCCGCGGCGAAGACAAATCGGTCGTGCCCCCGGATCGACCCGAAGAACGCCTCGTAGAAGCGGTCCACGTCGCTGTCGCTCATGGTGACCTGCTCGTGGGCGGAGAATCCGCCGTCGTAGATGAACGGGCGAGGCATCTCCCGCGCATCGGCGATGCTCCAGTCGCCCAGCGGCGCGTGGGGCATGCCGTCCAGTCCGTCGATGCCCGCTTCGACAAACGCTCGCTTGAGTTGTCGCAGGTGTCCGCAGGCGTGGACAAACACGCGCTTGCCCTGCGCGTGCATCAGGTCGCTCAGCTGCCGAAGGTACGGGACCCAGTACCGATCGATGATTCCGGGGGGATAGAACGGCGTGTCCACGTTGTCTTCGACGCACACCGCATGGACACGCGGGTCCGTGGCCATCTCGCGCAGCGCGGGCATCACGCGTTCCCAGTAGAGGTCGGCGATGAGCTTCGCGTCCCGCGGTTCGTCCATCACGAACACGCAGGTGTGGTCGAGCCCAAAGTCCCAGTGCATCTTCTTGAGCGGCGATGGCGGCAGCGAACAGAGCGGCACGCCCCACTCTCCCGTCCGCGCCTCGCTCTTCTCGAACACGCTGCGGTTCCAGTGGAAATGCGTGCGCTCCAGCGCCCAGAGGTACGCCGCCCGGTCGCGTCGCCAGTCTTTCACGAGGTCTTCGACGTTGTATTGGCTGGTCATCGCGGTCTGCTCTTCGCTCACCGCCCGCAGGTCGCCGTGGGGCGTGGGCACGGTCATGGTGCTGCGCGGGCCGAGCGAGCCGGCGGACTTCTCCCAGCGCACGTCAAAACCCTCGGTGCGACCGCCTACGCCCCCGGGCATGCGCACGAAGACATCGCAGCCGAGCACTTTCATCGCCTCGACGTGGTCGCTCACGCCGCGGAGTTCTTCGGGCAACGAGTCGAACTTCTTCTGGTGCATGAACCACTGCCAGAGATTGATCGAACAAGGCGTCCACGCGGGCTTCTCGCCACGCAGCAGACGCAGAAGATTCTCGCGCCCGGTCATGGTGTCACTTCGTCTACAACCCGGATCAGCAGGTGACATTCTTGCCCTCGGACCCGAACACGGCGTGGCGCTCCTTCTCGTCGATGGGCGTCGCGGCGGCGGATCGGTAGTGGAACTGCATCGCCCAGCGCGGCTGCGGCGAGTGATTGGTCGGCGTACCGTGGGGCAACAGTGAATCGAAGAGGAGCAGGCCCCCCGGGGACAACGGCACCGCCACGCGCGGTGTGGGGTTTCGTCGGATGTCCGCGTCGCAGATCTGCAGGTCTCGACGCATGAAATGCACCACCGGCTCGCGGTGCTGACCCGGGAGCAGGAACATGCAGCCGTTGTCCGGCGTGGCCTCGTCCAGCGCGATCCACACGCCCACGACACGGTCGCGCAGGGAGGTCGAGAAGTAAGCGTGGTCCTGGTGCCATGGCTTCTCGCGGCCGCCGGGGCCTTTGAGCAGCGCCATGGACTGGAAGAGCGTGGGCTGAGCCACACCCAGACGCTCCAGAACGCCCAGGAGCTTGGCGTCGAACATGATGGCGTCGAGCGCGGGATGAGCGCCGTGGAACTGGAACACCTTGCGCACCGCGGCCTCCCGCTGTGTGGGGGTGAGCGTATCGACCCGGCCCATCGCCGATCGCTCGAAGTTGAGGTTGTAGCGCACCGCGCTCCTGGGCTGATGGGCGATCAACTCGCGCAGCGCCGACTTGGCCTGCCCCACCTGCTCAGTGCTCAGCGCACGTCGGACGGCCAGGTAGCCGTCGCGGTGGTATTGCTCGATCCGCGCCGCGTCCAGGGCGTCGAGGTCCTCGATCAACTCCGCGGAGGCCTGGCAGGGGTAGAGGTCCGGGTCATGGTCGCCTTGACCCCCGTCGAAGTCGATGCGGACGTTCGCGGGCTGGGGCATGGGCGGGCGGCTCCTTCTTGAATAACACTAATCCCGACACAATAGCAAGAGTTATACTCAATTCCATGCATTATGACTGTATGAAATGACACTTTGACGACAAGATGGGGAGATGCCGATGAACTGGGCCAGCCTGCACGTACGGATCAGCGTGGCGGGCTGTTTCGACTGTGAGCCGCGGTGGGCGCTGCCCGTGGAGTGGGCGGACCGGTTTGAGGATTTTGACCTCTGGTACGTCTGGCGCGGGCGGGGGGAGATGACCCTGGGCCGGGCGGGTCGCCGAATCGTGCTGCGCACAGGCGTGTGCCTGCTGGCGCGGCCGGGCGGGAAGTATTGCGCCACCCACGACCCGCGGCACGAACTGGCGGAGGAGGCGGGGTACAGCCTCGACCATTTCGCCCGCGTTTTCCGCGAGCAAACGGGATTGTCCCCGCAGGACTGCCTGCTCCGCGCCGGGCTCGAACGCGCCAAGCAACTGCTGCTCGACTCGGATCGCTCCATCGCTCAGGTGGCGGCGGACCTGGGCTACAGCAGTCCGGGTTTCTTCTCGCGCCAGTTCCGCGCCAGGACGGGCCAATCCCCCCGGCAATTCCGACATCACACTCCGTTGTGTTGACGCTCCCGCGCCTTCCACTAGAATCTGCGCTACCGATTTGTGAACCGGGCGCGATCAGGACTGTTCCACACTTTTTTGCACCAGGGAGTCTCGCATGGCTGGCTCTTCTTCGTCATCCCACCGCATCTTCTACTTCGGCCGCACCCGCTGCGACGGCAAGGGCGACATGAAACAGTTGCTCGGCGGCAAGGGCGCCAACCTCGCCGAGATGACCAGCATCGGACTGCCCGTTCCTCCGGGCTTCACCATCACCACCGAGGTCTGCGACCAGTACTACAAGTCCGGCCGCAAGCTGCCCAAGGGACTGATGGACGAGGTGCACAAGGCGGTGGCGACGATGGAGAAGGAGCTGGGCAAGAAGTTCGGCGACCAGAGCAACCCGCTGCTCGTCTCGGTGCGCAGCGGCGCGGCCCTCTCGATGCCGGGCATGATGAACACGATCCTGAACCTGGGCCTGACCGACAAGAGCGTGGTGGGCGTGGCCAACGCCACGCAGAACGAACGCTTCGCCTACGACTCGTACCGCAGGCTCATCAACATGTTCGGCGACGTGGTCATGGGCGTGGACCACGAGCACTACGAGGCGGTGTTCGACAAGATCAAGATGCGTTACAAAGCCAAGCTCGACACCGACGTGCCGACCAAGGGCATGATCGAGCTTTGCGAGGCCTACAAGAAGGTCTACCGCGATCACGTGGGCGAGGACTTCCCGCAGGACCCCTACCGTCAACTGGAGCTGGCGATCGAGGCGGTATTCAAGAGCTGGATGCAGCACCGCGCGGTGCGCTACCGCCAGATCCACAACATCACGGGCCTCAAAGGCACCGCGGTCAACGTGCAGTCGATGGTCTTCGGCAACATGGGCGACGACTGCGGCACGGGCGTGGCCTTCACCCGCAATCCCTCCACCGGCGTGAACAAGTTCTACGGCGAGTTCCTCATCAACGCCCAGGGCGAGGACGTCGTGGCGGGCATCCGCACCCCCATGTCCACCGACGCCATGACCAAGTGGAAGCCCGAGATCTACAAGCAGCTGCTGGGCGTGAAGAAGACGCTTGAAGACCACTACCGTGACATGCAGGACATCGAGTTCACCATCGAGCGCAGCAAGCTCTTCATGCTCCAGACGCGCAACGGAAAACGCACCGGCGCCGCCGCGGTGAAGATCGCCTGCGACATGGTCAAGGAGAAGCTCATCACCGAGAAGGAGGCGGTGCTGCGCATCCCCGCGGGGGACCTGACACAACTGCTCTTGCCGAGCTTCGATCCGGCGGCCAAGAAGAAGGGCAGCGTGCTGACCATCGGCCTGCCCGCCTCGCCCGGCGCCGCGGTGGGCAAGCTCGCCTTCACCGCCGCCGAGGCGGTGCAGCGCACGCAGGCCGGCGAGAAGGTGCTGCTCGTCCGCAAGGAGACCAACCCCGAAGACATCGACGGCATGCACTCGGCGGCGGGCATCCTCACCAGCACCGGCGGCATGACCAGCCACGCCGCGGTGGTGGCGCGCGGCTGGGGACGATGCTGCGTCGCCGGCGCGGGTGCCATTCAGATCGACGAGAAGGCGCGCAAGATCACCGTCAACGGCAAGACCTTCAAGCACAGCGACACGCTCTCCATCGACGGCTCGACCGGCGAAGTGATGGAAGGCGCCATCGCCACCATGGAGCCGAAGCTCTCGGGCGACTTCGCCACCGTCATGAGGTGGGCGGACAAGTATCGAACGCTCAAGGTCCGCACCAACGCCGACACCCCGCCCGACGCGGAACGCGCCCGCAGCTTCGGCGCCCAGGGCATCGGGCTTTGCCGGACCGAGCACATGTTCTTCGAGGGCGACCGCATCATGGCCATGCGCGAGATGATCCTCGCGGAGACCGTCGAAGCGCGGAAGAAGGCGCTGGCCAAGCTGCTGCCCTACCAGAAGAAGGACTTCATCGGCATCTTCACCGCGATGAAGGGCCTGCCTGTGACCATCCGCCTGCTCGACCCGCCGCTGCACGAGTTCCTGCCGCAGGACGCCAAGAGCCAGGGCGAAATGGCCAAGCGCCTGGGCGTGAGCGTCAAGACGGTGCAGAACCGCGTCTCGCAACTGCACGAGGCCAACCCCATGCTCGGACACCGCGGCTGCCGGTTGAGCGTGACCTACCCGGAGATCCTCGAGATGCAGGTGACCGCGATCGTCGAGGCTGCGATCGACTGCCGCGCCAAGGGCATCAACGCCCTGCCCGAGATCATGCACCCCATCGTCGGCACCGCCAACGAGATCCAGTTGCTCCGGCAGTGGACCGAAGAGACCATCGCCAAGGTCAAGGCGGCCAAGAAGGCCAGCGGCAAGCTCGACATCACCATCGGCACCATGATCGAGATTCCCCGCGCTGCCGTCACCGCCAACGAAATCGCTCACCACGCGGACTTCTTCAGCTTCGGCACCAACGACCTGACGCAGATGACCTTCGGCTACAGCCGGGACGACGTGAACACCTTCCTGCCCGACTATCTGAACCGTGAAATCCTGCCCAAGGACCCGTTCCAGTCCATCGACGTCTCGGGCGTGGGACAGGTCATCGGCATCGGCGTCAGCAAGGGCCGAAGCGTCAAGAAGGACCTGAAGATCGGCATCTGCGGCGAGCACGGCGGCGATCCCGACTCCATCGTCTTCTGCCACAACGTGGGCATGGACTACGTCAGTTGCTCGCCCTTCCGCGTGCCCATCGCCAGGCTTGCTGCTGCCCAGGCGGCGCTCAAGAGCGAAGGCAAGACCAAGGCCAGCAGCTCGCTGTGAGTGGCGGGCGGTGACTGCCGACTGGCGACTGGTCACTGGTGACTGGTGACTGGTGACTGGTGCAGAGGATGAAACAACGCCAAAGCCCACGCCGCGATGGCGTGGGCTTTTCTGTTTGAGAGCGACGTTCTCGTAAGGCGAACGACGACGTGTAATGGAGCCGAGGGGGATCGAACCCCTAACCTCCTAGATGCCATCCAGGCGCTCTCCCAATTGAGCTACGGCCCCAGCGGTTTGGGAGGGACGATCATACGGACAGTCGCTGCCCCGATCAAGTTACCTCGTGCCGCGGCCTTTGAGGTATACTGATCCACTCAGTTTTGTTCCCGCCACCGCTTCGGAGCTTCCATGACGCTGCAGCAGAAACTTCACGAGCTGTTCCTGCTCGACCAACAGGTGCGCGGACTGCGCACGCGACTCGACGCCGCCACTCGCCGCCTCAAAGCCCAACAGACCAAGCTCGAACAGCTCCAGCGTCAGCGCAAGGAACTGGGCGACCAACTCAGGCAGGTGCAGGCGGCGGCGGCGGGCTTTGAGCTTCAGGTCAAGGCCATGGACGAGCGCGTCGAAAAGCTGCGCGGGCAGATGAACAACGTGACCAACAACAAGGAATACTCCGCGATGCTCGTGGAGGTCAACACGCTCAAGCTCGAGAAGAGCAAGGTCGAGGAGCAGGCGCTGGAGCAGATGGGCAAGGTCGATCTGGTCAAGCAGGAAGTGGCGGAGATCGAAGCGAAGATCGCGGAACAGACGAAGATGGCGGGCGGCGCCCGGGCCGAAGTGGAGTCGGCACGGGCGGAGGTGGGCCAGCGCCTGGACGAAGCGACCAAGTCGCGCAGCGCCGCCGCCGCCTCGGTTCCCGCCGACGCCCTGGCGGCCTTCGAGCGACAGGCCAACGCCCACGACGGCGAAGCGATGGCCGGCGTCATCGAAGAGAATCGCAGGCTCATGGAGTACACCTGCGGCGGATGCTACATGGCCATCCCGGCCGAGCGCGTCAACTGTCTCTTCACTCGCCCCGAGGAGATCGTCGGGTGCCCCAACTGCGGCCGCCTGCTCTTCCTCGACGAGCAGTTCAAGGAGTCGATGAAGAAGTAGTGGGTGCGGGGTATGAGGATCGAGGATCGGAGAAGAGAACTTAACAAGGGTTTGGGGTTTAGGGCAGAACTTTACAACTGCACGATCGCACTCTGCACCAAACGCCCTACACCTTAGACCCGACCCCCAACCCCCGCACTCCGCACCGCCATGCACCTGACCATCCACATCGACGGCGGTTCGCGGGGGAATCCGGGGCCGGCGGCGGCGGGCGTGGTCATCACCGAAGCGCAGACCGGCAGACCGCTGCACGAGGCTGGTTACTTCCTGGGAAAGATGACCAACAACGCCGCGGAGTATCAGGGGCTCCTCCACGCGCTGCGACTGGCCATCGAGATGAAAGCCTCGAGCGTGAGCGTCAACAGCGACTCGCAGCTCATGGTCAACCAGATCACCGGGGAGTATCGGCTCAAGTCGGCGGACCTGCGCCCGCTCTTCGAGCAGGCGCAGGCGCTGCTGCTGAAGATCGACACCTGGCAGATTCGATACATCCGCCGGGAGCAGAACACGCGCGCCGACGAGCTGGCCAATCTCGCCATGGACGCCCAGCGCGACGTCATCCAGATCGCTGGCGGAGAAGTCCTGGCCACGGGAAAGACGGCTCCCGTGAGCGCCAACTGGGTGAGCGTGAAACTCGCAGCCGACCCCGGCGGGGCGTGTCCGGCGCGCTGTGACGACGCGCTCTGGTACGAGCTTGGACCCGCGACGCCTCAGGGCCTGTGCGCCTACGCCGCCAAGGCGGTGCTCGACTCGGTGCTCGATAGCCCAGCGCCGGGCAAGCGCGTGGTCTGTCCGCACTGCCGGGTGCCCATCACGATCGAGTCCGCCGGTGGTGCTGTCTAGCGCGGTCCGACACCGATCGTCGCGAGCGGCACGCGCCCCTGATCGCAGTGCCAACGCTCCGCGTTCACCACTCCACGCCGCCCCAGAGGTGCAGGCGCAGCGGCGGCGGCGGCGCGGGCTGACCGGCGAAGAGCGCCTTGCGCACCAGCGTGGGCGAGCGACCGTAGATCGACTTGAACACGCGTGAGAAATGGAACTGCGTGGCGAACCCGCAGCGACGCGAGATCTCCGCCATGTTCAGGTTCGACCGCGCCAGCAGCGTCATGGCGCGCTCCAGCCTCATCACCCGCACCACGAACATCGGGCTCCGCCCCACCGCCTCGTCGAACAGGCGGCAGAGGTGTTTGGGCGTCACCATCGCCGCCTCGGCCAGGTCCTCCAGCGCGACGGGGCGGTAGCCCTCCGTCTGCGTCACCCGCACCACCAGGTCCAGCGCCCGCTGCACCGCCGCGGGCAGCTCGCGTTCCGTCGGAGCCGAGGTCCCGCTCATCGCCTGCGGCTCCAGCAGCAGCGTGTCGAGCACCACCTCGATCATCCGCTGCACGCGGCGGGGCGGGACCACGTCGGAGGTCCGCATCTGGTGGCTGGCCCATTGATCGATCACGCGGCGAAGCAGCGGACGCACCACGTCGCGGGGCTTCATGAGCGTCAGCACGGGCCAGCGGGCCGGCTCCGGCCAATCCGAGGGAACGCTCGAAAGGTTGAAGTGAACATAGGCGTGTCGCGTGGGCTCGGAGGGGTCCCAGACGTAGGACTCTTGCGACCCGGGCTTGGCCAGGATGATCGACCCGGGCGGCGCAAAGTACTCGCGACCGTCGGCGCGGTAGGTCGCTTCGCCCTGGATCATCCACACGATCTCGAAGTCGCTCAGCCTCCGCTGCCCGAAGCGCTCGCCCGGGCGGTAACTGGCGATTCCACCATGGGCGTAGGCCAACGAGAAGCCGCCTTTGGTCGCGGAGATGGAGCGAAGATCAGCCATCGTCCCGCGCTATTCTAATGATCATCAGCGTCGCTGCGCGAATCAGGGACATAAACACGTCCATCCCCGCGATGGATGCCGCGTCGCTTCGTCGCTATCCTTTGCTCGCAGATACTCAGGAACAACACCATGACCGCGGCATCCCTTGACCCCGCACCCAACCTCCAACAGCGCATCGAGCGTCCCAAGGTCGTGAGCGATCAGCAGGTCCGCGATTTCGTCGATCAGGGCTTTCTCGTCGTCCCCGACCTCATCAAGCCCCACGAACTCGAAGAGCTCAAACGAGACACCGCCGACCTGGCTCGTGGCAAGTACCCCTGCAAGACGCTCCAGCCCCTGCCCGCCCAGATGAGCGACGAGGAGGTGCTGCGCAACATCCTTTGCATCCATCAGCCTCACTACGTCAGCCCGATCATCCGACGGTACGTCGAGCACCCGCTGATCTGTGGCGTCCTGGCGCAGATCACCGCGGCGCACCTGCCCGCGGGCAGTTGGGACGGCAGCGTCAAGTGCATGCAGTCGATGCTCTTCGTCAAGCCCCCGGGCTTTCAGGGACAGGCCTGGCATCAGGACGAGATCTACATCCCCACCCGCGACCGCTCGCTCGTGGGCGGCTGGATCGCCATCGACGACGCCACGATCCCCAACGGCTGCCTCTGGGTCGTCCCCGGCTCGCACCGCACCGGATATCTCTACCCGCAGAAGCCGCACAACAATCCCGACGAGTTTGACTTCGCCCCCGAAAGCTTTGGTTTCGACGAATCGCAGGAGGTGCCCGTGGAGGTCAAGGCGGGCACGCTGGTGTTCTTCAACGGATACCTGCTGCATCGATCACGCAGGAACCGAAGCCAAATCTATCGCCGGGTCCTTGTCAACCACTACATGAACGCCTGGTCGCTGCTGCCCTGGCATCTGAAAGAGGGCGAAAGCCCCGCCAACGCCGACCGCAGGTGCATCGTGCCCGTCGCCGGAGTGGACCCCTACGCGTGGAAGGGCGTGGACCCCGTCCACAACAACATCTGGCTCCGCACCTGCAAAGCCAATCAGCCCAGCCAGGTTGCACCCTGAGCATCGGGTGCGGGGCTGGCCCTCACGGGCCTCGCGCCGCCGATGTTGGCCCTAGTCGCGCAGGGCCAGCGGTGGGTCGAGCACTTCCTTGAGCACGAACGCGGCGCGAAGATTCTTGCGCACGCCCGCCGCGGTGATCACGGGTTTGAGCTCCGCCCTGGGCGTCGCGGCGGCGGCGTCTTCCACGTGGCGATGCACCACGGATTCGCCCGTGTCCGTTTCCTCTCTCTGCGATCGGACGCTCCGCACGCCATCGCCTAGGCCGGGACGGATCGGCGTGCCCACCGGCGCAGGCGGCGGCGCCGGGGCGGCGGGTGGTCGGCGTGGCTTGCGACGCGGGGGCTGCGCCGGTTGCGGCGAGGGCTGCTGGGGGCTACGGAGCTGCGCCGCCCTTGCCTCGTAGGCTTCCTTGGCGCGGATGCGCTCTTCGAGTTCCGCGGTGGTCAGGTTCGTGGGCCGGGGGGGCGGAGCGAGTTCTCCGCTGCGCTGCTGCGACATCTGCTGCAATTTCCTGCGACGTTCAGCGGCGATCTGGTCCAATCGGGCGCGCTGTCTTCGGGGCGCGCCGATCGGCCCAGCGGGGCCGCCGCTGCGCGACTTCTTCACCACGTCGGCGATCCAACCTCCGACCATGAAGATCGCGATGCCGATGCCCACCAGCGTTTCCAAGTCGATGGCGGCGAGGAGATTCATGCCTGGCTCCCTGAACGTTCAACTCAGTGTAGCACCGACGCGGACGCAGAACACCGGCCGGCCCGCCTCCTGGCCCACCTGCCGCAGCCTCACGCGGTAGACGGGGTCGAGCAGTTCCGGCAGCAGAACCGAGTCCCAGGTCCCCGCCGCCACGAGCCCGCCGTGGTCCATGAGCCAGACGTCGTCGGCGTGGCGCGCCGCGAGATTAAGGTCGTGCAGCACTGTCAGCACCGCCACCCCGCGCTGTAGCGCCAGCTCGCGCAGGAGCGCCATCACTTCGATGACGTGTCGCAGGTCCATGGCGCTGGTGGGTTCGTCCAGCAGCATCGCCACGCCCGCGCCCGACGACTGCGCCACCGCCCGCGCCAGCAGGACCAACTGCTGCTGCCCGACCGACAGCTCGCTCAAGACGCGGTCGGACAGGTCCGCCACGCCACAGCGTTCCATGGCGTGATCGACCGCAGCCTCGTCCTGGTTCAGCGCGAATCGGCCCATCGACACGACCTGGCGAACGGTGAACCCGAACGCCGCCCCGCCGCGCTGAGGCACAAAGCTGAGCCAACGGGCTCGCTGCGCGTGCGAGAGCCTGGTGAGTTGCCGATCGCCGAGGTGGACCGTGCCCCGCCACGTCTGGAGCAGCCCGAGCATCACCTTCAGCAGCGTGCTCTTGCCCGAAGCGTTGGGCCCCAGCAGGGCGCACACCCGTCCGGGCGCGAGCGTCGCGCTGACGCCCCGCAGCACCGGCCGACCCGGCACGTACCCGAACTCCACCTGCTCGACCCGCATCGCGATGTTGCTCAGCACAGCGGGCAAGGTTCGTTCTCCGGCAATCGAGTTCTGACAGGATCACCGGATACGCGCGATCGACAGGACTCGGACCCGACGAAAGGGTTCACATCCTGTTGATCCTGCGTATCCTGCGATCCTGTCAAAAAGAATCGCCACCCGCGACCGTCGATCAAGCCATCTCGCGCGGTCGGGCGGCCTGTTCGCCGGCGGCGCGCTCGCGGAGCAGGTCGAGCATCGAGCGGACCTCGTCGGCCATCTTGGTGTTGGGGAAGTCGCGGATGATCTGCTCGCCCACGGTCACCGCCATGGTCCATTCACGGTCGTGCACCGCCATCTTGAACTGCACACCCAGGTTCTGCCGCTTCTTCCCGATCACGCCGCGCGCCGTCTCGCGGAAGGGTTCCGCCTCGTGCTCGGTGAGGTACTTGTCCAGCTCCTTGAGCAGCGCGATGGCGCCTTCGACGTCGTCCTTCTGCGCCGCGGCGAGGAACTGCCGCTCCAGGTCGTGCTTGTGCGCCTCGCGCGCCTCGCGGACGTGCTTGTCCAAAGCGCGCACCCGAGGCGAGTCGGGGAACAAACGCTGCACCTTGGCGGCCTCGCGGGCGGCCTTCTCCCAGTTGTGCGTGGCGATCACCTCGTCCAGTCGCGTCACCGCCTCGGTCACCTGCTGGTCCATCGTTCGGTCGCGGGCGTCGAGGATCTCGTCCCGATAGGCCTCGGCCTCGCGGCGGTAGCCGTACGCCTGGCTCATCTCCGTCACCAGCGCCAGGGCCGCCTCGTAGTCGCCCTTCTCGATGTCCTCCTTGATCGCCTTGCGCAGCGTCTCGCGGTCCTGCTCGCGGTAGGCGATCCGCTTGGCGGTGTCGGAGATCAGCAGACGATCATTGACCGACCGCAGCAGCTCAGCGGCCTGCGCGACCTGCGCTTGAAGTTCCGGCGGGGCGGCGCTGTCGCGCCCGAAGATCGCCCAGCGCACCGCCCCCAGGACCAGCATCACCGCGCCGGCGATGGCCACGACCCAGACCGCCAGCACCACCGCGTAGAGCATCGGGGCGCTGAACGCCGACTCGGGCCCGAGCAGGTAGCGCACGGTGGAGAACTGCCCCACCCCCGCGAGGATCATCAACGCACCGCCCAGGACGACAAGGCCCGGGGGCGTGGAAAGGAACGGCTTGGACGGGAGCGGGTGCGTCGCCATGGGGGGACCTCCTGTCGCTTGGGGGGAGGGAGCATCCGAAGATCACGAACCGGGCGTGGGCGAACACTGCCCATTGCCGCAGTCGAACTGGACGGGGACCATGCACATGAAACGAAGCTTCTGGGGCCCGGTGTTGCGGAACTGGTGCGTCTCGTTGGCGGGCATGAAGACTACGTCGCCGGTCTTGATCGGTCGGATCGTCGAGCCGTCGCGGCCGCCAGCGACCTGGCCCTGGCCCTCCAGCACGAGCACCTCGTGCTCGTAGTTGTGCTGGTGTCGGGGCGTGTGTCCGCCGGGGGCGACCTCGAAGAGCCGCATGGCGAAGCTCGGGGCGCCGTCACCGCGGCCGACCATCAGCCGCATCGTCACGCCCGTCGCGCCGGGCATGGACATCGGCAGCGGGGCCACTTCATCAGGGTTGCGAACCAACATGCACACACCTCTCGATGGGCCCCCTTATTCTACCACCGCGGTCGGTTACGATCATCTGCATGAGCCAAGCTCGTGGTCGCTCCGCCTGGCGTTGGTGCGCCTGGGCGTTGGGTGCCGCCCTGTTTTTCGCGTCGCTGGCCACAGCCCTGGGCGACGTGGACTGGGCTGCGCTGTCGTGGACACAGCCGCGGGGCCTGCCGCTGATCGCCGTGGGCGTGGCGGCGAACCTGGTCGTGACGGGGCTGCTCTATTGGGTGGTGACGCGGTCGTTCCCCACGGCGGTGAGCGTGGGCGCGGGGACGATGACCGCGCTGATCGCTGCCAGTCACCTCTTGAACTATCTGCCGCTGCGCCCGGGTCTGCTGGGTCGAGCCGCTTACCTGAAGCTGCGGCACGGGCTGGCGCTGTGGGACTCGGTGAGGGTGACGCTGACGGTGACAACGCTGGGCGTGGCGGTGGCGCTGGCGGCGGTGCTCTGCCCTCGGGCAGCGTGGGCATGGGCGGGCGTCGTCGTCGCCGGAACGTTCGCCACTCCGCTGCTGGCGCGCACGGCGCTGAGGCGACCGATCCTCGCGGGATGGAGCTGGTTCCCGCTGCGGATGCTGGACTTGCTGGCGTCGTCCCTGCGCCTGTGGGCGGGCAGTCAGGTCGTGGGGCGACCGCTGGACGTGGAGATCGCGGTGATCGCCTCGGCTGCCGGGGCGGTGGTCTCGATGGTGGGCCTGACACCCAATGGGCTGGGGATGCGCGAGTGGGCGCTGGCGCTGGTGGCCGAGTCGCTCTCGCCCGGGGCGATGTCGGTGGCTCAATTGGCCGCGGCGATCGACCGCGCGGTCGAGCTGCTCGTCGTCGCGCCGGTGGGCAGTGTGTCCCTGGCGGTCCTGGGGACCAACCCCTCGCAGGCCACGCCCAACCCCTAGAGGAAATCCGCAGGCTCCCGGATCGGGCGGTTGAACCGCGGCGATCCTGCCGGGATTACTGGAGCAACTGCAGCACCTGCTGCGCGGTGGAGTTGGCGATCGCCAGCGTGGAGGTGCCGGCGTTGACGAGGATCTGCGAGCGCGTCAGCGCCGCGGTCTCGGCGGCGAAGTCGGTGTCGCGGATCTGGCTCTCCGAGGCGGTGAGGTTCTCCAGGGCGATCTGCGACGAGCGCACCGCGGTCTGCAGGGTGTTCCGCTCAAAAGCGCCGAGTCTGCCGCGGAGCACCGCGATCTGATCGATCGAGACGTCGAGAATCTGCGAGGCTTCGCGTGCCCCGCCGTTGACCAGGCTGTTGGTCCCGCCGCTGGTGATGCTGGTGAGGAATCCCAGGGTCTCGTTGCCCAGGTGGGAAGCGGCGACGCTCTGGATGCCGAAGCCGACCTGGTTGGAACTGCTGACGGAGGGCCCGATCTGGTAGTTGGCGCCGCCGCCGGTGACCGTGAAGGTGTGGACGGAGAGGGTCTGAGCCGCGGCGTTGGAGAGCGTGAGCTCGACGTTGAGGGTGGAGGAGTGCAGGCCCACGGTGGTGCCGTCGCCGATGGCCAGGTTGCCGTTGATCAGCGCCAGGACGTCCTCGCCGGTGTCGCGACTGGTGGCCACGGGGGTTCCGCCGGCCGCCGCCAGGCTGTCGAAGGTCTGGAAGAAAGACCCGCCGGAGACCTTGCGGACGCTCACGAAAGAGTCGGACCCGAAGACACTGCTGCCCAGGACGAGCCCGGAGGTCTGGTTGGCAGCGTTGACCAGGGCCGCCGAGACGCCGGTGGAGTCCCTGACCTGGTTGACGGCGAAGACCACCGCCGACAGCGCGGTGCCGCTGACGAAGGAGAGCACCTCCACGCCCTTGTCGCCCTGGATCTCGAAGGTGACGGAGGAGAGCAGGGCGCCGGCGGCGCCGGTGGTGTTGCCCGAGATGAAGAGCTGCGCCGTCTGGGCGGAGTTAAGCACCTCGACGTTGACGGGGATGGAGGAGGCGGTGCCGAAGTTGGCGCCGAAGACCTTCACGTCCTTGATGTTGGTGGAGTTCACGCCGCTGGTCAGGTAGTCCAGCGAGCCGTTGAGCAGCTTGAGCCCCGCGAAGCTGGTGGTGTTGCTGATGCGAGTGATCGAGTCGATGGCCGAGTCGATCTGGAGCTGGTTGGCGGCGATCTCCTGCTCGGAGAAGGCGCCGGTGTTGGCGGCCTCGACGATCAGGCCCTTCAGGTCGTTGAGCAGACTGGCGATCTCCTGCAGCGCCGCCTCGGCGGTGGCGATGACGTTGGCGGCGCGCTCGGAGTTGTCGATCGCCTGCGCCACGCCGGCGATCTCGCTGCGCAGGCGCTCGCTGACGATCAGCCCCGCGGGGTTGTCCGCCCCGCGGTTGATCGCCAGGCCGGTGCTCAGCCGCTCCAGGCGCGTGCGCAGGTCCGAGTTGGACTTCTGCAGGTTGTGTTGGGCGATCAGTGCCGAAACATTGGTGTTGATTCTTGACATGACAATCCTCCCTGATTGTCTGACTTACCTGGGCCCCGTCGCGACCGGCCGATCCTGGCCTGTTCCCCGCGACAAAGCTGTGAATCCCGCTGTGACGCGATGCTCCCGTACAAATAACGTTTTATAGTTTCGCCCGGCCGTTGCTCGGGCCGTGGGCGTCGGTTGACTTTCGCACTCGGTCGTTGACCTGCGCCAGGTCCTCGACCCGGACCCGCGAGGCCTCGTCGTTCTCCCGGCGGATCGCCTCGTAGACCTCCTTGCGGTGCACCTGGATGTCGCGTGGGGCGTTGATCCCCAGACGCACCTTGTCGCCGCGGATATCCACGACGGTGATCTCGATGTTGTCTCCGATAATGATCGTTTCATCGCGTTGCCTGCTGAGCACCAACATGGGCGTCGGCTCCTTCCCTGGGCCTCGAACTCAACCCCGACGCATCCGTGCGTCGGCCCACACCGCGCTGCCTTCCCGTTCACGCCGACATCGCTTCCACCGTCGCACCCAGCTCGATCAGCGGCACGCGCGTGGTGAAGCGCCGATCGCTGAGCACCAACTGCTCGCCCACCCGGTTGCGGCAGTTGATCACGAGCGGCCCCTGCAGATTCCCGGTCAGCAGGTTGCCGCGCTTGTTCACGATCACGAACACCTGCGCGTCCTCGAAGCTGCGCAGGCCGATCTCCGCCATCTGCTCGGTCTTCAGCGGCACGCGGTAGCTGGGCACAAAGGCCGAGGGCTCGGTGACCACGAAGGCCAGGTCCGGCGTCTGCGCCGACTGAAGCCACCAGAAGCAGCTGTCCTGCCCCGGCTCGATGAGCACGTATTCGGTGAACCGGGCGAACCCCAGCAGCCCCTTGGGGAAGCGGAGCATCCGCGTCTCGTCCACGTCCATCGGACCAAAGCGCGAGGTGTTGATGACCATGGCAGAATCCTTCATGCCCGCCGGTGTTTCAGGGCTGCTCCGTCGCGTACCGGCGAACCGCGAGGGAGCGCATCCTTTGCGCCACTTAGCGCAGGAAGTCCAAGAAACTCAGCTGCAGATTGGCCGAGCCCACCTGCAGCGTCGCCTGCAACTGCTGCTGCAACTGCGTGAATCGCGTGATCACCTCGGTCACGTCCGCGTCGCGGAGGTCGCTGAGCATGCTCTGTTCGGTGACTTTCATCTGCTGCGACCGATCCTGTTCCTGCTCGACGCGCTGGGAGCGAACCCCGATGTCCGCTCGAACCCGTGCCAGTTCGTCGATGTCCTTATCGATCCCATCTCCAGCAAAGACGATGCCACGCGAGTCGTCGTTGAGCAGCGCATCGCGCAAAAGCATCAGGTGCGTGAAGACACTATCGCTGCGGATGGTGGCCTTGTCGTCGCCCGCGATGGTCCCGCCCGCCTGCGCGTTCTTGTAGATGCCCAGGTCCGTGGCCGCCAGGCTGGTGAACAACTGCGTCACCTTGAACTCGGCGCCGCCCAGAGTGTTGTCCTCGAAGACCAGCCCGTTGCCGTCGCTGGCCAGCCCCACGTTGAAGTCGGTTCCCGCGCTCCCCGGCGCGCCCACCGTCAGGCCCGCGCCGGCGGCGGCGGCGCTGATCGCGTCGATCACGTCGCCCACCGTGACCAGCGCGTCCAGGTCGATATCGAACTGAGTTCCATCGTGCAGTTCGAGCCTGAAGTCCGGCTCGCCCTGTACGTTGTGGACGCCGATGCCGAAGTTGAAGTCCGCCAGCAGCGTGTCGCGTGAGAAGCTGCGCAGGCCCAGATCCGTGGCGGTGCTGCCCCCAGCGTTCTCGCCCAGGCTCACCACCAGACCGCTCACCTCGCTCACCAGGTTCAGCCCGTTGCGATCAGCATTGATCTCCAACCGCACACCCAATCCCAGCGCGTCCACCGCGTTGACCAGGTCCTGAATCGTGGTCGCGCTGCTGAAGTCAGCCACCTTGGTCTGACTGCCCTGGGTGATCTTGATGCCGCTTACGAGGTCCACGCTCACGCCCAGGTCCGACAGCGCGGTGGAGAGCGAGAGCTGCGTGTGGAGGTCTTCGCCGTTGACGGTCGAGGAAGTGGCGGTGAGCAGCAGGCCCAAATCCCCCGCCGTCTGGCCCCCGGTCCCGGTCTCGGCGATCGTGATCGTGTTGCCCGCGCTGGCGGTGAGCGCAAAACCTGCGCCGCTCAGCGCAAGCCCGCCCGCTCCCGCCAGCACCGAGTCGATCGCCTCGTTCACGCGCGTGGCCACGTCGCCCAGCGTGTCCGCGTCGGCGAGGTCCACCACCGCCTGCGTCCCGTTGACTGTCACCAGCAGCGACCCCTCGCGCACGCCCACGCCCTGAGCGCCCAGCACGTCACGCAGATTGACCGAAGCGACCGCCCGCGGGTCCAGGTCCACCGTTCCCTCCACCCGCGTGGAGAGCGCCCCGAAAGCGTCGTGCCCGTTGGCGTTCAGGCCGATCGCGTCGCGCAGGCCGACATTCACTTCCAGGTCGCTTCGGCTGCCCAGGTAGCGGACGCCGCCGAGGAACTCGACGAAGGGGTCCTGCGTGCTGCCCAGCGGTGCCGCGTCGCCGGCGAACTGCTTGACCCCGTTGTGCGAGCGGTTGGCGATGTCGAGCAACGCCTTGAGCTGGGCGTCGATCACCGCCGCCTGGTTGGCGCGGGTGTCCTTGTTGGACCCGATGCCCACCTGCGACAGCGCGATCGACTTGGCCTCGAGCAGGATGTCGCTGATCTGCGAGAGCGACTCGTCGGCGTTGTTCAGGCTCGAGAGCGCGGCCTGCAGATTCACCTCGTGCTGGTCGCGGGCTTCGAGGCGCGACTGCAGCACCAGGATCGAGCTTGTCCGCGCCGGGGCGTCGCTGGGGCGATTGACCTCGATCCCGGTGGCGATGGCGTTCTGCGCCTTGAACAGCTCGACCTGCGTCTTGCGGAGCACCGAGAGCAGGCTCGACGCCGTGAGCGAGGTGGTGGTCCGCGAAAGTGAAACGCTGGAGATGGTCATGATCGATTCAGCGGAGAAGAGGAAGAGTTCTGGCGAAGGCGCGAAGGACGCGAAGAAGAGGTCCGCAGACTGCGCAGATGACGGCGATTCGATCCAGGAACGGATGTCTTGTGGAGCTTGTGTTTCATCTGTGTCCTCTGCGTAATCTGCGGGGGCATTCTTTTCTCTTACACCAATGTCAGCAGCGTCTGGTACATCTCGTCCACGACGGTGAGGAAGCGGGCGCTGGCCTGGTAAGCGCGCTGGAAGGCCAGCAGGTTCACCGCTTCTTCGTCGGTGTTGACGCCCGAGACCGACTGCTGCTGCGCTTCGAGATTCTCGCGCACGAGCGTGCTGGCGTCGGCGGAACTCGAGGCCTGCCCCAGCCGAACCGCGTAGTCCTCGACGTGACGGTTCCACGACTCGACCAGCGACAGCCCGCCCAGCGCCGCCAGCGGGGTCTGCCTCAGGTCCGCGAGCTTCAGGGCGTTGCCGTTGCCCCCGGACGAATGATTCGTGGAGCCCGCGATCAGGCTCAGGTCGGCGCGAACCACGTCGTTGACCGCCACGTCCTGGGCATCGGACCCGGTGAAGAAGGTGTTGACCCCCAGCGCCGCCAGGACGCCGGAGGTGTCGTCGCTGAAGCTCAGCCTCAGGTTCGGCGCGCCCGAGTCCAGCCGCAGACGCCCGTCGGGCAGGATGCTGGCGGTGACGTTGGCCACCGCGTTGAGGTCCGCCACCAGCGAGGTCAGCGTGGTGTCACTTGCGGAGTTGATGCCGTCGAGATCGACGCGGATGGTGGAGGAGTTGCGCTGACCGGTGGCGGGGTCGGTGACGTGGATCTGGAAGCTACCGTGGCCGGGCGTGAACTTCAGGCCCGCCGCCGCGGTGTTCAGCGCCGCCGCGGTGTCGGTGACACGGCTGCTGCCGCTGACCGTGGCGAAACCGTTAAGCCCCTGGCCCTGGCTGTGGACCTTGTTGACCTCGTAGATCAGATGGTTGGCGTAGCGGTCGAGGAATTCAATGGCCTGGTTGATGTCCTGCCGGCGTGCCTCGACCAGGGCGCCGATCTTGCCGCTGGAAGAGTCGAGCACACTGCCGTCCGCCTTGAGCACCACGTCGATCTCGAGCTCGCCGTCGATGGTCTGCTTGCGGATCTCCAGGCCCCGGCTCTGGCCGTTGAGCACGATGGGCAGCGAGCCCACGAAGATGTCCACCGCGCCGTTGGCCTGCTCGACGGTGGAGATGTCCAGGTACTCCGCCAGCTGGGTGAGCAACTGGTCGCGCTGGTCGCGCAGACCCGCAGCCCCCTTGGAGCCCGCCTCGCTGGTGGAAATCTTGATGTTCAGGTCCTCGATCTGCGACAGAAGATCGTCCGCCGTGACCGCCGCCGCGTCGATGGCGTTGTCGGTTTGGGCGCGCAGATCGGTCAGCCCGGTGCGCAGCTCCTGGAGGTACGAGGTGACGCGGACGCCCTGCTGCACCGCCAGCGAGCGCAGCGACAGGTCCTGCGGGTTGGCGGCGAGCTGACTCCAGGAGTTGAAGAAGTCGCTCAGCCGAGTCGAGAGGTCGATGTCGGAGAGTTCGTTCTGCAGCGCTTCGATCTGCGCCAGGGCGTCCTTGCGCGCCAGCGAGCCGGACTGCTGCGAGATGGATTCGCGGATGCGTCCCTCCAGGGCTTCGTCCACCTGGCGCAGGATCGACTGCACCTGAACGCCCCGGCCCACGAAGATGCCCTGCTGGATCTGCTGGCTCTGCACGGGCGAGAGCAGCGCCGTCTGCCGGTGATAGCCCTTGGTGGCAGCGTTGGCCAGATTGTTGCCCGTGACCTGGATCGCCACTTGATGGGCGACCAAGCCGCTGCGACCGATCTGGAGTGATGCGCCGAGGGACATAGGAATGTGTTCTGGAGCGGGGTTGGGGGCTGGGGGTTAGGGGTTAGGGGTCTTCATGTGTTTCACTTGGCCACGGGGCCACTCTCTTGCTCCGCCAAGCTCTTCACGCGGTGGTGCTGAAGGTGCTCACGGCCAGGGCGGGCGTGGGGAGCGAGCCGCGTTGCCCGTAGGTCGCCACGCCGGTCATCGCGGTGCCAATGGACTGGATCAGACCGTGCATGTGCGCCACGAGGGTCTGCGTGGCGTGTCGCGCCGACTGGGTCTGGCGATGCACCGCGGTCATGCGCTCGACCAGCTGCTGCCGCAGCACGAGCAGCCTGCCGCGCGACGGCTCGGGCAGTCGTTGCGCCAGCTCCGCCAACCGCATCGGCTCCCCGGCCTGCGGCTGGATCATCAAGGTCAGGTCCGCCACGAGTTGCAGCCGCTGCTTCTCCAGGTCGCCGATGGCCTGGACCTGCTTGTTCTCCAGTTCGCAGCAGTCCATGAGCTGTCGGCGATCGGCCAGACGAAGCGCCGCAGCCTTGCGGGTCATGATCGAGCCCAACGCCTCGTGGGCCGCGATCTGTCCGCGCAGGAGTTCTTCGAGCTGTTGCAGTTGCTTATCCACGAAGGTCCACCTTGAGGCCCGTGGCCTGCTCGGGCAGGGCGATGCGTCGCGAGGCCTGCGCCGCGATGTGCCGGTACACCGCGTCGGCCAGCGGCAGGTTCTGGCGCTGCGCGATGCGGTCCGACAGGATCGTGTCTAGCTGCTGCGAGAACGCGTCCTCAGCGAACCCGCCGTGGAACAGCTCGCTCTTGAAGGGGTCCTCGCGCATCTGCTCCAGCAGCGGCACGACAAAGGCGCTGGCGACGAGCTGCTGCGCCGCCCGGCGAAGCTCGGGGATCTCGGGCAACGGGCTCGGTGCGATCGGTGCGACCATGGCTCACTCGATGACGAGCTTGGCGTGCAGCTTGCCGCTGCGCTCGATCTCCTTGAGAATCTCGATGCGGTCCTTGGCGTCCACCTTGAGCTGGTTGAAGGCGGCGATGAGGTCTTCGAGCTTCGCCCCGCCGCGCTTCTCCGGGTCCACGCCCACGAAGCGATTCTCGACCTCGATCGGCCGATCCTCCGTGGGCCGGGCCGCGGGAACCAGCGTGGTGATGGTCAGCGCCGGGTGCGAGATGATCACCGGGGAGACCTGCACGTCGCCGCCCACGACGATGGTGCCGGTGCGTTCGTTGATGACCACCCGCGCTCCGCCGCCGATCTGCGAGGGATCGACGTAGGACATGAGGATCTGAGTGATGAACGCCGCGGGGTCGGCGCGCTCGAACTCGGGGACGAACACCGCCACGTTCTTCTCGTTGACCGCCTTGGCGACGTTCGGCCCGTCGGGCGCGACCACACCGTTGATCAGCGCCGCGATGTTGCTCGCCACCGGCCAGGAGGCCACCGAGTCGTTGAGGACCAGCGTAAGACGCCCCTGCTCGTCGAGGTATCGCGTCATCACGTCGCGGGTGAGCTGAGCGCCCTGGCGGACGACGCCGACGGTCGCGTTGTTCTCGTCCTCGACGGTGACGGCGCCCTCGGCGAAGGCGTAGACGGGGCTGCCGCGCATCGGGCCGGTGAGCGGGATCATGAAGAGCCTGCCGCCCGCCAGGCTCTTGGCGGCGCCGACCGCCGAGAGGTGCACGTCCACGCGGTCGCCCTCGCGGACACCCGAGGCGGGCAGCTCTGCCGAGATCGCCACCAGCGCCACGTTCTTGGCGTCCTTGAGCTCCGCCGCCACGGTGTTGGGGTCGATCAGCTCCTGGATGACCGACGCCAACGGGCGCATCGCGGGCATGAACTTGCCTCCGTCGCCCGTGCCGCGCAGCCCCACCACCAGGCCCATCCCCACGAGCTTGCTCGTCTCCGAACCCTTGAGCCGGACCAGGTCCTGTACCTGCACCGCAGAAGCGGCGGGACAGAACGCAGCAAGTATCGGGGCACATACCGTCGCTATGAAACGAGGACGAAGATGCGCCACAGAGCACACCGTGAGCAGAGAAAGCACAGAGAGAACGCGAGCGATGATTGAATCAACACTCTTCGCCTCGGTGGGCTCTGTGATCTCTGTGGTGAAAACTTGTTCGAGCATGGGGTTCATCTCACGTCGGGTCAGAAGGCGAAGATCGTGTCGAAGAGCTGAGAAAGAAAGCCCTTCTTCGTGGCCTTGCGCAGCTCGCCGCTGTGCTCCTTCGTCAGGTTCAGGTCGTAGAGCTGCGTGGAGAGCACGGTGTTGTCGGCGGCGATGTCTTCCTGGCGACAGGTGCCGGTGAGCACCATGTCCATCGATTCCTTGTCGCTCTTGATGAACTTGCGCGCCTCGAGCACCATCGTGCCGTTGGGTTTGATGTCGATGATCCGTGCCGTGACGCGGCTGGTGAAGGTGTCCCTGCGGTTGTAGCTGCCCTCGCCCTGGAAGTCCTTGTTGGCGCTGACGGAGAGCGTCGGGTTCTCCTCGAGCCCCTGCTTCAGGAACAGATCGAACAGGTCGTCGAGCCCGCGGACGCCCGGCCAGGCGGTCACCGCGCCCGAGAGCTTGTAGTCCTTGGTCGCTTCGAGCTCGGCCTCGGAGTCGGCCTCGGTGCTCTCGCGGACGATGATGGTCACCAGGTCGTGCACCGTGAAGGCGCGCGGCGGGGGCAGCCTCACCGCCAGCAGACTGGCCTGCGACAGCGCCGGGGAAAGCCGATCGGGCACCCCGTTGACCATCGGCGGCGTCGTGGCGGGCTCCTCCGTGCTGACCAGGTAGAGCGAGGACGACTGCGCCATCACGTTGCCCGAAAAGATCAGCAGCAGGGCCAAGCGTTGCATCACGGCTGTTCCTCCTGGGTGGCGCCGACCGCCACGCACTCGAGCGGACCGACGACCTTGGCGGTCATCACGCCGCGCGACCGCTCGTTGCGCAGCTCGATCAACTGGCCCATCGTCCCGTCCTGCTGCGCCCGCGCCAGGGTCTTGAGCACCAGCGAGCCGGTGATGCTGCGCACCGTGACCACGTCGCCCCGGCTCACGAGCACCGGCGAACGCAGGTGCTGCGCGTAGACCACGCTCCCGGCGCGCAGCGAAGCGCCGGCGTGCTGACCCACCGCCGCCGTGACCTCCGTCAGGGGCAGACCCCGCACGTCACTGACGAATACCTCCTGGACCTCCACGTCCTGCTCGGTGATGGCGGCGCCGCGATCGAGCGAGCGCGTGGTCACCACCGCGAGCACCCGCCGCGACACGTCCACGGTCAGCGTGAGCGACTCGGTCACCGCGTCGCCCTCGTAGCGCCGCGCCGTCAACGGCAGTCGGCCCTGGCGCACGGGGCTGCTGGGCTCGAACTCCCAGCGCTCCTCCAACGCCACGCGCCGCAGCTTCGCCTCGTCCGTCCTGCTCAGCGTGATGCGCAGGTCGTCGCGGGACGAGGCGGTGAACTCCTCGAGCCAGAGCGTGAGCTTCTCCCGCAGCGTCAGGGGCGAGTGCGCCTCCACCGCCTGCGTGGGATTGCTCAGGGCCAGCGAGGGCGTGGGCGAAGTTGCCACCGCGGCGAGGCGTCGAACCCGACACTGCGTGTGACCCGAGAGCGAGACCTTGCCCCAGTTCACGCCCGCCTCGGTGAGCTTCTCGCGGATGGCCAAACGAGTGACGGTCTGAGGCTGATCGCCCGAGAACTGGGCGACGACCAGCTCCGCCAGCGCCGCGTCGCCCGCCACGTCGGCCACCTGACCGAGCGTCACGGCAGCGTCCTCGACGAACGCCTCGTCGCGCAGGCGCACCCAGGCCGTCTCGCCCGCCGCGACCGAGCACAACAGCATCAGGGTGATCGTGGCACGAAGCGTCATGGCTCACTCAGAAGCGTCGGAGGTTGCTGATGACCTGCAGGGCCTCGTCGGCGGCCTGGATGGTCTGGCTGTTCATCTCGAAAGCGCGCTGCGTCTTGATCAGATCGATCAGCTCGCGCACGGGGTCCACGTTGCTCGACTCCTGGAACTTGTGCAGGATCACGCCGAAGGGCCCCTCGGCCGGGTTGCCCTGGATCGGAGGGCCCGAGGCGGCGGTCTCGATGAAGATGTTCTTGCCGATGGGCTTCAGGCCCCCGGAGTTGGTGAAGGTGGCGAGCTGGACCTGGCCCACCTCCTGAGGCTCGGGGTTGTTGGGCAGCCGCACCGTGACCGTCCCGTCCGAGGCGATGGCGATGTCGGTGGCGTCCTGCGGGATCGAGATGGGCGGCTCGAGTCGAGGCCCGTCAGCGTTGGCGAGCACCACTTCGCCGTCGCGATTGCGCGCGAAGTTCCCGGCGCGGGTGTAGCCGATGCCCCCGCCCTGCTCCGCGATGATGCCCACCTGAAAGAAGCCCGTGCCGTCGATCATCATGTCCAGTTCGCCGTTGGTGTTCAGCGCCGAGCCGGTGCTGAAGTCGAACTGGGTGGAGGCCACACGGGTGCCCAGGCCCACGAACAAGCCGGTGGGCCGCTGATCGCCGTTGGCGTTCTCGACGCCCGCCTGCTGCTTCTCCTGGTAGAGCAGCTCTTCGTAGTTGGCGCGGGCGGCCTTGAAGCCCGCGGTGTTGACGTTCGCCAGGTTGTTGGCGATCACGTCGATGCCGGTGGACAGCGCCGAGAGTCCCGAGGCAGCGGAGTGAAGGGCGACGATGGCCATGGGTCGGGGTCCAGGGGTCGGGGGTTAAGCCACGCGTCCGAGGGTGTTGACGGCTCGATCCATCAGCAGGTCGTGATAACGGATGAGATTGCCGTTGCTCGACACGGCTTTGGTGGCGTTCACGACGTCGAGCAGGGCACGGACCGGGTCCACATTGCTCATCTCGGAGAAGCCTTGGCGAACAAGGGTCTGCGGGGGCGTCTGGCGGCTGGTCCGCGGGTCGGAGCCGGTCCACGCGAAGAGGTTTTCGCCCTGCTTCGTCAGTCGGGTGCGATCCACCATCGCGATGCCCAGTCGAGCGACGATCTCATCGCCCTGCACGATGTCGCCGGTCTGGCTGACCTGCACGGGCACGTCGGTGCGGAGCTGGATGGGCTGATCGCGGTCGTCGAGCACGGGCCTGCCGCCCGAGGCGGTCACCAGCGTTCCCTGCGTGTTGAGCGAGAAGGACCCGTCGCGGGTCAGACGAATCTCGGATCGTCCGGTGCTCGGGTTTCGCAGGGCAACGGTGAAGAAGCCCTCGCCCTCCAGGGCGATGTCCAGCGGGCGGTCGGTGGTGCGGAGCGGGCCCTGATCGAACCCGATGCGTTGCGGGCCTGCCAGCGCGCCGCCGCCGAGCTTGTCGAGCAGATCGCTGCGCAGGTCCATGCCCAGTTCGTCCTCGGTCACTTCCGGGGACCGCTGCATCAGGCTCGCCAGGTCACGCTTGAACCCGGCGGTCTGCGCGTTGGCGAGATTGTTGGCAAAAACATCCTGGCGGTACAGATTCGTCAAGACGCCCGAAGCCGACAGGTACAGACCGTAGTTCACGGGTTCACCTCCTTGTGAGCCCGTGGAGCTACGGACGACCTGCCCCGAGCCGTTTCGAGGGTAGCGGACCGCAGGGCCAGGCTGACCTGCATCCGATGCGCCGCCTCCGCCAGGCGCGCCAGGCGCATCAGCGTCGCGCCCAGGTTGGCGTCTGGGCTTTGGCGGTGAAGATCGAGCCAGCGCGCGGTCATGCGCCGGTGACACACGCAACCGCGATGCCACCGCCCCACGGGCGCGCCCGCGCGCCGCACGCAAACGTGATTCAGGCTTGTTTCAAGCGGTTCTGTGCGCCATCACGAACTCCACCCCAGCGGCGGGAGCCCCCCGCCGCCCGGAGCGCAGGATTTGCCCGGCGCAAACACCGGGTCGCCTCGGCGCAAGGCTTGCGCCCTAGCCAAGGAGCGCTGATCGCTGCGCGAAGAGTCGATCCAGCACGTCGGAGAACGGCGGAGACTGGCGCGGTTGATTCAGCGCCGACACCGACTCCACGAGCAGCCGCACCAGGCCTGCGAAGTCGGCCATGCTGATCGACTCGCTCGCCACACGCGGGGGCGTGTCCGACATGTTGTGGTAGTTCGCCAGCGGCAGGCACAGGCAACTCGCGGTGTAGCCCAGCGCGCCGAAGGCGGAGGCCTCACAGGTTCCGCCGGGCATGAGCTTGCGTTGGAACCTGAACGACGGGTCGCGCTGCGAAAGCTCCTGCGCGATGCGGCTGAGCTGGTAGGTCAGCGCCGGGTCGAAGGTGCTGGTACGGTCGCCCACGCGCACGATGGGGCCCGCGCCCAGGGGCGATTCGGCGAAGCTCTTGGAGTTCTCCAGGCAGACCAGCCTCGCCTCACGAGGGATGGAGCCAGCCTTGCACGCCGCGATCGCGCCGATGAAGCCCACCTCCTCGGCGCGGGTCAGCAGCACGCGCACGTCGGGGAGCTTGCGGGCATCGCCGCGTGAGGCTCGACGGCGCAGGGTGTCGAGCATGACCAGCGCCGCCGCCGCGCCCGCCAGGTCGTCGCACGCCGGTGCGAACAAGCGATCACCCCTGAGGCGCGCCGGCGGCAGACGCCAGGTCATGATCTGGCCGACCTGCGCCTCGTGAGGCTTGGCGAAGGCGACCGTGACACGTTTGTCGCCCTGAGCGTGCGTGCTCTTGTGCAGTTCTCGAACCACGCCCGTCCTCCCGCGCAGCTGCACCTTGCTTCCCACGAAATACGAGTCGGCGACGCCGCCGCGGAAGTCGGCGCGGACCTCGCGACTGCTCAGAACCTCGACGACGACAAAGGCGGGATGGTCCATGTGGGCGGTGACGTAGATCGGCCGGGCGCCAGCCTTGGACGAGAGGTACAGCGTGAGATTGCCAAAGCGGTCCGCCTCGACCCGCACGCGCCGCGCCTTCGCCCAGCGTCGCACCCAATCGATGACCTGCTGCTCCCGGCCCGCCGCCGTGGGCAGACTCGTCAGTTCCAGCAGCCAGCGAAGGTGCGTCCGGTTCATACGCGGCTCCGTAAGCGGTGCAGCATGTTATCGCAAGCGACCGCGGCGACGCGGGGCTAAAATCCGTCGGTGGACACCGCGATCCAGTTCCTGGCGACGCTCTGGAGCGTGACGGCTCAGATGTCGCCGTGGCTGCTCATCGGCTTCGCCGTGGCGGGCGTGCTCTGGGTGATAATTCGGCCCGAGTGGGTGGAGCGCCACTTGGGCGGCCCAGGGATGCTGCCGGTGGTGAAGGCGACGCTGCTGGGCGTGCCTCTGCCGTTGTGCTCGTGCGGAGTGATCCCGGTCACCGCAGGCATCGTGCGTCAGGGCGCCGGTCGCGGGCCAGCCGCGGCGTTCCTCATCTCTACGCCACAGACCGGTGTGGACTCGATCTTCGCCACCTACGCCCTGCTGGGGCCCCTCTTCGCGGTGGTGCGACCGGGGGTCGCGCTGCTCTCGGGGATCGTGGGCGGAGCGGTCATCGCCGCGGCGGGCTCGCCGCTTGCGGCCCGACCCAAGGAATCCGCGTGCAATGATGGCTGCCACGAGCACGCCACCGCGAAAGGCCCCTGGCTCAAGCGCGCGCTGAAGTACGGCTTGGTCACACTCCCCGGCGATATCGCGTGGTCGCTGCTCGTGGGTCTGCTCGTGGCGGCGGGGATCACTGCGTTCATCGACGCCGGCCAGCTCGAACCGTGGCTCGGCGGAGGCTTGGGCGCCATGCTCATCATGATCGCGGTGGGCATCCCGCTCTACGTCTGCTCCACCGGGTCGATCCCGCTGGCGCTGGGGTTTGTTCACCTGGGCGCTTCGCCCGGCGCGGCGCTGGCGTTTCTCATCGCCGGGCCCGCCACCAACGCCGCGACCGTCTCGGTCATGTGGAAGCTCCTGGGCCCACGCAGCACGGTCCTCTACCTGCTCACCGTCGTTGGCAGCGCGCTGGCAGCCGGCACGATCATCGACGGACTTGGCGTGGCCGTCCCGCGCCACCTGCTGCACGCCCACCACCACGACGCGAAGGCGGGACTGACCCTGATCGACCACGCCCTGGCCTGGGCGCTGCTCCTGGTGCTGGCGGCCGGACTCGCGGGGCGCTACGCTAAGGGCATGGCCAAGTCACCCTCGGGAACTCAGCAGATCACGCTCAAAGTCGCTGGGATGAACTGCTCGCACTGCGTCGGCGCGGTGCAGCGGGCGCTCACCGCGATCCCCGGCGTCACGGGCGCGAACGTGGAACTGGCCGGCGGAATCGCCACGGTCAGCGGCGACTCGCTCGACCCGCAACGACTGATCGACGCGGTTCGATCGGTGGGCTACGAGGCGCAGCGCTGATCCGCCGGCCGCCCGCAGCGGGATCGTACAATCCCGCGATGAACGAATCGCCCCTGACCGTCGCTGGGTTTCAACAGCACATCCGTGACCGCTACTTCGCCACCGACTCGGCGCGGGGCACACCCGCCACGTTTCTCTGGCTCATCGAAGAAGTGGGCGAACTGGCCACCGCCCTGCACGGACAGGACCGCGACAACCTGCACGAGGAGTTCGCCGACGTCATCGCCTGGCTCTGCACGTTGGCGAACATCAACGGCGTGGACCTCGAAGCAGCGCTCCGCGCCAAGTACCTCCGCGACGGCGGGCCCAAAGGTCACAAGTGACCGGCCACCGCGGCGCCCGGCGATAACCGCAGCAGCGCCGCAGCGATCTCCGCCGGCGTCAACTGCGCATCGGAAAGCCCCGACTCCACGCACGCCTTGGGCATCCCATAGATCACGCACGTCGAGGCGTGCTGCGTCACCACCACGCCCCCCGCCGCCTTGACCGCCCGGGCGCCGATCTCGCCATCGCGGCCAAGACCCGTGAGCACCACCGCCAACGTCGCTGCGCCGAACACCCGCGCACAGGAGGAGAACAACTCGTTGGCGGAAGGCTTGTACGGATAACCGCTCGGCTCAGGACTCACCTCAACCTCGGCTCGTCCCAAACGATTGCGACGCACCCGCAAGTGCTGACGCCCGCGACCGAGATAGGCACTGCCCGGCAGCAGCGGCATGCCGTCCTCCGCCTCCACCACGGTGAGCGCTCCGACCTTGTCCAACGCCGCAGCAAAGGTCTTGGTGAACGCGGGAGGCAGGTGCTGACCAATAAGGATCGGCACCGAAAGGTCCGCTGGCAGCGACGCCAACAGTCCCTCCACCACCGGCGGACCGCCCGTGCTCGACGCGATGGCGACCACCTCGAAACAACGCGTATTCCAAGCCCCGTGCAAACTCATGGCGACACCCTTTGCCCTTATCGGTTTGCGCCAGGCCCTGCGTGATCAGGACTTACAGCAAACCAGCTTGATTTCACGAGTTTTGAACGTATTTTTCTCTGGACAGCTCCACCGCCTCTGGTTAGCATCGCGTTATCGCTTCGCGTGCTTCGGCACCCCGCTTCGAGGCGAACTTCCGGGGGCAGTGGGCCAAGGCCCTGCCGCTCGCCTTGGTGGTTCGAGACCCTGAATCTCGCTCAGGAGACTCTTGAGGGATGCCCTCTGTTGTCATGTGCCACGACCGCTAAGGCACGCCGGCCAATGACAGTCGCATCGTAATGGGGCGGAACGGAGAAAAGGGGCGACCTGTCCTCAAACATTCATCATTCATTCGCACCAAGCCTTGATTGTCCTCGCCCGGAAGCGCCAGCGTGCCCCACGGTCAACACGACAAGCCCACGTCCCCACGACGTGGGCTTGCTCTTTTGCATCGCCATCGGACCCACCCCCGCGCGTGCCAGAACGAGCCCGCAAGGACCCCCGCGCCACGCTGTCCCAATCGGCTCCCCTGCCGCGGAAGACAAGAAACAAGAAACATCCACAGAAAGACAAGGTGTCAGTTTGAATTACGAACCTCAGCCCCTTAGCGACATCAATAAATCATCCTGACACCTTTGTATCCACTTAGCGACATCAATAAATCATCCTGACACCTTTGTATCCACCTTTGTATCCACCTTTGTATCCACGAACAAGCTCAGCAGCGGCGGGGCACCGGAGAGCTAGAAAGTCCCAGAAACCAATCATGCCCCGCCGTCGCCTGCAGCGCCTGGTTCGGCGTCTCGTCAACCAAACAGCGATGGCTGCGGCTGGGAACCTCCTCGCCGCGTCTCTGGTTGCAGGAGACGGCCATACGTCTGCATTTCGTGCTGCTTGGCCTTAGCGACCAGCCCCAACTTGGTGCTGTCCTTGAGTACTGGAAGCCTGCCCGCGCGAATGTGCTCATCCGCGACGGATAGCAGTTGTTCGGTAGCGCTGACCGGTCGGCTCACGTGGATGGAGTCGGCGGGCAGTGGCAGTACCCGCAGTAACCCACCCAAGATGATGGCCGTCCCGGCGAAGAACTCCTTCATCTGCCGCAAGCCGTCCTTGGTCCAGCCATTGGCCAGCTCCGGATGCCAGTCAATCAGCTTGTCGTGGTCATGCTGCTTATTCTGGCTGTCTCCGCGCCTGTATGTGTAGCAGTTCAGCTTGATGTACTCGGACCACTTCGGAAACGAGATGACCTGCCCGGATGTCGGGTCCATCCACCTCGTGTCGTGCTTCAGCCTCCAGACTGGGCTTTTCTTGTGCCAAGGGTTGCTCGAACTCCCTTCTGGGATAAAATCACCGGCGGCATTACTCGCTGGTTGTTGGACGTGCGAAAGGAACTCCCGCGCAAACCATTCCCTGCTGCGAACCAGACCGACACCCGACACCATCGTGATCGCGTCAGTGAAACGCTCCACCTGCACCAGATCAAAGCCGAAATCCAGGAAAACGGGCTTCGTGCATAGATCGAGATGCTTGGTCTGACCCAGCGCGAAGAAGGCCCGCGACCCTGACTTCGTGTAATCGAAACGGTGCGTCGCGTCGAAAAGCCAGACCATATCGCCGTAGTGCGACTCGCGAGCCGTGACGTCTCTCGGACTTATCGGGGAGTGCTGAAGCTCGACCACGACACCGCGGTTCCCGACGATGTCTGCCCGGTGGATACCTTTCGCCACCTCGACAAACTCGGGCCGAACCAAGTTCTGCCACCAAAGGTGCCACGGCCCGATCGATTCGGACCAAGTATCGCAGTCGTCCTTGCTCTGATGCGCCCAGTGGTGGGTTTTGATCTGGCCGCACTTCGCGATGAGCTGTCCGCCACAGCACGGGCACGACCCCCGCCCTGTTGGGAAGGCGAGCCGCTTCTCACCATCGACATTGGCGAATCGAAGCATGACTCACCCCAACAAGCCTCCGCCGCCTAACGCTCAGCATCAGCGGCGGCGCACAGCGCCGTCCGCTGCATGCTGTTGTTAGGCGTCAGAGCTGCGCCTCCAAAGGCGACCATTGCTCGCGATACTCCATGACGGACCAGAAGTAGGGCGGTGCTCCGTTAGCGACGGCAACCGCACGAACCGTACTCTCCCTGTGGGCGCGCCCACCCTTGCCTGGCGTTTCGAGCCAACGCTTGTGGAACGCCGCAACATTGCGCGCCATGTCCGCACTCGAAACGATGAAGTACTCGAACGGCAACGCAGATCGCGGCTCGGGGATGCCCGCGAGAACCCAGAAGAACTTGGGACCGAAATCCCTCTCCGCCTTCGCGCCGACGCTACAAGTCTTCGTTCCGGGCACGAACGTCTTGACTTGGATGTGCACGAACTGCGCTCCCGCGCGGTTACTGCAGAGGATGTCGGTGTTGGGTGTATTGCCTATGGTCACGAGCGCGGCGTACCCGCGTCGGCACAGTTCGCCGGCGACGAAGAACTGACTCGCGTTGCCCCGGTGGCTCTTGTCCCTTTCCATTCTCTGACGCCTAACTATGATTCACTTGCGCCGCCATGCGAGTGGCGCGCCCGGAATTTTAGGCGACATTCCATGCATCATCCTGCTGTGACCTTGACTTGTCAAGATTTGTGGCGCATTACTGAAACCCCGATTTCTTGTGCGCAAGCTGGCTTTGAAACTGCTCGAACGGATGGACGCGGTGGGCAGGCGGCGGCACCTTTCGCCTCGAACGATTGCTTGTTACCAGTCGTGGGTCAGGGACTTTCTCCGCTATCACCGGGTGGATGGGCGGTGGCGGCACCCGAGCGAACTGGCGGAACGAGAAGTCGAGCAGTACCTGACTTACCTGGCGGTAAAACGCAAGCTCAGCGCTTCGAGTCAGAATCAGGCGACCAACGCTCTGGTGTTCCTGTACAAGCAGGTTCTGGCTGACGAACTGGGGGGCGATCACCTGGGGAAGTTCGCGGCGGAGCGGAGCCGACGAAGGGGTTGGATTCCGACGGTGCTGAGCGTGGCGGAGGTCGATCGGGTGCTGGCGGTGATCGGCCATCCGACGTGGCGGCTGATGACTCAGTTGTTGTACGGCACGGGGCTGCGAATGATGGAGTGTTGCACCCTGCGGCTGCGTGACGTGGACTTCGAGCGGAGTCAGATTGTCGTCCGCGGCGGCAAAGGAGATAAGGATCGGGCCGTGATGCTGCCAGCGAGTCTGCGGGCGAAGCTGCAGGAACAGGCGCAGCGGGTGCGGGAGCGACAAGAGCTGGACAAGGCTGTGCGCGGAGGATACGTGCCCGTGCCCCAAAACGTGGCGAACAAGCTGAAGTGCGCGGAACGAGACCGGCGTTGGCCGTACCTGTTCCCTTCAGCGGTGATGAGGCGGGACGAATCGGACCGGGGTCTTCGCTGGCACTGCGATCCGGGGGCGTTGTCACGGGTGATCACGGTGGCGAGCAGACACAGCGGGGTGAGCAAACGGGTGACGCTGCACACGTTCCGGCACAGCTTTGCCACGCATTTACTGGAGCAGGGCTACGACGTGCGGCAGGTGCAGGAACTGCTTGGGCACGAGAAGCTCGATACGACGATGATCTGCACGCATGTCATGAACCGCCCGGCGGTGGCGGCACAATGCCCGCTGGACCGTGAGAAGTGAGAATCGGGGTGACAGGCGCTGCGGTTAGTCCGCAACGGGGTGGATTGGTCTTTCCGTTCACTTGGGCTGGCGGCGTGGTGCGCCAACGGAAACAGGGCCGCCCCTTTGGGGGCGGCCCGCGTGCGTTTCACAATCAGTAGTCCATGCAGCCTACGGCTTGTAGTCGCTCATGCCCGGCCCGGTCTTGTCATACACGTTAAAGAACTCGTCCGCCATGATCGTGGCCCTGCCGCCTTCCGGCTTCTCGTTCAAATCCCGGTCCAGCGTCTTGACCCGGAACTTCCAGCCCGGCGGCAGTTTCTTGAACTGGCTTTGTCCGGCGGCCGCGAACTGCTCGTAGGTGTACTGCGGCTTGAGACCCACCTGGAACCCTTTGATGATCCAAGTGTTGCCCTCCGCATCATCCAGCAGCAGCACCGTGGTGCCCTTTTTCCAGCCCAATGCGCTCTTCCGAAAGATCGGCGTGGGCTTGTAGGGCGTGGTTTCGGAGACCCCGCCGGTGTTGTCGCCCATGCTCAGTTCGGCCACCCAGACGGCCTTCATGCCGTTGAAGTCCCGCTCCACGCCAACGTCGATCTCGGTCCAATCAGGTGTCCAGAGTTTCGGACCGTTCAGCGAGGCACCGAGGACGCCGTACTCAGTCTTCATCTTCGCAAAATCCAGGCCCTCGACCAGCGCCTGAGGGGCGGTGTCCCTCGACGCGGGAATGCCCTTGGGCGTGAACATCGTGTTGTAGCACCCGGCGACCAGTTTGCCGGTCTCGGCCTCGCGGAAGGCGAGGAATATCTCGATGTAGCGGGTCAGGTGCGTGTTTTCGACCCGACCGGGTTTTGCTCCGACCCCGTCGGCAACGACCTTGGGTTCGGCAGCGAGCTTTGATTCCGTCGGGGATTTGGTCTGAGTGCAGGACACCGTGGCGGCCGCAAGTAAAAGAGACGTCAAAAGTATTTGGTATTTCATCAGTTGCTTTCTACAAAAATTAGGACGATGGATTCTTGGTTTCAACGACCGGTCCAACAGATTGTGGCGATTACGGCACCTTCTTCATCGCCGGCGGATTCCAGCGGCCATCCAACGCCTCGGGTTTGGGGGCATAGAGACGCATGGTGACGCCCAAGGTGCCTTTGGCCGGGGAGGGGAGCCAGTTGGATTCCTTGTCGGCACCGGGCGACCCGTGCTGGATGTAAATATCGAGCGAACCATCGGCGTTGTACTTGAGTTCGTCGCGATCGCCGATGGCGAAACGGTTCAGTTTGTTAGCGACCTGAAAGCCCTCTTCGTCGTACATCGTGATTGACCAGAAGGCTCCGACAGGCGGAATCTGGTCCTTGGCGAAATGGATGACGTAGTTGTTATCTCCCGTGACCTTCTTTCCGTCGGCGTCGCTGACGACCATGGGATAGATGGCGTCTTCGGCGTGATTGGCCCCGAGGCCGACGAGAGTGATGATGGCGCGCTTGAGGTATGAGTTGCCATAGACGCCCATGGTTTCGGTGTTCATCTGCCAGCCGTTGACAACCTTTGCCACGGTGGGGATTCGCTGCTGCATGAGTTGGATCGCGGCGGCGGGGGCTTTCTTGATGGCCTCGCGGACAACTGGAGATGCCTTCGTGGCGTCAAAGCTCTCGCCAGGAACGATGCCAATGCGCTTCAGGCGGGCGAGGGTCGATCCGTCGCTGAGATGCGGCGGGTGGAGTTTCATGAGTTCCGCCGCATAGGCGAAGTAGGCTGCCCCGTCCATGCCGTTGACTTGCTTGAGCGGTTCGGTCTTCATGTCCACGGTGGGGTCGGGTGTGAAGGGGGCCGGATCGAATTTTTTGCCCCATTGCGAGAGCGGCGTGACCTTCATGCCGTTTTGGAACTTGTGGACCGACTCATAGTCCCGCTCGCCGTTGGTCTGCGTGCGAACGATGATCCAATTCATGGGCGTCGGCGACTGCACCTTCTCGACCCCCGCGGGGATGGAGCCCTTCCACCCCGGGGCGACCAGGGCATAGTTCTGAGGGCCGGTGCCGGTGGTGCGCTTGCCGGGGGCGAAGAAGATGTCCGTCCACATGTCATAGATGGGAAAGACATAGTAGCGTCCTTCGGAATCAGGGATGGTGACGATCATCGGCTCCTTTTGCAGGTCAAGCCAGGCGACGGAATAGAGCGTGTCGAAGTTGGGGCGCACGACCTCTCGGAAATCGGCCTTCGGGAAGGCCCTGAAGTGGTGAATCTGGTTGACTGGACCGGCTGCGGGCTTTACGCCTGCGGGAACGTTGGACATGACCCGCCTCGTGGTGTCCATGGTGACGAGGGGATAGGTGTAGATGTAGGCCTCGACGGCGATCTCGTGGGCCTCTTCCTTGGTCAGCGGGACCGGTGCCTGGGCGCGTACTGCCGACGAGGGGAACAGTGCGAGCAGTGCGAGCAGCGCGAAGCACATAAACGATTGAGCGGTTTTCATTTTCATGGTTGTTCTCCACAAATGACAGTTATTCTGAATCGAAGGTTATTTCGGGAACAGGAATGTCATGGTGAAGCGCACGCCCCATTCGGGGCCGCCGTCGGGCGATTCTGCGTAATAGCGCCCGCCCAGTTGGAACTGTACCGGTTGATTTCCGAGTTTCACGACCTGGTTCACAAACAGGTTCACCGGCACGGTCCACTGGCTGCTTGTCCAATCGTAGGTGGATTCGGTATTCATGCCGATGCCGGTCGCTGTCGGAAACGTGTAAACGAGAAACGGCTGGATGAACGTGGTATTAACCTCGTTGCGATCATCGTTACCGGCATAGGACCAGATGTGATTGGCCAGCACGCCGTAGGTCCAGCCTTTTTCCTGCTTGAGAATCAGCCCTGTCGGCCCCGCGCCCCACCTTTCCGAACTCAGAATGTCATCCGTGCCGGTCGGCCAGAGAAACACCGGGCCGACGCCCCAGATCCACCCGTCCTTGGTCGGTGCCTTGGGCGAGAAGAAGAAGCTCTGCACGGTGTCGCCGAGGCCGAACTTGCTGTCGATGCCATCGGCAAGGGAATCCTGATAGACCACCGGAACAATCGTCCGGATGATCAAGTTCCACTCCTCGTTGAGTGAGAGGGGGATGACCGGCTGGACGTTGAGCGTAAGCTTGTAGGCGTCTTTCGGTCCGTATCCCTCGTCGTAGTTGAACTGAAACGGCACGCTGATCAGGCTCGCCACGGGGTTGGCAAGCTTCTTGGCCAGCGAGGCCGCATCATCGGTCGCGCCGGCTGGCGCGGTGCCACCGGTCGAACCGGGGGCCGTTGCAGCGCCCACATCTGAGAGCGTAAGGGTGAGTGCAAACCCGTCCGTATGCTCCTTAACGCTGGTGGGAGTTGCTGCGAAGGTCGGGTAAGCCGGTGCGAACGACATGCTCGGGGCTGAATCCGGTGCGGTCGCGGATGGTGCAGCAAGTGCAACAGACTGTCCGGCGATGGAGACCTCTCCATCCGCCCCATAGGCGGCGTAAGTGGCCACCAAGCTCTGAAAGGCCACAACTAGGGCCGTGGTTCGGAAACGTGTTATGCTTTGCTCCTCTTGAGTTAGGCGGCCCGTTCAATGAAGGCCAACGGGGTCGCATTATCCCAGATTCTGTGCCAAAGGCAAAGGCCCGACACGCCCGACACGGATTTGTCCGGCCACTTGGTCGCCGCGCCGGGTAATTGATTATTAGGCGGGACGCATGCCCACGGATGGCATAGGTAACTAATGGACGGGCACGTCGCGTGGCCTGACCCTCCGGCGTTGCACGCCGAAGATTTTGTTGTGATCCCAAGTCATTGTCCTCGCATGGCTTACGAGGCAGCGACGATGGATTTTCTTGCAGCCTTGTGTCGTAATACGTTTTGTAATACGATATAGGGTATAGGAGGTATCGTTATGGCAAAGCCGAAGGACGACGTGAAGCAGGTGGTGGCCGTGCGGCTCGCAGGCTGGGAACTGTTCGTGCTGGATCAACTGGCCGACCTGACCGGCGAGTCGCGCTCCGACACGGTGCGCAAGTGCATCGCCGAACATCTGCGGCGCACGATGCGCGAGCACCCCGAATGGCCCATGCACCCGGCCTGGGTCGATGGCGGGGCCAAGTGGGGTCAGGAGAACGGCGAACGCTGGATCTTCAGCATGTTCCAGCACTGGGCGTGGGCCATCGCCGACGCCGACCCGACCAAGCACCTGCAGAAGACCACGCTCGATGGCGTCACGGGCTATCGGTGGCGCGAGGGGCGGCCGGTGCCGAAGTTGACGGAATGGAAGGACCACGTCGAGCGCTACCACGCCCGGCAGGAAAAGGAGGGGCGATGAACACCACGACCATCGAGAACATCATGCTCGCTGCCAGTGCCGTGGAGATCGAAGCGGGCGCTGAGAAAAAGCAGCCCGCCATCAGCATCCTCGGTTACAGCGGCGGCATCATGCGGGTTGGTGGCTGGGGCGACCTGGCCATCGACCTGACCGGCCTGGAAGCAGGCGGGCAGATTCCCATCCTCGCCGACCACGACCCGCGTTTGTCGGGCATCGTCGGCCACGGCATCGCGCAGGTGCGTGAGGGAAAGTTGTACGTGGCGGGCGCGATCACCGACTCCACCGACGCCGCCAAGCAGGTCGTTGATCTGGCCCGCAGCGGCTTTGCCTTCGGGGCCAGCGTGGGCGTCGAGCCCGCCGAGCAGATTCGCGTGGCCCCGGGCGAGAAGGTGAATGTCAACGGCCGGTCGCTGACCGCCCCGCGCAACGGCATGGTGCTGATCCAGAAGGGTCGGCTGAGGGAGGTCAGCGTCACGGCGCTGGCCTGTGACACGAGCACGTCGGTCGCCATCTCGGCGGCCAGGAGGAATGCAGTGGACGTTACGACTAACACGGAAGTTCAGGAACAGGTGGAGGCCGAGCGGAAGCGCTTCGCCGACATCACGCGCATCTGCGGCAGCAAGCATGTCGACATCCAGGCCAAGGCAGTATCAGAGGGCTGGGACGCGACGCGCACGGAACTGGAAGTCCTGCGGGCCTCGCGCCCGAAGCCGCCGTTTGTGAGCACCTACGCGCCCGTGGCCAGCGCCGAGGTGATCGAGGCCGCCTTCGCGTTCCGCATGGGCCTGGGCCGGGTGGCCGAGAAGCACCTGAAGCCTGAGGTCCTCGAGCAGGCCCACCGGCTGGGCGTCACGCATGCCCTGGACCTGTGCCGCATGGCACTGGTCGCCGAGGGCATGGATGTGCCCCACAACCGCGAGGCGATGGTGAAGGCGGCGCTCAGCACCATGTCGCTGCCGACGGCGCTGGGCGACCTGGCCAACAAGAACCTGTTGGACGCCTACGCCGAGGCCCCGGCCGCCTGGCGGTCGTTCGCCGCGATCCGGTCGGTCAGCGATTTCAAGACCAACACCACCATCCGGCCGTCGTTCACCGGCGGCTTGGAGCAGGTGGCCCCGGGCGGTGAACTGAAGCATGGCACCGTCGGCGAGTGGACTGCATCCTACAAGATCGACACCCACGGCAAGCTGCTGGGCATCGATCGGCGGGATCTGATCAACGACGACCTGGGCGTCTTCGCCGAGGCGTCGGGCGCGATGGGCAAGGCAGCGATGCGGAAGCTCAACGACCTGGTGTTCGGGGTGCTGCTGGCCAACGCCAACAACTTCTTCAGCGCGGGCAACAACAACCTGCTGGTTGGGGTGGACAGCGCGCTGAACATGACGTCGTTGTCCAACGCGATCAAGGCGATGCTGAGCCAGCGCGATGCCGAGGGCAATGACCTGGATATTCGTCCGGCGGCGCTGCTGGTGACGCCCGAACTCGAACCCACGGCCCGCGGGCTGCTGGAATCGGAGTTCATCCAGGCGCAGGTCAACCTGCCCACCGGCAACAGCCTTCGGAATGTGGTGAAGTTGGAGGTCGAGCCGCGCCTGGCCAACACCACGAAGTTCGGCAACCTGGCCAGCAACGCCCACTGGTATCTGTTCGCCCCTCCGGCGGCGACGGTGATGGTGGTCGCGTTCTTGAACGGCCAGCAGAATCCGACCATCGAGTACCAGGGCCTCGAAGCGAACATCAACACGCTCGCGGCGCACTGGCGCGTGTACCACGACTTCGGTGCCGCCTTGGTCGATCCCAGGGCGGGCGTCCGCAGCAAGGGTACGGCATAGGTGTTCTCCTGTTCGAGGGGCGGGAGGGTGTCCATGACCTCCCGCCCCTTCCCTTGAACCAGCGACCAACCGAACCAACCAACAATCCAACCAGCGAATCAGCGAACCATTCCACCGACGCATCGATCCCGTCGTGCCCCTTGCGGGGAGGGAAACGCAGGCCCTGGGCCTGCCTGTCGAACTGGAGATGGTCATGTCCATTGCGCAGGACTCGCCCAAGCGGGTCGGCAAAATCGAAATGGCGGTGCGATTCGCGCCGCCGACTCCTGAGAACCAAGAGAAATGGGACCGCCGCGCCGAAGCGCTGGCGGCGTGGCTGCTCGCGCAGTGGGAGCGTCAGCAGCTGGCGGCCATCGCGGCGAGGAACTGACATGGTCGCTGCCAAGGACATTGTGCGCGAGTACCAGGACGATCCCGACTATGCCGCCGACCGCGCGGTCGAACAGGCCTATCGCCTGAGCTTTGTCGATGAGGCCCGCCGCATGGTGCGTGAATGGGCGCACCCGCCTGGGCCACTGCCGCCACCAGATATGAAGCCGGTGTCGATGCGGGAGATCCTCGCCAAGCGCCGCCGCGACCCGCTGGCCGAGGAGGAGAAGGCGGGTCGGCAGCGCCAGCGCCTTCGCGAGCGCTTCACGGTGTACGGCGCGGGCGACGCTGGCCCCAAGACCCACCACGCGGGCTACCGCCCCGGGCACGAGATTCCCGCTGCTCGTCTGCGTGGTCGCCAGCACGCAATGGCCTATGTGACCAACCTTTGGAAGGATCTGGAAACCGCCGACCTGGACATCTTCGACCCCAAGCTGCTGTGTCCCTGGCTGCGGGCGGTGGAGATGTGGGCCGAAGCGCCGGTGCGGCCCAACAAGATCGTGCCACCGCCCCGGCCGCTGGACGTGGTGCCGATGGAGGAACTCGAAGTGCCTGTCTCTGCGCCTCCCGAACGCCCGTGGCGGAAACATCTCGTCATGCCGCCGCCGCCACCACCGCCATCGCCATCGTCACCATCGCTGCCACGGATCAGGCTGACCCGCGCCGACCAGATCGAGATACGCCCGCCGCAGTGGCTGTTGCGGGGCATGCTCGAACGCGACACGTTCGCCCTGATCTTCGGAGACCCCGGCTGCGGCAAATCGTTCCTGGCCATCGATTGGGCCTGCAGGATCGCCACGGGTACGCCGTGGCGCGAGCACCCGGTCAAGAGCGGCCCGGTGGTCTACGTTGCGGGCGAAGGCAAACAAGGTTTCAGTAGGCGCACGGCGGCGTGGAGCGAGCACCACGGCGTCAGCCTGGCCGGGGTGCCGCTCTTCATGCTGCCGGCGGTGGCGATTCCTGAGCCAACCGGCTTGCTTGACCTATTCGGCGCTATCGATGCCGGTGTCGAGGCCGTTGGGCGTCCCGCGATGATCGTGCTCGACACGCTCGCCCGCTGCTTCGGAGGCGGTGATGAAAATAGCACTCAGGACATGAGCAAGTTTGTCGCGGCCTGCGACGCGATCCGGCAGCGCTACGGCTGCACGATACTCGTCGTCCACCATGCCGGCCATGGTGATAAGAGCCGCGCCCGGGGTGCCATTGCGCTGAAGGCGGCGCTGGACGCGGAGTACCGGCTCGATCACGAGAACGGCCTGCTCCTGACCGCCACGAAGATGAAGGACGCCGAGATGCCAGCGCCGGTGGCGATGAAGTTGCTGTCCGTGGAATTGCCCGACAAAACGGATGAAGACGGCAATCCGGTGACATCGGCGGCCGTCGAAGTGCTCGACGCCAACACCAGTGCCATCGTCGCCCAGGTCAAGGCCGCCGGGCAACGTGGCAAGTGGCAGAAGATGGGTTTGAAAATCGCCCGCCGGCTCATCGAAGAAAGTGATGATGGGCGGGCCAAAATTGAGGATTGGCACGAGGCGTGCGAATCCGCAGGAATGCAATCTTCCACGCGATACAGCGTGCTCGCAAAACTACACGAACAGGGGATGCTCGTGACGGACGGCGCGGTGATTACAGCGTCGTGACCTGCCGCCCTCCAATTCCAATTCCAATTCCAATCTCCCTATAGGGAGATTGGAATTGGAATGGAAATTGGAATGAGGGCCAGATTGGAGAGATTGGAAACTGGAATTGGAAATTGGAATCACGCCAACAGCCTGCGAAACAATGAGTTATGGATCGTCATCCAAAGCGAATTGGAAAATTGGAATCGAAATTGGAATTTGGAAATCGGCCTGCGGCAAACACATGGAGCAGGATGAATATTGGAGAGATTGGACGCAGGTTTTTCATGGATGCGGAGCGTGAGGTTAAACAATGCATGACGTGGCTACCGGGTTCGGAAATGAGGCTGTTGGTGAAAATCACCACCTGGCAGGTTGAACAATGTTCCAACTGACCGTCAACGCGTGGCCACGGGCGCGACGACGGGCGCGTTGGTAGGGTCGGGCCAACCTGGCGGCAAGGAACGCAACGTGGGCCAACACAACGCGACAGGCGCGAACGTGGTGGTGGTTGGTGAAATTCACCAACTGCGGCAGGTGCGAACGGTTCGGACCTGACCGGCCAATAGGTACTTCGCCAAGGCCCTCGCGCGGCGATGGCCGTGGGAACGCGGAAGGTAGGTAATTGAGTTTCCTTTTTTGTACTTCTTTTTTTTATGCGCGATGACGAACCCATTTTCGGTATGCAAATCAGCCATGTGCGGACCATCCTCGGCTTCGCCTGCCGCGAGGTCGTGCGCACCGGCAGGCCCTTGGGCATCCGGCGCTACCGCGACATGGACGTGGTGATCGTGCCCCTGGCGGAATGGGAACGGCTCAAAGCGTTGGCGTCGGAGATGGTGGTGACCAACGAACCTTCAGATGGGAGAAACACGGATGGCGAACGAATCAAATAACCACGGCGGTCGATTCCCACGCCATCGATGCCGCCGGTCCCCCTTGGAAGGAACCATGCAACGAGAAACCCCGGCGATGTCGCCGGGGTCTTCGCGTCGGGCGTCGCAGGCGATGTTACCGGTTGGTGGTGAACAAGCCCCGGTCGGTCTTCTTGAACCGGGCCTTCGCGCCCTTGGCGGCGATCTCCCTGATGATCGCGGCGTAGATCGTGGCCTGCGGGGTCTTGCCGCCGGTCTCCCAGTAGCCCTTGGCCAGCATGGTCTCCACCATCGTCTTGGCGTTCATCGGCTCCTTGGCGTCGGCCAGCACCTTGGCGGCGGCGTCCAGGCCCGACATGGGCTTGTCGGCCTTCAGCGCTGCGGCGGGCTTCTTGGCCTTCGCCTCCTTCTTCGTGGCCTTGGCGGGCTTGGTCGCCTTGGTCGTCGTGGTGGTGTTCTTCTTGCTCATGGCATCTCCTTTGGCCGTTTTGGGGCTGGCCAGGCCCGTTGGGTTTGGAGGCTATTCCGCCAGGAACGCCTCGATGTTTTCGCGGTCTACGCTGCTCATGAAGGCGACCAGGTCGATCAGGTCGCTGCGGACCTTCCCGAGGTCGCCAACCTTGCCCCAGCAGCGGGGTTCGGCCTTGGCGGCGTCGGCATGTCTGTCGAGCTCCATCTGGAGCACGTCGATCAGGCGGGCGATGTCGTTGGCCTTAGCCTGGTAGGTCTCGCGGGCGTCGTTTTTCATCGCGTTCTCCTTTGCGTTTCGACATGCGTGACTTACCACAACGGGCGGGTAGATCAAGCTAAATCATTCTGGAATAACGGGTTACGAAAGACATGCCTTGATGTCGTTGGCCCTTCGAGGTAGGGCTGGCCAGTTGAAAGGAGGCGTCTATGAACGCTAAGAACATCCCCATCCCGGCGGTCGCCTACCTGCGGCGGTCCACCGACCGGCAGGAGCAGAGCCTGGGCGACCAGCGCGCCGAAATCTCCCGGTTCGCCGGCGAAAACGGTTACGACCTGGTCCGCGAGTACATGGACGACGCAATCAGCGGCACCAGCGCCGACGAGCGCCCCGGCTTCCAACGCATGATCGCCGACGCCAAGGCGGGCACATTCAAGGCCGTAATCGTCTGGAACAGCGATCGGTTCTCGCGCGGTGATGTCACCGAGACCGAGCACTATCGCTACCTGCTACGCCGCGCCGGCGTGGCGCTGGCGTCGGTCACCGAAGGCTACCTTAACCGCGAGGGCATCGATGCCGACGTGCTGCGAACGGTCAAGCAGTTCCAAAACCGGCAGTTCTCGATCAGCCTTTCGCAGAACACGCTGCGCGGGCAGATCAGTTCCGTGCTGGCCCAATCCGATCCCGGCCGGGCCGCGCCCTATGGCTACGACCGTGAAATGCTCGCGCCCGATGGGGCGCTCCTGTTTCGCATCCGCTTCTGCACCGGTGGCGTTCGCGAGGTGTATGACAAAGACGGGAAACTGCAGGCCAAGTACGCCCGGGGCCAGGCGCTCTCCAAGCCCGGCAAGGAATGTAAAGCGCGCCTGGTGCTGTCGAGTCCCGACCGCGTTGAGGTGGTCAAGGACATCTTCAAGGCGTGCCTGGGCGGCACGGGGTTTGGCACCATCGCCGCCGACCTTAATGCCAAAGGCATCCCCGGTCCCAATCGCGGCCTGTGGTCCTTCACGACCATCAAAGCCATCCTGGCCAACCCGACCTATCGAGGTGACTTGGTCTGGAACCGCCGCACGGAGGCGAAATTCTACCGCGTCCAGAATGGCCGGGCGCAGCAGCGCCATCGCGAGGCGGGCGAGGCGCAGGTGGTGCTCACGCCCCAAGACCAATGGATCGTGGTGCCCGACGCGGTGCCCGCCATCGTCACCAAGGCCGACTGGGAGAAGGCCCAACGCGCGGTCCGCAAGCGGCGGGAGGCCATCGGCGGTGCGGGCCATCGCAACCGGCGGTGGCTGCTCACGGGCGTGATGGTCTGCGGCGAGTGCGGGCACAAGTTTTGGGGCGAGCCCAAGCACAAGGGCAAGAAGCCCGGCCACGCGCCGGTCATCACCAACTACTACACCTGTGCCGGGCGGCGTCGCCACGGCCCGACAATCTGCCCTACGCCTTGCACGCTCCGCAGCGACGACTTCGAGAACTGGATGCTGGCCACGCTCCAGGAGGTCATCGAAACGGATACGGAGGCGGTGGACGCCGCCATCCAACGCTTCATCGCCGACGCCGGGCGCAAGGACACCCGGGCGACGGATACCCAACGCCTGGCCCGGGAGCTCAAGCAGGTCAACGAGACGGTCACGGCGCTGACGATGAACATCGACCCGGCGAATTTGTCGCTGCTCAACGAGCGCATGACCCAGTTGCGTTTGCGGAAGGAACGGCTGGAGGAGGAAATCGCGGCCGCAAGCCAGGCGGGTGACGACCCCGGCGAGCAGGCGCTACGGCAATGGGCGCGGGAGAAGCTGGCGGGCTTCCAAGCGGCGGCCAGCGGCATCCGCGACGACCAGACGCGGGAGGCCATCGCCGCCTACGTGGATCACATCAAGATTTGGCCGTCGGAAAAACGCGGAGAAATGGTGGTGAATCTCGACCACCGCGTGCTCTGGAAACACCGCGACCGCCCTTGCGGACGGTCGCGGTTTAACCCAATCGGGGCGACAGGATTTGAACCTGCGACCTCTTCGTCCCGAACGAAGCGCGCTAC
>CAZBXW010000009.1:0-96412 GCA_964496285.1 uncultured Phycisphaera sp.
CCGCTACGAACGCCGACTGGACATCCACCAAGCATTCCTGACTCTGGCTTGTATCTGATCTGTCCTCGTAGACTCAAAAACTCATTGTGCTAGACGCTCTTAGAACGACACTGTTGCTCTGTGCCGGAGTTCTCGCAGTGACGCTGTTCGCTTGTGTTGCGCACCGACCTTCTGCTGGACCACTGATTGGCGACGGCGCTAGGGTGTCGCATCCGAGCGAGCGGTTCCTGTAGCAAGTCGCACGGAAAGTTTTGCTGGACGGTGCCGAGTCCTCGACGCCCGCCGCTCGATGATTGTAACACCGGGGCAGCTATCCCGAAATCGCGGCCCGATCAGCCTTCGCTCTCCCCAACCAGCGTCCACCTCGCCCGCGCTGCTCGCCGACAACTTTTGCTCCCCACTCACTCTCCCGACGCTCAACACCACCCGCCAACCGCACCAACGCGCCAATAATTCATCCTGACACCTTATTGTGCCCCAACAGGGATCAGGAGACGACCGTGGGCGGCTCCGCGGGCCAGCACCTGGGCGGCTACTACGGGATGGTCAAGCGATTGGACGAGGCGTTCGGGCGAGTGATGGACGCCCTCAAATCGCTGGGGCTGGAGGAGAACACGATTGTGCTGTTCACCTCGGATCACGGCTGTCACTTCAAGACGCGAAACGAGGAGTACAAGCGTTCGTGTCACGAGACATCGATCCGAGTGCCGACCCTGCTGGCGGGCGGGCCGTTCAGGAGTGGCCGGTGCGTGGAGCAACTGGTGAGCCTGGTGGATTTACCCCCGACGCTGCTGGACGCGTGCGGCATTGAGATCCCCGATTCGATGCAGGGCCGCAGTATTCTGCCGCTACTGCGGGGTGATACCGAGGGTTGGCCGGAGGAGGTGTTTGTACAGATTTCCGAAGCCCAGATCGGTCGAGCGGTGCGAACGCGGCGCTGGAAGTATTCGGTGCGTGCCCAGCCGGAGGACTGCGGCGAGGATGGCTCCGCCAGCGTCTATCACGAGGAGTTCTTGTACGACCTGAAGCACGATCCTTACGAACTGCGGAACCTGATCGACCGTCGATCCCACAGCGAGGTTCGGCGGATCATGCGCGAGCGATTACTGGGTCGGATGCGCCGGGCGGGCGAGGCTCAGCCGCGGATCGTCGAACATGAGGTGCGCGGGTCGGGTCAGGCGAGCGTGCGTCCCGAGGAAGTGATGGAATGAACGGCGAGGCAGGAACGGTGTCAGGATTTCCCTGGAGGTGCCCCACGACCGACGCCAAGGGTGCGATTGGCGGGACATGTCCAGCGATGAAGACCGCTTGATTGGACCTGGCCCGTTCTGATATCCCGCTTTCATTTACTCCCCAGTGGCGTCCTAGAAAAAGTGGGCCCATGACAAGGAGAACGGGCATGAAACGGTTCCCTGCGATGGTGCTGGTGGCGCTCAGCGGGCTACTCGCCGGGGTGGGCGTGGGAGAGTCGGAGGAGGCGGGGGCGAAGTTCAACGCGGAGCGGGACCTGAGCAGTCTGCACTACGACCATGCGCCGGACCGGGATGATGGTCAGTCCGCCGCGGCGGATCGCACGATTCTGGAGTCGATGTACGGCGCGGACGTGCTGGGCGAGCGTACGATCGCGGTCTCCGGGGCGTATGGCACGAACAAGAAGAGCTTCGACAGCCGATCGGACGCGGTGATGGATGCGGTGTTTGGCGCGGGGCGTTGGATCGCGGCGCATGCGGACTGGGACAAGGCTGTGCGGGGGGTGTGCGAGCGGTGGGCGAAAGTGCTGGCTGCGGGGGGCGATGTGTGGGTCAAGGAGGGCGGGCAGTCGGCCATCACCGCGGCGGTACTCAGGGCCATCCACCAGCAGCATCCGGACGTGGACACCGCCAGGAGGGTTCACGTGGTGCAGCACAGCGGCTGGAATGAGAAGCTCACCACGCCCGAGGCGCTGGAGTTCACCCGGAATCACGCGCACTACATCCGCATCAAGGACGCCAACCGCTACCTGAACAAGAAGGGGGGCGACGAAGCGTTCGAGACCGCAGCCCTGGCGCACCGGACCTTTGGCGCGTCATGGAAGGCGGCCTTTGAGTACTACCCGCCGCGCGATCGCCTGGACTTCTCCGACACCGGCGAGCTGATGCACATCCTCGGGCTGGGCGAGATGAACATCGACGCCCTCCGCCAGCGGTTCCTGGAGGACAAGGCGGCAGACACCGGCGGCAACTGACGGGATCGCATCAAGGATCTCAAAAAGGTGTCAGGATGAATATTTCGCCGCACCGCTTTGAGTGGGGCGCGGGTGATGGTGTGGTGTTGTTGGGGCGCGCGGAGAACCCGGCCAGGATGGCCGGGCTATATGCGGGGGAAGGGTGATCAACCGGCGCGGAGTTTTTCGGCTTTCTTGCGGGCGTCGTCGAGGGTGCCCACGTACATGAAGGCGCCTTCGGGCAGGTCGTCGGCCTCGCCGGAGGCCAGGCGGTTGAAGGAGCTGATCGTCTCTTTGAGCGGGGTGTAGATGCCGGGGAACCCGGTGAACTGCTCGGCCACGAAGAAGGGCTGCGACAGGAAGCGTTCGATCTTGCGGGCGCGGGAGACGATGAGCTTGTCCTCTTCGCTCAGCTCGTCCACGCCGAGGATGGCGATGATGTCCTGCAGGTCCTTGTAGCGTTGGAGGATCTGCTGGACACGGCGGGCGCATTCGTAGTGGTCGGCGCCGATGAGCCCGGGTTCGAGGATGCGGCTGGTAGAGGCCAGGGGGTCGACGGCGGGATAGATGCCCTTCTCGGCGATGCCTCGGGCGAGGACGACGAAGGCGTCCAGGTGCGAGAAGGCGGTGGCGGGGGCGGGGTCGGTCAGGTCGTCGGCGGGGACGTAGATCGCCTGGACCGAGGTGATGGCGCCCTTGTCGGTGGAGGTGATGCGTTCCTGAAGCTCGCCCATCTCGGTCGAGAGCGTGGGCTGGTATCCCACGGCCGAGGGCATGCGGCCCAGCAGGGCGGACACTTCCGAGCCGGCCTGCGTGAAGCGGAAGATGTTGTCGATGAAGAGCAGGGTTTCCTTGCCGGAGGAGTCGCGGAACTCTTCGCACATGGTCAGGCCCGAGAGCGCCACGCGGAGTCGAGCGCCCGGGGGCTCGTTCATCTGCCCGAAGACCATGGCCACGCGGTCGAGCACGGAGCGTTCGACGCCCGAGGCGTCCTTGAACTTGGCCTCGGACATTTCCAGCCAGAGGTCGTTGCCCTCACGGGTTCGTTCGCCCACGCCGGCGAAGACGCTGAATCCGCCGTGCTCGCGCGCGATGCGGGCGATCATTTCCTGAATGATGACGGTCTTGCCCACGCCGGCGCCGCCGAAGAGTCCGATCTTGCCGCCACGGACGAAGGGGCAGAGCAGATCGACGACCTTGATGCCGGTCTCGAGGATCTCGGTCTTAGGGTTGAGCTGAACGAACTCCGGGGGCTCGCGGTGGATGGGGCTGCGCTTGGAGGCCTGGATCGGGCCTTTCTTGTCCACGGGGTTTCCCAGCAGGTTAAAGACGCGACCGAGGACCGCTTCGCCCACGGGGACGGTGACGGGCGAGCCGGTGTCGGTGACGGTCATGCCGCGGGTCAAGCCGTCGGTGGAGCCCAGGGCCACCGCTCGGACCTGTCCGCCGCCTAAGTGCTGCTGGACTTCGCCGGTGAGGTCGAGTTCGACGCCCTGGTGCGAGGCCTTGATGGTCAGGGCGTTGTAGATTTCCGGGAGCTGGTCTTCGGGGAACTGAGCGTCGAAGGTGGACCCGATGACCTGACTGATGACGCCTGTCGTGGCCATGTGCGTTTCCTTGGGTTTGGGGCAGACAGGATAGTGGAAGGGCGGGGCAATGCCAAGTGCGGACGGGGTTCGGGGCGCGGGGGTCGGGGATGGGGGCGGGGTTGTTTTTTCCGCAGAGGCGCGTGGCATATACTGCGGCCACTTTGCGGGTCATCGCGTTACTCAATCAGAAGGGCGGCGTGGGCAAGACCACGACGACCGTGAATCTCGGGGCGGCCTTGGCGCTGGACGAGAAGCGGGTGCTGATGGTGGACCTGGACCCGCAGGCGCACCTGACGCTGCACCTGGGGGTGGACCCGGCGACGCTCAAGGCCAGCGTCTACGACCTGCTCACCGACGAGGACGTGAAGGCTAGCGACGTGCTGCGGAAGGTGAGCGATCAGATGGACCTGATCCCCGCGGAGGTGAACCTGGCGGGCGTGGAGCTGGAGCTGGCGCCGAAGATGGTGACCGGGTCGGCGCAGCGGGTGCTGCGGGAGAAGCTGGCGTTCCGCGGCGAGGACGCCGCGGCTGTAAAAGACAAGAAGTCCGATTACGACTTCGTGCTGATGGACTGCCCGCCCTCGCTGGGGCTGCTGACGATCAACGCGCTGACGACGGCGACGGAGGTGATCGTGCCGATGCAGGCGCATTTTCTGGCGCTGCAGGGGTTGTCGAAATTGCTCGAGACGGTGCAGCTGGTTCGGCAGGGCTTCAATCCGGGGTTGAAAGTCGCGGGCGTGGTGCTGTGCATGCACGAGTCGCAGACGAAGCTGTCGAGCGAGGTGGTGGCGGACATCCGCGCGTTCCTGGACGCGGCGCGGGGCATGGACGTGCCCTGGCGCGAGGCGGTGGTGTTCGACCCGCCGATCCGTCGCAACGTCAAACTCGCCGAGAGCCCGAGCTTCGGTCAGACGATCTTTGACTACGCCTGGGGCTCGCACGGCGCGGAGGACTACCTGAAACTGGCCAAGGCGGTGGCGGGGGGAGAGTGATGTCGTATATCGGATATCGAAGGTCGGAAAGGTAAACCATGTCTGGCCCTGACATCCGACATTCGACACCCGACATCCGACATGTATTGCGCCTCGCCGCCCTGGCCTACTGGCTGACGCTGTTCGTCGCCACGCACTGGCCGCGATTGAAGATCGAGGTGGACGGGCGCGATCTGGGGGAGATGCAGATCGACAAGCTGGTGCACTTCGGCGCCTTCGCGGTGCTGGGGCTGTTGTTCATCGCGGCGCAGTGGGGCGGCGGGCGTTTCGTGCTCGTGGGGACGCTGCTGGCGGGCGGTTATGCGCTGTTGGATGAGGGGAGCCAGATGCTGCCGGTGCTGGAGCGCACCGCGTCGTGGGTGGACCTGGGGAGCAATCTGGCGGGGGTGTTCGCAGCCTGGTGCGGAGCCGCGGTGCTGCGGTGGAATGTGATGCGTGGCAAGCCCGTAGGCGTGAGCGTGTGTCGTGCGCTCATCGCGGCGGGGCTGCCTTCGGTGCTGTTCGTGGGATTCCTGCCGGGGCTTTGGCTGGCGCCGGTGCTGCCCGTGCCCAAGGGGCCGATGGATTTCGTGCTGGATTGGCGCTGGGACTGGGCCGGACATTTTGTCATCGCGGGGGCGGGTGTCTGGCTTCTCGCGGGGGCGGAACCCTTGGGAAAGCGCCGAGGGTGGGCGAATCGCATCGCGGCGCTGGCGATGGTGGGTTTGTCAGCTCCGCTGATCGAGCTCGCACAGAGCTACACGCGCAGAGGCAACGAGTGGACCGATCAGGCGGCGCACTACCTGGGCATGCTTGCGGCGATGATCGTGGCGGGAGGGTATCTGATGGCGAGCACGCATGCGACGAAGCATGCGACAGACCAGAAGCCTGCACCCTCACCCCAACCCTCTCCCCCCGGAATTGGGAGAGGGAGCAAGGCAAGCTTTGTTTCCGGGGCGCGGACGGTGAGCCTGCTGACGCTGCTGTCGCGGGTGACGGGGCTGCTGCGCGAGTCGGTGCTGGCCGGTGCGTTCGGGCGTGGGCCTGTGGCCGACGCGTTTGTCTTTGGGTTTCAGGTGCCCAACCTGTTTCGTCGGCTCTTTGGCGAAGGGGCGCTCTCGGCGGCGCTGATCCCGGTCTACGCGGAGCTGCTGCACAGGGACCGAGTGACAGCCCAGCGGCTGGCGTGGGCGTGCGTGGCGGCGCTGACGGCGCTGCTCGGGGCGATCACGCTCGTGAGCGAAGCCGCGCTCGCGGCGCTGCTGCTGGCGCGAGACAGGGACCCGAACACGGCGCTGGCGATCAGGCTCACCATGGTGATGCTGCCCTACATGCCGCTGGTGTGCCTGGTGGCGATCCTCGGGGCGGTGCTGCAGGTGCACGGGCGGTTCGCCTCGACGGCGGCGGCGCCGATCGTGCTCAATCTCGTGGTGGTGGCGGTGGCGCTGCTCTTTGCGGTGGGTGAGGCGGACGCGACACGGGCGGTGTACTTCGTGTCGCTGGCGGTGTTGATCGCGGGGGCGGGTCAACTGCTCTGGCAACTGGCGGCGGTGGCGCGGGTTGAGCCGATCGTGGGACGATTCGAGGGGACCGCGGGGTCGATGCGGACGCTGCTGAAGCGTTTCGTGCCCACCGCGATCGGGCTTGGGATCTTTCAGATCAACACGTTCCTGGACAACGTGATGGCGCTGGGGCTGCGCGACACGGGCGAAGTGATTTGGTTCGGTTTCCGGGGGCCGCTGGAGCAGGGCGACGTGGCGGGGTTGGCCTGGGCGCAGCGGTTGTACGAGTTTCCGCTGGGGATCTTTGGGATCGCCATCGCCACGGCGATTTTCCCGGCGCTGGCGCGGGCGGCGGCGGGGCGCGGCGGGAGCTCGCAGCCGCATCGGGCTCAGGACAGCCCGGCTCGGAACGAGTTCGACGAGATCCTTCGTCACGGGCTTCGTCTGACGGTGTTCATCGGGTTGCCCGCGAGCGTGGGGCTGCTGCTGCTGGGGCTTCCGGTGGTGCGGGTCCTGTTCGAGCGCGGCGCGTTCACGGTGCGCGACTCGGAAGTGGTGGCGTTCGTGCTTGGGGGTTACGCGCCGGCGATCTGGGCCTACTCGATGAATCACGTCTTAACGCGGGGGTTCTACGCCCTGGGCGACACGCGGACGCCGCTGCACCTTTCGACCGCGATGGTGTTCTTGAATCTGCTCTTGAACCTGACGCTGGTGTGGTTCCTGGGGCCGGCGGGCTTCGCCTGGTCCACCGCGGCGTGTGCCGTGTTGCAGTGCGTGCTGATGATCGCGGTGATGGGACGGTACATTCAGTGGCCGGTGGACGCGGGCGTGACGTGGTCCTGGGTGCGCAGCGTGTTGCTCAGCGGTGCGCTGGCGGTGGTGCTTCTTTGGGCGACGAGCGGGCTGAACCCTGCGACGATGACGCACCGCGAGCTGCTGGCGATGCTGGCGTGGGCGGTCCCGCTGGGTGGTGCGGTAGTGTTCGCTGGCGCGTGGGTCTTGCGTATGCCCGAGGTGGGCTGGCTTCTGCGCCGCGGGTGATCTCGCCGCGATGCCGTTCGGGGTCCGGGGTGCGAGGGTCCGGGTCGGGTCTTTCACGTCGCGCCGCGGGGCTGACCGATAATCCCTGCAATCGTGGTTGACGCTGCGCCGAGATTGACGTTCATGGACCACCTGGCGGGTTGGTTGCTGCTGCTGGGCGGGCTGGCGATGCTGGCGATGGCGAGCCTGACGCCGCTCTGGCTCGAGCACCGCGACCTGTCCTGGCAGCAGTCGGTGATGCGTGAGCAGACGGATCGGCTGCTGGAGCAGAAGCAGCGTTATGTGGACTTCCACGATGCGCTCAAGCGTGGCGAACCGGTGCTGCTGACGCGGCTGGCGTACCAGCAGTTCCGGCTCAAGCCCGCCGGGGCGCAGATGCTCATCGATCGTCCGTTGGCGGCCAACCGTTTGGGCCTGGCCAGCGACGTCGCCTCGGTCGAGGCCTGGCTTCACGTCCCCACGCTGCAGGTCGGTTCCGACGTGCTGCCTCCGCCGCCGGTGCAGTCGCACCTGGTGCGACTGACCACGGGCCTGGGCCGGGTCGTCATGCTCGCGGTGGGCATCGGGTGCGTGGCCATGGGCGTGATGCTCAACACGAGCAGAGGCGCCTAGGTCCCTCGGTCCCTTCTTCGCTCACTGCTCCAGTTCGCCGCCTTCCTGCACCCAATTCTCCACGCCGCCGCGGAACTCTCGGACGTTCTGATAGCCCAGCGCCATGAGCTTCTTGGCGCCAGCGGGCGAGAGGAAATCGGTCCAGCCGCTGGCGTAGACCACCAGCGTGGTGGCCTGTCCGAGACGGGCGTCGTTGGCGCGCAACTCGGGCAGCGGGATGTTCACCGCCCCTGGCAGTCGGCCCTGGGCAAACTTCGCTGGCGGTCGCACGTCCACCAGGATCAGTGTCGCCTGAGTCTTCTTGCCCGCGAAGAGGTCTTTGAAGAGGTTCTTGTCCGCGCCCCGGGCGGGGTTGGCCATCAACTCCAGCAACTGCGGATACTGGATCACCGCGATGTCCACGTCACTGGTCTTGGGGGCGGCGTTACAGCCCAGCAGCAGCGCAGCGAGCGTGGCCGTCGAGACCCAGCGGATTGCGGACATGGCTGTTCCTGTAAGCAAAGGTTTTTGATGCGAAGGTTAAGCGTCCGTCCGACGCGGACGATCAGAATAGCCAGAGGGGAACGTTTCGTCGAAGTGCCACGGGGCGGAGAGCGGAGAAAGCTTGCGGAACCGGGCCTGCTTCCTGTGGCAGGCCCGGTTCGTTATTTCCGGGGACCTGGAAATGCGCATGTGGTACTCTGATCCGCCTGGGAGTTCCACCATGCGCATCCTCCTGACCACCACCAGTTACCAGGACACGCCCGGGCCTCATCACGACCTGCTCGCCGCGTCGGGCTTCGAGGTCGTCCGCGCCCGCGGGCCTCTGAACGAGCAGCAGATGCTTGACCTGATCGCCTCCGCCAACGGGTTCGACGGGTTCCTCAACGGCGACGACCACATCACCGCCAGGGTGATCGACGCGGCGTTGTCCGCCCCCACGCCGCTGAGGGTCATCGCCAAGTACGGCATCGGTCTGGACTCCATCGCGGTGCAGCACGCCACGGAGAAGCACGTCCCGGTGCTCTTCACTCCCGGGGTCAACCACACCACCGTGGCGGAGCACGCCTTTGGCTTGATGATCGCGCTGGTCAAGCACTTCTGGGTCCACCTCGCCGCGGTCAAGGCGGGTCAGTGGAAGCGAATCACCGGGAACGAGCTTTACGGAAAGACGCTGGGCGTGATCGGCATGGGACGCATCGGCAAAGAGGTGATCAAGCGCGGCTGCGCCTTTGGCATGAAGCCCATGGCCCACGATCTCTTCTGGGACGACGCCTTCGCCAGCGAGTTCATGGTCGCCCGCGCCGCCTCCGCGGAGGACGTGCTGCGTCAGGCCGACGTCGTGAGTCTGCACATGAACCTCACGCCCGAGAACCGCGGGTTCGTCAACGCGCAGCGGCTGGCGATGATGAAGAAGACCGCCATCCTCATCAACACCGCGCGCGGCGGCCTGGTGGTCGAGGCGGACATCGCTGATGCGTGCAGGAACGGACGGCTGGCGGGCTACGGCACCGACGTGATCGACGAGGAGCCGATCAAGCCCCCGCACCCCTTCCAGAGCATCGACAATATCCTCGTCACGCCCCACGTGGGCAGCAGAACCTTCGAGAGCGTCGAACGCCAGGCGGTCCGCGCCACGCAGAACCTGGTGAACTTCCTCTCGGGCAAGAAGGATTTCATTCAAGCCAACCAATGGTGAATCACTCAGGTGCAACGATGGATCAACCCTCCGCGGACATCGGACTGATCGGCCTGGCGGTCATGGGCCAGAACCTGGCGCTCAACATCGCGGACCACGGCTACAAGGTCGCGGTGTTCAACCGCACCGTCCAGACGATGCGGCAGTTCGTCGCCGAGAACCCGCACACGCCCGGCGGACTCGTGGGCTGCGAATCGCTCACCGACTTCATCACGGCTCTGAAGCAACCCCGCAAGATCATCGTGCTCGTCAAGGCGGGCCCCGCGGTGGACGGCATCGTCGAGCAACTGCTCGCGGCGGGTCTGCAACGCGACGACATCGTCGTGGACTGCGGCAACTCGCTGTGGACCGACACGATTCGACGCGAAAAACAGTACGCCGAACGTCTGAAGTTCTTCGGCTCCGGGGTCAGCGGCGGCGAAGTCGGGGCACGCTTTGGCCCTTCGCTCATGCCCGGGGGCGATCCCGATTCCTGGAGACACCTCCAACCCATCTGGATGGCCATCGCTGCCAAGGTCGATGACAAGACCGGCGAGCCCTACGAGGACTACGCCCCCGGAAAGCCCATCGACCAGGGCGTCCCCTGCGCCGCGTACATCGGCCCCAACGGCGCGGGACACTACGTCAAGATGGTCCACAACGGCATCGAGTACATCGACATGCAGCTCATCTGCGAGGCCTACTTCCTCATGAAACATCTGCTGGGCATGCCCGCCCACCAGATCGGGCAGGTCTTTGACATGTGGAACCAGGGACCGCTGGCGAGCTTCCTGATCCAGATCACCGCTGACATCCTGCAACAGCCCGACCCGAAACACCCCCGGAAGTTTCTCGTGGACTACGTGCTCGACACCGCGGGGCAGAAGGGCACGGGCAAGTGGACATCCGTCAACGCCCTGGACATGGGCATCCCCGCCAACGCGATGGCCGAGGCGGTCTTTGCGCGCTGCTTGTCCGCGCTCAAGGAGGAGCGTGTGGCCGCCTCGAAAAAGCTCCGGGGGCCAAAGCCCCGCTTCAAGGGCAAGAAGAAAAAACTTATCGACGCCATCCGCGACGCGCTCTACTGCTCGAAAATCTGCGCCTACGCCCAGGGCTTCCAGCTCATGACCCAGGCGCAGAGCGAGTACCACTGGAAGCTCGATTTCGGGACCATCGCCAAGATCTGGCGCGGCGGGTGCATCATCCGCGCCCGCTTCCTTCAGAAGATCACCGACGCCTACACCTCCAACCCGCAATTGAAGAACCTGATGCTCGACAACTATTTCCGCAGGGCCATCGACAAGGGCCAGGACCCGTGGCGCAAGGTCGTGGCGCTGGCGGCGGAGAACGGCATCGCCGCCCCGGCGTTCATGAGCGCCCTGTCGTACTACGACGGCTACCGTGCCAAGGTGCTGCCGGCGAATCTGCTCCAGGCGCAGCGCGATTACTTCGGCGCTCACACCTTCGAACGCACCGACACCCCGCGCGGACAGTTCTTCCACCTCGATTGGCCCGCCCCTGGCCGCCCCATGACCCAGGTCTAGCCCGCTCGCCAAGGGCTTGTTTTCGTGGCGTTCTGCAACGCACGGACTTCCGGGGGCGTGAGCGGGCGGGCGGCGCCGCTGGGCAGGCCTTTGAGGTGCAGCGGGCCGATCGCCGTGCGCTCCAGGCGCTTGACCTTGTGGCCGAGCTTCTCGATCAGGCGGCGAATCTCGCGGTTCTGACCCTCGCGCAGCGTCACCAGCAGGATGGTCCGGTCGCCACGGTCGCGGTCGTGTTGCACCGCGATGCGGCGCACGTCCTCCATCGCGGCGCGCTTCGTGCCCACCGCGGTGTCGCCCTGGCGCTGCGTCAGATGCAGGCCACGCTTGAGGCGGTCCACCTCCTCGTCGGTGAGCGAGCCGCGCACCGCCACGCGGTACTGCTTGGTGACCCCGAAGCGCGGGTGGGTGAGCCGATTCGCCAGTTCGCCGTCGTTGGTGAGCAGGATCAGCCCGGTGGACTCGGCGTCGAGTCGCCCCACGGGATAAAGACGCTGCCCACGCGAAAGCTCCGGGGGTACGAGGTCGATCACGCCGGTGCGTCCCAGGTCGTCATGGGTGGTGGAGATGATGCGTTTGGGCTTGTGCAGCGCGATGTAGAGGAGGCGCGAGGCCGCGGCGCGCCGCGTTCTGGGTTGACGCACGACCTGCCCGTCCACCTCGACGCGGTCCTGGAGCGGGTCGCAGAAAGCTGGCAGGGTGCTCACCACACGTCCGTTGACCTTGACCCGACCTTCGAGGATCAGTTCTTCGCACTTTCGGCGCGAGGCCACCCCCGCGTCGGCGAGAACCTTGTGGAGTCGAACCGCGCCCGGCGAGGGCTTGCAATTCTTGGAGCTAGAAGGCATTGCGACCAAGCCTAGCAGATGACGCCCGATTTTGTGAGAAACGCCGGTTCGGTGTTGACGCGAGACAAAACGGACAGTATTATCTCTTGTTGTCAGGGAATGGTTGAGCCGACACGCGACTTCAACGCAGCCAACCATCTCCGCAGCACGCGTCGCCCAGGGCCCAAGAGGTGAGCGGCCCAAAGCGACGCGGAACACACACCCAAGCGCGTTGTCGCCCTCGCGTGTCGGCCCCAACTCTGAAGTGGGTTTCGGCCCCGCGGCATGCTCGCACGTCCCGCGGGGCTTTTTTTTTACACCGCGGCCGCCGATGAACGCCGATGGACGCCGATATGACGAAGGCATGATTCATCGATCGGCGTCCATCGGCGGTTGACCGGGCCTGAGCTTCCGTCGGTCGCAGTCAAGCGGGTATCCTGTGGCAACCGTTCAAACCTCCACGGGAGCACCGCTCATGGCTGTATCCGACGCGCAACAGGCCCTCGACCAGGCTCGCAAGTTCACGGAGGACTTCGCCAAGGTCCGCTCGCAAATCCAGAAGGTCATCGTCGGTCACCAGGAGATCGTCGAGGGCGTGCTGACCTGTCTCTTCGTGGGCGGTCACGCCCTGCTCGAAGGCGTCCCCGGGCTGGGCAAGACGCTGCTGATCCGTTCGCTCAGTCAGGCGCTGTCGCTGCAATTCAGCAGAATCCAATTCACCCCCGACCTGATGCCCGCGGACATCACGGGCACGACGATCGTTCTTGAAGAGCCCAATTCCGGCCGCCGCGAGTTCAAGTTCCAGCGCGGCCCGATCTTCGCCCAGATCGTGCTGGCGGACGAGATCAACCGCGCCACGCCCAAGACTCAGTCCGCCATGCTCGAAGCGATGCAGGAGCGCAGCGTCACCGTCGGCGGCGTCACGCACCCGATGGACAAGCCCTTCTTCGTCATGGCCACTCAGAACCCCATCGAGCAGGAGGGAACCTACCCGCTGCCCGAGGCGCAGTTGGACCGTTTCTTCTTCAAGCTGCTCGTGGGCTACTCCAGCCGCGCCGAGCTGGGCGAGATTCTCAACCGCACCACCATGGCGAGCGAACCGAGCATCGAACCCGTGCTCGACGCCCCCGGAATCCTGGCGCACCAGCAGTTGGTGCGTCGCGTCATCATCGCCCCGCACGTGCAGGACTACGCGGTGCGCTGCGTCCTGGCCACGAACCCCCAGGGCGAGTTCGCCTCCAGGTTGGCCAGGCAGTTCCTGCGTTTCGGCGCTTCGCCCCGCGCCGCCCAATCACTGGTGCTGGGCGGGAAAGTCCGGGCTCTGCTCGACGGTCGTGCCCACGTCAGCGTCGAGGACATCAAGTCGGTGCTGCTCCCGGCCATGCGCCACCGCGTGCTGCTGAACTTCGAGGGCCAGGCCGAGGCCATGACCACCGACATGATCCTCAACGACATCGCGGATTCGCTGCCGGTGGAGGCGAGCTAAGAATGTCGGATGTCGAGTGTCGAATGTCGGATGTTGAATCCCGGGCATGGATAGACCCTCGACCCAGCACGGATCGGACACCATGACTTCACCTCCGACCTCCGACATTCGACATCCGGCTTTTCTCCTGCCCCCCTCGCTCATGCGCAAGCTCGATGCGCTGGACGTGCTCTCGCGGAAGATCCTCCAGGGCAAGCTCCAGGGCGAAAGGCGCAGCAAGAAGCGTGGACAGTCGGTCGAGTTCGCGGACTATCGCTCCTACGTCGTGGGCGACGATCTGCGCCGCATCGACTGGAACCTCTACGCCCGGCTCGACAAGCTTTTCCTTCGCCTGTTCATGGAGGAAGAGGACCTGGCGGCGTCGCTGCTGCTGGACGTGTCGCGCTCGATGGACTACGGCGAGCCCCGGAAGTCGGACTACGCCAGGCAACTGGTGGCGGCGCTGGGCTACATCGCGCTGGTCAACTACAACCGGGTGAGCGTCTATTCGTTCAGCGACACGCTGCAAGGGAGATTGCCGAACCTGCGTGGGCGCAGGCCGCTGCCGCAGATGTTGCGGTTCATCGCGGAACAGACCCCGCCGCGGGAGGCGGCCCCCGGGAATCTGACGCAGACCTTACGCACCTTTGCCCTCACGCAGCGCGGCAAAGGCGTGGTCATTCTCGTGAGCGACTTCCTCGACAAGGGCGATCTCGCCGAATCACTGAAGTATCTCGCGGGGGACCGCTTTGACGCCTACGTCGTGCAGGTGCTCGCGCCGCAGGAGGTCGACCCCGCATCCGGGGGCGTGGTGGGCGATCTGCGGCTGCGCGACCTGGAGGACGCCGACGTGGCGGAGGTGTCGGCGGGCCCGGCGTTGCTCAAGCGCTACCAGGCGAACCTGCAAGCCTGGTGCAATCATCTCAAGGAGCAGTGTCGGCGGCGCGGCGTGGCGTCCATGATCGCTCAGACCAACGTCCCGGTGGACACCGTGATCCTGCGCTATTTCCGCGAGCGTGGCCTGCTCGGTTAGCCGCGTCGTTCCACGACGCGGTAGTCCAGCATCACGTCGTCGCCCAGGCGCTTCACCGCGCGCAGCGACAGCTCCCGCGCGTGTCGCATCGCAGCGCAGCGCAGCCCGCTCACCGCGGCGATGGCTTTGTCGTCGCCCAGGATTCGCGGTGTCACGAACGCGAGCACCTGGTTCACCAAGCCCTGTTCGAGCAGCGACCCGGTCAACGCCGCTCCGCCCTCCACGAGGATGTTGGTCGCCCGATGGCGCTCCACCAGATGACCCAGCAGCGGAGCGAGGTCGGCGCGACGGGACTCGCCCGTGAGCGGGAAGAGCTCTACGCCGCGATCCTGCAGTCGCTTGGCTTTGAGCGAGTCCGTCTGGCGTGTGGCGACGAGCACCCCGTGCGCGGATCGCAGCAGGGCGCATCGCTCGGGCAGTCGCAGCCGCGGGTCGATCACCACGCGCAGCGCCGCTCGGCGGACGGGCACGCCACGCGCCGTGAGCAGCGGATCGTCCGCCAGCACGGTGCCGATGCCCACCACGACCGCATCCACCCGTGCGCGGAGCTGATGCACAAGCCGGCGTGACGCTTCGTTGGAGACCCAGCGACTGTCGCCCGAGGCGGTGGCGATCCTGCCGTCGAGCGTCTGCGCCCACTTGACGATGACCCAGGGCAAGGCGGTGGCCAGACGATGGAGGTAGGCTTCGTTGAGTCGGCGCGCTTCGGGGTCGCACAGGCCAAACTCCACGCCGATGCCCGCCGCGCGTAGCGAGGCGGCGCCTCTGCCCGCCACCTGCGGGAAGGGGTCGCGCATCGCCGCCACCAGGCGGGCCACTTTCGCGGCGATCAGCGCCTCGGTGCAGGGCGGCGTCTTGCCGTGGTGACAGCAGGGTTCGAGCGTGACGTAGGCGGTGGCGCCGCGGGGGCTGTTCCCCCGACGGGCACAGTCGCGCAGCGCGTTCACCTCGGCGTGTGGTCCGCCGAACCGCCGGTGATAGCCCTGTCCGATGACGCGCCGATCGCGCACCAGCACGCAGCCGACCATCGGGTTGGGTTCGACCCAGCCTCGGCCACGCTGCGCCAGGCGCAGCGCCGTCCGCATGAATGGGGTGGGATCGCTGGTCCGTGCCATGCTCGTTTCGTTACAATGATACTTTTCCTCTCAACTTTAAGGAGTCGAACCATGAAGAGGCTCGTGAAACTGCTTGTGGTGGTGGTGCTGCTGCTGATCGTGGCGGTGGGCGTGGCGCTCTACTTCATCGATCACCTGGCCAAGACCGGCATCGAGAAGGGCGGGACCTACGCCACCGGCGTGGACACCACCGTCTCGGGCGTGAGCATCGGACTGCTCTCGGGCAAGTTCGGGATCGACGATCTGAACATCGCCAACCCCGCGGGCTTCAACCAGGGGCCCCACTTCCTGAACATGGGCAGTGCGCGGCTCGAACTGCCGCTGAGCGAACTGACCAAGGACACGGTGACGGTCCCGATCATCGAGCTGTCGGACCTGGACGTGGTGCTCGAAAAGAAGGGCGACACCTCCAACTACCAGACGATCCTGGACAACCTCAAGAAGCTCGAATCGCAGGGACCATCACAACCGTCCACCTCCGGGGGCAAGAGCAAGCAGTTCATGGTCAAGGAGATCGTGCTGCGCAACATCGAGGTGCATCCGTACCTGCTGCAGCTGGGCGGCGGCCCAGCGAAGCAGATCCCGGTTCCGCCGATCAAGGAGGTGCGGTTCAGCTACGACTCCGCCAAGGGGCTGGACATGGCGGAGCTGACGAACCTGATCATGAAGGTGGTGCTCAAGTCGATCGTGGACAACGCGGGGGGGATGCTCGGCGACATCGCCGGCTCGCTGGGCGACAGCCTCAAGCAGCTCGCCTCGCTCGACGAGGTGGGCAAGATGGGCCAGGCGGTGCTGGGCGAAGCAACCAAGGCACTCGAAGGCGTCACCGAGCAGGCGGGCGAAGTGGTCAAGGGCGTGACCGACACGCTCAAAGAGGGAGGCGACGTGGGCAAGACCCTCGACGACGCGGGCAAGAAGATCGGCGAAGGTTTAGGCGGCCTGTTCGGCGGCAAAAAACCCGCGGAAGAGCCCAAGCCCTGACGCCTTTGCGCTGCGGTCAGAAGTGAATCAAGATAGAAACCGCAGATGACGCAGATGAAAACCAATGAACTCGGATGGATCGGATGAATCGAATTTAGAGATGCGCTGATTTCCTATCCGATCTATCCGATCTATCCGAGTCAAAAAGCTCTTATCTGCGCGATCTGTGTCATCTGCGGTTTCACGCGGCGCGCTGCGAGGCCCAGCGGTCCACGATGTGCACCAGGTCCGGCAGCTGCGGCTTGGCGATCTGCTCGTCGGCGCCGACCTGATGGCCCTTGTGCCGGGTGTCGTCGGTGATCAGCGACGAGAAGAGGATCACCGGCAGCCCACGCAGGCCCGCGTCCTGCTTGATGCGTTTGGTCAGCGCCAGCCCGTCCATCTGCGGCATCTCGATGTCGGTCACGACCACGTCGGGCGGCGTCCCCTCGTCCCTCATCCGCAGCAGCGCCTTGTAGGCGTCCAGCCCGTTGTTGAAAACGTGGACCTGGGTGTACCCGCTGCGCTTTAGGACGGACTCCATGATGTTGCGGATGAAGTTCGAGTCCTCGGCGAGCAGCACCCTCCGCGTGGCGCGGTCCACGCCGGTGACGTTCTGCACCTGCTCCACGTGCAGTGAGTCCTGCATGTTGATGTGGTCGACGATGGACTCGAAGTCGAGCATGAGCACAAGGCGGTCGTGGATCTGGGTGATGCCGGTGATGGCGAACTGCTTGCGTCCGTCGGCGTCGGGCACGGGACGCATGCTCGTCCAGCTCATGCGGTAGATCTGCTCCACGCCCTCGACGCGGAACCCGGCGCGGAAGCCGTTGAACTCGGTGACGATGATGCGCCACTTGTTGCGGTCGCTCTGCGTCGGGGCGATGCTCAGGTAGTTGTGCAGGTCCACCAGCGGCAGGACCCCGCCGCGCAGGTTGAACATGCCCAGCACGCAGCTGTGCTGCTCCGGGCTGGCCACGGGCTTGACGGGCAGGATGACCTCGCGCACCTTGGCCACGTTGACCCCGAACACGCCCCCGCCCAGGAGGAAGACGAGCACCTCCAGTTCGTTGGTGCCCGACTCGAGAAGAATCTCCGCGTTGGCGCGGGGCCCGCGCCCAGCGGGGTCGTTGGGTTCGGCGGTGGGTAGGGCCATGCGTTCTCCAGGGGTGGAAGGCTGCTCCAGTGGTGTGTATCGTCGATGCGTCGCTTCCGCTTAATCGCCGCGGTCCGGTAAGACCTCAGGCGGCGAGGAAAAGTTTGACACCCCGCGCGGGGACTCTTATCCTTAGGGTTTACGCAGCGTCGGCGCCCAAGCCCCACGCTGCGCATCACGGTGGGCGTAGCTCAGCTGGTTAGAGCATCGGGTTGTGGTCCCGAGGGTCGGGGGTTCGAATCCCCTCGCTCACCCTTTTGTCATGGAGGCGTCAGGGTTCTTGGGGGGGCCAATTGTGGAGCGAGACGGCTTGCAGCGTCACGCCTGCGACGGTGTGGCCGGTGAGTGAAGGGCGAAGCTCCTGGGTCGGGGCGCAGGCGGCGACGTGGAGCAGGTGTGAGACTCCGGGGCGCAACGAGCTGAGCGGGTAGGCACGGGCAGCGAGCGTGACGGGACGCGAGCTGCGCATCGCGCTGAGCGATAGGGTGATTCGATCCTCGGGCGCGAATGGGGTGCTCGGGTCGAGCTGCAGCGCCACGGTGTATCGATAGCACGTTGCGACAGTGACGCGCAGGGCGGAAGTGTCGCTCGCTGCATTCAGAAGATTGGCCAGCGGAGGCACCGTGAGCGTGGGCAGGGTTGCAGCTGCTTCGATGAGCGAGAGTTGATCGAAATCGGCCAGGAGCTTCCCGGGGCCCAGCACGACGGGGCCCGCGAAGAGCGAGGGGACCGCGGGGGGCGAGACGCGACAGGTCGAGCTTTGCCAGACACCGGCTGCGTCGGTCCAGTGAACCGAGACTTGCGCGCCTTTTCGGGTGATCGCCAGGGCGATGGGCGGGACCGCGTGGCCCAGGACGCGGCGTTCGGGTCGCATGGCGTTGACCCAGCGGACCAGCTCCACCACCTGCCCACCCGCATCGAGCCCGATCGCAGCGAAAGGGGCGTCGGGGTCGGTGTTCTGACGCAGCATGAGTCCCGCAACGGAAGCGGGCTCGTCGCTGCGAAGGTCCTCGAGCATCGCCACGACGCCCGTGTCGCCGGTGACGATCTGGTGTACGAAGTGGAAGCGGTCGCCGGCGCTGGGGTGTGCGAACGAGATGTTCGCCGCGATGCTCAGCGCCGCCTGCCCACGGACGCGAAGTCGAGCTTCACCCGGTGAAGGGTGACCCGTACCGGAGAGACTCCAGGGCGGGGGCGGTTCGTCGCTGCCGCCTTCGTTCTCCGCGATCGGCGGCGACTCAAGGGTCAAGAGCGGCCAAAGGGATTCGTCGGGGCGGCCGTTGACCGTGGCTCCCAGTGTGTGGTTCCCGATCACGCTGTGAACGCCCAGCTCCGCAAGACGATCCTGACACTCGCGCGCCAGGTCTTGGCCTCCCAGGTCGGCGCAGCCCTCGCTGTCCGCGTTGATCAGAACGCCGCGGTTCGGGGCGGTGTTTCGGAGCAGTTGGCGAATCCTGTCGAACTGCTGCGCAAGGGACTGTCGAACACTCTGGAGCGAAGGCGGATCGCCCGCGATGAGTGAAAGGACAGTGCTCCTGCCCGCCTGCGGGTCCGAGGGGGGGATAGGGTTTTCGGGGAGCGGAGGTTGGAGCGGGTTGTCTTTGTCGCCTTGGTGCTGCTGACCGGGGTCGAAGTCTGCCCGCGAGGGGTCGGTCCGGAACGACTCGAATCGAGCGCGTCGCGGGTCGGCGGCGGCGATGGTTCGGCTCAGCGGGATCACCTGCGCGCTCGTGATGTCGTACGCCGCGACACAGGCGAAGCGTCGAACGCGTAAGGCGATCAAACGCCATGCTGTCGCATCCTGACTTGGCGCGTGCAGGACGACGTGCAGGCCCTGTCGCTCCGCGGCGTGCAGGGCGCGATCCAGCGCCACCAAGGTGCGTCGGGGCAGGCCCTCGTCCGTCGCCACCGTGATGCGGACACAGTTGTATCCCAACGCGCGCAGTTGTCGAAAGTCCTGCTCAACAGCGCTCGATGCGCGTGCGTGCTGCCAGCCGATCAGGTTCACGCCGCGAAGCAGCACCGATTCGCCGCGGGCGTCCAACAGGCGTGCGTCTTGAGGCTTCAGAGCTGTGGCGGTGGGGCGATCGCAGCCCGCGGCCCAGGCGAGCGTCAACGTCATCAGCAGCAGGGCTCCGCGGGTCATGGCGGTCGTTTCCCATTCCGTCACGGGATGGGGCAGGACCATCGCACCACGGTCCAGCCGGTGCTCTGCACCTCACGACCCTCCACGCGCAGCGGCGCGGGCAGCGGCGAATCCTCCAGGTGGCCCATGACGATCAGGCGTCGCTGCGCCAGCATCGGCGTGAGGTCCAGAGCGCGGCCCAGCGAGCGCGCAAAGCCCACCGGCGGACGCATGAAGTCAGTCTTGCGAAAGTCCGGCGGAGGCAGCGTGTTGAAGAAGCTCAGCAGTTCGACGGAGTAGATGGTGTCGTCGGAACCGGGGATCGGCGGGACGTGGGGCATTCCGATCTCGGGGTCGATCGCCCCGGGGGTCCGCGCGATCACCGTGCCCAGGAACCCGCCCCAGTTTTCCTGCTGCGGAAGCGGGGGCGTCAGGAAGGGGGCGACCTGAGCGGGCTGGCCCGAAAGCGCAAGGAGCGATCCTTTCTTCCATGCGCCCACGCGCCAGACCCAGGGATCGCGTCCCTGGCCCGGGGCGAAGATGACGATGCAGTCGCGCAGGTCGCCCGGGAGATGGTGGACGAGCGAAGCGACGGGCCAACCCGAAGCGTCGAGGGTGACGCCGGTGGACGGGAAGAGCCACTGTCGGGACATGGCGTCGTCACCCGCCAGGCTTAGCCGTGTCAGGTGATCGATCTCGATCTGCTTGGCGGTGGCGCGCATCGGCAGCCGGACCGAGGAGGGGTCGCCCGCGTCGAGGGAGTAGGAGCGTGGATCGAGGAAGCCCGCAGCGTCCTGATCGGAGAACAAGCCGGCGCTGGTGATGAAGGAAGGCCCCGCGGCGCTGGCGTCGAGTGTGGAGGGCTCGAGTGTCAACTGCACCGACTCGTGCCGGGGGACGAAGAGGGCAGCCCAGGCGCGGGTGTGCGCCAGGCCCGTGGCCGCCTCCACGTCGATGACGCTGAAGTGCTTGACGCTAACGCCGCGCGGTCGCAGCACGCTAGCGCCGCCCCAGGTCAGGGCGGAGAACGCCAGGGCTGTAAGCACGAAGACGGTCCAGCTGTGTCGGACCTGCCCCTTGGCGCGGAGCACGGCGTAACTGACGGGCCCTGCGGCGAGCCAGTAGAGCCCGAAGGTCAGCACCGCCGCGAGCATGGCGGGGGCGGCGGTCTCGCGCATGGCGATGACGCTGGCGATGAAGCGGTCCAAGCTGCGCACGGCGCGGAGGTCCGGGTTGGCCAGGGTGCCCGCGGCGACCTGTGCCTGAACTTCGTCCGTGGGGATCGCTGGGCCGCGCCAGCCGAACACGGCGCGCCAGAGTTGATCGCCCTGGGGCAGCGAAGCGCGGAGCAGTCGCGGGTCGGTCAGGTCCACGCCCACGAGCGTGACCCGTCCCAGGCCTACGCTGTGCGCCACGACGACGGGTCGGCCCTGTGTGTCTTTGAGGAGGACCGAGACACTGGTGTCCTCGCCGGGGTCGAAGACGCGCATGGGCAGGCTGATGCCCGAGGCGAAGGGAGCGCGGCCGAGCCATGTCGGGGCAACCTGGTCGGGCAGTGCCACGCCCACGCCGGTGCTCGCGGGGAGGAGGTCCTTCAGAGGCGAACCGCTCCATGTCTCGTAGACCGCGGGCAGGACGACGACCAGATGTCCGCCGCGCTTGATCCAGTGTCGCAGGGCGCGGGCGGCGGGATCGGGCAGGTTCAGCACGTCGTTCTCGCTGGCGCCGTCGGAGGGCGGGAGCCAGATGAGCGATTCGAGGACGGACAAGCCGTACCACCGATCCGGGAGCGATCGCGGCGAGAGGCTGCGCAACAGGGCGGTGGCTTCCTGGTGCGTGTGTTCGGTGAGGTAGGGCTCCAGTCCCAGCGGCGCGCTGCCCACGACACCCACGACGCGAACGTCCTGGGGCAGAACCTGCGCGGGGCGCAGGTCGAGCTTCTGCGTGGCGAGCAGTTCGCCCGAAGGCTCATCGAGCAGTCGCAGCGTCAGCACGCTGCCGGGCCGGGTGTTCATCGGCGGACAGGCGTAGATCCAGAACCGCTCCGACGACTGCGCGTTGACAGCTCGGATGACGCGCTCGCTGAGCACCTGATCGCCGTCGATGTCGCTGTTGACCCACTGCAGGCGCGCCTGACGCACCGTCGAGGACTGGTTGGTGATCTGCGCCAGGATCGGCGTCCATTGGCCCGGTCGCACCATCCCGCCCAGGCCCATGTTCTCCTGCGCCACAGTGAGTTTAAGGTCTGCCAGCTGCGCCCACGTCGAGGCCGACAGCAGCAGCACCGCTACAAGACCCCCGCTGACCCATCGACGAGGCGGCATGGCGGAATTGTACGTCATTAGCAAGTCCAGACGCATGCAATTGTTAGGAAGCAGAACAGCTTCAATCGCATGGAAACATGGGAATCCGATTCATCGTGACGGGTTAATAGTGGAAAACACCTATACAAATCCTCTTTTACTGCGTCACGCTAACGTTACAATAATGAGAGAAGTGAGGGCTGTGCGAGCAGCCTTGGCTTGGAGTGGTGGGTGAACCGTGTTTCGCGGGGCCTTTCTGTGTTCCAGTTGATTTGGGCATGATTCAATCCTGTCGTGATAGGCCCGACTTGTTCAGGCGCGTGGCTTCGTTGCGAGGTTCGGTGCGTTTTGCGAGTTCCTTATGTGTGCGACGGAGCGGTCATCGGTGGATCGGCGCAGGGCTGTCCCCGTGGGCGCTCCGAGGCGAGTGAGTTCAGTAGTTCGTCCCTGTACTTGAGGAGTGCGTCATGCAGTTGCGAGGTCAAGTCAAGTGGTTCGATCCGAAGAAAGGCTACGGGTTCATTGTTGGGCCGCAGGGACGCGATGTCTTCGTTCACTACACCCAGATTCAAGGTGAGGGTTTCCGCTCGCTCAAGGACGGCGAAGAAGTCGACTACGAACTGATTGAGGGCGAGAAGGGCGCACAGGCACGCTTGGTCCAGCGCTCCGCGGCGAGCAACAGCGCCTCTCAAGGCAAAGTGGCCTGACCGGATCACCTCGATGCGACCGCGGCGCGGTATGCTCGATCCGGCATGATGTGGCTGTGGATCGGCATCGCGCTGGGCGTGGCCATCACCATCCCGCTGGCGGCGTGGGCAGCCAAGCGGCAGGCGGATCGCTCCAAGGCGCTGCTCCGTCGCGCTCAGGACGCTGAACGTCTGGCTGAACTCGGCACGCTCACCGGTGGGCTGGCGCACGAGATCAAGAACCCCCTCTCCACCATCGGGCTCAACGCCCAGCTGCTTCGTGAGGACCTGCACGACCTGGCGCGCGACTTTCCCGTCGCTGCCGATCGCATCGCTCGCACCTCGCGCCGCTTCGACACGCTCTCGCGCGAGGTGGAACGGCTGCGGACCACGCTCGACGATTTCCTGCGCTTTGCCGGACGGATGAAACTCCAGCTCGCCCCGCTCGAGCCCGACCGCCTCGTGGGCGAACTGGCGGACTTCTTCGCGCCTCAGGCGCAGGAGGCCAGCGTCACCCTTCGCACCCAGTTGGCCGCCGCTCCCGCTCGGGTTTCCGCCGACGCTGACCTGCTCAAGCAGGCGCTGCTCAACCTCATGATCAACGCTCTGCAGGCCATGATCGACGCTCGCGCCTCGGGCGCGACCCACGGCGGCGCCAACGAACTGCTCCTGCACTCCCGCCGCGCCCGCGTGCACGGCCGCGACGAGGTCCACATCCTCGTCACCGACACCGGACCGGGCATCCCCCCCGACCGCGCCGAGCACCTCTTCACGCCTTACTTCACCACCAAGAGATCGGGCACCGGCCTGGGGCTGCCGACCGCGCGACGCATCGTCCAGGAGCACGGCGGAACGCTCACCTTTCACTCCGACCCCGGCCGCGGTTGCTCCTTCACCCTCGCTCTGCCCGCTGCGTAACCTCCAACGCAGCGTCGGGATCAATCCCCCCCAATTCTGTCACCTCGCAGCCCCATGCCCTGTCACCTTGGCATTCGGCAGCCTGCACAACGGCCTGTTCGCTCCTCGTTTGAGAATCCATAAACACAAACATATCAACGTCATGCATCAAAAAAATCGCCAGTCCGAAATGCTCCGCGCATTGGCAGCCACATTGCACCTCGCAGGGCGTCGCTGTGCTGCGCTCCATGCAGCGTTACGGTCTATCGTTCCCGTTATTCCAACCTTCAGAGGCCCTCTCATGGCAGCCAAAGAACTCACCTTCGAAGTGGACGCTCGCAAGAAACTTCTTGCCGGCGTCGAAAAACTCGCCCGCGCCGTCAAGAGCACGCTCGGTCCCCGCGGCCGCAACGCCGTGCTCGACAAATCCTGGGGCGGCCCGAATGTCACGAAGGACGGCGTGACCGTCGCGGAGGAAATCGAACTGACCGACGCGGTGGAGAACATGGGTGCTCAGCTCGTCAAGGAAGCCGCCAGCAAGACCAGCGACAAGGCCGGCGACGGCACCACCACCTCCACCGTCCTGGCTGAGGCCCTCTTCAAAGAAGGTCTTCGCTTCGTCACCGCCGGCGTGGACGCCAACGGCTTGGTCCGCGGCATGAAGATCGCTGTCGCCGCCGCCGTCGAGTCCATCAAGAAGCAGGCCAAGCCCATCGACATCTCGCGCAAGACTGAGATTGCCAACGTCGCCGCCATCAGCGCCAACAACGACCCCGAGATCGGCAAGATCATGGCTGACGCCTTCGAGAAGGTCGGGAAAGACGGCGTCATCACCGTCGAGGAAGGCAAGAGCCTGGAAACCTACGTCGATGTCGTCGAGGGCATGCAGTTCGACCGCGGGTTCCTCTCCCCCAACTTCATCACCAACCCCGACGAGATGATCGTCGAACTCGAGAAGTGCCTCGTGCTCATCTTCGAGGACAAGATCAGCTCCGTCGCCAAGCTCGTACCTCTTCTGGAAAAACTCCAGGGCGCGAAGAAGCCCCTGCTCATCATCGCCGAGGACATCGAGGGCGAAGCCCTGGCCACCCTCGTGGTCAACAAGCTCCGCGGCGTCCTGAACGTCTGCGCCGTCAAGGCGCCGGGCTACGGCGACCGCCGCAAGGCCATGCTCGAAGACATCGCCATCCTCACCGGCGCTCAGCCCATCATGAAGGACCTGGGCATCGAACTCGACAAGGTCGAGCTCGCCCAACTGGGCCTGGCCAAGAAAATCACCATCGACTCCGAGAACACCACCATTATCGAAGGCGCCGGCGAATCCAAGGCCATCCAGGGCCGCATCGACCAGATCCGCCGCGAGATCGAGACCACCACCTCCGACTATGACCGTGAGAAACTCCAGGAACGACTGGCCAAACTCGCCGGCGGCGTGGCTCAGATCAACGTCGGCGCTGCCTCCGAAGCCGAACTCAAGGAAAAGAAAGCCCGCGTCGAGGACGCCCTGCACGCCACACGCGCCGCGGTCGAGGAAGGCATCGTCCCCGGCGGCGGCGTCTCCTTCCTCCGCGCCATCGACTCCTTGAAGAATCTCAAGAGCAACGACCCCGCCGAGCAGGCCGGCTTCGACCTCGTGCGTCGCGCCCTGGAGGTTCCGACCCAGACCATCGCCGACAACGCCGGTGAGAAGGGCACCGTCGTTGTCCGCAAGGTCCGCGACGCCAAGGGCAGCCAGGGCTTCGATGCCCTTGCACTCGAATACGGCGATATGATCGCCAAGGGCATCATCACCCCCGCCAAGGTCGATCGCACCGCCCTCGAAAACGCCGCCTCCGTCGCCACGCTCCTGCTCACCACCGACTGCGTCATCACCGACGCCCCCAAGGACGAAGACGACACCCCGGCCCCCGGCGGCCACGGCCACCACGGACACCACCACGGTTTCTAAGCGAGCATTCTCGGATTCTCACCATGCTCTTTCGCGTCATCATCGAGCAGGACGAAGACGGCAAGTTTGTGGCCTCGTGCCCGACCCTGCCCGGCTGTTGGAGCCAGGGCCTGACTCGTGATGAAGCGAAACGCAACATCATGGACGCCATGACCGGATACATCGAAAGCCTGAAAAAGCACGGAGACCCGATCCCGCCGCCGATCAGCGAGGAAATGATCGACATCGACATCGGAAAGGTAGCCTAACCATGGCACGGCTGCCGGTTGTCTCGGGCGAACAGGCCGCCAAAGCGTTTCGACGAATCGGTTATGAACTAAGTCATCAAACAGGCAGTCACATGATCCTGCGTTCAACCACTCCACCGCACCGCCACCTCTCGATCCCCAATCATCGGGAACTGAGCAAAGGGCTGCTGCGCGGACTGATCCGCGACGCGGGACTGACCGTGGAAGAGTTCACCAGACTGTTGTAATTCCAACTCAACGATGGAGACCCGTATGAAAATCCGACCCACCGACGACCGTGTTCTCGTCAAACCCAGCGAAGCCGCCGAGAAAACCAAGAACGGCATCTACCTCCCCGAAGGCGCCAAGGAAAAGCCGATGACCGGCTCGGTCCTGGCCGTCGGACCGGGCAAGATGGACGACGAGGGTAAACGCACCGCCATGTCCATCAAGAAGGGCGACACCGTTCTCTACGGCAAGTACGCCGGCACCGAAGTCGAAATCGACGGCGACAAACTCGTCATCATCCGCGAAAGCGAACTCCTGGGCATCATCGAGAAGTAATCCCATTGTCCGAGCCGGGCTGTCCACAGCCCGGTGCATTCCCGGCGACCACCAACGCCGGCTCTGAAGGAGCCTCACCATCATGGCCAAGAAGCAACTCATGTTCGGCAGCGACGCCGCCCAGGAACTCCGCAAGGGCCTGGCGCAGCTCGCCAACGCCGTCAAGATCACCATGGGCCCCACCGGCCGCAATGTCGTCCTCCATAAATCCTTCGGCTCGCCCGCGGTGACCAAGGACGGCGTCTCCGTCGCCAAGGAGATCGAACTGGCCGAACCCTTCCAGAACATGGGCGCCAAGATGGTCGTCGAGGTCGCCAAGAAGACCAGCGACAAGGCTGGCGACGGCACCACCACCGCCACCGTCCTGGCCGAGGCCATCTTCGACGCCGGCCTGCGACATGTCGCCGCCGGCGCTAACCCCATGGCCCTGCAGCGTGGCATCACCGCCGCCACCAACGTCGCCTCGCAGGCCATCGCCGACATGTCCGTCAAGTGCAAGGGGTACGACGACCTCATGAAGGTCGCCTCCGTCAGCGCCAACAACGATCCCGTCATCGGCAAGCTCATCGCCGACGCCGTGAACAAGGTCGGCATCGAGGGCGTCGTCCAGATCGAGGAGGGCAAGAGCTCCGATACCACCCTCGAATACGTCGAGGGCATGCAGTTCGACAAGGGCTACCTCTCGCCCTACTTCATGACCGACCCCGCCTCGCAGGAGTGCGTCCTCGAAGACGCCCTGATCCTCATCTACGAGAAGAAGATCAGCTCTCTGCCCGACCTGCTCCCGCTGCTCAACAAGGTCGCTGTGGCGCAGAAGCCCCTGCTCGTCATCGCCGAGGAGATCGAGAACGAAGCCTTGGCCGCCCTCGTGGTCAACCGACTCCGCGGCGTCCTGAAGGTCTGCGCCGTCAAGGCGCCGGGCTTCGGCGACCGTCGCAAGGCGATGCTCGGCGACATCGCTGTGCTCACCGGCGGCGAGTTCATCTCCGAGGATTTGGGCACCAAGCTCGAATCGCTCGAAATCCAGTCGCTCGGTAAAGCCAAGAAGATCGTCATCGACAAGGACAACACCACCCTCGTCGAAGGCGCGGGCAAGCGCAAGGATATCGAAGCCCGCTGCGAGCAGATCCGCCAGCAGATCGAGGCCACCACCAGCGACTACGACCGCGAAAAACTCCAGGAAAGACTGGCAAAACTCACCGGCGGCGTGGCCATCGTCCACGTCGGCGGCGCTACCGAAACCGCCATGAAGGAAACCAAGGACCGCGTCGAGGACGCCCTGCACGCCACCAAGGCCGCCGCCAAGGAAGGTTATGTCCCAGGCGGTGGCGTGGCCTTCCTCCGCGCCATCCCCGCGGTCGAATCCGCTAAGACCAAGGCCAAGGGCGACGAGAAGCTCGGCTACGACATCGTGGTGCAGGCCCTGCGTGCCCCCACCTGGCAGATCGTGGACAACTCCGGCGAAGACGGCGATATCGTCGTCGATACTCTGCTCGAGAGGAAAGGCTCCGCCGGCTACGACGCCGCCAAGGCTGAATACGTCGACATGTACAAGGCCGGCATCCTCGACCCCGCCCTCGTCGCTCGCTTCGCCCTCGAAGCCGCCGCCTCCGTCGCTGGTCTCATGCTCACCACCACCGTGCTCATCACCGAAGTCAAGGAAAAGAAGGACCCCGCCAGCGGCGCCGTGGCGTGATCGCTCCGTTCCTCTCTCTCTGAACCACCACGGCCCAGGGCGGAAACTCGCTCTGGGCCGTTTCGATGGGTGAGCAGAGTCCGGGGTCTAAGGTCGAGGGGCCGGGAGAGTTCTGTGACTCTTCACCCTGGAGCTTAGACCCCAGACCTTAGACCCTTATATGGCCCCTCAACGCGACTACTACGAAGTGCTCAGCGTCGAACGCACCGCCGGTGTGGACGACATCAAGCGCTCCTATCGCAAGCTGGCCATGAAGTATCACCCGGATCGAAATCCTGGTGATAAGGAAGCCGAGGCCAAGTTCAAGGAAGCTGCCGAGGCCTACGAAGTTCTCTCCGATCCTGACAAGCGGCAGCGTTACGACCGCTTCGGGCACGAGGGCCTGCGCGGCGCTGCGGGCCACGACTTCCGCAGCATGGACCCCACCGACATCTTCTCGATGTTCGAGGACATCTTCGGCGGCGCGGCCGGAGGAGGCGGCGGCCGACGCTCCCGCAGCGGGGCGACACGCGGCTACGACCTCGAAACCCACATCGAAATCAGCCTGGAAGACGTGGCGCACGGCGTGGACCGCGAGATCGAGTTCACCCGGCAGGACCACTGCCCCACCTGCTCCGGCTCCGGCGCCAAGCCCGGTTCACAACCCATCGCCTGCGTCACCTGTGGCGGACAGGGCAAGGTGCAGCAGGCGGGCTTTGGCGGGCTCTTCCGCATGATCACCGACTGCCCCGCCTGTCAGGGCCAGGGCAAAATATATAAGGATAAGTGCCCCGACTGCAAGGGCGCTGGACGAAAGCCTAAACATCGAGTGCTCAGCGTCAAGGTGCCCCCGGGAATCCACGACGGACAGTCGATCCGCGTCTCGGGCGAGGGTGAACCCGGCGCTGCCGGTGGACCGCGTGGCGATCTGCATGTGACCGTCCATGTCGCGCAGCACAAGCTCTTTGCCCGCGAGGAGGACCACCTGATCCTTCGCATGCCCATCACGTTCACGCAGGCGGCCTTGGGCGCGACGATCAAAGTCCCCACGCTCGACCGTGACCGGAAAGCTCCGCAGCCCGAGGTCACGATCAAGCCCGGCACGCAGCACGGTGAGATCATCAAGATCAACGGCAGAGGACTTCCCAACCTGCGCAGCGGGCGGCCCGGGTCGCTGGTCGTCGTCGTGATGGTGGAGGTCCCACGCAAGCTCACGAGCAAGCAGGAGAAGTTGCTCAAGGAATACGCCGCGACGGAGCATCACGACCGTCCGCCGGAGTCCGACTCGTTCTGGAAGAAGATGAAGGAATATCTCGGAGGTGGTGCATGAGCCAGGACCCCCAACAGCCTCAGGAACCCCAAGAAACACCGAAGGAAGTCGTTGCGGAAGAGCTGGAGAAGCTGCGCTCCGAGACCGGCGAGCTGCAGGGCAAACTGATGCGCGCCATCGCGGACTATCAGAATTACGTCCGCAGGGCTGAGCAGAACGTGGTGGTCGCCCGTCAGCAGCAGACGATCGACATGTCCCGCGCCCTGGTCAACGTGCTGGACCACTTCGACAACGCGGTGGCGGTGGACCCGGAGAAGGTCGCCGCCGCGAAGCTGCTCGAGGGCGTCAAGATCGTCCGCGAGGAGCTGCTCAAGACGCTCGAGCAGTTCGGCGTCCGTCGCATCGAGGCGAAAGCGGGCGACGAGTTCGATCCGAGACAGCACGAGGCGATGCTCAAGCAAAAGGTCGAAGGGGTTGGCCCCGGTTGCGTGGGCATGCAGCTCCAGAGCGGTTACGTCTTGGGCGAGATCACGCTTCGTCCCGCCAAGGTCACCGTCACAGAGTAGTCTGAGCCGGGCTGTCCACAACCCGGTGTATCAAGGAGACTCACCATGCCCACCTACGAGTACCAGTGCCAATCGTGCAATCACCTGTTTGAGGAGTTTCAGTCGATCACCGCCGAACCGCTGCGCAAGTGCCCAGGTTGTGGCAAGCCCAGGCTCCGGCGGCTCATTGGCACCGGAGCGGGGATCATCTTCAAGGGCGGTGGTTTCTACGAGACGGATTACCGCAGCGAGAGCTACAAGCAGGGCGCCAAAGCCGAGAGCGAGGCGAGCAAGCCCAAGACGGAAGCCAAGTCTGAGACTAAGACGGAGAAGCCCGCCAAGCCCGAGACGAGCAAGCCGAAGAGAGAGAAAAAAGCCAAATCTGAGTGAGGCGGGCGGAGCGATCACCACACGACGCTGGGCGCGTCGAAGACGGGTCCATCGGTGCACGCCAGACGGAATCGCCAGGGTCGGCCCTGTGGCGTGGTCGCCTGCGGGCGCAGCGGGTCCTCGATCTTTACAACGCAGGACTGACAGGTTCCCATGCCGCACGCCATCGCCTGTTCGAGGCAGACTTGGCAGTCGATGTTGTGAGTCGAAGCAAGCTTGGCGACCGCGTGCATCATCGGTTCGGGGCCACAGGTATATATCACGGCCCGGGCCGCGTCCTGGGGTGAGAGTCGTTGGAGCACGCCTTCGAGACCCGCGGTGATGCGGCCGGGCAGCCCCAGCGATCCGTCGTCGGTGGTGACCACGCAAGGGCAGTTGTGCTTGGCGAACTGCAGGACGCTGTGCGTGGGCAGACCCGATTCATCGACGGGGCAGCGCGGGTCGAAGGTCACGGGCAGCAGGTCCTGAGCGAGCGCGCCGATGAAGGCGATGGCGTCCCAGCCTGCGGCGCCGAGAGCTTGCGCGAGGTAGAACATCGGGGGCAGACCGACGCCACCGCCCACAAGCAGGGCGAGTGATTTGGCGACGGGAAGCTCGAAGCGATTGCCCAGCGGGCCGATGAGGTCCACGGTGTCGCCGGGCTTGCGTTCGCTGAGCCAGCGGGTGCCTACGCCCACGACGCGGTGCACGATCTCCAGACTGTTCCCCTCGCGCCCGGCGAGGCTAAAGGGGCGGCGAAGCATCGCGGTGGGTTGGCAGAGTTCGCGTTGTGATGGATGGGGAGGCGCTTCGGGCCGCCATTCGAGGTCGCGGCTCTCGCAGTCCACCTCCGGCGGAGCGCAGCCGAGCTGGATGAACTGGCCCGGCTGCGTCGGCGGGAAGGCACCGGTCACGCGCAGGCGCAGCAGGAAATGCTCCCGGCAGAGCGGTTGATTGAACTCGACGGTGGCGTCGAAACGTCCGCGTGGGGGGGTTCCGGATTCCAAGGCGTTGGAGTATAACCGTGTCGTGGGGCAGGTCCGCTCAGGCTGGCGACGACGGATCGGGGAGTGGGTCGACGCGCTGCTGCCTGACGACGGACCGCGGCTGGAGGATTGGCGACCCGACGAAGAGACGGCCTACTGTCCGCGCTGCGGCGCGACGACGGGTTTCGGTGCGTCGCTGAGCAGCGGGTGCGCGTTCTGCGTGGGCGAGTCAATGTCGTGGGACCGGCTGTTCCGTCTGGGCGCTTACGAGGGCGCGTTGAGTCGGTGCATCGTGGCGATGAAGTTTGCCGGGGCCTGGCGCTGGGGCCAGGAGCTGGGCGAAGCGCTGACCGGAACGGTTCGCATGACGCCCCGGGCCAGGGTGGTGGTGTGCCCGGTGCCGATGCATTGGCTGCGAAGAGCGCGGCGAGGGTACAACCAGTCGCAACTGATGGCGATGAGACTGGCGCAGCGTCGGCGTTGGCCCTGCGAATCGCTGTTGCGCCGCGTGCGATACACCGTGCCGCAGACCACGCTCACCGCCGCCCAGCGTGCCACGAACGTCGCCCGATCATTCGCGCTGCTCGACGTGGACCTGACCGGATGGGACGTGGTGCTGGTGGACGATGTGAAGACGACGGGAGCGACCGCCGGTGCGTGCGCCAAGTTGCTCAAGAGCGCCGGCGCCAATCAGGTGACGGTGGCGGTGGCGGCGGTGGCGGACGCGATGAATCGCGGGTTCACGCGGGTGTGAGGGAGAGTGACTGGTGGAAGGATTCCGGGTGTAGGTACATCTCTGGATTGGGGCTTAGACTAGGGGGATGGACGGGTCGGCGTTTCTGCAGGACCTGACGGTGGTGATGGTCGTCGCGGCAGTGACGACGGTGGTGTTCTCACGACTGAAATTGCCGGTGGTGCTGGGGTACGTGCTGGCGGGACTGATCGTGGGCCCGCACACGCCGCCTTTCCCGCTGATCACGGACCCGAAGAGCATCGAAACGCTCTCGCAGCTGGGCGTGCTGATGCTCATGTTCAGTCTGGGCATCCAGTTTTCGTTTCGAGGTCTGGTGCGAGTGGGACCGCGCGCGGGGGTGGCGGGGCTGATCGAGATGCTGTTGATGGTGTGGGTCGGGTATCTGCTGGGCCGGGCGTTCGGGTGGGAGCAGTTGGACAGTCTGTTCTTGGGCGCGATGCTGCTGTCGAGTTCGACGGCGCTGATCGGTAAGACGCTGGGCGACCTGCGGCTGATGAACGCCGACTTTGCGCGGACGACGCTGGGGATTCTGGTGCTCGACGACCTGGCGGCGATGGCGTCGATCGGCGTGCTCAGCGGCATCGCGCTGTCGGGGGCGTTCTCGCCGGTGGAACTGCTCGAGACCGGCGGACGGATCGTGTTGTTCCTGATCGTGTTCGTGGTGATGGGGCTGGTGCTGCTGCCGCGGCTGCTCAGGCTGCTGGTGGAGTTGGAGAACGACGAGGTGCTGCTGGTGGCGGCGCTGGGGTTGGCGTTCGGGATGGCGCTGCTGGCGGTGAACATGGGGTTCAGCTCGGCGTTGGGTGCGTTCGTGGTCGGAGCGGTGATCGCGGAGACCAAGCACGGGCAGCGCGTGCGCGACCTGATCGCGCCGGTGCGGGACATGTTCAGCGCGGTGTTCTTTGTGTCGATCGGGCTGCTGCTGGACCCGGCGCTGCTCAAGGATCACTGGCCCGAGGTGCTGGTAGTCACGGGGGTGCTCGTGGTGGGCAAGACGCTCACCGGAGCCTTGGGCTGCGTGGTGGCGGGGTACGACCTGAAGCACTCTCTGCGCGTGGGACTGAGCCTGGCGCAGATCGGCGAGTTCGCCTTCATCATCGCGGCGCTGGGGCAGAGCCTGGGCGTGACGAGCGAGTTTCTTTACGCGGTGGCGGTGTGCGTCTCGGGCTTAAGCACGTTGACCACGCCCACGCTCATCGCGAGGTCGGAGCGGATCGCACAGTGGGTCGAGCGTCGAACGCCGGTCTGGCTAGTTGATTTGCTGGGCGTGTACCACCGCTGGGCGAGGCGAGCGGGAGAGGGTTCCTTGGTGGTGACACCCGGGAGTGTGGCGCGGGCGCAGTTGCGCAGGATTTTGTTGCAGATGACGGTGAACGTGGCGCTGCTGACCGCGTTGTTTATCGCGGCGACATGGGTGGCACGGGTGTTGCAAAAGAAACTGGAGTTCGTGCCGGCGTGGTTGGGGGGCGGGAACACGCTGGTGTATCTGGGGACGCTGCTGCTGTCGCTGCCGGTGCTGGTGGCGGCGGCGCGGAAGCTGCGTGCCGGGGCGATGATCATCGCGGAGGTGACGATCACGTCGGGAAGTCACCTGACGGTAAGACGGTCGCTGGTGACGAACGTGCTGCTGTTCGTGGGGGCGCTGCCGGTGGTGGTTTATATGACGGCGATTGGTGCGGCGATCGCGCCCTCGACGCCGGTGCTGCTGGTGCTGGTGGTGATCGTCAGCGGCGTGGCATGGGCGTGGTGGCGGCAGTTGGTGCGGATATACGCCAGCGGACAGGTCGCGGTGGGCCAGTCGCTCTCGGGCGAGGACCCTGAGCCGGAGTCTGTGACACCGACGCCTGCGCTGCCCGCCACGCTGCCGGAGCTGCGTCTGCTGGGCCACGCGGTGCTGCAACTGGTGGAGTTGAAGGTGAACGCGCCGGCGGCGGGGCGCTTGATTCACGAATTGGACGTGCGCCGCGCCACGGGGGCGATGATCGCGGGGCTGGAGCGGGGCACCGAAAGCATTGTCAGTCCCGGACCGAATCAGGAACTACGCACCGGCGACAAAGTGTTGCTCTTAGGAAGTCGGGAGCAGGTCAACGCGGCACGTTTGCTACTGACGGGATCGTGACCGTCGCTTCGAGTGAGCCTACGATAGCCGCATGATCACCCGACTCTTCTCGTTGATCGTTTCCATGGCGACACTGCTGGGCGGCTGCGCCGCGTCGGAGCAGGTCACGCAGGCGCAACGCAGCGACGAGGCGGCAAAGGAGCTTCGTCAGGCCCTGGAGCAGGGCGATGCTTTGATCGCGCAGCAGAAGTTCAGCGCGGCTCGAACGATCTACACACGCAGCAGCGAAAAAGCGCAGCGGACGCTGGGCGCGGACTCGCCCGTGAGCGTGGCGCTGAAGGGTTGGGTCGAACGAGCCGGGACGCAGAGCGACGACAACGCTGCGGTGGGCACGCTGACGCTGGGGATGCGGCAGGCGCTCCTGGACCTGGAGTTCAAGCCGATCATGGAGGCGCCGCTGCCGGTGGGTTTTCCGGAGCCCGGGCCGGTGGGCGAGGTGATCGTCAATGAGTACCCCGCGTACCGCATGGCGAAGACCGAACGTGCGCCGCAGGGTCGGGGCAGTCAGGACCGCATGTTCAGCGTGCTGTTCAGTCACATCAAGCGCAACGAGATCGCCATGACCGCGCCGGTGGAGATGACCTACGTCACGCAGGAGCAGGGCGAGATGGACGAGCAGGCGATGGGCTTCATGTACCAGCAGCCGACGATGGGCGCCCCGGGGAGTGACCCGAAGGACGGTCGCGTGAGGATCGTGGATGTTCCGGCGATGACGGTGGTGAGCATGGCGATCCGTGGGGGTTATCGCACCGACGTGATGATCGAGGCGGTGGCGAAACTGGAGAACTGGCTCAGCGACAACGCGGCACAGTACGAACGCGCCGGCCCGCTGCGACGCATGGGCTACAACAGCCCGTTCATTCCCAGCGGGTACCAGTACAGCGAGGTGCAGATCCCTGTGCGTCGAAAGTGATGTCGCGGGCAGAGGAATCTTGACAGGATCACAGGACGCGCAGGATTGGCAGGATAAGAGCAGAGTGGATTGATCCGGTCCGGTTGATCCTTCGCATCCTGTGATCCTGTCAAGGAGCGTTAACCCGAGGCGCTGAGGCGCGAGTGGATCAGAGCCGGGGCCAGCCGGGGAAGAGGAATTGACCGTCGCGGGAGATGAGTTGGTCGTCGACGGTGATGGTTCCGCCTTGGCGCAGGTCGCAGACCATATCCCAGTGGAGGCCCGACTCGTTGGTGTTGCCGGTCTCGGGGTAGCCGGCGCCGACGGCGGCGTGGAAGGTCCCGCCGATCTTCTCATCGAAGAGCGTGTTCTTGGAATAATCGCGGATGGAGTAGTTGGTGCCGATGGCGATCTCGCCCAGGTTGCGAGCGCCGGGGTCCTGATCGAGCATCTTGAGGAGAAAGTCCTCGTTCTTCGAGGCTCGGGCTTTGACGACTCTTCCGCGCTCGAAGGTCAGTTCGATATCGTGGACTTCGCGGCCGTGGTGGACCGCGGGGAACGAGTAGCGGACCACGCCGTTGACGCCACCGTCGGCGGCATTGAGGTTGGGCCCGGTGAAGACCTCGCCGTCGGGGAAGTTTTCGTGACCGCAGCAGTTGATCCAGGTCATGCCCTGGACGTTGACGGTCAGGTCGGTCCCGTGGGCGGTCTGGAAGCGGACGACTTTCTTGCCCTTGAGATAATCCACGACTTTCTGCTGAGCGGCGGCGATATTTCGCCAGGCGGCGACGGGGTCGGGCTTGTCGAGGTGCCCTGCGGCGAAGACGAAATCCTCGTACTGACGCAGGCTCATCTCCGCGTCCTGGGCGCTGGCGGCGGTGGGGAACATCGTGCCGCACCAGCGCAGCTTCCGCGGGTGATCCTCGGGCAGCGCGGCTCGTTCCATGAAGACCTTGAAGACGGGCTTGCGGGCGGCGGAGGCCTGGCCCTGTTTGCGGGGGTCCACGCGCGACAGCGCCTTGGTGTTGCTCTCGCCCCATAAGCCGATGGATACGTCGATGGTCTCGATCTCCCGGATCGCCAGCGGGCTGACGTGGCTCAGTTGCTGCTCGTTGGCGTGCTGGAAAAAGAGGTCCTGCAGCGAGTCCGGGGCGCACTTGACGAAGGGGTGCGCCCCGGCCAGAAGGCATTTTTCGTAGAGCGCTTCGAGCAGCGACATGCCCACCGGGTCGCCGCTGATGCGCACCAGCTGCCCGGGCTTGACGGCCACGGAGTAGTTGACGATGACGCTGGCGAGTCGATCAATGCGAGGGTCGCGCACGGGAGGCTCCTGAGGGAAGTGCGAATCGTAGCACAGGCGACGACCGCTGCGTGGCTCGCGGGGCAACTCTCTTGATCTTTGCGTGCACCAGCGGTACGGTGTCGTAGGAAGGTCGAGCATGGACGAAGCCACGCCCGCAGACGAACAAGGGCTCGTCCGCCCTGAGCAGCGCGAGGCGGACGCGGCCCACGCACAACAGTCCTTGGGCGATCAGTTCGCCGCGCTGCTGCGACAGACCTGCGACGGACGCCTGGGCGAGATCAACTGGTTCCGCACCGATTGGCAACGCGGCGGAGCGCTGACCGGTTACGCCACCTACACCGCGGACGAGACGCAACCGCGCAACGTTGTGGTCAAGCTTCCGGTCAAGCCACGCGAACGCGATTGGCTCCTGCGCCTGCAGTCGCACGAGAACGTCGCCCCGCGTCTGTACGCCCACGGCCAGACCCTGGGGCCTTACGACATCGTGTGGGTGGTGATGGAGTGTCTGCCGCACGGCCCGCTGGGCCCGAACTGGCGCGGCGGAGAGTTTGACCTGCTCGTCGAGGCCGCCGGTCGCTTCTACGCTGCAACCCGGCACACGCCCCTGAGCACCGAGCACAACGAGCGCGACTACCCCGCGATCTACGAACTGGCGCGAAAGCACCTGGGCAGGCACGATCTACGACACGAGCAGCGCTGGAAGGAAGCGCTCAAACGTGTGCACCGCAAGCTCGACACGTGGATCCGCGAGTGGCGCAAGCGACCGATCCAGGACTGGTGCCACGGTGATCTGCACCTGGCCAACGCGATGGCCCGACATGCGCCGCCGGAGGGGCCCGCGGTGCTTCTGGACCTGGCTGAGGTTCACGCCGGGCACTGGGTCGAGGACGCGGTCTACTTCGAGCACCTCTTCTGGGCCCGACCGCAGCGACTGGCGGGGCGACGTCTGGCGAGCATGATCGCCCACGAACGCAAACGCCTGGGCTTGACGGTCCACGACGATTGGCCCCGTTACGCCCAGATCAAACGCGCCCTGTTGGCCATGAGCGTGCCGGCGATGCTCGACCTCGACGGCGGCCCGCACCACGTCGAGGCATCGCTCCACGTCCTGGAATCGATCGTCGGTTCCTCACACTGACGCCACCAAGGGAAGCCAGCGCCAGCCGCGAAGCGGCGCGGGTTCGTCTGCCAAACCGACATATCGCCCTGAACCTCCACCCTGCGTTGGCAGAAACCAGCCTCTCTTTCAGCTAAGGTCCAGCACCACAAATGATGATCACACATTATCTTACATGTATGCGACCAATCACGCTTTGGGCCTTCGCTTTGCCTCTTGACAGACGGTCATTCTCTACCCATGGTCAACGTTCGTCCGCCAACTTCGATCGATCCGCCGCTTCGCCGCAGCAGGCTCAACGTGCTGCTGACGGAGGATCGTCCGCAGGCGACCGAGCACTGGACGGTGCAGCTCTCGCGTCTGCTCGAGCCGCAGGGCGTGGCCTCCTACCTTGTTCGCTCCGGCGACGAAGCGCTCGAGCTCACGCAGCGCGTCGAGATTCACGCCGCGGTGATCGACCTGAACACGCCGCGCTCCGCTGGGATGAATTTCGCCCACGCCGCGGGCGAGCTCTGGCTCATCGAACTGCTGCGGCGCTTGCCCAATCGTCCGCCCATCGTGCTCGTGCGCAGTCCTGCCTTCAGCAGGAGCGACGTGGACCGTCTGCTGGCTCACGCCCTGCGCCTGGGCGCCTTCTCCGTGCTCAACAAGCCGTTGGACCTGGAGCGCATCCTCGCCGTGTTCCAGCGCCTGCTGGACCGCCGCTACCAAGGCTCCTGGCCCCTGCCCCCCAACCCCTAATCCTCAACCTCCCAGAGCCGGGGATGTACCCATCCCCGGATTCCTCACGACTCACCCTCACCCCTCACCCACCCCTCAAGGAGACGTCCGACATGGCCACCGCCACCGCAAGCCCCGTGAAGATCCGCCCGCTCAACGACAAGATTCTCGTCAAGCGCGTCGAGGCGCAGACGAAGACCAAGAGCGGCATCTTCCTCCCCGAGTCCGCCAAAGAGAAGCCGCAGGAGGCCAGCGTCGTGGCGGTGGGCGAGGGCAAACTGCTCGACAACGGCCAGCGCGCCGCCTTCCAGGTCAAGAAGGGCGACAAGATCCTCCTCTCCAAGTGGGGCGGCACCGAAGTGAAGATCGACGACGTGGAGTACCTGATCATCTCCGAGGACGACGTGCTGGGCGTGGTCGAAGACTAACGATCGTAATCTGCGGATCAACTCACAAGCTCAAACCCAAACTATAAAACCCATCAGGAGCATCTCATCATGGCAGCAAAACTCATCAAGTTCGACACCGAGGCGCGTGAAGCGATCCGTCGCGGCGTGGCCAAGCTCGCGCGGGCCGTCAAGGTCACGCTCGGGCCCTCGGGCCGCGTCGTGGTCCTGCAGAAATCCTTCGGCTCGCCCTCCGTCACCAAGGACGGCGTGACCGTGGCCAAGGAGATCGAGCTCGAGGACGCGATGGAGAACATCGGCGCCCAGATGGTCAAGGAGGTCGCCTCCAAGTCCAGCAAGGACGCGGGCGACGGCACCACCACCGCCACCATCTACGCCGAGGCCCTGTTCACCGAGGGCCTGAAGAACATCACCGCCGGCGCCAACGCCAACCAGATCAAGCGCGGCATCGACAAGGCGGTGGACGCCGTCGTCGCCGAGCTGGCCAAGATGTCCAAGAAGATCTCCTCCAGTCAGGAGATCGCGCAGGTGGGCACCTGCGCCGCCAACGCCGACAAGGCCATCGGCGACATCATCGCCCAGGCCATGGACAAGGTGGGCAAGGACGGCGTGATCACCGTCGAAGAGGGCAAGAGCCTGGACACCACCGTCGAGCTCGTCGAGGGCATGCAGTTCGACAAGGGCTACCTCAGCCCGCACTTCGTCACCGACGCGGGCAAGAGCGAAGCGGTGCTGGAAGACTGCTACGTGCTCATCCACGAGAAGAAGATCACCAGCGCCAAGGACCTGGTGCCGCTGCTGGGCAAGATCGCCGAGGCCGGCCGCAGCGTGCTGATCATCGCCGAAGAGGTCGAGGGCGAAGCGCTGGCGACGCTGGTGGTCAACCGTCTGCGTGGCGTGCTCAAGTGCGCCGCGGTCAAGGCGCCGGGCTTCGGCGACCGCCGCAAGGCCATGCTCGAGGACATCGCCACCCTCACCGGCGGCCGCGCCATCATGGAAGAGCTGGGCATCCAGCTCGAACACGTGGCCATCAGTGATCTTGGCCGCGCCAAGAAGATCGTCATCGACAAGGAAAACACCACGATCATCGAGGGCGCGGGCAAGAGCGCGGACATCAAGGGCCGCATCGAGGCCATCAAGCGCGAGATCGAGCGCACCACCAGCGACTACGACCGCGAGAAGCTCCAGGAACGCCTGGCCAAGCTCGCCGGCGGTGTGGCGCAGATCAACGTCGGAGCCGCCACCGAGAGCGAGATGAAGGAGAAGAAGGCGCGCGTCGAGGACGCCATGCACGCCTGCCGCGCCGCGGTGGAAGAGGGCATCCTCCCCGGCGGCGGCGTCTCGGTCATCCGCGCCCGCAAGGTGCTCGAAAACCTCAAGGGCCTGGTGGGCGACGAGCAGATCGGCGTGGACATCGTCCGCCGCGCCCTGTCCGCCCCCATCAAGCAGATCGCCGAAAACGCCGGGCTCGACGGCTCCGTTGTCGCGCAGAACGTCGAGCAGGCCAAGGACGTGAACCACGGCTACAACGCCCTGACGCACGAGTACGGCGACCTGGTCAAGATGGGGGTGATTGTCCCGACCAAGGTCGAACGCATCGCCCTGCAGAACGCCAGCTCCATCGCCGGTCTTCTGCTCACCACCGACGCGGTGGTCAGCGAGATCAAAGAGAAGAAGGCAGCCCCCGCGGGCGGCCCCGGTGGCGGCATGGGCGGCATGGGCGGTATGGACGATATGGATTATTGATCCATCGCCCGCGACAATTCGATTCCCCTCATTTAGCCCCGGGTCATTGACCCGGGGCTAAATCGTGGTGGTCAGCTTAGGCCGCTGAAGAGGAAATACTCCATCAGTTCGTGGCCGAAGCGGATGTGCAGGTCGGAGTTCCGGGCGTGGGCTTCGCTCAAGGGGCGTTGCAGGACCGCGTTGATGCGTTTGCCTGCCATGGCGAAGGGGACGGGCGTGGCGTCGTGCTTGCGTGTGCTCACGGCGGTGTAGTGGTCGGGGAGATAGAGCAGTCGCCAGTCTTCGCCGGTGGCCTGGAGTGCTGCGTGGAGGGGCCCGACGATGTGCCGGTCGATGGCTTCGATGGCGGCGACCTTCGTCCTGGCGTCCGCGGCGTGCGAGGCTTCGTCGGGCGCCTCCACATGAACGCAGACCAGGTCGTACCTGGCCAGGGCGTCGATGGCGTGGCGCCCCGCTGCGGCGTAGTCGGTGTCGTGGTAGCTCGTCTGGCCCGGGACGTTCAGGCGATCCCAGCCGATGTAGCTGGCGATGCCCGCCAGCAGGTCCACCGCGGTGATCATCGCCCCGCGCAGGCCGAAGCGCGACTCGAAGCTCGGCACCGTGGGCTTCTGACCCTGGCCCCAGGGCCAGACATGTGTGGCGGGGAACTCGCCCAGTTCGATTCGCGTCTGGTTGACTTCGTGATGCGCCAGCGCCACCTCGCTCTGCGCGATCATGCGTTGGAGCAGTTCGGCGTGCTCGCCGCCCACGGGCAGGTGCTTGCGGATCGGCTCGCCCGGCACGTCGTGCGGCGGGGTCGTCTTGAGCTCCGACCAGTCCCGGCCGCCGCTGTCGACCATGATGTTGCGGTAGCTCACGCCCGGGTAGAGCGTCATGCCCGGCAGGTCCAGTTGCTTGGCGAGGTCCTCGAGCAATCGAGAGCCTTCCTCGGTGCTGATGTGCCCCGCGGAGTGGTCCTGCATCTTGCCCTCGATCACGGTCACGAGGTTGACGCGGAAGACCCAGTCGGTGGGCTTCATGTCGATGCCCAGTGCAGCGGCTTCGAGGGGGGCGCGGCCCTTGTGGAACTTGCGCGGGTCGTAGCCCAGCAGCGACATGGAGCAAACGTCCGAGCCGCACGGGAACCCGTCCGGCGTGGTGGCGACGGTGCCCTGTCGGCCTTGGATCGCCAGGCGGTCGGTGTGCGGTTTGTTCGCCGCCTCGAAGGCGCTTTTGCCGCCCAGTTCCTCCAGCGGATGGTCCGCCGCCCCGTCGGGGATGATGATGACGTACTTCATGGGCCGGTATTGTAAGCAACAGCCGCGCGACCGCGGCGCAGCCGGGCAATCCCGGAATCTCGGCGATGAACGCCTGGTTCGGCTGGCTCCAGTCGATGATGACCCCGTAACGCGTCGGAGTCTCATTGTTCGCCATATCGGGTGATGAGCTGTCGGACTTGCTTGACCTGATACGGCTTGGCGCCTCCGCCGGGCAGCGGTTGGCGATTGATCATCTCTTCGATCCCCGACTTCCAGCAGATGTGATGCCCGCCTTTGACCCGATGACGGAACCCTCGCGAGTCAAGCGCTCGCTGCAGGTCCGCAAACCTCGGATTCGCATCCGCGCGGCCGCTCAGTACGCGGGTGAGTGTCTTTTCGAGAGAGGACATCTGCACTCGGCTTCTTCGCGCTCTTCGCGGGCTTTGCGGGACAGTGCCTTGCGATTCTCACTGCTCCGCGGGCAGCGGCTTGCTCTTGCTCTTGGGGGCGGCGATGGGCGTGCCCAGCATGTCGAGTTTCTTCTCGAGGGTGCTGCTCATGCGTTCGAGCGTGGTGGTGACGAGGAACTTCTTGATGGCCGTGCGGATGGTCTTCCACTGGTCGTGCTGCGGGCAGGGCTGCTCGTCGTTGCACTTGGCCATACCCACGACGCAGTGGTCGAACTGTTCGCCGCCGTCGACCACAGCGACGATGTCGTAGAGCGTGATCTGGCTGGGCTTGCGTGCCAGGGCGAAGCCGCCGCCGCGGCCCTTGGCGCTGATGAGCAGGTTCTTGCGGACCAGCTCCTGGAAAATCTTGGCCACGAAGTGACGCGGCAGGTCGGTCCCGGCACATAACTCGTCCAGGAGCACATAACCATCGGGCCGGAGCAGCGCCAGGCGGGACATGGCACGGATCGCGTAAGAACAAGCGTTGGAGTAGATCATGAGGCTTGCGTCCTGACGGGGCTTATCTTCGGACCCTCCCCGAAGCGTCTCACCACCATGGTGAAGCAGGCGTCGCCGAATGATGATACCTGATTATCCGATATAAATACCATCTTCAGGGTGCTCTTTGCAAGGAGTTGTTCTATGAGTCCCAGCGTCATGCGTCGAATCGGCGTGCTCACGGGTGGGGGCGATTGTCCGGGTCTGAACGCGGTGATTCGAGCCGTCACCAAGACCGCGGTCTACGAGCATCATCTGCAGGTGGTGGGCATCGAGGACGCCTTTCTGGGGCTGATCGAGAATCGCATGCGCGACCTGAGCTCCTCGGACGTGTCGAACATCCTGACGCTGGGCGGGACCATCCTGGGCACCACCAACAAGTGCAACCCCGCCAAGCACGCGGTGAAGATCGACGGCAAGACGCAGTTCCTGGACATGACCGATCAGTGCCTGGCGAACCTCCGACAGCGCGGCATCGACGCCCTGATCGTGATCGGCGGCGACGGCACCATGAGCGGCGCCGCCAACTTCGTCCGCAAGGGCGTCAACTGCATCGGCGTGCCCAAGACCATCGACAACGATCTGCACGGCACCGACGTGACCTTCGGGTTCGCCTCCGCGGTGCAGACCGCCTCGGACGCGCTGGACCGCGTGCACACCACCGCGGCTTCGCACCACCGCGCCATGATCGTGGAAGTCATGGGCCGCAACGCCGGTTGGATCGCCCTGCACGCGGGCATCGCCTCCGGAGCGGACGTCATCCTGCTGCCGGAGATCCCTTTCGACATCGAGAAGATCTGCCACGCGGTCACGCACCGGTCGCAGTCCGGGCGACGCTTCACCATCATCTGCGTCTCCGAGGGCGCTCGGCCCAAGGACGGCAAGCAGGTCGTGGACCGTGTGGACCCCACCAGCCCCGACCCGATCAGGCTCGGCGGGGTGGGCAAACTCATCGCCTCGCAGATCGAGGAGAGGACCGGCATCGAGACACGCACCACGGTGCTGGGCCATGTGCAGCGCGGCGGAACCCCCGTGCCCGAGGACCGCGTGCTGGGCACACGATTCGGCCACGCCGCGGTCGAGGCGCTGATGAGCGGCAAGCAGAACCGCCTGATCGTCATGAAGGGCCAGGACGTCACCGACGTGGAGCTTCTGGCGGCGGAGAACAAGCAGCGCCTCGTGGAGCCCGACCACCCGCTGCTGCTGGCCGCCCGCGCCGTGGGCACGACCTTCGGCGATTAACCGGCGCTGAGCATCCGCACCTCGCGCTGCGGGAAGGGGATGTTGATCCGCTGCTCGCGGAAGGCCTCGACGATGGCCTTGTTGAAGTCCACCTCCGCCTGGCCGTAGTCCGGCACTGGAACCCACGGGGCGACCACCAGCGTGATCTGCGAATCGTCGAGCGAAACCACGCCCACCCGCGGTTCGTTGTCTTTGAGAACGCGCGGATCGCGTTCGAGCACGTCGTGGATCACCGCCATGGCGCGGGTCAGGTCGGTGTCGTAGGCCACGCCCACGCGCAGGTCCAGCTGCCGAATCTGACCGTAGTTGTGCAGGACCTCGCCCACGATCTTGCGGTTGGGGATGATCACCCGCGAGCGGTCGGGGTGCGTGAGCGTGGTGTTGAAGAGAGTGATGTCGTCGACCACGCCCTGCTCGCCCACGATGTCGATAAACTCGCCGACGCGGAAGGGCCTGGTGAAGAGGATGGTCAGTCCAGCGACCATGTTGGACAGAACGCCCTGTGCCGCCAGGCCCAACCCCACGCCGATCACGCCCGCGCCGGCGATCAGCGGCAGCACGTCCACCCCGAAGCGCGAGAGCGCCAGGATGCCCACGAACACCAGCACCAGCACGCGAGCGGTCTTGACCAGCAGGTTCTTCACCGGCGGCTCCAAGTTGCGCTTGGCCAGCAGCCGCGCCACCAGACGACCGATCCACATCGCCAGCAGCGACCCGACGATCAGGATCAGCACCGCTCCGACGATGCTCATGCCGTACTCGACCACGAACTCCGCGACTTTTTCCTGCAGCGCTTCCATGGCAGTCTCCTTGTAGTTGAGGCGGCGATAATCTACCGCAGAAGCCCGTGCCGCTGCGCGGCTGGCGCTGAAGGGCTGGACGGATATACTCGCGGGCGATGTTGAGTGCGGCCATCGTCGTATTCGCGGGAATTGCAGCGATGGTGTGGGCTGCGATCAGCCTGAACCCCGCCCGGCGGAACAGCCTGAGCTATCGGTTAGATTTCGATTCACCGCCCCCTCCGCCCGCGTCATTTCCGGGGGTGGTCGTCCTCTGTCCGGGACGCAACGAAGCTGAGCACCTGCCCTCGACGCTGCGTGAGTTGTGCGAGCAGGACTACCCGAACTATCGCGTGGTGTTCATCGACGACCACAGCGACGACGCCACGCCCACGATCACCGCGGAGTTGGCGGCGAAGTTCGCGCACCTCACGGTGTTCCGCAACGAGATCGAGCCCCCGGAAGGCTGGGTGGGCAAGTGCTGGGCGGTGTACCGCGGCTACGAAGCGCTGCGAGAGCACGAAGCAAGGACCGGCGAAAAGCGCGCGGAGCTGGTCTGCTTCACCGACGCGGACATCCACTGGGACCCCGACTGCCTGCGTTACGCGGTGGGGCACATGCTCGAACACGACGCTGGACTGGTGGCGCTTTTTCCGAAGCTGACGTTCGGGTCCAGGCTCGAAGCGCTGGTGCAGTGCCAGATGGTGCTGGCGCTGGGGATTCTCTATCCGTTCGACTACGCGATGGACCCTAAGCGTCCGGAGATGATCTGCGGCGGAGCGTTCATCCTGACCCGGCGGAGGCTCTACGACGCCATCGGCGGGCACGAGTCGGTCAAGGGCCAGATCATCGAGGACATTAACCTCGGGCGCAAGCTCAAGCAGGCGGGCGCGAAGGTGCGACTGGCGGTGACCAAGGATTTGTTCCACGGACGCATGTACGAGAGTTGGCCCGACATGTGGGAAGGGCTGACGAAGAACGCTTACGCGGGGATGGAATATCGGTGGCGGGTATTCGCGTTGGTGGTGTTGGTCACGCCGGTGGTGAACATCCTGCCCAGTGCGTGGCTGTTCGTCGCGGGGGCGTTGAGCGTGTGGAGTCCCGGGGTGTGGAGTTACGCGGCGCTGGCGACGTCGCTGGCGGCGGTGGTGCTGCAAGTGCGGCCGATGAACGCGGTGCGGAAGGTGTTGAACCTGCCTTGGGGCTACGCGTTTTCTTTGCCGGTGGGGTCCGCGTTGTACCTGTCGATCATCGTGGCGAGTTTCGTGCACTACCACCGTGGGGGAAATCGGTGGAAGGGGCGGAGCTATCGAATCCGGGGGGTCCAGGGGGTCCGGGGATGAGTACATCCCCGGCTTACAGAGCCGGGCTGTCCTCAGCGCGGTGGAGCAGGTCGAGATGTTGCAGCACGCGGTCGCCCAGGTTCTTGACGGAGTAGTACTCCGCGACGGTCGGGGCGTTGGCGATGAGCTTTTCGCGCAGGCCCTGCTCGGTGAGCAGTCGGCGCAGCACCTGGGCCAGGTCGCCCGAGTCCCAGGCTCGGAAGGTCAGGCCCGCGGAGACGCCGTGCGCTTCGATGGCGGTGGCCACGCCGCCCACGTCCGGGACGATCGCGGGACATCTGTGCGCGATGGCCTCGGCGGGGACCATGCCGAACGGCTCGCGGTGGATCGAGGGATAGACCACGCAGTGCGCCAGGCTGAAGACCGCTGATCGCATCTCGTCGCTGACCGCTTTGAGCATCCTGAGGTTGCTCAGCCGAAGGTTGCTGGCGATCTCGATGCAGACTCTGCGGTAGAGCTTGCCGAAGAGCGTGGGGCCGCAGACGAGCAGTTGAAACTGCACGCCCTGCTCCTGGAGCATCTTGGCGGCGTAGAGCAGCAGGTCGATGCCCTTCTCGGCGTTCTGCCTGCCGAGGTAGGCGATCAGGGGCAGGTCGTCCCGGAAGTTTTTGTCGCGCTGCCGGAGCAGGTCGATGGCGCGGGCGCGGGGCATGGGTGAGCCGGGGGGCACGCCGGGGGGGATGGCCACGAGCTGCGCGGCGGGGACGCCCACGTCCTGCTCCACGCGCCGGGCGTAGTCGGCGCTCACGGCGATGGCGCGGTAGTCGCTCTGGGTCACCGCCTGGCGCAGTCTTTCGTAGAACTGCGCCTCGGCGCCCGCCGCCTTGGCGTAGTGGACGTAGAGCTCGTAGCCCTGGAAGGTCACGACGTACTTTGGCGGCGAAGAGAGGCTCTTTCGCGCCGCGAGGATCCAGTGGCTGAGGATCGAGAGCATCGGCAGCAGGTGCGTGACGCCGGTGCGCCGCAGTTGACCGCTGAATCGCTTGATCAGCGGTTCGTCGGTCTCCACGCCACGGACCACGTGCAGCACCATGGCGCCCATGACCGCGTCGATGAAGGCGGGGCGTTTCTGGGTGTAGGCGAACCGTCGTCGGTCGCTGACGATTCGCGTGGTCAGTCGTCCGAGCCACTCCCAGAACGTGGGCAGCGTGCGGTGTCGAAAGCGAAAGGCGTGGGCGAGCCAGTGCTGGGTGATGCTCGGGCGCAGCGTGAGGGTGCGGTTGCGGTCCATGACCCACCAGACATGGACCGTGTAGCCTCGGTCCGCCAGTTCGTTGGCCAGACGCACGTCCCGAACCAGAGCCCCCGAGAGCGGACCGCCCAGCAGGATCAGGCCGAAGACCGGCTTGTCGTGGACGGGCATGGGGACAGTGTAGCGGACGGGGGAGGGGATCCGGGGCTGAGTAGATCCCCGGCTTCACCGAGTTGGGCTGTCCCTCCGAGCCGGGCTGTCCACAGCCCGGTGTCATGGTCACGACAAGCGCAGCGACTCGACCACGGGCAGTGGGCCGACCAGCGGCAGGGCGTATTCCTTGAACGTGTCGTTGATGTTGTTGCCCTCGTCGTTGACGTAGCGACGGTCGAGCGTGCGTGTCTTGGCAGCCACTTCGCTCAGCTCGATGCGTTGGTACTCGACGCGGTAAGGTTCACTGCTCTTGCGCTGGATGGCGACGGAGCCGTCGAGCTTGCCGGCCATGGCGAGCTCAGCGGCGACGCGGCCGACCTGGCGCGCCTCTTCGGCGTCCACGCTCGAGGTGCAGCCCACGAACGACCGCTGCATGTAGCCGAACGTGTCCGCTCGGACGCGGAGTTTCTTGCCCAGTCGGCGCTTGATGTGGATGGCCAGGAAGTCGCCCAGGGCGCCGGAGCCCGAGAGCTGCACGTTGCCGTGCGCGTCGCGTTCGACGTTGTGGCCCTGCTCCGTGGCGAGCTTGACGGCGATGGGCATGCCGTGCTTGTAGAAGTCGGTGGGCTTGCCGTCGTCGATGCCCTCGCTCACGGAGATCAGGCACCTGCCGAACCGGTTCATCACGCGGTCCACGTCGGCGACGAACCGCTCCTCGTCGAAGGGGACCTCCGGGACGTAGACCAGGTGCGGGCCGTCGTCCTCGTTGCGTCGCCCGAGCATGGCGGCGGCGGTGAGGAAGCCGGCGTGACGACCCATGATGACGTTGATCTTGACGCCCGGCAGCGCCTTGTTGTCGAGGTTGTCGCCCATGAAGGCGCAGGCGACGAAGCGAGCCGCGGAGCCAAATCCGGGGGTGTGGTCGTTGTGCACCAGGTCGTTGTCGATGGTCTTGGGCACGTGGAAGCAGCGCAGGTCGTAGCTGGTCTTCTTCGCCAGGTCGTTGACGATCCTGCAGGTGTCGGAGGAGTCGTTGCCGCCGACGTAGAAGAAGAAGCGGACGTTGTGCTTGGTGAGGTGTTCGAGGATGCGAGCGCAGTAGGCCTCGTCGGGCTTGTCGCGGGTGGAGCCCAGCGCGGAGCTTGGGGTGGCGGCGATGCGTTCGAGCCGATCCTGCGGGACGCTCTGCAGCTCGATGAACTGATCGTTGACGATGCCGCGCACGCCGTGGAGCGAGCCGAGGATTTTCTGGATGCCGGTCTTGCCACGCAGCGCCTCGACGACGCCCACGAGGGACTGATTGATGACCATGGTCGGCCCACCGGACTGTCCGATCAGGGCGTTGCCGTGGGGGATCGTGGATTCAGGCATGAAAAGCTCCCATGGGAAAAAGAATGCAAGGTCTGATTCGGGCGGGGAGCGGACATTCTAGGGAGGCGCGGAGATGGGGCAAGTCGGGGGCGCGGGTGGGACTTTCTTGACAGGATTACAGGATGCGCAGGATCAACAGGATCAAATCAGACGAAGAAGGGAAAGACAAGATCGAATCGTGTCGATCCTGCGCACCCTGTAATCCTGTCAAGAATCTGATCGATCCCGGACTCACGCCTGAGCAGGCGGGGCGGGGTCGGGCGCGGGGGTGGGGGTAGCGGTGGGGTTGGACTTGGCAGCCTCGGCTTTGGCTTTCTGCACCGCCAACTCGCGGCGGTTGACCTGCATGTCGCGGGGGAAATCGAAGGACAGACGCACCTTGTCGCCGTGGATCTCCACCACGCGAATGACGCCCAGCGGCTTGGCGGGGTCGCCGATGACGATCTCTTCGCCGATGCGTCGCGTCAGAGCCAGCATCCGTACCTGCTCCCTTGTCCCACTGCTTTGGGTATTCGAGGCTCCGCTCGTCCGGAGCCTGCCTCGAACGTCCCTGGCGGTGAGCGTCCAACAAACCCATCGGCTCAATCAGCGTCGCAACGATGGGAAATCCCCACGGTTACCCGTAAAGGGATGGATTTCAAGGGTTAGTGGACCTGCTCCACAGCTTGAATCTCGGGCACTTTCTCGCGGATGTTGCGTTCGATGCCCATGTGCAATGTGATCGAACTCGAAGGGCAGCCCACGCAAGCGCCGTGCAGACGGATCCGCGCCACGCCCGTGGGCGTCACCTCGACCAACTCGACGTCGCCGCCATCGGATTTGACCGCGGGACGGATGCGCTCGACCACCGCCGCCACGCGGGCGAAAAGACTCGACTGGCCAGAGACGGGGAGGGTTTCCTGACTCATCGGCGCACCTAAGCCCAGAGACGATGCGAAACACAATGTACAACGAGTTTTACAATCGTAGCCTCGCCCGTCGGCTTTGTCCAGTCCGCAGCCCAGCGCCAGCTGGAAGGAAGACACCGCAGCGCGCATGCATTCCTGCGTCGCTCAGTCGCAGGTGTTGGTTTCTGAGCTGCGTCGTCGCTGGATCAATGCGGGCATTCCCAGTAGCACCACGACCGCAGTGCAAGGCTCGGGCAGGTGAGGCTGGAGCGATTCACCGAACGGTCGATTGGCGATGCCCGGGTTCAAGGCGTAATCCCAGCCCGACAACCGCAGCGATAGCGGGGTGGTCTGGCCTACCAGATGCGTTGCTCCGTCGATCGACGTGGGCTGATTCGAGTCGTCGAGCGGAACGGAGATCGCGTTCTGCGGGTTCGCAAGCGCGACCATGGTTCCGCTGCTGTCCCAGGGGTGGGCAAGCGTGACGCCTGCGGGGCCGAAGGTCAGCGAAGCGAGCAGCGATGCGCCGTTGAGACTGCTCAGCTGAGCGTCGATCGTGCCGCCAAGGGGAACCAGCTTTGTGGGGCGGTCAAAGACCAGGATGCTGCGCGCGTCATTGAATGGATAGCCTGATGCAAGAAGGTGTTGCGTGAGATGCCCGGGGAGGGGCGATGGATTGGGATAAGCCTGCGTGTCCCAGCTCTGGCCGCTCTGGAGCAGGGCGATGAGGCGAACCGCTGGTCCATCCGGAACGTGGATCACCTCAAGCACCTGCCCGAAGCTCGGGCCAGAACGAGCGCGGGTCACGATCACGTCCACCGCTCTTAAGCTGCCCAGCCCGGAAATTTCGACGTAGGGAGTAAGCAGTTGGCCCAGTTCGTTGGTGCGGTCAGAAGTGGAAACCTCGCTCACGAACACAGCGCCATTCGCAGCTGCACAGAGACACAGCAACGTCAACCCGCCCGTGAGGTGAACCAGCTTCCGTGCCAACATTGATGACACTCAAGCCCCTGATGGCAGTGACATGAATTTGTCATCGGGATTATACCGACCCCCGAAAGGATCAACAATAGGGGCCTTAGAGAGACCAAACTGAGCCGCCGATGAACGCCAATAAAGGGCTGGTTTCGTTAGTCATATCCTCGTTCATCGGCGTTGATCGGCGGCTCATCCTGCAGCTAAGTCACCAATTTCTCACACGAACTGGAGCCTCTGCGCACTTCGCCGAATCGACCAGCCCAGGGTGCCCAACACCAGCGCGCCCAGCAGCAGCGTCGTAGGCTCGGGCACCGGCGGAGGCGCGAAGGCCATGCCGCCCTCGAAATTGGCCGCCCTGCCCGTCACCAGTTCGATCGCTGCTGCCGAGGCGAACAGTGTTGCCTCCAGATTGCGGTCCACGCGGTAGATCGAGTTGGTCGTCCGATCACCGAAGTAGAAGTTCCCCGCTGCGTCGAACGCGGTGCCGCCTTCGAGGTCCGCTTCGCTGCCCACCAAAGCATCGAGAAACGTCTGCGACAGGAGCGCGCTCAGATCGTTGTCGGTCAGTCGCAGGGTCAGGTAGGCGTCTGGCTCTTCCGGGGGAAGTGGGTTGTGCCCATCATCCCCGCCGCCGCCCGACCCGTCGTTGCCCACCACAAGATCGCCCGTGATCGGGTCCACGCTCAGGAACAGGTCCAGGTCAAAGAGCAGCGGATCGTTGTCAAACGGCGGCAGCCCCGAGGCCACGACACTCACGCCCCCGTCGCTCTGGATGGCGAAGATCGTGTCGGGGAATCCGTCTGACACCACGTAGACCTTGCCGTCGCTGGTGGCGGCGATCCCGGTCTTGACGCTCACCGTCTCGAACCCGGCGACCGCCGCGACGCCCGCCGCCTGCAGCGCCGCTTCGTTCACCAGCACGCTTGCGACGCCGGTGGTGGTGTTGACCTTCAGCACGCTGTCGCTGGCCGAGTCGGTGACGTACAGGAAGCCATCGGCGCCGATGTCCACCCCACGCGGGTTGGCGTCCCCCGCGCCGGTGGCGCTCTGGATCGTCGCTGCGTCCGTCAGAACGCTCATCACGCCCTGCGGCGTCCGTTTCACCACCGATCGGCTAAGACCCTCGGTGAAGTACATGTTCCCCAGCTTGTCGAACGTCACCCCGCGGTTCTCGAAGTCCACGCCCGCCCCCGGAAGCAGCGCATCAATCGAGGCACGCGACACCGCCTGGCTCACCGAACCCTCCGGCGTGATCCGCAGGATCGCCCCTCGCCCGAACTCCAGCAGATACAGGTCCGTGGTCTGCGCCAGCGGGACCGCCTGCGCCGTGGCAGCAAAAACCCCCACGAGCACCGTCGTCATGATGCGTGACATCTTCGATCCTCCTCGTTGAACCCAAACCCGCCCGATTATATCTTCACCCCTCTAGCTGTGTTCACCCTCGCGCTTCCCCCTCGCTTCGACCTGCCCCGGGCTGTCTGCAGCTACGGCTACTTCATCCTCGCGCCCAACCGCTGGGACCCGGTGACCCGGCTCTTCCAGCGACCGCTCCACGCCAGCGAGGATCGACTCCTCACCGTCACGCTCTGGCAGGAGCGTCGCCGTCTGAAGGTCGCCCACGACGCCGCGATCAACCCTCTGGAACGCTCCCGGCTCACCACGCAGATTCGTCGCATGCTCCGCCTCGACGAGCCCCCGGAACTGTTCCGCGACTTTCAACGCAAACTCCCGGGGGCGCGACGCGACAACTTCGGCAGGCTCTTTCATTCGCCCACGCTCTTCGAGGACATCGTCAAGACCATCACCACCTGCAACGTCACCTGGCCCAGCACCATGCGGATGAACACGCTGCTCTGCCAGCACCCGGGCCGCGGTGGGTTCCCTACGCCCACGCAACTCGCCTCGCTCACACCCGCTCAGCTCAAGCGTCGCTGCGGCGTGGGCTACCGCGCCGATCGCATCGTCCGCCTGGCGCGCGACGTGGCGTCGGGCAGGCTCGACCTCGCCCGCTTCGAGGACCGCGCCCGCAGCACCCAGGACATCTTCGACGACCTGCTCACGATCCACGGCATCGGCCCTTACGCCGCCGCCAATCTCTGCCAGCTCCTGGGCCGATACGACCGACTGCCCATCGACAGCGAGACCTACCGCCACTTCCGCATCACGCACAAAATCTCCACGCCCCGGAATCCACTCAAACTCCACCGCAGGATCGAGCGCCACTACGCCCGCTTCGCCCCCTACCAGTTCCTGGCCTACTGGCACGAACTCTGGGGCGACTACCAGTCCCACGCCGGCGACGCCCAGCAATGGGAAGCCGCCCAGCACGGCCCAACCTTCACCGCCGCGAGGTTAAAGAAGTGATCCGCAGATGACACAGATTCGATTCAGTTAGCTCGGATGGGTCGGATCGCTCGGATGAACTGGAGTACCAAGAACAGTTCGTTGAACTGATCTGCTGGGAATCCGACCCATCCGACCCATCCGAGTTCAACTCGTCGTCGTGCGTCAAAATCTGTGTCATCTGCGTAATCTGCGGATCCTCTTCTGCGTTCGATAAAATGCCCAGCATGGCTGAACCACCGATCGGGATCATCGCCGCGGGGGGGCGTTTGCCGGTGCTCAGTGCGCTGGGCGTGCGCGCCGCGGGGCGGGAGGTGGCCTGCGTGGGGCTGGCCGGTCAGTACGACCCGCAGATGCCGGCGCTGTCGCGGCGTTTTGGGCGCAGCGGCGTGGTGCGCGTGGGCCGGTGGGTGCGACTGCTGCGTCGCTGGGGCGTGCGCGAGGCGGTGCTTGTGGGCAAGGTGCGCAAGGAACGCATGTATGACCCGCTGCGTTTGTTCCGGCAGTGGCCCGACTTCAAGGCCGCCAAGCTCTGGTATCGTGTCCGGCACGACAAACGCACCGACGCGATGCTCACCGTCCTGTCGGACGAACTGCTGGCCTGCGGGATCACGCTCATCGACACCACCCGCTACATCCCCGACCACCTGGCGCATCAGGGCGTCATGACCCGCGTGCAGCCGAGCTCCGCCCTGCAGGGCGACATCACCTTCGGGCTACCCATCGCCCAGGGCGTGGCGGGCCTGGACGTGGGGCAGGCCATCGCGGTCAAGGAGCGCGAGGTCATCGCGGTCGAAGCGATGGAGGGCACCGACGCGATGATCCGCAGAGCCGGCGAGCTCTGTCGCAGCGGAGGCTGGCTGTTGATCAAGATCGCCAAGCCGCAGCAGGACCTTCGCTTCGACGTGCCGACGATCGGGTTGGACACCATCCGCAACGTCAAGGCCGCCGGCGGCCGATGCATCGCGGTGCAGGCGGGCAAGACCATCATGCTCGACAAACCCCAGCTCATTGCCGAGGCCGACCGCCTGGGCGTGGCGCTGGTGGGTCTGACTGTTGACAAGGCGCCCCTCTGAATAACTCATGACCAGCCGCCGATGAACGCCGATGAACGCGGATAGGAACCGTCCTTCAGATCTTTCATCGCCGTCCATCGGCGGCTAACACCGTTTCTCTTCTCCTGCACCGGAGTCTCCTATGCCCTACCTCATCTCTCTCCTGCTGGCGGCGGCGGGGTTCGTGCTGGCGTACCTGCTGGGGCCGATGGTCGTTGAGAAGCTCGCCAAGGTCACCGTGAAGGTTCCCGACGTCATGTCCATCAACGTCCTGGGCCTGGTGCTGGGCATCCTTCTTTCGGTCCTCGTGTTCCGCTACAGCCTGCCCTGGCTCAAGAAATCGATGAAGCCCTCCGCATGAGCAGCGATCCGTTGAACGCCACCGTGCTCGAACGCCGCGACCTGACGCCCGCGCTGGCGATCGTGCGCGTGGGCGCCGACGCCGGCGAGGTGCCCGAGTTCGAGCCCGGTCAGTTCATCACGCTGGGGCTACCCGGCGCCGAACCGGTGGCCGGCGACTCGCCCCGCACCGGGCGCGGCCCGCGCCTGGTCCGCAGGGCCTACTCCATCGCCTCGGCGCCTTCGCAGCGCCACTCCGTCGAACTCTTCATCACCCTCGTCGAGCAGGGCAAGCTCACCCCGCGATTGTGGGACCTGCCCGCCGGCGGCCGACTCTGGATGGACAGCAAGTGTTCCGGTCACTTCACACTCGACTCCTCGCCCCTGGGCTCCAACGCCCCGGACCTCGTCTTCGTCGCCACCGGCACAGGCGTGGCGCCCTTCATCTCCATGATCCGCCACTACCGAGGTCAGCAACGCTGGCGCAGGCTCGCGGTGCTGCACGGCGTCCGTCTGCCCTGCGACCTGGGCTATCACCACGAACTGTCGCGCTACAGCGCTCAGGACGCGGACCTCTGCTACATCCCCTGCGTCACGCGCGAGCCCGACGGAACAAAATGGATCGGCTGGCGCGGACGTGTGCAGAGCGTCCTCGAACCGCAGAGCTTTGCGCACCTCACCGGCTGGACTTTGGACCCCGCCCACGCCCACGTCTACCTCTGCGGCAACCCCGCCATGATCGACGAGGTCCAGGCACAACTCACGCGCCGGGGTTTCACGGTGCAGACCCGGCAGACCCCGGGGAATCTGCACTTCGAGCGCTACTGGTGAGCCTCACCGATTGGCCTTGCCCGCCACGTCGTGCGGCTCGCCTTCCTGCACCGCTGCCGGGCCGCGCACCGCTGTGTCGCGACGGATGATCGTCCAGGTTCGGCCCGCCGCGTCGGTCACGCCCGAGCGCCGCTTCGCATCACCGCTCACCTCCGGGTAGCCGATCTGCGCGTGAACGTAGAGCGGCGCGTTGACGATCAATCGCCCCTGGTAGTACCGGCACGAGGCGTATTGGCCGCCGTTCTCCGTCCAGCGGTCCGGCTCGATCGTCTGGCGGATCAGCTCGGCGATCTCCTGGCCCTTCTCGCTCTTGGTCTTGCGCGGCTCGTCGCGCTGCACGTCGTCGAAGATCGTCGTGGTCACCCGCGCCGCGCCGCCCCCGCCGCTGCCGCCGGAGTTGGTGTTCGAGAGCGACTGGTTCAGGTCCATCGTCGGCGCGTCGTCGAAGACGGGCACCTCGTGCAGCAGATCGCCCACGTTGTACACGCGCAGCACCGTCTGCTTGTTGGCCATGTTCTTGGTCATCACCTGCACATACCAGGGCGTGGTCTCGAAGATCAACTCCGAGGCCTCCTCGGTGGCGATGAGCTTCATGAGCAATCCGAGCAACTGCCCCGAGGGGACGTGGCGCATGTTGATCTCCACGCGCCGCTCCGGGTCGATGCCCTCGTTGGCCAGGGCCTGCCAGTTCATGATCAGCGGGATGTCGCTGCTGCGCGACCACCACTCGAAAGCGCGCTGCGCCGAGGCGTCCAGGTCCACCGGGTCGATGATGTCGCGCATCTTCGACTCGATGCTCCGCGGCGAAGCGTCCTGCGCCGGGGCCAGGTTCGTGCAGAGCAAGAGGGCCGACACCAGCAGCGTGAGTCTTCGCATGGCGTGCTCCCGATCCAGGGATGTAGGGATTGTCGGGGCGCGGACCGGGAGAATCAAGTTTTCACGGAGATGGTGTGCGAGAGCTCGCGCAGGCGTGGGACGAGCCACTCCTGCGCCAGGATTTTCAGGCACGCCGCGGCGGGGATGGCCACGATCAGGCCCAGCAGTCCCGCCAGCGCGCCGCCGATGAGCACCGCCAGCAGCACCGTGAGCGGGTCGAGGTTCGTGGCCTTGCCCTGGACGATCGGCTCGACCACCCAGCCGTCGAGCAGCTGCGCGACGCCGTACACCAGCGCCGGCCAAAGCAGGACGCCCCACGACCACGCCGCCGTCGTGGAGGTGTGGTCCACGACGCTGATGCTCACCGCCACGAGGAACCCCAGAAGCCCGGCGAAGGGCACGAGGTTCAGCGCTCCACTGCCCAGGCCCAGCAGCAGCCAGTAGGGCACGTCCGCCAGTTGCCAGCCCAGGCTCAGCACCGCGCCCATCACCAGCGCCTGCACCAAACGTCCACGGATAAAGGCGCTGACCGACTGATCCATCCGCTTGAGCACGCGCAGCGTCTGGTCGCGATCGACAGGTGGGATGAACTGCTCGAACCAGCGAAGGATCGGGCCCCAGTGCCAGACGAAGAAGAAGAAGCAGAGCGCGACCACGACCACCGCGATCAGGGCGTAGCTCACGAAATGGACCAGCGACGCCACCAGGGTGGTGGCGAGGTTGTACGTCGCCGCCAGCGCCGCCGCCACGGGCCCGGCGCTGCCCGCGTCGAGCTGCGACTTCGCCGCCGAGCGCGCCTGCTCCGCCAGCTGGGTCCAGTCCAGCTCCACGCCCAGCCGCTGCGCCACGATCTGGGCGTAGCTCGGCAGCTTCTGCAGCAGGTCCAGGGCTTGGCTGAGCACCAACCGCCCCGCGACGATCAGGAACACGACGATCACCGCCAAGGCCACGGCGACCAGGATCGCGGCGCTGGCCCAACGCGGCAGGCGACGCTTCTCCGCCCAGCTCACCAGCGGGTTGAACACGTACGCCAACGCCGCCCCGATGAGGATCGGCGCCAGCACCTGTCTGATGGAATACGCCCCCGCCACCACCAACGCCGCGATCGCCAGCAGCGCCACGTCGCGCACCGCGGTGTACTGCCACAGATGCTTTTCCGTGGGATGCTCCGCCACGCCCTGATTATCGGACGGGCGAGGCAGTGACCCGCAGATTTCGCACAGGGCACCGATTCAAGACAGGAGTTTTTGACAGGATGACAGGATCAAGACATGGATCGGATCCGTGCATTTCATCCTGTCATCCTGTCAGAACGTATTTTCTTTGAGTTGAATCTGAGAAATCCGCGTAATCTGTGGATCACTCTTTCAGGCTCAGCGCCGGGCGGAAGGCGTCGTTGAAATCAAAGACGTGGGCGAAGTCGTGGATCGTGTCCTCGTCGGTCTTCTGCATCAGGCCCGAGTCGACCATGGCGAAGACGATGTGTCCGAAGTCCTCGCTGGCGTTGACGTGCCAGCGCTTGAGCACCGCTCGCGCCATCAAGCCGTACTCCCGGATGGCGAAGTCGCGCAGGCCCATGCAAAGCTCTCGGCCGCTGACGTGGCGCGTGCCCGGGGCGGGCGGGTTCTTCGGGTCCGGCTCGCCGTGCGTCTTCCGCACCGTGAAGTCCAGCCCGCGCTGCACGAAGAGGAACGCCTCGAGCGGGTACTTGGTCTTCGACGCGATCTCGATGAGGTCTTTGGGCACGCGAACACGCTCTCTTCGCCGGCGGGCCAACGGTGGCGGGGGGGATTCTCGACTCCGGCGTGACATTATACGCGGAGTGTCGCGGCTGCGCGAAGCGGAAAATCGTGTTAGAAACCGCCCTGGCGCATCTGGTCGATGGCGGCGGGGAAGGGGTAGCGGGCGTAGACGCCGGTCGGCGCCGCTTCCCACATTGCCGGAGCCGGATAAACGTCGCCCGTGAACCCCGCTTCGAGCATCACGCGCAGCACGCTCTCGAGCGTGGGCTCCGCGCCCTGCTCGCTGCGCAGGGCGTTGTTGCGCGCCCCGATGAAGCTCACCGCCGCCACCGGCAGCCTCTGCGTGTTGCGACGCAGCATCTCCGCCACGATCTTCAGCCCCACCGACAGGTCGTTCATCGTCAGGTGGTCGCGGTCCGGCGGACGCAGCAACGCCAGCACCTCCAGCGCGTCCAGATCGAGCTTGAGCACCTTGACGCGGTCGCCGGGGTGGCTGAACCGCTTGGCGTACTCGTTGATCGCCCGCACCGTCCACTGGCTCGTGGGCAGCGACTCGGCGACCTGCGCCACGATGCCCCCGCGGTTCTCCTGGGCGTTGACGGCGCAGACCAGCGTGCGGTAGCGCCCCGCCATCAGGTCGTCCAGGAGGTGCTGGCCCCACATCAGTCGGATCTTGGCGCCATGGTCGGCGGTCCTGCTCGGCCGGGCGTCGGGCACCAGGATGATCCGGTCGGTGTTCGCCAGGTCCTCCATCAAGCGATCGCCCTCGCCGTCGTAGATGTGCGGACGCTTGGCGTTCGTGGCCATGTCGGACCTCCCGCTTAGCGACGCCGCGACTGTGGCGTCAGGCCACCAGTATACCTCCGCGTTCCACTTCCCTACGATAGTTCCCTGATGTCGGCAGCCTCGGCGCAACCCGCGATCTGTGTCCGCAGCGTCACGCGCGTCTTCGACACCGGCGTGAGGGCGCTGGGCCCGATCGATCTGGAGGTGGCGCGGGGCGAGTTCCTGGCGCTGCTGGGGCCCTCGGGCTGCGGCAAGAGCACCCTGCTGCGCCTGATCGCGGGGCTGGATCAGCCCTCCACGGGTGAGGTTCATGTTCCGGGCGGGCGAGACAAGGTGGCCTACGTCTTTCAGGACCCGCACCTGATGCCCTGGCGCACGGTGCTGCGGAACGTGGCGTTGCCGCTGGAGCTGCGCGGGCAAAGACCAGACGCGGCGATGCACGCCATCGAGCAGGTGGGGCTGGCCGAGGCGGCCCACCGCTACCCGGCGCAGCTCTCCGGGGGCATGCGCATGCGCGTGAGCCTGGCGCGGGCGCTGGTGACGCAGCCGGACCTGCTGCTGATGGACGAGCCCTTCGCGGCGTTGGACGAGATCACCCGCAACGCGCTGGACGAGCGACTGCTGGCGCTGTGGAGTCAGCATCGCATGACCGTGGTGTTCGTGACCCACTCGGTGGGCGAGGCGGCTTTTCTGGCGCAGCGGGCGGCGGTGATGTCGCCTCGGCCGGGGCGGATCGTCGGGGAGCGGGGCATCGCGCTGTCCCCGGAGCGCGACGCGGCGCTGCGCACCGAAGACCCGCGCTTCGTCCGCGCCTGCAGCGAACTGGTGACGCTCCTGCGCCAATCGACGGAGGCCGCGGCGTGAGGCGACTGCTCCGCGTGATCATCCCGCCGACGTTGACGCTGCTCGTGGCGCTGGCGTTGTGGGAAGCGGCGGTGCGCGTCTTCGACGTGCCGGTGTTCCTGCTGCCCGCGCCCAAGGGCGTCATCACCGCGGCGGTCACCCACGCGGAGAAACTGCTGCGTGCGGCCCTGCTCACGGGATCGGCGGCGCTGGCGGGACTGGCGCTGAGCGCCGTGGTGGGCGTGAGCGTGGCGGTGCTGATCGCCGGTTCACGCTGGGTCGAGCGATCCGTCTATCCCTTCACGGTGTTTCTGCAGACGGTCCCGCTGGTGGCGGTGGCGCCGCTGCTGGTGGTCTGGTCGGGCAACGGCCTGCGCTCGGTGACCCTGAGCGCCTTTATCGTCTCGCTCTTCCCGGTGATCGCCAACACGGTGTCGGGGCTGCGCTCGGTGGACCCGGCGCTGCTGGACCTGTTTCGGTTGTACCGCGCCGGGCCGATGGCCAGGCTGTTCAAACTCGGTCTGCCCTGGTCGCTGCCGAGTCTGTTCACCGGGCTCCGCGTGGCGGGGGGCCTGTCGGTGATCGGGGCGCTGGTGGGCGAGTTCGTGGCGGGATTCGCCGGCGACGACGCGAGCCTGGGCATCGTCGTCATGACCTGCATGCGCGAGTTCAAGACCGACCTGATGTTCGCCGCCATCGCCCTGGCGTCGCTGCTGGGTCTGGCCATCTTCGCCCTGGTCAATCTCCTGGCCTACCTGCTCCTGCGCCGCTGGCACGCCTCGGCTCAGGGGTGAAAGCAATACATCCGCGGATGACGCAGACGACACCGATCTGATGCGAAAAAAATGAACTCGGATAGGTCGTGTGGGTCGGATGAATCCCGAGTCCGCTGATTCTTCTCATGCTTATTCGATCGATCCGATCCATCCGAGTTAATATGGTCGGAGTCTGTGTCATCTGTGTAATCTTCGGATCCGTATTGGAGTCTCCACGATGGCCCGAATGCTGTTGATTCTTCCGCTCATGGTGATCGCCGGTTGTTCCGACGCGGCGCCGCCGTCGAGCGTCGGGGCGGCGCGCAAGGTGCGCATCCAGCTCAACTGGGTTCCGGAGCCGGAGTTCGGCGGGATTTACGCGGCGAAGATCGACGGGGTGTTCGCGGAGAAGAATCTGGACGTGGAGATTCTCAAGGGCGGGCCGGACGTCCCGGCGGTGCAGCTCGTGGCCTCGGGCAAGGTGGAGTTCGGGATCGCCGCGGCGGACGAGGTGCTGGCCATCCGCGAGAAGGGCGGCGATCTGGTGGGGCTCTTTGCCATCTTCCAGACCGCGCCGCAGGGCATCATGTATCACCAGGCGCGCAGCCCCGAAAGCCTGGAGAAGCTGCTCAAGGCGGGCGGAACACTCGCCGTCCAGCCCGGGCTTAACTACGTCAAGTTCCTCCAGAAGAAGTACGACATGAGCGGGTTGACGCTGGTGCCGTACCAGGGCGGCGTGGCGCAGTTCCTGGCGGACCCGCAGCTCTCGCAGCAGGTCTTTGTCACCGCCGAGCCGATCTCCGCGCGCAACGCCGGCGCCGAGGTGGGCGTCTTCCTCGTGGCGGACTCGGGATACAACCCCTACACCGCGGTGGTGGTGACGCGGCGCAAGCTCCTGGACGAGCAGCCCACGCTGGTGCGCGATTTCGTGCAGGCGGTGCGTGACGGTTGGACGCGCTACCTCACCACGCCCGAGCCCGCCAACGCGGTCATGGCGCAGCTCAACCCGAGCATGGACCTTCCCGCCATGCGCGAGGCGTCGCAGATTCAACAACCGCTGATCGACAACCTGGAGACCGCCGAGCGAGGCCTGGGCTCGATGCGCAAGGAGCGCTGGGAGGAACTGGCGCAGCAGCTCCGAGACCTGGGCGTGATCGAGAAAGTCCCCAACGTGGAAGAGTGCTTCGTGAATCTGCTGCAGTGAGAGGGCCGCCAGCGACTCTCACCTGCCCGACTTGGCGATCAGGTCGGCGAGGAACTTTTCGTAGGCGGGGCGGTCCATCGGGAGGTTGATCCTCCTGCCGGTGAGCCCGGACTGGATCATGGCGTTGGCCAGCTCGACGGAATGGATGCCCTGCGACGCCGGCGCCAGCAGCGGCTTGCCGTCGAGGATCGACTCGACGAAGTTGATGGTGATGAGCTTGTGCAGCCCGCCCTGGGGGCACTCGTAGGAGATCTTGGTGGTGCGCGGCGAGCCCCAGACCTCGGGGGAGTTCGCGCAGAACTCGCTGACGGGCTCGCTGGTCTGGTGCAGTTCGAGGGACGAGCCGCTGAGCACGAGCTTGCCGCGGTTGCCCACAATCTCGAAGTAGTCGCTGCCGGGGGCTTCGCCGGTGGAGGTGACGAAGAGCCCGGTGGCGCCGTTGGGGTAGGTGAGGAAGGCGGTGACGTCGTCCTCGACCTCGATCTTGTGGTAGCGACCAAGGGAGATTTTGGCCTCGACGCTGGCGGGCGACCCGAGCAGCCAGCAGAGCATGTCCAGGTTGTGCGGGCACTGGTTGAGCAGGACTCCGCCGCCCTCGCCCTTCCAGGTGGCGCGCCAGGAACCGGAGTTGTAATAGGCCTGGGTGCGGAACCAGTTGGTGATGGTCCAGTGGACGCGGCGGAGTTCGCCCAGCTCGCCGCTCTGGATGATCTGCCTGGCGCGCTGGTAGCGCGGGAAGGTGCGCTGCTGGAACATGGCGGCGTAACGGAGCTGGGGCTTGGTGGCCGCCAGTTCGTCGACCGCCGCCGCCGCCGCCGCCGTCACCGCCACGGGCTTCTCGGTGAGCACGTGGAGGTTGCGCTGCAGGGCGGCGCGGGAGTAGTCGGGGTGGAAGTAGTGCGGCGTGGCGATGAGCACCGCATCGACCAGCCCGCTGTCGAGCAGCTTCACGCCGTCGTCGAAGCCCTGGACGTTGTGCGCCTTGACGACCTTTTCGAGGTTGGGGGCGAAATTGTCGCTGGCGGCGGTCAACCGAAGCCGGGGGGTCTCTTTGAGGTAGCCCAGGTGCACTTGCGCGATGCCGCCGCAGCCGATCAGGCCTAGTCGTACTTCGTTCATCGGTGGAACTCCTGAAAAAGAAGGACGCTCAGTGTAGCGACGCAAGGGCTTAGGCTCTACACTGGGGCGATGCGCGACAACATCCCCGGATTCCTGAGCGATCTGAAGGCGCGGATTTTGACGATCCGCGACTCTCTTTAACTACGACAAGAAGGCTGCCCGTCGCAAGGAGCTCGAGGAGAAGATGTCCTCGACGGACTTCTGGAACAACCCCTCGGCTGCCAACAAGGTCGTGGGCGAGGTCAAGAGTCTCAAGGCGATCCTCGACCCGGTGGTCAAGGTGACCGGCGAGATCGAGGACGCCGCCACGCTCTGGGAGATGGCGGTGGAGGCGGAGGACAACGCGAGCAAGCAGGAGGTGGACAGCCAGCTCGACCGTCTGAGCCAGGAACTCGACCGCATCGAGAAGCTCTCGCTGCTGGGCGGCAAGTACGACGCCCGCAACTGCTATCTCTCGATCTACTCGCGCGAGGGCGGCACCGAGGCGCAGGACTGGACCCAGATGCTCTTCCGCATGTACGCCAAGTTCTGCGAGCGGGCCGGCTGGGAGGTCTTCGAGGTGGACAAGACGGTGGGCGAAGAGGCGGGTCTGAAGGACATCACGCTCTACGTCAAGGCGCCGATGGCGTTCGGGTACCTCTCGGCAGAGCGCGGCACGCACCGTCTGGCGCGGGTCTCGCCCTTCAACGCCCAGGGCAAGCGGCAGACGAGCTTCGCGGTGGTGGACGTGGTGCCCGAGTTTGACGACGTGGACAGCGACATCGAACTGGACCCGGCGAAGCTCGAGGTCGCCGCCTTCGTGCGGTCCTCAGGCCCCGGCGGTCAGAACGTCAACAAGGTCGCCACCGCCGTGCGCGCCATCTACCACTACGACGCTGCCAACACGCTCACCGTGGTCTGCTCGGTGGAACGGAGCCAGGAGCAGAACCGCTCCCGAGCGCTGGCGATCCTGCGCGGCAAGGTGCAACTGCTCATCGACCAGAAGCGCGAAGCCGAGCGCCTCAACGCCTCGGGCGGCAAGCTCGAGATGGGCTGGGGCTCGCAGATCCGCAGCTACGTCATCTACGACAACCGCGTGAAAGACCACCGCACCGGCCACGAGCAGCCCAACCCGCTCTCGGTCCTCGACGGCGACATCCAACGCTTCATCGACGCGGAGCTGATCCGCAGGGCGAAAGAGAAAGCCAAGGACGAGGGCAAAGCCGTCCAGCAAGCATGATCTGGAGGCGAGCGGCGCCGTGTCACGCTGAACGATTCATCACGGCTGCGGGCGTGGGCAATCCCAGAAAATTGGCGAGCAGTCGCGGGCCTTCGAGGGTGAGAAAACTTTCCGGGTGATACTGCACGCCCTCGACGGGTGCGCCCGGGAGCTTCCCGCGCAGGCCCATGATCTCGCCCTCGTCGGTCCAGGCGCTGACCTCGAACCTCGCGTGGTCGAAGGTGTGCTTGAGAATCACCAGGCTGTGGTAGCGCGTGGCTTCGAACGGGTTCGACAAGCCGCGGTAGATGGTCTTGCCGTCGTGGTGGATCAGCGAGGTCTTGCCGTGCATCAGACGGTAGTTGCGGTCGACGGTCATGCCGAAGACGTGCCCGGTGCACTGATGGCCCAGGCACACGCCCAGCAGCGGGACCTTGAACGCGAACGCTCGGATCACGTCGTTGCTCACCCCAGCCTCGCGCGGGGTGCAGGGGCCGGGCGAGATGATGACGTGCGACGGGTTGAGCTTGGCCGCCTCCGCCACGGTGATCTTGTCGTTGCGAACCACCTTGATGGGCAGGTCCTCCGGGTCCCGCCCCGCGCCGACGAGCAGTTCTCCGATGCGCTGCACCAGGTTGTAGGTGAACGAATCGTAGTTGTCGATGAGCAGGATCATGCGGCATGATTGTACGGCTTGAGGGCGGCTGTTTTTTCACGCGCGTGCCCGCACCGCCAGGACGTGGCCGAAGTAGATGCGATGGAACTCGCCGCCTTCGTAGGAGCCGGCCAGGAGCGCCGGGTCGAGCTTCTGGGCGGTGACCTCGGACTGGAGCACGACCTTGCACTCGTAGGCGATCAGGGCTTCGTCGAGGATCGGGGCGCTGACCATCGTGCCCGCGGTGGGCGTGAGCGAAGCGGAGGTGAACTTGTCGATCTCTCTGCCCGAGACCATGCCGCAGTAGGCCACGTCGTCGGCGCGGTCCTCGGGCATGACGTTGACGGTGAACTCGCGGGTCTCTTCGATGATCGTCTGCGTGAGCCGGGAAGGGCGGACCAGGACCTGAAAGATGGGCAGGCCCCAGATGAACCCGATGCTGCCCCAGCCGATGGCCATGACGTTGGGCTTCCCGTCGGCGGCGCGCGTGGCCAGCAGGCATCCCGGGTTGTTCAGGGCGTTGAGCGTCTCGGGCAGGCGGGCGTCGAACGACAGGTCCATCCAGTTCGCCATGGGATTCCTTTCCGCGGGCGGCCCGCTCACACCACGATGTTGACGAGTCTACCCTTGACGATCAGAACCTTCTTTACCGGTTTGCCCGCGAGGGCGGCTTGGACACGCTCCAGCGCCAGCGCCGCAGCCTGAATCGCGGCCTCGTCCGCGTCGGCGGGCACGGTCACGCGGTCACGCACTTTGCCGTTGACCTGCACGGGATACTCCACGGTCGCGGCGGTTAGCAGCGCCGGGTCGTACGCGGGCCAAGGCTCGTAGGCGATCGACGCGGTGTGGCCGAGCCGGCTCCAGAGCTCCTCCGCCAGGTGCGGGGTCAGCGGCGAGAGCAGCAGCGTCATGGCGCTGGCCACCTCGCGCGGCAGGGTCGGCAGCGCCACCAACTCGTTGTTCAGCTCGATCAGCGCCGCGATCGCGGTGTTGAACGACAGCCGCTCCAGGTCGTCGCTGACGCGCTGGATAGTCTTGTGCAGCAATCGTCGCAGCGCCTCCCCGGGCGCCTCGTCGCTGACGCGCAGGGCGTTGGTCTCGACATTGACGAAGTTGCGCCAGACGCGCTGCAGGAATCGATGCACGCCCAGGATGTCCTGCGTGTTCCAGACCTTGCTCTGGTCCAGCGGGCCCATGTACATCTCGTACAGACGCAGCGTGTCGCAGCCATACTCCTCGCAGACCTCGTCGGGGGCGATGGCGTTCTTGAGGCTCTTGCCCATCTTCCCCAGCTCGCGGGTGACGGGTTGATCCTGATGGAAAAACCTGCCGTCCTTCTCCACGACTTCCGTGGCGGGCACCGCGATGCCCCGGGCGTCACGGTAGCAGTAGGCCTGGATGTAGCCCTGGTTGTAGAGCCTGCCGAAGGGCTCGGGCGTGGAGAGGTAACCAAGGTCAAAGAGCACCTTGTGCCAGAAGCGGGCGTAGAGCAGGTGCAGCACCGCGTGCTCGACGCCGCCGACGTAGAGGTCCACGCCGCCGGCGTGATGACCGCCGCTGCGCTTGGGCGAGAGCATCCAATACTTTTCCGCTTCGCCGCCGACGAAGCGTTGCCCATTCCGGGGGTCGAGGAAGCGCAGGTAGTACCAGCACGAGCCGGCCCACTGCGGCATGGTGTTGAACTCGCGGGTGAGCGTCTGTCCGTGCAGGTGGACCTGCTTCCAGCTTCCCGGGGCGCGCGAGAGCGGGGGCTGGGGCGGGGCGTCGGGGTTGTCGCTGGCGCTGGGACGGAAGTCGTCCATCGCGGGCAGTTCCACGGGCAGCTGCGTCTCGTCCAACGCCACGATGCCCCCGTCCGGGCGGTGCAGGATCGGGAAGGGCTCACCCCAGTAGCGCTGGCGTGAGAAGAGCCAGTCGCGCAGCTTGTACTGCGTCCGAGGTTTGCCCAGACCTTTCTGGAGCAGCCAGTCGGTGATGCGAGCCTTGGCCTGCTCGGTGGGCAACCCGTTGAGCGAGACTTCGTCGTTGGCGCTGTAGGCGGCCACGCCCTGCTCGGTCATGGCGGCGCCCTGGAGCTGCACGAGGCGACGCTGCCGCGCCGCTTCGAACAGCGTGGGCAGATCGTTGCCCGCGATGCTGGGCAACGCCTCGCGCCAGATCATGGAGATGCTGCCGCGCGAGGAGATGCCGGGGTTTTCACCGCCCCTGCCCCGCCGGGTGGCGATGGTGCGGTAGACCTCGTCGTAGTCGGTGCGGTTCTGGTTGATCGCCAGGCCCATGAAGTCCACGAGCAGGTCCTGCTGCTGGTCCGCGGCGGGCTTCTCGCGGTCGATGATGCCCACGAAGGCGCTGATCGCCGCCAGCGCCGGCGTGTGCACCACGTCCACGATAGGCAGCTGCATGGCGCAGGCAAACTCGAAGTCGCGCTGGTCGTGCGCCGGGACCGCCATGATCGCCCCGGTGCCGTAGCCCATGAGCACATAGTCGGCGATCCACACGGGGATGCGCTGACCGTTGACGGGGTTCAAAGCGTAAGCCCCGGTGAAGACGCCGGTCTTCTCCTTGGCGTCGGCGGTGCGTTGCTGCTCGTTGAGTTTCTGCGCCTTGAGACGGTACTCGTTGACCGCGTGGTACTGGTCGGGCGTGGTGATCTCTTCGACCAGCGGGTGCTCCGGGGCGAGCACCATGTAGGTGGCGCCGAAGAGCGTGTCGGGGCGGGTGGTGAAGACTTCGATGGTCTGGTCGGGATCGTGAGCGAGCGTGAACGTGACCAAGGCGCCGGTGCTCGGGCCGATCCAGTTCCGCTGCATGATCTTCACCGGCTCGGGCCAGTCCACCTGCTCCAGTTCGCTCAGCAGTCGCGGGGCGTAGGCGGTGATGCGTAGCATCCACTGCTTGAGCGGCCGCTTGAACACGGGGTGGTTGCCGCGCTCGCTGCGTCCGTCGTTGGTGACTTCCTCGTTGGCGAGCACGGTGCCGAGCGCCGGGCACCAGTTGACGGGCACCTCGTCGAGATACGCCAAGCGCAGACCCGCCAGGAAATCCTCGCGCTGCTCCTGCGTCAGTGCGCCCCAGCGTCTTGAGCCGATGGGTTCGCCGGTGATCGGCGTGGCCCCCGGGATATCGACCGGAACGAGTTCGTCATCCGGGCCGATGCAGAGCTCTTCCTTCTCCAGTTGCTCCACCAGCTCCGCGATGGGACGCGCTCGATTCTGCCGGGGGTCGAACCAGGCGTTGTAGAGCTGCAGGAAAATCCACTGCGTCCAGCGGTAGTACTCCACGTCGGTGGTGGAGATGGCGCGGTCCCAGTCGTAGCTCAGTCCCAGGCGTTTGAGCTGCCGGGTCATGTTGTCGATGTTTTTCTGCGTGGTCACCGCGGGGTGTACGCCGTGCTCGACCGCGAACTGCTCCGCGGGAAGTCCGAAGGCGTCGTAGCCCATCGGGTGCAGCACGTTGAACCCGCGGTGCCGCTTGTAGCGGGCGACGATGTCGGTGGCGATGTAGCCCAGCGGGTGCCCCACGTGCAGGCCCACGCCGCTCGGATAGGGGAACATGTCCAGCACGTAGTACTTGGGCTTGCGGGGGTCGAAGTCCACCTCGCCGGGGTTCGGTGCGCGAAAGGTGCGCCGCTGCGCCCAGTAGGTCTGCCATCGGCTCTCGATGGACTGCGGGTCATATTTCATGAAGGTCACAGGATAACGAATCAAGAGCAGCCACTGAAGTGGCTACGCCTTGCGAAGGCGGGCGAGCAGCTCGGTGGTGATCCACGCCAGCGCCGCCGCCGCCACGGTGTCGGAGACGTAGTGTGCTCCCGCTGCCAGGCGTGAGAACCCGCAGCCCATCGCCGCGATGATGAAGATGGGCCAGGCGCGGGGGTGGAGCTTGCAGAGCATCCACGCCGCCGCGAACGCCACCGCGGTGTGACTGCTGGGCAGGCCCAGACCCCCGGAGTCGAAAAAATCTTCGGACCAGCGGCGGAACTGGTACTGCCCCAGCGACGCTTCACTGGGCCGCAGTCGTCGGGCGAGAATCTTCATCACCTCCGCCGCCGCCCCGCCCGCCAGCACCGAGGCGACGAGCCAGAGGGCGCGTTCCCACCAGCGAGGCCAATCCAGCAGTAAGAACGCACCTGCCACGAGCAGCCAGGTCGGCACATAGCCCATCACGCGCAGCAGCCGAAAGAAATCGGTATTGGTCTTCTCGATGTGCAGGTTCGCAAAGACCCAGTGATCCACGAGCAGCGCCGCCCCCAGCGTCACTGCCGCCGCCACGAAGAACACAAGCACACGTTTCATTTGCACAGAGTGTAACGCCGCCGCGACCGCGGCCTGCCTCTGGGAAGTTTCCTCTCGGGGGTTAACGATACCGGTGGTCAACGGTTCGCCCAGCGTCCCGCCCTTGCCGCCAGTCCGATCACCGCCATGTACCAGACGAGCATCAGCAGATGGACCACGCTCCAGAACGCCACAAGCACGAGGACCACGGTCCACTGCGTCTGCTGCGAGAGGTGATTGAGCAGGTCCCACTCCTCCAGCGCCTTGGCGAACAACACGTTGAGCCAGAACACGATCTGCCACAGCAGCAGCAGTCCCGTGGCGCAGGCGGCCGCCTGCATCGCGGGATGAAGCAGGTTGCGTCCCATCAACCACCCCTGCACCGTGCCCACCAGCGACGCGATGGCGATGCTCCCCAGCAGCGTCAGGGTGGCGAAGATCACCCCCAACATCACCGCCGGCCTGATCGCTGCCTCAAGCAGATCGAGTTTCTCGTTCCACTCCCGGTTGACCGTCACGACCAGCAGCACGCCGGCCCAGGTGAGACCCGTTGCGACAAGCATCGCCACGCCCAGCACCCATCGATGGTGCAGCGAGGGATCGCTCAGCGGGATCGACTTGCCCAGGCGCACCGGTTGCACCGCTGCCCAAAGCCAGGTCCGCATGAGTGCGACCGCGCGGCGATAGGTGCCGCGGTTCTGCCAGGGCGAGCCGGGCCGGACTGTTTTGCCCAGCGACGCGGACACCGCCAAGCCGCACTCCGGGCAGTTGCGGTCCATGGCGGTCATCGACAGGTCGTAGCCGCAGCCCTCGCAGGTCGGGGGCTTGTCGAGCTTTCGCCACGTGGAGATGGGCGGCGCCCCGACGCAAGCGAGAATCACCCACACGGTCCAACCGAGCCAGACAAAATAGCAGACCGTCTCGATGTCTCCCCGGTGCTTCTCGTACCAGGGACGTGACTGCTGCCATTCGTTGACCTGCCGGTGATACGCGGCCAGTTGCTCGTCCCATTGCGCCTGCTGCTCCGGCGTAAGATGAGTGCCCCAGGCCACCGGCCGCGACGGGTAGCTGGGATGATTTTCGTCAACCCGCTGACTGGCGCCGCGCGCCAGCGCGGTGGGCAGCGAGGTCAGCAGCAGGATGATCGCCAGCGTCGCGGTGATCATCCAGACGCGTTTGACCGCTCGGATCACGCTGTCGAACCACCGCTCGTCCGCAGCCCCCCAGGCGCTGACCAGCCACGCCCCGCCGACGAACGCCAGCTCCACCGCCAGGAGCACGATCAGCATGATCCAAGGCGTCCAGAAAAGGCTGGCTTCCTCAAAAAGCTCCGCCACCCCATCGATCAGAGCCTCGCCCATCCCGTAGGACGCCCCGACGAATTGCTCCAATCCATAGAGCAGCAGCACTGCCAAGCCCCCGCACACCAGGCCCATCACGTGCAGGCCAAGCGCCGCAGCAACGCTCATCGGATTGCCATCAATCCCAGCCCGACGCGGGCGGAACAGGGCCAGCATCGGCAACAGGATCACCCCGCGCCACCGCAACGAATCGACAGGTTGTGCACCGGAGTTTCCCACGCTCTTGTCCCATCCTAGCGAAGGGATACGATGGACACATGGCCACCGCCGCCTCGCGTCCGAGCTTTGAGCTTCGCAAGCCCGACCTGGCCAAGCTCTTCGACAAGCTCCCGCCCCACGCCGTCGAAGCCGAGATGAGCCTGCTCGGCTCCATGATCCTCGACCCGCAGGTCATCGGCGACGTAGTCCAGATCGTCCGCGGCAGCGACGACTTCCACGTCCCCAAGCACGCAGCCATCTATGAGTCGCTCGTCTATCTCTACGATCAGCTTCAGTCGCTGGACATGGTGCAGCTCAAGCAGCGGCTGGCGGACCTGGGCCAACTCGAACAGGTCGGCGGCGTGCCCTACCTGCTCGAGTTGGCCGAGAGCGTCCCCTCCGCCACCAGTGCGCCCTACTACGCCAGCATCGTCCGCGACAAGGCCACGCTGCGTCACCTCATCGACGCTTCGGGCAGGATTCTCTACGACGCCCACCACTCCGCCGAGCCGGTGGGCGATCTGCTCGACCGCGCCGAGCGGGAAATCTTCGAGCTGGCGGACCGCGGACAAGTGCAGGAAGCCACCGAACTGAAGGTCCTGCTGCAGGAGACCTACGCCCGCCTCGAAGCCCACGAGGGCCGGAGCATCACCGGGCTCGAGACCGGGTTCTTCGAGCTCGACGAGCTCACCAGCGGGTTCCAGAACGGCGAGATGATCATCGTGGCGGCGCGGCCGAGTATGGGCAAGACCGCCCTGGCGGTGAACATCGCCGAGCACATGGCCGCCGCCAACAAGCTCCCGGTGGCGGTGTTCTCCCTGGAAATGAGCCGACAGCAGCTCGCCCAGCGACTGCTCTGCTCCCGCTCGGGCGTCGACTCGCATCGGTTACGTAAGAACACCCTGAGCCCCGACGACTACCAGAAGCTCTCCTACTTCGTGGGCGAACTGAGCGAAGCCCCGATGTACATCGACGACACCCCCGGGCTGACGCTGCTGGCGCTGCGCGCCAAGGCGCGACGCCTGGCCGCCCGACACGACATCAAGGCGGTGTTCGTCGATTACCTCCAGCTCATGAGCGCTCCCGGAAGCGAGAACCGGCAGCAGGAAGTGTCCAACATCTCGCGCGGCATCAAGGCGCTGGCGCGCGAGCTGAACGTCCCGGTCGTCTGCCTCTCGCAGCTCAACCGATCGCCCGAGGGCCGCGAGGGCCACAAGCCACGCATGAGCGACCTGCGCGAGAGCGGCTCGATCGAGCAGGACGCCGACGTGGTCCTCATGCTCCACCGCGAGGAGTACTACCACGACGAGCAGTGGAAGCTCGAAAACCCCGAGAAGGCCGGCGTGGCGGAGCTCATCATCACCAAGCAGCGCAACGGTCCCACCGGCACCGTCACCCTCCAGTTCCACGGCGGAACCACTCGCTTCAACAACCTCGCCCGCGGCGTGTCGGGCGCTGCCCTGGGTGACGGGGCATAGGGCAATACATCCGCAGATCACGCCGATCTCGCAGATTCGATGCGAAATGCGATCGACAGGAGTGCAGCGTGAAGAATGGGATTCGATCCATGGATTGATCCTGTTATCCTGTCAAGATTCTTGTCTTTGTTCTTAAATCTGCGAACTCTCTGTGAGCTGCGGATCACGCTTTGGATCACGCCATGAATCACGATACGATGTTGGATACCGCGGTCGCCGCGGTGCGCAAGGCGATGGAGGTTTGCCAGCGGGTGCAGCAGCGGCTGGTCCGACCCGAGACGCTGGCGAAGAAGGACAAAAGCCCCGTGACCGTGGCGGACTTCGCCTCGCAGGCGGTGGTCTGTGCGGCGCTCGAAGCGCTGGGCGTCCCGGTGGTGGGCGAAGAAGACTCGCGCGAGCTGCGCGCCGCGGAACAGTCCCCGACCCGTCGCATCGTGGTCGAACAGGTCGCGGCAACCCTGGGCGCGGTGAGCGAGTCGCAGGTGCTAGGGTGGATCGATCTGGGCGGGGCCGCGGGTGATTCGGCGCGGTACTGGACGCTTGATCCCATCGACGGGACCAAGGGTTTTCTTCGCCAGGAGCAGTACGCGGTGGCGTTGGCGCTGATCGAAGAGGGCCAGGTCGTCCTGGGCGTGCTGGGGTGTCCGAATCTCGACGGCGGCGTGGTGCTGAGCGCCGCGATTGGAAAGGGGTGCAGCGTAAGCCAGGCCGGCTTGAGCCGGACTGCCTCTGTGTCGTCCGTGCTCGACGCGGCGCACGCTCGCTTTTGCGAATCGGTGGAGTCAGGGCACTCGGACCAGGACCGCAGCGCCAGGCTGATCGCGGCGCTGGGGACGAGCGCTGCGCCGGTGCGGATGGACAGTCAGTGCAAATACGCGGTGGTGGCGCAAGGCGGCGCGGAGGTGTACCTGCGGCTGCCCACCAGCGCCGAGTACCGCGAGAACATCTGGGACCACGCGGCGGGGATGCTCTGCGTCACCGAGGCGGGCGGGCGGGTCAGCGATATCACCGGGCAGCCGCTGGATTTCTCGCGCGGCAGGCGACTGGAAAACAACCGCGGCGTCGTGGCGAGCAACGGCCAGCTCCACGACGCGGTCTTGGCGGCGCTGCGTCGGGCGGGCGTCTAGGACGGCTGCTCGATGGCGTGGACAAACTCCTCGAACTGCTGGTCGTCGATGTTGATCTGGTGCTCGGGCCCGGGGTAGGCCTTGGTGTAGACGTCCTGACGCAGCGCGCCGAACGCCTCGACGCGCAGGCGCTGCAGTCGCGCTTCCTCCGCGGCGAGGTTGGCGTAGACCTTCGAGTGCCGCGGCACGTGCCCGGTGTTGGTGCCCAGCACGTCGCAGGCGAAGAGGTACTGGATGTTCCCGCCGGTGCCGCTGCCCATCGAGATCAGGATGATGTCCAGACGCCTGGCGATCTCGGCGCAGACGCGGGCGGGGACGATCTCGATCTCCACCGCGATGGCGCCGGCGTCCTGGTAACGCTTGGCCTGGCGATAGACCTCCAGCGCCTCGGCGGCGCTCTTGCCGATGGCGCGGGTCCCGCCGTACCACGTGGAGCGGTAGGGGACGAATCCGACGTGGCCCATGGTGGGGATCTTCTCGCGCGCCATCGCCTCCACGCACTTGAGGCTCATGCCCGTGTAGACCGCGTCGGCGCCCATCTGCAGCAGCTCGAACCCCGCCGCCACGCACTGGTCGGGGCTGGCCACGCGCGGGTCGTGCAGGTCGTCCGCGGAGACCAGAAAGGTCTGCGGCGCCACCGCGCGCAACGCCTTCAGACTGTGCTTCATCACCGCGATGATGTCCACCCCCGCCTCCACGCACGCCGCCGCTTCCTTGGCGATCACCGTGTTCACCTGCAACAGCGGGCGTCCCTGCTTCTTGGCCTGGTACAGATCGTGGATCGTGAGCTTGGGCATGGTGAGGTTCTCGAAAATGAACAGGCGAAACTGTTCGAGGCCGGGGACCGCCGCGGTTCGTCACGCCCAGGTGTGAAGGTCTTCTTTCTTCACCAGGTCGCGCACGTCCAGCGCGTTGGCGTAGGGGTGCATGTCGTGCGGTTCGAGCCAGACGCGCAGCACGTTCATGCCCAGGTCCGCGAGCAGGGGCAAGTAAACTTTCGCCTCGCTCAGCCCGTCCGCCTCGGTGTGCGGATCGACGCCGAACAGGCTCGCGAATCGGCGGTGCTGACCCTTGTGGTTTCCGCCCGCGATTCCGGCGCTGTAGTTCACTCCCACCGGTAGGAACGGCTCGCCGGAGCGCGAATCGACAAACCCCCTTTGTCGGGCGTTGAGTTGAATCATGGGGAGGCCTAGTTTATCTGCTCTCAGGCCGCCTTCAATCAGATCGATCTGATCCGCCGATGATCGGCGCTCGCGACCCCCCGGGGCTGGACCGGCGGCGCACGCGACCACTCACGCCGCGACAGCGCCTCGATCGGGCCATGGGATTTTCGGTCACGCCCCCTGGATCGAGGTGATCTTCACCTTCAGATAGTCCTGCCGATGTCCGCGACGCTTTAGCACACGCTTTCGGCGACGGAAGCGCACCGAGATGGTCTTGGGGCCGCGCTCCTGCGCCAGCACGTCCGCGGTCACCTTGGCGCCCGCCACCAGCGGTTGGCCCAGCGCGGTCTTGCCCTGACCCTCGCTGACCAGCAGCACCTGATCGAAGGTCATCGTCGCCACGCCCGCGGCCAGCGGTCGAACCGCCACCTTCACGACGTCGCCCTCCTCCACCTTGATCTGCGTCCCGCTGTCTTTGATGATTGCGTACATGGTCGTAAGCTCCGGCGAATGACAGAAGGAAGAGTGTACCACACCAGCGATTTGACGCAACGGGCAGGGGGCGTAATGTAAGGGCCACAAAGCTCCACAGGGGACCCACACATGGACATTCTCAAGATCATCCTGGCCATCTTCCTCCCGCCCGTGGCTGCGTTTCTGCAGGTGGGACTGACGGCTCACTTCTTCATCAACATCGTGCTGACGATCTTGGGCGGCTTGCCCGGGATCATCCATGCGCTCTGGCTCGTGGTCGCCCGGAAGGGCTGAGATCACCGGCTGCGCTGCCGGTTACGGAAGGCGCGGGGCGACAGCCCGGTCGCCTTGCGGAATCGTGCCCAGAAGTGGAACGCGTCTTCGTAGCCTGCGGTTCTGCATACCGCGGACCTGTCGGTGTGTTTTAGCAAGCCCATGCTCCGCGCCCGGGTTTTGGCCTCGGGGCGAGGGCGGCATTTCCAAGATCATTTCCGGGGGTATCATGGCGTCGTGACGGTTCCTTCTCACTTGAAAGGTCTCACGATGCGCTGCCTCGTAACCTTGTGCGTGGCGATGTCGATTCTCGCGCTGGGCTGCGACCCTGCCCAGCCCTCGGCGTCCAATACAACCACCGCCCCGGCGAAGACACGCATCGCGGTGATCCCCAAGGGCACCACGCATGTCTTCTGGAAGTCGGTCGAGGCTGGCGCCAAAGAAGCGGGCGAGGAGCTTGGCGTGGAGATCCTCTGGAAGGGTCCGCTCAAGGAGGACGACACCACGCAGCAGGTCGCCCTCGTGCAGCAGTTCATCGCGCAGAAAGTCGACGGCATCGTGCTCGCCCCGCTGGACTTTAAGGCCCTGGTCAACCCCGTGCGCGAAGCGATGCAGCGCGGCATCCCGGTGGTCATCTTCGATTCGCCTTTGGAGGGGGCTGCGGGGAGCGACTTCGTGAGCCTGGTGGCGACGAACAATCACCAGGGCGGCAAGCTCGGGGGCCAGAAGCTCGCGGAACTGCTCAGCCACAAGGGCGAGGTGGCGATGCTCCGCTACAAGCTCGGCTCCGCCAGCACCGACGCACGCGAGGCGGGGTTTCTCGAGGCGATGAAAGCCCACGCGGACCTCAAGGTCATCGTGGACAACCGCTACGGCGGCGCCACCAGCGGCGAAGCGAAAACCACTTCGCTCAACATGCTCGACCAACTCCGCGCCGCCGCGGGCGTCTTTGCTTGCAACGAGTCCACCACGCTGGGCATGTTGCTCGCGCTCGAGCAGGAAGGACTGGCGGGCAAGATTCGTTTCGTGGGCTTCGACGCTTCGCCGCCACTGGTCGAAGCGCTCCAGAAGGGACACATTGACGCCCTGGTGGTGCAGAACCCTCGGAAGATGGGCTACGAAGGCGTGGTCACGCTGGTCAAGCACATGCGCGGCGAAAGCGTCGCAGCGGAAGTGGACACCGGCGTGGCGGTGGTCACGCAGCAGGGCCTGCGCGATCCAGCGACGCGGGCGCTGGTGGGCCTGGAATGACCGCTCGGCTGGAGATGGTGAACGTCCACAAGCGTTTCGGCGCGACCTTGGCGCTGCGCGGCGTGTCGCTGAGCGTCGCCGGCGGTGAGGTTCACGCCCTGGTGGGCGAGAACGGCGCGGGCAAGAGCACGCTCATGAAGGTGCTCGCCGGTGCGATCCGCCCCGACGCGGGCGCCATGCGACTCGACGGGTCGGGTTACGCGCCGGGCGATCCGGCGGCGGGCCGACGCGCCGGCGTGGCGATGGTCTACCAGGAGCTGAGCCTGGCGCCGCACCTGACCGTGGCGCAGAACATCCTGCTGGGGCAGGAGCCCGCGCGGTGGCCGTGGCTCGACCGTGGCGCCATGCGCGCCCGGGCGACGGCGGCGCTGCGCGAGCTGGGCCACGACGACATCGACCCCGACGCGCCGGTCCGCAGCCTGCCCCTCGCGCAGCGGCAACTGGTCGAGATCGCCCGAGGCGTGGCGCTGAACCCCGGCGTCCTGGTGCTCGACGAGCCCACCAGCAGCCTTTCCGCCGCGGACACGCAACGCCTTTTCGAGCTGATCCATCGCTTGAAGCAGCGCGGGCTGGCGGTGGTTTACATCTCGCATTTCCTCGAGGAGGTGCGCGCGGTGAGCGATCGGTTCACTGTGCTGCGCGACGGGCAGACGGTGGGCGGGGGAGTCATCGCGGACACGCCCACGCCTCGGATCATCGCGTTGATGGTCGGGCGCGAGGTGAGCGATCTCTACCCGCGCCGCCCGCGGAAGCCGGGTGAGGCGGCGCTCTCGTTGCGCGGCGTCACAGGCGCGACGAAGCCCAGGGGCGTAGACCTGGATCTGCATCGCGGGGAAGTGCTGGGCGTGGCGGGGCTGGTCGGTGCTGGACGCACCGAGCTGCTGCGGGCGATCTTCGCGCTGGACCGCGTGGTGAGCGGCGCGGTGAGCGTGGGCGTCTATGTCGGGCCGGCCTCGCCGGCGCGGCGGTGGGCGCAGGGCGTGGGCCTGGTCAGCGAAGACCGCAAGAGCGAAGGCCTGGCGCTGAACCTGAGCGTGGCGGACAACCTGACCCTGCCGCGCTTGTCCGGGCTCACGTCCGGGGGTCAGCGCTGCGCGATGTCGCGTCCGTGGATCGACAAGCTGTCCGTCCGCTGCGCTTCACCGGCGCAGCGCGTGGGCGATCTGTCCGGCGGCAATCAACAGAAAGTGGCGCTGGCGCGGCTGCTGCACGCGCGGTCGGCGGTGCTGCTGCTGGACGAGCCCACGCGGGGCATCGACGTGGGCAGCAAGGCGCAGATCTATCAGCTCATCGACGAACGCGCCGCCGAAGGCTGCGCCGTGCTGCTGGTGAGCAGTTACCTGCCCGAGCTGCTGGGCGTGTGCGACCGTGTGGCGGTGATGCATCGTGGGAGACTTTCGCCGCCGATCCCTGTGACCGAAACCGACGAGCATCAACTGATGCGCACAGCCACCGGAGCCGCCGCGTGAGGAACCTTCGCGACATGCTCGCCCGGGTCGGCCCGCTGCTGGGATTGACGGTGGTGTGGGTTCTCTTTGCGCTGCTGCGGCCGGAGACCTTCACGTCGTGGGAGAACCAGCGGCTGATGCTGCTGCAGACGGCGGTGGTGGGCACCGCGGCGGTGGGGGCGACGCTCATCATCATCGGCGGTGGGATCGACCTGTCGGTAGGCTCGACCATCGCGCTGGGCACGGTGGTCATCGCGCTCTTGCTTGAGACGGGCGTGCCGGCGGTGCTCGCGGCGTTGGGCGGCGTGGCGTGCGGCGTGGGTGTGGGCCTGCTCATCGGGCTGCTGGTGAACGGCACGGTGCTGCGGGTGAAGCTGCCGCCGTTCATCGTGACGCTCGGACTCTGGGGCGCGCTGCGCGGTTTGGCCAAGGGGTTGGCGAACAACCAGTTCGTTTATCCCGAGAGTTCCTGGCTCAATGCGATCATGAGCAATCGCGGGACGGGTCTCTTCGCGCTGCTGGCTCCGGGCGTCTGGATTTTTCTGCTCACGGCGCTGCTGGCGGGCCTGATGCTGCGACGCACAAGGCTGGGCCTGCACCTCTTCGCCATCGGGTCCAACGAAGCCACCGCCCGGCTCTGCGGCGTGCGCGTGGAGCGCACGAAGCTGCTCGTTTACGCCATGGGCGTGGGCTGCGCCGGACTGGCGAGCGTGCTGCAGTTCGCCTACCTCTCGGGCATCGGCGATCCCACCACCGCCCAGGGATTGGAGCTGCAGGTGATCGCCGCGGTGGTCATCGGCGGGGCCTCGCTTCTGGGCGGCGAGGGCGGCGTGTGGGGCTCGATCGTCGGGGCGCTGATCATGACCGTGGTGGACAACGGCTGCACGAAGCTGGGCCTGGACAACTGGGTTCAGGAGATCGCCACCGGCGGCATCATCCTCGCCGCGGTCGCCCTGGACCGCGCCCGGCACCGAGCCGCGGGTTGACGCGCGAACTTGCCTCACACCTCGGGCTGCTGCAGGGTCAGGCAGTGGACGGCGCCCAAGCCCACGACGAGGTGTCGAGCGGGGACGCCCACGACGGTGCGGCTGGGCAGCGCTTCTTCGAGACGGCGCAGCGCCTGGTCGTCGCTGGGCTGATCGAAGATGGGCACGACCACCACGCGGTTGACGATCAGGAAGTTGGCGTAGCTGGCGGGGAGCTGTCGTCGGCCCGGGGCGGTGAACTCGTCGCCGGGGAACTGCCAGAAGAGCGGCTTGGGCGCGGGCAGGGGCAGGAGGTCGAGTCTTCGGCCGTCCTGATCGCGGGACTTTTCGAGGGTCTTCCAGTTGCGTTCGAGCAGGTCGTGATCGGGATGATCGCTCGGGGCTCGGACGGCCAGGACGGTGTGCGGGTTGACGAAGCGAGCCACGTCGTCGACGTGCCCGTCGGTGTCGTCGCCGAGGATTCCGCCGGGGAGCCAGATGAGGTGGGAGGTGCCCAGGGCGTCGTGGAGCGCTTGAGCGATCTGGTCGCGGGAGAGGGCGGGATTGCGGTTGGGATGGAGCAGGCACTGCTCGGTGGTTAGGACGGTGCCTTGCCCGTTGACGTCGATGGACCCGCCCTCGAGGACCATGTTGTGGGTGTGGCGGGTGATGTTCAGGTGCTGGGCGAGCGCGGCGGGCACGGCGTCGTCGAGCGGGCGAGGGCCGTATTTGTTGCCCCATCCTGTGAAGACGAAGTCGTGGCAGGCGAGGGTGGCCGGATCGGTCGTCGCGTCGGGGGCGGGGTCTTTGACGACGAAGATGGGGCCGAAGTCTCGGACCCAGGAGTCGTCGGTTCTCACGCCCAGGTGGGTGACGTCGCGGACCGGAGCGCCGCCCGGGGCGCGGATGGCCTGGCACATGATCTCGTGCTCCCACTGCGCCTTGGCCAGGCAGTGGGGCCAGGAGCGTTCGCGGTGGGGCGGGACGACCCAGACGGCGCTGACGGGCTCGAACTCGGCGGGCATGCGGTAGCCCAGCTCGCGGGTGGTAGGGTTGTGAGCCTGGAGTTGGGTCATGGCGTGAGGAGTCGCTGGATCAAGCCATCATAGGCGTCGATGCGTCGGTCGCGAAAGAAGGGCCAGGCCTGACGGGTGCGGTCGATCAGGCGCAGGTCGCAGTCCGCCAGGAGCACGCAAGGCTCGTTGCCCGGCGCCTGGGCGATGAGGGTTCCGGTGGGGTCGGCCACGAAGCTCGAGCCCCAGAAGGTCAGGTCGCCCTCGCGGCCCACGCGATTGACCGCCGCGACGAACAGTCCGTTGGCGATGGCGTGGCTGCGCTGGATGGTGATCCAGGCGTCGCGCTGCTGGCGATTGACCCGCGTCGTCTCTTCGCGGTGCCAGGCGATGGCGGTGGGGTAGAGCAGCACCTGGGCGCCGCGCATCGCGGTGAGCCGCGCCGCCTCGGGGTACCACTGGTCCCAACAGACGAGCATGCCGGTGCGGGCGTGGCGGACCTGTTGGACTCGGAAGCCGCGGTCCCCGGGGGTGAAGTAGTACTTCTCGAAGAAGCGCGGATCGTCCGGGACGTGCATCTTGCGATAGAGGTCCGCCAGGCTGCCGTCGGGCGCGATCATGACCGAGGTGTTGTGGAAGACGCCCGGCAGACGTTTCTCGAAGAGCGAGGCGCAGATGAAGACGCGGAGTTTCTTCGCCAGCGAACCCAGCAGCGCGGTGGTGGGTCCGGGCACCGGTTCGGCCAGGTCGAAACAGGCCGGGTCCTCGCGTTGCGGGAAGTAGTGGGTGAGGAAGAGCTCCTGCGTGACGACGAGCGTGGCGCCGCGGCCGGCGGCGTGCCGGATCATGTCGCTCGCCGTGCGCAGGTTGCGGGCGCGGTTGCCATCGGGCGAGGCGTGCTGGCACAGGCCCAGTCGCAGCAGAGGGTCGGTGGGGCGCGGCTTTCGGGCCATGGGTCGCCATCTTAACCGCGTGGCGATGGGCTGCCGGACCGCGGGGAATCGTGCAACGCGTGCCACGCCATCGTGGGCTTTCCACGGGGGCCTGCAAAGCCCGCGATGGTATCGCGGGTTTCCCACGGGGGCCGACGGAAAGTCACCCGCGTGCCCGGCGGATGAAATCGGTCAGCGCCGCTTCGTCCACCGGCTTGGCCAGGCGCGGCCAGCCACGCAGATCGTCGGGGAGAAACACCGGGCTGGCGTAGCCGGTGACAAAGACGAAGGGCGTGTTGCGCTGTTGAAGGATGCGCGCGATCGGCACGCTGGATCCCCCGAGGATGTTCATGTCGAGCACCGCGGCGTGAAAAAAATCTCGATCCAAAGTCGCCAGACCATGTTCGAGCGAAGCGATCGGCCCCACGACATCCACACCCATCTGACGAAGAAGACCGCGAAGGCTCCGGCCCACGAGGAAGTTGTCCTCCACCAACAGCACTCGCAGCGAGGCTCCGGGCATGGCATCGGCGGCGGGCGACCGGCTGTCCCTCAGACCCCACCCCGAGGCTGATGCGGCCTGAATCATGACAGGATCTCCTGGGGCTGCGTCGCCGGGATCGGCAGAACCATCAGGCAGCTCAAACCCTCAGGGTTGAACCGCACGTTCAGACTGCCGCCCAACTCGTGCTCGATCAGTCCGCGGACCAGGTCCAGTCCCAGTCCGCGTTCGCGGGGTTCCACCACTGCGGGGCCGTCCTGCTCGGTCCATTCCAGGTAGACCTTGCCTTCGAGGACACTGGCGCTCACCAGGACCCTGCCCCGGGGCGTGGACCAGGCGCCGTACTTGGCGGCGTTGGTCCCCAGCTCGTGCAGCGAAAGACCCAGCGGCAGCGCGGTGCGCGCCGGCAGGCGAATCTCCTCGCACTTGAGGGTCAATCGCGAGGGGTCCTGCAGGAACGCGCCGAGCACCGCGGCGGGCAGTTGTTTGAGGTCCAGGTCCTCCCAGCGCTGCCGCGCCAGCGCCTCGTGGCTGCGCGCCAGGGCACGCACGCGACCGGTGAAGACGCTGACGAACTGCTCTTTGGAGGGGCTCTGCCGCAGGGTCTGCTCCGCCAGCGAGAGCACCGCGGCGAAGTTGTTCTTCACGCGATGGTCCAGCTCGTCGGCGAGCAGCCGTTGGCGTTGCTCGGCCTCGCGTCGCTCGGTGATGTCCACGCCAGCGCCGACGTATCCCAGTAACTCGGCCCGCTCGTCGAAGCGAGGCACGCCCATGTCCAGCACCCAGCGATACGCCCCGTCGCGGCGACGGATTCGGTACTCGACCGTCAGCGGCACACGACGACGGATCATCTCCGCGCGCCGCGGGAGGATGGACAGAGCGTCGTGCGGATGCACCACGGAGCACCACCCCTGGCCCAGAAGTTCGTCGAGTCTGGCGCCGGTGAACTCGACCCACGTGGGGCTGAAGTAGACCGCCCGATCCTCGGCGTCGCTCATCCAGATCATCATCGGGGCGTGCGAGGCAAGACTCTGGAACAGGGCTTGGCTGCGGCGAAGGTCCCGCTGCGATTCTTCGAGCCGCGACACCGTTCGCGACAGGTCGATCTTGCCCAGCTCCTGCGCGCGGAGCAGGGCAGCCAGCAGCAGGGTCGTGACGATGACGATGCCCAGAAAAATCTGCGCTTCGAAGATCTGATGCACCTGATCGGCCCAGGGGTGCCCGAACGGGCCGTGCCCCTTACTGCTGTGCCACACCACCACGCCGCTGAGCAGCAGCAGCAGCAAGGCGGTGATCGACAGACCCATTCGCGCCGCGGACCAGAGGAGCAGAGGGATGATCGCGTAGGGCGTGTCGGCGATCTGGTTCGACTGCAGCGGATCGTGGGCGAAGACCCGCTGAGACTGGAAGAGGAAACAGGCGAGCAACGCGGCGGCTTCGAGGGCGCGGACCCCCGACCAGCGCCGCGGCCAATCCCGCGCTGGCGAGGTCAGGCACAGGACCGTGCTCGTCACCGCCAGCACGCCCAGCCCCTCGCAGATCCACCAGCCCTGGAACACGCTGGCCCAGGGCACGCCGCGGAGAAGCCAGACCACGGTGGCGCCCGCGAGCGCCCCGGCCAAGGGGCCCAGGACCGCTCCGTACAGCGTGAAGAGCGTCACATTCGCCGGTGACCGCAGATCGATCGGCCCGCCGCCTCGGTTGAGCAGAGCCGCACTCGTCAACGCCGCGAGCAGGTCAGCGCCGGTGAGCATGAACGAGAGCGTCAGAGATCTTCCCGCCAGGAGATTGGCCAGCACGTTGGCGGCGGTCAGACCCAGCAGCAGCGCGGGCCAATCCCTCCGGGGGCGGACCAACAACAACGCCAGCGCCACCCCTGCGGCGGGCCAGACCACCGCGATGTCCAGCGCCTTGTCGTGAAACCGCAGCCCCAGCCACGAGACCGCGAAATTCAGAAGTCCGCTCAGACACAGCATACCCCAGAATCGTCCAGGACCAGTCAACCAAGTGCCCCCAGTCGCAAGCGTGGCGGACTGCATGCTCGCAAAGCAGTTTACTGTGCTGCGGCAGGTACGCCAAGATATTTCGAGCGGAGCATTCGGTGCCGGGGCTTGGTCTGCAACGCGATTGGGCAGCCGATGTCTTCGAGCGGTTCCGCTGCCTGATTTCTGTGCAGCTGAACGCCTTTCCGCGTCTGGCGCGCCTTTTGCCGAGTCACTGCTCATGGTCCCCGCCGCCACGGAATCTTCGCGGCTCGCCGGTTCCGCTGCCTACGACACCGGCGGCTTCTTTGATGAGATGTTCCTCCAGGGCGATCAGGCCAGGCCCGGCTCCGCTCTGCTCTGGGACCGCATTGCTTCGCTGCCCGAGGGCGACCTGCAGCGTCGCCAGCGCGCCGCCGAGAGCGCCCTGCTCAACATGGGCGTGACGTTCACGGTCTACGGCCACGACGAGGGCACCGAGAAGATCTGGCCCTTCGACATCATCCCCCGTGTCGTCGAGGCCCACGAGTGGAAGCAGATCGAGCAGGGGCTGATGCAGCGCATCACCGCCCTGAACCTTTTCATCGATGACATCTACCACGACCGGCAGATCGTTGCGGACGGCGTGGTCCCGGCGGACCTCATCCTCACCGCCAAGACGTATCGGCCCCAGTGTCAGGGGCTCAACCCGCCCGGCGGTGTCTGGTGTCACGTCACCGGCACCGATCTCGTCCGCGACACCGCCGACGGAAACTTCTACGTCCTCGAAGACAACATGCGCTGCCCCTCGGGCGTCAGCTACGTCCTGGGCAATCGACAGCTTCTCAAACGCACCTTCCCGCTGGCGTTCGCTGCCAGTCGTGTTCGGCCCGTGGACGACTATCCCAACCGACTCTTCGAGACCTTCGCCCACATCGGCAGGCAGGTCACCGCGGCCCCCACCGTCGCGGTCCTCACCCCGGGCATCTGCAATTCCGCCTATTTCGAGCACTCCTTCCTCGCTCAGCAGATGGGCGTGGAACTCGTCGAGGGGCACGACCTGATCGTGCGTGACGGCTACGTCTGCATGCGCACCACGCGCGGCTTCCAACGCATCGATGTTCTTTACCGCCGCCTCGACGATGATTTCCTCGACCCTCAGGCCTTCCGCGCCGACTCGGTCCTGGGCGTCCCGGGACTCATGGACGTCTACCGCGCAGGACGCGTGGCGCTGGCCAACGCTCCGGGGACCGGCATCGCCGACGACAAAGCCGTCTACGCCTACGTCCCGGACATCATCCGCTATTACCTGCAGCAGGAGCCCGTCCTCCCCAACGTGCCCACCTACGTCTGCCGCGATCACGAGCAGCGCTCCTACGTCCTGAACAATCTCGAGAAGCTCGTGGTCAAGGCGGTCAACGAGTCGGGCGGGTACGGCATGCTCATCGGGCCCGCGTCCACCGCCGTGCAGCGCGAGGAGTTCAAGGCCAAGATTCAGGCCAACCCGCGCAACTACATCGCCCAACCCACGCTCGCCCTCTCCCGCGCCCCGGTCATCGTCGGCGACCGTCTCGAAGGCCGGCACGTCGATCTGCGCCCGTTCATTCTCTACGGCGAAAAGGTCTGGGTCCTCCCCGGCGGACTGACCCGCGTAGCCCTGCGAAAAGGCTCGCTCGTGGTCAACTCCTCCCAGGGCGGGGGCAGCAAAGACACCTGGGTCCTGAGCGACCCCACCCCCGCTTCGCCTCAGGGCAACGGCCATCCCCGCAACGGGCACGGAGCTGCGTGATGCTCTCGCGCGTCGCCGACGCCATTTACTGGATGAGCCGCTACGTCGAGCGCGCCGAGAACGTCGCACGCTTCGTGGACGTGAATCTCAACCTGATGCTCGACATGCCCGACCCCGCCTCGCGGCAGTGGGAGCCGCTGGTCGTCGTTGCCGGCGACTCCGAGCCGTTCCGGGCACGCTACGGGCAGGCCACCGAGGAGAACGTCCGCCACTTCATGACCTTCGACCGGGAAAATCCCAACTCGATCGTCTCGTGCCTCTACAAGGCGCGCGAGAACGCGCGCAGCGTCCGCGAGGCGATCTCCTCGGAGATGTGGGAGCAGCTCAACACCGCCTACCTCGTGGCGCGCGACGCCGACGCCCCCCGAAGAGCCTCGAGCGACCCGAGCGACTTCTACAACTCCATCAAGACCGCCAGCCACCTCTTCTCGGGCCTGACCGACACCACCATGTCGCACAACGAGGGCTGGCACTTCGCCCGGCTGGGCCGACTCATCGAACGCGCCGACAAAACCAGCCGCATCCTCGACGTGAAATACTTCATCCTCCTGCCCACGCCCGACTACGTCGGCACCCCCTACGACGCCCTGCAGTGGATGGCGCTGCTCAAGAGCGCCAGCGCCTTCGAGATGTACCGCAAGCGATACCGCCTGATCGCCCCGGACAAGGTCGTGGAGTTCCTCGCCCTGGACCGGGACTTCCCACGCTCGATGCGCTACTGCCTGATGCGCGGCGAAGAGAGCCTGCGCGCCATCACCGGCTCGCCCGTGGGCACCTTCACCAACGCCGCCGAGCAGCGCTTGGGACGACTCCGCGCCGACCTGGACTACTCCGGCGTCGCCGAGATCATCCGCCGCGGCCTCCACGAGTTCCTCGACGACTTCCAGCACGAGCTGAACTCCGTGGGCGACGCGGTCTTCCAGACCTTCTTCGCCCTGCGCCCCGTCGAGGCCGGGACGTGATCACGAACGATTGGCTTTTTTTTGACCGGATGGACCGGTTCAAGAGGATGGACCGGATCAGAATCAGCTATGCTTGAATATCTATCGGGGGCGATTGGTGCTCTTGGAGTTCATCCGGCTCATTCAATCCATCCGGTTCATTCGGTCAAACTCGTTAAACCCGACCCGAGAGATTGATCCATCATGACCTTCTGTCTGGCGATGAAAGTTCAGGAGGGCTTGGTCGCCCTGGCGGACACCCGCATCATCAGCGGCACCGAGCACTCCACCGCGCGCAAGCTCTCCGTCCACCAGCACGGGCGGCACTCCATGTTCCTGATGACCTCGGGCCTGCGCTCGGCGCGCGACAAGGCGCTGACCTACTTCAACGAGGTCATGGAGGAGGACGACGCGGGCTTCGACAAGCTCTACAAGGCCGTCAACGCCTTCTGCGAACAGGTCCGCCGCGTCGTCCGCGAGGACAAGGCCGCCCTCGCCGAGGCCGGCTTCCAGTTCAACCTCTTCTCCATCGTCGGCGGGCAACTCGAGAACGACCGCGAGCACATGCTCTACCTCATCTACCCCCAGGGAAACTGGATCGAGGTCCAGCCGGGCACCCCCTACTGCATGATCGGCGGGTCCGTCTACGGCAAGCCGCTGATCGACCGCGCGCTCCGCTACGAGTCCACCATGGAGGAGTCGCTGAAGATCGGCTACCTCGCCTTCGACGCCATGCGCACCAGCGCCACCGACGTGGACTTCCCGCTGGATTTGGTCCTCTATCGTCGCGACGGGTTCACCATGGTCGAGCGCCGTTTCGAGCGCAAACAGATGCTCCCCGTGAGCGAGTGGTGGAACGAGCACATCCGCCAACTCGCCTGCGACCTGCCCGACGACTGGATGCAGGACGCCCTGCGTTCCGTGCGCCCCATCCGCGAGACGGTCAATCGGTAGCCGCGGGCGATACTTTTTATTGACCGGATGGCCGGATGAAAACGGATGAACCGGATTTGATGAAGGAATCATTCACCACAGAGGACACTGAGAGCACAGAGGAATACAAGAGAATCAGATTTGTGTTTTTCATCTCTGTGCTCTCTGTGTGCTCTGTGGTGAAATCTGTTTGATCCTTCTTCGTCCGGTGATCCGGCCAAACTCGAACATCCCAGACCCATCATGCTCCTGAGCATCCGCCACACCACTTCGTATCGCTACTCCAAGCCGGTGTTCTTTGAGCCCACGACGCTGCGTCTGCGGCCGCGCAACGATTGCCTGCAGCACGTGCTCGAGTTCAGCGCCGACATCGACCCGAAGCCCTCGGGCATGAGCGACTGCGTGGACCTCGACGGCAACGACACCACGCTCGCCTGGTTCACCGGCACGCACGAACACCTTACCTTCACCACCACCAGCCTCGTTCAGACCTTCCGCACCAACCCCTTCGATTACACGCTGGCGGAGCGGTACACCGTGCTGCCCTTCGAGTACCAGCCGCTGCACGCCTCGATGCTTTTCGCCTATCGCCAGCGGCTCTCCACCAGCCTGGCGGTGGGCGAGATGGCGCAGCGCTGTCTGCACGACTGCGAGGCACAGACGCTTGGATTTCTCACGCTGCTGACGCGCACCATTCACCAGCGGGTCAAGAGTGTGCCCCGCAACGTGGGCGACCCGCTGCCCCCGGACGAGACATTGCTTCTGGGCCACGGCGCCTGCCGTGATATCGCGGCGCTCTGGGTCGACGCCTGCCGTGCCGTGGGCTTGGCCGCCCGCATGGTCAGTGGCTACATCTTCGAGGAGCAGTTCACCCACGAGCAGGAACTGCACGCCTGGGGCGCCGTCTACCTCCCCGGCGCCGGTTGGCGCGCCTTCGATCCGACCATCGGACTGGCCGTCGCTGACCACCACGTCGCGCTCGCCGCCGGGCCCTGCCACCTTGCCGTCTCCCCCATCGACGGCATCTTCCGAGGCACGGGCGTCGCCAGCGACCTCGACTACAAAGTCATCGTCGAGCAAACGCCCACCGTGCGATACAATCCCGCGTGAGTGGCACGCTCACTTCCAACATGGTTTCAGTGGGAGATCGAGCTTTCACCGCATCTATTAAGACGAATGGTCGACCGAGGCTTCAACGAAACCGACCTGCGATCCATGCTGGCGGATGCCTCGAGCGTCGAACCCAACCACGAACCGGGGCGATGGCTGGTTCACGCTCGACTCGGTGATATTCCTTGGTGTATTGTGGTTGAACCCGACCCTATTGTTCAACTGGTGGTTGTGTTCACCGCCTACACTGTAAAATAGAACCGACGATGAAAGACTCTTACCTCGAAGTGACGTACCGGCACGGCAAACCGCTCGCGGCGTATCTCTATCTTCCTCGTCAAAACGACGACAGAGCCGATCACACGCAAGAGCGCGAGCCGGGCATCCTCGTCGATTACGCAGCCGACGGCAGACCCATCGGGGTCGAGATCACCGCGCCTTCACGACTGACACTGGAAACCCTGAATCGGGTGCTGACGTCGCTGCATCAACTGCCGATGACCGCGTCCGATCTTGCTCCACTGGCTGCGTAACGAACGAGATCACTTGATCACCACTTCGCGTCCGCCCTTGGCGGCGGAGTCGTAGATGCCGTCGAGCATCTTCTGCACCATCAGGCCGTGCTCGCCCGGGGCGGTGCTGGGTTTGCCCAGTTGCACGTGGTCCACGAAATCCCTGATCTTCATGTCGAACACGTCGGCGAACTGGCCGGCGGGCAGGTAGGCGGGCTTCATGTCGGTCATGTGACCGGCGCAGTCGCGGTAGATCTCGGTCTTCTCCCAGTCGGCGCCGCCCTTCTCGCCCATGATGACGAAGTTCCACGCGTCCTTGAGGTGGCCCGCGAAGCTCGACTCGACCGTCATCACCGCGCCGTTGTCGAAACGAATCTGCCCCACCGCCAAGTCCTCGACGGTGTAGGTCTTGTAGTCCCAGTTGGGCCACATGCTGGCGACTTCGGATTTCTTGTTGCCAAGGTAGGTAAAGGTGTTGCCCACCGCGGAGATGGGCTTGGGCGAACCCATGGTGAAGTGACATACTTCCATGATGTGCACGCCGATGTCGATCATCGGCCCGCCGCCCTGCAGCTCCTTGCGACCGAACACGCCCCAGTTGGGGATGCCGCGACGCCGCATCGCCTGGCATCGGGCGTAGAGAATCTTGCCGAACTGACCTTCCTCCCGCGCCTTGCGCAGGTAGGTGGTCTTCGAGTCGTAACGCCACTGAAAACCGATGACCAGCTTGGTCTTGTTTTTCTTCGCCGCGTCGAGCATTGCCTGCGCCTCTTTGGCGTTCATGGCCATGGGCTTTTCGACCATGACGTGAGCGCCGGCGTTGCTGGCGGCGATGGAGTTCTCCGCGTGCAGCCCGTTGGGCGTGCAGACGCTCACCGCGTCGGGCGAAATCTTGCGCAGCATCTCCTTGTAGTCGGTGAAAAGGGCGGAAGCGGGGATGTTGTACTTTTCCGCGTATTTCTTCATGCCCGCCTCGTTCACGTCCGCCAGACCGACGAACTGAACACGGTCGCCGAGCTTGGCGTAGGACGCCAGGTGCGCCCCGGCGATCCCGCCGGCGCCGATGATCGCAACACGCAGGGGCTTGTTTGACTTGGCCAAGGGAAGTCCTTTCAGAGTGATCCGCAGATTACGCAGATTGCACGGATTCGAACACCGAAACTCGATTCGACAGGATCACAGGATTGAACAGGATCGAATCCCTGTCTTGATCCTGTCGTCCGGTCGTACTGCTCGTGTCTTCCCGTCTGTGTCATCTGCGTAATCTGCGGATAAAAAAAAATATAGAACGAACTACAACAGTTCACAGACCAGGTCGCCGACTTCGCGGGTGCCCATGCCCATCTTTCCAGCGGCCTGGGATTTCATCCTGGGGGTGGTCCTTTTCACCGCGGCGTCGACGCGGTCGCCGGCCTTGGGGAAGCCCGAGTGTTGCAGGAGCATGGCCAGGGCGGCGATGGCGGCGATGGGGTTGATGACGTTCTGTCCCGTGTACTTCGGGGCGCTGCCGCCCATCGGTTCGTACATGGAAATCCCGCCCTTTTCAGGGTTGATATTCCCGCCCGCGGCCACGCCCAGGCCGCCCTGGATGATCGCCGCCAGGTCGGTGATGATGTCGCCGAACATGTTGGGCACGACGATGGTGTCGTAGAACTCCGGGCTCTTGACGAACCACATGCAGCAGGCGTCGACGTGGTTGTAGTCGCGCTGGATGTCGGGGTAGTCTTTCTCGCCGATCTCGTTGAAGGCGCGGAACCAGGTGTCGCCGCAGTAGGTCAGCACGTTGGTCTTGTGGACGAGGGTGAGCTGCCCCTTGCCTTTGCCGGCCTTCTTCTTGGCGCGGGCGAAGTCGAAGGCGTAACGCAGGCAACGCTCGGCGCCGAAGCGGGTGGCGATCATCTCCTGGGTGGAGATTTCCTGTGGCGTGCCCTTGCGCATGACCCCGCCGTGGCCGCAGTAGAGGTCCTCGGTGTTCTCGCGGATGACGTCGAAGTTGATGTGATCAGGGCCCTTGTCCTTGAGCGGGGTGTCGACGCCGGGATAGAGGTGGACGGGGCGGAGGTTGATGTACTGGTCGAGATCGAAGCGAAGCCGCAGGAGGATGCCCTTCTCGAGGATGCCGGGCTTGACGTCGGGGTGGCCCAGGGCGCCCAGGAGCACCGCGTCGAACTTCTTCAGGCCCGCGATCTCCTCTTCGTCGATGACCTTGCCGGTCTTGAGGTAGCGGTCGCCGCCGAAGGGGAACTCGGTGGTGGTGAAGGTGAAGTTCTCTTTCTTGGCCACAGCAGCGAGGACCTTGAGGGCTTCCTCGACGACTTCGGGGCCGGTGCCATCGCCGCGGATGACAGCGAGGTTGAGCGACTTGGCGGACATCACGTGCTCCTGTGAAAAAGCGGAGGGAAGTGATAGCAGGAGTGGGCGTGTGGGGCAAATAGAGGCGTGGCGGGATCCGGGGATGAGGACATCGCAGGCTTCTTTGGGTGAGGAGCGGGCCTATGATGAGTCGATGTCGCAGATGTTGTCGATCAACTTTGCCCAGCCGGTGCCGTTGTTTCCGCTGCCCACTTGCGTGCTGCTGCCGCACGCGACGGTGCCGCTGCACATTTTCGAGCCGCGCTATCGTGCGATGGTGAACGACGCGGTGGACGGTCGGGGATTGATCGCGATGGCGACATTCGAGGGGGCGGACTGGAAACGAGACTACGAGGGCCGACCGGCGCTGCGTCCGCACGTCTGCGTGGGGTACATGGTTCGGCACGACCGCTTGCCCGACGGGCGGTTCAACATCCTGTTACAGGGGATCTGCCGGGCGCGGATTGTCAGCGAGACGCGGAGCGATCCGTACCGCGCCGCGGTGCTGGAGCCGACCGAGCCGCGCGACGTGTTGGAGATCGACCTGGCGGAGCCGAGACAGAAGATCGGGGACCTGCTGGCGGACCCGCTGCTGGCGCAGCTCGCCTCGGTCAGCGCGATCTCGCGCTGGTGCACGCAGGACCTGCCCACCGCGGCGTTGATCGATCTGGCCGCGATGGCGCTGTGCGAGGACGTGGAGCGGCGCTACGCCCTGCTGGCGGAGTCGGACCCGCAGCGTCGGGCGCAGTGGGTTCAGGAGCAGTTGAGTCAGACGCGCAGAACGTTGGAGATCGCGCAGCGCTACATGCCCGCGGACCTGCCGGACCACATGAGCCTGAATTGAAGGGGTCAGGGATCAGGGGTCAACACCAAGGAGTTACTGGCTTGACTCCTGACTCCTGCTTCACTAGCTGATGCTGATGGTGGGTTGGAGCAGTTCGCTGGACATCGACTGGACGCTGACCTGACCGGCGAGCCTGCGGACGACGGCTTCGAGTTGGTGCGCCAGTTTGGGTTCGCCGGTGAAGTTGGCGGTGGGGTCGCCGGCGTCGGAGTTGTGGCGCAGCGCCATGTTGATGGGCACCGCACCGAGGAAGGGGACGCCCATGTCGCGTGCCATGCGTTCGGCGCCGCCCTTGCCGAAGATGTCGTACTCCTTGCCGTCGTCGCCGATGAAGTAGCTCATGTTTTCGACGACGCCCAGCAGGGGGACCTCGAGCTGCTGGAACATGCGGACCGCGCGTCGCGCGTCGTCCTGCGCCACCTTCTGCGGGGTGCAGACGACCACCGCCCCGGTGAGCGGGAGCAGCTGCGACATGGTGAGCGGGACATCGCCGGTGCCGGGGGGCAGATCGATGATGAGGTAGTCCAGCTCGCCCCAGAGCGTCTGCGTGGCGAGCTGGCGGAAGGCGCCGTGCGCCATCGGGCCGCGCCAGATCAGCGGCTTCTCAGGCTCGACCAGTCTGCCGATGGTCATGCTGCGGATGCCGTGGACCTCGAAGGGCAGGATCATGTTCTCCTGGGTGCGTGGCGTTAGCGCGTCGAGTCCGAGCAGCGTGGGCATGGACGGGCCGTAGATGTCTCCGTCGAGAAGTCCCACCTTCGCCCCGGCACGAGCCAGTCCCACCGCGAGGTTGACCGAGACGGTGCTCTTGCCCACGCCGCCCTTGCCCGCGCCGACGGCGATGATGTGCTTGACACCCGGCAGGGGGTTGGTGCCCTTGGCCTGCTCCTGTGGGCTGGGGCGGACCTGTGCGGTGAACTCGAGGTTGAGCTTCTGCAGTTCGCTCCCGAAGGCCTTGCGCAGGGCGGTCTCCACGTCCTTCTGGATCACGTCCTTGAGCGGGCAGGCGGGGGTGGTCAGCTCGATGGTGATGCTCACCACGCCGTCGCAGGCCGCGACCTTCTTGACCATGTTCAGCGTCACAAGGTCCTTGTGCAGCTCGGGGTCGTTGACGGTGCGTAACTGCTGGAGGATGGCTTCTTTGGTCAGGGGCATGGGGAGTGGGGTTCGAGGTTCGGGGACCAGGGATCGGGGTTTGGGGAGCAGATCATAGCCCGCGGGGGCTGCTGTGAACAACAATGCAATAGGGATCCGATTCATGCGTTGGGCTAGAGTGGAGGTCGGATCCCCAGTCCCCGAACCCCGAACCTTAACCCCCAATCTTAAGGAGCGACAACATGTGGAATGCCCTGGCACTTCGATGGACGCTGGCGACGGTGATTTTCGTGGTGGGCGCAGCGATGGTTCGTGCGGAGGAGCCGCCGCTGCGTGGTCCGGAGGCGTCGGACACGGAGCGACCCCCCGAGCGACGCTTTGACGGCGAACGCCCGCGCCACCACGCGCCCGGCGAGCAGCTGCGCGAGATCCTCAAGGGCCTGAACCTCAGCGAAGAGCAGCGCACGCAGGTCCGCAGCATCATGGACAAAGCGCGGGAGGAAGCCGAGAAGTTCCGTGAAGAGAACAAGGAGAAGATCGAGACGCTGCGTGAGCAGCTGCGCGAGGCGCACGAAGAGGGGGACCCCGACCGGATTCTGGAGCTGCAGAAAGAGATGCACGCGATCATGAAGAACGCCCCGATGAACCCCAAGAAGATCACCGGGGAGATCCGTGGGGTGCTCGACGAGGCGCAGGCCAGGCAGTTCGACGAGAAACTGGCGGAGGCCAAGGAGCGGATGAAGAATCGCGTGAAGGAGATGCGCGAGAGGCGCGGCCCGGAGATGGGCGGGGACCCCGGCGATCGCCCGCGCCGCCCGGCGCCGCCCGCGGACCAGGGCGACAAGCTCGACCTTTGATCCTCGATCTTTGATCCCAACGGACCACCCCTCAGGATGGTCCAACACCACCCGGAAACCGGGGCTTCCCCCGCCCCGGTTTCTTGTTGCGCCTGTGGGGGTTGAGTGCCCGGGAGCGGGTGCTCAGGGGATGAAGTCAATGGAAATCGCGTGAGCCACCGGCGAGGGACGCGAAGGAGCGTCCGATGTCGCGCAGGTCGCGGACCATGACGTGGACGACCTTGCCCTGACGTTCGACGCTGCCGCTGGCCAGCACCGCCACGCCGTGTCGCGCCGCGGGCCTGAAGCGTTCGTAGACGCGTGGACGGAGGATGAGGTTGGCGATGCCGGTCTCGTCTTCGAGGGTGATGAAGACCACGCCGCTGGCGGTGCCGGGTCGCTGTCGCACCAGGACAAGCCCCGCGACGCGGATGGCCTTGGCGTTGGGCCAAAGGGCCTCGTCGAGCAGTTGAGCGTTGGGCGTCACGCCCCGGGCGTAGAGCTGCTCGCGCAGGAACGAGAGCGGATGGGCCTTGAGCGAAAGCCCGGTGGCGTGATAGTCGAGCAGGACGCGTTGGGGCGCGGGAATCAGGGGCAGGACGGTCTGGCCTGTCGCGGGCAGCGGGTCGCGTTCCAGAGCGTCGAAGAGCGGCATCGGACGGTCGCGCAGGGCGCGGAGCTGCCAGAGGGCGTGCTGTCGGTCCAGCCCGAGCGAGGCCAGGGCGTCGGCGCGTGCCAGGCGACACAGCGTCGCCAGCGCAACACCGCTTCGCCGACGCAGGTCCTCCACGCCGCGGTAGGGCGCCGCGTGCCTGACCCTCTGCGCCTCGACCCGCGACAGCCCGCGCACCAGGCGCATCCCCAGGCGCAGCGCCGGCGGACCGTGACGCGTCTGGCGCTCGTCCACCGGCAGGGGGCCAGGCGGGTGTTCGAGGGTGCAGTCCCAGTCGCTGTGGTTGACGTCGACGCGGCGGACCTCCACGCCGTGCGCGGTCGCGTCGCGGACGATCTGCGCCGGGGCGTAGAAGCCCATGGGCTGAGAGTTGATCAGGGCCGCAGCGAAGGCGGCGGGGTGGTACACCTTGAGCCAGGCCGAGGCGTACACGATCAGCGCGAAGCTCGCCGCGTGCGACTCGGGGAAGCCGTACTCCGAGAAGCCCTTGATCTGGCTGAAACACTTCTCCGCAAACTCACGGGAGTATCCGTTGCTCATCATCCCGGTCACGATCTTCTGGCCAAACTCGAAGATCACCTTCTGCTTGCTCTTCCATGCGGCGATGGCGCGGCGGAGCTGGTCGGCTTGACCGGGCGTGAACCCGGCGCAGTGGATCGCCAGGCTCATCGCCTGTTCCTGGAACAGCGGCACGCCCAGCGTCTTGCCCAGGATTTTCCGCACCGTGTCGTTGGGATACTCCACCGCTTCCTGTCCGTTGCGGCGGCGCAGGTAGGGGTGCACCATGTCGCCCTGGATCGGCCCGGGCCGGACGATCGCCACCTCGATCACCAGATCGTAGAAACAGCGTGGCCTTAAGCGCGGCAGCATCGACATCTGCGCCCGGCTCTCGATCTGAAACACGCCCAGGGTGTCGGCGTCAGAGATGGCCTGGTAGACCCTGGGGTCCTCGGGCGGGATGTCGGCCAGGGAGCGAGGCACGCGGGCAAGCAGCGGCGCCGGAGTGGCGACGCCCGGCTCACGCTCACGCGGGTCGTCCGCGACCGCGGGGTGTTCGGTTCCGCCCAGAGGGGTCCCTTGGCGTCTTAACAGATCCAGCGTCTTGGCCACGCATGTGAGCATCCCCAGCCCCAGCACGTCCACCTTCATCATGCCCATCGCGTCGATGTCGTCCTTGTCCCACTCGATGACGGTGCGCCCGGGCATCGCGGCGTTCTGGATCGGGACCAGCTCGCACAGCGGGCTCTGCGTGATGACGAACCCGCCCACGTGCTGCGAGAGGTGACGCGGGAACCCCACGATCTGCCCCATCAGGGACAGAAAATGTGCCAGGGTGGGGTCCTGCGGGTTCAGCCCCAACGCCGCGAGCTTCTGCTTCCGCGGCAGGCCGTGGTCCCACCAGTCCATGTCCTTGGCCAACCGATCCACCAGGTCCAGCGAAAGCCCCAACGCCTTGCCCACGTCGCGCACCGCCGATCGTCCGCGGTAGGTGATCACCTCCGCGGTCAGGGCGGCGCGGTGTCGCCCGTACTTGGCGTAGAGGTACTGGATCACCTCCTCGCGACGCTCGTGCTCGAAGTCGATGTCGATGTCCGGCGGCTCCCGGCGTTCCCGGCTCACGAACCGCTCGAAGAGCACGTCGATCCGATCCGGGTCCACGCTGGTCACGCCCAGGCAGTAGCACACCGCGCTGTTGGCCGCCGCCCCTCGCCCCTGGCACAGAATCCCCCGCTGCCGGGCGAACACCACCAGGTCGTGCACCGTCAGGAAGTAGTGGGCGTAGCCCAACTCCTCGATCAGCCGCAGTTCGTGGAGAAGCTGCGATTGAACCGGAGCAGGGACGGAGGGGGGAAGGGGGGAAGGGGCAGAGGGGGGAGATCCGGGGATGAGTACATTCCCGGCTTCTTGGGTTCCTGCCCTTCGTGCCTCCGTGCCTTCGTGCCTCAATGCCACTTTCCCATCTGTCCCTCTGTCCCTCTGCCCCTCCGCCCCTCGGCCGTACCTCCACTCCGCGCCGCGCCACACCAGATCGGTCAGGTGCTGCATCGCGGTCCTGCCCGGGGGCACGACTTCGCTGGGATACTCGTAGCGGAGCTCGTCGAGGCTGAAGGCCGCGGCGCGCTGCGCGATCGCGACGCTGCGCCGCAGCGCCTCGGGGAAGTCACGGAACAGCCGGGCCATCTCGTGCGCGGGCTTGAGATGCCGCTGCGCGTGGGGCTCCAGAGCGTAGCCCGCCTCTTCAAGGGTGCAGCCCAGGCGGATGCAGGTGAGCACGTCCTGCAACGGACGCCGCTGGGGCGCGTGGTAGAGCACTTCGTTGATCGCCGCCCCGGGGACGCCAAGCTCCCGGCAGAGCTCGCGCACCCGGCGCAGCCGCCCCGCGTCGTCACGCCCGAAAGCGCAGGCCACCGCGATCGACAGTCGGTCCTCGTCGAACACCTCACGCAGCCGACGCAGCGTCTCGATCCACGCCCGGTCCGCTGCGCCTGGGCAGACCGCCACCGCCAACAGACCTTCGTGGTGCTCCGTCACGTCCCGCAGCGTCAGAAAACACTGCGCCTTGGGCGCTCGACGCTTGCCCAGCGTGAGCAACTGACACAGCACGCCGTACGCCCGGCGCGAGGTGGGCAGCAGCAGAAGCGAAAAAGGGTCGGGGGAAGGTCCGGGGATGAGGACATCCCCGGCTTCTGGGTTTCCAACTCTTGC
>CAZBXW010000010.1:0-90882 GCA_964496285.1 uncultured Phycisphaera sp.
GTCGAGCTGTCGCTCCAGGTCCGCCACCTCGTCCAGCCCCAGCACGCCCGGCAGCTGACCGCCGGCGCGTGCGAGCTCGGGCGGCAAAGATCAGGGCAGCAGCGAGCCAGGACGATACGAGACAATGCCTCCGTACTTCCCCTCATCCCCAAGCCCACGCCCCCGGGGCGCTGTCCAAGCCGCGTTCCCGTTTGCGATTGTTGCGGGCATCCGGTGTAATCTCTTAGGAACATGCCCACGCCCACGCTTCATGACGTGTGCAAACTCGCGGGAACCTCCGACGCGACGGCGTCGATGATCCTCAATGGCGGTCAGGCGTACAGGTTTCGTCCCGAGATTCGTGAACGCGTCCAGCGTGCCGCAAAAGAGCTGGGCTACGTCCCCCAGCGCGCGGGGCAGACCCTGCGCACCGGCAAGTCCTACAACATCGCGGTGCTGCTCAACGGCCTGGAGAATCCCTTCTTCGCCAGGTACGCCTCGCTTCTTCAGTCCAAGCTGCTCAAGCACAACTACACCACGATCCCGCTCCAGACCCTCTCCATGATCGAGCGCGAGCAGGAGCTGCTCCACTGGCTGCTGCAACGCAACATCGACGGCGTCGTGGACCTGCAGGGCATGCTCCGCTCGCCCAGGGAGTACCACGATCTGGCGCAACACTCGGCACTGGTTATTCGCAGCACGCAGCCGCTGCCCGAGGGGTTCCTGGGCCATCTGATTCACGTCGATTACTCGCACGGCTTAAGACTGCTCGCGGAACACCTGGCGCAAATGGGCTGCCGCAGGCCCGGTGTTCTGGCTGTGCCCGCGCACCTGCCCCACCCCCACGATCCGCAACTGGACTCGAGTTGGACCCGCGATTGCCAGAAGACCTTCAGCAGGGTGAACATCCCCATCGACCCGGTGCACTGGTTCGATGGCGGGTTGGAGTCGCAGATGCAGAGCTGGTACGAAGCCGCCCGCTCGCTGGCACGCGCCCCGATGCCCGTCGACGCTCTGCTGGTCCACAACGCAGCGGTGGTGCCCGCGGTGCTGCAGGGCTTAAGCGAATGCGGCGTGCGAGTGGGTCAAGACCTCGCGCTGGCCACCTTCGACGATCCGGCTGAATTGACCTACCAGTGCGGGGGCGTGACCAGCGTCCGAGAGCCGGTGGACCTGATCGCCCAGCGGCTGGCGGACGCCCTGATCGATCGAATCGCCGCACTCGGGCAGCCGGTGGTCCGCCAAACGCTGATGACCGAGCTGGTGGTGCGGAACTCGACCTCGAGTTTTGTCGCAAGGCGGTGGGCTCATGTGCGGTGATGATGAATCGACGAGCCCTTTAAAAGTTGAGTTGGGCCGCCGATGAGCGCAGAGGAACGCATAGGGTTCTCTTGTTCAATGCTCTTCCCCGCGTCCCACCACGGGCAGAGGAAAAACGGAAGTTGACTTGCTCTGTCGCAAACCTCTCTATCGATCGTACTCCCTCGCCGCGCCGATGTTGACGACGTTATGAGCCGCTGCACAAGGTCGCCACGGAGGGTGATCTTGGTGGCGCGGGCGGTGGGTCGGGGGACGCTGCCCAACTGCACCCATCGCTTCAGCCCCAAGGTCTTCACTGGGCCTCAACTCTTCGCTTGTCTGGCGCTCATGGCGTTCCTGCGCACCGACTTTCGCGGGGTCGAACAGTTCCTGCGCGACACCCCCGATTGGCCACATCTCCTGGGCCTGCGTCGCGTGCCCGACCACGCAGCGGTGGCAGATCGAGACCGTGATGTCGATGATCAAACGCAACCTGAGCCAAGAGCTGCGCGGCCGCTCGTCTCACGCCCGCAACCGCCAGACGCGTCAACTCGCCATCGTCCACAATGTCATGACCAGACATAAAAACAGAAGTTTGCGACAGAGCAGATTTACACATTTAGCACTTGCATTCTTAGCCGCAGCAGTTATGATTTAATCGTTTAATATAGTGCTATTGAATAGCGTGCTATTGGTCTGGCGTTCGAAGTGGATCGATCTGCGAGTTCCGCAAGGCCAGTTCCGGCCCAGACCATGTGGACCACCATCAGGCAGCCATACCCTTACCCACATTGCCACAATGGAGAAACCAGACATGGCGAAACGAAACTGGATGTGCGCCGCCTTGGCCGCCGCTGCCGGCATGTTCGTCGCCGCCGACGCCACGCGGGCCGCCATCCTCGCGCGGTACGAATTCCCCGGTGGATCAGCAACCCCGACCGCGTTTGGCACAGGCGTGACCGCCGGCAATATGACCGCCTCAATTACGGATTCCACCCAGGGATTCTCATCTTTTAGCAACAACATTTTCTTGCGCTCGCAGGCGACCGGAGCGGATCAGGCCGCCGCGCTGGCCGACGCCAATTTCTTCAGCGTCACGATCTCCGCAACCAATGTCGGTCTGGAGGAACTCAACCTCACATCGCTGACGCTCCTCCTCGGGGCCACCACAGACAACGCCAATGCCTTCAACAGCACCGTGTACTTGCAGTCCAGTGTCGGCGGCACAGGAACGGGCAACCCCGTCGTCGCTGGAACTCACACCACGTTTTCCATCGCGGCCGCGACCCCGCTGACATTTAACGGGAATGCCACCACCTTCGACTTGACGGGCGCGAGCTTTCAGGGCCTCAGCACCATCACATTCCATATCCGCTTGTCGGACAACCGCGATGAGAACGGCAAGATCAACCGCATCGACGACGTGACCGTCAACGGCACCGTGGACCCCGTCCCCGAGGACCCCGTGATCCCCGAGCCGGCGTCGCTGGCGTTTTGCGCGCTGGGCCTGCTGGTCATGCTGCCGCGTCGTCGACGCGCCTGAACGCGGACATTGCTCGCAGCTGGCATACCGATCGATCAACGTGCCGTCCTCACAGGGACGGTACTTTTCTGTTCCGGCCGTCATACCCCCATCAGGTTATTGACCACGCGCCGCGCCTAGTCATTCGTCGAACTGCGCACGGTCGTTTCGATGATTGCGTCGCTCAAGGCGCTTCTGCTGCGGTCGCTAGGTTCGGCTCGCCGGGCGACCCCCCGCGTGGTGTGCGCCCCCCCAAGCTGCGCCAGTCGCCGGTAGGATTCTGCAACCTCAACAGCGATTACGGCGCGGTCAGAAGGCGAACGTCAGATCGACGGTGACGCGGCCGCGGTCGGCGAAACCCGGCTCGTCGCCCCAGAATTGCGAGTACTTCACGCCCACCCAGAGGTAATCGTTGATCTTCCGCGTCAGCACCGCGTCAAACTCGTGGCCGAAGAAGATCGAGCGATCATCGCCTGCGAAATGGTGGTAGGCGACATAGCCGTTCAGACTCCAGGGCAGCGAAGCGGACTTGAGGTAAACGTAAAAATCCTGCAGACCCGCGGCGGGGGTGATGAGAAACACGTCGGCGTAGCCGTTGAACTTGTGCAACGTCGCCAGCGGGGTGCGGAAGCCAAAGCGATTGTCGTCGCTGCCGAGCACTTCGTAACCCACGCCCGCGGTGGCGAAGTCTTTCACCACCATCCCCGCGTCGACGAGGTAGTAGAGTGCGTCGTAGTCCACCGGGTTGCGTGCGTAGTCGGACTGGTGCGCGACGCTGAGCTGGTACTCGATGGCCAGGATGTCGTCGAGCGGCTGCTTCCCGGCGAAGCGTCCGCCGAAGGTCTGGCTCGAATTGGTGGGCGTGTCGAGATTGAAGTCCAGCAGGTAGACGAAGCCGGTGATCTTGCCGACCTTGGGGATGTCGTAGCTGAGGTTGATCAGGTGCGAGTTGCTCTCCCAGTCCAGGTCGTCCGCAAAGATGCGGTTGATGCGCCAGAGATAGGAGTAGAGGAGCGTGAGGTTCTGAACGCCCACGTCGGTGGTGAGGCTGACCGCGTCGAAGGTCTGATTGTCCTGCCGCCAGCCGGCGTCGCCGACGAAGCGCTGGTCGTCGAGGTTGATGACCTGTCGCCCGGGCTTGATCTCGAGCTTGAAGCCCTCGATGGGCGGGGCCCACCGGGCCCAGAGCTGGTTGAGCTCGGTGCCCTCGACGTCGGACACGACGGTGCGCGTGGGCTGCATGTTCAGGCCGCCGGCGTTGTAGCGGTCGTCGTCGTAGGCAAAGACGTTCTCGACTTCCGCCATGAATTGCAGGCCCTCCCACGCCTGCGTGGTGTAGCCGAATCGTGTGCGAAGGGTGTAGGCCTGCGAGGTACGCAGGCCCTGCTGGTCGGCGATCTCGGCGCGGAGTCGCAGGTCGAGCGAGAACTTTCCCGAGGCCAGGGCGTCCAGGAAATCGCTGGCCGGTTGGCCTCTGCTCAGGTCCATCGCCTGCTTGAGCCTGGGCGCCGGCGTGGGCGCGGGGACAGCGGGGGCAGCGGGGAGGGCTGAGCCTTCCTCGGCGCGCCACAGAGTTGTCGTCACCGCGCAGCAAAGGGCGAAGGTGAGCCAGGCAGGTCTGGGTCGGTGAAGTCGCGTCATCGTGGGCGTCTCCTGAGGAAGGGCTGTGGCGGTTGTGGCGGCAGCCGGTAAGAGGGGTATGGGATTTGGGACAACGATGTCCTCTTATATTGCCGCAGGTCAGCGCGCGTTGCAAGCGTGGCGAACCGAGAATTAGCCGGAGGCGGCCTCGGGGCGACGCCTCACGCATGACGGGGAAGGGCAATCGCGGCGATACCCGCGTGAGGTGGACTGAGGTTCTGCGCGCCTCGAATCAGGCACGATCAATGGCGGCGGCGACGCGACGCAGCGACGGGATCAGCTCCGAAAGCGTGGCGGGGGTGATGGACTGCCCGCCGTCGGTCATCGCGTGCTCGGGGTCGGGATGCACCTCGATGATCAGGCCGTCAGCCCCCGCGGCCACCGCGGCGCGGCACATGTCCGGGACCAGGCGGGCGTGGCCGGTGCCCTGCGACGGGTCGATCACCACGGGCAGGTGCGAGCGATGGTGCAGCTCAGGAATCGCGGAGAGGCTCAGCGTGTTGCGCGTGTGGTCCTCGAAGGTGCGGATGCCGCGCTCGCAGAGAATGACCTGCGGATTCCCCGCGGACAGGACGTACTCCGCGGCCTGCAGGTACTCGTCGAGCGTCATGGACATGCCTCGCTTGAGCAGCACGGGCTTGCGCTGCCGGCCGCAGGCCTCGAGCAGCTTGAAGTTCTGGCAGTTCCGCGTGCCCACTTGCAGGCAGTCGGCGTAGCTCGACACGAGGTCCACGTCGTTCTCCGAGAGCACCTCGGTGACGATGGGCAGACCGGTTTGAGCACGCGCCTTGGCCAGATGCTTCAGACCCTCTTCGCCCAGCCCCTGGAACGAGTAGGGGCTGGTGCGTGGCTTGAACGCTCCGCCGCGCAGCGCCGAGGCGCCGGCCTGCTTGACGAGCTGCGCCGACTCGAGGATCTGCTTCTCGTTCTCGACGCTGCAGGGGCCGGCGATGACGGGCACCGCTGCGCCGCCCACGACACAGCCCTCGCCGATGGCCTCGCGCGTGCGCTGGGCTTTGCTCTCCCTTGCCGCGATCTTGTACGGCGCGAGGATGGGCACCACACGGTCCACGCCCGGCGCCTGTTCGAGTCGGCCCTTGTCCTTCTTGCGGTCGTCGCCGATCACCGCCACGACGGTCAGGTCTGTGCCCACGATGACGTGGTCGCGCAGGCCCATCTCACGCACGAGTTGGGCGACGTGCTCGACCTGCTGCCTCGAAGCACCGGCGTGCATGACCACGATCACAGCGGAACCTCCACGCAGAGACGGCGACTCAGGACTCCACGATAGCCAGTGCCTCCTCGATGCTCAATCGGCCCTCGTAGAGGGCGCGTCCGACGATGACGCCCTGCAGAGGCAGCAGGCGCAGGGCGCGGAGGTGGGCCGCGTGGCCCACGCCGCCGGAGGCCACGATGGGCGTGAGCGTGCTCTTGGCCATGCGCTGGGTGGCGCTGAGGTTCGGGCCCTGCAGCGTGCCGTCGGTGGCGATATCGGTGTAGACGATCGCCGCCAGGGGCCAGTCGGAGACCTTCTTCGCCACGTCGAAGGCGGTGAGCGACGTGGTCTGCTCCCAGCCGGCCACCGCGAGCTGCCCGTCGCGGGCGTCGAGCCCCAGCACCAGGCGGCCGCGGTAGGTCGGGTTGCCCATCAGCGCCTCGAACCAGTCCCAGTCGCGCAGCGCCGCGGTGCCCACGACCACGCGCTCCACGCCCAGCGAGAGCAGCTTGGCGATGACGCCCTCGTTGCGAACCCCGCCGCCGACCTCGACCTTGAGCTTCGTTTCCTTGCAGATGCGTTCGATGACGGACAGGTGCGTCATGCGTCCGCTACGGGCGCCGTCGAGGTCCACGAGGTGAAGCCAACTCGCCCCGGCACGCTCGAAGGCCTGCGCCTGCGCCAGCGGGTCGGTGTCGTAGGTGGTCTGCTGCGCGTAGTCGCCCTTGAGCAGTCGAACGACGCGGCCGTCTCGGAGATCAATCGCTGGGAGTAGAAACAAGAGTGTAGGGTTTGAGGTTTAGGGCATAGCCGCCTGCGGCTTAGCGCCGAACGCCGCGACGCGCGGATCGTCGGGCTGCTCCACATGCAGTCTCGCAAGCTTCACGTAATGCGGCGCAAGCCACTCGAGGTATTCGCGTTCTTTCTCGTTCACCGGTCGCACGATCTTTCCCGGCACGCCCATGACCACCATTCCGTCGGGCACTTCCATCCCTGGCGAGAGCACCGCGCCGGCGGCGATCAGACAGTCTCGACCCACGCTCACGCCGCCCAGCAGCACCGCGCCGATGCCCACGAGCGAGCCATCGCCCACACAGACGCCGTGGACCACCGCGTTGTGCCCGATCGTGACCAGGTCGCCGATCACGTTGGGCTTGCCGCTGTCGCAATGGATCACGACGTTGTCCTGCACGTTGCAAGCCCTTCCAATCGTGATCGGCGCTACGTCACCGCGTACAACCGCGCCGTACCACACGCTCGTCTGCTCTCCGAGCCTCACCTGGCCCAACACGCGCGCCGTGTCGGCGAGAAAAATCCCTCCATGAAACCGAAAAGTCATAGACGGGATTGTAGCGTGTCGCTATAATCCGCGACCTTGTTCCGGCGACTCGTCTCCATCGCGTTGCTGCTCTGGCTGGGCGTGTTCACCAGCGTGATCGTGCCCAGCCATCGGGTGGGGCGTATCCCCGTGCCGGGCGCCAAAGCGGTGGACGGGCCGCTGCTTCGCGGACTGCTCGCTCAAGAGACGCCCCAGGACAGTTGCTGCTCGCAGCCGCCAGAAGAGAAGAAAGATCAGCCCAGCCGCGCTAAGTGCGCCGTGTGCTACTGGGTGGCGAAGCTCGACGCCGCGACGCCCTCGACCACGACCGTTCCCGATCTGGGCCTGCTCCCGCAGCGCGCCGCTTCGCTCAACGATTCCCTTCAGAGCAACTCCTCTCTTCTGACGATCCGCAGCCGCGATCCGCCTCATCCGCGGGCCTGATCCCGCTCGTGTCGATTGGTTTTCGAATGCCTTGTTCACCCGGAGCGCGATTGCTCCGAGGAGTTCGGCTGTGCGTAGCCGCGCGTTCTCGCTGATCGAATTGCTGGTGGTGGCCGCGATCCTCTCGCTACTGGTGGGCCTGTTGTTACCCGCGCTGGGAGCGGCTCGTACGCAGGCCAAGCGGACGCGATGTCTCGTGAATCTGCGCAGCCTGGAGTCGGCCCATTTTGCCTACATCGGCGACCACCAAGGCTGGCTCATTCCCAGCGCTCACAGCGCCCTGTCGTGGATCGACATCCTGCGTGACCAGTACCAGCCCGCGCTGCTGCTGCGCTCACCGCTCGATGAAAGTCCACACTTCCCCGGGGGCGTGCCCGAGCCGAACTCGGGCCTCTACCGCCACACGAGCTACGGGATCAACCTCTACCTCTCGCCCGACGGCACCTCGCACGGTCTGCCCACCGCGTTTGGCCGACTCGATCAGGTGAAGAAACCTTCGGGCATCGTGCATTTCGTCATCACCGCCTACGTGGGACCGGGATCGGTACGCGACCATATCCATCCAAACTTGTGGTGGGATCCCGACCCACCCGCGATCCCAGCGATCGCCAAGAATGAAGTGCAGATCAACGCCCACGGGGGCCCCGAGGCCAGTTACGCCTCCCGTTCCGGCTACGGATTCCTCGATGGGCACGCCGAGGTCCGCTCGTTCTCGCAGGTCTATGCCTCTGGCGAGAGCAACGCTTTTGATCCCTCAACCTCACCTTGATTCTCATGGTTCATTCATTCACCCATTTGCAGAGATACACAGGAGAATTCTCAATGCGTCAACTGACCCTAATCGCTCTGACCCTCTTGATCCTCACCGCAGCCCCTGTGCTGGCGCACGACGGACGGCGATTCGAGATCAAAGTCATCAACGATCAGCTTTTCGCTCAGGGCTACATCAGCGGCCCAAGCCCGATGAACGACGGCGGGGGCATCGTGCGTCCCTACCTCAACGCGATCCACTCCCACTGGAGCGGCAGCCCTTCATCGACCGACCTGCCCGGCTACGACATCGAGGACCAGGACGACGTGGTGGGCTACAAGATCAACTACACCGTGACCGGCGGCAGCCGCTGGAACACCACGATTAATCTCAGCCCTGTGCTTGATCCTCTCGCCGCCACCGAGTTGCTCCAGGTGGTCAAGGGCGTTGGCGTATTCACCAACACCGACCTGCTCGGGACCATCGAGTTGTTTTCCTCGGTGCCGCACCACGGGCACGTGGACTTGACCTTCAGCTACAAAGCGGGCAGTCCCACCAAGCTACCCGCACTCGCGCCGACAAACTACCTCTATGTGCTCGAGGGATTCCTCTCCACCGACGCTCCGGGCATCGCGCCTAGTGGCACGGTCTACACCATTTTCGCGCCCATGGGCCACGAATATCACCACCGGGCGCTGGCGCTTGAAGAGTTTCTGGGCTACACGATTCCCGAGCCGGCGTCGTTGACGGTGCTGGCGCTGGGCGCAACCGCGCTGACGCTGCGCCGCCGCCGCGCCGCGTAAATGGTTGGCCGTCAAAGAAGTCATCACAGGCTGGACCGATCAGGTCCAGCCTTTTCATTGCGCTCGTCGAGCACCGGCAGAACCACCGGCTGCGCCACGCCCACCTGCCAGGCGTCGTGACCGCGGAAGGCGTCGAGCGGCTGTGGATGGTCCAGGCGGAAGTGCGTCCCTCGGCTCTCGGTGCGCCACAGCGCCGAGCGCGTCATCAACGCGCCCACCAGCAGCAGGTTCTGCACCTCCCACCCACTGCGGTCGTCGAAGATTTTGTCCATCGTGTAGCGCGCCCAGAAGTTGAACATGTCCAACACCTCCGCCAGGCGCGGGCCTTCGCGTTCGATGCCCACGTGCCGCCACATCACGCTGCGCAGGCTCGAACGCACGTCCTCCAGGTCCAGCCCCGAACGCTCGGAGAGCCGGATGTCCGAGACAATCTTCGCCGGCACTTGCCCCTTGGTGGACTCCACGCTCCTCGCCGCTTCGCGCCCGGCCACCTCGCCCATCACCAGGCCCTCGAGCAGGCTGTTGCTCGCCAGACGGTTGGCGCCGTTCAATCCCGTGCACGTCACCTCGCCGGCCGCGAACAGCCCCGGCAGCGTCGTCCGAGCCTGCGCGTCAACCACCACGCCGCCGACCATGTAGTGGGCGGAAGGGTGGATGGGGATCGGCTGCTTCTCGGGGTCGATGTTGAACTTCCGCAACAGGGCGTGGATGCTCGGGAATCGGGCCGCGAATCTTCCCGAGGCGAAATGTCGGCAGTCGAGGTAGACGTGCGAGAAACTGGTCTGCGCCATGCGTGCGAGGATGGCGCGCGCCACCACGTCGCGCGGCGCCAGCTCCGCCAGCGGATGCACCTCGGGCATGAAGCGCACGCCGGCGCGGTCGATCAGGTGCGCCCCTTCGCCGCGCACCGCCTCGGTGATGAGCGATCGCGCGGCGCCGGCGATGTAGAGCGTCGTGGGGTGGAACTGCATGAACGCCAGGTCCGCCAGGTTCGCCCCGGCGCGGTACGCCATGGCCAGCCCGTCGCCCGTGGCCACCGGCGGGTTGGTCGTCTCGCGGTAGACCATCCCGCAGCCCCCGGACGCTAGGATCGTCGCGCCCGCCCAGATGACCTGCAAGCCGTACTTCGGGTGGTGGGTGATCGCCCCGATGCAGCGTCCGCCGTGCGCCGAACCGCCGTTGAGCGTGGCGAGGTCGAGCACGAAGCAGTTCTCGAACAAACGCACGTGCTCGGTGGCGCGGACCTTGCGTTGCAGCGTCACCGCCAGCTCGCGCCCGGTGGCGTCGCCGTCGCTGTGGACGATGCGCGCGAAGCTGTGCCCGCCCTCACGACCGGCGGCGATCTTCCCGGGCGTCTGCGCGTCGGCGTCCAACCGCATGCCCCAGCGCACGATCTCTTCGATGCGAACGGGCGCGCCCTCGATGATCTGCCGAACCATCGGCTCGTCGCACAGCCCCGCGCCGGCGGTCATCGTGTCACGCACGTGGGCGTCGGTCGAGTCCTCGCTCGGGCCACAGTTCGGCAGCACCGCGGCGATCCCGCCCTGCGCCCAGGCGGTGTTCGAGTCCAGCACCTGACCCTTGGCGGCGACGATCACCTCCGCTCCGTTCTCCGCCGCCGCCACCGCGGCGCGAAGCCCCGCCACGCCCGAGCCGATCACCAGCACGTCCGTGAAAATCTGCGGCAGCAGCGCCGCCCGGAAGGGGATGAGATACCGGCGATGATCGAACAACTCGTGCAGCATGGCCCAGGCGTGCGGAGAGAGGCGTCGGGGACACGAATCAGCGGTCAGGAATCAGGGGTCAGGGGTCGATTCAGTTGCGCCGCGGGTTGGCTGCTGACTCCTGTCCCTTGTCTCCCGCCCCCCGGCTTCTGACTCCCGCTTTCCAGCGCGAACATGCGGGGATGAGCACATCCCCGGCTTTGGGTCAAGATGGGGTGGCGACTCAGGCCTTGGCGGCTGGGGCCTTCTTGGCGAAGTACCCGCCCGCGAACTTCTTCTGGAACCGCTCCACGCGGCCGGCGGTGTCCACGAACTTCTGCTTGCCCGTGAAGTAGGGGTGGCACGCCGAGCAGATGTCCACGTGCAGGTCCGCCTTGGTGCTGCGGGTCTGGAACGTGTTGCCGCAGGCGCAGTGGACTTTGCACTCGACGTACTTGGGATGGATGTCCGCTTTCATGACTGGCTCCGGTTTCAGGGCAGCCCAGCATTATAATCCCCTCAGCCTCAGGAGCAAGTCAGCCATGCGGGCCTATCTCAACGGAGCGATGGTAGAGCTCAACGAGGCGCGTGTGAGCCTGGAGGACGCGGGCTTCCAGCACGCGGTGGGCCTGTTCGAGACGATGTCGGCGAAGCACGGCAGGGTGTTTCGACTGCAGGCGCACCTCGACCGACTGCGCGACAGCGCCATCGCGCTGGGCCTGGCGACATCGCTCGACACGGGGCCGCTGGCGCAGGCGACCCAGCGGACGCTGCGCGAGAATCAACTCTCCGAGGCGCGTCTGCGGCTGACCTACACGCCCGGAAGCGTGTCGCTGCTGCGCGGCGGCGGCGGTGAATCGCAGCCCACGGTGTCGGTCGTCGCCAGCGAGCCGGTGCGTTACGATCCGGCCTACTTCGAGCGCGGCATCAGCGTCCTCGTCGCGCCGCAGGGCGCCAACCCCTTCGACGCGCTGGCGGGTCACAAGACCCTGGCCTACTGGGGCCGACTCCGCACGCTGCGACAGGCCGCCTCGCTCGGTGCGGGCGAGGCGATCTGGCTGAGCGTGACCAATCACCTGGCCAGCGGCGCGGTGAGCAACCTGTTCCTGGTGAAGAAGGACACGCTGCAAACGCCCATCGCCCGCGGCGAGGAGGTCGCCGGCGCGCTCCCCGCCCCGGTGCTTCCGGGAGTCACGCGCAGCGCGGTGATCGAACTGGCGACAAAACGGGGCCTGACCGTGCAGCGCAGGATGCTCAGCATCGCGGACCTGCTCGAAGCCGACGAGGTGTTCCTGACCAACTCATCGTGGCACATCCTTCCAGTGACGAAGGTCGAAAAGAGCGTGATTGCCGGCGGCGAAGTCGGCCAAACCACCGCCACGCTTCGTCGGCAACTGCTCGCGCTGATCGATCAAGAAACGCAGGCCCCGGAGTCGAGATAAGCGGTCCACGGACGTTCAAAGCGCGCCAGGGTCAGGCTCGCAGCGCGGCAGCGTGGCATGGATCAGCCTCCGGTCCAGCCGGGGGGAGGCGACCCGCTCTGGCCTCCGTGCGGCGTCCGGGGGTTGCACCAGAGGCGTCCGGGCATCACCGTGCGCTCCTGGATGTAATTGGCCAGCGTCATCTGCTCGGCGTGGCCGTCGACGAAGGCCAGGCACCCGCCCTGCTTATGCCGCGCGGAGAGGTCCTGGGTCGGGTCGTTGTTGCCGTCGTTCCAGTCGCCGCTGCCGGGGTTGCTGGTCTCGTCGGCCTCGAAGAAGACCACCGATTCGGAGCGCAGCTCCGAAACGCGGTACGTGGGCAGCGATGTGTTCCAGCCGTTGACGGCGCGGTTCATGACGTAGCTGGTGAGCGGACGGACCGAGTCCTCCTGCACCGGCGGCTCGAACATAGGGCAGTGATAGACCTTGGTGGTTCGCAGGTAGTGGAAGAGCACACCCGTCTGGGCGTCCTGGATGGTCGCGTTCACCGGCGCACTGTTCCACCACGGCACCAGGGCGCGGTCGTAGAGCCAGCCCGGTCCCAACCACACGCCGCTGGCTTCGCCGCTGAAGGAGTTCGTGTAGGGCATGAAGTCCCAGTAATCCGAGGAGTAGACCGTCGTCGCCGCGACCAACTGCTTCAGGTGGTTCTGGCATCGCACCGCGGCGCCCGTCTGCCGCATGGCGGTGAGCCCGACCACGAGGATGCCCACCAGCACCGCGATGATCGAAATGACCACCAGCAACTCGATCAGCGTGAACGCCGCCTTGGATCGTCGGAGTGCAACCATGGCGCCGAAACCTCCTCGTGAAAAAAAAGTCTAGCGCTGACGCGGAGGGACAGCAAGTTGAGTTCCGTGCGAGCGCACGGCGCTTCACGTCGCGGCTGCAACGACGGCGTTGACCCTGCGGTCGGGCGTCAGAACCTCCACCAGCATCAGCAGCGCGCCCAGCAGCAGGGCGTAAGCGATGTCGGTGTGCATGCCTTTGACGATCGTCCACAGCGTGGGCATGTAATCGTGCTTGATGTTGAGAATCTGCCAAAGGATAGCCACCGAGCAGATCAGCGTGAACAGCAGGTGCAGCAGCGTGGTGCGGAACGACACCGCCACCGCCAGCACCGTGGTGAGGGCGCCCCAGATGAGGTAGCGGTCGTGCATCTGCGGCATCAGGGCGTAGAACAACACGAAGGGCAGCGCCAGCGCCAGCAGCATCTTGGGACTGCCGCGCCGATCGTGCACGCCGGCGGCGATGCCGCAGAGCATCACGCCCAGCACGTACAGCCCGCCAAGGATCGCGCGCAGCGGCAACTCGGTCACGCCGGCGATCGGCGCGGGCAGCGCCACGGTGTCCTTCGGGCTGCGCCAACCATACCGCTGCGCGAGGATCGTGCAGAGGTTGCTCGTGCCGCCGGTGGACATGTGTCTCTCGAACTTCCGCGATCCGTACTCGAAGCCCACGCGATACCAGGCGAGCGATCCACCGTAACGCGGGACGCAGGCGAAGATGGCCAGGGTGATGGCGAAGGCGAGCAGGATCGGCAGCGCGCGGCGCGGCAGCCACCACGCCAACGCGAGCAGGCCCGCGATCACGAAGACACCGGCGTACAGCAGGCCAGACTGCCCCACCAGGGGCCAGCCCATCAACCCCGCGGCGGGGATCGCCAGCCACGCGTGTCGCCGACGCCCGCGCCCCTGCGACAGAAGCGCCGGCAGGAGCACCACCGCCGCCACGGCGATCGTGCCCAGCCAGACCCAGCCTTGGGGCTGTCGGATCGACCACGGCGACGTGCACACCGCCACCCCGAAGCCGATTCCGACGATCAGCCGCAGCGCCCCGGTCCACCGTCCCGCGAAGATCGCCCAGAGCAGCAGCACGGGCGCGCCCCAGAGCATCTGACCCTTGATCAGCATCCCCATGCCCAGCAGCACGCCGCTCCAGAACCACCCGTTCTTCCACGCGGCGAGGATCGCAAAAAAGAAGAAGGGGAGGATCCACATGTCCCACTGCACGAAGCCGTACCCGTCGAGAAACACCGCCGGGTTCCACCACAACATCAGGGCCGCGACGGCGGGGACGAGCACGCCGGCCCCAAGGCCCAGGGGTCGATCCGCGCTCGCCGCCCGCAGTTGCGCCGAACGCCGCACCAGCAGGAACACCGCCAGACTCGATAGCCCCGCGGCGAGGGCGTTGAGCATCAGCACCGGCGACGAGAAGGCGTAGTCACGTTGCCAGCCCTTCGTCTCGGGATACTGCGCCCGAGTCCACCGCGCCCACATCGTCATGATCGCCAGCCGCAGCGGCGGGTAGTCCAAGTGGTAGTGAGGACGATCCTCTTGAGCCTTTTCCTTTTCGAGATCGACGTAGAGCTGCACGATGCCCACCTCAGCCGCCCGCGAGCCCCAGTTGTAGCCGTTGGTGATGTCGCCCACGAATCGCACGGGATCGGTCTGAAGGAAGAACGCCTTGCGTGCCTCGATCCCCGCCCACGCCACGACCGCCACCACGCTCAGCAGCACCAAGGCGCGCAGCACCTGCCAGGCCATGAACCAGCCCCTGGCCAACCGCGCCGGCCGATCCGCCGGATCAGCCTCGATCACGACCGGCGAAAGTGCGGTATCGTCCGCCGACATCGGTTGTTCCCTCAAAACGTGCGGGCTACTTCCGGACACACACAGGCCCGGACCAAACCGGCTGCCGCTTCACGGTTCTCGGTGGTTCAACGAACCATGGGGAACCGATCAAGATCCAGAGCCCTCCGCACGGGGCGTCGCGTGGGGGGCGGGTCACAAGGGTCAGAGGCGAGTCTGTCTCGCATCTTCCTCCCGGATCGCGCTCAGGTTTCGCTATCCCGAGCGGTGAGGAAAAACTACTTCCGGGGCTCGGGTATTGTCAACTTCCTTGTGTGTATTTTCGGTGCGGCTGAATCACGACTCGCCGGGCCGGTGCGTTCTTCGTAATTGACCTGCCCGGAAGCGATGCGAGCAAAGCGGGCGAAGGGATTCGAACCCTCGACGTCCAGCTTGGGAAGCTGGCATTCTACCGCTGAATTACGCCCGCGGTGTGAGTTCCATTATAGCGTGACCGAGTGAGTGTGAAGTTGCAGACCGAGATATCGGCTGAGCGCTTCGTCGAGGATCGCTCCGCAGTGGCCCTGCGACAGGGCGACGTGGTGCGGGAAGTGACGCAGCAGCACGTCGCGGTAGAGCTCGGTCAAGCGCGGAATCCTGCACCAGCCATAGCTGCCGAAGGTCATCGCGGGATTGTCTTCGATCCGGCCCTCCACGAGCACCGCTTTGGCGCGTGCGTCGTCCTCGGACTGCGTGATCCTGCAGAGCGTCACGGGCGATGCTCTGGCGACGAACTCGACGGTTCCCTGCGACTCTTTGGCCATGCCGATCTCGCGGAGGATCTCGTGCACCTTGATGACCGGCTGCGACCGGGCGAAGGCTTTGGGGAACACGCCGCAGTGCCAGAGGTTGACCAGTTCCGCGTCGGAGTTGTGAAGGTTGTTCCAGTCCGCGAGCGCCGCGGGGGACTGACTGGCCAGTTGCAGGGCGTGCATGGACATGGCGCCGAGGATGTCCGCTTCGCAGGCTGCCGGGACGCCCGAATCGGAAAGTCTGCTCAGCGAGGTGCAGGCGCAGACGCCCAGGTTCTTCTGGATGCTCAGCCAGCACTGGACCGCCAAGGCGTCGAGGTTCTGCTCCTTACGCCAGCGTCGCAGGAAGAGCTCAAATCGGGCGCTCCTGGTGATCGCTTCATCAGGCACCGCGGAGGTATTGCCGTAGGCACGAATCGCCGCGACCGTGGCGTGCAGTTCGGGATCGTCGCTGGCGATGGCGGCGGCGCCGGCGAGCGCTTCGGAGAGGTCCAGCACCACCGTGGTGGGGCCAAGGCGCTGCAACGCGACCTCGCTGAATCGGCAGGTCCAGAACGCCTCGGGCCGCGTGCCCACCTGACCGTAGCGTGCGTTTCGCAGTCCGTGCACCACGCGACAGACGGCTGCAAAACGAGCGACGTCAACCGCCAGTGCGGGATCATTGGCGGCGACGATGGGCCTGCGTGCCACGGTGTACGTCGCGCCCAGCTGTCGCAGCGCTTCGGCGATGGAGAGCAGCCCGCAGAACGAGTCGCGTCGCGGCTGGCCCATCTGCAAGGGCGCTTCCTCCTGCGACCCCACGAGCAGGATCGGCAGCGCGCAGCGCATCTCCCTCACGACGGTCGCCGCTGCCTGTTCATCGCCGAAGTTCACCGCCGCGATCACCACGCCATGCAGGCTCTGCCTGCGAAACAGCTCCGCACAGGCGACCGCTTCGGGCATCGACCCCACGCAACCCAGCGGCGTAAGCGACTGGTCAGGAACAACGACTTCGACGCCCACGCTCCGCATCACCTCGATGATCTGCTGGCGCGCCTTGGCAGCGAGCTCCGCACTGAAGAAGCCACGATGCGCGGGGACGAGTCCGAGTTTGAGGGCCTGAGTCATACTTCATCCCAGCCCGCCAAGCCAAGCCGCGAGCGGTTAGAGGACGCCCTTGGTGCTCGGCACGTCGGAGCCGGTGATGGCGACGGCGTGACGCAGGGAGCGGCCGAAGGCCTTGAAGACCGCCTCGGCGATGTGGTGGTTGTTGTCGCCCCAGGGGACTTCGATGTGCAGGTTCATCTTGGCGTTGCTCGCCACCGCGTTGAAGAACTCCTGCACGAGCTGCACGTCGAAACGCCCGATGGCGGCAGGCTCTTCGCCGAACCCACGGAAGCTGACCCGGAAAATCAGCGAGGCGCGGCCGGAGAGGTCCACCGCCACGCGTGCCAACGCCTCATCCATCGGGACGACGCCGTACCCGTAGCGTTCGATGCCTTTCTTGTCGCCCAGGGCGCGGTCGATGGCCTGGCCGAGCACGATGCCCACGTCTTCGACGGTGTGGTGGTCGTCGATGTGCGTGTCGCCGCGAGCGGTGAGGTTCAGGGCGACGCGGCCGTGACGCGCGACGTGGTCGAGCATGTGGTCGAAGAAGCCTACGCCGGTGGCGATGGTGGAAGCGCCGCCGTCGAGGTTCAGCGACAGGTCGATGTCGGTCTCGTTGGTCTTTCGCGTGATGTGAGCGGTGCGGGGCATGATGGGTCTGCCGCTTGCGGCTTAGCCTATTTCGTCGAGCGCGGCGAGCAGGGCGTCGTTCTGCTCCGGCGTGCCCACGGTAATTCGGAGCTTGTCGCGCAGGCGGTCCTGGTCGAAGTATCTTACAAAGATGTTGCGGGACTTGAGGGCGGCATAGATGGTCGATGCGGTCGAGGAACCCTGTCGCAGCGCCTCGGGCGTGGCGAGGACGAAGTTCGAGTCGCTGTCGAGCACGGTCCAGCGGCGCGAGCGAAGCGCCTGCGTGAGGCGCGTGCGTTCGGCGATAACCTTATTCCAGGAGAGGGCGGCGACGTCGCGGGACTCGAGCGCAGCGACGGCGGCGTGCTGCGAGAGGATGTCGGTGTTGTAACTGTCGCGCGCCTTGTCGAGGGCCGCGACCACGCCCGAGGCGCCCAGCCCGTAGCCGAAGCGGAGACCCGCGAGGGAATAGCCCTTGCTCAGCGTGCGCAGCAGCACCACGTTGTCGAGCGCGGGATCGCGCAGCAGCGGCAGAGCGTCGCTGCGGGCGAAGTCCACGTAGGCTTCGTCGATGAGCAGCACCGCCTCGCCTCGCAGCGAATGGGCGAGCGAGCGCAGCGTGTCGATCGGTTCGAGCCTGCCCGAAGGGGCGTGCGGGTTGACGATCATCACAAGCCTGCAACCGGCGGCGAGGACCTGCTGCGCGAAGGCGTCGGGCAGTGAGAAGTCCTCCCGCAGGGCGATGCGGGCCACGCTCGTGTCGTGGATGTCCGCGAGGACGGGGTAGAGCGAGTAGCTCGGCTCCGCCACCGCCAGGCCGCCGCCGCGTGCGGGGTTGCAGAAGACGCTGACCATCAGGCGCAGCAGTTCGTCGCCGCCGTTGGTGGCGATGACCTGATCCGGTGAAAGGCCGTGGACCCTGGCCGCCACCGCGCGGAACTGGTCCGCCCGTGGCGGGGGGTAGCGACGCAGCGACTCTGCAGCAACCTCGCGGATCGCACGCAGCACCGCGTCGGCGGGGGGGTAGGGGTTCTCGTTGGTGTTGAGCTTGACCACCTTCGTCGTGGCGGGCTGTTCGCCGGGCGCGTAGGCGTGGAGCTTGCGGATGTTGTCGCGTTCGTAGCTCACGGGAGCGGCGTATCTTCGTCGGTGGCGAGGCGGTGGTCAACGTCCCGATGCGTGTTGGATGCGGGCGCGGGCGGAGCGTAGACTATGCCGCATGAAGCGTGTGCATGCCCGTCCAAGCCTGTTGCTGTTTCTGTCGGCGATCTGCTGCGGTCTCGGTTCGGCGCAGGCGCAGAGGCTCGACGACACCGCCGAGTCGGCGATCTTCCTGCTGCGCCAGGCGATCCAGGTGACGCGCACGGGCCGACATCACACGATGCTGCTTTCGCTGCGCCTCCTGGGCGACCCGGAGCTCAAGCCGCTCTTTAGCCACCTCGTCGAGTCGGACCAGGCTTCGCTGCAGATTCACGGCATCCTGGGGCTGGCGGACTGCGACGCCAAGCGCGAGCTGGACCTGGTGCGGCTGGCGAAGATCGAGCAGCCGGCGCTCCAGGCGCAGGCGGTCAGCGCCGCGATGAACGCCCAGACGCTCAGCGACGATCAGGCGGCGCAGATCCTCAAGTGGCCCGGCATGGACGATGGCGTGCGCATCGTCGTGGCCACGCAACTGCTCCAGAGCCAGAAGTTCGACGACGTGGCGCTGCTGCGCGAGCAGAGCAACGCGGAGAACCCGGCGCGGCGTGGGCTGGTCGGGCTGCTCCTGAATCAGATGGGCGACCCGGAGGGGATGAAACTGCTGCAGGCGCTGGACCGCTCCACGGAGCAGAGCCGGGATGCGATCCGGGTGATGCTGCTGGAGACGGCGGTGCGCAGCGGGTTCGACCGGACCTCGAACTGGGCCTGGACGGTGTCGAACGAAACGGGCGTGGGCCACGACGTGGGGATGATGGCGTTGCAGGCGTCGCTGCGGTTCGGCGTGCCCGGGGCGGCGGACCTGTGGAAACAGCGATTCACCTCGGCGTCGGAGCCGGCGATGCGCATCCGTCTGGCGCTGCTGGCGCTGCGCGTGGCGGGGCACCTGGACCCGGAACTCTTCCGCACGCTCACGGGCAGCGACGACCCGCTGCTGGCGGCGATAGGCAGGGCGGGCGAAGCGGTGGCGTCGAAGCGCGACGTGGCGCTGCAGGTGGTGAACCTGGTGCAGATGGGCCACGCCATCGCCAACGAATGGTCGCTGCGTTACGCGCGGCGCGAGGCGGAGAAGTCCGACGCGGTGAAGATTCTCATGGGCCTGATCCTGGCGTTCGACCCGCAGAAGCGCAACAGCGCGCAACTGCTCGACGACGCGGTGTCGGCGACCACGGCGCTCTACGAACTGGACGCCGCCGCCGCCGCGGCGCTGCTGCGTCCGATGCTCCAGGACGCCCAGACCCAGCCGATGCTCAAGCAGGCGCTGCTGCTCGGGCTCCTGCGCTGCCAAAAGGGAACGCCCGATCGCCTGATCGATGGGCTCACGACGTTTGGTTCGCCCCCGGGCGACGCCATGGCCTGCGTGCTCCGCGCCAAGCACGCAGCCGAACTTCCCCAGGACCAACTCGACGAGCTGGCGCTGGTGGTGCGCGGCGGAGCGAATCTCACCCCCGAGCTGCGCGTCCAGGCCGGCTGGATCTACCTGCGACTGACGCGGCAGACCCGATCGGCCCTGGCACGCGCCATGGAACCCTGACCCTATCCCCGCCAGGACCGTCGGCCGCCATGAGCTTTATTCCCCTGAGTCACCCCGACGTCACCGATCTGGAAATCAAGCACGTCACGGACGTGCTTCGCTCGGGCAGGCTGAGCATCGGGCCGCGCCAGGCACGCTTCGAGGAGCTCATCGCCGAGCGGACGCGGCGGCGTCACGCGGTGGCGGTCTCCTCCGGCACCTCGGGGCTTCACCTGGCGCTGCTGGCGATGGGCATCGGCGCCGGCGACGAGGTCATCACCACGCCCTTCTCCTTCATCGCTTCGAGCAACTGCATCCTCTACGTCGGCGCTACGCCCGTCTTCGTGGACATCGACCCGCGGAGCCTGAATCTCGATCCCGCGAAGGTCGAGGCCGCCATCACGCCGCGAACCAAGGCGATCCTCGCGGTGGAGGCGTTCGGCAATCCGACGCACATGGAACGCATCGCTCAGATCGCCCAGCGGCACGAGCTGCCTCTGGTCGAGGACTGCTGCGAAGGGCTCGGCGGAACGCACCAGGGCAAGCCCATCGGGTCCTTCGGCCGCGTGGGCGTCTTCGGGTTCTACCCCAACAAGCAGATCACCACCGGCGAAGGCGGCATGATCGTCACCGACGACGACCGTCTGGCGGAGGTCTGCCGCTCGCTGCGCAACCAGGGCAGGCCCGTGAACCAGGAGGCCCCAAATGCTGCGCCCTCGACCGCCGCTGACCCTTTCGCTGCCCTGGGCGGAACCTGGCTTCATCACACCGTGCTGGGCTACAACTATCGCCTGTCCGAGATCAACGCCGCCCTGGGCATCGCCCAGATGGAACGGCTGGACGAGATGCTCGAGGCTCGCCGCCGCGTCGCAGGGCTCTACATGCAACGCCTCATGGGCTGCAGCGATGTCATCCTGCCCAACGTCGAGTCGCCCCAGGACATGAGTTGGTTCGTATTCGTGATTCGCCTTTCGGACCAGTACGGCTCGACCGAACGCGACCGCATCATCACCGGTCTGCGTCGGCACGAGATCGGCGCCTCGAACTACTTCCCGCCCATTCATCTTCAGCCGTTCTATCGCAGACGCTTCGCCTTCGAGCCGGGCCAGTATCCTGTCACCGAATCAGTGAGCCAGCGCACCATCGCGCTGCCCTTCTTCAACCGCATGGACGAGACGCAGGTGGACCTGGTCGTGCACACGCTGATGGTGATGCTCCAGCGCGAGCAATTGCTCAAACGCGCCTGACCCACCGGGCTGCGGATAGCCCGGCTCTGAAGCCGGGGATTTACCCATCCCCGGAAACATCGCCTCAGGAATCAGGAGCCGGGAGTCAGGGGTCAGGAGTCAGGGCCAACTGCTTGGATCCTCAACCCCGATCCCCGCTCCCCAAACCCCGCCCCCAAACTCCTTGCCAACCACCGCGCTGATCCGTATCCTGTCTTAGGCGGCGCATGTCTCTCGACGGTCGGGTCGGATGAGTGACGGCATGACCTGGGCTTGGATCATCCTGTCGATCAGCGGCGCTGTGGGACTCTTCCTGAGCTTGCGATGGCGCGCTCAGACCGCTCATGAGCAGCGCCGCGCAGCCGAGGCGATCAAGCAGCGCGACCGCCATTGGCAGATCCGGCAACGCGACCTGCTCGAACGTCAGCGGCGCGCCCATTGACGAACCAACGCGGTGGCGCCCACGTATCATCCCGCAAGGAGCTGCCATGCAACTGGACATCCGAGGCATCAATCTCGAACTGACCCAGACCCTGCGTGACTTCGTGAGCGAACGCGTGCAGGCCGCCGCCTCACGCTTCGAGAAGCAGATCGAGCGTCTGACCGTTCGGCTCGAAGACGTCAACGGCCCACGCGGCGGCAGTGACAAGCACGTCAAGATCCACGCCCATCTACTGCCCAGCGAGGACCAGATCATCGAGTCGAGCGACCCGGACCTCTACACCGCGGTGGACAACGCCGTCTCACGCTTGAAACAGGTCCTGGGCAAACGCGCCAACCGACTGCCCAAGTCGCACGCCCGACCCGCCCGCAGCAAGCCCCGCGCCGCCGGCGACCTCTCCCCCTGATCCCCCCAAAAAGCCGGGCATGTACCCCTCCCCGGATTCCCCCGGATTCCCCCGGATTCCCTTCCCTCCGCTCACACGTTAAACAGGAAGTGGCACACGTCGCTGTCCTGCATGACGTAACTCTTGCCCTCCACGCGCAGCTTGCCCGCAGCCTTGATCGCCGCCTCGGTCTTGTGCGCTTCGAGGTCCGCCACGCTGTAGATCTCCGCGCGGATGAAGCCGCGCTCGAAGTCGGTATGGATCACGCCCGCCGCCTGCGGCGCGGTGGCGCCCACGGGGATCGTCCAGGCGCGAATCTCCTTCGGGCCCGCGGTGAAGAAGCTCTGCAATCCGAGCAATCGGTACGCCGCTCGCGAGAGCGACGCCAGCGCGGGCTCCTCCAGCCCCAGACTGGCGAGCATCTCGGCGCGATCCGCCTCGGGCAGCTCCGACAGCTCCGACTCCAGTTTGGCGCAGACCGGCACCACCTCGCCGCCTTCCGCCTTGGCGCGGTCGCGCACACGCTGCGCCAGTGCGCCGCGGCCGTGCAGATCCTTCTCGTCCACGTTGGCCACGTAGAGCACGCTCTTGGCGGTGAGCAGCGAGAGCCCCTTGAAAATCTTCGCCGCCTCAGGCTGCTCGAACTTCAAGCCCCGCACCGGCTTGCCCTGCGCCAGCAGTTCCCGGCAGGCCGTGAGCACCTCCACGCGCTGCTTGCCTTCCTTGTCGCCCGTGCGCGCCGCCCGCTGCGCCTTGTCCATCGACCCGTCCACCGTCTCCAGGTCCATGAGCATCAGCTCCGTGTCGATGGTCTCGATGTCACGGATGGGATCGACGCTGCCCTCGACGTGCGTGATGTCACTCCCCGGGGGGTTCTCGAAGCAGCGAACGATATGGAGGATGGCGTCCACGGCGCGGATGTGCGAGAGGAACTTGTTGCCCAGCCCTTCGCCCTTGGAGGCCCCGCGCACCAGACCCGCGATGTCCACCAGCCGCAGCATCGCCGGCACGATCTTCTCGGTCTTCATGTGCTTGTTGATCGTCGCCAACCGCGCGTCGGGCACCGCGACCACGCCCACGTTGGGTTCGATGGTGGCGAAGGGGTAATTCGCCGCCAGCGCTCCCGCCGCGGTCAGCGCGTTGAACAGCGTGCTCTTGCCCACGTTCGGTAGTCCGACGATGCCTGCTTCCATAGGGCGAGCAGTGTAGCGAACTCGCGACGCTGCGAAAAAGATGCAGCAGAAGAGCTTTCACCACAGAACACACAGAGAGCACAGAGAATGCAATGAGAGACTTAGGCTTCAATTCTTTCTGGATCTTTCTCTGTGTTCTCGGTGTGCTCCGTGGTGAATCTCCTGCTCCTCTACCGCCACTCGTGCCTTGGGTACTTTCTGGACAATTCCTTGCGCAGCGTCGGGTAGAGATTGGCCCAGAATCCCGCCAGGTCTTCGGTGACCTGCACGGGGCGGAAGTTGGGGCCGAGGATCTCCAGGAGCACCGGCACCCGGCCGCCCGCCACGCGCGGGGTCTGCTGCAGACCGTAGAAATCCTGAATCTTCGCGCGGCCGCGCGGCGGATTTCCGGGGGAGTACTCGATCCTCATGCGGTATCCGCCCGGGAGCTCGATCTTCGCGGGGGACATGCGTTCGACGAACTGCTGATCGTCCCAGGAGAGCGCGCCTCGCACCGCCTCAAGACAGGGCCTGTCCTTGATCTGACTGTAACGCACCGCTCCGCTGCACAGTTCGAGCGTGATGAGTCTCAGGTCCTCGTCGCTGTAGGTGATGAGCTTTTTTTCAGGGAACCATTGGGCGACGCAGCGGACCCGCGCGATCCATTGTTCCACCGTCTCGTCCCAGCCCTGGAGTTTGAGCCTGCCCGCGAGCACGAGCTCCGCAAGCAGGCCGCCGGCCGCGTCCTTGTCGGTCGCGTGGAGGACTCGCTCCTCGATGGTCAGATCGTCGAACAGGGTCTGTTCGAGCGTCTGGGCCGCTTGAAGCTGTTCGTCGTACTCCGTGACGGTGCGACGGGCGATACGAGGGGCGAAGAGCTCGTCGAGCCAGGATCGCTCCACCGCGCTGACGCAGGAGAGCCAGGTCCGCGTCTCCGTGCCCACGCTGGTCTCCTGGATCTCCATCGGCAGCAGCAGCGGGGCGTGACGCACCGCGCTCTCCTTGACCAGTTCGCCGCGACGTTTTCCGCTCAGGACGCAGCTGAGATTGGACTCGCCGCGACGCACCGCCAGATGGTCCGGGAAGCCCAGCAGCAGACATCGCACCAGGTCGCTCACGCTCGCCTGCCGCGACGCGTTGCGCAGGCCCGCTCGGTGGCTCGCGTCCAGGTAAAGATAGCGGGTCATCACCGCTTCCCGGCAGGCGGCGGCGTTGACGCCTCGCGACGAGCACTCCTGCACCGAGTAGCGGTGTCGCTGGGCGAACGCCACCGCGTGTTCGAGCACGAGCATGTCGCTGGGCAGGTCCTTCCCCAGCTCCGACGCCAGCGACCTGAAACCGTCCCGGCTCACCACCTCGCGGTCGCTGAGGATCGCGGCCCACAACGCGGCGCGGGGCAGACATCCCGCGCTGGCCGCCGCCACCAGCGTGCGTCCGAGCCGGGGGTGCATCGGCAACTCCGCAAGATCCCGCCCCAGCGCCGTCACGCCTTGCTCGTCCATCGCGTCCAGCGCGTGCAGCGTCCGCAGCGCATGGCCCACCGCGGGCTGCTCCGGGGGCTCGATCCAGTCGAACGCGCGCAGGTCGCGCACCCCCAGCGCCGCGAGATGGAGCGTCACTTCCGCCAGGTCGAGCCTGCGCACCTCGGGCGAGGTCTGAGCCGGGCGACTGCGGTGCTCATTGGCCGGCCAGAGGCGCAGACACCTTCCGGGGGCGGTGCGGCCGGCTCTGCCGGCGCGCTGGTCCGCGGAGGCCTGGCTGATCGCCTCCACCCGCAGCACGTTGATCCCGCGACGCGGGTCGAACCGATTCACCCGCGCCTGACCGCTGTCGATCACCACCCGAACCCCCGGATCGCCCGTGATGGTGATCGAGGTCTCCGCCACGTTGGTGCTGACGATGACGCGGCGCTGCCGCCGCGGTCGCAGCGCTTCGTCCTGCTCCCCCGGCGGCATCTGGCCGTGCAGCGGCAGCAGCGCCAGGTCGTGACGCTGCGCCAGGGTGTGCATCGCGGCCAGCGTGCGACGGATCTCGTAGGCGCCGGGCATGAACACCAACGCGTCGCCGTCGAGTTCCTCCCGCTCGACCAGCTCCTGCAGAGCGTGGGCCGCGACATCCCAGACGTTCCGCGGGTCGCGGCGGGGCAGGTAGCTCAACTCCACGGGATAGGTTCGACCGCGCGCCTCCACCGCGGGGCAGTCGAGGTAGCGCGCGACCTTCTCCACCTCCAGCGTGGCGGACATGACCAGCAGCGCCAGGTCCGGGCGCGCGGTCCGGCGCAGCGACTTGAGCAGCGCCAACGCCGTGTCGAGCGCCAGGCTTCGCTCGTGGAACTCGTCGAGCACCACCGCGCCGACCCCCGGAAGTTCAGGCCTCGACTGCAGCAGACGCAGGAAAAGACCCTCGGTCATGAAGCGGATCACCGTGTCCTGGCGGACGAGCGATTCGTGCCGGGTCTGGTAGCCCACGAGCGAGCCGAGCGGGACGCCCATCTCCTGCGCCACGCGGCGCGCCATGACGCGCGCCGCCAGGCGCCGCGGCTGCAGCACCAGCAGTTTCCCGTCGATCAGGCGCGACTCGTGGAGCAGCCGCGGGATCTGTGTGGTCTTGCCCGAGCCGGTGGGGGCGGAGATCACGGCGCAGCGCCGCGCCGCCACGGATCGCAGGATCTCGGGCGCCACCTCGTGGATCGGCAGTCGGGTCGGCTCGGGCACGCTACGCCACAGCGTACCCGCGGATCAGCCCGCCGTCGGCAGACGGACCTCGACCGCCAGGTCCGGATCGTTGGCGTCGATGCTCAGCGTCCCGCCGTGCAGGTGAACGATGAACCGCGCCAGCCAGAGCGCCAGTTCCGTCGTGGGCACGGACAGGATGTTCCGCAGCACCGGGTGCCGCGCGTCGTCCGCCTGCTCGTTCAACCGTCGCGCCATGCCCGCCAGGGCTTCCACGTCGTCGGCGGGGAAGCGCAGCACGACGCTACGATCGGCGACCCGGACGGTCGCCTGTGCGGCGCGGACGCAGGTGGTGCTCCAGGGCGACCACTGAAAGAAGCAGGGCGTCAGAGCGGCCGCGAGCATGTCGCCCATGACCACGACACGCGCCGAGGGCGGGGCGACGAGGAACGCAGGCCGGGGTAGATCGCCGGTGATGCGCTGTCCGATGGCCCCCTCGAGCAGTTCGCCCAGCGTGAGCGTGTGCGGGTCCGTGTAGGCGCCGCGGTGCGTCGCCTGGCTCAGGAGCACCAGGTCGTTGGCGTGCCCCACCAGCTGCTGGATCGAGGCGTTCACCTTCAATCGCAACGCCTCGGGCTGCAACTCCGGCGGGACCGCCGCGGGCCCGCCAGCGTCACGCAGCTTCTGCGCCACCTCGAAGAGCTGCAGCGTGCACTGGATATTCACCATGTCGTGCCGGACGTGCCGGGCGAAGCGATAGGCGATCTCGCTGTGCGTGGACCACGATGACGCCGGCTCGTTCTCGAACGAGGGCGCACGAACCGGAGCGAGGGCGGGCATGAGTTGCGGCATAAGGATCTCCCACATCTTCTTAAAGAGCTCCAGAACCACCTCAGAGGCAACTGCGATCGCGGTGCGGACCTCGAACCCGGCGCGAAGACTGCTTCATCCCGCGCCCGCCAGGCGACGTACCGTCTGCACCAGTGTCGCGCTGCGGATCGGGCTGGGGTACACGTTCAGCGGCAGGCCCGACTGGCCCACGATCAGCTCCGGCTCGTCGCTCCGCCGCGCCAGCAACAGCTTGGGCGAGTCCGCGACCGACTTGCACAGGCACAGCCGGCGCAGCTTGGGCAGTTCGAGGTTGAGCGTGGCGTGCATCAGGTCCAGCACGGTCACGTCGTGGAGCGGCGCCTTCTCAGCGAACGCCAGCGGATCGCTGAACGCGGTGAGCGTCGCCCCGGCGCGGTGCAGGACGCGCTGGAACGGGTTCCAGGGGCTGGCCTGGGGCGAGACGAACGCTACGGTGATGCCCGCGAGCGACACACGGTCCATCGCCGGCAGCGCCACGTTCGACCCGACGCGGAACTGCGCCAGCGTCTCCAGTTCCTGCAGCGCCTGCGTGATGGGCAGTTCCAGTTCCGTGGCGGCGGGCGCCACCTCGTTGGGCAGCGGCTGCAGGTCGTCGTTGGGCAGCGACCCGAACCCCGCCGCCTTGGCGATCTGGTTGGCGGCGTTGACCACCGCCGCCAGCGCCGCGTCCGGCGGCGCGAGCTTGTTCCGCGCCGCCTCGTCCAGATCGTGCGAATGACACACGTTGCTCAGCAGCGACGACAGCCCCAGTCGCTCCGCGTGCTCCTGGCCCGCCTGCTTGTGCGACTGCCCCAGGAGCATCTGCTCCGCCATGGACGTGGGGAAGATCATCTGCCGCGCCAGGTCGTAGCACGAGGCGGCCTTGTCGCCGATGGGGCTTGCCAGCAGGAGCAGTCGGCCCAGGTCGTGGCCCAGGCCCGCCGCCCGCGCCGTGAGCGGGTCGATCTCCATCGCCATAGCCAGCTCCGCCGCGACCGCCGCCACCGCCAGCGAGTGACGCCACCACAGCGCGATCCAGCCGGCGCGTTCCTTGGGGGAGGTCGGCGCTTTCTCGAGCATCTCGGTGACGATGTTTCGCACGCCCAGGTCGCCCAGCCAGCGCAGGGCCGTGACGATCTGGTCGGCGCGCTTCTGCGAGGTCTCCTGCGACTTGTTGGCGGCCCCCAGCACACGCAGCGTGAGCATCGGGTCCTGATGGATCACGCGGGCGATCTCGGCTTCGCCCTTGCCCATCGCCGCGGTCACGTCGCGGAGGATGTCGGGCAGCACCACGGGGCTGGGCAGCTCGGCGAGCATCTGTTTGGTCGCCTCGCGTTCGCACCGGCCCAGGGCTGCGACTTTCTGCTTCCACGTCGCCTGGTCCATCGGGGCGTCGATCGGCGCCGACGCCGCCGCGGACGCGGCCGGGACCGGTCCCGGGTCCGTAGCCGAGGCGCTCTTCGAGGTTCTCGCCGACGCGCCCCCGGCGTGCTTGCGGAGCTTCTCGATGAGCGTCTTGGGATTGAAGTTCTGCTTGACCACGAACTCGCAGGCGCCCAACTGCACGCAGGCGCGCACGTTCTGAGGCGAGGCCTGCTGCGAGAGCATGAGGACCGGCAGCGACGCGGTGGGGGCGTTGCGGCGGATCAACGACAGCGCCCGCAGCCCGTCCATCGAGGGCATCTCGATGTCCAGCACCACGGCGCGCGACCGCCCCGTCTTGGCCAGCGCCAACGCTTCCATCCCGTTGCGCGCCTGTTCCACCTTGAACCCGGCGCTCTCGAGGATGTACGTCACCGCGATGCGCATGGCGTCGTCGTCGTCGGCGATGAGCACCGGGATCGGCTCCACTTGCGCTTGCGCGGGCGCTTCTGCTTCGACGGGATGTTCATCGGCGGTGGCGCTCACGCGACGGATCGTCCCTCCCCCGGGGGTTGTGCTTCTAAGCGGCTTGTGCCGCGGCGCGGCGCGACAGGAAGGCCCGGACCTTGCCCAGCACCGCGTCGGGGTCGAAGGGCTTGTGGATCACGTCCTGAGCGCCGACCTGACGCGCCTGGTCGGCGTCCGCGGTGGAGCTGCGCGCCGTGAGGAACCAGATCTCCCCGTTGTGGCTGCCCCAGCTCTCTCGGATGCGCTGGCACGCGGCGTAGCCGTCCAGCTCGGGCATCATCACGTCCATCATCACCAGCTCGGGCTTGTGCTTCAGAGCCGCCTCGACCGCCTGCACGCCGTTCTCCGCGGTGAGAATCTTCAGGTCCGGGATCGTCGCGAGCAGGTACTGCAGCGGGACGCGGATGTGCGGCTTGTCGTCAACGATCAGGACCGTGGTGATCGCGGGCATGAGGTCTCACTCCTGGGCGGGCAGCGGAAGAATGACAGAACTCGAAAAAGGCATCGGTCCAACGGCGGTGCTTCTGAAGTCCGTATAAGCACGCGCGATGTCCCACTCCACCGGATCAAGACCGAGGGCGATTGGTTCGATATCGGAATCGAGGGGTCCGGTTTGGTTTGTGCCCGGGAAACTGCGGACGTGGACCAGACTTCATCTGCATCGCGTGTCGAGGACGATCACGCCGCGGCGCCAGTGCCCGACGTTGAGGCGCTGCGTGAGCAGGTGCGCCAGCTCGAAGTGGAGCGTCTGGACTTCATCGCGGCGCAGCTGCGATCGCTGCGCGAGGTCTGGGTGCTCAACCGCATGAGCGACGCCCTGGGCCTAAGACGGACGCACCAGCAGATCGTGACGCAGACGCTGCGCGAGGCGGTGAGCATCGCCGAGGCTCAGAACGCGTGGTTCGTCGTGCCGCGGCGGGACGGCCGGGCCAGCGCGGTCTGGTCGCACCCGGAACAGTCCGTCGACTTCGCGGCGCTGCCGACCGAAGCGCGGGACCTCTACGAACGATGGATCAGCGAGCGGCCCGAGTCGCCGCTGAACCTGCCGACGTACGACCCGGCGTCGCCCGAGGCGATGTTCACCGCCGCGGGACTGCGGACGGCGGAACACCTCATGGGCGTGATGATCGTCGAGAGCCGGGACATCGCCGCCGCCACCAGCAGCGAGCGTCAGCGGCTGCTCACGAGCATGCTCCGCCAGACCGCGGTGGCGTGCGAGAACAACAGGCTCTTCGAGTCGATGAGCGCCATGATCGTGGACGTGGTGGTCGCCATGGCGCTGGCCATCGAGTCGCGCGACCCGTACACCGGCGGGCACGTCATGCGCGTCACCGCCTACTCGCTGCTGCTCGGGTCGCGCCTGGGCCTGGGCGACAGCGACGCGGCGCAGCTCCGCTTGGGCGGGCTCCTGCACGACATCGGCAAGGTCGCGGTGCCCGACGCCATCCTGCGCAAGCCCGGCAAGCTCGACGACGCCGAGTTCGAGGTCATGAAGTCGCACGCCGCGGTGGGCCACCAGATCATCAGCCCCATCCCGCAGCTGGCGGCGGTGGCGCCCGTCGTCCGTTCACACCACGAGCGCTACGACGGCCGCGGCTACCCGGACAAGCTCGCCGGGCAGGCGATCCATCCTCTGGCGCGGATCGCCGCGATCGCCGACACCTTCGACGCCATGACCTCGGACCGTCCGTACCGCAAGGGCATGCCCTTCGAGACGGCGCGGGCGGAGGTCAAGCGCTGCGCCGGGACACAGTTTGATCCTGCGATGGCCGAGGTGTTTGTGGGGTTGACCGACGCGGAGTTGCGGCAGTCGGTCGCGACGTTGCAGGCCTGGCGGCAGGGGGATCACGCCTCCTCGTCGCGCGACCTGCTGTGCCTATTGGACCTGGATCGTCCGCGCCTCGAGTAACCCCGCGAGGAGTCGGCCATGCTTATCGACCGTGACTGGACCGCCAAGCAACTGATGCAGAACCTGCAAAGGGTGCTCAGCCCTGCGGTGTGCCTGCGGGTGATCGAGACGCTGCGCGACCCATCGCGCGACTTCGAGGACGTGGCGCAGGCGCTCCGCGGCGATCCCTACCTCTCCGCCAAGGTGGTCGCCATGGCCAACCTGACGCAGGGCGATTGCAAGCCCCCGATCCTGTCGATCAATCGTGCCGTGCAGGTGCTGGGCATGACGCAGACGCGCGTGCTGGTGATGGGCGTGTTGCTCACCGCGGCGATGTTCGAGGGCTCGGGCCCCCAGAACCGCGACCTGCGACGGTGGGTGCTGGCGCTGGGCGTGGCGGGCGACTTCATCGGCCAGCACCGCGAGGGCGACTGCGCCGCGATGCGCGGCGAGGGCGCCCAGTCGCACCACCACCTCGTGGGCGGACTCCTCAAGGGGCTTGGCCCGCTGGTCCTGCACGCCGGTCTGGGCGCCGAGTACGACCGCATCCTCGGTTCGCCGCCCCGCGTCCTCGAGCTGCGCCATTGGGAGTCGATGCTCCTGGGCGCCACCCACGACCAGGTGACGATCTGGGCGCTGCAGTCGATGCGATGCCCGGTGCAGATGGCGCACTGCGTCGAGACGCCCGACGCGGTGGAGCCGTTGTGCAAACTGTGCGGCCGCGCCGTCGAACTTCTGGCGGCGGTGATCGCCGGGCTTGAGCCGGGCCGCGCCGAGGCCTGGTTGGCCGACGGCCTGCCACGGATCGGCGTGGACCTGCCCGAGCTGATGGATCGCGACGTCCCGGAGCTCCGAAAGAAGCTCGCCGACTTGGCGAAGGTGTTCAACGTGGACGTGGGCGAGGCGGTCGAGTCGCTGGATCGAGCCTCGCTCATCGCCGAGTCCGGCCGCGCCATGCAATCGCTGCTGGCGGACAAGCTCTCGCTCGACACGTCGCTGAGCATGGGCCTGCACCGTGAAGCGGTGACCGCCATCGCGCAGGAGGCGGCGCAGCGCGGCGCCGACGAGGACCCGCTCACCGGCGTGCTCAACCGCCGGGGACTGATGCGCCGTCTGCGCGAGCTGGAACGGGAGACCGCGGGCCTGGCGGGGCTGTTGCTTCTGGACCTGGACGAGTTCAAACAGATCAACGACACGCACGGCCATGCCCGGGGCGACGAGGCGTTGCGCCGCGTCGCCGCGGTGCTCGGCTCGTGCACGCCCACGCCGCTGGCGATCGGCAGGATCGGCGGGGACGAGTTCGTCTGCGTATCACCCCTGCAGGACGCCGCGGCGCTGGCGTCCCTGGCGCAGCGCATCCGCGACGAGCTGCTCGGGGGCGAAGCGCCGGTCCGGGTGAGCATCGGCGGAGCACTGCTGGAACTCGCGGTGGTGGCGCGGAACTGGGACCGATGCTTCCGAATGGTTGACGAGAGGCTCTACCGCGCCAAGCAGGCCGGCCGCGACCGCGCGGTGCTGGAGGAGTAGGAGCCGATGGCGTTGGACTATCCGATCGTCCGCGGCCCGGCGACGCCGATCCCCTTGGACACGGCGGTGCGGCGTGTGACCGAGCTCTCGACCCTGCCGCAGGTGGCCATGCGGATCGTCGAGGCGGCGCGCGATCCGGCGCTGGGCACCGCTGAGCTTTCGCGACTGGTGGAGAGCGATCCGTCGCTGGGCGCCCGGGTGCTGCGCGCGGTGAACTCGGCGGCCTACGGGCTGCGGACCAAGGCGGCCACGGTGCAACGCGCCGTGACGTACCTGGGCATGAAGGCGGTGGCCAATCTCGCCACCACCGCGGTGATCGCCGACCTCTTCCGCCAGCCGGCGTCGCTAGGTCGCTACACCCGCGAGGGGCTTTGGACGCACATGGTCAGCACCGCGCTGGCGTCGCGATTCATCGCCCTGCGTTCCGGGATGGGCGCCTTCGAGGAGGCCTTCCTCGCCGGTCTGCTGCACGACGTGGGGCTGATTCTCGAGGACCAGTGCTTCCACAAGCACTTCCGCGAGGTGATGGAGAAACTCAACCCGAGCCGTCCGCTCGTCGAGCAGGAGCAGCGCGTGCTGGGGTTCGACCACACGCTGCTCGGGGCGCGGGTGGGCGAACGCTGGCACTTCCCCGAAGAGGTGCTCGCGGCGGTGCGCCACCACCACGCGCCCGACGGCTACCACGGGCCTCACCTGCCGGTCGTGGACGCGGTGGCGCAGGCCAACCTGCTCTGCACGCTCAAGGGGCGCGGCTCGGTGGGGGTGAACCTGCTCACGCCGCAGATCGGCTCGCTCGGGCGCCTGGGGCTCACGGTCGAGGACCTGAAGGTGATCGCCGAGGACCTGGACGAGGAGTTCAAGCGGCACGCGGAACTGCTACGCTGGGGAAGGCCGTCATGAACGAAGTGGCAGCGGCCTTGGACGCGATGTTCCACGCACCTACGGCGCCCGAGGACCCGGGCGGCGTGCTGGCGAGGGCCGCGGCCATGGCGGGCTGCCCGTTGCGAGCGCTCGAGCTGCGCGACTCCCAAGGGCGGACGCTCGGGGTGTGGCGCAGCGGCGAAGTGGCGATGAACTTCGAGATCGAGCTGCGCGCGGAGGGCAATCGCGGCGCGATGATCGCGGGCTGCGCCGCGGAAGAGCTGACGGCTGCGCAGCGTGAGCAGCTGCGGCAGATCGGTCTTCTGGCGGTGCTGACGGTGGACGCCCTGCGGGAGCGCGACGCGGACCGACGCCGCGTCGAGCAACTGCGACGGCAGGAGACGCAACTGCGGCGGAGCCACGAGGAGCTGATGCAAAGCGCCCTGGAAGAGCGGGAGCAGCGACTGGCGGAGCAGGAGCGATACGCTCAGCGACTGGAGGAGGAGGTGGCAGCGCGATCGGAGCAGCTGCGGGTGGCGCTGAGGCGCGCCGAGAGCGCCAGCCGGGCCAAGAGCCGATTCCTGGCGGGCATGAGCCACGAGTTCCGCACGCCGCTGACCGCGATCCTGGGATTCAGCGACGCCCTGACGCGAGAGAACTGGGGTCGGCCGCGCACGCTCGAGCCTCTGGCGGCGATCGACCGCAACGGTCGGCGACTGCTGCGACTGGTGGACGACATCCTGCAGACCTGCAGCCTCGAGTCGGGCAGCGTGGCGCTGCAGCGGCAGGCCCACGACGCCCGGACCCTGATCGACTCGGCGTTGTCGTCGGCGCGAACGGCGGCGGCGATGAAGAATCTTCCCTTGGAGCTGGGGTTGCGTGACCCCTGGCCCACGTCGATCACGACCGACGCGGCGGTCCTCACGCGCGCCTTGAGCGCGGTGCTCGACAACGCGGTGAAGTTCACGCAGGCCGGCGGGGTCACGGTGCGCTGCGGCGTGAATCGCGACGGCCCCTCGTGTCTGACGGTGGAGGTGATCGACACCGGTCCGGGCATCCCGCCACAGGCGATGGCGACGCTGTTCGAGGCGTTCGCGCCGACGGACACACAGATCGGCGAGGAGGCCAGTCACGGCGCCGGACTGGGGCTTTGCAACGCCCGCGGGCTGACGCGGCTGCTCGGGGGCGACCTGACGGCGCGCAGCGAAACGGGAAAAGGCAGCTGGTTCACGCTGAGCGTCCCGGTCGACCCGGTGGTCTGGTCGGACACGGGGGGCGTCACCGCACCGACGGCCACGAACACCAGGCGCGTGCTGATCGTCGAAGACGCCCCGGACACGCGCCGGCTCTTCTCGCTGCTGGTGAGCGGCAGCGGGTACAAAACGGAAGTGGCGGAGAACGGGCGCGTGGCGCTGGAGCTGATTCAAGCGGCGCAGGGCTCGCGTCCGTTCGACGTAATCCTGATGGACATGCACATGCCGGTGATGGACGGCTACGCCGCGACGAGGGAGCTTCGCCGACTGGGGCTGACGATGCCGATCGTGGCGGTGACCGCCAGCGCCATGGCGCAGGATCGAGAGCGATGCCTGGCGGCGGGTTGCAGCGACTACCTGGCCAAGCCCGTGGAGGCGGCGCAGATCATCGCCGCCATTGAGCGTGCCATCAACGCCCGGGTGGCGCAGCGGTGATCACGCGAGGTTGTTGATGGTGGCCATCGCGGTGCGGTCGTCGGTGTCCAGGGCGTAGGCGGCGTTGTTGGCCAGCGTGAGGACCACCGTCTCGGCGGGCTCGTTGGCGGCGTCCTCCAGAGGCACGACGAAGAGCGTCACCGACTGCTCCCCTTGCGGGATCACCACGCTGTTGACGGTGACGACAGCGCCGTTCGGAGCGCCCAGGCGCAGGGTGTAGTCGCTGCCGCGTCGAGCGTTGCCCGAGACGGTGAAGATGGCGGTGACGGCGGTGGCGGTTGAGTCGTCGTCGGCGCGCGAGATGACGAAGGTCGCGGTGTCGTTGGCGGGGTCACCGCCCTCGGCGGCGACACTGTCCGGGGCCTCGACGCTCAGCGTCGGTTCGTTGTCTTCGATCTCGACCATGGCCATGCGATCAGCGCTGTCCACGTTGTAGGCGGTGTTGTTGGCGAGGGTGAGGACGACCGTCTCGGTCGGTTCGAAGCGGGGGCTGGTGGTCTCGTCGATGGGCACGACGTAGAGCGTCACCGACTGCTGACCCTGCGGGATCACCACGTTGTTGGCGGTGACGATCGGACCGCCCGCAGCGCCCAGGCGCAGCGTGTAGTCGCTGCCGCGTCGAGCCGGGCCCGAGACGGTGAAGTTGGCGGTGACCGCGGTGTCGGTTGCGTCGTCGTCGGCGCGCGAGATGACGAAGGTCGCGGTGTCGCTGGCGGGCGTGCCGCTCTCGGCGGCGGAGGCATCGTCGTCCTCGCCGGCCTCGACGCTCAGCGTCGGCTCGTTGTCCTGGATCTGGACGGTGGCGTTGGTGGCGGCGGGGTCGCGGGTGTAGGCGGTGTTGGTCGCCAAGGTCAGGATGACCGCTTCGGTCGGCTCGGCGCTCGTGTCGTCCACGGGCACGACTTCGATCTGCGCCACGTCCACGCCGTCGGGCAGGAGGATGCTGTTGGTGGAGGAGGTCAGATCGGTGGTGACGCCGTCGATGATCGAGCGCAGGCGGTAGTCGGTGTTGTTGGTGGCGGAGCCCGAGCGGGTGAAGTTGACGCGAAGTTCGCCGTCGGTGGAGTCGCGGGTGATGAGGAACATGCCCGCGCCGGCGCCGGTGGGGTCGGTCTCGGAGGCGTCGTCGAGCGCGTCGATGCTGACGATCGGCTCGTTGTCGAAGATCTCGACGTTATCGCTGGCGAAGTCGGGATCGACGGAGTAGGCGGCGGTGGAGCGCAGGGTCAGCGTGACGTTTTCGGTCGGCTCGGCGCGGGGGCTGGTGGTCTCGTCGAGGGGGACGACGTAGATGATGAGGGTGTCGTCGTCGGCGGCGGTGAAGGTGACGGAGTTGCCGGTGATGGTCGGGCCGTCCGGGGCGTCGAGCCGCAGGGTGTAGTCCGACCCGCGGCTGGCCTGCGTCGCACCGCCGAGGGCGAAGTTCACGACGGTGCCCGCGGGCAGGTTGAGTCCAGACCGCGTGATGGTGAACATGCCGGTGTCGCTCGCCGGGCTGCCGCTCTCGGAGGCTTCGTCGTCGGTGGCCTGGACCATGACGGTCTGCTCGTCGTCGAGGATCAGCAGCTCCGCCGAGGCGGGCAGGCGACCGTAGTTCGTGGAGGGCGAGAGCGAGATGATGACGGTCTCGTCGGCCTCGGCGATGGTGTCGTTGTTGGGGATGACCTTGAGGAGGATTTCGTTGATGCCCTGGGGGAACTCGACGAAGTTGGTGCCCGAGGCCAGCGGCGTCTCTACGCCGTCGATCTCGGAACGAAGCGTGTAGTCGGTGTTGTTGGTGGCGGTCCCGGTGCGGGTGAAGTTGACGCGGAGGACGCCGGTGGAGTTCTCACGGGTGATGCGGAAGACGCCGTCGTCGTCGTCGCCGGCGGCGTCGGACTCCGTCACGTCGTTGAGGGCTTCGATGGCGACCTTGGGCTCCTCGTCGTCGATGAGCACGGTGGAGCTCGTGGCGTCGGCGTCCAGGGTGTAGGCGGCGTTGTTGCCCAGCGTGATGATGACGGTCTCGCCAGCGTCGTTGAGGTTGTCGTCCACGGGGACGACGTAGACGTCGACGGACTGCTCGCCGTCGGCGAAGGTGATCGAGTTGACGGTGATCGTGTCGCCGGTGTCGGGATCGTCGCGACGCAGCACATAGTCGGTGGTTCGCGTGGCGGTGCCGGAGAGGGTGAAGTTGACGGTCAGCGGTCCGTTGGTGACGCCGCTGCGGAGGAGGGTGAACATGCCCTCGTCGAGCGGGTCCTCGTGAGCGTCGTCGCCCGGATCGTCGACCGAGACGATGGGCTTGTCGTTGTCGGTGACGGTCATCTGAGCAAGGTCGGCGCCCGGGACGGTGACGTAGTTCCCCAGCGGGTCTTCCTGGAGCTCCACGCGGATCTGCTCGGGAGCGCTGCCCTCGACCTCGGTGTCGTCGATGGGCCGGACGGTGACGACCACGCTCCTGGCGCCGGCGGGGATCGTGACGGAATCAAAGACCTCGACATCGCCGACGAACAGGCGGTAGTCCTCGCCCAGTTCAGCGTCGTTGTCGGTGCTGCCGATCAGGAAGGGGACGGTGATCGCGTCGGTGGTGGGACCGAGCCTGCTGACGGTGAACCGGGCGGTGTTCGAGGCGTTGACGCCGGACTCCGCGGCCGCGGCGTCGTTGACGGCGACCTGCACCACCGGCTCGAGGAGCACCGCGTCGGCGGCGAAGAAAGGAGTGATCCCCGCCTCCTCCGCGGGCACGGTCGTGGGGTTGAACGCCAGGAAGTTCTTCGAGGCGTTCAGCGCGCCGGTGTAGGCGGTGGTGATTCGAGGCCCGTCATCGGGGGTGAGCGAGAGGTTGGAAGTGAAGACGCCGCTGCTCGAGAGGTTGTAGGTGCCGGTGACCGAGAAGGTCTCGCCGGCGTTGTCGATCGCCAGGCCGCCGATGATCTTGCCCGCCCCGTCGAAGATCGCCTGGCCCACCAACCCGTCGGAGGCGAAGGGGATGCTTCCGAGCAGATCAGCCCGGGTGTAGCCCGTGGCGTTGCGACGAACCAGCACGACAGTGCCCGCGTCGTCAGCGTCGTCCGGGTTGGGCAGCACCGACGTGGTCAGCACGATCACGTCCATGCCGGTGTTGACGAACCCCAGCAACTCGACGGTGAAGGTCTCGCCCGCCTGCGTGATGTTGGCGGTGAGCTCGACCGACCCGTCGCCGTTCACGACGATCGTGGAGGTGTTGAGGACGGTCGCGTTGCCGTCGGCGCCCGTGTAAGAGCCGCTAAGGGTTCCGTTGCTCTGGACGGTGACGTTGCCGCGCGTGGATTCGTTGAGCAGCGTCCAGGTCCCGGCGACGCCGGCTTCGAGGTTCGACAGATCATTAAAGACGCTCACGCCCACGCCAAAGACGTCGTCGGTGAGCTGCGGGTCGTAGGAGACCAGGGCGTCGGCGTTGGAGTTGACATCGCCCAGGAGGTTGAAGAGTTCCTGGCCCACGATATCGACGGTGGCGACGAAGTTCCCCTGCGACCCAAGCTCGTAGTCCAGGCCCTGGATATCGGCGGTCGATCCGTCCGCGTCCTCGCGCAGGCCCGCGACGATGTCGCCCATGCCGTCGAACTCGATGGCGAACCTTCCGTCGAAGTCCGCGCCGTTCCAAAGTCCGTCGAGGTCCGCGTTGGTGAAGCTGCCCGCGAAGAGCTGTCGCTGCTCGAGGTCCTGCACGCCGGACCATCGCGACGCCTGCGCCGGGGCGGACGTGACGGCTGCGCCGCGCCGACGCAACCGACGCAAAGCGCCGGTCCACGAATGAAGGGAAGCCGACAACGAGCTCCGGTTGGAAGAAACATCGAACATGCGGAGTGCTCCTGCGAAATCGCGAGCGTGGTGGGGGGATGAACGCAGCCTCTGACGTCAGAACGGCTCGTGCGCGGGCATCTTATTGTCCGTCGCGCACGTCGGTCAAGCCGCCTTGAGCGGGTCGCGCGCCGCAGAACGGAGATGTTGACGCAGCGCGGCCTCGAGCTTGGCGGGGTCGATGGGCTTGGTGAGAAAGTCGGTGCAGCCCGCGGCGATGCACTGCGCACGGGCTTCCGCGAGGCTGTGCGCCGTCAGAGCGATGATCGGCAATGTGCAGCCGAGCCGACGCAGTTCCTGAGTCGCGTTCAGTCCGTCGAGCACGGGCATGTGCATGTCCATGAGAATTGCGTTAAACGAAGATTCTTCGCGCTGCGCCGCAGCCACTGCGTCCACCGCCTGGCGACCGTCGCAGACTTCCACGACGTCGAATCCTTTGCTGCGCAGGACCAGTCGGATGAGCATGCGGTTGTCCGCGCCGTCGTCGGCCAGGAGGATTCGCGGCGCGGAGGGCGCGGAGGGTAGCGTGGGCCCGGGGTCCGTCGGCGACACGCCAGGGTCACTGGCCCCAACCGGAGCGTTCTCCTCGCGCGTGGGCAAAGTCTTGGTCGCTTGCGGAGCAGGATCGGAAGTCGTGTCGCGCAGCTCCTGCATCTGCGAGGCGTCGAAGGGCGAGGGGTCGAGCGTGAGGCTGAAGGTGCTGCCGCTGCCGGGCGTGCTGGTGACGGTGAGGTCTCCGCCGAGCAGCTGCGCCAGTTTTCGAGAGATGGCCAGCCCCAGTCCGGTGCCGCCGAAGCGTCGCGTGGTGGAGACGTCCGCCTGCGTGAAGGCGGTGAAGAGCTTGCTCATCTGTTCGGGCGTCATGCCGATGCCGCTGTCCACCACGTCGATGCGCAGGGTCGGCTTGGCCGGATCGCTGCGCAGGTCGAGTCGCGCGATGACGCGCACCGTGCCTCGTTGCGTGAACTTCAAGGCGTTGGAGAGGAGATTGGTCAGGATCTGTCGCAGCCGCGTGGGGTCGCTGGTGATCCGGCGCGGCGTGGGCGTCAGGTGCTCCAGGCTCAGCGTCAGGCCTTTGCCGCCCGCCAGCCCCCGGAAGCTGCCCAGCGTGTCCCGCAGCAGCTCTTCCAGTTCGCACGGCACTCGCTCGACGGTGACCTTGCCCGCTTCGATCTTCGAGAGGTCCAGGATGGCGTTGATCAGTCCCAGGAGATGCTTGCAGTTGCGTTGGATCGTCTGGACAAAGTCGGCGCGGTCGGCGTCGCTGATGCCCGGGGCCTTGAGCAGATCGGTGAAGCCCATGATGGCGGTCATGGGCGAGCGGATCTCGTGGCTCATCGCCGCCAGGAAGTCGCTCTTGGCCTGGTTGGCGCGCTCGGCCGCGTAGCGCGCTTGCTCGAGCTGCTCGCCCTGCGACGATAGTTCCAGCGCCTGACGCTGGGTGCGATCGCGCTCCGCCACCAGGTCGTCGATGAGCAGTTGCATCTCCATCTCCTGCTGGTGCCTCGCCTGAAGCAGGGCGTTGATCCGAACTGCCACGGCGCCCAACTCGTCCTTGGCGGCGTAGCGGACGCGGTCGCTCAGGTCCAACTGCGAACCGACGCGCTGCACCTCGCGCTCCAGCGTGTGAAGCGGCGCGATCACCTGCCGATGGAGCACGAGAATCAGCAAGCCAAGCACCGCCGCCGACAGCCCCGAGACGTGCGCCGCGAGGTACGTCAGCGTGGTCATCGCCTGGCGATGGATCGGACGGTCGCTGCGCACGTCCATGCCCAGCACCGCGCGGCCGGTCAGGTCGCGCACCATAGCGGTGCCCATGATCGTCTGGCCGTCGATCACCTCCACCGCGGTGGCGTGGTCGTGGCCGCGATGCTCCGCCTCGACGTGGCCGCCGTCGATCGGGTTAAAGCTCAGGTCCAGCCTCGTCGCCGCCGCCACCTCCGCCGCCAGCGCTTCGTTGAAGTGTCGCGCGAAGATCAGCCTGCCCCGCGGTGGGCCGCTGCGGTCGGAGCGCAGGATCGGCTGCGAGGCCACGACGAGCAGCTGTCCGGAGTCCTCGACCAGTCCCTGGACCAGACGCAGCGGATCATCCACCGGGCAAAGCGGCCCGCCCAGCCGCGTTAGGCCCGTGTGGTGTGTGGGGGCCACGTTCAACCCGTTCTGCTCGTCGATCTCGGCGCTGTGGACGATCTGGCCCTGCGGGTCGAGGTAGATGATCAGATCGATGCGAGTGCCCACCATCGACTCGTACGTGATGTTCGACGCCAGGTAGTCGGCGTTGCGGTCGTCCATGAAGTCGTAGGTGTCGTCCCACGCAGCCCAGTCGTGCAGCTTCAGCGCCAGCTGCTCAGCGAAGAGGTTCACGCCGTGCAGGCCTTGAGCGGTCTTCTGCTCGATGCTCTGTCGCTCCACGCGCGCAAAACCCTGGAACAGCAGCGCCACCGCCGCCGCGCCCAGGCTCATCGCCAGCGCCGTCATCGCCAACCCGACCGGGAGCATCACCTTGCCGCGTAACCGCATGCGACGGCCTCGATTTTTCTATCGACCGAACACGGAGCCGGGATCACCGGATTGGCGCCGACGGTCGGGCCTTGCCAATCCGCGTGGAGGTTCCGAGAATCCATGCATCGCCACGCCCCGATCCACGCCCGCTCCTGGCTTGGACGCCGCCGTCGCCACGCGACTGCTGCACGATCATGTCCGTCCCGGACTGACCCTGGGCGACATGCGCCCGATGCACGGGGGCATGATGGGCGTGGTCCAGGAATGGACGATGCGCGACGCCACGGACGAACCGCGCAGCGTCGTGGCCAAGCTCCATCCGCGACGCGACGACCCGGCCCTGCGCTTCGAGGAGCGCTCGCTCCGCTGGTACGCCCAGCACACCGCGTTGCCCGTGCCCCGCGTCTACGCCTTGGCGGACTTGCCCAACGGAACCTGTCTGCTCATGCAGCGACTGGAGGGGAACAATCTCGAAGCGGCGCGCCTCGCGCCCTTGGGCCGCCGCTCCGTCATGCTCCAGCTCGCCGACCATCTCGCTCGTCTGCACCAGGTCCGTCGAGAGACGTACGGCCCAGCCTGGCAACAGACCGGCCAGACGCGCTGGCTCGACAACTTCCGACCCGCCTTCCGCGCCGAGCTGGAAGCCGTGGGCCCTCGACTCGACGCCCGCACCCGATGGATCGCCGGCGAACTGGCCGACAGCCTCGAAGCCTGGCTCCCTGAGTTCAACCAGCCCACGCTCGTCCACGGCGATCTCTGGGCGACCAACATTATCGTCAACGACGCTCAGCCTCAGTCGCCCCTGATCTCCGGGTTCATCGACGCCTCGGCCGTCTTCCGCGAGGTCGAGTACGAACTGGCCTACCTGCGACTCTTCCGCACCGTCGACCGCGACTTCTTCGACCGCTACCACCGCGCTCATCCGCCTCGCCACGGGTTCGAACGCCGCTGCCTGGTCTACTGGCTCTACTTCACGCTGCTGCACGTCCGCACCTTCGGGAACCAGTACCTCAAGAACTGCGCCTCGCTGGCGCAACGCATCCAAGCCGCCGCCCAGAAGTCCTAGACGCCTGCGGCTGAGCGTGACCCGCCGCTTGCGGCTTAGCGCTCCTGCTCCTACATTGTCGGACTTTCCCAAGGAGAACCCCACGATGTCCGCCCCCATCGAAACGCTTTACGACAAAGACGGCTCCATCCAACCGCTCAAGGGCAGAACCGTGGCGGTGATCGGCTACGGCTCGCAGGGCCACGCCCACGCTCAGAACCTCCGCGACAGCGGCGTCAAAGTCATCGTCGCGCAACGTCCGGGCGGCAAGAACTACGACCTCGCCAGGGAGCATGGTTTTAGCCCCATGCCCGTCGCCGACGCCATCAAGCAGCTCAACACCGGCGATCTCTTCATCATGACCCTCCCCGACGAGCTGCAGCCCGAGGTCTACGAGAAGGACATCAAGCCCAACCTCAAGACCGGCGTCTGCTTCGGCGCCACGCACGGGTTCAACGTCCACTTCAAGACCATCGTTCCGCCCGCCGACGTGGACGTCATCATGGTCGCTCCCAAAGGCCCCGGCCACACCGTCCGCAGCGAGTACGAACGCGGCGGGGGCGTCCCCTCCATCCTTTGCGTCCATCAGAACGCCACCGGCAAGGCTCGCGACATCGCACTCGCCTGGGCCATCGGCATCGGCGCAGGCCGCGCCGGCATCCTCGTCACCACCTTCAAGGACGAGTGCGAGACCGATCTCTTTGGCGAACAAGCGGTGCTCTGCGGCGGACTCTCGGCACTGATCAAGACCGGCTTCGAGGTCCTCGTCGAGGCGGGCTATCCTCCCGAGATGGCCTACTTCGAGGTCTGCCATGAACTCAAGCTCATCATCAACCTCATCGAGCGCGGCGGGTTGAACTTCATGCGCTACTCCATCTCCAACACCGCGGAGTTCGGCGACTACCACACCGGCCCGAAGATCATCACCGGCCAAACCAAGAAGGTCATGAAGCAGGTCTTGGCCGACATCCAGTCCGGCGCCTTCGCCAAGACCTTCCGCGACGACTACGCCAACGGATTCCAGTGGTTCAAGCAGCAACGCAAACAGGACGAGAACCACGGCGTGGAAGTGGTGGGGCGGAAGCTGCGCGCCATGATGCCCTGGGTCAAGCCCGTGGAGATGAAGGACGGCGCCCCCCGCGCGGTCTGAGTGCCGGATGCGTCCGGGCATGATGACCTGCCCGGCTTGGACCTCCACAGCAAGCCGCGGATGGACTCATCCCCGGATGCGTCGCCGGTGTAGACTACCGCGATCGCCGCGGGCGTGGCGGAACTGGCAGACGCGCGGGACTTAGGATCCCGTGGGCTAATCACCCGTGGAGGTTCGACCCCTCTCGCCCGCATTGGTGTGTCCCACGCGTCCAACTCATCTCCGACCGCGAACCCCACGCCTCCGATCCAGGTCGCGGTGCTCATCGTGGCCTACAACAATCGCAGCGACTTGCGCCACTGCATCGCTTCATTGCTCCAAAGCGAAACCACGGGGCTTGAACTCCGCGTCCTCGTCATCGACAACGCCTCGACCGACGGCTGCTGCGACGAGCTGCGCGATTCCTTCCGCGAGGTGACCTGGCATCGCTCGGACCGCAACACCGGATTCGCCGGCGGCAACAACGCCGGTTGGCGACTCGTTCAGCAGCTATTCCCCGACCTGCGATATCTCGTCCTGCTCAACCCCGACACGCTCGTGTCCACCCGCTGGCTCGTGGAACTGGTGGACCTGATGCAGCGTCGCCCGCGGGTCGCCGCCGCCCAGCCCAAGATCATGCTCCACCCCCAGACCGACCGCATCAACACCGTGGGCAATCGCTCGCACTTCCTGGGCTTTGGTTTCATGGTCGGCTACGACGAGATCGACCACGGCCAGTACGACGACGAAGCGCTGCTCGACTTCGCCTCCGGCGCCGCCATGATCCTGCGTGCCGATCTGCTTAGACGGCAAGACCTCTTCGACGACGCCTTCTTTATGTACCTCGAAGACGCTGATCTTTGCTGGCGACTGCGCCTCGCCGGACACGAGGTCCGCCGCGCTCCGCGCGCCGTCGTCTATCACCAGTACACGCCCAAGGCCCCGTACACCGCTTATGAACACCTCGAACGCAACCGCTGGGTGTTGCTGCTGACCTACTACCGTAAACGCACCTTGCTGTTGCTTCTGCCCGCGATCCTCTTCATGGAACTGGGTCAGTTCTTCTTCGCGCTGGGCATCGGAAAGCTCGCCGCCAAGTGGCGCAGCATGACCCGCCTGCTCACCGCCGAGATGCGCCGCCGCCTGCACGCTCGCCGCGAACAGCTGCGCTCCCTGCGCACGCTGTCCGACCGCCAGTTCCTCGGCGGCCACGCCGGCCGCATCGACACCCGCGTGATCTCGCACCCGCTGCTGCGCTACCTCGCCAACCCGCTGCTGGCCGCCTACTGGGCCGTTGCTCGACGACTGCTACCATGAGCCGCACTCCCATGACGATCGATTCGGTCGAAGTGCTGCTGGCGGTCTATCGACAAGCCAACTTCGTCGAGTCCCAGGTCCAATCGATCCTCGCTCAGACCGGGGCGGAGGTTCGTATCCTGGTGCGAGACGACGGCTCCGACGACGGGGCGGCGGACATCGTGGCACGTCTCTGCTCCGAGCACCCGGATCGGATGACGCACATCGACCCCCACACGCCGAACCTCGGCGTCGTGGCCAACTTCTCCCGTCTGATGCAGCAATGCACCGCGAGCTATGTCTGCTTCAGCGACGGCGACGACCTGTGGCTCCCCGGCAAGGTGGACCGATCTCTACGCCTCATGAAGCAGCTTGAGTCACTGCACGGCCCCGCAACGCCGCTGCTCGTCCACACCGACCTGAAGGTCGTCGCGGAGGACCTCACCGTGATCGCCGATTCGTTCTGGCGTCACCAACGACTCGACGCCAGGCGCGGCAAGGAACTGCCTCGCCTGCTCCCGTTCAACTGCGTCACCGGCAGCACCGTCATGATGAACCGCGCCCTGGTCGAAGCGGCGTGCCCCCTCCCGAAGATCGCACTCATGCACGATTGGTGGGTCGCCCTCGTGGCGGCCTCGCTGGGCGTTGTCGCCGAGCTCGACGAGCCCACCGTGCTCTACCGTCAGCACGCGAAGAACGCTCTGGGATCGCAGGGCATTTCACCGTGGTATGTGCTCACACGTCTCGCGTCCTCCCTGCCCGGCGGCTCCGTTCGCCTCATGGTTCGACGCAGCATGGACCAAGCTCGCGAACTGCTCGTTCGTCACGGGTCGCGCATGCCTGCCGACCGCGCTCATCTCGTCCGCGCCTGGGCGACCATGAACGATCATTCGCCGCTGAAACGTCGATGGATTCTGCGTCGGTTCGGTTTCACCATTCCGGGGCTGGCGCGAAAAATCGGACTCCTGGTCAATCTCTGAATCGATCCATCATGCGCGTGCTCTTGGTCAGTCACTCGTATCTCGCCGGCGGCGCTGCCCGCTACGTCCGCGAGCTGCACAACGCGCTGCCGCGCGTGGGCGTGCAGACGCGCACCCTCGTGGTTGAGGCGGACCCGCCTCTGCCCCCGGACGTTGAGCGGCTGCGACTGGGCCTCGAACCCTGGCTGCGACCCCTCGAACTGCTCCCCGGCTTATCCGACTGGCGTCACCGCGCCTCGATTCGACGCCTCGACGCGATCAGGCCCGGCGACTTCGACCTGGTGCACCTGAACCTTATCAGCGGCGGCTGGTGCTCGCTGGCAGCGGTCGCGCGGCTGTGCCGGCGCGTGCCGGTCGTCTGGACTCACCACGACGAATGGGCGGCCCACAACATGGCCTGTCGCCTCGAGGGCAGGACGCCCAGGCAGCAGGCGCTGCTGCACCTGGGCGGACTGAACCGTCTGCTGCGGCTGAGTCCCTATCACGACTCCTTCAAGAGCCGAAGCCTTGGCCGACTGCTCGACCGGGTGGCGATCCGCCCCGCGGTCCACGTCTGCCCCTCGGAGCACATGGCCAGAATCATCCGTGCCGCTCCACGATTCGCCGGCCATCGCGTGGAGGTCATCCCCAACGCCACCACCCTGGCGGAGCATCCCGATGCGCAACTCGACCCGCGTCAGGCCCGAGAGCGATGGTCGATCCCGCTCGATGCGCGCGTGGTACTCATGGCCTGCGCCAACATTGACGACTACCACAAAGGCATGGACCTGGCCTGCGCCGCGCTGCGTGAGGTTCACCGCCAGCAGCCCATCCACCTCCTGTTGCTGGGCCGCGGAGCCGAGCATTGGCGATCGAGACTGTCCCCCGTCCCGCTGACCGCCGGTTACGCAGCGGACGACGCCGCCCTGGCGAGCGCCTACCGCGCCGCGGACGTCACGCTCATCCCCTCGCGCGCCGAGAGTTATTCCTACGTCGCCGTCGAGTCGCTGGCCTGCGGGCGACCCTACGTCGGCTTCAACGTCGGCGGCGTGGCGGAATTGTCCCATCACGGTGCTCACGCACAACTCGCTCCAGCGTTTGACGCTCATCGGCTAGCAGAGCGGTTGCTACATCTGCTACGAGATGAATCGCTTCGATACACCTTGGGCGAGGCCGGTTCGATGTGGGTCCAACGCAACGCAGCTTTCCCGGTCGCACTGCAGCAAGTTCGACTACTCTACGAAGACGCAGCAGGTAATTAAGAGATGCTCATGACCTCTCCGTCCAATATTGTCGCCGCGACCGTTACTTATCACCCCAATGAAGTTACCGCGCGCCAGCTACTCGCGTTGAGAGGTCAGGTTCATGCACACCTGCTCATCGACAACGGTTCCGCAGCCCATGAACTGTACGAGTTGCAACGACTCGTTAGCGATTATCCCGGACTGACTCTCCAACGACTAGGCGAGAATCAGGGTGTTGGACGGGCACTGAATCGGGCAGCTCAATCCGCGATTTCCATGGGCGCTCATTGGTTACTCATGCTCGATCAAGATTCGCTTCCACACCGTGACATGATCGCTGGATTGACCGCGGCCCTCCAGGCATACCCAGAGCCAGCTCGAGTTGGACTGATCGCCTCGAACTATCTCAATGCGCGAGGTTCACTGGGTTACACCACCCGCTCGGTAGTACCTTGGGTGAAGCGCAAGGTTGCGATTACCTCGGGCTCACTACTATCACTGGCGGCGTATCAAGAAGTGGGTCCGTTTCGCGAAGATTTCTTCATCGACGAGGTGGATCATGAGCACTGTCTTCGTCTTCGATGTCGGGGCTGGCTCGTGCTGGCCACGAGCCGCCCATTGATGGAGCATCGATTGGGAAACCCACGAACATTGGGCGTGGGGTCTACTTTGGTGACACTCTCGCAACACAATCCCGAACGTCGATATTACATGGTTCGTAATAGTATAGTCGTGGCGAGAATCTACTTCACACGCGAACCCTTTTGGGTGATCCGTCGACTCGGCCAGACGGCGCTCTATTCTCTGCTGGCGATAACAATGGAGTGCAACCGGGCACAAAAGCTCGCGGCGATACTACGCGGTATATATGACGCGATGCGCAGCCGTATGGGCGCGACCACCGGCGGCAGCGTCGTACCGCCACTTGATTGAAGGGTATTTGCACATCAATTACTCGTACTCGGTCCTTCGCGCACACCCAGCATCTGCGTTCATCTGAGTTTGACGTATTCCTCTTCGGTCATCGGTCCAGACTGGATCGGCCCTCACGCCGACTGGACATCCACCACGCATTCCTGACTCTGGGTTGTATCCTGATATGTCATCGTAGACTCGACAACTCATTGTGTTAGGCGCTCTTAGTCGCTTGCGCTAAAGCCGAGATCGGATACAATTAACCAGCCAAGGGAATCACGAGGGTACCTAGAGATCCGGCCCATGTTGATCTTATATGCTGCAACGCGATACGATTACGGGCGAAAGGAACTGGGCCTGAGCTTTGAGCATTATGCATTATATGAATCTCTTCGAGCCTTAGGCCATCAAATCATCTATCTGGATACGTTGGGGGTGGCACAGAGCCGGGGGCGTCAAGAGATGAACCAGTTGCTTCTCACTCTGATACGTCAATATCGTCCAGCACTACTCTTGACCGTGATGCTGGGAGATGAGTTGGACGAACAGGTCGTTGGCGACATATCCCGCGAGGGAACCACGCTAACCTGTAACTGGTTCTGCGATGATCACTGGCGATTCGAAGGTTATTCCAAGCGATGGGCCCCGCATTTTAACTATGTAGTGACCACCGCTCACAGCGCGCTGCCGAAGTATCGACAGATCGGATATTCCAACGCGATTCATTCCCAATGGGCGTGCAATCCTGCAATCCATCGCAGGCTCGTCCGAGAAACTTCAATCGATGTATCGTTCGTGGGTCAACCGCACGGTAACAGGCGAGAAGTGATCTCCGCCTTGGGATCAAGGGGTATCGAAGTGAGGACGTACGGGCGTGGTTGGCCCTCGGGCCGCGTCAGTCAAGATCACATGGTTCAGATATTCAACGAGAGTCGAATCAACCTCAACTTTGCCAATTCAATTGACCCCATGAGTCTATCGCCCACGCGACTGGGGCAATGGGCGCTACGTTGGCTGCCGTTACACGTTCTAGAATCGACACCGTTCCGCGGTATAGTAGGCACCGTCGGGATCGTGCGAAGACTGCTTCGATCCAGCGTCTCGACTCGGTCGGATGCGGACAAGCCGGCAACCTTCTCGGAGAAACAGATTAAGGGTCGGAATTTCGAGATTCCGGGCTGTGGAAGTCTGTTGCTGACCGAGCGGGTGGATCGCCTAGAGGAATATTACGAGCCTGGGCGTGAGATCGTTTGTTTTGAATCGGTAGATGAGCTGGCGGAGCAGATCCGATATTTGTTGACCCGCGAAGATAAGCGTCGTGCAATCGCTGAGGCGGGATATCGCCGCACACTTGCGGAGCACACCTACGAGCATAGATTCAAACGGATATTCGAGCGGATGAGCCTGCCACTGCTTGGAGGTTCTGATGATTCTGCGACGATTGAGGTGTTTCATTGAATAGTCCAGCCGTCAGTGTGATCATGACCGCGCACAACGCGGAACCATTTATTCAGGAAGCGGTTCACAGTATTCAAGTACAAACATGGACCGATTGGGAATTAGTGGTCGTGGATGATGCCTCAACGGATCATACCAAAACACTTTTAGATGAGATATCACAACAGGACGCAAGGGTCCGCGTGTACCACCGCGACAAGTGTGGTCGGAGTGAGGCGCTCAATGAGGCGATGATGCAGGCCCAAGCTCCGATGGTAGCGATCCTGGATGCTGATGATCGAGCGGTGCCTGACCGATTGGCGGTGCAGATAGAACATCTCAATCGCCATCCGGAGATTGCCCTGGTTGGTGGAGCTGTGCAGTACATCCGGGAGCGCACGCTCACGAACCTGGTGGAACCGGTGATTGAATCCCCGCACGAAATTCGGCGGGTCCTTTCGAAAGTCTGTTGCATTGCTCACTCTACCGTGATGATGCGCAAGTCATGCGCGTTGGAAGTGGGTGGTTACCGAACAGGCTATCCCCCCAGCGAGGATTACGATTTATGGTTGCGGATGTCGGAGCGTTACGACATGGCCAATCTACCAAAGGTCATGGTGCATTACCGAGTGCATGGCGCTCAATTGAGTTCCACGCAGTTGCGATCCATGGCCATCGCCACCCTGGCGGCTCAAGCCGATGCCAATGCTCGTCGCACTGACTTGTCTCGTCGATATGACCACCCATCCCAATTTGATTCATCCCACCACGCATTGATCCCCAAATGTATGATTGAGTTACAGACCTTGCGTATGGGTTTGGCTCGATCGGATCTATTGGAACGAATGGACCTATTGCTTCATTCGCGTCAGTTGCGAGAAGCCACCGTCGCTCATGCTTATCGTGAGCTGGGCCTACGCGCGACTCGCTCGGAATTGGCATGGCATGACGCATTTCGAGCATGGCGCAGCGTGCAACGACTCCAGACTGTCTGGTTGCTTACTCAGTCTTGCATCTTATCACCCCGGAAGCTCTCACGCCTGATCCGTGGCCGCTTCTGATGAGCGAGTGAGAAGCGAAAATGTTGAATCAACCACCTAGAATACGTCGCCAGAAGGATGGGCGAACTGTGTGATGTTGTTTTCGCAAATGGTATTGCTGCTTGATCCAACGAAGCATGAGGTCACCGCGATGCCGCCAGGTATGATCCTGTATGACCCGTTGCCTGGCTCGCTCTCCAAGCCTCGTCAAGTTGATGTCGTCCATCTTCAAGAGTTCGAACACTCGTTGCACCCACTCCTGTGGGGTCGCCGCCGTGACGACCTCATCTTGACTGAAGCAAGATTGCACTGCTAGGGGGTTGTCACAGACCTGTGCGCACCCGCAGGCCGCCAGATCAAAGATTCGGTTATTGAGGTCTAGCTGTATATCATCTCCTCGCGTTTGCTCCATGGAATGAAAGTTCAGGCATAACCGAGCCGAGTTATAGATCAGGCAGACCATGGGGCCGTAGGCGACCTGTTGACTGGGTATGCCATAGCGCTCCCAGCCACTCCCGATGTAAAGCGAGCGATCAAGAGGGATATGGTGTAGGAGTGGCTCGATGTAGGGCTGATATCCACGCCGATGATCCAGTCCACCAATAAACACTACATCGTAGAATTTAGGCGTATGCAATGGACGCATCATCTGTGGGTCGGTACCAAAAGGAAGTTGATAATAGGGGATGTTTACCTGGGCATAGGCGTGAGAGGTTCGTGCGGATTTAAATGTTCCGTAGGCAAAGAGTACCCGCGAGGCGATACGGCGCAGCACGCGCGCCTGAAACCAGAGTGAAGCGGGGGGCACGTAGAGCACGATGGGCGAGTCTAAGCAGCGGACAACCGTGTCAATATCCGCAACTCTTGGAGTGGGAGTGACCACGGTCACGTCATATTCTGCACGAGGTTGGTCCTCCACAAACTCCGCAACCGCACCGGCCTCACGCAACCCTCGAATCTGAGCCTGGTAGAGGCCGAGAAATCGAGCACGCACCGACGAACGAGGCATACCCATCCGGAAAAACTGGATGCGCACTGAATTCGAGTCGAGAGTCTTGGTGGAACTTTCGTGCATGGCATGATTAAAAGTATCGATCGCTCTGTTTGCGGAGGATGGAAATACCACAGAGATGCGGGTAGGTTACCAATTCGAACTGGCGGTGCCAATGGTGTTTGATATGGAGGGCAGTTCTCCACACGTCCCCGCTGTATTCAATTCTTTCGTGCTCCGGCGTTAATGGATGGGTATCATGCATGAGGATCAGTCCACCCGGTTGAACATGGGGCGAGAAGTTTTCGAAATCGCGTAGTGCCTGCTCATGGGTATGCAGTGCGTCAATGAATAACAGGTCGATGGACCGAGGATCAGCCCTCCACTTCTTAGCCAACTCATCCGAGGGCATGAGATGTGGAATCACCATGGGTTGATACCGAGCGATCCGCCCCAAGGCCAACGGATCTATATCGCATGAATGAAGATAAGTGCTTTGCTTCTGCGTCGCTTGGACGTACTGCAACACACGAAGAAACGCCAACGAGCTCAAACCGGGGCCGGTTCCCAATTCGACCACAAGTTTAGGTTGAGCACCACATGCAATGGAAAACAAGAGATTGTAATATGCAAGTTCATTGTTGTTTTTTGTGAGATAGAGTTTGGTGAGATCAAACCCCAGGCGAATAGCCAAGGACAGGTCTTGAAGAAGAGTGGATTTCATATGAGAGATTGTGATCTAGGATCAGTGTGATTATACATACGGCAACAATGGAACGCCATCGTACACGAGTCTGATTCAATGAACGCGTGAACACAACTGATTCGCCACCGACGCACCAAGCTCATCCACGCCGCCCAGTGCTGCGGATAGAAGGCTCATCGACTTACAAAAATCACGCCTCGCTGGGCATTGGGCATGGCAACATTCATGAAGTGGACATCCCGACGAATGGTGAGCGCGCCGCAGGAGAGCATAATGGCTGTCCCAGGAGCGCACCACTGGCGGGGAAGTCCAAACGGCGCCGATAGAATCAGCCGTCCTCCCGGTCTAAGCAGCCTGGACAGCTCCCGCAGCGCATCGATTGGATCCGGCACGTGCTCGATGACCTCCGTACGCAGCACAGCGTCGAAGGCCCCGTCAGGCTCAGGGATCGCAGTGATATCACAAACAATATCGAGCTTGCCATAATCCCATCGCGGCAGGTGCAATCCTTCGACGGCGTCGCTGGGTCGATATTCCGCCGCGTCCTGTGTCACATACCGAAGATGTTCACAGTCTTGACGATACCGCTGCTCGCCCGCGCCGGCGTCGAGTATACGCCAGCCCGAGGGTAACTCGGCCAAGCTGCGTCTCACCCATTCGTGCCGGTTCGCCTCGTTGTCTTGTCGTGTCTTGGTCATACCCGTTCGTTTCAACAGTGAACCAGGTAAGCAGGTTGATCACGATCAGCCCATCGACGATGGACTCATGCCTTGATCCACCGTGAGATTCGATCCCAGAATCGCTGAGCCCCCGTGTTTTGCTGCGTGGAATGAATAGTCACAAGCTGGGCGATGAAGTCTCGAAAATCAGAGATCGCCTCCGTTGGCGTGGCCATGATCACATCGTGAAAGACGGTGATCGTGTGCGATGCCGGTGCTCTCCGCAGTGTCATGATGACCTGATCGATCGTGGGCCAGTGCGTGGGATTGTGCGGTCGCGGGGGCGGCGCCAGGAAGAACCGTGCGTCGTCGATGAGGACACAAGATTTCGGATGCATCTCTCTTATCGCAGCGAGTTCATCCATCAGCGGGCATTCGTCTTTTTCGCCGTGGGTCTCAGCCCCGCTCCAATGTCCATCGAGCCAGAATAGCGCTGGTCCACGCAGGTGTTCAACGATTCGGCGAAGATGAGATCGACTATCCCCCAGATGCAACTCAACACCGGAAGCGGAATGCAACGTGGCCCGGGCGCGTTGGTAGATCGTGGGGGACGCTTCGATGGTCACGACCTGTCGAAAATGATTCGATGCCCACAGCGCCGTTTGGCCCGTAAAGGTTCCGGTCTCGACCATCACTTCGAGATCGAAGCGATTCCGCAGATGATGCACCACGGAAACAAGTGGTTCCGTACACAGGTTACCCATCGATCCACCTTTACCGATCACGACGATACGAGAATTCCTGAAACACTGACTACGCGAACGGATATCGCAGCGTCAATATTTTCTCAACCAGAAACAGCCGCATCCCCATTCTTGTTGGTCCGCCTGCGCTTCGGTGGCCTCCCACACCATACCCTCCCTCAGAGCGTCGTCGGGGATCAACGCGAACTGACGCACAGAGCATCGCTCGAACAGTCCGAGCACCTGCTTGTAAGCGTAGACCCGATGAGCATTGAAGCACACGCGAGGCACACCGACCGGTACGACGATCAAGAGGTCGCCACCCGGACTGGCGATGCGTTGAAGTTCGTGAGCCGCCTTGCGGTCGCCTTGCGGATCGAGCGGGTCGCCATAGCGACCCAGTCCTACGTGTTCGAGCACATGCATGCACGAGAGCGACCTCACGCTGTCGTCAGCGATGTTCAACCGCGTTAAATCGCCCGGAAGACAGGCCAGGCCCGGCAGTCCGACCTGAGCCGGACGGATGTCATAGAACTCCACAGCGAGGAATGCTGAAACGATCGTCACAAAGTTCAGACTTGAAGCAAAGTCCACATGTCGGTTGGGTCGAGATGTCGCCAGAACACGAGCCGCCCATGCACAGTGATAAAGATAGTGAGGATCAAAAGCAGTGACGGGTGTCGACTCGTCCAGACAGGGATGAAGATCGCGCAGATGAACCGGTAGTTCGCTGTCACGTCCTGCCCGACGGTTCATGGAACGAAAACGCAAATAGCGTGTGATGAACCGCGTTGTGCGAGGGATGCGCAGCAATGCACGACGCAATCCGACTGCCGCTGCGATGCTCATTCGATGCGCCAGCGTCTGAGGATGCACACTCAACCCTTCGTATCCCTTAATTCAAGCTGCGATGTGGGGAGTAATTCGAAGTCCAATACGGGCGCGTTGAGACCGGGCCTGGCCGCGATCCAAAAAGGTGACTCGCTTAGTCCTCCTCGGATGCTCAGCCGAATCTCGGGCGAGTTACGGCCAGGTTCAATCAGCCATTGCATATAATGCAGACTGACAATCATGGACACCGTGTATTCACCCTCGTTAAGCAGATGTGAAGGGATCCATCCTACCAATCGATTGATCCCTCGTTTCAAGACGGGCCATTTATCGCTGGACTTATCCGTTGCTAGCGACCAGAACATCAAGTCTCCAGAGGTGGTACTCACTGAGAAGCCGATGGTCATGGCTGGATGTATGCTGTGCAGTTCACCTTCCATCACCACGCCCACGCGTGTGTCTGCACCTACGGTAGACCGGATCGGTTGACCCTCTGCGTCGATCAGCCAAAACGCGAAAGGCGTGAAGAAGGGGTTTATCATGCGCGAAGTTGTTGAGTCTGTTCGATCCCATCGCGTCTGTGATTCATCGTTGCTTAAATAGTACTTGACGACAAGATCAGCAGCCCCGTGTTTGACTGATGTCCCATCTTTGAGCAAAAGCGCCTGACCGCAAAGGCTCTTGATCGCATTCATATTGTGGCTCACAAACAGAACGGTTCTCCCCCCTTGAGCCACTTCGCTCATTTTGCCCAGGCATTTCTTCTGGAACTGGGCGTCGCCCACGGCGAGGACTTCGTCGATGAGCAGGATCTCCGGGTCGAGGTGGGCAGCGACGGCGAAAGCCAGGCGCATGTACATGCCGCTGGAGTAGTGTTTCACCGGGGTGTCGAGGAACTTCTCGACCTCGGCGAAGGCGACGATCTCGTCGAACTTATGTTTAATCTCGGCGGTGCGCATGCCCAGGACGGCGCCGCTGAGATAGATATTTTCGCGGCCGGAGAGTTCGGGGTGGAACCCGGTGCCGACTTCGAGCAGGGAGCCGACGCGGCCGCGCATGACGACCCGGCCGGAGGTCGGCTCGGTGATGCGGGAGAGGATTTTCAGGAGCGTGCTCTTGCCGGCGCCGTTGCGGCCGATGACGCCCAGGACCTCGCCGGGCTGCACGTCGAAACTGACGTCTTTCAAGGCCCAGAAGTGCGAGGGCGAATCCTCGGCCACGGGTTTGCGCCAGAGCGAGGCGGCGGCGCGGAGCGACAGGGTGGCGGCGCCGAGCACCACGTCGGAGATGCGGTGGTAGGGCGCGCTGGAACCCAAGCGGTACTGCTTGCAGAGCTTCTCGACTTGGATGATCGGTTGGCCCATCGGTTCGGTGGATATTGTAGGTTCAAATGCGGTCGGCGATGAGGCGTTCCATGCGACGAAAGTAGACCGCTCCGCAGTAGAGCAGGAGCAACGTGACGACGATGGAGACGAGGAACATGGAGCCGATGCTGGGGGAGGTTCCCAGGAGTGCCCAGCGGAAGCCCTCGATGACGCCGGCCATGGGGTTTAAGCCGTAGAGCCAGCGCCAGGCTTCGGGGACGAGACTGCTAGGGTAGGCCACGGGCGAAGCAAAGAGCCAGACCTGGGCGATGAAGGGCAGGGTGTAGCGGAAATCGCGGTAGAGGGTGTTGAGCGCCGCGAGCCAGAGTCCCACCGCCAGAGCGGTAGCGATGGTGAGCAGGAGCAGAGGCGGGACGGCGATGATGCGCCAAGTGGGCGTGATGCCCAACGCCAGTGCCAGGATCAGGAGTAGGGTGAGCGCCACGAAGAAATCGACGACGCCGGCAACGACCGAGGCCAGCGGGATGATGATGCGAGGGAAATAGACCTTGGTGACGAGGCGTTCGTTTTCGATGAGGCTGTTGCTCGAGGCGGTCAGCGCGTGGGAGAAGAGCTGCCAGGGGGTGAGCGCGGCGAGTGCGAAGAGGGTGTAGGGCACACCATCGGAGGGCATCTTGGCGAGTTTGCCGAAGAAAATGGCGAAGATGGTCATGGTGAGCAGCGGCTGCAACACGGCCCAGCCCACGCCGATGAGGGTCTGTTTGTAGCGGACGCGGACGTCACGAGCGGCCAGGAGGCGAAGCAGATCACGGTAGCGCCACAGGTCGCCCCAGTGGATGGGTTGCCAGCCGCGTCGGGCTTCGATGACCAGCTCATCGGACAGCGTGGGGGCCGGCGCTGCGGGAGGGTTGGCGGTGGCGGGGGATTCCATGCGGGGCGCACCATGATAGCAGCAGGGGCGGAAACCACGGGTGTTCTGCTATAACCGTGGGGCGTCGCATGGCTGAGGGCTGTCGCATCATCGCGGAGGCGGGGGTGAATCACAATGGTGATCCGGCAATGGCGCTGCGATTGATCGATGCCGCGGCGCAGGCGGGGGCGGACGCGGTGAAGTTTCAGCTCTTCGCGACGGATCGGCTGGTGACGGCCGAAGCGCCGCGGGCGGAGTATCAAGCGGCCAACACCGGGTCGGACCATTCGCAGGCGGCGATGCTGCGGGAGTTGGAGCTGCCGGGCCTGGCCTGGCCGCGGCTGGTGGCGCACGCGGCGGCGCGGGGCATCGAGTTCCTTTGCACGCCGTTTGATCTGGCCAGCGTGGAACTGCTGGAGAAGCTGGGGGTCAAGGCGTACAAGATCGGCTCGGGCGATCTGACCTATCACGACCTGCTGCGTCGCGTGGCGCGGACGGGCAAGCCGATGTTCCTGTCGACGGGCATGGCCACGCTCACGGAGGTGCAGGCGGCGGTTCACGCGGTGCGGCACGAGCACCCGGCGTGCGATCTGAGGCTGCTGCACTGCGTGTCGAGTTACCCCGCTTCGCCGGCGGACATGAACCTGCGCGCCATGGCAACGATGCGTCAGGCGCTGCGTGCACCGGTGGGTCTGTCGGACCACACGCTGGGGATCGAGGTCGCGCTGGCGGCGGCGGCGCTGGGCGCGTGCGTGATCGAGAAGCACCTGACGCTCGACCCGACGATGCCCGGGCCGGACCATCGCGCCTCGCTGACGCCGGCGGCGTTCGAGGCGATGGTGCGGGGCGTGCGTGCGGTGGAGTCGGCGCTGGGCGATGGGGAGAAAGAGCCGCGTGCCTCGGAGCTTTCGGTGCGGGCGCTGGTGCGACGGAGCCTGGTGGCGGCGCGGGACTTGCCGGCGGGCGCGACGCTCAGCGGGGAGGATGTGATCGCGCTGCGGCCGGCGGGGGGCGTGGACCCGAACGATCTTTCCCGAGTGGTGGGGCGGTCTCTGGCTCGCGCGGTGCAGGCGGGGGCGACGCTGCGCTGGTCGGACCTGCGCGAGGGTTAGGCTACACCGCCTCGGCGCTCATCTCGGGGATGGCGCGCCGCAGCGTCCGGGCGATCACCGCACGCGGGGTTTGAGTCCAACCCTCGTCGCGGCGCAGTTCGTCGAAGGCGGCGATGACTTCTTGAATCGTGCCGGGGTCGGCAGGCGCGGTGCGCCAGACACGGATGGAGCGGTGCGAGGTGGGCGCGAGGTTCTCGCCGAGGTAGACGAGTTCTTCGAAGAGTTTTTCGCCGGGGCGGACGCCGGTGTATTCGATCTTCACGTCCACGCCCGGCTCGAAGCCCTGGGAGCGGACGAAGCGCTGCGCCAGATCGACGATGCGGATGGGCTGGCCCATGTCGAGGAGGAAGACGCTGGCGTTGTGGCTGGCGGGCGCCTGTGCGATCGCGCCGGCCTGCATGACCAGGCCCGCGGCTTCGGGGATGGTCATGAAGTATCGCGTCATGTCGGGGTGGGTGACGGTGATCGGGCCGCCCTTGAGGAGCTGCTGCGACCAGATGGGCAGGACGCTGGCGTTGGAGCCCAGGACGTTTCCGAAGCGGACGATGCCCATGCGGGTGGTGCAGGTGTGTCCGAGCGATTCGATGTAGAGCTCGGCCAGTCGCTTGGTGGCGCCCATGATGGAGCGGGGGTTGACCGCCTTGTCGGTGGAGATCATGACCAGCGCGTCCACGGCGTGGCGGGTGGCGGCGTCGGCGACGGCACGGGTGCCGAAGAAGTTGTTCTCCACCGCGGCGGCGGGGTGGTTCTCCATCATGGGCACGTGCTTGTGGGCGGCGGCGTGAAAGAGGACGTGGGGCTTGAGTTCGGCGATGAGTCGATCGGTGCCCGCGGCGTCGGTCACGTCGTGCAGCCGTGCCAGTCGCGGCTGGCTGTGGTAGAGCTCAGCGATCTGGCGGTCGATCTCGAACAGGGCGTTCTCGGCGCGTTCGACCAAGATGAGCTGGCCCGGCGCGAAGCGGCCGACCTGTCGCGCGATCTCCGACCCGATGGACCCGCCGGCCCCGGTGATGAGCACGGTCCTGCCGCGGATGAACTGGCTCACCGCTGGCTCGTCCAGCGGCGCGGGCCTGCGGTCGAGCAGTTGCACCGGATCGATGACGAAGGGCGGCATGGCCAGGTCGGCGGCGGAGACGCCCGCGTCGCCCGAGTCGAAAGCGCCCAGCCCCACGCGGACGCGGCCCGAGAGCTGGTCCGCCAGCGTGGGCAGGAACCGCCAGGTCACCGCCTGCTTCTGGAGCTGTTGGATGAGCGAGCGGACGGTGGCGCTCATCGCCAGCGGCAGACAGATGAGCACCTGGTCGGCGTCGTGCTCGGCGAGGGTCGAGCCGAGCCTGTCGAGTTCAGCGGGCAGGAGTACAGCTGCGAGGCGCAGCCCGGTGTCGCCCTGCGACAGGGCGGCGCGCAGCTGGGCGGCGCTCTGCGTGGTGCCGACGATCACGACGGATCGGCCGCGGCGACGACGCGGCGTTCGAGGCGGACCGGCCTTGGCGGCGCGCAGTTGCGTCATGACCCATTTATCGGAGCAAGCGGCGGCCCGAGGTGAATATCACAGGCGCCTAATTCTCGCCCGGATCGTCCGCAGCGGCGGGGGGCCCAGAGGTCGGCGAGGACGGGGGGGCGGCTGCGAGCTGACGGTACTTCTCCCCCGTGGCCAGTTCCCACCCGCGGTGGCTGTGACGGATCGGCAACTGACGAAACTCACTGCGGCAGCGGTAGCACACCAGGCACTTGCCCGTGAAGAAGTAGATCACGCAGTCCAGCAGCGCCACCGCGATCAACACGCCCACCGCCAGGACCACCTGGTCCGCTGCGAAGAGCGCCACCGCGATGACCGCCACGAGGACCACCAGCAGGAAGCCGGTGACCTGCGGGAAATCTTTGCGGACAAAAAGCTCTCGACAGCTGCACACGGGACACTTGCGTAGAAAGCCCTGGTCGTCGAAAGCCTTCTCCCAGTCGAGGTAGACATCGCTGGCAGCGGAGTGGTTCGACGGAGTCGCCGCTGCGGGCGTCGGCTCGCGACGCACCACCGCGGGCGGACGCTTGGGGTCCACTTCCACACGGAAGAGCCGCTGTCGCTGGGGGTCTCGCAAGTCGATCCGCACGAGCGCATTGTCCGCTCTGCCGGCCCCCTTCGCAAACAATCCAACGCCCCCCTTAACCCGGGGGTGTACCCATCCCCGGATCCCCCCGGATCCCCCCGGATCCCCCGGCCCCCCAAGGGTCAACGTCGATCTGATCGCCGAATCCGACCCATCCGAGTTGCGTCCTCCGCATCGTTCTAGGGCGGGACCCAATCCGACGCTTTTTTTGATTGACGTTCCTATGCTGTTGATTCATAATGGGACGGGTCCGGGGGCGGCTGCTGCGGACTGAAGATTCACCCGTCGGGGTGTGGTTCACTCGGTGTCCTGCGGGGGCTGACATGTCGGACGGTAAAGTCTTCGTGATCGACGACGACGAGGCGGTCAGGCGCTCGCTGGATTGGTCGCTCTCGGCTGAGGGGCTGACCGCTCAGTGCTTTGAGTCGGTGGGGCTGTTCCTGCGTGCCTACCCGGAGGAGCCCACGGGCGTGCTGCTGCTGGACCTGCGCCTGCCGGGCATCAGCGGGCTGGAGCTGATCGAGGACATGGTGCGTCGCGGCTGGCATCTGCCGACGATCGTGATCACCGGGTTCGGCGAGGTGCCCACCGCGGTGCGCGCCATGAAGTGCGGCGTGATTGATTTCCTGCAGAAGCCCTACGACCCCGCGGAGCTGATCAAGCGTGTCCGCCTGGCGCTCCAGCGCGCCAAGCAGCGGCACGAGCGTCGCGCCGCGGAGCTCGCCATCCAACAGCGTCGCGCCTCGCTCACCCAGCGTGAGCGTGAAGTGATGGAGCTGGTCGTTGAGGGCGCGCCCAATCGCGAGATCGCGCAGAGGATGGGGCTGAGCGTCAAGACCGTCGAGGTGCACCGCTCGCGGGTGATGCGGAAGATGCTGGCGCCGAGCCTGGCGGACCTGGTGCGGATGGTGATGCAGAATCAGTCCGAGGTCGTCGGCTCGTGCGTGGACGGCCCCGGGCGAAGCTCGCCGAGCAATCGAGTGTAGAGCGCCGGCTCACCCGCCGCGGGCGGATCGCTGGGCGCAGCCGGGATCTCGGGCTGGGACCGGGGGCTGGGGGTGTTCCCAGGGGCGGACGCGGGGCTGGGGGAAGGCGATGCGGCCGATGCGGCGGCGGGCGAGGGACCGACGTCGATGACCGGTTGCGCCGTCGCGGTTGGCGGGACACGGTGCTGACGCATCGCGGCTCGCTCCTGGTGGAGCCGGACCTGCTCAAACATCGACTCGGCGCGGCGGGCGGCGCGGTCCATCTTCTCCAGCGCCTCGCTCCAGCGCGCTTCCATCGCGTCGATCCGCTGGCCCATCGCGCTCAGCGCAGCTTGAAAAGTCTCGTCCAGCCGACCGATCCACTGGTCGTAGCTCCGCAGCGATCGCGCCACTTCTTCGCCCCATTGCTCGCGGAACTTTTCCTGATCGCTGCGCACCTGCTCCACCAGTTCGCGGTACTGCGTGGTGTGCGCCTCTGCGGCCTGGAAGAGCTTGACGCCCAGCTTGAGCCTGGCCTCCGCCTGCGCCTTGACGCGGCGCAGCGCCTCGAGCTGCTCCTGCGCCGTGAGCGGGCGACGCGAGGCGCCGGCGCTGCGAAGCACATGGGCGACCGTCGGCGAAGGCGGTGACGTGGGTTCCATGTTGGTGCCCGTAGGTTTAGGCATCGGCTGGGCGCCCGCGCCTGCTGCACTTTCCACTTGTTTTTGCGGTACGCTGGGGCTGACCATGCGCCTCGACGCGTTATTGGACCATCTTCGCGCCCTTTCGCCCGAGGCCCTGGCGGAGAGCTGGGACAAGGTCGGCCTGCTCGTGGGCTGCGACCGCACGGTGGTCCAGCGAGCTTTGCTTTGCATCGATCTGACCCCGGCGGTCCTCGAAGAGGCGTTACGCCTGCGGGCGCAGCTCATCGTCGCCTACCACCCCGTCATCTTCGAGCCGATCGCTTCGCTCGGAGTCGCCCACTGGAGGCAGCGGCTGCTGCGCGAACTGGTCCGGAGAGACCTGGCGGTCTACTGCCCGCACACGGCGCTGGACGCGGCGGCGGGGGGCATGAACGATTTTCTGGTCGGGCTCGTCGGACAGGGCGCGGTCGCTGCCATCAAGCCCGCGACGCAGACCCGCCCGACGGACTCGCTGTGCAAGATCGTGGTCTTCGTCCCTGAGTCACACCTCGATCCGCTCCGCGCCGCGATGGCGGCTGCGGGTGCGGGGGTCATCGGCGCGTACCGCGAGTGCGCCTTCACGATGCGCGGCTGGGGCAACTTCCGCGGCGGGGCGGGCTCGAACCCCGTGATCGGCAGACGCGGTCGCCTGGAGCGTGTGGAGGAAACTCGGCTGGAGATGGTCTGTCCGCGGTCGAAGGTCGAAGCGGTGAAGCGCGCCGTGGTCGCTGGGCATCCGTACGAGGAGCCGGCCTACGATGTTTATCCGCTGCTGCCCGCCGCGGACGAGGTCGCTCGGGGCGGAGTGACGGGGCAGGGCCGAATCGTGCGGCTGGATCAGCCGATCTCGGCGCGGACTCTGGCCCACCGAATCCGGCGCGGGCTGAAGGTTCGATCGCTGCAGGAGATCCACCCTCGTCGCGGCGCGATCCGTTGCGTGGCGGTCTGCGCCGGGGCGGGCGGCTCGCTGCTCGAGGCGGCGGTGGACGCCTGCGATGGCCGCCTCGACGCTTTCGTCACCGGGGAGATGCGCCATCACGATATGCTCGACGCGGAGCAGCGCGGCTTGACGGTCCTGCTGACCGGACACACCCAGAGCGAACGACCCTATCTGCCGGCGTATCGTGACCGACTGGCGGCGCGCACCGGCAGGGCGGTGCAGTGGATGGTCAGCAAGGCGGATGTGCCGCCGGGGGCGGAGGGCGGGGGGATTCGGGGATGAGTACACCCCCGGCTTCTTAAACCCTGACGCCTGGCCCCTGATTCCTGAATTGCTCTGTCGCCCGCGCGATGGTAAGCTACACGGCTCGGTTTGAAACCGTCGTCCCGGTCGTGTGCCGGGGCTCACAACCCAAGACGGAGCTTCGTCATGGCAGAGTTCGCCCGCTTCGGCGGAACCCCGCGCGTCAAGGTCGTCAAGAAGTCCAGCAACGGCACGTTCTACGTCGACTACCGCGACGCGGAGACGCTTCGCCGACTGCTCACGCCCAACGGCAAGATTCAGAGCCGAAAACGCACCGGCCTGAACGCCTTCGAGCAGCGGCTGGCCAGCGGCGCTATCAAACGCGCGCGCTTCATGGCGCTGCTGCCCTACACCAGCGCCACGGTGTGATGAAGCGATCGGCTGTCGGCTGTTAGCCATGAGCGGTGAGCCAGAGGCGGCGGGAGCTGCGGCGCTCCAGGCCGCTATTATGTGTTTCCGTTTTGGGGCTCACCGCCAACAGCAGAAAGTTAACAGCCAAGAGCCACTCCATGCCTGCCTCGTGCATCTCGATCCGCGGCGCTCGCGAGCACAACCTCCGCGGCGTAGACATCGACATCCCGCGCGACAAGCTCGTGGTCATCACCGGGCTCTCGGGCAGCGGCAAAAGCTCCCTGGCGTTCGACACCATCTACGCGGAAGGGCAGCGGAAGTACGTCGAGTCGCTCTCGGCCTACGCCCGGCAGTTCCTCGACCAGCTTCAGAAGCCCGACATCGAGTCGATCGAGGGTCTGCCCCCGACGATCGCCATCGAGCAGCGCAGCGCTTCGCACAACCCGCGCTCGACGGTGGCGACGACCACGGAGATCTACGATTACCTACGCTTGCTCTTCGCCCGCGTGGGGCAGCCGACCTGCTGGCACGTGGACGAGAAGGGCCGGGGCTGCGGCAGGCCCATCGCCGGTCAGACCGCCACGCAGATCGTGGACCGGGTGCTGGCCATGCCCAGCGGCGCGAAGATCATGCTGCTCGCCCCGGTGGTTCGCGGCAAGAAGGGACACCACAAGGAGGTCTTCGAGTCGCTCACGAGGCAGGGCCTGATCCGCGCCCGGGTGGACGGCGTGGTCATGGACCTGCGCCAGATCAAGGGCGGCACGCCCTTCACCACCAAGGTGCAGCGCTACCAGGCGCACAGCATCGAGGCGGTGATCGACCGCCTGGTGGTGAAAGCCGACGACGCCTTCCGGGGACGGGTGGCCGAGTCGGTGGAGCTGGCGCTGAGGATGGCGCAGGGGCTGGTCGTCGTGAGCGTGAACACGCAGGGCGAGGCCTGGAGCGACACAGTCTTCAGCGAGCGTTTCGCCTGCCCGGAGCATCCCCAGTGCAGCCTGGCGGAGCTTGAGCCTCGGTTGTTCTCGTTCAATTCGCCCCACGGCGCCTGCCCGGCGTGTCACGGGCTGGGCAACATCCTCGAGTTCGATCCGGTCCTGGTCGTCCCCGACGAGTCGCTCTCGATCACCAAGGGAGCGGTGGACGCCTGGCGTCACCACGGCAAGCGCGTGAACATCTGGTACGCGCGCATCCTGCAGCGCTTCTGCAGGGAGTTCGGCGTCGATCCCGAGGCGCCGTTCAAGAAAATCCCGCCCGCCCTGCGACGCGTCCTGCTCCACGGAACCAGCGCCAAGGACGAGCAGCAGTTGCGCAAGTCCTTCGAGGGCGTGATCCCCAACCTGCAGCGCCGCTGGCAGAACACCCAAAGCGAGTTCGTCAAACACCGCCTGCACCAGTACCTCTCCGAGTCGCCCTGCGAGACCTGCCGGGGCGCGCGCCTGCGCACCGAGGCGATGCACGTCCTGATCCAGACCGACCAGGAACGCCTGAGTCTTCCGGGCGTCACCGCCCTGACCATCGAGCGCGCCCACGACCTGCTGGGGCGGCTGCGGCTGAGCCGGGAGCAACAGTCCATCGCGGCGCCGATCCTCAAGGAGGTCCGCGCCCGACTGGGCTTCATGATCAACGTGGGGCTGGGCTATCTCTCGCTCGACCGCTCCACCGCCACGCTCTCGGGCGGCGAGGGGCAACGCATCCGGCTGGCCACGCAGGTCGGCTCCGGGCTCGTGGGCTGCTGCTACGTCCTGGACGAGCCGACCATCGGCCTGCACCAGCGCGACAACGATCGGCTCATCGCCACGCTGCGACGCCTGACCGACATCGGCAACACCGTCCTGGTCGTCGAGCACGACGAGGACACCATCCGCGCTGCCGACCACGTCATCGACATCGGCCCCGGGCCCGGGAGGCACGGCGGGACCGTCGTGGCGCAGGGCTCGCTCGAGGACATCCTGGCGGTCCGCGACTCGCTCACCGCGCAGTACCTCAGCGGCGATCGGCACATCCCCGTCCCCGAGATGCGCCGGGCTTTGCAGCACAAGAAGGCCCTGCAGCTCCGCGGCGTGCGCGAGAACAACCTCAAGGCCATCGACGTCGCCTTCCCCCTGGGCGGCATCGTCTGCGTCACGGGGGTCTCCGGTTCGGGCAAGAGCACGCTGGTCAACCAGGTGCTGCTCCGCGCCGTCCGACGCGAACTGCTGGGCAGCAAAGAGAAGCCCGGCGAGCACAGGGCCCTGGAGGGCGTGAGGTTCGTCGATCGCATCATCGAGGTGGACCAGTCGCCCATCGGGCGCACGCCACGCTCCAACCCCGCCACCTACACCGGCGCCTTCGATCTGATCCGCGACCTCTTCGCCAAGTCCAAGGAGGCGAAGATCCGAGGCTACAGCCCCGGTCGATTCTCCTTCAACGTCAAGGGCGGACGCTGCGAGGCCTGCCAGGGACAGGGCACCAAGAAGGTCGAGATGCATTTTCTGCCCGACGTCTACGTGCAGTGCGAGGAGTGCCGTGGGCAACGCTACAACCGCGAGACGCTCGAGGTCCACTACCGCGGCAAGTCCATCGCGCAAGTGCTCGACATGACCATCGAGGACGCGCTTGCATTCTTCGAGAACTTCCCGGGCGTCAAGCAGTTGTTTCAGGCGCTGCTGGACGTGGGCCTGGGATACATGCAGGTGGGTCAGGCTTCCACCACGCTCTCGGGTGGCGAAGCCCAACGCGTCAAGCTCGCCACCGAGCTGGGCAAGCGGCCCACCGGCCACACCCTCTACATCCTCGACGAGCCGACCACCGGTCTGCACTTCGCAGACATCCACAAGCTCCTGACCGTGCTGCACCGGCTGGCCGACGCGGGCAACTCCATCCTCGTCATCGAGCACAACATGGACGTGATCAAGTCCGCCGACTGGATCATCGACCTGGGACCCGAGGGCGGCGAACGCGGCGGAACCATCGTCGCCACCGGCACGCCCGAGGACCTCACGCAGCACCCGACCTCCTTCACCGGGCAGTACCTCCGCAAGCACCTCACGCCCCTGACCGCGGCGGTCGCCTAAGGCCATTTGACAGCCTTCCTGACCCACCTAGACTGACGCCCTGCACAGGAGATTCAACGTGGCTGACGGATTCTTATGCACGGTGGTGACGCCCGAAGCCCAGGTGTTCGACGGCAAGGTCGCCTACGCTTCGATCCCCGCCTGGGACGGACAGGTGGGCTTGATGCACCTGCGGGCGCCGATGCTCTGCAAGCTCGGCGACGGAGCCTTGCGCCTGGACCCGCTCAGCGGCTCGCCGCGGTGGTTCTTCGTCGCCGGCGGTTTTGCGCAGATGAAGGACGACCGCCTGACCATCGTCGCCACGCAGGCCACGCCCGCCGACCAGATCAACAGCGACGAAGCCAAGGCCGCCTTCAAGGCAGCCCAGTCTCGCGTCGCGGTGGGCGACGAAGCCATCGCCGCCCGCGCCACCGAGCAGCGCCAGGCCGCTGCGAGGCTCAACGTCGCCTCTCGCCTGAAGTGATATTCCCCACCCGGCCAAGCCGGGGATGTCCTCATCCCCGGATGCCGGCCACCACAGTCAGAAGCCGCGAGTCAGGAGTCCGGGCTCAACCCAAGAGCGCACCTGACTTGACCCCTGATCCCTGACCCCTGACTTCTATCCCGCCACCCCTTCTCCGGCCGATAACCACCCTAGGATTTGTTATGCCCGCCCGGTCGCTCCTGGAAACGTCGGCGTCGCAGGGGCTGGTCCAGCGGTTGATCCCCGGCATGTTCCAGCGTCGGCTTCGACTGCTGGCGCTGGCGGTCATCATCGCATCAGCGTTGCTGTCCATTCAGATGACCCGCTTGACGGTCGCCCGGCACGCGGAGCTGCGACTCCGTGCCGAGGCGGTGCGCTACCAGCAACGACTCATTCCCACCGCACGCGGACGCATCCTGGATCGGCGTCAACGCGTCCTGGCCATGGACCGGTCGGCGTACGACGTGGCGGTGCACTACGAGGTCATCACCGGGCGCTGGGCGCAGCGGCAGGCGGCGCTGGCGGCGCGGCGGGCGGCGGGCAATCGCTGGGCGGAGTTCGACCGCACGCAGCGCGACGAGGCCATCGACGCTCAGCTTCCGATCTTTGCCGCCCAGGTCGAGCAGCTCTGGGAGGACCTGGCGCGGCTCGGACGCATCGACCGCGTGGAACTCGAAGACCACAAGGCCGACGTGGTCAGCCGCGTCCAGGCCACCGCGGCGCACGTCTGGCTTCTGCGCTTCCAGGAGAGGTCCGCGGTCGATCAGGACGTGACGCTTGCGGACGTGTCGCAGCCCATCAGCGAGCAGCGCGCCGAGCACGCGATCCTCTTCAACGCCGACGTGGAGGCGATCTCGGAGGTCCGCAGGCGGATCGCCCACGCCGCCGAGCGCGACTCGCCCCTGCGCGTCTGGCAGCAGGTCGAGGTCATGCCCTCGCGGCAGCGCGAATACCCGTTGACCGATCTGTCGGTGACGGTGGACCGCGGCGAATTGCCCGCGCCGCTGAAGTCCGACACGCCCCGCGAGGTCCGCGTGGTGGGCGTGGCCACGCACATCGTCGGGACCATGCGCGACGTGTGGCAAGAGGACGTGCAGGGCGTGCGCGACGCGGCGGGCAACGTCCTGCGCCCCGGCAGGCCCTTCCGCACCGACCGGGGCGTGGACCTGGGCGGGTACCTCGCCGGCGATCGCGTGGGGAGCACCGGCGTGGAACGCTCGATGGAGCAGACGCTGCGCGGGCTGCGCGGCAGAGTCCTCGAAGACGTCGAGACCCGACAGCAGCAGCGCGTCGAGCCGACCGTCGGCGGCGATGTCGTGCTGACCATCGACGTCCAACTTCAGGCGCGACTGCAGGCGGTCCTCGATCCGGAACTGGGGCTGATGCGTCGCCAGCGCTGGCACGAGAAGAACATGCCCGAAGGCGAGATCGGTCGCCCGCTCAACGGGGCGGCGGTCGTGCTGGACGTGGCCAACAGCCAGGTGCTCGCGGCGGTGAGCACGCCCACGCGGGCGATGGACGACGCGTCGCGGCTGGAGGACCAGGTCAACCGTCCCTACGTCAACCGTGCCGTGGCGGAGCCTTACCAGCCCGGGTCCACCGTCAAGCCGCTGGTCCTGGCGGCGGCGTTCACCCGCGGCAAGATCGCCTCGGGGCAGACCATCGATTGCCAGGGCTACCTCGACGAGGGGCACCCCGAGCGTTACCGCTGCTGGATCTTCAAGACCTGGAACTCGCAGCACGGGCCGCTGCAGGCCTCCGAGGCGGTGGCGCGGAGCTGCAACGTCTTTTTCTACACGCTGGGTCGGCGACTGGGCGCGCGGTCGCTCGTGCGTGCCTACCACGATTTCGGGCTCGGCTCGCCGCTGGGCTGCGGGCTGGAGGAGGAGGTGGGCGGCGATCTGCCGGACCTGCTCCGCGCCGAGGACCCCAACGCTCCGGGCTTCACGCCCGCCGACGCGATCCAGATGGCGATCGGTCAGGGTCCGATCCGCTGGACTCCGCTGCAGGCCGCCAGCTGCTACGCCGCCCTGGCGCGCGGCGGGTACCACATCGCGCCGACCTTCCTGCTCACCGGCGCCCGACAGAACGCGGTGGACCTGCGGCTGTCCCCCGTGGGCGTGGAGGCGGCGCTCCAAGGCCTGGACGCAGCGGTCAACGAGGAGTACGGCACCGGACATCACGTCAATCTCGAAGTGGACGGCCAGCGCCTGCGACAGGTGACCTTCACCCTGCCGGGGGTGAAGGTGCTGGGCAAGACCGGGACCGCCGACGCGGTGCCGCTGCGCATCGACTCGGACCGGGACGGTCGCATCACGAGCAGGGACACGATCGTGCGGGACGGCGACCACGCCTGGTTCGTGGGGCTGGTGCATCGGCCCGGGTCGCGGCGAGCGGACTTCGCCGTCGCGGTGGTGGTGGAGTTCGCCGGCAGCGGTGGGGCGGTGGCGGGGCCGATCGCCAACCAGGTGCTCTACGCCCTGCGCGCGGAGGGCTACCTGTGAGCCCGACCCTGGCGCGAGCGCGTCTGATCGTGCAGTCGCCCGCGACGCTGCTGACGCTTCTCTGCGCCGTGGCGCTGCCGGTCGTGGGCGTCCTGGCGATCCACACCGTCGATCCGCTCTTTGCGCTCAGGCAGGTGCAGTGGTTCGTGGCGGGCCTGATCCTCGTGGTCCTGCTCACGCTGCCAAGCTCGCGCGACATCGGGGCCGCGACCTATCCGCTCTTTCTCCTCTCGCTGCTGGCGCTGGCGGTGCTGCTGCTGCCCTTTGTGCCGCGAGCGATCGTGCCCGTCCGCAACACAGCCACGAGCTGGTTCGACCTGGGTTTCATGACGGTGCAGCCCTCGGAGTTCGTGAAGGTGCTCTTCGTGCTCGCGGTGGCGCGCTTCTTTCGCTTCCGCCAGATGCAGCGCACCTGGTGGGGCATGCTCGTGCCCTTTGGCATCATGTGCGTGCCGGTGATGCTGATCCTCAAGCAGCCCGACCTGGGCACCGCGATGGTGTTCGGCCCGGCGCTGGTGGCCATGATGCTCGCCGCGGGCTCCAGGCTCAGGCACCTGGCCACGGTCCTAGGCGTCACCGCCGCCGCCGCCGCCCTGGTCGTGGGCGTCTCGCTCTCGGACCTGCCCGACTCGATGCAGCTGCTGCGCAAGCATCAGCGGCAGCGCATCGTCGCCATGGTCAGCCAGGCCACGGGCGATCTCCGATACGTCAACGACATCGGCTTCCAACAGGACAAGGCGGTCACGCTCGTGGGCGCCGGCGGAGTGTTCGGCTACGGCGAAGAGGCGTCCGAGCGACTCATCAAGCTCAACGGGCTGCCCGAGCGTCACAACGACATGATCTTCGTCGTCGTCGTCAATCGCTGGGGGCTGGCGGGCGGCCTGATGGTGCTGGGGCTGTTCACCGTCATGGTCGCCTCCATGCTCGCGGTGGCCGGCCGCACCAAGGACCCCTTCGCGCGACTGGCGTGCGTGGGCTTCGCCGCCATGCTCTTCTTCCAAATGGCCGTCAACGTCGCCATGACCCTGGGCCTCATGCCCATCACCGGCATCACGCTCCCGCTGATCTCCTACGGCGGATCGAGCATGCTCGCCACCTTCATCAAGGTCGCCCTGGTGGTGAACTTCGGCTCCACGCCCCAGGCCATCATCGCGCGCCCCAGCTTCGAGTTCGATTCGCCCAGCGAAGCGCTGGAGTGAGAGGCTTTTCTGACCGGATGAAAGGATCAGTGCCGGGATTGAAAGCCGACAGACGTTGCATGCGATTCTTTCCTTGGCGTTCCGCGATCTTGGTTTTCGAGGCTTCTGATATCCAGCGATCATGACCGTTCCTTCCTTCGTGCGCGACGATTTGGCTGCGCTGCAACTGGAGATCTCCGACGAGGAATTGTCGCAACTGGCGCGCTATCTGGAATTGCTGCTCGAGGCCAACACGCGGGTGAACCTCACCGGCATCCGCGACTGGGACGAGGCCTGGCGTCGGCACATCCTCGACAGCCTGACGCTGCTGGTGGCGATGAGCGATCTGCCGCGATCCAGCCGGGTGATCGACGTGGGCAGCGGCGGGGGGCTTCCGGGCCTGCCGCTGGCGATCGTGCTGCCCCAGCACCGCTTCACCCTGCTCGAAGCCACGGGCAAGAAGGCGGAGTTCCTTAAGAGCTGCGCCGCCACGCTGGGCCTGTCGCACGTCGTGGTCGTCAACCATCGTGCGGAGAAGCTTGGCCAGCTCAAGCCCTACCGCGAGCGATTCGACCTGGCGGTGAGCCGAGCGCTGGGCCCGATGCGCGAGATGCTCGAGTACACCCTGCCGCTGGTGCGAGTCGGGGGATTCACCCTGGCGATGAAAGGCCCGAGCGTCGAGGACGAACTGGCGCAGGCCAGCGACGCCATGGACACGCTCGGCGGCGGCGAACTCTGCGTCCTGGACGCCTACCCCGAATCGATGGACAACCGCAGCGTCATCGTCCGTATCGCCAAGGAGCGCGAGACCCCGGCCGCGTACCCGCGCCTCCCGGGCGTCCCGCGACAGACGCCGCTGTAGTTCGTCTTCAACTCGGATGGGTCGGAGGTGAAATTCAGTGCATGACGAATCCTTATCCGACTCATCCGATCAATCCGTCGCCTCCGAGCTCCGATCGAACGCCCGTGACTACCTCTTCGAGTTCGCCCGGCTGTTGGCGCGGACGATGCGCAGCAGCAGCGACGGGCTGATGGCGCGGATCACGTCCACCACGCGGTAGTGCCAGGGCACGCAGACCTCCAGTCGCGGCCGATCCAGCAGTGAGACCACCGCCCGCGCCACACGCCGCGGCGAGATGGCGTGACGCTTGAGCGTCCCCCGCAGCACCGCGTAGCTCGGGTCGTTGAAGAACTCCGTGTCCACGATGCCAGGGTTGACCACGCTGAAGTGGACGCCCGAACCGGCGTGCTCGCCCGCCAGGCACTGCGTCAGGCTCACCATCGCCGCCTTGGTCGGGGCGTAGGCGCTGTGACCGGGCGGGCCCATCTTCGAGGCGATCGAGGCGACGTTCACGACGTGGCCCCGTCGGCGTCGGAGCATCCCCGGCAGCACCCCGCGGATCAACGCCAGCGACGCGAAGTAGTTCACCTGCATCATCCGCAGGTGGTCCGCCAGGCTCAGGGCCGCGAACGGCTCGTTGCTGCCGAAGCCCGCGTTGTTCACCAGCACCAGCGGGTCGAGCTCGGCCGCGGTCCGCTCCACCGCCGGGGCGTCGGACAGGTCCAGCGGCAGCGCCTGGCTGGGCGCAAAAGCTCTGCACTCCTGCGCCAGCCGACGCAGCGCGTCTTCACGCCGGGCGATCAGCACCGTCCGCATGCGGCGCTCCGCCAGCAGCAGCGCCACGCAGCGGCCGATCCCCGAGGACGCGCCCGTCACCACCGCCAGCTCGCCCGCAACGCCCGCGCTCATCCGCGCCACTATCGCGTAACGGCTCAACCCGGTCAACGCCGCCGGCGCCTCCACGCCGCCTATCATGGGGCATGCTCTACCGCTACGGCCAGTACGAGGGCCAGCCCTTCCAAGGCCCCGACGACCTGTTCCCCTCGCCCAAGATCGCGCAGTTCATCCTGCAGTACGGCCAGAAGGCGATGGATGCGATGGAGCAGCTCGACGGCGACGAGGAGAAGCAGTACGTGGAGCAGATGATCGCCGCGGGCCTGCTGGAGCGGGACGAGGCCACGGGCGAGCTGCGTCTGACGCCGCGCATGGTGCGGGCGCTGGAGCACCGCTCGCTGCTGGAGGTCTTCGCGCACCTGAGGCGCGGGCACAAGGACGGCCACGCCACGCTCGATCCCGGCCGCGGCGAGGAGCGGACCGACGGGTCGAAGGTCTACGAGTTCGGCGACCCGGTGAGCGAGCTGGACCTGGGCGCCACGATGCGCAACGCGTTGCGTCGCGCCGTGCGCGGCGACGGGCGTGCGGAACTGCCGCTGCGGGTGACGCCCTGGGACTTCGAGATCCACCAGACCGAGGGCCGCGCCGACGTGGCCATGTGCATGCTCCTGGACCAGTCCGGGTCGATGATGCGCTACGGGCGGTTCTTTCACGCCAAGCGGGTGGCGCTGGGCATGAAGGCGCTCATGCGGCGTCGGTTCGCGCAGGACACGCTGGATTTCGTGGGGTTCTACAGCACCGCTGAGCCGCTGCGTGAGAGTGAGCTGCCGCTGGTCATGCCCAAGCCCATCAGCGTGCACGACTTCTCGGTCCGCCTGCGTGTGCCGCTGGAGCAGGCGATGAGCAACCCGCGCTCGGTCCCGCAGCACTTCACCAACCTGCAGCTGGGGCTGCGCCTGGCGCGTCGGACGCTGGCGCGGCGGGGCGCCGCCAACAAGGTGATCTTCATCATCACCGACGGGCAGCCCACGGCCCACGTGGAGCCGGGCAAGGCCGGCGAGACCCTGCACCTGATCTACCCGCCCTCGGACCGCACCGCCCAGGCCACCCTGCGCGAGGCGCTGCTCTGTCAGCAGCAGGGCATCCGCATCGCCACCTTCGCCCTGGCGGAGGACTACCACGGCCTGGAGTGGATCGGCTTCGTGGACCGCATGACCCGCCTGACGCGCGGCGTGGCGTACTACTGCGCCGGCGACGACCTCGCCTCGACCATCGTCGAAAGCTACCTCACCGGGAAGAAACGCAAGAGCTTCACCGCGTAGGCCCCGCGGCAACGGTCGCTGCGGGTCAGCGCTGCGGGCACTATCATGCGCGCATGAGCGCTCTGACCGTCAAGTGCTTCGCCTTGGGCGACTGGATGACCAACTGCTACGTCCTGCACGGGGCGGGTCGCTCCTGCTGGATCGTGGACGCGGGGTTCGAGCCGGACGAACTCGTGGCCTACGTCCGTGAGCGGTCGCTGACGCCCAGCGCCATCGTGCTCACGCACGCCCACGTGGACCACATCGCCGGGCTGGCGCAGATGCATCGGCTCTGGCGTGACACGCCGATCCTGATCCACGAGGCGGAGCTCGACTTCCTGAGCGACCCGGAGCTGAACCTCTCGGCGTACCTGGCGCAGCCGATCGTCGCCCCGCGCCCCACCGCAGCGCTCCGGCACGGGCAGACGCTCACGCTCGAGGCGACCACGTTCGAGGTGCGTCACACCCCGGGCCACAGCCCCGGCGGCGTCACGCTCTATCAGAAGGACGCGCCGCTGGCGCTGGTGGGCGACACGCTCTTCGCCTCAAGCATCGGGCGTCACGATTTCCCCACGAGCAACTACCACGACTTGATGCGCAGCCTCCACGACCAACTGCTCACGCTGCCGGACCCGACCCGCGTGCTGCCGGGTCACGGCTCGGAGACGACGATCGGACGCGAGCGTGCGGGAAATCCGTATTTGACCGGGTGACAAGATACGCAGGACGAAAAAGATTGGAGTGGGGCCAGAGTAACCCGGGGTAATCTGCCGAAGCACACCGATGATCGTGGATAGGACCATCAAATCAAGAGGCCTCTGAATAACCTTGCTATTCGCTGCCATTCGTTGAATGAGCGGACGATGCGGTGGGCTGTAGCGACGTTCGACCGAGATTGATCCCTAAGGGTTAAGCGTCTGTCGCTGGCATTGCACACACACACGCTATGATTCTGCCGACACCATGCACTGACGAGGCGCCACGCTAGTTGCTGGGCCGCAAGGCGAAACGAGCGGCACATGGCCTTGCCGTCGGTCCCTGGCGAAGCGTTGAATGACTTGTAGTCTTTGGGTGCAAGCCGGATTGCTGGGAGACGTGGGCCGCACCGAAGAACGCAGCCAACGCGATCGACAACAACAAGTCCACCACCGGGCCGGATCTTGTCAACTTCGTCAACGACATGCTCTTTCCCTACCTGCAGGGCTTCGAGGCCAAGGCCGCTGACATCTCGCAATTCATCGAATACAAAATCGGTGAGATCATTGCCAATTGAAATGAGATACTCACCGCCAACAGAATCGGCTCAGAACTTAAGTCCCAATCGCAAGCCCAGGATCACTGCCGTGTCGATATCTGGGAACGCGGAGTCAAGGACCTGCACGTCAAAGGTCAGATTGGCGGCGGGTGTGATCGACACGTTGTAAAAGACTTCGAAGCCCTGGGAGTGATCGTCGATGCCGGTGCGATCGATCAGCCGGTCCGGCTGAAACTTGATCTGGAAGTAGCCGACGCCGAAAGTGTCCCGGTCGCGGCCAGGAATGATCCCCTTGCCGCCGACTCCGGCGCTGGCGCTCCACTTGATCGGGTTCGTGTCCTGATCTGCGAAGCCGACCCGGGCGAAGAGACCCAAACCCTGCCGATCAGGCTCGCCGTTGGTGAGGTTGATGGGAGTATCGGATGGGTCTTTAACCCACAAGTACTGCCACACGCTCCAGGTCACGGCCCAGGTATTGTCCTTCGTGGACGGAGCGAGCCCTTCGCCTGGCGTAAACACGAATCGTTCGCCGAGTTCCGCAAAGGTGCTGTCAAAGGCGTAGCCGAACGTCACGTTCTGTCCACCCGGTAACCTGCCCAGTTTGTAGTGAAACTCCGCAGCGGTGACCCACGCCGCTCCCTCGTCAATGTTCTCAAAGCCCGTGGTCGTCGAAGAGTCTTTGATGTTGTACACCACGCTCGAAATGTGCACAGCGTGCGTCGGCTTCAAGATGATGCCCGTGCCCAGCGTGCTGTAGGGTGCCATCAGGCTGATCGCCGGACTGAAAGTGAAGTTGGCGTTCATGAACTGGCTGGTGCCGCGGCCCGATGCGAACTCGTTGGGGTCGGCGTCAATGGTGTCGAACTTGCCGATCAGAAAGCCGATGTGCTCCGACAGGAACTGCGTGTACGCCAGGTTCGTGATCGTGAACGGGATGTCCTCGTCGGGCGTGTGAGTGAACGGGAAAAATCCGTCGCTGTTTGCCGATAAAATCTGGCCCGTGATGTGGTTCACGGTCTCGCCGTATCACGACTCGCCGCGGAACTTGACGATCGCTCCTGGCAGCACGCCCATGCGGTGCAGGTCGAGCATGATGTTGTAGTCCAAAGTGCCGCCATAGCGAGTGCTGCTATCCAGCCCCCCATCTACCACCGACTGCATGGTCTGGGTGAAGTTGATGTCGAACTGGATGCCCTTGTTGGCGAGGTCGGTTCGGGTACCGCCCAAGTCGCCGAGCAGGCGTGGGCGCGTCCAGAGGTCGCCGGTGTAATCGAGGACGGGGAGCAGGCCTTGCGGCTGCGCCTCGGCTGGCGCGGCGGCGTCCGGTTGCGCTGCCGCGGGCGCGGCGGCCTCGGCCTTGTGATCGGCAGTTGACGTATCTGCCAGTGCGGTGACGCTCATAGTGAGCAGCAAGCCCCAGCCAAGATAGTTCAGTCGGGTGGACATCGGCGATGCTTTCGAAAAAGTGAAAAATAGTGTCATTCGAAGTCATGATACTACATCGGGAGCCTCTGTTAAACCTCACCACTCCCTGCCGCGTGGTCGAATGAGCAGGTGATGAGAGGGCTGCGGATCAGCGAGTCTATCTGGGGCCAAAGGCTGTGGATGAGCGGCGGATTCTTGCATCTCGTAGCGCTTGGCACTATGGAAGGTGCCACAATTCTTCTACCACTTGACTGACAAGGAGTGACGCATGGAACGCAGCCGAACGCAGTCGACGCTGGTGGATGGATATGTCCGCGACCTGGGCGATCCGATGATCGAAGGCGAGCCACACGAGGTGTTCGCAGACATCGCCTACATAGGCAAGTCGCACCAAGCGCGGCTGGAGGCGAAAGACATCTTCTGCGTCATCATCGAACGTAGCGTGCGGGATCAACCCGTACTGCCCGTAGTGCAGAAGGCGCACAATCGGCTGTGTACTTCGTTCCGTGCTATTGTGGAGTATCTCTTCACCCGGTTCATACGCATATCGGCGGATTCCTATGCACCCGCTACCGGGGGCTTGCGTCACAACGCCCTCGACTTTGGCTGAGCCATGCTCGCCTACAAATTTTAATGGAGTTTGTCGCCTCTAGCGTGACCGCGGCGGGTCCCGTGTACTCAGGAGCGGCAAAAGCTCCCCGCTCGCCATTGAAATCTAGCTCTTCCCACGCCCCCGCGTCGCCATGGTTTAGGATCCTGCGGGCGGCCGGGGTGGATCAGAAGCCCCATCATGTCTTTCATCGGCGTTTATCTGTGTTCATCGGCGGCTTAATCCAGCGTAAACGAGTGAATGTCTGATTCAGATCATCCGGTGATCCTGCCAAGTTGTCTTGGCACTGGGAGATCAATCGAGTTTAAAGCTCGCTTTAATCGGGGCGTGGTCGGAGCCGCGGAGGAGAGATTCGTCGTCGAGCAGCGTGGCGGAGCCGGGGACGAGCCGCTTCGTCAACGCGGGGCTGGTGAGGATGTAGTCGATGGTGCTGCGGTAGGGGGGCAGGAGATAAGTGATGCGTTTCTCAGGCTCGATGCCGGCGTGGACGTCGGTGAGTTGTCGAGCCGGGGGCTGCGTTGCCCCCATGATGGCGTTTAGTGGATCACTTCCGGGGGTGTCGTTGAAGTCGCCCAGGAAAGCGACAAGCGCCTGGGGGTCTGCGTCGAGCACTTCATCGACAAGCGCACGGGCGCCCACGGCTTCAGCGAGTCGCCACTTGGCGGAGGTGGGATCGCCCGCGGAGTCGTGTCGGCTCTTGAGGTGGACCACGAACATTTCGATGCGCTGTGTGGGCGTGGCCTGGATCGTCACGCGCATCACGTCACGCGCGAAGGTCCAGGTGCGCGTCTCGCCCGGGAGCGAGAGCAGGCGAAAGCGATGACTGGTGATACTGTGGATGGGCAGACGGCTGAGCACGCCCAGCGTGATGCCGCGACCGGAGTTGCTCGGGACGGAGCCGACGTAGCGGTAGTTCATGTCGCCCAGGAACTCGGCGGCGAAGGCCTTGAGGACGCCCTCGTTTTCAAGTTCGGAGATGCCGATGACATCGGCGTTCAGAGCGCGAATCGCCTTGGCCAACTCGGTGAGGTCGCTGCGTGACTTGGGGCGAGTGGTCTCGTCGGTGGTGTAGGGATCGTCGAACACGTCGAACATGTTCTGGAGGTTGTACCCGGCGATCGTCACCCGGCGCGGCTCCTCCTCCGCACGCAGCGCGGTGACGACCATCCCCATCAGCAGCAGGACCCACACAGCGGATCGTCTCATGACCGACTCCCAGGATGGAACCAAGGCATTCGTGAGCCTCACGGAATCAAACTTCACCACAAAGCACACAGAGCACACAGAGGAACTCACCAATCAAAGCAAGGACTCGACTTCTCTGCCTGGCATCTCTCGGTGCTCTCCGTGCGCTCTGTGGCGAATCTCTTCGTTCGACGCTCAGAGCCCGTTGCGCCAGCGGAGGAAGAGCGACAGGCTCAGCAGCGCGAAAAGCCGATGCGTGTGGAGCATGGTACGTCCGAGATGCTCATCGAGCATGGCCAGGACGGGCTGGCGTCGCAGGCCCACGGTCTCGAGCGTGCCGTCGCTCAGGGCGTCGCGGAGCGGCTGGGCGAGCGAGGCGGTGAACCAGCGCCCGATGGGCAGGGCGAAACCGCGCTTGGGCCGGTCGATGATCAACCCCGGCAGGTACTGGCGCGCCACGGTGCGGAGCAAGCCTTTCTGCCTGCCGCCGGGCATGAGCACGCCCGAGGGCAGGTGACCGGCCAGGTCGGTCACCGCGGTGGCGAGCATCGGGCATCGCACCTCCAGCGCCACCGCCATCGAGGCGCGGTCGATCTTGCGCAGCAGGTCAAACGGTAAGTAGTGCAGGAAGTCCCAGCGCATCGCGGCGTGGGCGGGGTCGGGCTCGTCGGGCCAATCCGGCAGCGGCGGGGAGTGACCTGTGAGCCCCAGTTCGTCCAGGCGCTGGGGCGAGAAGAGTTGGACGAGCTGACGGTACTGACCCATCGGGTGCGGGTCGCGGGCGGCGTCGATGAGTCGGCGCAGACGGGTGCGGAACGAGAAGGGCGACCCGCCCCGGCCCACCGAGGGCAGCAGGCGCAGCCAGCCCCGATGACGCGCCAGGATGCTCATGGCGCGGTAGCGGTCGTACCCGCCGAAGAGCTCGTCGCCGCCGTCGCCGGACAGGACGCTCTTGACGTGCCGGCGCGTGGCCTGGCTGAGCCAGTAGGTGGGCAGGATGGAGCTGTCCGCGGTCGGTTCGCCGGAGGTCTGGATCAAGCGGGTCAGGTCGCCGATCACGTCGCGGCTGGGCGCCGCCACGAGTTCGACGTGGTCGGACCCGATGTGCTGCGCCACGGCGCGGGCGAATCGGCTCTCGTCGTAGTCGATGTCGGGCATGGCGACGCTGAAGGTGCGCAGCGGGCCGGCCTTCATCTCGTGCAGCCGCTTCTGCGCCACGGCGGCGATGAGCGAAGAATCGATCCCGCCCGAGAGAAAGCATCCCAGCGGCACGTCCGCCTCGAGTCGCTCGTGGATCGCTTCGAGCAGCACCTCGTGCAACGCTTTGCCCGCGCCGGCGGAGGTGCTGCTGCGCGAGATGGGCGGGGGCCGCCAGTAGCGTTCGCTCTTCACGCCGCCCCGGCTCGACACCAGGGCCCAGTGCGCCGCGGGCAATTCCTCCACGCCCAAGAGCAGCGACTTCTCGAAGGTGTAGCCGAACTCGAGGTATGTCCGCAGCACGCCCGGGTCGATCGCGGGCTTCTCCTGGCCGCGCAGCCCGCCGAGCAGCGTGCCCACCAGGCTGGCGAAGCGAAGCGAACCGTCCGTTGCCCGCAACAGGTAGAGCGGCTTCTTGCCGGCGCGGTCCCGGCAAAGGAAAAGCTCACGCTCATGCTCGTCCCAGATGGCGAAGGCGAACATCCCGTGAAGATGCTTGGGCAACTGCACGCCCCACTGGCGATACCCGTGCAGCAGCACTTCCGTGTCGCAGTGGTCGGAGACGAAACGGTGGCCCAACGCCTGGAGCTGACGCCGCAGGGCGCGGTGGTTGTAGATCTCGCCGTTGAAGATCAGGCTCAGCGCGCCGTGCGAATCGAGCGCGGGAATCTCCATCGGCTGAGCGCCGCTGAGCAGGTCGATGATCGACAGTCGCACGTGGACGAAGACGCAGCGGCCGTGTCGGGTGACGCCCTCGCCGTCGGGCCCGCGATGCCGCATGTGCGCGAGCATCGCCCCGGCGCGATCCAGATCGATCGGCTGATCGTCGAAACGGACAATGCCCGCGATGCCGCACATGGGGGAGGGGGTTGGGGGTTAAGGGTTGGGTGTCAGAGATTGGAATTGCTTTTCCAACCCCGAACCCCGAACCCCTGACCCCCTCTGTAAAGTTCACTTCGCCGCCGCCAGTCGCAGGTGCAATTCCTTGAGCTGCTTGTCCTCCACGGGCGAGGGGGCTTCGGTCATCAGGTCCGCGCCGTTCTGCGTCTTGGGGAAGGCGATCACGTCACGGATGTTGGTGGTGCCGCAGAGGTGCATGATGATGCGGTCCAGGCCCAGCGCCAGTCCGCCGTGCGGCGGAGCGCCGAAGCGCAGCGCATCGAGCAGGAACCCGAACTTCACCTTGGCGGACTCGTCGTCGATGCCCAGCAGGTTGAAGACTTTCCCCTGCACGTCGGAGCGGTGGATACGGATGGACCCGCCGCCCAGTTCGCTGCCGTTGCAGACGATGTCGTAGGCCTTGGCGATCACCTCGCCGGGGCTGGTGTCGAGCTTGGGCACGTCATGGTCGCGCGGGCTGGTGAAGGGGTGGTGCAGGCTGTCCCAACGCTTGCTCTCGTCGTTCCACTCGAAGGCGGGGAAGTCCACGACCCAGAGCCATTTCCAGTCGCCGTCCTTGAGGAGGTTGCGTTCCTTGGCGAGTTTCAAGCGCAGCTCGCCCAGCACGCGATGGACGATCTTGGACTTATCCGCCGCGAAACAGAGCAGGTCGCCGACCTGGGCGTTCATGCGCGGGATCAGCTCGTTGGCCAGCGGCGCGATGAACTTGGCGATGCCGGTCTCGAACTGATTCCCCGCCACGATCTTGGTGACGGCCAGGCCCTTGGCGCCGAAGCCCTTGGCCCACTCCGCCAGAGCGTCGGTGGCGCTGCGCGGCAGGTCTCCGCCGCCGGGCACCCGGATGGCCTTGACGATCCCGCCCGAAGCGAGGGCGCTCTTGAACACGCCGAAGTCCGTCTTGGCAGCGAGGTCGCCGATGTTCACCAGCTCCATGCCGAAGCGCAGATCCGGGCGGTCCGAGCCGTAGCGGTCCATCGCCTCTGCGTAGCTCATCCGCGGCACGGGGTTGGGCAGCTCCACGTCGAGAATCTCTTTCCAGATGCGACGCAGCAGACCCTCGACCATGTTCAGCACGTCGCCCTGATCGACGAAGCTCATCTCGAGGTCCAGCTGCGTGAACTCCGCCTGCCGGTCGGCGCGCGGGTCTTCGTCACGGAAGCAGCGCACGATCTGGACGTAGCGTTCCATGCCCGCGACCATGAGAATCTGCTTGAAAAGCTGCGGACTCTGCGGCAGGGCGTAGAACGAGCCCTCCTGCAGGCGCGAGGGCACAAGGAAGTCGCGCGCCCCTTCCGGGGTGCTCTTGCACAGGAAGGGGGTCTCGATCTCGTAGAACCCGTGCGCGTCGAAGTAGTCGCGCATGATCTTGGTCACGCGGTGCCGGGTGCGCAGGATGTGCTGCATGCGCGGTCGGCGCAGGTCGATGTAGCGATACTTCAGGCGCGTGTCCTCCGCGACTTTCTCCGCTTCATCGGGCGTAAAGGGGGGCGTGGCCGCTTTGCTCAGGATCTCCAGGTCGGTCGCCTGCAGCTCGATCTGCCCGGTGGCGAGCCGGGGGTTGGCCATGCCCGCTTCGCGTTCCACCACGATGCCCCGGACGTTGACCACGTCCTCGCTGCGGAGCTTGTCCGCCAGGTCGTGCGCCTGCTTGTTCTCGGGATGGAAGACGACCTGCGTGACGCCCTCGCGATCGCGCAGGTCGATGAAGACGACCCCGCCATGGTCGCGGTAGGAGTTGACCCACCCGCTGAGCGAAGCGACCTGCCCGACGTGGCTCTTGCGTAACTGCCCGCACGTGTGACTGCGTGAATGCATGTGAACCTCGGTGAAGGGCGGGCAATGATACCAAGGTCCGCCGCGGACGTACGAGTTGGACCGGATCACCGGATGAGGACCGGATCAAGCGGATCCGATCCAAACGAATCCTCCTTCTCTGATCCGGTCGATCCGGCGCTCAACCGTTCATCTGATCAAGATTCGCATGCCCGAAGCGCTATACAATCACCGGACCATGTTCACCGGAATCGTGCAGGGCAAAGGGCGTGTGGCGGAGATTCGCGAGCAGCCGCTGGGCGTGCGCTTCGTGGTGGATCGGCAGAACTGGAATCCCCCCGGGATTGAACTCTCACACGGGGATTCGGTGTGCGTCAGCGGCGTGTGTCTGACGCTCGTGAACGTCTCGCCCACGACGCTGGAGTTCGACGTGATCGCCGAGACGCTGGCCAAGACCAAGCTCGGGGAATTGTCGCCCGGAAGCGAGGTCAACCTCGAATCCTCGCTCACGCCGCAGCAGCAGATGGGCGGGCACTTCGTGCAGGGGCACGTCGAGGGCATGGGCATGGTCAGGCGCGTGATCGCCAGCAACGAGGAGTGGCGCCTGACCATCGAAGCGCCCGAAGCGCTGCGACCCTGCATCGTGCCCAAGGGTTCGGTGGCGGTGGACGGCGTGAGCATGACCGTGGCAGCGGTGTCGCCCACGACTTTCGATATCGCGCTGATCCCCACCACGCTCAAGCTCACCACGCTGGGCGACGCAAAGGTCGGCGAGCGCATCAACATCGAGACCGACATCGTCAGTCGAACGATCGTGTTTCATCTGCAACGGATGCTCACCGCGGAAAGCCGCGGCGACGTGCCCCGAGTCACGCGATCCCTGCTCCAAAGAGCGGGGCTGGCGGTGTCCGGGGATTGAGCATTCCCCATGCTCATTCGGTGTTGATCAGTCCGCGCTCTCACGGATGCCCACGCAGACGACGGTCATGTCGTCGCGCTGGTTGAGGGAGCCGACCTGCTGCTCGATCTTGGCGACGAGCCGATCCAGCGCCTGGTCCATGGTGCCGTGGCGGAGGTCGAGGAACTCGTGCTCGAACTGATCGCTGGCGATACGTTGCTGTTTGCCGACGCCGGGGAAGGCGACCTCGAACCCGTCGCTGTAGAGGAGCAGGCGGTCGCCGGGGTGCAGCCGGGTGGTGATCAGGTCGTAGGAGTCGTCGGGGAAGACGCCCAGGAGTCCGCCGTCGGGGGCGAGGACTTCGCGTGACCCGTCGGCGCGGAGGATGAAGGGGAAGGGGTGTCCGGCACGGGCGAAGCGCAGCTCACCGGAGCGGCAGTCGAGGATGCCGTAGCAGGCGGTGGCGGTGCGGACCTGATCGCTCTGACTCTGGTGGAGCATCAGGTCGTGGTTGAGGCGTGCCAGGGCGACGTTGGGCGGGACGATGCGGACGCCGCCGGGCGAAGCCGAGTCGATCTCGCGGGTCTGGAGCGAGCGTTTGATGAACATGGTCATGAGCGCCGCGGGCACGCCGTGGCCCACCGCGTCGGCGACGAAGAACCCGATGTGCGTCTCGTCGAGCTGGATCACGTCGTAGATATCGCCGCTGACGTAGCCCGCGGGCCGATACAGCACGCGGAACTCCACGCGGTCGGCGGCCTGGACCGGTTGGGGCAGGAACTCGCGCTGGAACTGGGCCGCCAATCTCAGCTCTTCGTCGATGCGCCCCATCTGGTCGCACAGGCCCGACTGGTGGGCGCGGAGCAGGGCGTTCTCCAGGCGCAGGGCGCGGACCAGTGGCGACTGCGCCAGCATGGTGCGCAGCGTCGCAGCCACCAGCGCGGGCGGCGCGTCCATCGGGGCAGACACCGCGCCGCTGAGGCTGCAGGTCCCGGTGTCGTAGGAGGAGCGCGGCGTGCTGAGCAGGGCGGGGACCTGCTGCTCGTCCAGCGTCACGAGCAGTTCCGCCAGGGTCGGGTCGTTCTCGTGGTCGGCGACGACCCAGGCCAGATCGGTCCTGTGCGGGTCGAGACTGCCGGGCGTGAGGAGTCGCGGCGTGGGTCGATCGTCCTGCGGCCAATGCGAGAGCACGCACGAGACCCACGCCTGCGCCGAGGCGGGATCCTGGGTCAGCAGCAGCAGCGCGAGCGGTTCCTGGGTCATGAACTTCCGATCGAACCCGGAGCGTGACGGTCCTGTTATCGGGTCAACGGGCACGCTGCTTGAGGGCATCGAGCGGCAGCGGCACGCGATCGCCGGGGTCAAGCCCGAGCGTGGCGAGGCTGCCGCCCTTGAGCTCGATGGCGAACTGCGCCACGTAGCGACTGCTGTAGCGCTTGAGCTGCGCCTCGGGCGTGCCCGGCGGCTCGACCGTCATGGCGTGCGTGGCGGTGACGCGCCCGCCGGGGTCCAGGAAGATCACGTCGATGGGCACCGGGCAGCGCCGCATCACGAACTCCAGGACGCGCGGCTGCGGAAAGACAAAGAGCATCCCACCCTGCTCGGCGATCTGAGCGCGGTCGGACAAGCCCTGCACGCGGGCGTCGTGGTCCAGCGCCAGCTCGAGCGTGAAGGTTCGTCCGGCCAGGTGGATCGTCTGCGTGTCCGTCTCCGTGGGCGCCTCGGGTTGGCACCCAAGAAGCAGGGCGAGCAGCAGCAGGGGGGCTAGGCGTCGAGCAGCCATCGGTGGTCCTCCGGGGTGAAGCGGATGAGGTTGCGGGGGGTCTGATCGAATCTGAAAGCCTGCGCCAGTTCGTGCGTGTTCATCTCGCAGCGTTGGTCGGTGACGCCGGACCAGAACGCCAGCAGTCCCACCACGCGCCAAGGCGCCACGCCCGCGTCGCGGTACGAGGCCAGGCGTGAGTCGCCGTGCCGCTTGGCCAGTCGGCGACCGTCGCTGCCCACGACCAGCGGCAGATGGTAATACCGCGGCGGAGCGGTGGGGTAGCGCAGCGCTCGACGCAGCAGCATCTGCCGGGCGGTGGAGGGGAGCAGATCGTCGCCCCGAATGATGTCGGTCACGCCCTGTCGCTCGTCGTCCACCACCACCGCGAGCTGGTACGAGGGCAGTTGCGCCTTGGTGAAGACGACGAAATCGCCCACGGTCTGCTGCACATTGAAGCGCTGCGGACCGGCGAACTCGTCGGTGAACTCTACGTCGCTGTCGTCCACCCGCAGCCGCAGGGCGAAGGGGCGTGAGTCGCTCCGCCCGGTGGGGGCGTCGCGGCAGGTGCCCGGGTAGCGCCGCTCGTGCTCGTCCCCGTGCGGAGCGGAGGCGGCCGCTTCAATGTCGGTGCGGGTGCAGAGGCACGGATAAACCAGCCGATCGCGGCTGAGCGCCTCGACCGCGTCACGGTAGGGGGTCAGATCGCGCGCCTGATACACCGGCCCCTCGTCCCAGTCCAGGCCCAGCCACTTCAGGTCTTCGATCGCCTGGGCGTCGGCGCCGCGCTTGGTGCGTGGCGTGTCGAGGTCCTCGATGCGCAGCAGGATCCGCCAGCCGCGCTGCCGCGCCACCGCCCAGTTGACGAGGAACGTCCGCGCGTTGCCCAGGTGCAAGGCGCCGGTGGGCGAGGGCGCCAATCGCGTGACTTGCTCGCGCGTCATCGTCCGCTATCGTACCGCTGCATGGCAGAGATTCGCCCGTTGCGCCTGGCGGTGCTGTTGAGCGGCTCGGGCAGAACCCTCGAGAACTTCGCCCGGCTCATCGACCTCGGAGAGCTGCGCGCCCGCGTCGCGCTGGTCATCGCTTCACGCCCGGGCATCGGTGCGATCGCGCGCTGCGAGCGCCTGAAACTGCCGTGCGTGGTCGTGGACCGAAGATCGTTCGTCACCCCTTCCGAGTTCTCGGACGTTGTCTGGCGTCACATCCGTGAAGCGAAACCCGACCTCGTGACGCTCGCCGGCTGGCTCTGGCTGCTGCCCATCGCAGCCGATTTCGCCGGGAGAGTCGTCAACATCCACCCGGCGCTGCTGCCGAGCTTCGGCGGGCAAGGCATGTTCGGCCACCATGTCCACGAGGCGGTGCTCCGCGCCGGGTGCAAAGTCACCGGCTGCACCGTCCACTTCTGCGACAACCATTACGACCGAGGCCCGATCCTCGTGCAGCGGACGTGTGAGGTGCGCGACGACGACACGCCCGACACGCTCGCGGACCGTGTCTTTGAGCAGGAGTGCCTGGCCTATCCGCAGGCGATCAATCTGCTGGCGCAGCGCTGGGCGAAGCCTCCGCACGGCGACGCACCAGGTCGATGAGCGTCCGCAGCCGGGGATTCTCCCGTGCCAGCTCGAACACGCGGAACGCCGCGAAATCCTGCGGCGACATCTGCGCTTCGGGGCGCTCGTCGCGGAGCGTTCGGCCCGCAGCGTCCACCAGCAGGTGTTCGTAGACCACCGAGCCGTCGCTGCGCGTCTTGCGCGTGATGTCGTAGAGCGAAGCGGAGTCGGCGTCGAACGCGCCCGTGGCCGAGGCGATCGGCTCCATCGCACGCTGCACCGGCGAGGCTCCCATGGCGGACTCGATCAGGCCCGCCATGCGTTGCACCTCGCCGGCGTCGATGCTCTTTAGCGCCTCGGCGCGACGGTCCAGCTCCGCCAGCTGATCCGGGCGGGATCGGCGACTCTGAAAACGCGCCTCGTGATCGATCAGCCGCTGGACTTCGCCCACCGTGGGCGTGATGGGCTGCGCATCCGAGTTCTGAGCCGCGACGGGCGTGACGGTCTTCGCTGCCGGTCTCTGGAGCGCGAGAAACACGATGCCCGCGAGGTGAACGGCCAGTGATGCAAGCAACGCCCACAGGAGCGGGCGGCGAACTCGCACACGCGTGGACACGGTTTTATGGTAGCGATGCTCTGCAATCGTTTCTTTGAACGGATGACCGGATGGGGAGAGGATCAGGATGAATAAAAGTAGTCTGGATCAAGTCTGTCCGGTCCGGTTCTCGACCCGGCGATCCGGTCAAAAGCGAATCACAGAAATGGAAACAACGTCCGATAATGCGTGTTATGTTGAATTGGCCGGCGGGGCGGTTCTGGGCGTGACACGCGTCGTTCTCTCGTACGATATCCGGCCATGAGTTCGCCCCGGCCCACCTTCAGTTTTCCGCTCGATCACGGGCGATGCTGGGTCGACGCGCGGGTGGCCCGGCAGCTGCACCTGCCCACGCACGAGCAGTCGCTGCGGGAGCTGGTGGACCGCCTGCTGCAGCGCTTCGACAGTTCACAGGGGACGAGCTTGAAGGACGATCGGCACTCGCACGTTCGCGTGGTGCAGGACGCCGCGCACCGGTTCATCGTCAAGCGTTACCCGGACCGAGGCAAGCGGACGAAGATGCGGGCGTACCACCTGCTGCGTCGGACGCTGGCGTGGCGGGAGTGGCGAGGCGTGCGGCGGCTGGTGGGCGCGGGTCGGCGCGCCAATGCGCCGCTGGCGCTGGTGCATCAGGATCACGGGCGGGGCGTCCGGCAGTTGCTGGTGCTGCCCTTCGTCGAGGGCACGTGCGTGGCGGAACTGCTCTGCGGTGAGCCCAGCGTGCTGCGCGAGCAGGTGGCGGCGGGCATCGGTCGCCAGGTCGGACTGCTCGCGGCGGCGGGCTGGCACAACTCGGACCTTAAGCCGGGCAACCTGATCGTGGATGAGCGGTGCCGGACCAGGCACGACGAGCCGGTGCTGATCGATCCCACGAGCATCCGTCGGGGCGGGTCGCGCCGCGCGGTGCTCAAGTCGCTGCGGCACCTGCTCAGGACGAGTCGCGACGTGGGCACGGTGACGCCGCGGGAGAGGCTGGCGTGCCTGCGCGCGGCGCGGCGGGCGTTTCCGAGGTTGTGAGGGAAGCATCCGCGGATGCTTCCGGGGTTGCTTCCGGAGTTGCTTCCGGGGATGCTTCCGGGGATGAGCACATCCCCGGCTTTTTCAGCTGCTCATGGTGAAGCGGACGAAGGACTTGATGGCGGCGCCCTTGGGGAGGATGTCGGAGATTTTCTTCTTGTCGTCCTTGACGAAGAGCTGCTTGGTCAGGACGACCTCCTCGTAGAACTTGCGGATCTTGCCCTCGACCATCTTGTCGGCGATCTGCGGGGGCTTGCCCGACTCCAGCGCCTGCGCCCTGGCGATCTCGCGTTCCTTGGCGACGACCTCGGCGGGGACCTGGTCATCGCTCACCGCCAGAGGCGCGGGGCTGATGGCCACGACGTGCTGGCAGAGGTCCTTGAGCAGGTCCTCGGTGATGGTGCTGCCATCGCCGGTGAGTTCGATCAGGGCGCCGGTCTTCCCGGTGAAGTGGACGTAAGCGCCCACGACGCTGCCGGGCCCCCCCACCACCAGGCCCGAGCCGAACTGCACGTTCTCCTTCGTGGTGAGCTTCACGTCGTCGATGAGTTTCTGGATCGCGGGAGTGGGCAAGACGCTCCCGGGGGCGGACTGCTTGAGCGCCTCGGAGGCGACGCTGACCGCCATGGCCTTGAAGGCGTCGTTGCCCGCGGTGAAGTCGGTCTCGGTGTTGATCTTGACGATGGCGGCGCGCGAGCGGTCGGGCGCGACCACCGCGGCGATGCGGCCCTCGGAGCTGGCGCGGTCGGCGCGCTCGGCCATCTTCGCCAGGCCCTTCTTGCGCAGCAGGTCCATCGCGGCTTGACGGTCGCCGGCGGTTTCTTCGAGTGCTTTCTTGCACTCCATCATGCCCAGCCCGGTCTGTTGGCGAAGCTCGTTAACGTCCTTGGCGGTGATCGCCATGGTGGGGTCTCCTGGTTGAGTCGTGCGTGAGAGAAAAGAATCAGGCGCGGAGGTCGGGGACGAACCGCTTGGGACTCACGCCTGGGGTTGAGCGCCCGCGACGGACTCGGAGGGTTCAGCTTCGGGAGCGGGAGCGTCGTTGCGGGAGAAGCTGCGTTCGCCGCGTGGGCGGCTGGTCCTGCGCGGGGAAGGGGACTGCGACTTGGCGGCTGCGTCGTCGGCTTTGTCGTCGCCGCCACGCTGCATCTTGCCCTCCTGCACCGCTTTGCACAGGGCGTCCACGACCAGCTCGATGGCGCGCATGGCGTCGTCGTTGCCCGGGATCGGGATGTCCGCGAAGTCGGGGTCGGAGTCGGTGTCGATCAGGCAGACGGTGGGGATGCCCAGCTTGCGCGCTTCGCGCACGGCGTTGAGCTCGCGCTTCACGTCGATGACCACCATCGCCCCCGGGAGCTTGGTCATGTTGCGGATGCCGTCGAGGTTGCGGAGGATCTTGGTCTTCTCCCGGCGGAGCTGGGACTCCATCTTCTTGGAGTAGGAGTTGATCTCGCCGGTCTGCTCGAGGCGTTCGAGTTCTTCGAGGCGCTTCAGACGTTCACGGATGGTGCGGAAGTTGGTGAGTGTTCCGCCGAGCCAGCGTTCGGTGACAAAGTGCATGCCCGCTTCACGGACGCGGGACTCGAGGATGGCACGTGCCTGGCGCTTGGTGCCCACGAAGAGCACGTCCTTGCCCTGCGAGACGATCCGGCTGACGAACTTGCGCGCCAGCAGCAGACCCTTGATGGTCTCTTTGACGTCGAGGATGTGGATGCGATTGCGTTTGCCGAAGATGTACGGAGCCATCTTCGGGTTCCAGTTGGTGGAGCGGTGCCCGAAGTGGATTCCCGCTTCGACCAGGTCTTTGACCAACGATGCCATGAACGACTCCTTGGGAGCTAAGCACGGAACCCGACGGCGGCACAGGCCCAGTCGCAGACGGAGCTGCGGCTGAACCAAGCCTACGCCCTTGCGTCACTTGCACCGACAAGCCGGCGAGCACCGGCCCCACGCAAGTCCGCCATTCTAACAGACCTTGAACGACCTGCAACTGTGGAGGGGGGTTGGGGTGAGGGGGTTTGGGGGTTGAAGAATCACGAGAAGCCCGGGATGTAACCAGCCCCGGACCATGAGCGCCCCTTGTGAAGCACCCGTAGCGAAGAAGCTGCGGCTACGAACGACCTCAACCCCGCTTCCCCGCTCCCGAACCCCGTCCCCCAACCGCCGCACTTGACAAGACAACTCTATCTCCTACCGTACCCATCTCGATCCCCCCACCGTTTTTTTCATCAGGGAGTTTCCAACATGGCTTTGAAGGTCGGCATCAACGGGTTCGGTCGCATCGGTCGCCTCGTGCTGCGCGCGGCGGCGAGCAATCCCAACATCCACGTCGTGGGCATCAACGATCTCGTGCCCGCGGACAACCTGGCGTACCTGCTCAAGTACGACACCATCCACGGCAAGTTCGAGGGCAGCGTCGAGGCCAAGGGCGAGACCGCCCTGGTGGTCAACGGACGCGAGGTTCCCACCTGCTCCGTCAAGGACCCGGCGCAGCTGCCCTGGAAGGCTGTCGGCGCCGATTACGTCATCGAGTCCACCGGCTTGTTCACCGACGCTGAGGGGGCGGGCAAGCACCTGACCGCCGGCGCCAAGCGCGTGATCATCTCCGCGCCCACCAAGAGCCCCGAGAGCGTCCCCACGCTGGTCATGGGCGTCAACCACAAGACCTACGACGCTGCCAAGCACAAGATCGTCAGCAACGCCTCCTGCACCACCAACTGTCTGGCGCCCATCGCCAAGGTCGTCAACGACAACTTCGGCCTGGCGGAGGGACTGATGACCACCGTGCACGCGGTGACCGCCACGCAGCCCACGCAGGACGGCCCGTCGAAGAAGGACTGGCGCGGCGGACGCAGCGCGGGGTTCAATGTCATTCCCGCCAGCACCGGCGCTGCCAAGGCGGTGACCCTGGCCATCCCCGAACTCAAGGGCAAGCTCACCGGCATGGCCTTCCGCATCCCCACCGCCGACGTCTCGGTGGTCGATCTGACACTCAAGACCGCCAAAGCCACGAGCTACAAGGAAATCTGCGCCGCCATGAAGCAGGCCAGCGAGACTTCGCTGCAGGGCATCCTTGGCTACACCGAAGAGGAAGTCGTCTCAAGCGATTTCATCACCGACCCGCGCTCGAGCATCTTCGACGCGGGAGCAGGCATCGAACTCAACGCCAACTTCTTCAAGCTCGTCTCCTGGTACGACAACGAGTGGGGCTACAGCAACCGCGTCGTGGACCTGATGGTCCACATGGCCAAGGCCGACTCGCTGCTGTGAACAACGCGAACATCCTGAAGAAACCCAGGCCCTGTCGCGCTGCGATGGGGCTTTTTTCTCGGGCGTATCAGGTTGTTCCGAAGGCTCATGGTTCATTCGTATCTGACTGTATGACCGGCTCGAGCCGGATGGACCGCACGCGATCTTCGCTTGGAATCTCATCCGGTTGATCCCTCTGCACCCGGTGATCCGATCGAAATCGATTCACCGACCGCACACGTTATTAATGACGGACGCGTTCCGACCGATAACTCCAACGGGGAGGTCGGTCATGCTCACGGATCTTCAAGGCGTTTTGCTCGCCGGGGCGACGCTGACCCTGCTCTTGTCGGGCTCAGCGGCGATGGTCTATCTCCACTCCGACTCGCACCGCGGACGGGTGGTCGCACGCATCGCTCGACGGATGCGTTTTCAGTACCGGCGTTGTGCCGGTTCGATGCTCCGCGCCTGGTTCAACCACTTCCCGCTCTTCCGCTCCGGTCGCGCTCCGTCGATCCGGCACGCCATCAAGGGACGGTTTCTCAACGCCGACGTCCGCGTCTTCGATTTCTCCGCCTTCACCGATCGTCAGCGCACCACCACCGTGGCGGTCTTTCGCGTCCACGGTTGCAGGCTGCCTCGCTTCGTGCTCTGGCCCCGAGAGTTCACCGCACAGGCGGAGCTGCCCCTGGAGTCGCGCGAGCGCGAGGT
>CAZBXW010000011.1:0-87639 GCA_964496285.1 uncultured Phycisphaera sp.
CCGGCGCGAGGTGGGCAGCAGCAGAAGCGAAAAAGGGTCGGGGGAAGGTCCGGGGGAAGGTCCGGGGATGAGGACATCCCCGGCTTCTGGGTTTCCAACTCTTGCTCCCTCCGCTTGCTCGGGGCTCAGTTCCACACGCGTGCCCACCACGAGCGGGATGCCGACCTCCTTGGCGGCCACGTGGGCGCGGACGACGCCGGCGAGCGTGTGCGTGTCGCAGATCGCCGCTGCGCTGTGGCCCAGGGCCGCCGCCTGGCGCACCAGCTCTTCCGGATGACTGCCCCCGCGCAGAAACGTGAAGTTGCTCGTGACCGCCAGCTCAACGTAAGCAGGAGGAAGAGAGGCATTGAGGCACGAAGGCACGGAGGCACGAAGGGCAGGAACCCAAGAAGCCGGGGATCTACTCATCCCCGGATCTTCTCCCGGATTTCCCTCCGGGCCTCCCCCCGTCCCTGCGTCCCTCGGTTCCTCGACCTCTCCGCTCCTTCCCCGCTTCCACGGGTGCGGATGCTTCTTGGGATCGGGATGCTCGGGCATGATCCTGACTCCTGACGCTGCTCATCGTTCAGCACTACGCCCAAAGCCCATGCACAAACCACCCTCGCTCGCAGTGGAACACCCACCACCACCGCCCCGCTTCGTCCTGCAACTGGAAGTAGTCCCGAGGGGAGAGTGAAGAAGAAGGGGCGGAGGGGGGAGAAGCATTGAGGCACGAAGGCACAGAGGCACGAAGGGCAGGAACCCAAGAAGCCGGGGATCTACTCATCCCCGGATTCCCCCTCCTTGCCCCTTTGTCCCTCTGCCCCTCTGTCCCTCCGCCCCCCGCCCCTTCCCCCCACCATTCCCCCTCCACGCGACGCGGACCCAGACAACGCAGCACCTGATACCTCACGCCCCCGGCAGCCAACCCCAGCACCGGACCCTCAGGCGTCCCCATCGTCACACGCACCGGCTCGGGCACGTCCAGCAACAACGTCGGATAGTCCAACTTCAACCCCCCATCACACTCCCCCCGGAAGTCCCCCCGGATCGTCCCCCGGATCGTCCCCCGGAAGTTCCCCCGGATCGCGGGCGTCACCGTGAAACTTCGCTCGGGCTGGTGACTGGCACGCAGGCTCACACGCAGCACGCGATCAGCGCCCAGCCGATCGCTCAGCACGTCGATCAACTCGCTCATCGCGCTGGGCTGCGGTGAAGCCTCTTCGCGCCACGCCTCGAGCTGCCGCAGCCTCAGAACCCCGGTGCGGGCAGCGAGCAGTTCCACCCGCTCCACGCCAAAGCCCAGATGGGCACGCTCCACCCGCGGACGCAGCAGCGACCTAAGATGCCTCACGTCCCGGCTGGGCTCGCTCAGCGACACCGTCTCGACCACCGCCCCGGCGTCCACGCGACGCAGCGTCAGCTCCACCCGCCGCGCCCCAGCGTGACGCTGACCCAGCTGCTCGCACAGCGACTCCACCAGTTGCTCCACCGTCAGCCTCACCGCTTCGAGTTGCAGCACCGGACCCTCGAAGTCGCGCGCCACCCGCACCGGCTCCTCCGGCCGCACCACCTCCAGCAACTCCGCCGGACCCACGCCCAGCGCCTGATCGACCCGCCGCCGCAGCCCTTCGCTAAGCCGCGACGCCCACTCCGCACGCGGGATCGACAGCAACTGCTCGATCCGCAGCACCCCCACCTCCTGCAAGGCTCGCTCGCACTCCGCGTCGATCCGCAACGCCCGCACCGGCAGCGGCGCCAAGGCGCTACGCAGTTGCTCCTGACCCACGAACACCGCCGGGACGTCCGCGAACCGCGCCAGCGCCCAGGCCGAGGCGAAGCTCGGCGTCACCGCCGACCGACTGGAAAATCCCAGCCGCCACACCGCACGCCGCAACCGTCCCACCAGGCGACGCTCCCCGCCGAACAGCCGCTCGCAACCGGTCAGGTCCAGCAGCAGCCCCTCGGGCGGGTCCACCGCCACCTTCGGAGAGAACCGCCGACTCGCCCAGCGCGCCAGCGCGGTCAACGCCTGGGCGTCCTGCTCGGGACAGAACTCCGCCACCCGCAGCCCGCCGCGCAGCAGGGCACGCCCGTGCGCCAGGGTCATGCCCACCGTGACCCCGGCGCGGGCGGCCCGCGGGCAGTGGGCCGCCACGAGTTCCCGGCCCGACTCGCGCCGGGTCAGCAGCACCGCGGCGCGGTCATCCCTAGGCGCTCCGCCGCTCCGCCGACGCAGCAGGTCGCAAGGCCAGTTCGGCAGGTACAACGATAAGGCTCGCTTCATCGGTCCACTCCACCACGCCGCTCCATCCCCGCTGCGCCCAGGGCGTGGCCGCCTTGTGTCGCAGCAGCGTCACCCGCCAGCGCGGACGGTCCGCCTCGGTGGGCGCAGGCTCGACCCGCCAGCGGCTGGCCGCCGCCGAGAGCTGCCCCGCCTGCGCCCACGGACGCGCCAGCAGCGCCATCGACCCGCCCGCCTCAGCCGCCAGTTGCACCCGACGCGTGGCGCCCAGGTTCAACCCCGAGCCGTCCGCCAACACCACCCCGCCACGCAGCAGACGCAACGCGGTGTCGATCGCCCACAGCCGCTGCGCGAGGCTCGGCGGGTCCACCCAAAGGCAACGCGGCAGGGCCTCTGCCCACGCGTGCGCCTCGGGCCAGACCCGCCGACCAATCAGCGCCAGATTCAACCCCGACGCCGACCGCGCCAGCGCCAGCATCACCCCCAACGCCGGACGCCAAGCCACGCCCCGCGTCACGTCGTCACTGAACCATTCGTGGCTGGCAGCGAAAGCCACCGGCGGGGCATCGCCCAGCGTCAACGCGGCGCTCCGCGCCGGGGCGCGACGATGCTGAAGTTCCAGGAGTTTCTGCGCCAGGCCAGCCACATCAGTTCGCATTTAGTTAGGGTATCGGCGGGAAGCGATCCTGTCAACAGCTCCACGCTCATTCGCCTGTTTTTATGACGTTTTGGAGGTTATCAGACTTCAGAACCCCGCGCCCGGACCCGGACCCCAACGCGACAGCCCCACACGCAGCGCCGTCCACGGGTCCGCCAGTCCACGCAGATCCAGCACGCGCGGGATCGCCCCCAGCCCAGCCGCCAGGTCCACCGCCACGCGGTACTCCAGCACACTTAAGTCGCCCTGGCCCAGCGGGCATCGCGCCGTCCGCGCCGCGTCGCTCACCCGCGCCACCCGCAACCGTGAAGCCCATTGGTGCGTCGTGCGCACCGGATCGATCCCGCGCGCCAGCAGCGCAGCCGGGTCGAGTCCCACGCCCAGCGTCGGCAGGTCCACCGCGTTGACCCAGCCCAGCAGTTCTTCGAGCTGATCCTCCGCATACACCGCCAGTGTCACGTCCCGGCTCAGCGCCGCTTCCACCAGCGCTCCAAGCAGCGACTCGTCCATCTCCTTCACCGGCAGCGACAGACTCACCGGCAACCGCCCTAGGTCCGCTGCCAGTTCGATCGCCGCCCGCGTGGCGCTCATGGCGCGGTCGAGCTTCTCCTTCTGCAGGTAATCCCGGCTTGGGATGAAGAAGTCGATCCCCGTGGGCGTCAGCTCGTGCCGCCGCAGCAGGGAGAGCAGGTCCTTGCGGGCGCGCTGGTCCAGCTCGCGCGGACGAATCGTCGCCAGCGTCGCGTCGAGCTGAATCCCGCGAACCTCCGCGAACTCCCGGTGCAGCCTCGCCACCGCGCTGCGCACGTCCAGCCCGCCCGCCACCAGCGGGGCCAGCGTCGGAGCCAGACTGATTCCGCCCACGTCCAAGGAACAGAGTCTACCCTCCGGCGGACGATCTTTAACGCGAAGGGACGAAGGAACGCCTCCTTCGCCTCTTCGCGTTAAAGCTCGAACGCCCCACGCCCGATTGTCATTCCCGCGCCTGGCCTCTACACTTGCCCGCATGAACGTGGCGTTTTTCGTGACCTGCCTGACCGATACGTTCTTCCCTCGCGCGGGCATCGCGGCGGTCAAGGTGCTCGAGCACCTCGGGCACACCGTCCACTTCCCGCAAGCGCAGACCTGCTGCGGGCAGCCGATGTGGAACAACGGCTTCCACGACGACGCCCGCGACCTGGCCAAACGCATGATCCGGGTCTTCGAGCCCTACGACACCGTGGTCAGCCCCTCCGGCTCGTGCGTGGCGATGATCCACGACTATTACCCGGAGATATTCCGGGGCGACCACGCCTACGAGCACGCCGCCCACGATCTGGCGCACAAGACCCACGAGTTCGCGGCTTTCCTCTTCAATTACCTCAAGCTCGACCCCGCCAAGCTGGGCGTGAACTGGCAGGGCAGGGTGACCTACCACTACTCCTGCCACCTCCGCGGCATCGGCATCAAGAGCCCCGCCAGTTCCTCCAACCAGTTCAGCGCTCAGCAGAACGCCTACTCCTCCGTCAGCAGCGACCAGCACCGCGCCACGAGCACCTCGCAGGACGTGGTCTCGCGCGTGCTTGGCCAACTCCCGGGCGTCGAGTATGTGCCGCTGGAGAAGGCGGACCAGTGCTGCGGGTTCGGCGGGACTTTCGCGGTCAAGTACCCGCAGATGTCCGCGGCGATGGTCAAGGACAAGGTCGCCTGCATCCGTGCCAGCGGCGCGCCCACGGTCGTCTCCAACGAGGGCGGCTGCACCATGAACATCGCGGGCATGTGCCACCGCGACCGCATGGACGTGAAGTTCATCAGCCTCGCGGAGGTCCTGGCGGAGGGGCTGGGGCTGCTGCCGAAACACGAGTAAAGTGTCTCGCGAAGCCCGCGAAGTTCAAACCACAGACTTCGCAGATGACGCAGATTGAGATTTCAGCGGTACAGGAGAAATGGTTGCGTATGAGTGGGACGTCACAACCCGTCGCGTTGACCCGCAGTGCCGGGAAAGTCAGCGGGCACGAATTGTTGTTTCCCGCGCTTCCCTACGACATCCATCCCCGCGCCGACGGGGCGGTGAGTGACGAGCTGCTGCAGAAGTTCGTCAACGCGGCCACTTACCTCAAGGACCAGAACCGCAAGCGGATCCTGGTGGGCAGTTTCGGCGAACGCTACGACGCCATGCGCGACCTGGCGGGGCGCATCAAGCAGCACACGCTCGATCACCTGGACCACTACCTCGAACAGTTCATCGACGCGGCGACCGCGGCGGGAACGAAGGTCCACCTGGCCGCCGACAGCGCCCAGGCCAACGCCATCTGCGTCGCCATCGCGCAGCGGCACAAGGCCAGGCTCTGCGTCAAGAGCAAGTCGATGGTCACCGAGGAGACGCACCTGCTGCCCGAGTTGCAGGCGATCGGGTGCGAGACCGTCGAGACCGACCTGGGCGAGTTCATCCTGCAGATCGACGACGACGCCCCCTCGCACATCGTCACGCCTATGATCCACAAGGACCGCACCGCGGTGGCGCGCGCCTTCACCCGTGTGCTGGGCGCACCCTACACCGAAGACCCCGGCGAGCTGACGCAGATCGCGCGACGGCACCTGCGCGAGAAGTATCGCCGGGCCGACCTGGGCATCTCCGGCGGAAACTTCCTCGTGGCGTCCACCGGCAGCGTCGTCATCTGCACCAACGAGGGCAACGGACGGCTGTGCACCAGCGCCCCGCGCGTCCACGTCGCCTTCGTGGGCATCGAGAAGCTCATCCCCGGCCCCGAGCATCTCTCCGTCATGCTCAAGATGCTCGCCCGTTCCTCCACCGCGCAGCCGCTCACGGTCTACACCCACATCATGACCGGCCCCCGCAAGCTCGCGCGTGGGGAGCACGACGGGCCTGAAGAGATGCACGTCATCCTCGTGGACAATGGGCGAACCGAAGTATTGCGAGAAGAGACGCGCGAGATGCTGCGCTGCATCCGTTGCGGAGCGTGTCTGAACGCCTGCCCGGTGTACCGCAAGATCGGCGGACACTCCTACGGAGCGGTCTATTCCGGCCCTATCGGCGCGATTCTGACTCCGATGCTCCGTGGGCTGGAGAACTACCCCGACCTGCCCAACGCCTCGTCCTTGTGCGGGGCTTGTTACGAAGCATGTCCGGTGAAGATCAACATTCCCAAGTATCTCACCCTGCTGCGGCGCGACCTGGTCAGGGGGAACATCGTCAAGTGGAGCGAGCGCATGTTCTACCGCCTCTGGGCCGCCTCGCTCAAGAACCCGCTGAGCTACCGCTTTGGAGGCTGGATGCAGAAGAAGATGTTTCGTGACAAGGCGAGGCTGAACAACACCCTGGCCGCCGGCGGCGATCCCTACGCGGCGCGAGGCTGGGTCGACGAGATCAGCGGTCCCTTCCGGGGCTGGACCGACGTGCGGGACATGCCCTCGCCCCCGGCCAGGAGCTTCCGCCACTGGTGGAACCGGAGGGACGCGTGATGCACGGGGCGAGCGACAAGGCACAAGGGATGGAACGCCAGGCGTTTCTGGATCGCGTGCGTGCCGCGTTGGGGCGGTCCGCGACGCTCGCGCCCGCTGCGCCGCCGCCGATGGACGACGCCCTGGCGCGGTTGGTGACGAAGGACGAAGACTACGTTGCGATCTTCGTGGAGCGTGCCAGGGCCTGCGGCATGAACGTGCAGGCGCTGGAGGCGGCGGACCTGACGCAGCGAGTGGTCGCACTGCTGGCAGAGGTCAAGGCGCAACGCGTGGTGGTCGGCGTGGGCGGTCTGTCGCAGGGCCTGGCGCTGCGCGAGGCGGTGCGGCGTGCGGGCGTGGAGGTGGTGGACTGGACGGCGACGCCCGGACTGACGGCGCAGTTCGACTGCGACGCGGGCGTCTGTGACGTCCACGCGGCGCTGGCGGACACGGGCACGCTGGTCTGCTCTTCGGACGCGGGGCACTCGCGCGGTTTGTCGCTGGTCACGCCGGTGCACGTGGCGATCCTCAGGCAGAGCGACATTCTGCCGGACATGGTGGACTTCTGGAACCGTCAGCGTGCCCTGCCGGGCGCGGACTGGCCCAGCAGCATCGCGCTGATCACCGGGCCTTCCAAGACCGCGGACATCGAGGGCATCCTGATCACCGGGGTGCACGGCCCGGGACGCGTGGAGATTCTGCTGGTGCGTGACGCTTGACAGGAGGTCGCCTCTTCACCGCTGGCGCTCATGGAAACCGAGGACGCCTGATCGCGCACCTGCGACATGCGAGATCCGACATGTCTTCTAGAGCATGCCCGTCCAGTTGGCGGGGCAGAGCAGCACGGGCAGGTCGGCCTGGCGAACGATGTTGGCCGGCACGTCCCCGGCGATCAGCCGCTTGAGCACGCCTTTGCCCGTCAGGCCCAGCACGATCATCGTGCATCCCTTGGCCTTGGCGGTGTTGAGGATCGCCTTGGACACGTCGTCGGCGAAGAGCATTAGACCCTCGGCGGCCACCCCCGACTCGCGCAGGCTCTGGGTCATGAGCTTGAGCGTCTGTTCGCCGCGCTGGCGGGCGTCCGACTCGTGCTCGTCTTCGTCGTGCAGCTGCGCCACGTGCGCCACGACCACTTCGGCCCCCAGACGCTTGACGAAGTCCGCCATCGGCAGGGTCAGTTTCTCGCTGGCCCAGGGGGAACTCACCGCGATCAGCAGTCGACTCTTGCTCAAAACCAGCTCCGTAGTCCGGTTCGGAATAGCCCAGCAGCATACCACACCGGTTCGGAGCAAGCGAGCTGTGGTTGACTGTTCCCCTGCTGCTCCCTACGGTTGGCTTCAAGGAGATCGCTTGCCAGTCACCCATCCTCAGTCCGCCACCGTGGGTCAGCTCCGCGCCACCGAGTACCGCTACCGCAGCGTCAAACAGGAGCTTCGCGAGAACCTGATCGCTCGCCTCAGGGCTGGGGAAGAGCTGCTCCCGGGCATCTTGGGCTATCGCGCCACGGTGCTGCCGCAGGTGATGCACGCGATCCTCTCCCGGCACGACATGCTCTTTCTGGGGCTGCGCGGGCAGGCCAAGACGCGCATCCTGCGCCTGCTGCCGCAACTGCTGGACGAGTGGGTCCCGGTGCTGGCGGAGCTGGAGATCCCCGACGACCCGATCCAGCCGATGACCGCGATGGGACGGCGGTTGACGCAGGCCAAGGGCGACGACGCGGCGATCCGCTGGCTCCACCGTTCCGAGCGCTATCACGAGAAGCTCGCCACGCCCGACGTGACCATCGCCGACCTGATCGGCGAGGTCGACATCGTCAAGCACGCCGAAGGTCGCTACCTCTGCGACGAATCCACGATGCACCTGGGCCTGATCCCGCGCACCAACCGCGGCATCTTCGCCATCAACGAGCTGCCCGATCTTTCGCCCCGTATCCAGGTGGGGCTGTTCAACGTGCTGGAGGAGCGCGACGTGCAGATCCGGGGCTATCCGATCCGGCTGAACCTGGACGTCTGCCTGGCGTTCTCCGCCAACCCCGAGGACTACACCAACCGCGGACGCATCGTCACGCCGCTGAAGGACCGCATCGGCAGCGTCATCCGCACCCACTACCCGCAGACCACCGAGGAGGCGATGTCGATCACCGCCGCCAACGCCTGGGTCGACCGGTCCTCCTCGCCGCGCGCCGCGACGCTGCCGGTCGTCGAGGTCCCGGCGTACCTGCACCGCGTCATCGAGGAAGCGGTCAACCTCGCCCGCAAGAGCCCGCACATCAACCAGGCCTCGGGCGTCTCCGTGCGCACCAGCATCGCCTGCCTGGAGAACCTCGTCTCCAGCGCCGAGCGGCGCGGGCTGATCACCGGCGAAGCTCGCGTCGTCCCGCGCGTGGGCGACCTGCAGCACCTGACCGCCTCGTGTCGCGGCAAGGTCGAGCTCATGCTCGCGGAGGACGGCCAAGGCTCCGAGGACAAGCTCGTGGCCTCGCTCCTGGGCGAAGCGGTCAAGCTCGTCTTTGCTCAGCACGCCCGTGTGGAGGACTTCGAGCCTCTGACCCAGCAGTTCGAGAGCGGCCTGAAGCTCACGCTCAGCGACGAAAGCCCCGCCTCCGAAGTGCTGGCGAACCTTAAGCATCTCGAAGGTCTCCTGCCCGCGGCGACGAAGCTGTGCAAGAAACTGGGCGTGGACGCCAAGGACGAGGCGATGCTCGCGGGAGTGGGCGAGTTCCTTCTCGAAGCGCTCTACGTCAACAATCGCCTCTCCAAGTCCGCGCTGACCACCGGCGTGGGCGCCCGCTACAGCCGATAACACTCCGTCCCGGTCCACCTCGCACCGAAGCCGGGGATTTTCCCGTCCCCGGATCCCCCAACCCGCGGACCTCCGACGCTTCCGCGATCAAGTCGCCCATGTGGAGGACCGATATCGACTCTGCCGGTCGTAGGGTCTGTAACGATCCCGCCGGCGAAGGAGTCGCCCGTGGACGCTCCGGCTCTGAATCCGCCGCTTCGCATCAGCGACGTGAATCTCCCGCCCGCGCTGCGCCTGCAGTCACGCTCGGGCTGGCGCTGGGACAGCCCCAGAGAGTTGTGGCGCTACCGTGACCTGTTCTGGCGGCTGGCACTGCGTGACGTGCAGGTGCGCTACAAGCAGGCGATCCTGGGCGTGGCCTGGGCGGTGCTGCAACCCGTGGCGGTGATGATCGTGCTCAGCGTCGTGCTCGGCCAGTTGTTGGACCGGCCCGACGCGGCGGACCCGGTCTTTCTCTTCGCGGCACTGCTGCCCTGGACCTTCTTCGCCTCGAGCGTCGTCGCTTCGAGCCAGAGCCTGATCGCCAACGCCAACCTGCTGGGCAAGGTCTATTTCCCGCGACTGCTCATGCCCCTGGCGTCGGTCGGTGCTCCGCTGGTGGACCTGGCGATCTCGCTGCTCGTGCTCGCGGGCCTCATGCTCTGGCAGGGTCGGGCGTTCACCCCCGGGTTGCTCTGGCTTCCGATGCTCGTGATCTCGGCGCTGCTCGCGGCGCTGAGCGTGGGCGTCCCTTTGGCGGCCCTCACCGTGGCCTACCGCGACTTCAAGTATGTCACGCCCTTCCTGGTGCAGATCGGCTTCTTCCTCAGCCCCGTGATGTACGGGGCCCAATCGCTCCCGGCGGTGGCCTGGCTCAACCCGATGACCGGCGTGATCGCGGGGTTCCGCGCCGCGGTGCTCGCGCAGCCGCTGAATCTCCACGCCTGGCTTCTCTCCACCTTGGCCGCCGCCCTGCTGCTGATCGTGGGGTTGGCGTACTTCAACCATGTGGAGCGCCGCTTCGCGGACATCGTCTGATGACGCACTACGCCCTCCAAGCCCGTGACCTGCGCAAGCGCTACCGACTCGGCGGCTCGACGCGCGCCACCTCGTTCCGAGAGATGCTCGCCGGCGCCGCGGGGCGGATGCTGCGAAGAAAGACCGCGGACGACGCTCGCGATTTCATGGCGCTCGACGGTGTGAGCTTCGACATCAGGCCCGGCGAAGTGGTGGGCGTGATCGGTCGCAACGGCGCGGGCAAGAGCACGTTGCTGAAGATCCTCTCGCGCGTGACCGACCCCAGCGACGGCTACGTGGACCTGCGCGGCCGCGTGGGCAGCCTGCTGGAGGTGGGCACGGGCTTTCATCCCGAGCTGACCGGGCGCGAGAACATCTACCTCAACGGCGCGATCCTGGGGATGCGGCAGCGCGAGGTGCGTGCCAAGTTCGACGCCATCGTCGCCTTCGCTGAGGTGGAGCGGTTCTTAGACACGCCGGTCAAACGCTATTCGAGCGGCATGTACGTTCGGCTGGCCTTCGCGGTGGCGGCGCACCTGGACCCGGAGATCCTCGTGGTGGACGAGGTGCTGGCGGTGGGCGACGCGGCGTTTCAGGCGCGATGCCTGGGCCGAATGAACGAGGTGGCGCGCCAGGGGCGCACGGTGCTCTTCGTCAGTCACCACATGGGCTCGGTGCGTCGGCTGTGTCGTCGCGCCCTGCTCCTGGAGAACGGCCGGTTGGCGGACGACGGCGCGGTGGAGCAGGTGATCGCACGCTACCTCCATCAGCGCAGCAGTCACGAGGGGCAGCGACACTGGCGCGACGGTTTTGCCAACCCCGGCGTGAGCGACTTCGCCTTCCTGGACGCGGCCCTGCTCAACGATCGCGAGCAGCCCGGCAGCGAGTTCGACGTGCGCAAGCCGATCACGGTCGAGCTGCGCTTCCGCGTGACACAGCCGATCGCCTACGGCCGCGTGGGAGTGATGCTCAGCACCGCCGACGGTCTGGACCTCTTCGAGACCTACGACAGCGACGCGCAGGGCCATAGCCCGCACCTGCGGGTCCCCGGGGTGCACCGCATCCGCTGCGAGATTCCCGGCGATCTGCTCGCCCCCGGGGCGTACCGGGTGACGCTCAACGCCGGGCTGCCCAAGGTGCGGAACCTGGCGTGTCTGCCCGCGGCGCTGAGCTTCACCGTCTGCGACACCGGCGCCACCGGCGGAGAACTGCTCACACAGCGCCAGGGCCTGCTGCGTCCGCGATTGCCTTGGACCTCGTATCAATCGGAGGCGGTGACGCATGAATTGGCTGCGTAACTTGTCAAGGCTGCGCGGCTGCACTCCGCGCTCCGCCACGGACCCCTGGCCGATCCGGCAGACTCTGCCGCAGGACGTCTTCATCACCGGTTATCCCAAGAGCGGCAACACCTGGGTGCAGAACCTCCTCGCCGGTGCCCTGTGGGGCGCGGACCCGGCTCTGGCGCCCGACGCGGTGGTGCAGCAGCTCGTGCCCGATGTTCACTACCTGACTCACTACGCCCGGCTCGGGCCCGTCATGGCGTTCAAGTCGCACAGCCTTCCCGAGGCTCGCTACCGCAAGGTGGTCTACCTCGTGCGCGACGTGCGCGACGTGATGGTGTCGTACTACCACCACATCAACGCGCTGTCGAGATCGCCCGTGAGCTTCGACGCGATCGTGCGCCAAGGCGTGGGCCTGACGCACGGACGCTGGCACGAGCACGTGGACGCCTGGCACGCCAACCCGTTCCACGCCCAGCTCATCGTCGTGCGCTACGAGGACCTCAAACGCGATTCCGCCCACGAGCTCGGCCGCATCCTCGAGTTCGCCGGCGTGGCCTGCCAGGAGCAGACCCTGCGCTGGGCGGCGGAACGATCCTCCTTCGCCAATCTTCGTCAGAAGGAAGAACGCTCCGGGTACCACGGCGACTGGCCCAAAGACAAGCGCTTCATCCGTCGCGGCGAGGTCGGGAGCTTCAAGCAGGAGATGCCCCCGGAAGTGCTTGCGCAGTTGATGCTTCAGGCGGGCGCGACACTGCAGCGCTTCTACCCGTCCACGCAGGAGGTCCGCATCGCCGCCTGACGCGACGCCGCCCACAACCATGCTCGCCACGCTCACTCAATCCGTCGTCTCGCTGCTGCGTCGCACCCCCGATGCGCACCTGCCGCGTCAGGTGTTCAAGGACGATGTCTTCATCGTCTCCTACCCCAAGAGCGGCAACACTTGGGCACGATTCCTGCTGGCGAACCTGCTCCGCCCCAGGGACACGACGATCGACTTCCACAACGTCAGCCGATTCGTCCCCGAGGTCGGCAGGCACGAGGACATCCTCGATCAACTGCCGCGCCCGAGATTGATCAAGTCGCACGCCCCTCGCCAGCGACGCTACCCGCGGACCGTCCTGATCGTGCGCGATGGGCGCGACGTCTACTCCTCCTACTTCCACCACTTGCACAAGTCGCTCCCCGAGGGCACGACCTTCGGCGAGTTTCTGCGACGCGAGGATCACTCGCCCTGCCTCTGGGGCCAACACACGGGAGCGTGGCTCGATCAGGCGCGCCAAGCCTCGCGCGTGCTTCGGGTGCGATACGAAGACCTCAAGAGCGACACCTTGGGCGAACTGACACGCATGGCGGAGTGGATCGGCCTGGACACCACGCCCTCGGGTCTGCGGGGTGCTGTCGAGGCGGCGAGTTTCGAGAACATGCGACGCATCGAGGACGAGCGCGGCCGACCCTACAAGGCCACCGGCCCGGAGCGCTTCGTCCGCAAGGGCGAGGTCGGCGACTGGGTCCACCACTTCAGCGACGAAGACCGCGCCTTCTTCAAGCAGCGTGAGGGACGCTGGCTGATCGAACTGGGCTACGAGAAGGACACGAACTGGTGACCGCGCTGAACCCCGCCCATGTCGCGATGGATGCCAGGGCCCAAACGCCCGCCACGGGGCAGTGTGCCCCAGCCTGTCCGTTCTGTCAGTCCCCGCGCACCGCCACCCGCGACGGGCTGGACCGCGACACACTGCTGCGCGAATGGAAGCAGACGCTGGGCATCGACATCGCCTCACAACTGCCCCACGCCACCGTGGGCCGCCATCGCTGCGACGCGTGCGGTCTGGGCTTTTTCACGCCTCAGGCCGCCGCGGGCACCGGCTGGCTCTACGAGCAACTGGCGGCGAATCCCTGGTACTACCCCGCTCTGAAATGGGAGCACCTGCGAGCGCTACGCTGGCTCGAGCCCTTCGACCGTGTGCTCGAAGTGGGCTGCGGCTGTGGCGCGTTCCTCGATCTGGCGCAGCAGCGACGACACGTTCGCGCCGAGGGACTGGAGATCAATCGCACCGCCGCTCGTCAGGCTTGCGACCGAGGCTTTCCCGTCGAGGTCGGGAGCGTTTCAGAACTCGCCCAGCAGCAGCCCGGCGGCTACGACGTGGTCTGCTCCTTCCAAGTCCTCGAACACGTCACCGACCCGGCCCAGTTCCTCCGCGCCCAGGTTCAGCTGCTCAAGCCCGGCGGCAGACTCGTCGTGGGCGTCCCCAACGCGCAGAGCTATCTCAAGCACCAACACAACGTGTTGGACATGCCCCCGCACCACATGACCCGCTGGACCGCGCGGACGCTCGCCCACGCCACGCGACTGCTGCCGCTGAAACTTCACCGCGTCCTGCGTGAGCCGCTGGCGGAGTGTCACGTCCCCGCTTACGTCGGGACCTACGCCCGACGCATCGCGGATCGCACCCACTGGCGTCTGCGTCACCCGCGATTCCTCGAGGGCCTCTCGCAAGCGCTCCGCCTCACCGGGCTGCGCCGCTTGTTGCTGGGCCAGACGTTGCTCGCGGTCTACACCCGAACCCGGGGCGAGGTCTGACATGCTCACCCGACTGCTCGACAAGCTCCGCCCCGCACGAACCAAAGCAGCGCCGAATCTGCCGCGCGAACGGCACGAGGTCATCACGCGCGACGAGGCGAACACCGGCGTGTTCGAGGGCTGGCAGGACGACCAGGCGGCGCAGCTCCAGGACGCCGCCTTCGAGGGCGTGCTCAGGCAGATGTGGGCGGGACGTCCCAGGATCGATTTCCAGTCCGCCGCCGCTGCGCTACGCGCCACGGGGCTGCGGCGACCGAGCCTGCTCGACGTGGGCTGCGGGAGCGGGTACTACTCCGAGGTCTTCGCCTGTCTGCTCGACGAGGCGGTGGACTACACCGGCAGCGACTTCTCCGCCGCGATGATCCGTCGGGCCCAGGCTCGCTATCCCGCGCTGCGCTTCGAGGTGGGCGACGGTACCGCCTTGCCCTTCTCCGACGCCGCCTTCGACGTGGTGATGCTCGGCACCTCGCTCATGCACATGCCGCGTTACGAAGCCGCCATCGCCCAGGCTAGGCGGGTGTCGAAGCGGTGGTGCCTGTTCCACACGGTTCCCGTGCTGCGCAAGCGCGCCACGACATTCTTGCGCCACGAGGCCTACGGCGGATCCCTGGTGGAGCTGGTGTTCAACGAAGCGGAGCTGCGCTCGTGCTTCGTCGCGGCGGGGCTGGTGCTGCGACGGGAGTTTCCCAGCATCCCCTACGACCTGTCCGCGGTCCTGGGCGAAGCCACGACGACCAAGAGTTACCTGTGCGAAGGGATGGAGTGAGCGGTGAGTCGAGCGGACGTGAAGCCCAATTTCCTGATCGTCGGCGCCGCCAAGGCGGGGACGAGTTCACTGCACGACTGGCTGAGCCAGCACCCGCAGGTGTTCATGCCCGCGCACAAGGAGCCCTGCTACTTCGTGGAAGGCTGGGGCGTGAAGCATTGGCCGCAGTACCTGGAGTTGTTCCGTGGCGGGGTCGGCCGACGCGCAGTGGGCGAAGCCTCCGCGGCTTACCTCGCGGCTGCAGAGAGCCCCGCCTGGATCAGGCGAACGCTCGGAGACGTGAAGATCATCGTGCTGCTGCGCGACCCGTCGCGGCGTGCGGTGTCGCTGCATCAGTGGATGGTCGCGCAGGGCTACGAGCCGATCCTCGGTCTACGCGAGGCGCTCGACGCGGAAGCGTGGCGCAGCAGTGACGAAGCCTTTCGCCGGTCCGCCCCGCAGTACTGGTTGGACTACCTCTACTTTCGCAGCGGGCTCTACGCGCTGCAGTTGGAGCGCTATTTCGAGACGTTCGGACCCGCGTCGGTGATGGTTCTGCTGTTCGAGGAGATGATCCGTCGTCCGGGCAGGACCTATGCGCAGGTGTGTGATTTCCTGGGCGTGGACGCGGCGTTCACGCCCGACTTTCGGGTGTGCAATGCGGCTCGGTTGCCGCGGTACGCCTCTGGCCAGCACGCCCTGATGCGACTGTTGCGTCGCGGGGTGGGCGGGGCGGTGGGGCGGTCCGTCTGGCGAGGCGCGATGTGGTGCAACCTCGCGGCGGGACGCAAGCCGGTCGTGGACGCGGAAGTTGTGAGTCACCTGCGGGATCGTTTCGCCGGTGACGTGCGACGGGTCGGGCAGTTGCTGGAGAAGGATTTAAGTTCATGGCTTTGTTCAACGCCATCGTCAACCGTTTCCGCCCTGGCCGCCTAAGACCTCGGAGCGCACGCGCTTCGGAGGACTACCAGGTGCCCGGCGAGCCCCTGCGCGACGTGGACTCCGCCTGGCACGACGCGCAGGTGGCGGTGCGTCAGCACGAGGCGTTCTCGGGTCTGCTGCGCGACCTGAGAGACGGACGCCCGCGGCGCGACTTCGTGGCGCTGGCGGAAGCGCTTCGACTCACCGCGCTGGACGATCCGACCGTGCTGGAAGTGGGCTGCGGGAGCGGATACTACTCCGAAGCCCTGACGCTGTTGCGCGGCAAGCCACTTCGATACACGGGGGTGGACCTGTCGCCCGCGATGATCGAGCTGGCGCGAAAGGCCTATCCCACGATGGAGTTTCATGTCGGCGACGCCGCCGCGTTGTCGTTCCCGGACGCGAGTTTCGACGTGGCGATCAGTGGCTGCTCGCTCATGCACATCGCCGACTATCCCGCGGCGATCCGCGAGGTCCGCCGGGTCTCTGCCCGTTTCTGTGTGTTTCACACCGTGCCGGTGATGCTCCGTCGTGCCACAACCCAACTGCACAAGCGTGCGTACGGAGAACCGACCCTGGAGATCGTGTTCAACGAGGGCGAACTGCTCGACCGCTTCGTGGCGTGCGGTCTGTCGCTGGTGACCGAACTGCCCAACATCGTGTACGACTTGCGCGATGTGCTGGGTGAAGAAACGCTGACCAAGACGTATCTGTGTCGAGTGACGAAATGATGGGCTCGGTTCGCAAACATCTCGGGGCGATCCGGTGGGGGCTGCACGGGTGGTTCTTTCGTCTCTCGTGCGTGCGTTTCGCATTGGAACTGGCCAACCCGCTGTGGGTGGCGCGGCGGTTCCTGCGTCATGAAGTGGCCAGGCAGGCGCACCTGGCGCGCGGCTGGATGCTCGACGTGGGCTGCGGCGGTCAACCGTACCGCAAGTTGTTCGACGTGGAACGGTACATCGCCACCGACCTGCCGCCGACCAGGGGCGTGGACCTGCATAGCGATGCGCTGCGCCTGCCGTTTGCCGACGAATCCTTCGACACCGTGCTGTGCAACCAGGTGCTCGAGCACGTGCCCGACCCCCGGAAGCTCATGAGCGAGGTGCGACGGGTGCTGATGCCCGGCGGGGTGCTGCTGCTCACGACGCCGCAAGTCTGGGGGCTGCATCACGAGCCTTACGACTTCTTTCGTTATACGCCCTACGGCTTGCGTTCGTTATCGGAACAGGGTGGGTTGACGGTGGTCCACGTGGGCCCAACGTGCGGTCTGTGGGCCACTTTGGCGCAGCGTATGGCGGACACGGTGGTGCATCTCTACGCCCGCCGACTGCCGCGCTCGGTGATTTTTCTGCTGGGCCTGGCGCTTTGGCCGATCCTTGCCTTGGCCTACGTCGTGGACCGAGTCGTGGGCAAGCGCGGCGACACGCTCGACAACGTGCTCGTGGCGCGCAAGCCCACGGTCGATATGCAGGAGTTGCGCTATGCCCGTGCCGCCTGAGGTCTTTGCGGGAAGGAACGTGCTGATCACCGGGGGGCTGGGATTCATCGGGTCCAACCTCGCGCGACGGCTGTTGGAGCTGCAAGCCCGCGTCACGATCATCGACAGCCTGATCCCGGAGTTCGGCGGGTGTACGTTCAACATCGCCGGCGTCGAGGATCAGCTCACAGTCAATATCTGCGACGTGCGCGACCCGCACGCCATGAAGCACCTGATCCGCGGGCAGGATTTCCTCTTCAATCTCGCGGGCCAGACGAGCCACATGGACTCGATGCGCGACCCGCACACCGATCTGGACATCAACTGCACCTCACAGCTCTCGATCCTCGAAGCGGCGCGGCACCATAACCCGGGCGTCAAGCTCGTCTTCGCCAGCACGCGGCAGATCTACGGCAAGCCCGACTACCTGCCCGTGGACGAGCGGCACCTCCTGCGACCCGTGGACGTCAACGGCATCAACAAGATGGCCGGCGAGTGGTACCACATCCTCTACAACAACGTTTACGGCGTCCGTTCCTGCTCGCTGCGGCTGACCAACACCTACGGCCCGCGCATGCGCATCAAGGACGCCCGGCAGACCTTCCTGGGCATCTGGGTCCGCAGGATCGTCGAGGGGCAGTCGTTCGAAGTCTGGGGCGGCGAGCAGAAACGCGACTACACCTACGTCGACGACGCAGTCGAGGCCTTCCTGCTCGCGGCGGCCAGCGAGAGCGCCAACGGGAAGATCTACAACCTCGGCGGCTGCGAAGTCGTCACGCTCACGCAGACCGCACAGGCCCTGGTGGACGCGTCCGGGGGCGGCGAGTTCGTCACCAAGACGTTTCCCGCGGACCGCAAGCGCATCGACATCGGTGATTACTACGCCAACGACGCGTTGATTCGCCGGGAACTGAGCTGGACCCCGCGCGTGCCGCTGCGGGAGGGGCTGCGCCGCAGCGTGGCGTTCTACCGCGAGCACCTGGAGCACTACGTGGATCCACCGGCGGCGCTCGCGCTGCGCGATACGGAGATGAGGAAAGCGTCATGATTCAGTGCACCGATCTCAAGGCGGGCTACCTCGCGCAGAAGGCGGACATCGACGCGGCGGTCCAACGCACCCTCGCCAGCGGATGGTTCATCCTCGGCAACGAGGTGAAGAGCTTCGAGATCGCCTTTGCCCGGTGGTGCGGCGTGGAGTTCGGCGTGGGCGTGGCCAGCGGGACCGACGCGGTGGAACTGGCGCTGCGCGCCTGCGGCGTGGGCCAGGGCGATCTGGTCTTTACGGTCTCGCACACCGCCGTGGCCACCGTCGTCGCGGTCGAACGCTGCGGCGCAATCCCCGTGCTCGTGGACATCGACCCCCTCACGTTCACGCTCGACCCGCGGCGGTTGGAGCAGGCGATCGAGGCTGCCAAGGCCTGGCGCATCGGCACGCCGCGCGCCGTTGTCCCCGTGCATCTCTACGGCCAACCGGCTCAGATGGACGCCATTCTCGACATCGCGCGTCGCTACAACCTGCGGGTCGTCGAGGACTGCGCCCAGGCGCACGGCGCGACCTTTCACGAGAAGAAGGTCGGCTCCATGGGCGACGCGGCCGCGTTCAGTTTCTATCCCACGAAGAACCTCGGCGCACTGGGCGACGGCGGCATCGTCCTCACCGGCGATCCCCAGATCGAAGAGCGACTCCGCGCCCTGCGCGAGTATGGCTGGACGAAACGCTATGTCAGCGCGTATCCCGGGGTGAACAGCCGACTCGATGAACTGCAGGCCGCGGTGCTGTCCGTGAAGCTTCCGATGCTCGACGCCTGCAACGGGCGTCGGCGTGAGATCGCTCGCCGGTACCGCGAGGCGCTGACCGACACGGGCCTGACTCTGCCCACGCGGCGCGAGCATATCGCGCATGTCCACCACCTCTACGTCGTGCGTGCCGCTCGCCGGGACGAGTTGAAGAAGGCGTTGCAGGAGCGCGGCGTGGGCACGCTGATCCACTACCCGGTTCCTGTGCACGAGCAGCCCGCGTATCACGGCAGACTCCCCTTGGTGCAGCCGCTGCCCGTCACCGAGCGCGCGGCGCGCGAGGTGCTGAGCCTGCCGATGTACCCGGAGCTTTCGGACGAGCAGGTCGCCACGGTGATCGAGGCGGTGCGTGACTGCACGCGGCAGGGCCTGACGAAGATCGCGGCGTGAATCATGCGCCACTACTGCACCTATTTCGACGCGCGCTATCTGCCCCGGGCGCTGGCGCTTTATGCGTCGCTGCGTCGCCACGAGGAGGCGTTCACTCTGCACGCGCTATGCCTGGACGCGGCGGCGCACTCCACACTCCTGCGGCTGGCGATACCCAACCTGCGACCCATCTCTCTGCGACAGCTCACCGACGCTTACCCGCAGCTCCTCGAAGCGCAGCGCAACCGCAGCCTCGTGGAGTTCTACTTCACTTGCTCACCGGCGCTGCCGCTCTACGTGATGGACCATACGCCGATGCAGCGCGTGGACCTCGTGACCTACCTCGACGCGGACCTCTACTTCTTCGACACTCCCGAGGCGGTGTTCCGGGAATTGGGCACAGGCTCGGTGGCGATCGTCGAACACCGTTACCCTCGGAAGCTCGAGCACCTCGCGGCCCACGGGAAGTACAACGTGGGCTGGGTGAGTTTCCGCAACGACACGAACGGAAGGGCAAGCCTGCGGTGGTGGTTCGAGAGCTGTGTGGCGTGGTGCTACGAGCGCGTGGAGCAGGGCCGGTACGCGGACCAGGGTTACCTCAACGATTTCCCGCGGATGTTTGCGGGCGTCGTGAGCATCCAGAACCGCGGGGCCAACGCGGCCCCGTGGAACCTGGCGGGGGCGAGATTGGGTTGCGACGCCAACCGTGTCACCATCGACGGCGATCCGCTGGTGTTCTATCACTTCCATCGCTTGAAGATCGTTCGACCGTATTTGTTCGATCCGGGGCTGGACCACTACGGCGTGGAGCCGAACCCGATCGTTACGCGACGGATCTACGGGCCTTATCTGCAGGAGCTGCGTGCGCTGCTGTCGCGGGGCGCCACGGGAAATCTGCGGTTGTCGGGGCCGCAGTCCAACCGTGAAGTGCTGCGACTGGTGCTCTACGGGCGCACGCTGCTGCAGTTGGGGTCGGTGACGCGCGAGGTGCACGGCGAGCCACTGGTGCGACCGCTGCTCAGGCTCCGCGAGTGGATGACGCCACGAAAGGCCGCGTGATGAACGCTCGTAAACCCCGCATCTCCCTCGTGACGCCCTCGTACAACCAGGCGGCGTTCCTGGAGACGACGATCCGCAGCGTCGTCGAGCAGGGCTACGACAATCTGCAATGGGGCGTGGTGGACGGCGGATCGACCGACGGGTCCCTGGAGATTCTGGCGAGGTATCGCCGCTGCTTCGACTTCGTGATCGTGGAGCGCGACGGCGGGCAGAGCCAAGCGATCAACAAAGGCCTGCGCCGCGTCGAGGGCGACATCGTGGCCTGGCTCAACTCCGACGACACGCTGCTGCCCGGGGCGCTGCGTCGTGTGTCCGAGTCCATGGGCGAACACGATTGGCTCATCGGCGCCGCCCGCAACATCGACGCCAACGGCAACACCCGCGCTGACGATCCCGTGCAACGCGCGATGGGCGAGTTCACGCTTGCGGGCGCCCTGTTGCGCCGAGGCCGCTTCAACGTGCCGCAGCCCGCGACGTTCTTCTCACGACGACTGCTTCGTCGCGTGGGACTGCTCGATGAGTCGCTGCACCACTGCATGGACTTTGACCTTTGGTGCAGATTTCTCGCGGCGGGGGTCAAGCCCGTGATCGTGAATGAGGAACTGGCGACCTACCGCTTCCACGAAACGAGCAAGTCGGTGGCGCAGCGCGAGCGTTTCATCGAAGCGCTGCTGCGCATCGAGGCGCGCTACGAACCGATGCTGAGATGGAGCGACCGTCTGGACCTGCGGCGGCGCATGGGCTACCAGCGTCGGGCGCTGGCGGTGCGACGCGGCGATACCGGGCAACTGTGGCGGCAAGTGCTCCGTCGCCCGTGGTGGCTCGCCTCGCAGCAGGTGCGGCGAGCGTTGCGCGCCGCGTAGCGTCCGATAACCGAGCGTCAAGATGTAGGGTTTATCCGGGTTCTAACGTCAACTCCGCGGCGCGGTCGGTCGATACATCCAAGGATGAGCCCGTCACCCGCCCGCGTCACGGTGGTCATCCCGAACTTGAACCAGGGTCGATTCCTGGAGCGCACGCTCTGCAGCGTGCTCGACCAGGAGGACCACGCGGCGCAGATCATCGTGGCCGACGCGCAGCGGAGCGACCTGAGCGAGGCGGCGATCGCGTGCTACGGCTCGGAGATCGGCGCGGTGGTGCGCGGGGACTACCGCACCATGGGCCAGGCGATCAACGCGGCATTGGAACAAGCCAACGGGGACTATGTGACGGTGATCGCTTCGGGGGACCTGCTGCTGCCCGGGGCGCTGCACGACGCGGCGCGGGCGACGCAGGAGGCGGACTGGGTGGTGGGAAGTCAGCAGTGCGTGGACGCGCAGGACCACCGCGTGGGCGAGCGGATCGCCTGCTCGCCGCGGAGCCTGGGGGCGTTCCTGATGCACGATTCGGGGCTGTTGCCGGTGGCGGGCTCGTGGATGCGCACGGCGCTGCTGCGTCGCGTAGGCGGATTCGACCCGACGCTCAGGCTGGCCTGGGAGTACGAGGCGGCGTGTCGGCTGCTCTGCGCCGGGGCGCGGGCGAAGGCGAGCTCCACGGCGTGGGCGTGCGTGCGTGAGCCCTCACGCAACACCTCGGCGTGGCGGACACTCTCGCTGGGGCTGGAGATGATCGAGGTGTCCCGGCGTTACGCGCCGGCGTTGCCGCTGCCGATGCGCTGGGCCTTGTGGCGCAACTGCGAAGCGCGCGAGCGGATCCACGCCCTGGCGGGCGCGGAGATGCACCGCGGGGGGAGTCGGCAGTTTCTGCTCCAGCGATTGCTCAGCCATCCCTGGTGGCTGGTCAGCGGTTCGGTGCGACACGCGTTGCTGCACGGGGCGCCGGGGTCACTGCCTCGGGCGGCCTGAGGCGGCGCGGGGGTTCGTCGCGGTCGGCTACCCGGCGCGGCGCGTCAACGGGCCCATCTCCGCGGCGGCGCGCTCACGATTCAGCGCTACGAACGTCTCCTCCGGGTCGCGCAGCGACCAGAGATGCGACTCGCGCAGGAGGTCCTGCACGACGGGCCTGCCCAGTCCGCGGCCGCGGCCGATGACCACGCCCGTGGTGCGACGGATCTCCTCGGGGACCGCCCTGAGCATCGCGGCGCCGATCGCGTCCGCGTCGACACGCACCACGTCCACCGCGGTGAGGTTGTGCTCCGTCAGCACCCCCTCGATGGCCTGCTGAGCGGCGGACTCCACGCCCAGGCGGAAGCCCCCGACGTTGGTGTCCGGGTCGTCCCACTTCACAGGGACCACCTGGATGCGCAGGCTGTGCCGCTGCGCGTTGGCGCGGAGCAACTCTTCCTGCTGCGGGTCGGCGGCGAAGGCGTAGATGTGCGCCTGCGGGTGCAGCATCGAGTCGAAGATCACCGCCGCCCCGACGCCCGCGTTGAGGTCGAAGATCACCGTCGGCGAGACCTCGCTGGGGATCGCCAGCGGGGACCCCAGACGCATGACGCGACGCACCATGGCCGCGTCGTCGGTCCCGTGTCGGACCAGCAGCCGCAGGGTGCGACCGGCCAAACGCACCTTGGTCTCGATGACCGCGGCGCAGTCGCTGCCCGACGACGAGGCGTCGGCGTCGCTTCGGAACCGATGGAGGAACCCTCGAATGGCCTGGGCCAGGACGTCGATGTGCATCGGGCAAGCTCCGGTGGCGCTCGCCCCTCCCGCAGACTTGACCTGGGCATTGTATCGGTTATCGGCCCGCCTGGAGTTGAACGATCTGTGACGGATGCGACGTCTGGGAGGTCAACCGCCGCGGGGATCGGGTCGATGCAACAGCGGCAGGTCTTCATCGCGACGAGGCACTCCCATGCGCATCGCTCTGGACGCACGCACCGTCTATCGCCCGCACCGCCGGGGCACGGGCAAGAATCTCATCGACCTGTACCGTCAGGTCGCGGCGATGCGTCCGGAGTGGGAAGTGCTGGCGTACCACCGCCAGGAGCAGCCGGACTTGCCGGGGATCAACGCCCCGTTCATGCACGAGAGACGGGTGGAGATGGCCGGCGACCGCTTCGACGCGTGGGGCAGGCTCAGGCTGCCGCTCTGCGCCTGGCAGGACGGCGCGGACCTGCTGCACTGCCCGGCGAATCACTGCCCGTCGTGGCTGCCGCTGCCCACGGTGGTGACGATCCACGATCTGATCCCGCTGGACCTGCCGGGCGAAGTGCCCGCCGGCGAAGCGGCGCGCTTCGAGAGCAGTGTGAAGCTCGCCTGCCGCCGCGCCGCCTGGATCGTCACGCCCTCGCTCTACACCGCGCAGCGACTGGTCAGCGAGTTTGGCGCCGACGCGCAGCGGATCACGGTCAATCCCTGGGCCGCGGACGCCTCGACGCGGAAGCTGCCCCCGGAGGACTACCTGCCGGCGCTGGATCGGCTGGGCATCGCTCAGCCCTTCGTGCTGCATTTCGGGGCCGGACAAGGGCGCAAGAACACGCGGCGGCTGCTCGAGGCGTGGGCGATGCTCGAGGCGCCGCTGCGCCGGCGCTGGCAGCTGGTGGTGGTGGGCCTGGACGAGCCGGGCCAGTCGCGGCTGGAGGAGTTGGCGCGGAAGCTCAACGTGAACGCGACCGTGCTGCTGCGCGGGTTTGCTGAGGAAGCGGACCTGCCGGCGCTGCTCAGCGCCGCGGGCGTGCTGGCGTACCCGAGCCTGTCGGAGGGCTTTGGCCTGCCGGTGCTCGACGCCTGGGCCACGGACACGCCGGTGCTTTCGAGCAACAACAGCAGCATCCCCGAAGTGGCGGGCGACGCGGCGGTGCTGGTGGACCCCACCGACTCCTGCGGCATCGCGCGGGGCCTGGGACGCCTGCTGGCCGACGCGGCGCTGCGGAGGGACCTGATCGACCGCGGCCGCCTTCGTCGCACCGAGTACACCTGGGAGAGGACCGCGTGGCGCTTTGTCGAGACTCTGGAGCGCGTGCGGACGGAGTGTTCGCCGCTGCGGATCGCCGCGTAAGCTCATGTCCGAACCTTTGGACATCCTCTTGCTCAGCTCCGAGCCGGTGGAGGTTCTGCACCACGGCGCGGCGCTCATCGGGCATCACCTGTGCGGCGCGCTGGGAACGATGGGCCTGCGTGTGGCGATGCTCCGGCCCGAGCCCTCGAAGTGCGAAGCGGACCACGAGGCGGTGCGTCGTGGCTGGTCCGGGCCGCTCGCGGCGCTGCGCCGGCGATACGCGCGCTACGACGGGGTGTCGCTGGACGAGGCGGCCGGCGCGGTGGCGCTGACGCGGCGCAGGCGTCCCACGTGCGTGGTGGGCATCGGCTTGCACAGCGCTCTTTATCTTCGAGCCCTGCGTGGCCTGTCGCCCGCGCCGCGCCTGCTGTGGTACGGCGCGGACGAACTGGTGACGCACCATCTCTCGTGTCTGCGCACCGATCCGCCCGCGGCGCGCGGGCGTCGCCTGTGCGCCGCGGTGCAGCACGGACTGATGGAGAACCTCTTCGTGCGCGGGCTGGACGCGGCGGTGGGCGTGGCGCCACGCGACACACGGATGCTCAGACTCATCGCCGGAGCGCGGCGGACGGCGACGATCCGCAACGGCGTGGACCTGGAGTATTTCTCGCCGCGATTGACGCTGAGCGATGACGCCAAGCCGCCAGCGGCGTGGAGAGCCAAGTCGCTGGTGTTCTGGGGACGGCTGGACTTCCATCCCAACGTCGATGCTCTGCGTTGGTTCGCCCAGGAGGTCTGGCCCACACTCCGCTGGCGTTGGCCCGAGGCGGTGTGGCGCATCGTCGGTCGCCACGCGTCGGCGGAGGTGCGCCGGATCGCCTCGCTCCCGGGGGTCGAGTTCGTGGGCGAGGTCGAGGACCTTCGGCCCTGGGTCCACGCCAGCGCGGTGGCGATCCTGCCGATGCGCTGCGGCGGGGGCATCAAGAACAAGCTGCTGGAGGCGGCGGCGATGGGCAAACCCATCGTGGCCTCGCCCCGCGCGGTGTGCGGGCTGGAGTTCTCGGACTCGGGCAGGCCGCTGCTCGTGGCAAGGCGCGCCGACCAATGGGTCGAGGCGGTGCATCGGTTATGGACCGATGCCGCCCTGGCGCAGCGAACGGGCGCCGCCGCTCGACAATGGGTGGAACGCACGCACACCTGGCCTCAGGCCGCGACCCGTTTGGTCGATCTACTGGGTGTCGCGATTCCCGGTGGGGCCCTACGCCTGCGCCGGGCGGCGTAGCGGGGGCAAGGAACAGAGCGATGGCCTGGACATCAATGCACTTCGCGGTGGGCATGGGTTGTGCCGGTCTGATCGGGATGGTCGGCTGCTCGATCCTGCGACGCGGCTGGCGATGGATTCCCGCCGCCATGACCGTCGGCGGTCTGTGGGGTTTGGTCCCCGACATGCCCCGCATCTTCCGCGAAGACTTCCCGCAGTGGGGGCTGGCCCACACGCTCGGGTCCAAGTCGCTCGAACGTTCGCTGCACCAGGTCGGCGACCTGTTCTTTTTCCATCACACGCTCGACGCGCAGCCGCACGAGTACGCGCTGCACGGCGTGTTGCTGATGGTGTTGTTCTACTCCGCCTCGATCGTCCTACTCATGGCCTTGGAGAGTCGCGGCCGCAACAGCGTGGGCAACCGAGCGTGGAAAGCACACGAGCCACACCTGCGCCGCAAGCAGTCCGAATCACCGACCGCTCCGACGCTCAAGCTCACCGACCCAGGCCCCTACGACGCCCCGGTGCTGCACCGGTCGAGCCACCTCTCGCGCGAGAGCTAGACTTTCTCGTTCGGCATCTGGGCGGGGATCTCGGATGACCCGCCGATGAACGCCGATGAACGCGGATAAGCCTGGAATGGGGTGTCTTTCATCGGCGGCTTCGTTTTTTGGTGTGGAGCATTTGCAACGAGGTTGCACCTTGATCGTGCACTGCCCCGCCGCTCGCTAGACTGTGCGCGTGCTCACGCACCGCATTATTCCGTGTCTGGACGTGAAGGCCGGCCGCGTGGTCAAGGGGGTGAACTTCGTGAACCTGCGCGACGCGGGCGATCCGGTGGAGATCGCGCGGAAGTATGACGAAGCGGGCGCGGACGAACTGGTCTTTCTGGACATCACCGCCAGCCAAGAGCAGCGTCGGATCATGCTCGACGTGGTGCGTCGCGTGGCGGAGGAGTGCTTCATGCCCTTCACCGTCGGCGGGGGCATCCGCAGCATCGACGACGTGACGCAGCTGGTCCAGGCCGGCGCCGAGAAGGTGAGCATCAACACCGCCGCGGTGGTGACGCCGACGATCGTGGCGCAGACCGCCAAGCGCTTCGGTCGCTGCGCCACGGTGGTCAACATCGACCCCAAGCGAGTTCCTCGGGAAGCGTACGAGCAGCACCGTCGCGATCGTCTGGCCCAAGGTCTGCCCGCACCGACCTGCGACGTTGGTCCTCCGACCGCCGACATGGTCTTCGAGGTCCACACCCACGGCGGTCGCACGCCCACGGGGCTCGAGGCGGTCGCCTGGGCGCGGGAGGTGGTGCGCCTGGGCGCGGGCGAGATCGTGCTCACGAGCATGGACGCCGACGGCACTCAGGCGGGCTACGACATCGAAATGACCGCTGCGGTCAGCGCCGCGGTGGACGTTCCGGTGGTGGCCTCGGGCGGCTGCGGTTCACCGGACCACATCCGCCAGGTGCTCAGCCCCGCATCCCAGGGCGGCGCGGGCGCCGACGCGGCCTTGGCGGCGAGCATCTTCCACTACGGAACCTACTCGATTCGCCAGACCAAACAACACCTCGCCCAGCACGGCATCGCGGTGCGGCTCACGGCTTAGTCCCGCTTGCGGCTGAGCATGCCTCGGACCTCGTATGGGACGGCCCGCGCCTGTGCTACACTGCCGAGGCTCCGCTATGTCCTCCACGCCCCGCGAGGAATCCAGCGAATCGGCCGCCCACGGTCGCAAGACCTTGGCGGACACGCCGCTGCGGAAGTACTTCGACGCGGCGGCGCGGTTCGAGGCCTCGGACCTGCTGCTGCGGGGCGGGCACCCGGCGAAGCTGCGGCTGCGTGGCGTGCTCAAGGCCTTGGACGCTGCCCCCGTGCCGCCCGAGGAGTTTGAACGGATGGTCGAGTCCACGCTCTCGAGCGCGCAGCAGGCGCAGTTCGACCACGCCGGCTCGCTGGACCTGGGCGTGGACTTCCCCATGAGCGACGGGTCCACGCAGCGCTTCCGCATCAACCTGTTCAGGTCGCGGTCGCGCAGCGCCATCGCCGCCCGCCGGGTGAACAACAAGATTCTTTCGTTCGAACAGCTCACGCTCCCGCCGGTCTTCGCCGACATCGCCCAGCAGCACCAGGGCCTGGTGCTCGTCGTGGGCGTCACCGGCAGCGGCAAGAGCACCACGCTGGCGACGATGATCGACACCATCAACCAGCGCCGCGCCTGCCACATCGTCACGGTCGAGGACCCCATCGAGTACCTCTTTGTGGACGCCAGGGCGACGATCCATCAGCGGGAGATCGGCATCGACGTGCCGGATTTCTCCACGGCGCTGCGGGCGCTGGTGCGTGAGAACCCCGACGTGGTGCTTATCGGCGAGATGCGCGACAAGGAGACCTTCGAGGCGGCGCTGCGCTCCGCGGAGACCGGGCACCTGGTCCTGGGCACGCTGCACGCCTCGACCACCTCGCAGGCCTTTGGAAGAATCTACGACCTCTTCGCGCCCGACGAGTTGCCGATCATCCGCAACACCCTGGCCTACCAGATGCACGCGATCATTTGCCAGCGTCTGCTGCCGAGCCTGAATCAGAACCCCGAGCGAGTGCCGGCCACCGAGGTGCTGCTGCAGAGCCCGCCGACGCGAAAGTACATCCTCGAAGCGCGCGAGCACGAGCTGGACCAGGTCATCCGCGCCGAGCGCGACGCGGGCATGCACACCCTGACCGACAGCCTCGTCCGTCTGGTGGAGCAGGAGCTGGTCCACCCCCAGGTCGCCATCGAGCACGCGATCAACCCGCAGGAAGTGAAGATGCGGCTGCGGGGCATCAAGACCGAGTGAGGGATCGGCCCGCCGGGGAGGACCCGCGATTTGCGATTTGCGGCAACTGTTGGAGAATGATCGACGATGCGATCTCGTCCGTCGGATCGCGGTCCTCGGACCATCGCCCGCTCATGACGCTTCATTCGGTCATCCTCGCCGCCGCCCTGATGAGCGTCGCCAAGCCGATCATCCTGCTGATCGTGGTGGGCCTCTGGGCGTGGGTGGTCAGCCGCCTCGACAAGGACATCAAGAAGCACTACCTGAAACAGGACCTTTGGAACCCGGTGCAACTGGCGGCCGGGGCGGTGGCGGTGCTGCTCTGGCTGCTCATCCCGATCTTCTTCCTGGGCATGTTCGTGGCGCTGCTGGTGATGGGTGGGGGGATCGTCGCCTACGCCATGCATCGCAACGGGCAGGTGTCGGCCCACGAGCGATGGGACTTCTCGCTCGACTCTTTCAAGCGCAAGCTCAACGAGCGCGAGGTCGCCGCGGCGCAGACGCAGGCGGCGGTGAGGCTGCTCCACCCCGACGGGTCGGCGATGGAGGTGCCCGCGGGCGCCGATCCCATGGCCGAGCCGCATCAGACGCTCGAGAACGCCCTGGGGTTTCTGCTGACTCGCGGCGGTGAGCGCCTGGAGCTGCATGTCAACACGGAGCGGGCGCGGCTGTCGGCGGTGGTGGACGGCGTGAAGTACGACCTGCCCGGGCTCGAGTCTCGTGTGGGGCTGGGGATCGTCGAGTACCTCAAGAGCCGCTCGGGCATGGACCCGGCGGACCGGCGCCGACGCCAGAGCGGCTCGCAGCTCATCGACGCCGGCGCTCAGGGACGACACACCCTGGGTCTGACGACCTTCGGCTCGACCAAGGAAGTGGTCCTGCACGCCAGCATCGACGCGGCGCGGCGGACGGTGCGCAAGCTCGACGAATTAGGCATGCTCCCGGTGCAGCTGCAGGCGCTGAACCCGATCTTCGACGAGAAGAAACGCGTCGTGCTCGTCTCCTGCGGTCCGCAGAACGGCCAGACCACCACGCTCTACAGTCTGTTGGCGAGGCACGACCCGTACACCCACAGCATCATGACGCTCGAGGAGTCGCACAGCATCGACCTCGAAGGCGTCACCCACGACCCGATCGAGCCCGGCGCCGACGGCGCGACCTGGTCCAAGCGTGTCGCTGCGCTCATCCGCAAGGGGCCGGACGTCGTCCTGGTGGAGAAGGTGATCGACCCGCAGGTGGCGCGGGTGATCGCCGACGCTCACGACTCGCTGCGGACCTATGTTGGGCTGGCGCAGCCCGACACGTTCTCGGCGCTGAAGGTCTGGGCCAAGGCGGTGGGGGACCTTAAGCAAGTGGCGGCGAGTCTGCAGGCCATCGTGGCGGTGCGGCTGTTGCGCCGCCTGTGCACCACCTGCCGCGTGCCCTACCATCCCGACGCCGAGGCCCTGCGCAAGATGAACCTTTCGCCGGACAAGGTGACGCAGCTCTATAAACATTCGGGACAGGTCCTGGTTCGTGGAAAACCTCAGACCTGCCTCAACTGCATGGGCATCGGATATAAAGGGCGCATCGGCGTGTTCGAGGTCATGATCCTGGACGACGCGGGCCGCGAGCTGCTGGTCCAGGGCCACACCGACCCGCTCCGCGCCCACCTGCGCAAGCAGAAGATGCTGTATCTGCAGGAAGCGGCTCTGGCACGCGTCGTCGAGGGCGTCACGAGCATCGGCGAAGTCACTCGGGCGCTGGCTGTCAAATGAACCCTTTGAAATGGATATGGCAGAACGTAAGAACAATGAAAGATTGAGTCAATGAAAACTGATAATCCGACACAGCGCTTCATTTTTTATTGTTCCTCCATCCTTCATGCTTCATTGTCCATTTCCCATGCTCTGCTCCTCGCATGATCCTCAACCTGCTCATCCTCGGGTTCATTCTGCTGATGCTCTACTGGTGGGGGCCGGTGCAGGGCGCGTTCAGCGGTTTCCTGCACTTGGTGGTGGTGATCGTCGCCGGGACGCTGGCGCTGGCGTTGTGGGAGCCGATTGTTCTGGGGTTTCTGGCGGCGCGGATGCCCGCGTACGCCTGGGGCGTGGGGCTGCTGGGCCCGTTTATCCTTTTACTTCTGGGACTGCGACTGACGCTGGACAAGCTGGTGCCGGGGAACGTGCAGTTCAGCGCGTGGTTCAACGCACTGGTGGGAGGGCTGTTCGGGGCGTTGGCGGCGGTGCTCACCGCGGGGATCACGATCATCGGCGTGGGCTTCCTGCCGCTGCCGGCGCGGATCCTCGGCTACCAACCGCTGAGCATCGGCGAGCAGGGCCAGGTGCTGGGCAGCGCGGGGCAGGGCTTGTGGATCCCGGTGGACACGCAGGCGGCGGGGTTCTTCACCATGCTCTCGCGCGGGTCGATGTTCCCGATGGGCGGTCGCACGCCGTTGGCCTCGCATCGCCCGGCGCTGGCGGAGCAGGCGGCGCTGTTTCGCATGCGTTACCAGCCGCTGCACTCCCTGGCGATCCTCCCGGGCAGTGTGCGGGTGGCGGGGGTGTATTCGCTGCCGCTGCCCGTGAAGGAGTTGCCCGAGCCGGTCGCCAAGGGGTTGGGCGAGTTGACCAAGAGCGGCGAGCACAAGCTGGTGGTGGTGGACACCGCGTTCACCATGACCGCGGGGACGTACGACCCGGACTCGCGTCTGCGGTTGGCGCCGCCGCACGTCCGGCTGATCGTGGAGTCGCGCCGCGGGGCGAAGCTTCGGGCGCCGGTGGCGCTGAGCACGCCCCAGCCCGTGACCAACCTGCGCTTGTTCGAGCCGATCGACGACGCGAACCTGCTGGCGGAGACCAGCCTGCAATCGCAGACCTTTGGCTGGACGTTCATCCTGGGTTCCGACGACAAGCCGCGGTTCCTGCTGGTGCGGAACCTGCGTCTGGACCTGGGCGAGTCGGACCCGGTGGAGGAGCGAGGCAAGGTGCTGGCGGCGATCGGGGACGTGAGCACGCTGGCAACGCCCACGTCGGTGGAGGGCGACGTTCCGCCCACGCAGGGCGAGGCCCCGGTCGGGCCGCGGCAGGGCACCGTGGCCGGCGCGCTGGCGGAGTCGATCGCGGTGGACGCGTCGCTGCCCAAGGTGATCAGCCGAAATTACGCCACCGATTTCCGCTTCGAGGGTGACGCGATCGTCGAGGGCGACAGCGACGTCCGCCCCTTCACCGAGAACCCGGCGCAGAGCCTGCTGGTGCGACGGGTGTACGCCTACCCGCACCAGCAGATCGTTCGGCTGACGCTTCGACGGGAACTGGCGCAGTCGATCTTCGGCAAAGCGGTGGCCTCGGCGGCCATGCTCCAAGGCATCTATCTCGAGGACAACCTCGGGCAACGGTGGTTCCCGATGGGCTATGCGCACCTGGAGCCTTCGGGGCTGCAGCGCATCCGTTTCGGGGTCACGCCCATCCAGCGGGCGGCGGAGCTGCCCATCGCCAGGCTCAACGACGCCGACGTGCTGCACCTCTACTTCCCGGTGCCGCGCAGCTCGGCGCAGCAGCCGCTGCGCATCGTGCGGATCCACCTGGCGCAGACGAAGCAGGACGTTCAGTTGGACGTGCCGGAGTGAGCCACAGGGCGATCGATATGGACAGTCTGCGCGGGGCGCGTGTGACGGTGATGGGGCTGGGCCGCTTCGGCGGGGGCGTCGGGGTCACGAAGTTTCTGGTCGCGCAGGGCGCCGAAGTGCTTGTGACCGACACGGCGTCGCAGGAGAAGCTCGCCGCGAGCCTTCGCGAGCTCTCGGGTCTGCCGGTGCTCTATCGGCTGGGCGAGCACCGCCAGAGCGACTTCACCGACGCTGACCTGGTGGTGGTCAACCCCGCGGTGAATCCGGCGCGCGACCCGCACCTCCGCGCCGCTCGCGCCGCGGGCGTTGGGCTCACCAGCGAGATCCGCCTGCTCGTGGAGCGATTGCCCGACCGCGGCAGGACCATCGGCGTCACCGGCACTGCGGGCAAAAGCACCACCACCGCGATGGTCGGGCACATCCTGAGCAGCGATGCTGCGAGAACGGCGTCCAGCCACGCCCGCGTCCACCTCGGCGGGAACCTCGGCGGCTCGCTGCTCAACGAGCTGCACCGCATCGCTCCCGACGACTGGGTGGTCCTCGAATTGTCGAGTTTCATGCTCGAGGGGCTGCGCGAGGATCGATGGGCGCCGCACGTCGCGGTGGTCACCAACTTCGCGCCCAACCATCTGGACTGGCACGGCTCGGTCGAGGAATACCAGCTCGCCAAGCAGGCGATCCTTGACTTCCAGAGCGACCCGGACGTGTGCGTGCTCGGACCGGGGATCCGCGACCGTTTCGCCCCTCGCGTCCGGGACGTGCGTTCACAAGAGAAGCCCGAACCCACCGAGATTCCGCTGCTGCTTCCGGGGGTTCACAACCAGATGAACGCGACGCTGGCGGCGGCCACGGTGGAGGCGGCGATCGGTCTGCCCGCGGTGCGATGCCACGACGCGCTGAAAGACTTCCGGGGGTTGCCGCATCGCCTGCAGTTCGTCTGCGAGCACGCCGGGGTTCGTTACTTCAACGACTCGAAGTCCACCACGCCCGAGGCGTCGATGCTTGCGGTGGAGAGCTTCCCCCCCGCAAAGGTGCATCTGATCCTCGGGGGTCACGACAAAGGCTCGGACTTCAGGCCGCTGATGCGGATGGTCGCTGAGCGCTGCGCCGGAGTCTACACCATCGGAAAGATCGGCGACACGATCGCGGACCTCGACCCCACGGGGCGCACCATCCGCTGCGGCACGCTGGACCGGGCGATGCGGACCCTCGTGCAGCGGGTGCGCGACGGGGACGTCGTGCTGCTCTCGCCCGGCTGCGCCTCGTGGGACCAGTTCGACAACTTCGAGCACCGCGGCCAGACGTTTTCCGAGCTGGCGCTGCGCTGCAACACCGAACGCTCGTTCGACGCTCGGCGGTGAACTCTCCGCGTGCTTACGCCAGTTCCATCAGTCGGGCGATGCGTTTTTCGGTGGCGGGGTGGGTGGAGAAGAGTCCCGCGAAGCCCTCGGCGCTGAGCGGCTGGACGATGAACATGTGATTCTGCGCGGGCATCTCGTTCTGCATCGGGATGCGCTTGGAGACCGATTCGAGCTTGCGCAGGGCGCCGATCAGGCCGTGCGGCGTGCCGGCGATGCGGGCGCCCTCGGCGTCGGCGACGAACTCCCGGCTGCGACTGATCGCCATCTGGATGAGCATCGCCGCGATCGGCGCCAGGATCAACATCAGCAGCCCCACGAACGGGTTGCCTCCTTCGCGCTGGTTGCCCCCGCCGAACATGAACGCCATGTGACCCAGGAAGCTGATCGCGCCTGCGATGGTCGCCGCGACACAGCTGATCAGCGTGTCGCGGTTCTTCACGTGCGCAAGTTCGTGCGCCATGACGCCCTCGAGTTCGTCGTAGGAGAGCAGACGCAGCGCGCCCTGCGTCACCGCGACGGCGGCTTTGCTGGGGTTGCGCCCGGTGGCGAAGGCGTTGGGGGCTTCCTGCGGACAGATATAGACGCGGGGCATGGGCAGGTTGGCGTTGCTCGCCAGGCGTCGCACCATGGCCACCAGGTCCGGCGCCGAGCGTTCGTCTACTTCCTTGCCGCCCATCGACGCCAGGGCGATCTTGTCGGAGAAGAAGTAGGCGAAGACGTTCATGGCTCCGCCGAAGATGAACGCCAGGATCAGGCCCTGCTGTCCGAAGCGCGAGCCGATGAACAGGACCAGGCCGAACAGTGCCGCGAGCAGCACGACGGTCTTGACGTTGTTCACGAAGCGGGTCATGGTTCTCCGTAGGCCCGAGTCGTTGGGTGTCCAGGTCAGCTCGGAGTGCGGAGCACGCCTCCGCATCGCCGGGCTGGCTGGGCCCTCTCAGGCGAGCAATAGTAGGCAAGCTGCGCGCCGCGAGTCAGTCCATGCGCCACCGATCATCGCAGCGATGCGGAGGATGGACCTCGCTCCATCAGCGCAGCATCAAATCACGAGAATTCATGGGTTTATGGCCAGCATTCGCCATGCGGCGGCAGCCAGAAAAAAGACGAACACGCAGCGCACCGCCGGCAGCGGCAGCCGATGCGTCAGGGTCGCGCCCAGTTGACCGCCAATCCAGCAGGTGGGCGAAAGCAACAGGGCCAGGGTCAGCGCTTCGCTGGGCGGGCGACCGTGCTGCGAAAGGGTGGCGTGCTTGAACACCGCGCCGAGCGACGCGGAGAAGATCATCACCGCGGCGCTGTTGGCGATGCAGTTCCGCAGCGGCAGCTTGAGCAGAGCGTGCTGCAGCGGGACCGCAAGCAGGCCCCCGCCGATGCCCAGCAGTCCGCCGACGAACCCCATGACGCCCCCGACCGTGCCGCAGCGCGTGAGCGAGTACCGAGCATGGTCGATGGCCTCGTCAGCCACGGGGGGTCCGAGCAGTCGTCGCACATGGACCGTGGCTTCATAGAGCATGAAGACCGCCATGATGCGTCCGAGCCATTTGCCGTTGTCCGTTCCGCGGAAGAGCGGCAGGTTGCTCACCGCCACGCCCAGGATGATGAACAGCAGCGCCGCGGGCAACATGCGTTTCACGACGACGCTCACGATGGCGCCGGCTCTGCGATGGCGCAGCGTCGCGGGCAGCGAGACGACGACGTTGGCAAGCATCGCAGCCGCCTGATAGACGTGCTGGTTGAACCCCAGCAGAAACGTCATGCCCGGGATCATGATGGTGCTGCCGCCCACGCCGAGCATCCCGCCGAGCGTCCCGGCCAGCAGTCCCACCGCCGCCACGCCCGCCAGTGCCAGGGGATCGTCGAGCATCAGGTGAGTTTGTATCGAGCCGGGGCGGAAAGGGCAACGGCATTTATAATGCGTCGATGCACGTCTTGGGGTGGTTCCTCTGGAGCATCACCGCCGTCCTGGCGCTGTTGCTGCTGCGCGTGGTGTTCGACTCGGGCCGACCCGAGCGCCGACGCGAAGCGGCGCTGCTGCTGGCGATCGTCGCGGGGCTGGTGGTGACGCTCGACGCCGGGCCGATCCATCTCGGCGTGTCAAAGTTGCATCTGCTCTGGTACGTGCCGCTGGTGATCGTGGGCATGTGCCTGGCGCCGGACGCGAAGTGGACCATGCCGGGCGAGCGCAAAAGTTCAAAGTAAAGTGAGTGTAGAGGAGCGGCGAAGTTGCCCGTGTTTCGCCTCAGTCGTGCAGTTTTTCGAGGATGACCAGGTTGTCCGCTCGGGCCGGGTCCCAGCGGATGCCCACGATGTCGTACCCGTGACGGATCGCCAGGTGCAGCATCGGGCGGTGCTGGTTGTGGCACTCCATGCGGATGGAGGTGTAGCCGTGCGCCTTGGCCCACTCCTGGGCGGCTTCGACGAGCTGCGAAGCGATGCCCTGCCTGCGGTAGTCGGGCAACACGCCGTAGAGCCAAGCGAAGTAGACCCCGGGCTTAAGCTCGAAACCGATGAAAAATCCCGCGGGGCGTCCCTCGACCTGCGCCACCATCACGCACGGGTTGTATCGTCCCAGCATGCGACGCTGAATGAACGCCAGGTCCTGGGTGGGCTTGAAAACCTGGTTGTACAACTCAGCGACCAGCGACAATTCGTGCTCACCAATGATGTCGATCTTCGCGTTGGCCATGGCGTCGCCTCCGTGCGGATATGTTAGCAGGGCGAGGCGCCGTCGTCCGTGCGTGGGGGCTACTTCACGCCTTCGAGCCGCAGCTTGTCCATGTGCTCGCGGGCGGTGTTCGCCGAGGTGTGCCCGGGATATCTTGCGACGTAAGCCTCGAAGGCGCGCAGCGCTTCGGAGCCGCGATCCAGCTTCACCGGGCACACGCCGATCCTGTACATCACTTCCGGAGTCTGATCGTTCTCGATCTTCTGCGAGAGGATGTCCTGATACCCCTGCAGCGCCCGGCTGTACATCCCTGTGGTGAACGCGGCGGCGGCGGCGTAGGGGTCCACCTCCGCCGAGACCGGACTCTTCCCTTGCGTGAAGTGCATGTAGGCGTAAACGCCCGCGCCCACGAGAACCAACAACACGAGGATGGTCTTGAGGTTCATCCTTGCCATTGTTTCGCTGCCCCTCGCGACCCCCTGGAGATTTCACTCCCGCCCAGCGATACATTGATGGGCATGAACCCGCCCCTTCGCCCGCCGCCCCGCTACGCCGCCGCCCCGGGTCGCGAAGACCGTCACGGCGAAATGACCGGGGCGATCACCTTCAACATGATCTTTGTCTACGTGCCCGCCACCGTGTGGTGCGTCTTCATCGCCCCGATGTTTCTGCCGCTCTGGGCCACGCTCGTCACCGGGCTGGTGCTCGTCGTGGTGCTCACGATCATCGGCGTGCCGCTGAGCCGGCGGCGCTGGGCGCAGCTCTCGGCGTGGATGGACCGCGTGAACGAATCCAGGTGACCCGCTCCGCGCGTATCATGGGGGGGCCTCCGGTGCTCCGGGGAAAACCTGTATGCCCATGATCGAGACCATCAACCTCACCAAGCGTTACGGCGAACTCGTGGCGTTGGCGAACCTCAACCTGCAGATCGAAGCGGGCGAGTGCTTCGGGTTCATCGGCCCCAACGGCGCAGGCAAGACCACCACCATCAAGATCCTCGCCACGCTCCTCAAACCCACCTGGGGCGAGGCGCGCATCGACGGCCTCTCCGTGGGGCCCGTCAACGCGCGTCAGGTCCGCTCGCTCATCGGGTACGTCCCGGACTACTTCGGCGCTTACGACGACATGGTCTGCAGCGAGTACCTCGAGTTCTTCGCGGCCGCGTACAACATCTATGGCCCCAAGCGCAACAGCGCCATCGCGGACGTGCTGGCGCTCACCGACCTGACCCACAAGGCCGACGCCGAGGTCAACGGCCTGTCGCGCGGCATGAAGCAACGACTCTCCATCGCTCGCGTCCTGCTCCACGACCCAAAGGTCCTGCTCCTGGATGAGCCCGCCTCGGGGCTCGACCCCCGCGCCCGCATCGAACTCCGCGAGCTCCTCAAGGAGCTCCACCGCATGGGCAAGACCATCCTCATCAGCTCCCACATCCTCCTCGAACTGGCGGACTTTTGCTCCACCATCGGCATCGTCGAGCAGGGAACCCTCAAGTTCACCGGCTCCGTCCGCGATATCCTCGAACGCGCCAAGATCGGCCTGATCCTCAACGTCGGCGTCCGCGACCGGCACGAGCAGGCCGCCCAACTGCTCGCCGCCGTCCCGGGCGTGGCCTCGGCACAGGTGGTCAACGGCCACCTCAAGGTCAGCCTCGAGACCGACAAGGGCGACCCCGCCCTGATCGCCCAGCGCCTCGTCACCGCCGGCTTCGCCCTCACCAGCCTCGAAGAAGAGAAGGTCAACCTCGAGACCGCCTTCATGCGCCTGACCCAGGGCCTCGTCCAATAAAAAGGTGTCAGGATGATTTATCTTGACGCGACCCGCCCCTTCGGCTACGCTCCGGGGCATGGGCAGACCCTTGCGACAGACCGCGGGCGGGGTGGTGTACCACGTGCTCAACCGTCGGGTGCTTCGGCTTCCGCTGTTCACGGGCGAGGGCGATTACCTGGCCTTCGTCCGGGTGCTGGGCGAGGCGCTGGACCGTCCCGGGTCGCCGGCGGTGTTCGCCTTCTGCCTGATGCCCAACCACTGGCACCTGCTGCTGCGTCCGGGCCGGGCGGGGGGCCTGTCGCAGTGGATGCAGTGGCTCACGGTCACCCACACGCACCGCTGGCACATGAACCACCGCACCGTCGGGACCGGGCCGGTCTATCAGGGTCGCTTTAGGTCCTTCCCGGTGCAGAGCGACAGCCACTTCCTCACGGTGGCGCGATACATCGAGCGCAACCCGCTGCGCGCCAGACTCTGCGCCCGGGCGCAGCTCTATCGCTGGTCGAGCCTGGGGCTGCTCAGTCGCTCGCGCTTGACGGAGGAGGAAGTGACGCTCCGCCAGCGACTGGCGGACTGGCCCGTGGACCGCCCACGCCGCTGGGCCGAGCAGGTCAACCAGCCGCACACCGAGGCGGAACTGACCGCCCTGCGCCATTGCGTGCAACGCGGCAGCCCCTACGGCAGCGAGCCGTGGACCCGCAACACCGCCGCAAAGCTCGCGCTCACCAGCACCCTGCGCCCCCGCGGTCGACCACGCATCGAGCCCGACCGAAGTTCTGAGATGAAGTCAAATAAATCATCCTGACACCGTTTCTCGCCCCGTTTCCCGCCCCATCCCGTCGTCAATCACCACGTCGGCTGCGGCGTGGGCGTCGTCGCAGGCGTAGCGGGAGCGGGTTCGGTGGTGTCTTCGCTCAATGTGGGGGCCGTGGGCGTGGCGCGGCGGCGGACGCGTTCGTCGACGGCGGCGCCTTCACGCACCATCACCGCTCGGCGACCCTCGGGCGCCAGGGGCACGGTCATCACCTCGCGGACGGACCAGGGGGTGAGTTGTGAGGGCTGGACTTCGACGTTGATGTCGATGACCAGGGCGTCGGAGCGTTCCTCGACGACGGTGACGAAGCCGTCGATCCGGTTGGGACGGATGTAGTAGTCGCCGTCGTTCTCGCGGTTGACGTCGAAGCCGGTGAGGAACTTTCGGTCGAGCTCTTCCATGCGGATTTTCTCGCCCACGGCGGCGCCGAGGGGCAGGGTAATCCAGGCGCGTTCGAGGTTGGCGTCGTAGCGTTCGCCGGTGGGGGCGGCGGTGGGTTTGTCTTCGGGAAGTCGGCGTCGGAAACTGGTGATGCGGGTGAGCACGAGCAGGCGGTCGGCGCCGCGGCGGAAGGCGTAGCGGCCGGCCTGCGAGACGGGCAGGGTGGATTCACGCACCAGCTCGGCGTTGGGCACGACCTCGGTTTCGATGCGGAACTCGCTGGTGCTGGGGGCGGTTTTCTCCACGCCCCAGACGCCCCAGCAGCCGGTGAGCATCATGGTGGTGATCAGAGTCGCCAGCGTTGCGGTGAGTCGTCGCATGGGGGTTCCTCGTGGAGTGGCGTGAGTCGATGGGGTCATTATCGGCCCGATCGGGCGGGCGCGTGATCATGAAAGTCGGTCGAGGGGGCGGCGGCAATATCGGACATTGTCTGTCTATGATGGTAGCTCAATCATGCGACGGGTTTCCTCGAGGTGGGTGGTTCGGCTGGCGTTGTCTCTGATGGTGACGGGGACGGTGGTGGTCATTGCGGCGGCGGTGTTCGTGCCGCACATCCATCGCTGGCACACGCTCAACCAGCTCGAGAGCGACGACGCAGCGGCGCGGGAGCGGGCGCTGAAGTATGTGATTCGTTGGTCGCCCGATACGCCGCTGGTGCTGCGTGGGGCGGTGGCCCGGCTGAGGGTGTCGGACCGGACGAAGTTCCTGCAACTGGTCAACGCGTTGGACGTGGCGGGCCATTGGAGCCGACCGACGATCCCGGACGAGCCTTGGCTGCGCTGGCTGGAGATGGCGGGCCGGGACGAGAACGCGGAGGTTCGGATTCTCGCCTCGCAGCGGTTGGCGGACATGGGAGACCTGGCGGAGGACCCACGCTTGCCCGCGCTTCTGCGTGGGGCGTTGACGGATGAGTCGGAGGACGTGCGCTACAACGCGTTGGTGGCGGCGGCGGAGCTGAGCGGAGCGGCACGGTCGCGCGACGCCTACACGGGGATGTTGCTGCTGGCCACCGGGGACCCGCAGCCGATCATCGCGCGAAAGGCCTGGCTCTACGCGGGGCTGCTGCGGTTGGAGCATACGGGCGAGGCGCGGTATTTCGATGCTCCGCCGCTGGTGGGGCAGGCGATGGTGTGGGCGCTGGCGCGTAGCGGGGTGGAAGTGCCCGAGCCCGGTGAGGGAGCGTTGCACCCGGCGTTGAGTTTGGCGCTGCGCGATGCGCGCGAGGGTCCTGGCCGGGAGGAGCAGGTGGATTGGCCGGAGGACCTGATGCCGCTGCTGCGGGATGAGGACGCGGCGGTGCGCGACGTGGCCTGCGCGGTGGCGGCGAGCCTCAAGAGCGATCGGGAGATCGAGTCGCTGGCGGGGGAACTGCTGCGGGGGTTCGACGATCTGGGACGCATGTCCGGAGCGGTTCTGTGCGGGCTCACGGGCGTGCGTCCCACCGCCCGGTTGCGCGACGAATCGCAGGACGTAGACCTGCTGCGGTACGTGCGCGAGTATCCGAACCCGGTGCTGTCGCAGGTTGCGCGGCTGGCGCTGTGGATGCGAGGCGACCTGCCGGACTCGGAGATGATCCTCGCGGCGAGGGCGCTGCTCACGCACCCGGACATGCCCAGCAGCACGGTGCTGCTGGCGATTCTGCACAAGGGACGGCGCGAGGCGCTGGACCACCTGCTCGAGCCGCGGGGCGAGGCGGACCTGTCGCGTCTGGCGGAGCACCTGTTGCAGAAGCGCTGGCTGGTGGTGTTGCGACGGAGCCTGCCCGCGGACGCCCCGGACCCCTGGCTCGACGCTGACCCGGCGCTGCAGCTCTTCCAACTCGAACTGTTGCGCGAGTGGTGGGTGCTCAATCGTCAGAGTTCACGAAGTCTCTCGCCCACTGGCGAATCTGGTCCCTGATTCGGCGGAAAGTCTCGGCGGAGGCGTCGGGCCCATCGGGATCGCTAAAAGGCTGATGCACCGTGCGCTTCGCGCCGGGGAACACCGGGCAGGCCTCCTTGGCGTGGTCGCAGACGGTGACCACCACGTCGAAAGGCTGCGTGAGGTACTCGCTCAGGTGCTTGGAACGGTGGCTGGAGATGTCCACGCCCGCCTCGCGCATGACTTGGATGGCCAGGGGGTGAACGCCCTTGGGATGGGTGCCGGCGCTGAAGACCTCGGCTCGTTCGCCGGTGAAGTGTCGGAGCCAACCCTCGGCCATCTGGGAGCGGGCGCGGTTGCCGGTGCAGAGCACGAGGATGCGACGGGGCGTGAGCGATGGATCGTTCATGGGCAGCATCGTTGGGCAAGTTTCTTCGCGTCGCGTTGCAGCAATGGAACGTCGCTGAAGCAACCCTTGACGCAGTCGAGCAGCTTGCGGTGCAGCGGCGAGGCGGGCGGGGCCAGGCGGTAGTGAATCCAGAGTCCCTCGCGTCGTGCGAGCACCAACCCGGCGCGCTTGAGATACGCCAGGTGCCTGCTGATCTTGGGCTGTGGGCAGTCGATCACGTTGACCAGATCGCACACGCAGCGTTCGCCCTCGACGAGCAGGTGAAGCAGGCGCAGGCGCGTGGGGTCCGCCATGGCGCGGAAGAGTCGCGTGGAGAGGTTGATGCTGGCAAGAGCGGCGGGCATGGTGATGTTGATCCATCAGAGCGGGCTCATTTGCAGCAAGTGCTCTTGTCGCAGCAGCTCTTGCCGGGCTTGACCGCCACGAGGTCCAGGCTCGCGACGTGGGCGTTGCCGTCGAAGTTCGCGGGCAGCTTGTCGATGAGCTTGCTCGCCTCGGGGCTGCAGCCCAGGACGCTCACCACGTCGTAGCCCTTCCGCTGCGCCTTTTGGACTTCCAACCCACCGGCGATGGCGTGGCCGAGGTAGTCGCCCACGAGCTCGGCACCGGCGATGCAGCCGATGTAGGCCTCCACGTCGCGCTTCACCGCTTCGGGCAGCGGCTGAAGCAGCACGATGTCACTCACCGCGGCCCTTCCGCCGGGCTTGAGCACGCGCGCGATCTCACGAAAGACCGCGGCCTTGTCGGGCGAGAGGTTGATGACGCAGTTGCTGATGATCAAGTCCACGCTCGCGTCGGGCACGGGAAGCTGCTCGATGAATCCCTTTCGGAACTCGACGTTGGCGTAGCCGTGCTTCGCGGCGTAGTCACGGGCCTTGTCGAGCATGGCGTCGGTCATGTCCACGCCGACGACCCTGCCGGTGGGCCCGACCTTGGCGGCGGCGAGGAAGCAGTCCACGCCGGCGCCGCTGCCCAAGTCCAGCACGGTCATGCCCGGCTCGATCATGGCCAGGGACGTGGGATTGCCGCAGCCCAGGCCCAGGTTCGCGCCCTCGGGCAGAGCGGCGAGCTGCTCGGGGGTGTAGCCGATCAGCTCCGCGTGCTTGTCCTTGTCTCCGCCGCAGCACGAGGGCTTGGCGGAGCGCGCGATTCCCGCGTAACGCTCCGACACGGTCTGACGGATGTCCTGAGTGGTGGTCATGCGATCTCCTTTGAGGTAAGAGGTTGATCGAACCATCGACGCTGAAGGAAGAGCGAGACGTGAACCAGCGCGATGAGCACGGGGACCTCGACCAAGGGGCCGATCACCGCGGCGAAGGCCGCCCCGTGCGCGATGCCGAACACGCCCACCGCCACCGCGATGGCCAGCTCGAAGTTGTTGCTCGCGGCGGTGAAGGAGACGGTGGCGGTTTGGGAGTAGTCCGCGCCGGCCTGCCTGCCCATCCAGAAACTCACGAGGAACATCAGCACAAAGTAGATCAGCAGCGGCAGCGCCACCAGGCCCACGTTCCAAGGCTCGCTGACAATCTTTCGGCCCTGGAACACGAACATCGCCACGATGGTCAGGAGCAGCGCCACGAGCGTCAGCGGACTGATGCGCGGGATGAAGACGCGGTGGTACCAGTGCTCGTCCTTGAGCCGAACCAGGACGAATCGCGTGACCATGCCCGCGAAGAACGGGACGCCCAGGAAGAGCAGCACGCTCCTGGCGATGCCGCCCATCGTGAGGGCCGAGAGGTCCACCTCGCCCAGCGAAAGCCCCAGCATCGGCGGGAGCACCTTGATGAAGAGCCAGGCGTAGAGGGCGTAGAAAAGCACTTGGAAGACGCTGTTGAACGCGACGAGGGCCGCGGCGTACTCGCTGTCGCCCCCGGCCAGTTCGTTCCAGACGATGACCATGGCGATGCAGCGCGCCAGCCCGATGAGGATCAGCCCGACCATGTACTGCGGGTGGTCGTGGAGGAACAGGGCCGCCAGCGCGAACATGAGCAGCGGGCCGATGACCCAGTTCTGCAGGAGCGACAGCCCCAGCACGCGGGTGTTGCGGAAGACGGCGGGGAGTTTTTCGTAGCGCACCTTCGCCAGCGGCGGGTACATCATGAGGATCAGGCCCAGCGCGATGGGCAGGTTGATCGCACCGACGTCGAAACGGTGGATGAACGCGTCGCTGTGGGGGAAGAAGTAGCCCACGCCCACGCCCAGCGCCATGGCGGCGAAGATCCAGAGCGTGAGGAAGCGGTCGAGGAAGGAGAGCTTTCCCGCCACGCGGTGGTCCGGCTCGGCCTGGCAGCAGGGGGTATTCATTCGTGCAAACAAATATACGGATGCACGAATACAAAGTCAAGCCGATACCGCTTCGTGGCCGGAAGCCCATGACGCGACACGGTGGGCGTGGGCGGGTCAGTCGAGGTTCATGGTCAGCAGGAACTCGGCGTTGGTCTTGACCTTGAGCAGTCGGCTCTTGAGCAGTTCCATGGACTCGACGACGTTCATGTCGGCCAGCACCTTGCGCAGGCGGTAGACGAGCTGCAGCTCCTTGGGGTCCATGAGCAGTTCCTCGCGGCGGGTGCCCGAGGCGCCCACGTCGATGGCGGGGTAGGTGCGCTTCTCCACGAGCTTGCGGTCCAGGTGCAGTTCGCTGTTGCCGGTGCCCTTGAACTCTTCGAAGATGATGTCGTCCATCTTCGAGCCGGTGTCGATCAGGGCGGTGGCGATGATGGTGAGCGAGCCGCCCTTCTCGATGGCGCGGGCGGCGCCGAAGAATTTTTTGGGTCGCTGCAGGGCGTTGGAGTCCAGGCCGCCGGTGAGGATCTTGCCGCTGTGGGGCATCTCCTCGTTGTAGGCGCGCGCCATGCGGGTGAGCGAGTCCATGAGGATGACGACGTGGTGGCCGAACTCCACCATGCGTCGCGCCTTCTCGATGACGATGTCGCAGACCTGCACGTGGCGTGTGGAGCTTTCATCGAACGTGCTGGCGACGACCTCGACCTCCGGGGGGGTCTTCCGGCGAAAGTCGGTGGCTTCCTCGGGCCGCTCGGCGATGAGCAGGACGATGACCTTGGCGTCGGGGTAGTTCTTGATGATGGAGTTGGCCATCTTCTGGAGCAGGACGGTCTTGCCGGTCCGGGGCGGGGCGACGATCATGGCGCGTTGGCCGCGGCCGAGCGGGGTGACGAGGTCCACGATGCGCATCTCGATGTTGTCCGGCTCGCCGGCGCGTTCGAGGACGAAGCGCTGGTAGGGGTGCAGCGGCGTAAGGTCCTCGAAGGTGCGGATGTCGTTGAGCGCATCGGGGGACAAGCCGTTGATCGCGTCCACGCGCAGCAGCGCGAAGTACTTTTCGCTCTCTTTGGGCGGGCGGATGGTGCCTTGGACGATGTGCCCGGGCTTGAGGCCAAAGCGACGGATCTGCGAGGGCGAGACGTAGATGTCGTCGGGCCCGGAGAGGTAGGAGACCTCCGGCGAGCGCAGGAATCCAAAGCCGTCGGGCAGCACTTCGAGCACGCCCTCGCCGTACATCAGGCCCTGCTTGGCGATGTGCTTCTGCAGGACCTTGACGATCAGGTCGGGCTTCTTGAGCGACTCGAAGTTCTCCAGCCCCTCGTCGCGTGCGGTCTGGAAGAGTTTCTCCGGCGACATGTTCTGCAGATCGCGGTAGGTGAGGTCGGCGCGTTTGGCCTGCTCGTAGCGGGCCTGGGTCTCGGCGTCGAGGGCTTCGTCGGTGGACCCGGGCCGCCGCGGCGCGGGGCTCTGCGTCGGCGCGGCTTGGGCAGCGGGAGTCGGCGATGGCGCCGGGGCTGCGGCGTCGGCGATGCCCGGAGTCGTGGGCGTGGCGGAGGTCAGCGGCGCGGGGGCAGGCGTGGCGGTCACGGGCGCGGGGCTGTCGTCCGCGATAGGTTCGATCGGGTCGTCCACGGGCAGGCCCTCCATGGGCGGAGACTTGGGGATGTTGTGCTTGCGACGGTGACGGAAATGGGTCTTGGCCATGGGTTTCTCCGGTCCGGGGACCGAAAGGGCGGCGCCGCTAGGCGGGGCGCATCGAGCAATCGGGCAGGGACGGTACGAAGGAAGTCAAAGGGTTTGGAGGGTTGGAAACGCGAGAGGTCGAGGCGGTCGTTGACAGGATTGAATGGGTCTGCGTTGGCGGGCGGGGCGGGCAGCGCGACCGGGGCGCACATGGCCTCCGAGGCGTCGCGGGTCCGCCGATCTCTCACCGGCGGCGACGGGCAAGAATCTGTTCGAGCACGCGACGAACCTCGGCGGCGCACGCCTGTTCGTCGCGGTGGTTCTCCACCACATAATCGGCGCGCCGACGCTTCTTGTCAAGCGGCCACTGTGAACGTTCTCGTCGGCCCAGCTCCGCGGCGTCCCAGCCTCGCGCTTCTCGAACACGCTGCTCACGCAGCTCTCGCGGGGCGTCCACGAACACCAGCACGTCGCACGTCTGCTCCAGCGACTTCTCCAGCAGCAGCGGCGTATCGTCAACGATCGCGCGGACGGCCGGGTCCGCCTCGAACTGGGCGCGGCGAAGGCGGCGCTGGTCGTGGACGAAAGGATGCACGACCGACTCGATCCTGGCCAACTCCTTCATGTCCTCGAACACACGCCTGGACACCGCGGCGCGATCGACCCGCCCCTGCGCGTCGATCACCGTCGGTCCCCACCACTCACGCAGCTGCGCCTTGACCGCCTCGTCCTGCAGCGCCAGCCGGGCCAGGGCGTCGGCGTCGATGACCCCGCAGCCCTCGGCGGCGAACAACCGCGCCACGAAACTCTTGCCCGCCCCGATGCCCCCGATCAGCCCGATCACCGGTTTTCCTTGCGACATGATGCGCGACCCTCGCCAACCCTCGACGCCCGCGTCTTTCACCGTTATGATAAGGCTCCTGCCGCTCTCCCGCCCCGACGTCCCACGGAAGCCCTCGGCAATCCCCGGAAGCACCGCACTCGTTTCCACCCCCCTAGCTCGATGGCACGCACCCGGCAGAAGATCGGCGAAATCCTCAAACGCTTCGGCAAGGTCACCGACCCGCAGCTCGAAGAGGCGCTCAAGCTCGGGCAGGCCTCGCGGCGACGCGTGGGCGAGGTGCTCGTGGAACTGGGCTACTGCCAGGACAGCGACATCGCCAAGGCGCTGGCGGACCAGTTCGGCATGGAGTACATCGACCTGGATCGGCAGGACGCCATCGACAAGGACGCGGTGAAGCTCCTGCCCGCGGAGGTCGTCAAGAAGTACCTGGTGCTGCCGCTGGGGAAGGTCGGCGGGAAGCTCAAGGTGCTCATCCACGACCCGATGGACCTCGAGACGCTCGACGACCTGCGCTTCCGCATGAACTGCGACGTGGAGACGGCCATCGCGGCGCGGTCGAGGATCAAGGAGTCCATCGACGCGATGCTCGCCGAGTCGAGGGAGAGCATCGACAAAGCGGTGCGTGAGATGTCGGTGGACTCGGCCGAGACGATCGACATCCAGGGGCTGACGATCGACAAGAGCGGCGAGTCGGTGGACATCGAGGCCGCGGGCACCGACGCCGACGCCAAGGCCGCCGCCGACGCTCAGCAGGCGCCCATCGTCCGCCTGGTGAACAAGGTCATCGTCGAGGCGGTCCGCGGCCGCGCCAGCGACATTCACATCGAGCCCTTCGCCGACCGTGTCCGCCTGCGCTACCGCGTGGACGGCGTGTGCGTGGAGCAGGACAAGATTCCCAAACGCACGCAGCAGGCGGTCACCGCTCGACTCAAGATCATGTCGGGCATGAAAATCCAGGAGAAACGCATCCCGCAGGACGGTCGCATCAAGATGCGCATCGACGACGGCGTGATCGACTTTCGTGTCTCCTGCTGCCCCACCTACCACGGCGAGAGCATCGTGCTGCGTATCCTTCGCCCCGACTCGGCGAAGCTGGGCCTGGCCAACCTGGGCATGCGCGACGACACCATGGAGATCTTCAACAAGGTCATCCGCAAGCCCAACGGCATCTTCCTCGTCACCGGGCCCACCGGCTCGGGCAAGACCACCACGCTCTACTCCGCCCTGCAGGAGCTCAACCGGCCCGACCGCAAGATCATCACCGCCGAGGACCCCGTCGAGTACAACTTCAAGGGCATCAATCAGTGTCAGGTCAACGACCACATCGGGCTGACCTTCTCGAAGATCCTCCGCGCCATGCTGCGTCAGGCGCCCAACATCATTCTGGTGGGCGAGATCCGTGACCTGGAGGTCGCCGAGGTCGCCATCCAGGCCGCCCTGACCGGGCATCTGGTCTTCTCCACCCTTCACACCAACGACGCCCCCAGCGCCATCACGCGTCTGATCGACATGGGCGTCAAGCCCTTCCTCGTGGCCAGCTCGATCCAGGCCATCCTCGCCCAGCGTCTGGCGCGCATGCTCTGCGAGAACTGCAAAGCGCCGGAGGAGAACCCCGACACCAAGCTGCTGCGTCTGTGCGGTATGACCCCGCGCGACCTCGAAGGCAAGACCATCTACAAAGCGGTGGGCTGCAACGCCTGCAACGGCACCGGGTACCGCGGCCGCCGCGGCATCTACGAGCTGATGATCATGAACGCCGAGATCCGCGACCTGGCCTTCAAACGCGCCCCGGTCAACCAGCTCCGCGCCGCCGCCACCGCCTCGGGCATGCGCAACCTTCTGGGCGACGGACGTCTGAAGATCCTCGACGGCAAGACCACGCTCGACGAGATCGCCTCCATCACCCAGGTCGAGGGCATCGTCGACGTCACCGAAGAAGCCGAAGTGGCCAGTGGGTGAGAAAACAAAATGCCGAATGAAAAATGGACAATGCATCATGGATGAACCATGAAAGGATGCTCAATCTGAATCCCTTCGAGCGTCATTGATTCGTTCTCTTATTGTCCATCTCTTGCTCATTCTTCACGGCCCATTGTTCATTGCCTCGGAGTCCCCATGTCCACGATCCACATCGACCGATTGCTCGACACCGTGGTCAAGCAGCGCGCCAGCGACCTGCACCTGACCGTCAACAAGAAGCCCACGATCCGCTTGCGCGGCAAGCTCGTGGAACTGAACACCAAGGTGCTCGAACCGCCCGACACCGTGGCGCTGATGAAGGCCATCGCGCCCGAGCGCGCCCAGAACGACCTGCAGGCGCACGGCGGAGCGGACTTCGGCTTCGCCTACGGCAAGGAGGCGCGCTTCCGCGTCGCCGTCTTCAAGACCAAGGGCAACGTCGGCCTGACCCTGCGACTGATCCCCACCGAGCTGCTCACCTTCGAGCAGATCGGACTGCCCTCCACCGCGCCGGACCTCTGCCGCAGACCCCGCGGGCTCTTCCTCGTCACCGGGCCCACCGGCAGCGGCAAGACCACCACCCTGGCCTCGATGATCAACTACATCAACCAGGACATGGACCGGCATATCATCACCATCGAAGAGCCCATCGAGTACTTCTTCGAGCACGCCAAGAGCATCGTCAACCAGCGCGAGGTGGGCGTGGACGTTCAGAGCTTCGCCGAGGCGCTGAAGCGCGCCCTGCGTATGGACCCGGACGTGGTGATGGTCGGCGAGATGCGCGACCTGGAGACCATCGAGTCCGCCGTGCGCGCCGCCGAGACGGGCCACCTCGTCTTCGGAACCCTGCACACCACCGGCGCCGGCGGCACCATCAACCGCATCATCGACGCCTTCCCCGTCCAGCAGCAGAACCAGATCCGCGTCCAGCTCTCCACCTCGCTCATGGCGGTGCTCTCACAACAGCTCATGCCCCGCATCGACCGCAAGGGCATGGTCGCTGCCTTCGAGTTCCTCATGGTCACCCCCGCCATCGCCAACCTCATCCGCGAGAACAAGACCTTTCGCATCGACGGCGCCATCCAGACGGGCAAGAAGTTCGGCATGCAACTGCTCGACGACCACCTCTGGGAGCTCTACTCCAACGGCGTCATCTCGGCCGAGCAGGCCGTGGACAAGGCGCGCGACGGAGCGGGCATCGCTGAGAAAATCTACAAGGCCGGCGGAAAGATCGATCGCTCCGACCTGACCGCGGGCGACGTGGACACCGGCAACTAGCGCCCGGCCCGCTCCCGCCGCCCACGCCCCGCGGCGTGGTAACTTGGAGCGATGCAGCGCGACCTGTCCCCCGACTCCGGCGCCGCTTCGACCACCACCCCGCGCATTCAGCACGCCATCGACGAGGTGGCTCGCGCCGGCGGGGGGCGAGTGAGTCTTGGTCCGGGACTCTTCGTGTCCGGCACGATCGTCCTGGCCTCGGGCGTCGAGCTTCACCTGCGGCGCGGCTGCGTCCTTCAGGCCTCGCCCGATCTGTCGGTCTATCCCCGCACCAGACCCGGCGCCACCAACAAGGATCAGACACCCTTTCACCTGCTCTTGGCCGAGGGCTGCGGATCCGTGGCGCTGACCGGCTCGGGCGTCATCGACGGCCAGATGCACGCCTTTCTGGAGGAATGCGTCGGCGAGGAGGATCGGCCCTACGGCATCTTCCGCACCAAGCTCAAGGGCGGTCCCGACTCGCAGGCCAGGCCCAATCCCCTGCTGGAGTTTCGCCGCTGCCAGGACCTGATCATCCAGGACGTTCACGTCCGTCAGAGCCCGGGCTGGACGCTGCACCTCTACGACTGCAGCCGCGCCCAGGTCCGACACGTCACCATCCGCAACGATCGCATGGCGGTCAACTCCGACGGCATCGGGATCAACGGCTGCCGCGACGTGATCGTCTCGCACTGCGACGTGCAGACCGGCGACGACGCCATCGTCCTCAAGGCCACCGACGCGGGCGTCCCCTGCGAGCGCGTGATCGTCAGTCACTGCATCGCCTCGAGCAATTGCTCGGCCCTGGGGCTGGGCGCCGAGACCCTCGGGGGCATCCGCGACGTGGTCTTCTCGCACTGCCTCGTGCCCCAGTCGCTGCGTATGATTCAGATCGAGATGTGGGACCCCGGCTGCGTCGAGAACGTCACCTTCACGGACATCGCCGGCGCGACGTTCCCCGACCCCGGCGTCACCTGCGAACGCCCGATCTACCTCGACATCCAGCAGTTCCTCAGGCCTTCGCCCGTGCTCGGTACGATGCGCAACCTGGCGTTCCGCAACCTCTCCTGCCGGACGCGCGGACGCATCGTCATGACGGCGCAGGACGGCTCAGCGATCCGCGATGTCCGACTCGAACAGGTGCGCCTGGAGGTTCCCCAGATCGAAGACCCGACGATCGCGGTGCCCGCGGCGCGAAGCATGCAGAACAGCAACTTCAACCCTCACACCCGCGCCGCACGCGCCGCGGTCGTGGCGGACAACGTCCAGGGATTGTTGCTGCGCGACGTTCATGTCCGCTGGCCCGACCACCCGAGCGTTTCGATGCAGGCGCTGCACACACGACAATGCACCGGCGTTGTCCTCGAATCTCCCGGGCTTCGTCCGGCTCAGGGCGGTGGGGCGAGTCTTCCCGCGTCGAACCCGGTTTCACACGCGCCCGGCGCACCCTCCGCGTCCAACACCGCTGAAAGGATTTGATCGTGCAGGCGTTGCTCCAGCAGATCGTTTCCGGGAGGAGCCTGACGGCCCAGCAGAGCGCCGAGGCGTTCGAGCTGATCATGAGCGGTCAGGCGGAGGCGGCGCAGGTGGGAGCGCTGCTGGGGATGATGGCGCAGCGCGGCGCGAGCGATCAGGAGATCGTGGGGGCAGCGCGGGTGATGCGTGCCAAGGCGACGCGGGTGGAAACGCCGGCGGGGCTGCGGGTGGTGGACACCTGCGGCACGGGCGGGGACGCGAGTCACACGTTCAACATCTCCACAGCCACGGCGCTGGTGGTGGCGGGGGCGGGTCGGAGTCGAGGGTTGGCGGTGGCCAAGCACGGGAATCGGTCGGTGACGAGCAAGAGCGGATCGTCGCAGGTGCTCGAGGCGCTGGGGGTGAGGCTGGAGACGCCGCCGGACCGGCTGACGCGGTGCTTGTCCGAGGCGGGCATCTGTTTTTGTTTCGCGCCGCAGCACCACCCGGCGATGAGGCACGCGATGCCGGTGCGTCAGGCGCTGGGGTTCCGCACGATCTTCAATCTGCTGGGGCCGCTGACGAATCCCGCGGGCGCCAGGCGGCAACTACTCGGCGTGTTCTCCGCTTCGCTCACGAACCCGCTAGCGCAGGCGCTGCGTGACCTGGGCTCGGAAGAGGCGATGGTGGTTCATGGGCAGCTCGACGCGCAGCGCGGGCTGGACGAGATTTCCATCACGGGCACAACGAGGGTGGCGCACCTGCGGACGGGCGAGGTGCGAAGCTTCGACCTGGACCCGCGCGAGTGGGGACTGACACGGGCGGACCCGGCGGCGCTACAGGTGGATTCGCCCCAGAGCAGCGCGGCGATGATCCGAGAGGTTCTGGCGGGCAAAGCCGGAGCACCGCGCGACGTGGTGTGCCTGAACGCGGCCGGGGCGCTGATCGTCGGTGGCGTGGCGGGCGACTGGCGCGAGGGGCTTGCGATGGGGCGCGAGGCGATCGATTCGGGCGCCGCGGGACGGGCGCTGGAGACGCTGGTGCGGGTGACGCAGGGGTGAGTGTGCGGATATCCGGGGGTGAGTACATCCCCGGCTTAGGGTGGAGAGGGGCGGTTGTGGGGGCGGTCGGCGGCGGGGAGATGGATGCGGAAGGTCGAGCCCATGCCGGGGGTGGAGTCAACGCTGACGCGGCCGCGGTGGACCTGAGCGACGTGCTTGACGATGGCCAGTCCCAGTCCGGTGCCGCCCATGGCGCGGCTGCGCGCCTTGTCGGTGCGGTAGAAGCGTTCGAAGACGCGGGGCAGATGCTCGGGTTCGATGCCGGCGCCGCGGTCACGGACGGCGACGATGATCTCGCCGGCCTCGCGTCGGGTTTCGAGCCAGACGGTGCTGCCCTCGGGGCTGTACTTCACGGCGTTGTCCAGGAGATTGACGACGGCGCGTTCGAAGAGGTCGGCGTTGAGCGGTGCGATCAGGCCGCGAGGGCAGGAGATCTCGATGGTGGTTCGGCGCGCCTGGGCGACGACCTGGCAGGCCTCGGCGGCGGTCTCGACGACGGCCCCGACGTCCGAGGGCAGCAGCGGCAGCGCCGGGGCGGTTTCCTCGCGCTCCACGCGCGCCAGGGTGAGCAGGTCTTCGATAAGGACGTTGAGTCGGTCGGCCTGACGGGCGGCGATCTCCAGGAAGCGGCGGACATCCTCGTTGAGCGGCTGGGTCTGTGCCAGGTCCAGCACGGTCTCGATGGAGCCCTTGATGGCGGTGACGGGGGTGCGGATCTCGTGCGAGACGTTGGCGACGAAGTCGCGGCGGATGGCCTCGAGCTGGTGGAGCTTGGTCACGTCGTGGAGCACGACGAGGGTGCCGAATTTCCGGCCTTGGGCGTCGAGCAGGTCGGCGCCGTGCGCCTGGAGGTAGACCGGTTCGGACTCGCCGGTCTCCTGCGTCGCCACGCGGAGCGAGAGTTCGCGTTGCAGCGGCGCGGTGCTGGCCAGGGCGTCGGCGACGAAGTTCTGCACCGCGGTGGAGCGGACGACCTCCTGGATGCTCCGGCCCAGGGCGCGGGAGGGGTCGGTGTCGAGCATGCGGGCGGCGGCGGCGTTGACGTTGATCACGCGCTCTTCGAGGTCCACGCCCAGGACGCCCTCGACCATCGACGCCAGCACCGCCTCGACCTCGTTGCGCTGGGCGATCACCGTCTCGAGGCGCTGGTTGAGCTGCTGCGCCATGCCGTTGACCGCGTCGACCAGCGGGGAGAGCGGCAGCAGTCCATCGGTGGTGATGCGTTGCGACAGGTCGCCCCGGGCGTAGCGGAGCGATCCGTCACGGATGCGTCGGACGCTGCGCGAGAGGAAGAGCAGGATGACCAGCGTGCCCACGACGAAGACCGCGGCGCCAAGGATGATGGCGACGCCCACGGAGGCGGAGGCGGAAGCGAGCAGGGTCAAGGTCCAGTGCGGCGTGAACAAGGTTGGGTCAATGGGAGAGCGAGCAATGCTACCGCCAAAGGACCCATTGAGCAGTTCCGCAATGGTCATGGATTGACCCTTGCTGCGCGGGAGATGTGGCGTCCGCGATCACTCTTTGAAGCGATAACCCACACCGCGGACGGTCTGGATGATCTGGCCCTTGTCGTCGAGCTTTCGGCGCAGGGCGACGACCTGGACGTCCACGGAGCGGTCGGTGACCGCCGCCAGTCCGCCGTGCACCGACTGGATGATCTGCTGACGGGTGAAGACGCGTCCGGGTCGGGAGGCGAGCAGGTAGAGCAGTCGGAACTCGGTGGCGGTGAGTTCGACGGGGCTGCCGGCTTGACGGACCTCGTGGCGGTCGCGGTGGATGTGCAGGTCGCCCAGGCGGATGGTGTCGGGCTCGGTGTCGGCTGGCGCGTCCTTGCGGTTGTTGCGGCGCATGACCGCCTTGATGCGCGCCAGCAGGACGCGAGGCGAGAAGGGCTTGACGATGTAATCGTCGGCGCCGAGCTCCAGGCCCACGATGATGTCCGCCTCTTCGCCCTTGGCGGTGACCATCATGATCGGCACCTGGCGCAGGTCGGGGTCGGCCTTCAGAGCGCGGCAGACGGACAGGCCGTCCATTCCCGGCAGCATCAGGTCCAGCAGGATCAGGTCCGGAGCCTCGGCCTTGGCGGCGGAGAGCGCCTTGTCCCCGTTGATCACCGACAGCGCCTCGAAGCCTTCGCGTTCGAGATTGAAGCGGATCAGGTCCTGAAGGTCCTGTTCGTCCTCGACCACCAGCACACGCGGACGCTGCGAATCGCCGGGGCTGCGGCGTGGCGCTGCGACGCTGAGGGTGGCGGTGTCCAATGTTTCGGTGTCCGTGGCTGCACCACTCGATAGCGAGTCGGGCAGGCGACGAGTGCGGCTCAGGGCGTTCACGGTGCGGTGCTCCTTGGTCGGGGAGGAACGGCGTGAGGCTCTTCCCGCCGCCAGAGTCGATGACAGAGACGCCAACTGGATCGGCTGCAGATGTCGGATAGAGGTTAGAAACCCCTCGCTAACCTGAAGTTTACGAGATGTGAGGATTCGGTTCACAGAATCAATACTGTAGCTGGAACTGAGCTCGCAACGCCACCTGATGGTTGTTGACCGAGCCTGAGGAGGCGATGTCGTCGGCGAGCAGACCCAAGCCTGTAAACGTATTGAATAAAGCGTCTTGCGCTACCACCACACAGTCGAAACTGAACTTGGCGTCGTGCCGCTTGAGGTAGTAGTTCACGCCCACGGTGATGATCTGATTCTCGTCGGCGGGATTGCTCGGATCGTTGATCTTGTCCAGGGTCAGCCACTCGTAGCGAATGAAAGGCTCGAGCACATCGGGGATGAGCATGTAGCCCATCTGCGCCACCACGCCGTAGGCGTCGCGGTTGTTTTCGCTGGGGATTCCGTCCTCGTCGTCGTCGTGGCGACCGACAATCGAACCGAAGAAGCTCCAGCCCGCGACTTCCAGGCCCGCGTCCAGGGTCCAGACGAAGAAGTGGTCGTTGTCGCCCACGACCGGGGTGGGCGAGGTCTCGACATTGCCGGTCTCCGACGCTTCGTAGTGGCCCGCCAGACCCAGGAACAACCCCAGCGGCTCGCCGCTCCAGGCGCTGAAGTCGTCCCACTGCTGCCATTGGCCGGCGAGCTTGAGGTCCATGCGGCCCGACACCGCCCAGTCGCTCTGATCGCCGTTGAAGTCCCGGCTCTCGGCGCCGGGCACGCTGGGCGGGAAATAGGGCGGAGGCAGCGTGGGCACCTCGCCCGAGTACTGCCCGTCGTGGATCATGATCGTCCAGCGCAGCGCCTCGCCCTGGCTGCGAAGGCCCACCCCCTCGACGAACCCGACGGTGAAGGTCTCGTTGACGACCGAGCGGTCGACCGCCAGTTGACTGCCCGAGCTGATCAGCTCTTCGTGCGCGAAGGGCGCCTTGGTGCGTCCGCCGTACAGTGTCAGCCCATCGTCGGTCAGGCGTGCGCTCATGGTCGCCTCCTCCAGGCCCACCGAGGCGCGGACGCGGTCGCCCGACAGCACCACGTTGTACTGAACGCGGGGGTCCGCCACATGGCCGCGAAGGTTGAGTTTGTACCGCCGCACCTGGAACCCGAACTCGTTCTCGTCCTCGTTGTCGTACGACGGGTTGGAGTGATCCCCGTCGATGTCACGGTTGTTGTAGACGTAGCGCAACTGGATGCGTCCGCCCAGCGCCAGGAGGAACGACCCGTCCTCGGACGCCAGGAAGAAGTGCTTGTCCCACCCGGCGGTCATGCCGGTCGCCGCCAGGCTCGCACGGGTGTCGGCGTCGGCCAGGACCTCGCGAACCAGAGCCTTGACTTCCTCGACCCGGCGCTGGTTGAGCCAGGTGTCGCTGCGTTCGGCGCGGAGCTGGCGCACCTCGGCGCGGAGCTGTTGAAGTTCCTGCGACATCTGCTCGAGCGACGCGGACCCCTCGGCGCCGACCCCAAGGTTCAGCGGAACCAGCACGACGCCCAGGCAGGACGCTCTAAGAATCCACGGAGTCATCCAAGACACTTCCTAAAGGGAAGCCTTCGATCCAACGGACGGGGGTTCCTCGCGCGGTCCCGGATCGATCTGGCGCAGATACTCCCAGCTGTACAGCCCCGTGTCGTGCCCGTCTGAGAACAGGATCTTGATCGCGTAATTCCCCACGCGCTCCGCCCCCGTGGCGGTCAGACTTTCCCCGCTGCTCACCGCCCCGGCGGGCAGAACCGTCAGCGGGTTTTTGGCCAGCTCCTCGCGCAGCATCCGGGCGTCGGCGGAGGGTGACATTTTTCGCAGGTACGCGATGGGATAGAAGCTCACCGTGCCGTCGCTCCACGTCACGGTCAGCCCGCGGTCCTTCTGCAGGTCCAGGCGCGTCGGTCGCGGCAGGGCAGCGGTCATACGGGCTGTATCATATCGAGATGTCCGACCCGAACCGTCTAGGCCAGATCGCCTCGGCGCTGGGCCTGCCCCAGGCGCAGCGGCACATCCTGCTCTGCTGCGACCAGACCAAGCCCAAATGCTGCGAGAAGGAGCGCGGCTTGGCGGCCTGGGAGTACCTGAAGCGACGTCTCAAGGAGCTGCGTCTGAGCGAGCAGGGTGGCGTCCTTCGCACCAAGGCCAACTGCCTTAGAGTGTGCGAGTCAGGCCCCATCGCGGTCGTCTACCCCGAGGGCGCCTGGTACCACTCCTGCGACCCACCGGTGCTCGAACGTATCATCCAGCAGCACCTGGTCCGCGGTGAGCTGGTGCGCGAGAACCTCCTGACGCAACAGCGGCTCGAACCGCCCGACACCGCCTGCCCGCCGCCCGGACCGATCCCTCCCTTGCCATGATCGCACTCTCCACCGAAACCCTGGCGCTGGCGCTCTCGAGCCTGCGGCTGCACAAGACGCGATCGCTCCTGACCGCCCTGGGCATCATCATCGGCGTGGCGGTGGTCATCATCGTCGTGGCGGTGGGCGAAGGTTCGAAACGCAAAGCCCTGGCCGCCATCGCCCAGCTCGGGTCGACCAACGTCATCCTCCGCTCCGTCCAGCCCCCGGAGAACTACGGCAGCCCCGGCAGCGGGTCGCAGTCCTTTGTCACCAGCTACGGCATCCTCCGCCGCGACCAGCGACGCATCGAGGAGCAACTGGGCCGCGACACCATGATTGTCCCGCTCAAGCGCGTGGGCTCGGAGATCTGGCGCGGCGCCCAACGCAGCAGCGGCGAGGTGTACGGCACGACGCCCGACCTGATGCGCGTCACGCGGCTGGCGCTGGCGCGCGGGCGATACCTTACCGACGAGGACCTGGCCTCGCTCGCCGGCGTGGCGGTCATCGGCGCCTCCGTGGCTGAGCGTCTCTTCCGCGTCGACGACCCCCTGGGGCAGACCATCCGCGTCACCAACCGCGAGCGCGGACAGATCTTCGTGGTCGTGGGCGTGCTGCGGCCGGTGGGCTTGGCCGGCGGCGCGGGCACCGCCCTGGTCGGCCGCGACCTGAACTTCGACATCCACGTCCCGCTCTCCACCGCCACGGCGCGCTTCGGCGACACCTCCATCCGCCGAGCGCGCGGCTCCACCTCCGGCGAGTCCGTCGAGATCACCGAGCTCTACATCCAGGCGCCCAGCGAGGATTCCGTCATGCCTCTGGCCGCCAACGTCAAACGCATCCTCGACCTCGAACACGCAAAGAAGGGCGACGTCACCACCATCGTCCCGCTCGAACTGCTCGAGAAAGCGCGACGCGACCGCGCCATGTTCAACGCCCTGATGGCCGTCATCGCCGCCGTCAGTCTCCTCGTGGGCGGCATCGGCATCATGAACATCATGCTCGCCACCGTCACCGAGCGCACGCGGGAGATCGGCGTCCGCCGCGCCTTAGGCGCCACGCGGCCCCACATCGTGGGCCAATTCCTCACCGAGACCACGCTCCTCTCGACCATCGGAGGGATCATCGGCGTCCTGATCGGCACCTCCGCCGCCCCCGCCATCGCCGCCTTGGGACGGCGCGTCGACGCCCTCTCCGAACTGGGCGATCCGCAGATCACCCTCTGGTCCATCCTCCTGGCCGTCTTCGTCTCCACCTTCGTGGGCGTCGCCGCCGGCCTCTACCCCGCCGTCAAAGCCGCCCTCCAGGACCCCATCGTCGCGCTCAGACACGACTGACGAGAATGAACAATGCCCAATGGAGAATGAACCCTGGATCGACCATGAATGAATGAGCACTGATATCCAGCTCCAACCATTGACCATTCCCCCCACTGCTCATTCAATGTTCCTTCTGCATTCCTCATTACTCATTCCCCCTCCCCCCGCATGTCTCGCCTGACTTTCACCCTCGGCCCGCTCACGCTTCAGCCCGCCACGGCGCTGCGCGAGACGTTTCGCCAGGGGTACAAGCTCAACGACCTGCGCAGCGACATCCTGGCCGGACTGGTCGTGGGCGTCATCGCCTTGCCGCTGTCCATGGCGTTGGCGATCGCCTCGGGCGTCGCGCCCCAGCACGGGCTTTACACCGCCATCGTTGCCGGCGCGGTCATCGCCATCCTGGGCGGGTCGCGCGTTCAGGTCAGCGGACCCACCGCCGCCTTCGTCGTCATCCTCGCGCCGATCTCCGGCGAATACGGCCTGGAAGGCCTGGCGCTGGCGACCGTCATGGCCGGCCTGATCCTCATGCTCCTCGGAGCCCTTCGCCTGGGGCGCTTCATCGAGTTCATCCCCTACCCCGTCACGACCGGCTTCACCGCGGGCATCGCGGTGGTCATCGCCACGCTGCAGCTCAAAGACTTCCTGGGCCTGCGCGTCGAGCCGCTGCCCCCGGACGCCTCCTACTTCGAGCGCGTGGCGGGGCTGGTTCACGGCCTGCCCACCCTGAGCCAGCAGTGGCCCAACGCGGTGGTCGGATTCGCCACGCTCGCCATGCTCATCCTCTGGCCTCGCCTGACCAAGAAGATCCCCGCGGCACTGGTGGCGCTGAGCGTCGCTGCCGTGGGCGCTTATCTGTTGCGCGATCTGCTCCCGGGCGTGGTGACGATCCAGTCGCGCTTCGGAACCATCTCGCCGCCCTATGGCATCCCGCAGGCCGCCCCCGCGTTCATCCTCCCCTGGAACGAAGCGGGTCCCGAGGGCGGACCCTCGCTGCCGCTGACTTTCGCGCTGGTGCGCGACCTGCTGCCTTACGCCTTCGCCATCGCCATGCTCGGGGGCATCGAATCGCTCTTGAGCGCCGTGGTCAGCGACGGGATGAGTGGCCACAAGCACAACCCCGACGCCGAATTGCTCGCCCAAGGCACAGGCAACCTCATCGCCCCGTTCTTCGGCGGGTTCGCCGCCACCGGCGCCATCGCGCGCACCAGCGCCAACGTCCGATCCGGCGCTCGTTCGCCCATCGCGGCCCTGGTCCACTCCCTCTTCGTTCTCCTGAGCGTCCTGGCGCTGGCGCCGCTGCTGGGCTACATCCCCATGGCCTCCATGGCCGCCCTGCTCCTGGTCGTCGCCTGGAACATGAGCGAAGCCCGTCACTTCCTCCACACCCTGCGCGTCTCGCCCCGCGCCGACATCGCGGTGCTGCTGCTCTGCTTCGCCCTGACCGTCGTCTTCGACATGACCATCGCCGTCTCCGGTGGCGTCATGCTCGCCGCCCTGCTCTTCATGCAACGCATGGCCGCACTGACCAACACCCGGCTCATCGGCGATCACCATCCCACCCTCGACGAACCGCTGCCCAAGGGTCTGCTCGTCTACGAGATCGCCGGCCCGCTCTTCTTCGGCGCCGCCCAGCGCGCCATGAGTCAGCTCCACGCCCTGGACCGCAAGACCCGCGTGGTCCTGCTCGATCTCTCCGACGTGCCCGTCATGGACGCCACCGGTCTGGTCAACCTCGAAAGCGCCGTGGACCGCCTCTACCGCGCCGGCATCCATGTCATCCTCGCCGGCGTCAACGATCAGCCCCGCAGCGTCCTGGCCAAGGCGCACTGGTCGCAGCAGGAGGGACGCATCGAGATCTTCTCCTCCTTCAACCAGGGCTTCGCCACCGCCCGTGCCCTGACCCAACTCCTCGACGAGGGCCAGTTAACCCCGGGTCCATGACCCGGGCCTAATCACGCACCGTGTCCCACGCCGCGGCGATGTAGGGGTCAGCCACCTCGGCGGTCATGAACACCTCGCCCAGTTTGCTCGGCAGCACCAGGCGGATGCGTCCGCCGGAGACCTTCTTGTCCAGGCGCATCGACTCCACCAGCAGATTGGTCGGCGGCAGGCCCGCGGCCTTCGTGGGCAAACCGATGCGCTCCAGCAGGTTCACCAGTCGATCCACCAGCGAGGCTTCACAGCGGCCGATCTCCACCGCCAGGCGCGTGGCAGCGACCATGCCCAGCGACACGGCTTCGCCGTGGTGGTGCAGACCGTAGCGCGTGGTGGCCTCGATGGCGTGGGCGAAGGTGTGCCCGAAGTTCAGGTGCGCCCGTTCACCGATCTCCCGTTCGTCGGCCATCACCACGTGGGCCTTGGTCTGCACGTTCCAGCGCACCAACTCCACGAGCGCCTGCGCATCGAGCCGCAGCACCGCGTCGAGGTTTTCTTCGAGCCACTGAAAGTTTTGTGCCGAGCGGATCACGCCATGCTTGACGCACTCCGCCAGTCCGCAGCGTAGCTCCCGCGGCGGAAGCGAGGAAAGCGTGTCGGTGTCGATCACCACGAGCAGAGGCTGATGAAACGCGCCCACGAGGTTCTTGCCCTCGGGCAGGTTGACGCCGACCTTCCCGCCCACCGAGGCGTCGACCATCGCCAGCAGCGTGGTGGGGCACTGGATCAAGGGCACGCCGCGGAGGTAGGTGGCGGCGACGAAGCCCGCGGTGTCGCCGGTGACTCCGCCGCCCACCGCGACGATCGGGCTGCGGCGTTCAAGCCGGGCGTGGACCAGCGGCGGATAGAGCTGGTTCACCGCGTGGAGATTCTTGGATTCTTCGCCCGGCTCCAGCACGAGCGTGGCGGCGTCGTAGCCGGCGATGCGCAGCGACTCCGCCGCCTGTGCCCCGAAGCTCTGCGCCACTGCGCCGTCGCAGATCACCGCCGCTTTCTGGTGCGGCGCGACGCGGCGCACCTGCTCGCCCAGTTGCTTTAGACTCCCGGGGGCGATGCGGATCTCGTAGCGGTGCGTGGGCAGTCGCAGCTCGACCGTGGCGCTCATGGGGTTAGTCTAGCGAGGGCGATAGAATCTCGGGATGAGGGATCCACGCGAGGCGGCCCGGGCGATGGTCCAGCGGCTGCGCGAGGCGGGGCACGTGGCCTACTTCGCCGGCGGTTGTGTCCGCGACGCCCTGCTCGGATTGCACGCCAAGGACTACGACATCGCCACCAGCGCCGCTCCCGAAGCGGTGCGGAAGCTCTTCCCGCGATCGCGCTACGTGGGCGAGGCCTTCGGCGTGGTGCTCGTGGAGTCCGCCTCGGGACCGGTGGAGGTCGCCACCTTCCGCATCGAGTGGGGCTACGCCGACGGTCGCAGGCCCAGCCACGTCGCCTTCACCGACGCCCGCCACGACGCGATGCGCCGCGACTTCACCGTCAACGGGCTCTTCGAGGACCCGCTGACGGACGACGACTCGCAGCGCATCATCGACCACGTCGGGGGCGTGCGCGACCTGAACCGTCGTGTGCTCCGCGCCATCGGCAGGCCCGAGGAACGTTTCGCCGAGGACTACCTGCGCATGCTCCGCGCGGTGCGCTTCGCGGCGCGCCTGGCGTTTCGGGTCGAGCGCCGGACAGCGATGGCGATCCAGCAGCACGCCCCGAAGCTCGAGGGCATCAGCCGGGAACGCATCGGGGCGGAGCTGCGTCGGATGCTCGCTGAGCCTTCGGGTCCGCGTGCCGCTCACGCCGCCAGGCTCATGCAGAAGCTCAGGCTCGACGCCCCGACGCTGCGCGAGGACCACTGCCTGCGACGCCCCGCCACGCTCGCCCGGCTGGATGTTGATGCGGACTTCCCCACCGCGCTGGCGGCCTGGATGCTCGACCGACACCTGACCCGACGCAACCCCGACGCCCTGGCGTCGTTCGCCAGCGGTGCGGCACGCCACATCGTTCGCCGCTGGCGCACCGCGCTGTGCCTGAGCAACGACCAGACCACGGCTCTGGCGGGCACACTCGACACCGCGGCGCGGCTGACACGCTGGGGCGGCTTGCCCGTGGCGCAGCGCAAACGCGCCTTGGCGCACGCCCGGTACGAGAGCGCGACGCAACTGCTCCGCGCCCTCTCGGGTCGCTTCCGCAGGCTCACCGCCACGCTCGACCGCGACGCTCCGCCGCTGCTGGCGCAGGGCGTGGCGCCGATGCCGCTGGTCACGGGGGACGACCTGGTGGCGATGGGGCGCAGGCCCAGCCCGGCGTTCGCCAAGTGGCTCACGCAGGCGTACGACGAGCAGCTCGAGGGCAGGCTGGTGACGAAGGAGCAGGCGCTGGACTGGGTGCGGCGTCAGTCGTAGCGGCGCGGGGGAAGCTTGCACAAGCGAGCCTTGCGGGGATATCGTAAGGAGATGGCCACGAGCACTCGACCCACGACGCCCGCCCAGTTGCGTGACGCGTATCGCGCGGTGATGGACCGCATCGCCGCCGCCGCCGGTCGCCACGGACGCAGGCCCAGCGACGTGGTCTGTGTGGCGGTGACGAAGACGGCCACGCCTGACCAGATCCGTCAGGTGGTGGAGATGGGCCACGCCGACCTGGGCGAGAACCGGGTGCAGCACCTGATCCAGCGGGTGGCGCAGCTCGAGGAGTTTCTCAACCGCCGCAAGACGCTGGCGATGGTCGCGCCGCAGCGGGACTCGAACCCGCCGGCGACGGTGCGCTGGCACATGATCGGGCACCTGCAGCGCAACAAGGTCCGCCCCGTCCTGCCGCTGGTCAAGCTCATCCACAGCGTGGACAGCCTGCGGTTGGCGGAGGAGATTCAGACCCTGGCGCACCGCCAGGAGCAGCCCATGGACGTGCTGCTGCAGATCAACACCAGCGGGGAAGAGTCGAAGTTCGGCGTGGCGCCGCCGGCGGCGATCCACCTGGCGGAGCAGATCGACTCGATGGTGAACCTTCGGCTGCGCGGGGTGATGACCATCGCGCCGTACACGGAGCAGCCCGAGACATCGCGCAGCGTGTTCGCCCGCACCGCTGAGCTGTTCCAGGACATCAAGTCCGCGGGCATCGGCGGGCCGACCTTCAACATCCTCTCCATGGGCATGAGCGACGACTTCGAGATCGCCATCGAGGAGGGCGCCAACGTGGTGCGAGTGGGCCGAGCGATCTTCGGCGAATCCGACGAGCCGGAGGAGCCCGAGGCGGTCCGTCCCGAGCCGGGGTCCGACTGAGCTTCATCGCACGTTGTTCAGGGACGCGCGCAGGAACTCCGCGATGCGCCGCTCGTAGTCCGTGCGATGCACTTGGGGCGGCAGGTCGTTGTGACCGCAGGGGTATTCGATGTAAGTGACGCGGGGGATCACGTCGCGCAGGCGGTGAGCGTGCGTGACGGGCACGATGTCGTCGTGGACGCCGTGGAACTGGAGGACGGGGAAGTTCGCTCTGGCCAGGGCGCGGTCGTTGCGGAAGGGATTGCGTGCGAGGAATCCCGGGGCGAAGTAGCGGCTGGCCATCGAGGGGATGCTGTCGAAGGCGGACTCGATGATCAGGGCGGCGGGCGGACGGCGTGTGGCCAGGTCGATCGCCACCGCGGCGCCGACGGAGCGTCCGTGGTAGACGACGCGGCTCGCGTCCACGCTGGGCAGCTCCACGAGTTGGCGGTGGAAAGCGAGCATATCCTGCGCGATGTTTCTCTGCGAGGGCAGACCCGCGCTGCGACCGTAGCCGCGGTACTCGGGCAGCAGCACCGCGTAGCCCAGGGCGTGGTACATCGACACGATGTCGTGCTGTTGGTCGATGATCTCGGCGTTGCCGTGGAAGAAGATCACGGTGGGGTGAGGACCGGGGCTGGGGCCTGCGGGTTGGGGTGTGCAGAGGTAGGCCTCGACGAGGCCTTCGGGAACGGGCGTGGTGAGCTGGCCGGTGGCGTAGTCTGGGCGTTGCGCGGGTGCGGGCGGGGCGTAGTCGCGTGGGAAGAGCATCGCGTCCTGCATGAGGTAGAGCAGTGTCCACCACGCCCCCACGCCCAGCAGCAGAAGGATGAGAAGTTTGATCAGCACGCGTGGGAATCTTCGCACGCTTCAGCCCCGCTTGCGCATGAGGATGGTGGCGTCGTGTCCGGCGTCGAAGTAGTCCTGCCGAAAGGCGACAGCGGGGCAGCGCGACAGGGCCCAGTCCAGGAGCTTAAGGGTGTCGAGCCGCCGCGCCGGGGCCAGCTGCGGCGGAGCGTTGGGCCCGATGCGGTTGGAGAGGAAGTTAAAGAGCAGGGCTTCGCTGGCGGCGTCGTAGGTGCTGCCGATCAGCGCCAGCGCCTGCTCGTGGGTCATCGTGTTCAGCGTGCCCGAGACGAGGATGATCTGAGGCCCACCGATGCGGAGCAGATCGGGCTGGCGGAGCAGATCGCCGCAGTGGAACTCGCAGCGAGGCAGGTTGCGAGCGCGGGCGAAGTCGATCACGGGCCCCAGGCCGTCGATCCCGACGTAGTGCTCGAAGGGGACGTCGTGTTCGAGGAGGTATTGCGCCAGATCGCCGCGACTGCAGCCGGCGTCGAGGAGTCGTTTGCCCGCGAGGAAGGCCATCTCGGTGAAGACGCGGAAGCGGAGTTGCTGGGAGCGCGGGCTGGCCCAGAGGGTGACGCCGAACCCCTGGCCGTGCTCCTGCTGGCTTTTGCGGTAGGGCTCGAGCGGGTCGTGCGCCAAGGGCATCCGAGCATCGTAAGGCAGGGGAAGGGAAAACCGAAAGGCGTTATTCTGTGGCGATGTCGCAGCGGGACTGGGTCAAGCTTTTGCGCGGGAGGTTCGTGGTCTTCGACGGGCCCGACGGCAGCGGCAAGAGCACGCAGTTCCGTCGCTTTTCGCGGTACGTCAGCGAGCGCGGGGTGGAGGTGTGCGAGGTGCGTGAGCCGGGCGGGACGTACATCGGCGAGCAGGTGCGCAACATCCTGCTGGACCCGCAGAACAAGGAAGAGATCGACCTGCGCTGCGAGATGCTCCTGTTCATGGCCAGTCGGGCGCAGCTGATCGCGCAGCGGATCAACCCCGCGGTGGCGCAGGGGCAACTGGTGCTGGCGGACCGGTTCATCTCCTCGACGCTGGCGTACCAGGGCGCCGCGGGCGGGCTTCCGATCGCGGACATCTTGAAGGTCGGGCAGGTGGCGCTGCGCGAGCGCTGGCCGGACCTCGTGGTGGTCTTCGACGTGACCCAGGCCACGGCGCTGTCGCGGATGAGTCCGCTGCTGCGGGTGGGCGAGTTCGCGGGGCACTCGAAGGACCGCATCGAGCAGCGCGGCGAGGAGTACCATCGCACCGTTCGGCAGGGCTATCTCGAGCAGGTGCGCAGCGACCCGAGCCGATACCTCGTGGTGGACTCCAACGGCGAGCCCGACGCGGTGTTCGATCTGCTGCTGGAAGCCTTGCGCCAGCGCGTGTCGGACCGACGTTGGCCGCAGCGCTAGGATCACTTGATGCAGTGCAACATCGATCATCGCGGGCGACGGATGCGGATGGCGCTGGGCACAGTGTTGGTGCTGCTTGGCGTGGTGTTGGTGCTGCTCGGGGTGCTGGAGGTGGTCGGCGGGATCTGGGTGTGGGTGGCCGGGGCGGTGGCGGTGGCGCTGGGCGGGTTTGGGATGTTCGAAGCGCGATCCGGATGGTGCGTGGCGCGTGCGATGGGATTCAAGACGCCGATGTGAGCGGCTGCGAGGAACGCCGGCGGCGTTACGTCTCGGAGGTGGAGCCGAAGATCTTGGTGGCCAGCCGCTCGAAGTGAGCCAGGAAATCTTCGCGCTTGTGCAGCGGCAACTGTGAGGCGTAGGCGTAGCCGTGCCGACGCAGCGTGGCGGGCGAGAGCAACAGGGTCAGCGGGGTAGGCAGGCCCTGTTGCGTGGCCACGCGGTAGAGCAGCCACTGCTCGGTCAGGCCCAGCCCCAGTTCGTTGGCGGTGCGATGAAACAGGCCCATCGGCCCGGTGGTGAGCACCTTGCGTCGGTGCAGGCGGTAGAGCCACAGCGCCACCCCCGCCAGCAGCACCAGCAGCGCCACCAGCAGCAGCCAGCGGAAGTCGAAGAGTCGGCTCGAGTCGAAGAACTCGGGGCGGAACACGTCGCTGGCGCGGCTGAGTCCGCCGTAGCCTTCGGGAAGAACATCGCCGGGGTTCGGCTGCTCGCTGGGCAGGTCGGGGACGAGGGGAATGTCCTGGAGGCGAGGCAGGAGGAATCCGATGATGAGGAATCCGGGGGTGGCGAATCCGGGGAGGGGTACATCCCCGGCTTGGGGGGGATGAGTTCCTGAGGTCCGTGGTCGCGGGTTGGATCGATCCCTTGGTTTCACGCGGCGCCTCGCTTGGGGTCGGGCGCCTGCGGGCTGCGCATCTGATGGATGAGCTGCTCGACGACCTCAGCGGCGCGGCGGCGGACCGCGATGTCCGGGTCCGAGAGCGACATCTCCGCCACGTGGCGCGCCACCTCGACCAGGCCCATGTGCTGGACCAGCCAAAGGGCGCTGCGGCGACTGGCGGGCTGAGCATCGGCGAGCATCTGACCCAGCGCGGGAAGCGCTTCGCCCAGACGCAGGCCCAGCAGGGCGCCGATGGCGTTGGCGCGTGGCCGATTCTCGTCGTGCGTGGCCATCTCCACCAGGCGTCGCACGTGTCGGCTGCGCTGCACCTGGTCCAGCGCCTCCACCGCGTTGGCGCGGACGCGGGCGTCGGCGTGCGACAGGGCTGACTCCAGGCACCGCTGCGCCACCTCGGAGGTGGACTGTCCCATCGCCTTGACGGCGCTGGCGGCGGCGACTTCGTCCGGCGCATGGATCAGCGCCGCCAGCGCCGACTCGAAGAGGGCGCCCTGCCCGAGCAGTTCGATGATGGACAGGGCGCGGAGCAGCGAGGGACGGTCGGCGCGTTCGAGCCGGGCGGCGAGCTGCTGATGGAAGAGCGGGTCGAGCTTGATCAGGGCGCGGCCGGCGGCCAGTCGCTGGGTGTCGTCGAGCTTGGGCCAGGCCTGCCACATGCGTTCGAAGCCGCGGCGGCTGACGAAGGACGAGGCCAGGCGTCGGACCGCTTCGTGCGGGGAGGTGGTCAGCCGAATCGCCAGCGCGGTGAGTCCGGGCCAATCCCGGCGGATGAGGTGTCGCAGCGCCGCCCGCGCCAGGGGCGCTTCTTCGTCGTGCGTGAAGGTCGCCAGCACGTCGTTGGCGCTGCCGCCCAGCGGGTCGCGTGATTGTTCGATCAGAGCGCGGAGGGCTGCCAGGCGCGCCCGGGGCTGCGTCGCGTGGTTGAGCCTGGCCAGCAGTTCGATGCGGCGCGGAGGCTCCGTGCGCACAGCCATGATCCATCGCGGTGCGGCGCAGGCAGCGTCGGCGGGCAGTGCCTCGACCGCCTCGGGCGTGGGCAGGAGCGAGTCGCTTTCGATCAGCGACTGCAGCGAGCGAGCGACGCGTGGCGCCAGCAGCAGGTGCGTGTCGCGCAGCAGGTCGCTCCACTGTTGCTGGCTGCCGGCGCGCTGCAGGCGGCGCAGCACCGCGAAAGTCAGGCTGGCCACGGGCAGCAGGCTCAGCAGCGCCGCAGCGACGTGCGGGGCTTCGTCCCGCTCCAGCAGCGTGCGCAGCGGCTCGAGCGCGGGATGGCGCGGCGTGTCCAGCGCGCCAAGCAATAGGGGCAGCGGCCGAGGCGTCAGGTGCAGCAGGGCGTGCAGCACCTGGGGCTGACGGTGCTGCGGATAGCACGCCAGCGCCTCGCCCAGCGCGGTCAGGAGGTACTGGACGTTGGCTGCCGAGTCCTGGTCGGCGCACTGGCTCAGCTCCTGCAGACACGCGCCAGCGATGGGTCGCACGTCCTCGCGTCCGCGGCGGAGCATCTGTGCGGGCAGGTACGCCAACCGGATGGCTGCTGCCCGCCGGATCAGCGTCAACGCGTTGAGCGGTCCGGGTCCATGGGCCCGGCTGGCGGACTCTCGGATCGATCGGTCCATCTGCGCAGCGTGATCCACGACAAGCTGCTGCACCTGCGGCGGCAGACGGTCAAAATGATCCGTCAGAGCCACCAGACCTTCGGGGTGCTGCCGCTGCAAGAGGTGCAGCGTCAGACGTTCCTGAACCGGAGGCTCAGCCCAGGGGATCGCTGCGGCCATAGCGCGATCCACGGTCACGTCGGGATTCGCGGCAATAAGATCGTATATTCGGTCTAAGCTGCTTCTTCGCATGGACTTAATCGATATCGGACGGAAGTGATTTCGGGCATGAGTCGCCCCCGATTGGCGAACCTGACTCAGCGGACAGGACGTATTATGGGACGTGAAAAAGAGAGAAAAATACACTCGCTCCAACGAAAAAAAACCTTCACTTCCGAAGAAACCTCGCTATAATGGCGACCTCACCCTTCGATCCGGGGCACGCAAGACAGATGTGGTGAGAAAATCAGGTTCCGGGACAGGGGTTGTCTCCAGCGGGGCAGGACGAACGTGGGCGCGAAAGCTCACCCCCGCAGTGACTCTACCGATGGACCGAGAGGACGCCATGAGTGTCGGACATAAATCAAGCAATACTCAGATCTTCCGTTTGATTCTCTACCGTCGTGGGCTGCACCCGGAGCTTTTCAATCTTGAGGGCCGCCGGCTGCATCGACAGCCCGAATACGACGCAGAGTGCTGGGTGATGGCTGCGGGTCATGTCGTGCGTTTCCAGGTCGGGTCGCACGCCATGACCGAGACCGTGCTGGAGCGCGGCGACCATCTGCCCGAGACCGGGTTGATCCACGCGCTGCCCTGCCTGGGCGAGAAGGACTACGACTTCAAGCCCGCGCCCGAGGACAAGCTGGGCTACACCACCACGGTGCAGACCGAGACGCTTACCGAGAACCTTTACCTCGCCACCTACCGCGAGCTGCACGACTTCGCGCGTGAGAACGACGCCCTGCGCTTCGAGTACGACGACGCGGAGGGCAACCCCTGCCTGTCGCTGCTGGACGTGCAGAAGTTCAAACGCGAGTTCCACGTGCAGAGCTACCACCTCGTGGCCAGCACGGGCTTGGTCCTGCGCACGCAGACGATCTTCGAGCGGCTCTGAAATCCGCGAAGAGGATCCGCAGATTACGCAGACCGCGCAGATTCGATCCAATCAAGACAAGACACGGGATCACAGGATGAACCCATGGATTCAATCCATGAACTGGTCCTGTTATCCTGTTCATATGTTTTGGTTTGAATCGGTGTCATCTGCGTAATCTGCGGATGTGTTTTTTTGGACAGCGTTCTTCGCGGCTTCGCGAGAACTCTTTTTCTTCGAGGTTCCCATGCTCACTGGTCGTCACGCCACGCTTGCTCGCATCGAAACCACCGGACTGATCGCGGTCATTCGAGCCGACGCGGGCAGCGCCGGCGTGCAGTCGTTGGTGGACACCTGCAAAGCCCTGCGCGAGGGCGGAGCGGACGTGGCGGAGATCACCATGACCAGCCCCGGGGCGCTGGCGGCGATCGAGAAGGCCTCGAGCGATCTGGGCAAGGACTGCCTCGTGGGCGTGGGCAGTGTGCTGGACCCGGAGACCGCGCGGGCGGCGATCCTCGCGGGCGCAGCCTTTGTCTTTGCGCCCACGTTCAACCCCGCGGTGGTGGAGATGGCGCATCGCTACGACAAGCCTGTGGTCCCCGGGGCGATGACCCCCACCGAGATTCTCACCGCCTGGCAGGCCGGTGCGGACATGGTGAAGGTGTTCCCCGCCAACCACTTTGGGCCCACCTATTTCAAAGACCTGCTGGCGCCGCTGCCGCAGCTCAAGCTCACGCCCACGGGTGGGGTTGACCTGACCACCGCTGCCGACTGGATCAAGGCTGGCGCCGCGGCTCTGGGCGTGGGGTCCGCGCTCGTGAAGAAGGACCTCATCAAAGCCCGCGACTGGGCGGGTCTGACCGCGCTGGCGCGCCAATTCCGCGCGATCGTCGATCACACCAGAGCCTGACGCCCCTGAGCCCTCCCCCCCAAGCCGGGGATGGACCCATCCCCGGATTCCCGCGGCGAGTCAGGGGTCGGGAGTCAGGGGTCCGTTCGACCGTTCCTTCACCCCGCCCCTCGGCTTCCTTCTTTCACCCTCATCACGCCCACTTTCCGATACATCCCACATGACTCTGCGCTGGCTGGCATGGATCGCCTCGTTCATCGTCGCTGCGGTGGCACTGTCGGGGTGCCACACGGTCGAGGGCGTGGGCAAGGACATTCAATCGGTGGGCCAGACGATGCAGCGGGCGGCGGACGAAGACTGGTGATGTCCGCCCGAGTGAGCACTCGCGGACTTTCGTCGTAAGCGCCCTCGCCCCAGCCCTCTGCCGCTGGGAGAGCGAGTCATCAATCCAGCACTCAGGTTGGACTTAGCCGACGCTTGCCGAGGCCTGGGCTGCCAGCGACGCGAGCGAGGAGAGGGACGAGCTTTGGGACTGCAGGTTGGCCAGGGCGCGTTCCATGGCCACGAACTGCGCCTCGAGGCGGGCGCGTTTGGCCTCTAAGCGTACGTCGAACTCCGCGATGCGGTCGTTGTTGAGTTCGACCTGGTCCTCCAGCGTGTCGATGCGGAGCTGGACCGAGCCGCTCTGCGAGTCGGTGATGTTTTCCAGCAGTTCGTCGATGCGGACGCCCAGGCCCGCGGCGGTGATCTCGTCCTCGCCGGTGACCGGGTCCTCCTCGGTTTCCTTGAAGGTGAAGAGGTTCTGCACCGCGGTGGGGTCGCTCTCGAAGGCGTCGAGGAACTTGGCCTGGTCGAAGCTGAGCTTCCCGCCGGTCTTGACGGTGACGCCCACCTGCGTGAGCGAGGTGAAGGTGCTCGACAGTTCGGTGCTGCGCGAGGAGATCAGGCGATAGAGCGAGCTGCGGACGGTCTGGATGGTCGGATCGCCCAGCAGCAGCCCGCGGGTCTGGGTCTCGGCGTCGTAGGTGTCGTACTTGTCGAAGGCGTCGATGACCGCGTTGAAATCGGTGACGAACTTGTTGACCGACTCGGCGATGGCGGTGGTGTCACGGTTGATGATCAACTGCACGGGCGAGGCGCTCGTGCCCTTGAGGTCGATCGTCGCGCCGGGGATCAGGGTGCTCAGGGAATTGCTGGTGCTGGTGACCGCGATGGCCTTGGCGGGGTCGGTCGAGCCGTAGAACACCACCGCATTGCGCGCCTCGGTGAGCGTCTGCGCCTGGAAGTCCAGCCCGCCGTCGTCGAAGAGGAACGCGCCGGCCCTGCCGCTCTGGCTCGCCAGGAGCGAGAGCCTGTAGGGGGCGTTGGCGGACCCGTCGTTCACCAGCGTGGCGCGGACATCGAGTCCCGCGGCGTTGATCTTGTCGATCGCCTGCTGCAGCGTGTCGGTGGCCTCGAGCGTGACGGTGGACTCGAAGCTGCCCACGAAATCGCTGCCGGCGGCCGAGGCTTCGCCCAGCAGTCCCAGGTCGCGCGCCGTGGTCGAGCCGGACTCCTCCACCTTGATCGCCAGGGTTCCGGGCCCGGTGTCCTCGATGACGATGCCGTCGCCGTTGTCGTTGACCCGCGCGTTGACGGCCAGTCCGCGGCTGTTGATCTCGGCGATCACGTCCTTGATGGTGACCTCGTTGCCCTGGGATAGATCGACCTCCGCGGTGGCGCCGGAGGAGTCGGAGATCTGGAACTTGCCTCGGGTGATGCCCGCCCCGCCGTTGAGCGTCGAGAGCAGCGTGTTGTCGGAGATGTAGCGGTACTGGAGGTTGCCCGAGTCGACCTTGGAGGCCGCGACGTCCGCGTCGAGATTCAGGGCGGTGGCGGCCGCCCCGGAGACCTGCAGGTTGACGCTGCTGGAGCCGGTGGTGTCGGTGAGTTTCAGTCCGTTGCCCGCGTCGTTGAGCGAGGCGGTGACGCCGGTGATCGAGGCGTTGATGGCGTCGACGACCTCACTGATGGAGGCGGCGTTGGTGAGGTCCACACTGCTGGCCACGCCGGCGCGGTTGGTGACGTTCAGGAGGCCCAGGGTGGCGCCGGCGCCGCCAAAGAGGTTCTTGACCAGTCGCGAGTTGATCGACCCCAGGAGTCGGTCGCCGGTGAGCGAGGTGGTGGACTCGCCCACGCCCAGGATGCCCAGGTCGGCCGCGGCGTTGGACCCGTTGAGCGCCAGGACCTCGAAATCAAAGCCCACGCCCGAGACGGTGTCGGTGAGTTTCAGGCCGTTGCCCGCGTCGTTGAGCGAAGCGCGGACCGCCACGGGAAGCGAAGCATTGAGGTGGTCGATCACCGCGCCCACGGTGGTCAGCCCGTCGAGGTCCAGGTCAAAGAATTGCCCGTTGCTCCGGCGAACTCGGATGTCGTTGCCCGTGACGGTGCGTACGCCGTGGCCCTCGTTCAGGTCGCTGAGCTTGGTGTCGCGGGAGAGGGTGTTAACGACGTTGCCGGTGACGGTGTTGCCCACCGCCGCGACGTCCAGGCCCAGGCTCGTGGCGGTGTTGGTCGTGCCCACGTTCTGAACGGACAGGGCCGCGGTGGTCGCGCCGGTGAGGTCGGTGAGCACCAGGCGGTCGCCGCTGACCGAGGCGTTGACGTTGATGCTGGTGGTGTTGTTGATGGTCTCGATGACGTCGTTGACGGTCAGCGCGGTGCTCAGGTCCACGAGCGCCGAGGCCCCGGAGCGGTCGGTGATGCGGATCTTGCCGCGTGACACGCCCAGCCCGGCGTTGAGCTCGCTCAGGTCGGTGGTGCGGTCCAGCCGGGCGTCGCCGAACTCGAACGTGAACGTCCCGCCTGAGGGCGCTACCGGCGTGGAAGTGGCGTCGGCGAAGCCCTTGCTGATGGTCTGTTGCGAGGTCACCAGCCGACTCACCGTGAAGCTGTAGGTCCCCGGCGTGGCGGCGATGTTGCTCGAAGCGGTGAAGACGCTCTCGTTGGAGCTCACCGCGTTGGTGGCGCTGAAACCGTTGGTCGAGGAGAAGTCCGAGCTGCTGAGCTTCAGCGCCAGCAGCCGGGCGTTGATGTCCTGCCAGGCGGTCTGTTGCGTCTGCAGCACGGTGACGCGCTGCTGCACGAGCTGCTTGGGCCGCGATTCGATGGCGATGAGCTGGTCGATCAGCTCGGCGGTGTTGATGCCCGAGATCAGCCCGATGCCAGAGGAGATGGTGCCCATGGTGGAAAATTAAGAATGAACAAGGAAGAAGGAACAGTGAAAGAGCCGGGGATCACCCTGGGCATTATTCATTGACCATTCATCGTTCATTCCGCATTCTGCATTTTTCATTGTCTTAGTCGTCCAGCACGCTGCCGGCGTAGAGGAGTTTCCAGTCGCGGTTGCGGTAGTCGGCGATCGGGTCGGCGTCGCGCCAGGTCAGCGGCTGAGCTGGGCTAAGCACGTCGCTGGCCCAACCGGTGAGCATGCGATGGAACATGGCGCGAGCCTTTCCCTGCGCCAGACGCGCCGGGGCTGCTGAACGCCCCAGCGAGGTTCTCTCGCCGCAAGCCCCAAACACGGGCAGGCTTATCGGCCCAGACACTCTTGCTTTATCGACCGAGCTCTTTTTCATACTTGAACGTCCAGCATGAGGAGTAGAAACAGGGATCGCCCAGGCGCCTTGACGCCCAAGCAATGGGTTCGGCTGGTTCGGTAGGGCACTGAAGGACCGATAACAGAAATGCGCCACACCTCCGCCGCGGGGGACCGTGCCGGCGGGGCGGAACCTAGGCGAGCAGCTTCATCACTTCCTGAAGGTCGTTCCAGACCTTTCGGCGGTTGTCCTCTGTGTAGCTGCGCAGCAGATAGGCGGGATGGAACGTGGGCATGAGCGGGATGGAAAGCCCGTCGAACTCGTACCGACCCCACACGCCGCGGATCGCGGTGATGCCTTTGTCGGTCTGCAGCAGTTGCTTGGTGGCCGGCCCGCCCAGCGTGACGATGACGCGGGGGGCGATGAGCAGGATCTGTCGGCGGAGATACCCGAAGCAGGCAGCGACCTCAGGCCCCAGCGGGGCACGGTTGTTCGGCGGTCGGCACTTGACGATGTTCGCGATGTACACCTGCTCTCGGCTCAGGCGCATCGCCGCGATCTGTTTGTTGAGCAGTTCACCGGCGCGGCCGACGAAGGGGCGGCCCTGCAGATCTTCGTTCTCACCCGGGCCCTCGCCCACGAACAAGAGTTTCGCGTGCGGGTCGCCTTCGCCAAAGACGGTGTGCGTTCGACCCTCGCACAGTGAGCACTTGCGACACGAACGCACCTCCTGCAGGTCGATCTGCTCCAGGCTCACGTCCGTAGCGCGCGGCGCCGCGGCACCGTCGATCGGCCCAGCGGCGGGCGATGGTTCTTCGATGGCGCTTGGGGCGCCCACCACCGGCGCCTGGCCCACCGGCACCGCGGTGACTCCCAGCAGCGCGTCGGTCTGCAGGTGCTGGCGAAGGATGCGCTGCCGCTGCGCGGGGGTCAAGGCTCCACCTCGCCCGCCTCCGCGAAGCGGCGCAGACGCGACACCGTCTTAGGCCCCATGCCCGGCACCGCGTCGAGCTGATCGAGCTGGTCGAATCGGCCCATTTGATCTCTTTGCTCCACGATGCGCTGCGCCAGCTTCGCGCCCACGCTCGGCAGCAGCGCCAGCTCCCACCACGGTGCGGTGTTCACGTTCACGCGGTAGCCCGTCGGCGCCGGCTCCTGCCCGCGCAGCGGTGTGGGCCGCTCCGCCAACGCGGCGCACGCCAGCGCCACCGCGCCGAGCATCGCCAGTGTTCGTCCCATCACGAGGGCTCCGACGCGGACTCGGGTTCGCCCGTGGGCTCACTGGTTTCGAGCCTGCCCCGCTTGGGCAGCGCCTCGGCGCTGAGCCCCTTGCGGAACGTTGCCAGCCGGCGCAGCGCCGTCTTGGGCTGAAGGTCCTCGGTCACCAGGCCCGAGAGCGGCAGTTCCGCGTGCGGGTGGTCCACGATCAACTGCCACGCCGCGGACTCGACGTAGGGCTTGCTCAGCGCCACGTAGAGCGCCGCCTCGAGCCAGTGCGCCTGCACCTGAGGCGACCAGGCCTTGCGCCACACCCCGCTGCGGTCGTCCACCGCCTGGTTGGGCGAGGGCGGCTCGATCATCATCTCCGTCACCGGGGCGCTGGGCGCCGCCAGCGTCACCGAGACCGGCTTGCCCCAGCCCGAGAACTGGTCCAGCAGATTGCTCACCTGCATCAGGTCGCGCGTGTACTGACCGGGCAGCGCCTGACCCATCAACAGCTTCACCCCGAAGGCGTCGAAGTTGATCGCCCCTTGGATGAGCAGGTCGGCGTACATCAACGGCGGGATCGACCGCTGACTGCGGGCGTAGTACTCCCCGAAGGGCTGGCACAACTCCACGATCACCTTCGCCGTGGGCTGGAGCTTCTTCACCTGCATCGTCGCCATCCGCGTCAGGTCCATCAACTGGTCGAAGGCGAAACTGAAATGACTGTTGACGTGCAGGCCCGAGGCCACGTTCCAGATGTGCACGCTGTTCTTGTACCGGCTCACCAGCCGCTCCGTGTGTTCGTACAGCAGGTCGCGCACCGTGTCGTAGTCGTGCTCCCAGATATAGACCCAGTCCGGCAGGACCAGGTTGTCGAAGCTCACGATCGGACCGGCGATCACCGGCATCCGGTTCTTCTGCGCCCACTCCACCCAGGCGTCCAGCGGCGCCCAGCGGTAGTCGCCCTCCTCCGGCGCCAGCGCCTTCCAGGGCGTGGGGATGCAGCAGAAGTCGAAGTTCCCGCTCAACCCGTTGCGCACCCGGTCGTGCGACACCTCCAGCGCCACCCCGCAGCCCACCGGGTAGCGCGGCAGGGCCCCGGTGACGCGCCGGCGGTTCAGCAGCAGCTCCGCGTGCGCCAGCGCCAGCTCCTCGGTCCCGTCCAGCGCGGTGACCAGGCAATCGTGTGCCAGACGGTCGGCGCGCACCGGATCGCCGCCCTGCTGGCACAAGGCTTCGATGAAGAGCTTGCGCGCCACCTCGGCGCGCTTGATCACCGCGTGGTCGGCCGCCAGGTCGAGCATCATCCAGTCCTCGAGCTTGCTGTAGAGCATCATCAGCCGATGCCGCGCCAACTCGAGATTGAGAATGTAAGGCTCGGCGCGCTCCGGCAGCAGACAGGTCTGCACCGTCAGTTCGCCGCACTCGCCCACCGGCGCCTGCAGCGCCAGCGCCGCGGCGCCGACCTCGCGCTTCTGGCAACTGATGACGCCTGCCTCGAACCGAATCTCGGCGCGCATCGCGGTGTTGTCCGACCCCAGCAGGTAGGCGTTGCGCAGGGGCCAGTCGGTCGCTGGTTTGCCTTTGTCGTAGACGAGGAACTTGAGCATGATCGCGGGCGCGATTATGTGCGATGCCACGCACCAACGCAAAGCAGCTCACGCACTCCCAAGCCGGGGATGTACCCACCCCCGGACTCCCACCCCCGGATTCCCAACCACGCATTCCCGCCTTCGCCCGCCCCTGGGTCTGTGTGTGGTCCTCAGCGCCAGAGCACCGCCAGCGTGATCGTCGCCCACATCACCGCCGCCACCGCGACCTTGGCGATCGTGCCCCAGAGCCTGCCCCAGGCGGCCCCTTTGCCGGTCTCGATGGCGCGTCGCCAGGTTCTTCCCGCCCAGCGGTCGCCCAGGATCGAGCCGACCGCGGCTCCGAGGCAGGCGCCCAGGATCGTCCCCACGATCGGGATGGGAATCAGCACGGTTCCGAGGATCGCCCCGAGCAGCGCGCCCACCACGGCTCCGAGCGTGCCGCGTTTGGACCCGCCCGCCTTGGCTGCCCCGCCCGCCGAGCCGATGAACTCGAGCACTTCGCCCAGCACCGCCAGCGCGACGAGCCCGATGAGCGTCCAGAGCGCAAAGACCGTGGGCTGCCACCACGCCACCAAGGCTGTGGCGCCGAGCATCACCCACGTCCCGGGCAACTGCATGAGCACCAGAAACACGCCCACGCCCGCCACCAGCACCAGCGCCACCAGCCCCGTGATCTCCACCGCCGTCCACCACATGGCAGGCATGATACGCAGCCGCCTCGGGTCGAGTTCCCGAGTCATGCGGTGGATGCCCTCGCGCAACTCTTGACGAACCTTATCCGTGGCGATAGATTGCGCTTCCGCCTTGGTTTATCCTTCGTTCTTTCGCGTTCCCCGGAGTCACCCCATGCGCCTGCCGCGATCCGTAACGGTTCTGGGTTGGGTTGTCCTGTTCGCTTGTTGTCCGGCGTTGCTCAGCGCCGCGGAGGAGCCCACGCCTCAGGACCTCTGGGTGGACTTCAACCACTACGTCCGCATCGCGCGTGTGGACCTGGCGCAGTCGGCGATCCAGGCGCTTTCCAACGTGCCCGACCAGACGCTGCTCGAAATCGTCGAGGCCACCCAGGAGTACCGCGACTGGGAGAAGAACACGCTCCCCCGCGCCTTGGGCAACCCCACGCTGCACGACGGCGCCAAGGCGCTGGCGGACCGCATCCAGAAGCAGCGCATCGCGCAGGTGCGACAAGGCACTCGCATCCGCGACGACATCGCCCTGCTCAACCAGGGCGCTCGCCAACGCGTGGCGGCGATCCAACGGCTGTCCGCGGCGGGCCAGTTCGCTGCGCCCCAACTGCTCGAGACTCTGCTCGACGAAAAGCAGGCGGCGCTGCACCCGGCGGTGACCACGGCGATGGTCGCGGTGGGTCAGCCGATGGTCGCTCCGCTGTGCGAAGCGCTGACCGAACTGGACCCGGTGCCCACGCAGCAGGTGGCACGGGTGCTCACGGAGATCGGCTACCCCCAGCCACTGCCACACCTCAAGCAACTGCTCGAACGGACCGACCTGAGCCCGCAGACGCAGCAGGTGGTGCAGGCGGCGTTCGAGCGGCTGGCGTCGGCGGCGGGCGTGTCGAGCAACACCTCGGCAGCGGAACTGTTCCTCCAGCACGGGCAGAGCCTGTACGCCAAAGGAACCTCGGGCGTGGCCTCGGAACTGCCCGGCGTCGACGCCGCCTCGGGCATGGGAGTGATCTGGCAGTACTCCAAGGTGGCGGGCCTGGTGCCCACGAGCGTCCCGGTGGAGGTCTTCGCCGACGTGCAGGCGATGCGATTGGCCAAGCGCGCCCTGGCGCTGTCGCCCGGTCTCGAGCCGGCGCTGAGCCTGTGGCTGGGCGCCAACTGTCGACGTGAGAATCGCCTGCCCGAGGGTCAGAAGGACGCGAGCTATCCCAACGAGTTCCAGCCCGCGGCGTTCTATCTCATGGCCGCCGGCCCGCTGCGGCAGCACGACGTGCTCGCCACCGCCCTGACCGACAACGACCCGGCTCTGGCGCTGGACGCCATCGACGCCCTGGCTGCCACCGCCGGCACCGCGGTGCTCCTGAACCTCGAAGGCACGCGGCAACCCTTGCTCGCGGCCCTGTCGCACACCGACCGTCAGGTCCGCTGGCGCGCCGCTGCGGCGCTGACCAACGCCCGCCCCACGGAAGCCTTCCCCGGCAGCTTCAACGTCGTGCCCGTGCTCTGCGAGCCGCTGCGTCAGGCGGGCAAGGTCCGCGCCGTGGCCATCGCCAGCGACCAGGGCGCGCTCAACACGCTGACCGCGGCGCTCTCGGGCCTGGGCTACCAGGTTGACGGCGGCGTATCGCTCGACGCGGTGATGGGGCTGGTCAACGCAGGTCCGGGCGCCGATCTGATCGTCACCACGTTCGACGCCGCCAACGTCAAGGCGCTCTACGCTCAGATTCAGAACGTGGCGCGCCTCTCGGGCGTGCCCGTGCTGGCGTTGGCGCCCGCCAGCGAAGCGACCGAGCTTAACCGCGTGGCGCGGGAGTATCCGCTGCTGCTGGTGAGCCAGTCGCCGCTGGATGCAATCAAGGAAGCCGCGGACAAAGCGCTGGCGATGCGCCGTGGCGGAACGGTCACCGACGAAGCCTCGCTGGCCTACGCGCTCACCTCGCTGCGTCTGCTGCGCGACGTGGCGGTGGGCGTTTCCGCGGAGGTCTACCAGGTCAACGACGCGGTGCCCTCGCTCCTTGGCGCGATCATGGACAGCCGCGACGAAGTGGCGGCCGGCGCGGGTCAGGTGCTGGCGCTGGTGGACAGCTCCGACGCGCAGGCGACGCTGGCGGCGCAGGCGATCAACGACGGCCGCTCCGCCGAGCTGCGCGTGAAGTTCCTCAAGAACCTGGCGACCTCGGCACGCGCCTATGGCGACCGTGTGGACGCGGCGGTTCACGCCAGGCTGCTCGAACAGGTCAAGACGGCCGGCGGCGAGGTGGGCCTGGCCGCCGCCGAAGCCCACGGCGCGCTGACCCTCCCCGTGGCCAACGTGGTGGAACTGATCAAGCAGTGACCGCACGGGCCGGGCGCCAAAGCCGGGAATCTACCCATCCCCGGATTCCCCTGTGTGTCAATCCTCCCCGGAAAAGGCGGAAGCCCACGGGGTTGAGCCGCGGGCTTCCGTCGAGTTTTGAGCGTGGACCGTAAGCCGAGTTCTGGCCCTCTTGCGAGGGGGCGACCATTTCTCTGGGACGGCGGTTGCCCGACGCCTCAAGCGACCTACCCGCCCCGCGACCGGACCAGTCGTGGCGTCCCGGAATCGCTTCCGGGGGCCGGGGGCTGTTTGGTCTTGCACGCGGTGGGGTTTGCCTTGCCTGTCGTGTCGCCACGCCAGCGGTGGTCTCTTACACCACCATTTCACCCTTACCCCCCCGGAAGTTTTTCCCGTGGTGGTGGCGGGAGAAGCTTCCGGGGGGGCGGTATGTTTTCTGTGGCACTGTCCCGTCCCGCAGCGTCGCCGCTGGGGGAGGTGGGCGTTACCCACCACCGTGTCCTGCCGTGCTCGGACTTTCCTCCGCCAGGGGTTGAGTCTGACGGCGATCGCCCGGTCCACGCACGAGCATTATAGTTGGCGCTGGCGACTTGGCGATCCGGCGCGGGTGCCTCGCACGGCGTCGAGCCTCTGGCTCGTGCTCCTGGTTGGCTGTCACGTCAGCGCCAAATGCAGTACGCTGGCCTGATGTCCAGCACCGCTCCCGAGTTCGTGATCTGGGCGGACGCGGCGCGCGTGCCACTGGTGCGGACGGTGTTGGACTTGATGGGCGCAGCGGTGCAGCCGCTGGGCGTGGGCTCGCCGCGCCCGCAGACCGCGGCGGCGATGGAGCTGGCACGGGACCTGGACTGCGTCTTCGAGGACGACCTGCGCAAGCTGCTGGTGGAGAAGCCCAGCGCGTATCTGTTGCTGGCGAGCGCGGCGGGCCTGGGCGCGGAGGAGCTGCGCCTGGCGCAGGAGCACGACACGATCGTGCTGGCGGTGGAGCCGATCTCCGCTTCGCTCGATGCGCCACTGGGCCCGGGGGTGCGGCGCTTGCCGGACTTTCGGCAAGGGGTGGGCTGGCGCAGCGCCGCGGAGCCGACCGACGTGCTCGGCGCCCTGCGCGCCGCGTCGTACTGGAGCCTGGGCGCGGGCGAGGTCTCGCTCTTTGCGCGCCTGGCCGAGGCTTGGACGCTGCTGCTGAGTTTTGTGCCGCACCCGGGCGTGCCCTCGACGATCACCGCGGCGCTCACAGGCAGCGCCGCCTCGGGCATCGAGTCGCTCCGTGGCGTGGGCGGGAGTCTGAGTCTGCAGACGATCCTGGGCGATCATTGCGCCGCCACGATGCTGGTGAGCGATCGCGCCGGGAGCGCCGAACGTCGACTGACGCTGGTGGGCGAAGGCGGTCGGCTGCGGGTGGACGATCTGTCCTACACGCTCTACGACGCCTCGGGGCGGATCGTGGACCAGTGCTCGCCCCAGGGCGTGGCGGACTTCGCCGACCTGGTCGCGCAGGACTGGCGACGCCTGATCGATCAGGGCAATCGCCTGGAGGAACGAGGCGAACCGCAGGAGTCGGCGGTGCTGGCGTGCTGCTTGACCACGTTGCTGGCGGCGCGGACGCGGCAGCCCGAGAGCCCGGCGGCGGTGCTGCGGATGCGTGGGCGATGAGGCGCGGCGCTGCGCTATAATGCGCTTTGTCCTGAGCGTCTTGCTGAACCGGACGAAAGAAGGAACCCCGTATGAGCCAGTCTGAGAATCCCCCGCCGCTGGAGCCCGCGCAGGTGTTGCAGCCCCCGCCGCCGCCGCCGGGGTACATGCCCGCGATGCTGGCGGCGCCGGCGCCGGTGAAGCGCGGGGGCGTGATGACGCGCATCGCGGCGGGCCTGTTCACGTCGCTGCTGCTGACCTCGATCGTGCTCAACGTCTACTTCGCGGTCTACTTCGCGTCGCTGGCGATGGGCGGGCCGCGCGAACGCGAGCTGGAGAAGGGCAGCGCCCAGCACCGCATCGTGGTGCTGCCGGCCGAGGGCACGGTGGGCGGGGAGATGGAGGACTTCATCCGACAGTCGCTGCGGGCGCTGGGGGACGATCCGCCGCGCGCCATTGTGATGCGGGTGGACTCGCCCGGGGGCGACCCGTTCGCCTCGGACCGCATCGTGCACGAGATCGAGGTGTACCGGGGCAAGCACCCGGAGGTGCCGATCGTGGCGAGCTTCGGGACGGTGGCGGCCAGCGGGGGCTACTACATCTCGGCGGGCGCGGATCACATCTTCGCCGAGCCGCTCTGCCGGACCGGGAGCATCGGGGTGATCAGCATGAGCTTCACGATGCGCGGGCTGATGGAGAAGCTGGGGCTTGCGCCGGAGGTCCAGGTGGCCTCGGGTTCGCCGCTCAAGGACGTGGCGAACAACCCGTTCCGCGACTTCACGGAGCAGGACCGCGCCGAAGTGCAGGCGGTGATCGACCAGTTGCACGAGCGGTTCGTGGACGTGGTGCACAAGGGCCGGAGCAAGCACCTGAGCCGGGACGAAGTGGCGGCGGCCGCCTCGGGCCGCGCCTTCAGCGCCGCCGAGGCTCAGGCGATGAAGCTCATCGACGCCACAGGCTTTCTGGACGACGCGCTGGGCTACGCCAAGAGTCAGGCCAACCTTCCCGCCGGCGTGGAGCCACGGGTGACGGTGATCGAGCCCTCGGCGCGTCTGACGCTGGGAAATCTGCTGGGCGTTTCGAGCCCCAGCCCCGCGGGTGTGGACGCCTCGCTGCTGCGACGCTGGATCATCGAACTGCAGACGCCGCGCGCAGAGTACCTCTACCTCCCGGGCCTGGGACGATGACCTGGCTCTGCCCAACGCTTGCGAACGCGAGTGACGGACGTCTCTGGTGACGCGTTTTCGGTTGCCCATCAGCGGGCCCCGCCCGTTGCGTAAAGCCCCGGCGACCTCTAGAATGCGCCGGAGATCATCTGGTTCAGCCCCGATTGGCGAGCGGTCACTCGACTCGGTCCACGCTCGCGGGCAGGCTTGAAAGGACGTGCCATGTTCAAGGTCTGGCGTGAGTGGCTCAATCGCAACTCGGCAGTGGTCACCATCGGAGCGGTGGTGCTGCTGATCTTCTCGCTGGCGTTCATCATCAAGCAGAGCCTGCCGCGGCGGTTTCGCCCGCAGATCGTGGACATCTACTATTACGACCTGGGCACGGGCAAAGTGTTCCTGGCCAAGAGCGATCAGACACCCCCGGTCGAGGCGCCCGGCGGACCCTCAGGCTCGGGTATGCCCATGGGCGTGAGGGCGTACCTCTTTGCCTGCGGGGAGTGTCCCACCGGACTGGCGGGTTTGACCGCCGAGCAACTGGCCGCCAAGCAGGTGTTCGTGGGTTGGCTGGAGATGTACACCCCCGAAGCCAAGCAGTACATGGAACAGATGCGTCGAGGCGCTGCGGACGAGTCGGGCCCAGCCCCGCCGGGCGCTGCCGGTGGGCCCATGGTGCCCGAGATGTACGACGTCATGATGCAGGGCCAACTCATCCGCGCCATCGACAACGACCAATGGGTCCCCGCCAACACGCCCGAGGGTTTCGAGATCATGAACCTTCTGCGGCAGGCGTGTCCGCCGGAATCCGTGCCCAGGCCTTGCTTCCCGTCCCCGTGAGCAGTCGGTCAGCGGCGCATCGACCGGTCCCGGCGCTTGGGACGTTGCCGTCCTGGGGCTTGTGCCGGACCGAAATTGCATTGTCAGGACACGCAGGAGCTCTCGGACTGAAGACGCCCGATGTTCGAGCCGTTTGCTTCGGATCGTCCTGATCGTTTCTTCGTGATCTTTGTCTCTTCGCGTTGGAACTCGTGTGACTCAGGGGCCTGACTTGCCGCTCAAACTCCGCGTGGCGCTGTGGGTGGTGGCCTCGCTGCTGTGCGGATGCGCCGGCACGCCCAAGGGCGATCCGATCAGTGCCATGACCTCGCGCCAGCGCGGGGCGGCGGCGCAGATCCGCGCCGCGGAGCTCGCGGCCCAGACGCACCCCGACGATCCCCGACGCCTCGCGGCGCTCTGGACGCTCGTCACGGACCGCGGCTACCTCGCCCAGGTGCGCAACGTGGCCATCGATCAGCTGGCCGCCTACGACGAGTCGGCGTTCCGCGCCCGTGTGGCGCGGCAGATCACCCTCATCGAGAACCCCCAGACGCTCGAGCACCTCTTCGAGATCGCGGTGCAACGCCGGTGGACCGACTTCACGCCCGTGCTCGTCCACCGCTGGGCGCGGCCGACCTGGGGCGTGGCGGACGACGACCGACTCGAGAAGCGCTTCCTGCAGCAGCTTAACCCGGACCGGGACGTGCAGCGCGTAGTCTTCGATGTCTTCACGGGTCCCGACGACGCGGTCACCAACAACCAGCGCGTGGGCGCCTGGGAACTGCTCAACCGATTGACCGACAGCGAAACCATCATCGCCTACCTCGACGCAGCCCCGCAGAACTCGGCGCTGGTGGTGGACCTGCGCGCCGCCTCACGGGAGCTGCACGCCTTGCCGCGAAATCGCGAGGGCATCCTCTGGCTGCAATACCTGCGCAGCCCCGAACGCAGGGAATGGTGGGACCGCGCCGCCGCCCGTGTGGCGCGCTTGAACGACGCCCAGAAGCGAGGCCTGCAGCTGCGACACCTGCCCGTGCTCCTGGCGCTGGACGACGCCACCCTCGCCAGCGACTCCCACGCGCTTCTCTCGCAACTCCACGCCCTGCTCCGCGACCAGCAGCAGCACCTCAAGGGCCCGACCTACGACGGCCCGATGCAGGACTGGCCTCAGACGCTGAAGCAGGCGCAGGCCCAACTCGTCTGGGCGGACCTCCTGACCATGCGACTGCTCTTCGACGCCGTGCGCGACCCGAGCGTCGCCGCGGCTCTGTTCCGTGAAGCGGCCAAGGACGTGCAGGACACCAGCACCGAATACGGCGGAGTCCTTGAGATCAAGGACGCCAGGCCCGTCGCGCACTTCTATCGACCGCTCACCCGCGTCAACGATTTCAGGTACGTCCCGCGTCCCGAGATGATCGAGCACATGTACACCGCGGTGGCGCACTTCCACTTTCACGCTCAGCACGTGGACAATTCCATGCACGCGGGCCCGGGCCTGGGCGATGTCCGCCTGGCGGATCGACTCAACCCCAACGGGCTGGTCTTCACCAGCATCGACAAGGACCGCTTGAACGTGGACTACTACCAGCCCGGAGGCACGGTCGTGGACCTGGGCACCCTGCGTCGCTGAGGGTCACTTCAGGGACACCGCCAAGTCGCGATCAGCACCGACGGACTCCGCGATGCCGGGGGTGTGGATCGCTGGGCCCGCGACGCTGAACAGGCCCAGGCCCTCGCGGCGTTGACGTCGGCCCCAGACCATCAGGCCCGGCCGTCCGCAGCTCTGCCCGCTGATCTGCCGATTGTCCGGGTGCTTGTAGCCCACACGGACCATGCGGCGAGAGTCGTTCGTGCGGTTCACGTGCGAGCCGTGGATCGTGAAGATGTTGAACACCACCACGTCGCCGGCCCTGGCGGGCACGGGCACGGTCCCCTCGAGCGAGAACTGCTCGAACGGGAAGTGCGGCGTGCAGCCGGTGCCGTCGGGGTTCTTCGTGACGTGTTTGAGATAGCCCTGCTTGTGCGAGCCGGGGATGAAACGGATCTCGCCGTTCTCGTGTCGCGTGTCGTCCAGGTGCACGAGCACGTCGAGGAAACGGTTGTCGGTGTGCTCGTAGAAGGCGTTGTCCTGGTGCATCGGGAAGGGGTGGCCGGTCTCCGGGGGCTTGACGTGCATGGTGGAGTGGTGCAGCTCGACGGGTTCGCCGTGCAACAGGTCGCTCATGGCTTCGCACAGCCGCGGGTGGGTGACGGCCCGCATCCATGACTGAGCGTAGAAATGCAGGTCGTGCATGGCGATGAGCTGGCTTGTCTTTTCGGTGGCTTCGTCCATGTACTTCTTGCGCCACGGGCCGGTCCAGCCTTCGCTGCGAGACGCCCAGGTCTCGATCATCCAGTTCAGGTCCTCGCGCATCGCCGCGGTGTGCTCGGGGGTGAACACCGCGGGAATGTGCAGGAAGCCCTGGTCCCAAAAGAGGTCCACTTGCGCCGGGGTGAGCATGGCGATGTCTCCGTGCAGCAGCGCCGCGATGGGGCGTGACTGGCTTGGTGTTAGTTGGGTCCACACAACCCGAGAACGAGGGAAGTATGCCCGCAAAACGCCGTAGTATCAATGGGGTTGCTTTCGCAAAGTGTGGTAAGATTTCAACAATGAAAGTCGTGCCCTGGCCCTTGGACGTGCTGCCGCGGGTGCGGGTGGCGGGCCGCTTCCCGCACAGCGACCGCCACCACGAGCGGACCTACCGCGGGGCGTCGCTGGCGCTGCACCTGTACGAGTACCGGTGCGCGATGCGGATGGGCGAGCGATCGATGGAGCTTGGGCCGGGCGACGTGACGGTTTCGCCGCCGAACGTGGCGACGTCGTACCACGTGCCCGAGCCGGGGTTTCACCTGTGCATCCACGTGGGACAGGCACGGGTGCGGCGTGGCGTGTCGCGCCTTGAATTGCCCACGCATCTGCGCTTGGGACCGCGGCGCGACTTCGTGGCGCAGCGGTTCATGACGGTGGTGCGCTGGCACGCCACCGCGCAGCAGGACCGCGCCGCCGCCGCCGCCGCCTCGGGCGCGATGCTCGAACTGCTGGTGTACCTGTCCAGGCTCAGCGACGGTCCGGCGCGACGCGGGCCGCGGCCCGCGGACAAGGCGGTGGAGCAGGCGGCCGACCTGATCGAGCAGCGACTGAGTCAGCCGCTCTGCGTGCCCGCGCTGGCGCGCGAGGTTTCACTGAGTCAGAATTATCTCGCACGCTGCTTCCGGGGGCGATTCGGGATGACCATCCCGGCCTACCTGCTGCGGCGGCGCATCCAGGCGGCGGGGCATCTGCTGACCACGACGGACCGTCCGATCAAGCAAATCGCCGCCGCGGTGGGGCTGCCCGATGCACACCACTTCAATAAACAGTTTCGTCGCCTGACCGGGGTGAGTCCCAGCGCCTGCCGCGCCGCCGGGCTGCTCCCGGTGTCGGACTCGCCTGGGGTCTGAGGCAAGGGTGCGCGGTGCGGGGATCGGGGATCGGGGCGGAGGAAGGTAGAGGGTGTAGGGTATAGGGGATGCGATCCGACTGTGGCGAGGGCGCCGCAGCTGCGAAGAACTTCGCTAACCTTACTCCACACTCCACACCCTGATCCCCGAACCCCATAACTCACCAGTCGTGACGACTTCCGAAAACAACTTCGTCTTTGCTTCAGGACTTTCGACCTCACCGCAGCCGGGGATCGCGGCGATTGATCTGTCGCAGCAGTTATCGCCCAGGCTGGGTTCGTGCGTGGACCTGCTGGTGCTCTTTGTCACGCCTGAGCATCGTGAGGTGTTGCCCACGCTGCTCACCGCGCTACGGACGGACCTGTCGCCACGGGTGACGGTCGGCTGCACGGTGCAGGGCGTGATCGGCGTGAAACAGGAGATCGAGCAGGGCCCCGCGATCGCGGCGCTGGCGGCGTCGCTGTCCGGAGCCACGTTGACCCCGTTCACCTATGAGCAACTCCACTGGCCGAGCAACGCGGAGCACCCCGATGCGTTACGTGCCGCACTGCTGGGCGACATGCCCCTGTCGGAGGTGCGTGCCCTGCTGCTGCTGGCGGACCCGTTCAGCACGCCGATGACCGGATTGCTTCCGGCGATCACGCGCGCGCTTCCGGGCGTTCCCGTGATCGGGGGCATGGCCAGCGCGGGGCGACAGGCGGGCGATAACCGTTTGTTTCTCGACGACGAAATGTTCAACACGGGGGCGGTGGGCGTGATATGGAGCGGCGGGATCGACGTGCAAACGGTGGTGAGCCAGGGCTGCCGCCCGGTGGGTAAACCTTACGTCATCACCAAGGCGCAACGGCACATGGTGCAGGAATTGGCGGGCCGAAAGGCGATGGAGGTGATCCAGGAATTGGGCCAATCGCTCCCGGACACCGACCGTGAACTGCTGCGGCATTCGCCGCTGATGGTGGGGCGGGTGATCGACGAATACAAGTCGCGTTTCGGGCGCGGAGATTTTTTGATCCGCTCACTCATGGGGGCGGACATGGAGGACGGCTACGTGGCGATCGCGGACCCGCAGGTGCGCGTGGGCCAGACGATCCAGTTCCATGTGCGCGATCAGAAGACCGCGACGGAAGACTTTCAATTACTGCTCGACGGTCAGAAGCTCGACGGGCCGCCGGCGGGGGCGCTGCTCTTCTCGTGCAACGGACGGGGCACACGCCTGTTCGATCATGCCCACGCGGACGCGGCGATGGTTCACGCGGCGCTGGGCGAAGTGCCGCTGGCGGGTTTCTTTGCGGCGGGGGAGATCGGCCCGATCGGCGGGCAGAACTTCGTCCACGGGCACACCGCGTCGCTGGCGCTGTTCCGCAAGCCGTGATGCCCGAGAATCGCTAAGCCGCCCGCGGAGAAACGGGATAAAAAAAAGACCGGTCGGCTCAGGGGTAGCCGACCGGTCCGAAAGACCCCCGTGACGGTTA
>CAZBXW010000012.1:0-81151 GCA_964496285.1 uncultured Phycisphaera sp.
TCCTCGATCCACTCGTGGACGGTGCTGGTGGCGCTGCGGCGAGCGTCGCCCAGGTGGTCGAGAAGCGGGGTCTCGAAGGGGCTGACGATGCCGATGATGTCCGAGACGTCCTCGGCCAGTTCGGGGAGCGTGGCGCCGGCGGAGAAGGTGGCTTTACCGGTGAAGGGCATGGTGAGGTCTCCTGGGGTTTGGGGTTCGGGTTCGGAGCCGGGCTGTCCCCAGCCCGGTGTTTCTTGTGTGAGTTACGCTTTGCGTCGCAGCCGGAGGTAACGGAGCAGGTCGCGGCGGTCGCCGGTGTGCAGGGCGTCCTGTGCGGCGGCGTGGGTGGGACTGAAGGACTCCTCCGCGGCTGGCGCCAGCGCTCCGGAGGCGTTCGAGGCGCGGCGGTGGAAGAGGTAGGGCTTGGCGCGGCGAAGCTCGTCCACCGCGGCGCGGACGTCGGGCTGGGCCATGGAGTCGATGGCGATCTCGGTCAGAAGCCTGCCGGCTTCGAGGTCGATGGTGTCCGCCTCGCGCAGCAGCGCGTCGATCTTGCCGCGGCGGTCGAGCCTGTCGATGGTCTGGTTCGCGGCGTCGAGGTCGGACTTCATCTTGTCCAACGTCGAGCGCATCTCCTGCAGCGACTGCTCGGCGGCCTGGGCACGTCTGCGATAGCGAATCGCTTCGGTGACGGGGACGAGTTTTTCGCTGGCGTTCTCGTTCTCGGCGGGTGCGGTGTCCTGGGCGATGTCGTTCATGGCGAGGCTCCTGGCCGGGGTGGGGTTGAGGCACAACACGCGTCGCTGCGCCACGGGCGCTAGACGGGGGAGTGATCCTTGATGCAGTCGTCGTAGCCCAGTTCCGCCAGGACACGTTCAGGCGGGACGCCGAGCTTGCGTTTGAGCTGCGCGTCCTGGAGGCGCTGGGTCTGGTTCTCGGGGATGGCGCTGGGCCATTCGAGTCGGATGCGTCGTTCGTCGGGCTTGTTGGGCAGGACGTCCAGGACGTCGGCGGCGTGGAGGATCAGATCGCACAGGCGTTGCAGGCCCTGACCGTAGGTCAGGCGCTTCTTCTCGGTGCGCGCCAGCAGACCCATGAGCACGACGCGCAGGGCGTTCTCGCTGGTGAGGTTGCCGACCTTGTCGCGGAGGATTCCCGCCGCCACGGGGGTGACGCCGCTGGCCTTGTCCAGGGCCAGTCGAATCTCGTTGATGTGGGCTTCCTCGGAGGGGCTTTGTCCGTCGCCGCCGAACTCTTCGATGCTCGCCTGCACGTTGTCGGTGGCCCACATCTGTCCGGGGCCGATGGGCTGCTCGGCGAACTTCTCGATGCCCTTGCCCAGGTACATCTTGAAGCTCTGGAAGGTGACGCGATTGGCGCGGTCGCTCAGCCGGGTGTTCAGCTCGTCCTGAAGCGGGATGAGCGGCTCGACCTCGGAGAGACCCTCGTAGAAGAAGGGCTGCGCCAGGTTCTGGATGTGGACGACGGGGACGACGCCCAGCCGATTGGCGAAGCGGTCCACGACGCGGCGCTGGCCCTGGCTGCCCTCGAGCACGACGCACTCCTGGGCGGACCAGGCCAGGGTGCGTTCGACCACGGCGCGGCGATCGCCCGGGGCGGCGGCGAAGAGCGCGCGGCGCAACCGGGCGGCGACGCCGGTGTCGTCCAGTTCGTTGAGCGTCTGATCGTAGTTGACGAGATATGCGTCGAGCCTGCGGTAGTCGTTGGGGTCGAGCACGGGGACCGCGCGCGGCGGAGCGATGATCCCAAGCGCGAAGCGCTGCGCCGCATCGAGCGTCGGCGAGTGAGCGACGCTGAGCATCACGTCGGCGTACCCGTACACCGCTCCGAGCAGCGCCAGGTCCTGGAGCAGTCCCGTGCCGCCGTTGTGGTCGAGCACGGAACGGAGGAAGTTCTCAATGAGCGTGGCCCGGTCGCGCTGCGGGGCGCAGCTCTGGAGCACGACGGGCTTGCCGACCATGAAGTCCACGAGGGTGTGGATGCGCCAGGCGATGTCGTTCTCGATGACGATCTCGCGTCGCGCCGAGTTGGCGGTGCGGAGTCGGTCGGGCAGGCCACGCTGCTGCGCCAGTGGGGTGGGTCCCTGGTCGGGCGACTCAAGCGCGGGGTTGCGGTAGTAGTCCCATAGCCGCGCCAGAGCCGGCCTGCGGAACTGGCGATGCTCGCGGAGCAGGTGTTCGAGCAGTTGCGGGCTCAGGCCTGCGACGGAGATGGTGGAAGTGGATCGGGTCATGGTCAGCTGCCAGCTCCCAAGGGCCAGTGAGGTTGCCCGAGGGTGGGGCGGTTGAGCCGATTTGTGCGCTGCTGGGCGGCGGACTTTTGATGGGCGACGTGTAGGCCCCGCATGTTCAATGATTTTTGAACACTGGTGTGACGGCGCTGCTGAGAGGGAAGATTGGAAATCTGTGCGCGCCGCGATCGAGATGGATTTAGGCCCAACGCGTGGTACAATGTTCATCAACTAGGCACGCTATGGACCGCGCTGAACAAGAACTAGACATTCTCGAAAGAATCAGCCAGATTCTCGGCGATGGCCTGGAACTGAGTCAGGTGTTTCAACGCGCTATGACCGTGCTGGGCGAAAGACTGAACATCCAACGAGCCTCGCTGGTATTGCTCGACGAAGCCTCGGGCGAGTTACGGGTTGTGGCGGCGTACGGGCTAACCCGCGACGAGATGCAGCGAGGTCGTTACCAGGTCGGCGAGGGGGTCACCGGTCAGGTCGTCGCCACGGGCAAACCTCAGACGATCCCGGACATCTCGCGGCACGCTTCGTTCCTCAACCGCACCGGCAGCAGAGTCCTTCTGGCGGAGGAGGGCTTGGACGACCGCGCCTCAGCCTCGCCCATCTCGTTCATCTGTGTCCCGGTGAAGGACGGCGAGCGCATCGTCGGCGCCATCAGTGTGGACAAGCCCTTCGTGGAGCACGACACGCTGGCCGCGGACGCCCGCCTGATGGCGATCATCGCGGGCTCCTTCTCGCAGGCCATCCGCGTCCATCACCTGGTGCAGCACGAGAAGGACCAGTGGCTGGAGGAGACCGCCCAGCTCCGCGCCAACCTGCACAGCAAGTACAAGTTCGACAACATCATCGGGTCCAGCCCGGCGATGCTCGACGTGCTGGCGACGATCGGGCAGGTCGCCTCGAGCAGGGCCACCTGTCTGCTGCTGGGCGAGACGGGCGTGGGCAAGGAGCTGATCGCCAAGGCGGTGCACTACAATTCGCCCCGGAAGGATAAACCGCTGGTGCGGGTGAACTGCGGGGCGCTTTCGCCGCAGTTGCTCGAGTCGGAGCTGTTCGGGCACGTCAAGGGGGCGTTCACCGGGGCGATGAAGGACAAGGTGGGCCGGTTCGAGGCCGCCGACGCCGGGACGATTTTTCTGGACGAGATTGGCACGCTCAGCGCCGAGCTGCAGGTGAAGCTGCTGCGGGTGTTGCAGGAGCGGGAGCTGGAGCGGGTGGGCGATCACCACACCATCCGCGTGGACGTGCGGATCATCGCGGCGACGAACCTGAACCTCGAAGAGGAGGTGCGCAAGGGCACGTTCCGCGAGGACCTGTACTATCGCCTGAACGTGGTGACGATCAACATCCCGCCGCTGCGGTCGCGGCGTGAGGACATCCCCCGGCTGATCGATTTCTTTCTGGACCGGTTCAACCGCGAGAACGGGCGGGCGCTGCGGAAGATCAGCCGGGAGGTGCTCAACACGCTCCTGCGCTATCCTTGGCCGGGCAACGTGCGCGAGTTGGAGAACGCAGTGGAGCGGGCGGTGGTGATGAGCAGCGGGGAGGAGTTCACGGACGATCTATTGCCGCTGCAGATCCGCATGTTCGCGCACCAGGGACGGGGCCAGAGCACCGACGAGTCAATCGAATCGCTGGCGGCTTCGCTGGCGTCGCACGCCATCAAGCAGTATCAGGCGCACGAGGGTCAGATCTACGACCTGGTGGTCAACGAGGTGGAGCGTCACTTGCTGCGCGAGGCGTTGGACTACAACGCAGGGGTGAAGACCAAGACGGCCGACTTCCTGGGCATCAACCGTAACACGCTCAACAAGAAGGTCAAGGACTACTCGATCCAGACGAGCGACTGAGCGCGGCGGCCAAGTGGAACCTTTGGGATCGAGGATTAGGGTTTTGCGATCTGGAGATTCGCGTGAGCTTTACCGGGCCACGCAGACCGATCGCCGATCCCCGATCCCCGTTCCCCGAACCCCGCTCCGGTTTGACTTCGCCCGGATTCGCCCGTACCTTCAGGCGTTCCGGTGGACGCGGTCGAGTACGCCACCCTAGCTCAGTGGTAGAGCACTCCCTTGGTAAGGGAGAGGTCGTGGGTTCAAGTCCCATGGGTGGCTTGGCGGAGCGAGGTCCGGCGTGGTGGGACGATTTGCGTCCGGGCCCAGCCTTGCGTTAGAATCCCGGGCTCGCTGCATTTTCGAGCGAGACGGTTTCTGGATGTTGCTCGTGGTGGGCCTTGCGGATCGTCAGGCTCTCCCACGTGGGATTTCATTCGATCCGCGGGATCAGATCGATCCCTAGTTGGAGGTTCGCGAACCATGGCAAAGGGCGTATTCGAACGGACCAAACCGCACGTGAACGTGGGCACCATCGGACACGTGGACCACGGCAAGACCACGCTGACCGCGGCGCTGACCGCGGTGCAGGCCGCCAAGGGCCTGGCCACCTACAAGCCCTACGACGAGGTCGCCAAGGCCTCGGAGAAGGAAGGCCGCCGCGACCCGACGAAGATTCTGACCATCGCCACCAGCCACGTCGAGTACGAGTCAGAGAAGCGCCACTACGCTCACGTGGACTGCCCCGGCCACGCCGACTACGTCAAGAACATGATCACCGGCGCCGCCCAGATGGACGGGGCGATCCTGGTGGTCTCCGCCGCCGACGGCCCGATGCCTCAGACCCGCGAGCACGTGCTGCTGGCGCGGCAGGTGAACGTGCCGGCGCTGGTGGTCTTCCTCAACAAGGTCGACCTCGTGGACGACAAGGAACTGCTGGATCTGGTCGAGATGGAAGTGCGCGACCTGCTCAACAAGTACAAGTTCAAGGGCGACGACGCCCCGATCATCAAGGGGTCGGCCATCGGCGCGCTGCAGAACCCCAAGGACCCGGAGAAGACCAAGTGCATCGCCGAGCTGATGAACGCCATCGACACCGCGGTGCCCGACCCGGTGCGCGAGGTGGACAAGCCCTTCCTCATGAGCATCGAGGACGTCTTCTCGATCAAGGGCCGCGGCACCGTGGGCACCGGACGCATCGAGCGCGGCAAGGTGAAGGTCGGTGAGACCGTGGAGATCGTGGGACTGCGCGACACGCAGAAGACCACGATCACCGGCGTGGAGATGTTCAACAAGACGCTCGACAGCGGGATGGCCGGCGACAACGTGGGCTGCCTCCTGCGTGGCATCGAAAAGGAACAGCTCGAACGCGGGCAGGTGCTCGCCGCCCCCGGCAGCATCACCCCGCACACCAAGTTCAACGCCGAGGTGTACGTCCTGACCAAGGAAGAGGGCGGGCGTCACACCCCGTTCTTCAACGGCTACAAGCCGCAGTTCTACTTCCGCACCACCGACGTGACCGGATCGGTCAAGCTCATGGGCGGGGCGGAGATGTGCATGCCCGGCGACAACATCCAGATGGAGATCGAGCTGGGCAAGACCGTGGCCATGGAAGAAGGCGTGCGTTTCGCCATCCGTGAGGGTGGCCGCACCGTCGGCGCCGGCGTCGTGACCAAGGTGTTGGCCTAAATACAGCCCCGCCCTCTTGGCGGGGTTTCAGCGAGGTGTGCCATGGCCAAGAAATCCGACGCGGTCGAGTACGTCTGGCTTCAGTGCAGCGAGACCGGAGACTTGAACTACCGCACCCCCATCAACGTCAAGGGCGGTGTCAAGGACAAGCTCAAGGAGGGCCTGAGCAAGTACAGCCCTCGCCTCCGCAAGCACACGCTGCATAAGATCAAGCGGAAATAACTGGTGTCAGGAGACAGGCATCAGGCATCAAGCATGAAGACCGCGGGTCGTCAACTTGACCCCTGACGCCTGACCCCTGACTCCTGACCGGAACGGGCGTAGCTCAATTGGCAGAGCGGCCGTCTCCAAAGCGGCAGGTTGCGGGTTCGATTCCCTCCGCCCGTGCTTGAGAGTGTGGTGACCGGGTGATTCGACGACGGGGCGATGCGGAGCGCATCGAGGCGCGAGCTTGATCGACCATCGCCCCGCCGCCGCCGGGTCCGACTACGAAAGACTTATGAAGTTCGAAATCTACAAATCCGGTCAGGGCTACTGGACGCGACTGCTCAGCGCCATCGGCGCGGGCATGATCGTGCTCTTCGGCGTCGCCTGGCTCTGGGGCGAACTCGAAGTCATCCGTGAGAACCGCCTCTACATCCAGGCCGGCGTCAGCACCGCGGTGATCCTCTTCTTCGCCGGTCTGATCTTCTACCTCTTGAACAAGCCCGTCATCGCCGACTTCATGATCGCCACCGAGGCCGAGATGCGCAAGGTCAACTGGCCCACGCGACGCGAAGTGGTCGGCTCCACCTGGGTCGTCATCTGCGGCACGTTCCTCATGGCCCTGGTCCTGCTCGTGGTGCAGGGCCTCTTCTACGAGCTCTTCGTCGCCATCAACGTCCTGAAAAGCAATTCGATCCTCGTCCCCTTCTTCCAAGGCCTCCTCGGCGCTTGAGCGAGAACTCTCATGTCCGAACAACCCGCACCGGCACCCGCCGACACCCTCCCGGGTGAAGAGCCGCTCGTCACCCCGGGCATGAACTGGTTCGTCCTTCGCGTGGCCTCCAACAAGGAGGACTACGTCCGCGAGACCCTGCTCCGAAAGATCAAGATCGAGGGCTTCGAGCACCTCGTCTCACGCATCCTCGTCCCGACCGAGAAGCAGAAAACCATCAAGGCCGGCAAGCAGAAGATCACCCTCAAGAAGCTCTACCCCGGCTACGTCTTCGTCGAGATGAAGCTCGAAAACGACGGCCGCATCCCGCAGGACATCTTCTTCCTCATCAAAGAGACCACCGGCGTGGGCGACTTCATCGGCACCGCCGGCCGCCCCTCGCCCATGCCCCTGCACGAAGTCGAGAAAATGCAGGCCGCCTCCAAGCTCCCCGACGAGGAGCCCGCCACCCTCAAGATGGAGTTCCAGAAGGGCGACCACATCAAGATCAAGGAAGGCCCCTTCGAGAACATGGAGGGCACCGTCGACGAAATCCTCCTCCAGGGCAAGGTCCGCGTGATCGTCACCATCTTCGGCCGCGCCACCCCGCTCGAACTCGAATACTGGCTCATCGAAAAGTTCGACGAAGAAGCCGCCTGACCCCTCTCAAAAATCTGCCACCACTTTCGGCTTGGCGAGCCGGGCCCTCCTCAGCCCAGGGTTGTCACTACCGCTAAAGACCCTCCCCGTTTTCGCCGATAAACCCCTTACGGGGATGCTCCATCCCCACCACGCCATGAGCGTTCTAGGAACCTCCATCGCCGCCTCGGTCGCCCAGACCGCCCTGCAATCGCAGCAGGTGGCTCGGCAGCGCGACGGGCTTAATTCCCAGGCCGCCGACGGCGCTCGGCGTCTGCGCGATTTGGTCGAGGGCCATCTGCAGGCGCTCGAAGAGGGCGACGAGTTCGAGTCCCCCGCGCAGCTGCACATCGACAACCAACTCCCCGACCACCAGTCCGGCGGTTATCGCACCCCGGAGCGAGACACGCCCGCCGCTCCGTCGCGCGATCCTCAAGCCCCCACTCCCGCTGAGCCACCCTCCGTCTCGCTCTACCGTCACCTCGACCTGACCGCCTAAGTGAGCCGGGCGGTCCCCCGCCCCGGCGCATGGCGCATTACAATCCCCAATATGTGGCCCCTCATCGCCTTGGCCATCGCTGCGGGGATCATCGTCTTCCTCTTCGTGGAGCGTCTGCGTCTGACGCGACGCCTCGACGCCGCCCATCGCGACCAGCTCAAGCTCCGCGACGAGAATCACGACCTGCTGCGTCAGCGCGACTTGGTGCAGAAAGAACTCGACAGCGCCACGAAAAACTTCGAGGCTGCCTTGGCCCGCGCTAAGGAAACCTTCGACGCCGCTGCCGCCGCGGCGCTTAGGCAGGCCGGCGAGCAGTTCCTGCAACTGGCCCAGCAGAACTTGAGCGCCAAGCAACAGACCGCCACTGCGGAGCTCGAGCAGCGCAAGACCGCCATCGAGGCGCTGCTCAAGCCCATCCGCGACTCGCTCGACAAGCACGCCGACGCGGTGGCGCAGGTCGAGAAAGAACGCGAAGGCGCCTACGGCTCGCTCCGTCAGCAGATCACCACGCTCATCGCCGACCAGGACAAGCTCCGCAAGGAGACGGGCAACCTCGTCACCGCCCTGCGTCGCCCGGAAGTGCGCGGCCGCTGGGGCGAGTTGGGGCTTAAGCGTGTGGTAGAGCTGGCGGGGATGATCGAACACTGTGACTACGACGAGCAGGTCGCCAAGGAAGGTCTGCGTCCGGACATGGTCGTTCACCTTCCGGGAGGGCGCGAGATCGTGGTCGACGCCAAGACGCCCATCGACGCTTTTCTAAGTGCCGTGGAGTCCGCCGACGACGTAGCGCGCGACGCCCAGTTCCGCAGGCACTTGGACCAGATCGAGCAGCAGGTGAAGAAACTGTCGAGCAAACAGTACCAGACTCAGTTCGAGCGCTGCCCTGATTTTGTGGTGCTCTTCATCCCCGGCGAAAGCTTTCTCCAGCCCGCCGTGCAACTTAAACCCACGCTCCTCGAAGACGCCATGGCCAGCAGTGTGGTCATCGCCACCCCTTCCACGCTCGTCTCGCTCCTGCGCGCCGTGGCCATGGGCTGGCGCGAGGAACGCATCGCGCAGAACGCCCAGCAGGTGAGCAACATGGGCAAGGAGCTGCACGAACGCATCGCCAACGTGTTCGACAAGTTCACCACCCTGGGCGGCAACCTCGAACGGGCGGTCAAGACCTACAACGAAACTTTCGCCTCGTTCGAGTCTCGCGTGCTGGTCACCGCCCGCAGGTTCAAGGAACTCGGCGCCGACTCCGCCAAAGAGCTTCCCGCAGAGGGGACGATCAAGCCCATCGAAACTCAGGTCCGCGTCCAGATTTAATCCAGTCCGTGGCAAGCAGGCGTCGGGACCACCTTCGGATCGGCCACCTCTGAAAACGCGACTTAACTGCGCTGAGCCTAGGATTAACCCGTAAACTCGCGGCACGGCGAAGCAACCTGAAACTAACGAAAAACACTGTTTTTTAGCGGTTTTAAGCGTTGACATCCGTGATGTAAACGGTCATAATCCCGTCGTTCGTTAGTCATCCATCCACCACTTATTTGAGGGGATCGTGTCGTGAACATTAAGACCATCGCAGCAGGGGCAATCGTTTCGACCGTGGGCTTCGCTTCCTTGGCTCAGGCAGCCTCGGTGAGCTACAACGCACCGTTTGGGCCCACCACGGTGGGCGTCAACGGCGCGGTCAATCTTCCGCAGTTCAACCCCGCTTTGGGCACCCTGACCAAGGTTACCCTCACGCTCGACGCGAACACCAACGCGGGTACCTTGGAATGGGACAACGAAGGTTCCGGTTCGGGCACGGTGACCTTGGGCATTGGTACGACCCTTGTCGCCACCGCCCCCGCAGCGCTGACCGCCACCGCTGTGCCCGTTCAGGTCAACGCCGCGACCGTGAGTGCGGATATCGACGGCGCCCCTGACTTCACCGGCTCTGACGCCGCGGCGGTGACCGGCGGTGTGGGTTCGGACACTGACATGGCGATGCTCTTGGCGGGCTTGGCGCCCTACATCGGTCTGGGCAACATTCCTGTGAGCCTGACTTCGACCTTGTTCACCAGCACCATCACCGAGGGTGGCAACCTGTTCGGCCCCTCGCAAGTGGTCAACGGCTTGTACGATGGTTTGGTCACCATCGAGTACGAATACAACCTGATCCCCGAGCCCACCTCGGCTGCCCTGCTGGGCCTGGGTGGCCTGCTCGCCCTGCGTCGCCGCCGCTAACCCCCGGAAGTTAACTCAGTCACACCTCCAAGCCCACGCCCTCCCGGCGTGGGCTTCTTCTTTTGGCTTGCTGTCCCTACCATGTCGCCCGTGCTCAACATCAAGAATATCCAATGGCTCGGCGACCCCCAGAGGGGGATTCTCCGCCTGCTCGACCAGACCCGTCTTCCCGGCGAAACCGTCTACCTCGACTGCGCCACCACCAAGGACGTCTGGGACGCGATCAAGCGTCTATCCGTCCGTGGTGCACCGGCCATCGGCATCGCGGCGTCGTACGGCTGCGTCATCGGTGTGCAGCACGCCCAGGAGTGCGACCCGTCCGACGCTTCCCTCGTGCGTCACGCGCTGCACGTCGCTGCTGAGTATCTGGCCACCAGCAGGCCCACCGCGGTCAATCTCTTCTGGGCTTTGGACCGCATGAAACGCGTCGAACCCTGCACCGCCGCGAGGTTGCTCGACGAGGCGCGCAGGATTCACGACGAGGACGCTGCCATGTGCCGCGCCATCGGCGAGCACGCCCTGAAACGTTTGGCCTCGCTGCCCAGACTCACGCTGCTCACCCACTGCAACGCCGGCGCCCTGGCCACCGGGGGCATCGGCACCGCCACCGCGCCGATGTACCTCGCCCAGGAACGCGGAGTGCCCTTGAAAGTTTTCGCCGACGAAACCCGACCCCTGCTGCAAGGCGCCCGGCTCACCGCCTATGAGCTGGCGGCTGCGGGCATCGACGTGACGCTGCAGTGCGACAACATGGCGGGCCAACTCCTCCGCGACGCGGCCATCACCGCGGTGGTCGTCGGAGCCGACCGTATCGCCGCCAACGGCGACGCCGCGAACAAGATCGGAACCTATGCCGTGGCGGTCCTCGCTCAGCACCACCACGTGCCCTTCTTCGTGGCTGCTCCGAGTTCGACTTTCGATCTCACCATCCCCGACGGATCGCGCATCCCCATCGAGTTCCGTCCCCCGGAAGAGGTGCGCCCGCCCGCGGGGGTCGCGGCGCACAACCCCGCCTTCGACGTGACCCCGCACGGCCTGATCACCGCGATCATCACCGAAAAAGGCGTGATCGAACCGGTGAACACCACCACGGTGCGCTCCGTCATCGCGCTCCGAGGCGGCCTGCCCGGCTCGGAACGGTCGTCGTAGGATGTCGCCCCATGAGTATGACCCGACGTGAGCAGAGGTTGGCGCAGATTCGTGGCGAGGAAGTGGATCGCGTGCCGATCGTGGGCGGTTGGAGTCTGGGCGTGAAGAACCTCGCGGAGCTGGCGGGGCTGAGCGTCGAGGAGTACCTGCGCGACCCGATGGCCGGTGTGGTGCGGGCGAACCTGCGTTAGGGCGCCGACGCGGTGGTGCCGCTGATCGTCCCGCGCGACATCGGCTCGATTCGTAACGGACACCTGGCTGAAAAAACCTTCGAGGGCCTCGAGGCTGAGGCGCTGCTCGAACGCGCCGAGCAGATCCCCGATTCGCCCGCAGAAATCCTGGCCTCGCTCGACGCGCAGGCGCAGGAGTCGCGCGTCCGCAGCGAGTTGCAACAGTGGCTCCGCGACCTGGGCGAACTGGAGCTGGTCCCCACCTTCTGGGATGCCACGACCAACTTCGTCCTTTATTTCCAGTACGGCTACGAGGCCTTCCTCGGCGCCATCGCGCTCTACCCCGAGGCGGTGGAGCGCATCTGGTGGGAGGACGCGATCAAGGCGCGCTTCCGCAACGAGATTCTGGCCCGGCTCTATCGTGAGCTGGACCTGCTGCCGCTGCTCTTTTGTGGGCACGACATCTGCGTCAACGCCGGGCCGATGTGTTCACCGACCTACCTGCACGAGCACTACTGGCCTCACGTCCGCACCTCCGTCGAGCCTTTGCTCGAGGCGGGCGTGAGGCTCATCTGTCACCGCGACGGCAACGTCATGCCCTTGATCGACGACGAACTGGACGCGGGTTTCACGGGTTTTCAGGGCTTTCAGCACGAGTGCGGCGTGGACCTGCGCGACATCCGTGCCCGCCTGTCCAGGCGCGTGAAGCACCCGCTGCTCTTGACCGGTTTGAGCGTCACCTGCACGCTGCCCCACGGCCACGAGCAGGACGTGCGTGACGAGGTGGACTTTTATCTCAACGTCACCGAGGGCGGACGCGGCATGTTCCTGTTCACGAGCAACGTCACGGGCGTGGAGGTTCCGCCGGTCAACCTCGCGGCGGCGTACGCCCACCTGCGGCAGCGGAGGTGCGGGGAGATTCCCACGGGCAGCAGCGAGACCTGGCCCTGGGGAAGCAAACCGCAGCGGTGAGTCAGATCACGTAGCGTTCGATCGCGTGCGCCACGCCGTCCTGGTCGTTGGAGGGGACGGTGCAGTCGGCGGCCAGACGGGCGGGCTCCCAGGCGTTCTGGACCGCCACGCCCAGGCCCGACCACTGGAGCATGCCCACGTCGTTGGGGGCGTCGCCCACCGCCATGACCTGCTCGCGCGGCACGTTGAGCTCCGCGGCGATCTTCGCCAGCGCTCGGCTCTTGTCCACCTGCGGGTGGATGATCTGCAGCACATGCGGGTCGCTCACCGCCAAGGCGACCTTGCCCTGGAACTTGCGGCGGACCGCCTGGGTGATGCGGCCCATCCGCTCCGGGGCGGCCAGCAGCATCAGCTTGGTCACCGGCACCCGCAGGAACGCCTCGAGCGGGCCCACGAAGTCCGGCGTGAAACGCTTGCTCGTCTCGGTGCTCAAGTCCGGGTCCACATGGTCGGTGTACCACTTGTCGAGGATTTCAATGCTCACGACAGTGCGCGGCTCGATCTTCCGCGCCAGCCGAACCACCCGGCGCGCCACGTCCTGCGACAAGGGCTGATGGAAGACGTGACGGTTGCGCTGGCGGTCGTGGATCAACGCCCCGTTGTAGTTGACCTGCGGCGTCTGGAGCCCCAGCAGGTGATGGATCTCCCGCAGCGAGCGTGGCGGCCGCGCCGAGGCCAGGATCACATGGACGCCCTTGTGGCGGGCCATCTCCACGGCGCGAACGGTGCGCAGGCTCAGACGCTTGTCGGTGCGCAGCAGCGTGCCGTCCACGTCCAGCGCCACCAGACGGATATCGCGGCGGGTCGCTGCGGTCGGCGCGGTCACGGGCGCGGGCTTCTCGTGGGTGGCGATCATAGGCTGTCCCCCGTTACCAGACGTGCGATCCCCGGTCCAGGTTTCCTCGCAGCCGCGTCCGTGCGGCCTTGTGAATCGAGGCGCGGGGATTGTAACGGGCAGCTTTGACATCGACCAACAGCCTCGTGAAGAATGAATGAGGGCACACCAAGTCTACGATTCCAACGCGGCGGGAGGGGGTTTTCTTGCCTACACTGGTCAGGACCGAGTCCTTCGGCAGCATCGAGAGGGGATTTGGCGGCTTGGGGTTATGGGGCCTGACCGGTGACCGTGAACAACGCCTACGCCTATGTGAGCAGTGATCCGGCCAACCGACTGGGGCTGGACTATCGTGAGCAGGCCACGCGGCTGCCCTGGCAGCGTCGGGGCATCGTCGACTGTCACACCCACCTGCACAGCGTCGAAGCGGCGAAGATGTACTTCCAGGCTGCGGCGTGCTTCGGCGTGACACAGGCCTGGACCATGGCGCCGCTGAACCTGGCGGACGACCTGCTGCGCGCCTTCCCGGGGCAGCTCGAACTCATCGCGGTCCCCGACTACTCCAAACGCGACCTGCCCGAGACCTTCACCACGCAGTGGCTCAAGGACATCGAGGGCTTTGCGCAGCGCGGCTGCAGGGTGTGCAAGTTCTGGTCCGCTCCGCGGGGGCGCGATCTGACCCAGGCGTTGCGCCTGGACTCGCCCGTCCGAACGCAAGGCATGAAACTCGCGCAATCGCTGGGCATGATCTTCATGGTCCACGTGGCCGACCCCGACACCTGGTTCGCCACCAAGTACAAGGACGCGGCGAAATACGGCTTGAAGTCCGAGCACTATCAGGCGCTCGAACGCAGACTCGAAGAGTTCCACGACGTGCCCTGGATCGGCGCCCATATGGCGGGGCATCCCGAGGACCTCGACCATCTGGCGCGACTGCTCGAACGCTACCCGCACCTCTACCTTGACTGCAGCGCCACGAAGTGGCAGGTGCGCGAGCTGAGCAAGCACCCGCGGAAGTTCAAGACCTTCGCGGAGAGTTTCCGGGGTCGGATACTCTTCGGCACCGACATCGTGGCCAACCCGGACAACATCGACTTCAACCTGTACGCCAGCCGGTTCTGGGCGCTGCGCACGTTGATCGAGACGGACTACGAAGGCCCGAGCCCGATCGTGGACCCGGACCTGAATCTGGTGGACCCGAGCGTTGCGCCCGACGCCACCGCGACGCTGCGTGGCGCCTGGATCGACGCGTCGGCCCTGCCCGCGATCTACCACGAAAACGCGGCGAAACTGCTCTCTTCTTCGCCGCTGGCGGCTTAGCGCGACCGACTTATCTCTGTGCCCTGTTGAGCCGATAACCCTCGCGATGCGGGCGCGATTCCCTCTGCGAACGTTCGTGATCGCCCTGGGCGTGGTGCTCTTGTTGGGCCTGCTCGACGGCTGCGACCGTTCGGCTCCGCCGCCCGCGCCCGTCTCTGACGCCTCTGCCGTCCCTGAGGATCAGGTCGTGGCGCTGCGGCGGCAATTGGCGAGGATCAGGAGTCAGGCCGCCTCGCTTCAGCGTCAGGCGCAGCGTGCCGGCGACCAGCGCGACGCCGCGGAATCGCTCGCGTCGGACCTGCTGGCGCGACAGGCGCACCTGCAGCACCAACTCACGCAACCGCTCGACCACGACGGCCGCGATACCTGCGCCCGCCAGGTGCAGGAACTGCAGCGCGACTACCTGCAGACTCGTGCGCAGATCCAGGCGATGACCGCCGCCTCGCGTCCGACGCTGCCCGACGGCTCAGCCTTGCCGGTCATGGGCGACTGACCCCGAGCGGATCAATCGACCCTTCCCCGTGCGAAGAACGCCTGGGGCACCCTTCACCGTTGACGCGGCGCTGGCGGCTCGGATAATGTTGGTGCTCAGCCGACGGACACTCCGCCATGAAGCGCTTGTTGCTGGTCTGCTTGATCTGGATATTCGCTGCGCCGCTTGCGGCCGAGGATGACCGTCGCGCGAAGCAGGTGGAGGACGTGCAGAAACAGATCAGCGAGGTGCAGGCCAAGCTCGAGGAGGTCGCCGGCGAGCTGACCCCGCTTAAGGAGGAGCGCGACAAGGTGGAGGCTGCGGAGAAGCAGGCCAAGGATCAGTTGCTCACGGCGCGGCGGGAGTCCTCGTCGGCGCAGAACGAGCAGCGCGAGATCGAGCAGCGGCTCTCGCGCGAGCTGGGCAGGCAGCACGAGTTGGATCGGTTGCGCAAGGAGTCGAGCGAACGAGCCGCGGCCGCGGACGCCGCCAAGACCGCGGTGTTGACCAGGCTCGCCAATGATCCGCAGTACTACTCATTGCGGCGGCGCCTCGACGAGCTGGAGAACACCTCGGGCGAAGCGGCATTGGCGGAACGGAGCGAACTGCGGACGAAGGTGTCGGAGATGGATTCGCAGGCGCTTGCCGGCAACGCCGCGTACCAGGAAGCCGCCCAAGCCGCGGCGCAGGCCAAGGCGGCGCAGGAGCAGGCGCAGGAATCCGTTCGCCAGGCGATCGAGGCGGACGAGGACTACAAGGCTGCTGCCGACCGCGCCGCGAGCGCGGAACAGACGGTCCAGACCGCGTTGGAAACGCAGAAACAGTCCGCCTCGTCGCTGCGCGAGATCGAGCCGAAGCTGAGCAAGAAGCAGCGTGAAGCCGCCCAGCTCGAAGCGATCCTCGCCAAGCTCGAAGAGCTGCTGGTATCGCTCGACCCCAAGAAGGAGAAGAAGAAATAACCCTCCTCGGGCCTCAAGGGACAGGCGCATCAGACGATCGAGGCGAACAGCAGTGCCATCAAGCCGCAGCAGGTGAGCAGGAGGATCAGGGGAAAGGCGAGGACCGCCAGAGTGCTGCGCCAGCCGGTGATGCCGTGGACCTGCTGCAGCGCGAGGATGGTGATGATCAGGACCCATGCCGAGAGGCCGAGTTGTCCCAGCCCGCCCGGGACGAAGGCGGCGAGGATCATGAAGATCATCGGCCCCTGGGCGTAGAGGTAGGCGCAGGCGGTCTGCTCGAATCCGCCGCGGGGTTTGGAGCCCAGCATCAGGACCAGGTGCGTAGGTCCTGCGCCGAAGAGGATGATCGCCAGCGGTCCGAGGAACAATCCCGCCACGACGAAGATGGGGAAGATCAAGAGCATGGCGAACTCGGCCCCGCCCGCGGTGGCCCCGCCGATGGACATGGCAAAGGCCATGACGGCGAAGGCGATCACTGCCACGATGATCGAGGGCCAGATGTTGGTGAAGAGGGCGTACCAGTAGGCGTCGTTCCAGCGGGTGGTGGGCCCGATGCGTTTGCCCAGTTGGCCGGGCCTGCCCATGCTGATCTTGCAGGTCGCCCACCAGGCTTTCCATCGGCCCATCGACTTGCGCTGTTCCCAAGGCAGGCCCAGGATCGGGTGGGCGAAGGCCTTTTCAGGGTCCGTGCTGAGCACCACCACACGCATGGAGGCGACGTTCATGGCCTGGCCACAGCCGTTGCAGGTGGCCTGTTCGGTGGCGGCGGGGTGGTGGTGTTCGCCGGTCCCGCCGTGAAGGTGCCCGCAGCTCGGACAGGCGAAGCCCACCGTGCCCGGCGTGTAGTGGAAGTCACGGAGATCGAACCCCGTGCCGCACTCCGGGCAGCGCGGCTCGGTGAGATTGAACAGCGAGTAGCCGCAGGTGCGGCAGAGCATGCGGTGAGAATATCAGAAGCCCGGAGAGTTCAGCGGGTGCAGCGAAGCTGCCCACGGTGAGGCTGGCTTGTTGCATCGATTCCAGCGCGTTCCTATGCTGTCGCCCTTGTCGAAGACGGATCGAAGCTGAGCATGGAATACGCGCTTTACACCGCCACCGTATTAGGAGCGGGGGCCCTGTTGCTCATGATGCCCACCGCGCAATCGCACGGCGGGGTGCGAAAGCTCGGGGCGCTGCTGGGCGCGGTGACGTTGGGCGGGCTGTGGCTGGGTTTGGGGCGGTTCTTGCCCGAGCGGTTGGGGCTGTCCATCGCGGCGTTCGGGTATCAGTATGTGTTCAGCGGGCTGGCGATCATCGCGGCGGTGCGGGTGATCACGCACACCAAGCCGGTCTATTCCGCGCTGTGGTTCGTGATGGTGGTGCTCAGCAGCGCGGGGCTCTTTCTGACGCTCGAGGCGGAGTTCATGGCCATCGCCATGGTGATCATCTATGGCGGGGCGATCCTGGTGACGTATATGTTCGTGATCATGCTGGCGGCGGCGGCGGGGGATTCGGAAAATCCGGAGGCTTCGCCGAACTACGACCGTGTGGCGCGGGAGCCGTTTGCTGCGGTGGTGGTGGGGTTTCTGCTGCTGGCGGTGCTGCTGAGCGTGGTGTTCAAGCCGATGCAGCCCAACGCGGCGGCCAAGGCTCCCTCGGACGCGGAGGTGATCGCCACGATTCTGCCGGACCGACCGGCGGCGAGACTGGCGGCAGAACTGGGCGAATCTCCGGCGCTGCCCACGGATCGGCTCGACAACATCGAGCAGGTGGGCCTGGACCTCTTCCGGGGTCATCCGCTGGGCATCGAGTTGGCGGGCGTGATCCTGCTGGTGTCGCTCATCGGCGCGGTGGTGATCGCCAAGCAGCGTGTCGAAGCGGAGGGGGCGTGACGCATGCAGGAGATGCACACGCTGGTTCTGTCGCACTACCTGTTCACCGGCGCGGTGCTCTTCTGCCTGGGCGTGGTGGGGTTTCTCACCCGGCGGAATCTCATCATCATGTTCCTCTGCACCGAGATGATGTTCCAGGGCGTGGTGGTGACGCTGGTGGGCTTCTCGCACTTTCACGGCAACTTCGCGGGGCAGACGTTTGTGATCTTCGTGCTGACCATCGCCGCTGCGGAGGCGGCGTTGGCGCTGGGCCTGGTCGTGCTGCTTTACCGCCGAAAGCGAACCCTCGACGCCGCGGCGTGGGACGAACTGAAAGGATAAATGTCGGATGTCGAAACGCGGATGGCGGAGGTCAGAGAACACCGCCCGTCCGGGTTTGACACCCGACACCCGACATCCGACTTCCGACATTGCACCCTATGGACCTCACCTTCGCCCAATACATCCCCTGGCTCTCCGCGATCGCGGCGGTGCTCTGCGGGCTCTGCGCCTGCACGAAGAAGCTGCGCGGGGCGGCGGCGCCGATCTGCATCCTCGGGATCGCCGGCGGCCTGGTGCTGGCGTTGCAGACCTCGGGCTCCATCTGGCACGACAACCACGCCACGGCGAAGGTGGTCACCCTTTTCCAGTGGATTCACGTCGGCGGCGACTTCAAGGCGGACTTCGCCTACTACTTTGACCCGCTGACCTTCGTCATGCTCTTCGTGGTCTGCGGCGTGGGCACGCTGGTGGCGGTCTACGCGGCCGGCTACATGAAGGGCGACGTGGGCTACGCCCGCTTCTTCGCCTTCGTGAGTCTGTTCATCTTCTCGATGACCACGCTGGTGATGGCGGACAACCTGCTGCTGCTCTACCTGGGCTGGGAGGGCGTGGGGCTGTGCTCCTATCTGCTCATCGGGTTCTACTACCAGAAGCCCAGCGCGGTGGCGGCGGCGAAAAAGGCGTTCATCGTCAACCGCATCGGCGACCTGGGCTTTGCCCTAGGCATCATGCTCACCTACTCGCAGTTCTACACCGTCGAGTTCGAGGCGCTCTTCAAGCAGATCGAGCACATGCACGGCTACGGGCTGGAGGCGAACTGGTACATGCGCCTGATCCCGTACCTGCTCATGCTCGGCGCCTTTGGCAAGAGTGCGCAGCTGCCGCTCTACGTCTGGCTGCCCGACGCGATGGAGGGCCCCACGCCGGTCAGCGCCCTGATCCACGCCGCGACGATGGTGACCGCCGGCGTGTACATGATCGCGCGGCTGCTTCCGGTCTTTCAGTTCTGCCCGCACGCGTTGACGGTCGTCGCCTGCGTCGGGGCGTTGACGGCTGTTTTTGCGGGCACCATCGCGCTGTGCCAGCACGACATCAAACGCATCTACGCCTACTCGACGATCTCGCAACTGGGCTACATGTTCCTGGGCGTGGGCGTGCTCTCGACCCACGGGGCGGTGTTCCACCTGTTCACGCACGCGTTCTTCAAGGCGCTCTTGTTCCTCACCGCGGGCAGCGTCATGCACGCCCTGGCGGGGCAGCTGGACCTGCGAAAGATGTCGGGCTTGTTCAGCAAAATGCCCGTCACCGCGGTCCTGATGGTCATCGGATGTCTGGCGCTGGCGGGCTTCCCCTTCACCGCGGGGTTCTATTCCAAGGACACCATCCTCGCCGCGGTGATGGAGAAGGGCCTGACGGAGCATTCCCCGCTGCACCTGGCGCTGGCGGGCCTCGGGCTGCTCACGGCGCTGCTCACCGCGTTCTACACGTTCCGCCTGTGGTTCCGGGTGTTTCTGGGGCCGGTTCGGCACGAGATGGGCGAGGAACATCACCACGCGGACGAGCACGGGCACGGGGACGCACACAAGGACGCCAAGCCGCAAGCGGCGCACGAACCGCACGAGATGCCGGTGCTCATGAATGCGCCGCTGGTGGTGCTGGCGGTCGGGGCGCTGCTCGCCGGTGTCTTGGGGCATCACTGGATGGAACAGATGATCCACGCCTCCTCCGCGGCGGTGACGCACAGCGGCGAAGGACACGGGCACGCTTCGCTCTTCGGCGGAGACCTGCACAAAGAAATGATGCTCGTCTCGGGCGTCATCTCCGTCGTGGGCATCCTCGCTGCGGCGTACTTCCACTGGCTTAAACGCGACGCTGCCGACCGTGTGGCGGCTTCGTTCCCCGGGGTGGTGCGGCTGCTCGCCGACAAGTACTACGTGGACGAGATCAACGACGCCCTGATCGTGCGGCCGCTGCACACCCTGGGCCAGATATTCTTCGTGATCGATCGTCTGATCATCGAGGGCCTGGTGGCGCTGGCGGGCTTGCTCCCTCGGCTTCTGGGCTTGTCCATCCGACCGGCTCAGTCGGGCGTGCTGCAGGGCTACGGCCTGGGCATGGCGGCCGGCGTGGCGGCGGTGGTCCTGCTGCTCCTTCTTGCTCTTCCCTGAGTTGAACCCTTGAACACCCAACTGGCCATCCCGATTCTGCTGCTGCTGCCGCTGCTGGGGGGGCTGGGATTGGCGGCGCTCCCCGCGGGCCGACACGCCCTGGTGCGGGTCGTGGCGCTGCTTTGGTCGCTGCTTGCTTTCGCCCTGTCGCTGCTCATCGCTTACGTCTATTTCACCGATCCGGCGGCGAGCTTCGCCAGCAATCCGCGGTGGATCGCCAGCTTCGGGCTGAGCTTCGGCTACGACATCCTCGACCCCGTCTCGCTCTGGCTTGTCCTGCTCACCACGTTCCTCATGCCCGTGACGATCCTCGGCTCCTTCTCCGCGCTGCACGGCGAACTGGAGAGTCGAACCAAGGAGTTCTTCCTCTGGTTGCTCGTGCTCGAAGCCGCGATGATCGGCACCTTCGTCGCCACGGACCTTCTGTTCTTCTACGTCTGCTTCGAGTTCACGCTCGTCCCGCTCTACTTCCTGATCGGGATTTTCGGTTCCTCGCAGCGCCTCAAGGCGGCGCGCGTCTTCTTCCTGTACACCTTCACCGGCTCCATGCTCACCTTCGCCGCGGTGCTCTATGTCGCCTGGTATCACGCCGCCGCGAACGGGGCATGGACCTTCAACATCCAAGCCCTCACCCTCACCGCTCGCGGCATGAGCCACGCTCAGCAGACCTGGATTCTCCTGGCGCTGCTGGCGGGCTTCGCGGTCAAAGTCCCGCTCTTTCCCGTTCACACCTGGCTCCCGCTCGCCCACACCGAAGCCCCCACCGCGGGCTCCGTCATCCTCGCCGGCGTGCTGCTGAAGCTCGGGACCTACGGCATCCTGCGCTTGGCGATCCCCATGTGCCCGATGGCGGTGGTCCATCTCGTGCCCGCCATCGCCGTCTTCGCCATCGTGGGCATCCTCTACACCGGGCTGATCTGCTGGGGGCAGAAGGACATCAAGAAACTCATCGCCTACTCCAGCGTCTCGCACCTGGGCTTCTGTGTGCTGGGGTTGGTGGCGCTGAATCCGATCGGCGTGAGCGGCGCGGTGATGTACATGGTCAACCACGGCTTGTCCACCGGGGCGATGTTCCTCTGCGTGGGCATGATCTACGAGCGCTTCCACACCCGCGAGATGGCGCAGCTCTCGGGCCTGGGCAGGGTCATGCCCGTCTGGGCCAGCTTCATGGTCTTCTTCGCGCTGGCCAGCGTGGGCCTGCCGGGCTTGAACGGATTTGTCGGCGAGTTCCTCACCGTCTTCGGCGCTTTCACCTCGACGGACCTTCTTGGGCCACGCTACGCGGCGGTGGCGGGCGTGGGCATGGTCATCGGCGCCATCTACATCCTCTACATGGTGGGCAAGGTGGTCTTCGGCCCGGTGAAGATTCCCGGGGGCCACCACGGCCACGGTGCTCATGACCCGCATCACGCGGCGGAAGTCCGAGACCTGGGCCTGCGCGAGATCGTCACGCTGCTCCCCTTGGCCGGGGCCTGCCTGGTGCTGGGGCTTTATCCCAAGCCCATGCTCGACACGCTGCAGAAGCCCGTGGCGGAGCTGATCTCTCCGGCGCAGCAGGTGATCGCCGTCGTGGTGGAGCAGCGCCGCATTGACCAGACGCTCAACGTGGACTTCATCGACCATTCGACGATCTCCGCTCCCGCGATCCGCCACGGGACGGGAGTGGTGAAATGAACCTGATGCTGGAGAAGATCGCCGGGGTTTGGCCCGAGATCGTGCTGGGCATCGGCGCCTGTCTGTGCCTGCTCATCGGCCTGGCGCGCGAGGCGAGCATCCGCAAGTCCTGCGCCGTCGTGGCGGCCCTGACGATTCTGGCCTCGGGCGTCGTCACGCTCTGGCCCCTGCCGCGAGCCCAGGCGGGCGGCGTGGAACTGTCCTTCGTCCCCTTCGTCAAGCTCCTGGTGCTTGGCGTGGGGCTGCTGCTTCTGCTGCTCGCCTCGTCGCTGCCCGGCGAACTGAGGCAAACCCAGTGGGCCGAGCGGGACGATTCGAGGTTCGACGCGGGCAACGTGATGCGCGGCGAGTTCTTCGCCTTCTTCCTGCTGAGCCTGGCGGGCGTCATGCTCGTGGCCGGTGCGGACGATCTGGTCTGGCTCTTCCTGGCGCTGGAACTGGTGAGCCTGCCCACCTACGTCATGGTCGCCGCCTCGCGCGACAAGCTCAGCGCCAACGAAGCGGCGGTGAAGTATTTTTTCCTCGGCGCCTTGGCGGTGGCGATGTTCCTTTACGGTTTTGCGCTGATCTACGGCGCGACCGGGTTCACCAACCTGGTGCAGATTCGTGACGCCGCCGCCACGGGCGTTTCGCCGCTGCTGCTCACGGGGTTGGTGCTGGCGCTGCTGGGCATGTGCTTCAAGATCGCCGCGGTTCCGATGCACTTTTACGCGGCGGACGTGTATCAGGGCGCCGCCTCCCCGGTCACCGCGTTCCTGGCGTTCGTGCCCAAGACCGCGGGGTTCATCGCCATCCTCCTTCTGCTGCAACTGCTCCCGGATTGGCCCACGCACGGGCCGCTCTTCTGGCTCCTCTGGATCGTCGCGGCGCTCACCATGACCGTGGGCAACGTCCTGGGTCTGCTGCAATCGAGCGTCAAACGCGTGCTGGCGTACAGCTCCATCGCCCACAGCGGGTACATGCTCGTCGGGCTGCTCGCCGGCCCCGCGGCGCTCCAGAGCACCACGCCGGTCGGCGCTGATTCGGGGGTCGCCGCGGTGCTGTTCTATCTCGTGGCCTACGGCTGCGCCACCGCGGGCGCCTTCGCGGTGCTCGCCTGTGTGCGTGTGAACGGTCAGGAGGCCGACGAGTACGACGACCTGGCGGGCCTGGTCCGGCGGCAGCCGATGCTCGCGGCGGTGATGCTGCTCTGCGTGCTCTCGCTCGTGGGCCTGCCCCCGCTGGCGGGGTTCATCGGGAAGATTTATCTCTTCGGGTCGGCGCTGTCGCGCAGCGGCGAGCAGCCGGCGATGCTCTACCTCGTCGTGCTGGCGGTGCTCAACAGCGCGGTGTCGGCGGTGTACTACCTGCGGATCGTGGGCGTCTGTTTCTTCGCGCCGGCCCATGAACACGCCCAGGCGGAGGCGACGCCGACGCGCCGCGTGGCGGCGCTGCTCTGCGCTTTGGTGGCGCTGGCGATCGGCGTGGCGGGCAACCGTCTGGTGGTGGCGGCACGCTCCGCGGCGCCGCAGGCGTCGCCCACGGTGCAGGCCGTCGAGCGACCAACCCCCTGATCGATCGCCGCCGACGCGCCGCTGTGGCGTGCGGTGGGCGACGGTTGAGGCCGCCCGTCGCGACCGCTACCATGGGGGTCGGCCCGACTCGAAGCGCCTGTGTATGGAACAACTGCTCTCCATCTCGATCTTCCTGGGATTCGCCCTGGCGTTCGTCTTCGTCAATCTCACGCTGGGCAAGCTGCTGCGGCCGGACCTGCCCAACCCCGAGAAACTGGCGATCTACGAGTGCGGCGAACCGACGATCGGCTCGTCGTGGGTGCAGTTCGACCTGCGCTTCTACATCGTGGCGCTGTTCTACCTGGTGTTCGACGTGGAAGTGGCGTTGATCTACCCCTGGGCCACGATCTTCCGCGAGTTCCCGCTTGAAGCGGTGGTGCTGGGCGCTCCGTTCATCGGGCTGGTGGTCGTGGGCTACGCCTACGAGTGGTACTCCGGCTCGCTCGACTGGGTGCGCTCCGCGGTGAACACGACGTACAAGGGCACGGCGGGCATCGACATGGCGCGGCTGGCGCGGATCGACCCGAACGTGCTGGAAGAACGCGGGGCAGCCGCCCCCCCCAACCCGTAATTTTTTATCTCACGAGGTTGCCCATGCCCGATCGTTACAAGACCATCCTCCTCTTCGGTGCCCCCGGCTGCGGCAAAGGCACGCAAGGCAAGATTCTGGGCAAAATCCCGGGCTTCTATCACTGCTCCTGCGGCGATGTCTTCCGCAGCATCGACGTCACCACCGAGCTGGGAAAAATCTTCTACGACTACAGCTCGCGCGGCGAACTCGTCCCCGACGAGGTCACCGTCAAGATGTGGGCCCAGGCCATACACGCCCACGCCACCCTCGGCGAGTACAAGCCCAAGAGCGACCTGCTCGTGCTCGACGGCATCCCCCGCACCGTCGAACAGACGCAGCTCATGGACCAGCACATCGAAGTGCTCTGCGTCATCCACATGGTCTGCCGCGACAAGGAGGCGATGTTCCACCGCCTGCGCAAGCGCGCCCTGAAAGAGAACCGCCTCGACGACGCGGACGAGAAGGTCATCCGCCGCCGGTGGGACGTCTACGAGAAGGAAACCAAGCCCGTACTCGATCACTATCCCGCCTCGTGCATCTACGAAGTGGACTCGATCGGCTCGCCGGCGCAGGTGCTCCACGACGTCTTGGAAAAAGTCGTCCCCATGCAGAACGCCCACTTCAAGTCATTTGGCGTCTGATCCTTCCCCCCGTCCGGGGATGCACCCATCCCCGGATCTTCTTGGAATCATGCAGGTCCCACGCCGAATCCTGCTGATCCGTCCCAGTGCCCTGGGCGACGTCTGTCGCACTGTGCCCGCCCTGGTCACGCTCAAGCGGGCGTTCCCTGAAGCGGCGATCGACTGGCTGGTGCAGGAAAACTTCGCCGATGCGGTGCGGCATCATCCCATGCTCAACGCGGTGGTTCCTTTCCCACGCGGACGCTTCGGGCAATGGCTGCTCCGTGCCGCGGCGCGACGCGAGTTTTCACGGTGGAAGCGAGCCCTGCGCGAGCAACATTACGACCTGGTGGTGGACCTGCAAGGGCTGGCACGCTCGGGATTTTTCGCGTTCCTCACCGAGGCGCCGCGGCGCGTGGGCTATGCCAACGCCCGCGAACTGGGCTGGATCGGCTGCAACGTGCGTCACCACGTTCCCGCCACGCTGCACAGCGTGGACCGCATGTTGGCGTTGCTCGAAGCCGAGGGACTCGTTCCGGTGCCCGACATGACGCTGCACGTGAGCGAAGCGGACGCGGCCTGGCTTGCGTCGCAGCCGTGGAGCGCCGAACCCTACGCGCTGCTCGCCCCCACGGCGCGCTGGGCGTGCAAGTGCTGGCCCACGGAGCGATACCTCGAAATCGCCCGGCGGCTGCGCGAACGCGGGCTCCGCGTCGTGGTGCTCGCCGCTCCCAATGAACGCGAGGCGGTCGCCCCGTTCTTGCCCTTGGCGCAAGCACCGAGCACCCACGTGGGCCAGATGCTCGCGCTCATCGCCCGCGCCCGCATCGTGGTGTGCAACGACTCGGCGGCGCTGCACATGGCGGTGGGCTTTGACCGACCGGCGGTGGCGATCTTCGGACCGACCGACCCCGCCCTGGTCGGGCCTTATCGCCGACCCGATTGCGTGTTGCAGCCCCCGGATGTTCAACCGCAAGAGATGCGGAAATATCGCAGACGCCACGACGATCAGTCGCTCATCTCCCGCGTGAGTCTCGAACAGGTTTGGGAGAAAATCCAAGCCACGCTTGCCCGCGACTGAGCTATACTCCCGCACTTCGTTCAACCTTTTCCTTCAAGGAGCGCGTGATGTCCGCCAAAGCCCCCCTTCGCGTCGCGGTCACCGGAGCCGCCGGCCAGATCGGTTACGCCCTGCTGTTTCGCATCGCCAGCGGCGAGATGTTCGGCAAGGACCAGCCGGTCATCCTGCAGCTGCTCGAAATCCCCAACGAAAAGGCGATGAAGGCGCTCGAGGGCGTGGTCATGGAGCTCGACGACTGCGCCTTCCCGCTGCTGGCGGGCATGGTGCCCACGAGCGACCCGAGCCAGGCGTTCAAGGACGCGAACTGGTGCCTGCTGGTGGGTGCCAAGCCGCGCGGCCCGGGCATGGAGCGGGCGGACCTGCTCAAGGACAACGGCAAGATCTTCATCGAGCAGGGCAAGGTGATCGACCGTGTGGCCGCCGCCGACGCGCGGGTCTGCGTGGTGGGCAACCCGGCGAACACGAACTGCATGATCGCTTCGAGTCAGGCCAAGCGTCTGACGCCCGACCGTTTCAGCGCGATGGTGCGACTGGACCAGAACCGCGCCGCGGCGCAGCTCGCCAAGAAGGCTAGCGTGAGCATCACCGCCGTCAAGGACATCTACATCCTGGGCAACCACTCGCCCACGATGTTCCCCGCCTTTGCGCACGCGAAGATCAACGGTCGCCCGGTGCCGGAGGTGATCGGTCATCACGCCTGGCTCCAGGGTGAGTTCTGCGAGACGGTGGGCAAGCGCGGTGCCGCCATCATCGCGGCGCGTGGCTCCTCCAGCGCCGCCTCGGCGGCCAACGCTCTGGTGGATCACGTGCGTGACCTGCGCACCCCCGGGGCGCTGCACAGCATCGCGGTGAAGTCCAACGGGGCCTACGGCTTCGACCCCAACGTCTGGGCCGGCCTGCCCGTGAAGACCACCACGCCCGGAAGTTACGAGGTCATCACCGGCCTGAGCATGGACGAGTTCGCCCAGAAGAAGCTCGCCGCCACGAACAAGGAACTGGTGGACGAGCGCGAGATGGTCAAGCCGATGCTCGCCTGACATTGCAGCCGATCGACGCCCTGCACATCGCGGCGCGTAGCGCGGTCACGGCGCCGAGGGCCGCGGTGCGTCCTTGATGCGGTAGTGCAGCACCTCCGGGGCGTCGGGCAGCGCGTCGCGCACCTCTCCCGTGGGCGGTTGGTCCACGCTGGCGGTGATGACCAGCGAGACGCGATGGGCGTGGAAGATCGGCGAGCCGTCGGTGAACTTGGCGCTGCGCGACAGGGACATCTCGATGTCCTTGTTCTCATCGCCCAGCGCCCGCACCAGCAGTCCCTTGATCTCTCCGCCGTTGAACTTTCCCTCGCGCTGGTCGAGTGCTGCTTCGCCTTGGATCAGCACCTCGGCGCCGAACCGCCGCAGCGTGTAAGGCGCTGGCGCGTAGCCCGTGGAAGGGTCGCCGTCGGTGTCGAGGTACACGCAGTTGCGGAACGAACGGATCGGCTGCTCGTCGGGCCTGCCCGCAGCGGTGATGCGCAGGTAGAGGAACTCCTCGTCGTGCCAGAGGCTCACGCTCAGCAGATCGCTCGCGCCCTCGGCGGCGTCCCACTCCGCGTCGCGGCCGAGCACCGGCACGTTCTTCCAGTCACGCAGGTCGCCGTCGATCCGAATGACGATCGCCGGCTCCTCGGCGAAGACGAAGCACGCACAGCACCCAAGGATCAGCAGGCTCAGAAGTCTCAACGCGGTGTTCCGAGGACCGAGGCTGAGCTGGCGCGGTTGCATCCTAAGGCCTAGTATCGCCCATCAGCAATCGGCCTCTTGCGATGCAATTCGCCTGGGCTGCGCCAGCGATCGTCCGAACGCAGCGCGTCGCCACCGATAAGTATCGCGTTAGCTAACGGTTAACGTTGCCAACCTGTTCAGGTTTTCCACAGCAGACTCCGCTCTCTGCTTTGAAGCGATCAAAAGACCTGTGCAACCCTCGCCGTTCAGGGGCGATTATCCAGGGCGGCAGCGGAAATCATTCTGGCGCGTCAGTGAGACGGGTTTTCGAGCCATATTGAGGGTATCGCGAAGCGTGGAGGCAACCCCGCGATGGTTTGAACCTGTGGCCACGCAACAACGGGTACGGGCGATTTCAACAAGTTTTCCACGACGGGCCCTGAATCTGCCCCGTTACCATGCACCGCTATGCTCCAGCGAGTTCTCAGGCCTCACGGGATCATCGTTTATGAGTCGCTTCTCCTCTCGCGTGTCGGTGTGGTCCACGCCTTCACCACGCGCCACGGCGGCCTGAGCTCTTCGCCCTTCGACACCCTCAACCTCGACAAGCCCGGCAGCGATCCGCAGGTGCAGCGGAACCTCGCTCGTCTTCTGGAAGCATTAGACCTTCACGACCACTCCCCCGCGACGCTGCGGCAAGTCCACGGCTGCGAAACCCACCTGATCGCAACACCAAGCCGGGGATGTACTCATCCCCGGATCAACACGCCCGCGGACGAACTTCGTCCTGTGGACGACCCTCGCCCCTTGGGCGACGCCCTGGTGACGGGTTCGGATCGACCGCTGCTCATCCGCACCGCGGACTGTGTGCCGATCCTGCTCTGCGACGCTTCGGGCCAGACGGTCGCTGCGGTTCACGCTGGTTGGCGTGGCTTGGTCGCCGGCGTGGTGCGCAGCGCGGTGACCGCGATGCGCTCGCTCACCGCCCAGCCGCTGCTCGCCGCGGTCGGGCCCGCTATCGGTGTGGCGCACTTCGAGGTCGGTCCGGAGGTGGCGCAGGCGTTCCGCGACGCGGGCCTGGCGCACGCGGTCCACACTCGGATCGGTCCTAAGCCGCACGTCGATCTGCCCCGCGCCGCCGTTGAGCTGCTCCAGCGAGAGGAAATCCTCGAATCGAACATCGACATGACCGACCGCTGCACGTTCGAGCACGCGGAGGATTTCTTCAGTCACCGCCGCGACCTCGGCCGCACCGGTCGCCACGCCGCGATCATCCGGGCACGCCCCGCTCCGCCGGATTCAAATTGAAATCGTATCAATCCGTGCCCAGACGTGAGGCTTGGTGACGATGCAGCAGCGCACCGGCCAGGGCCCACCACGGCGCCGCGGTCGCCGCCACCACCGCCGCGGCGAGGATCGACCCACGCGCCGCTCGGAACCAGAACGCCTCCGACGCGGTGCTGAACGCCGCCAACGTCATCACGCTCATGCCCACCGCCAGCACCACCGCGGTCAGCCAGGCGGCTGCCCGTCCGAATCTTCGTATCGCCATGACCCCTGCCCGACCTTCAAATGACCAAACGTTGCTCGCTCCGCTCCCGTTGAGCTGCGAAAGATTGAGATTCTCCCCGATCTCGCGTTCCGCGTCTATCGGGATTGTCCCTCGATCGGCTTGAAACTCCGCCAGCGCAGCGCTCCGTCCTGAGCGACGCTCAGCTCCACCATGCCCGACTGCTCCGTGGTCCATCGCGCGACGCGTGCCTCGCTCAGCAGCGGCGCCCAGCGATCCTCGAACAGCCGATATGGTCCGCTCGACTGCAGCACCGCCACCGGCTGCACCCGCGCTAGCCATTGAGGCGATGCGTCGTCGAAGCTGCCGTGGTGCGGCAGGTCGGTCACGTCGGCGCGCAGGCCAAGGGGGCCCAGTTCTCCGCGTGTGTCCAGGCGAAGCAGCTCCGTCATCGCCAGCTGCTGCACGTCGCCGGTGAGCAGGATTCGCCTGCCCGCGACGCGGACGCTCAGCACCATCGAGCTGTCGTTGGCGCGGGGCGGATCGAACTCGTCAAGCGGTGGAGGCCAGAGCAGCTCCGCCTCGACGCCTTCGCGTTGCCATCGCCACCCGCGCCAAGCCGCCTCCAGCGCCACGCCGCGATTCCGCAGCCCTTGAACGAGAAACGCCGTGGGCGATTCGGGGTTCTGGCGCGCCTCGGTCAGCAGGTGCGGCGTGGCCAGGACGCGACCGATCGACACCCGCTCCGCCAGATCCAGCGCTCCGCAGTAGTGGTCGATGTCCGCGTGCGAGAGCAGCAGTGCATCGATGTGCTCCACGCCCAAGCGACGCAGCGCCGGGGCGATCGACGCTTTACCCACGTCGAGGTAGGCCTGCGAACCGCAGTCGAACATCAGGGTGTAGGGCTCGCCGCGCGCGGGAGTCGTTCGCAACAGGAAGCACGATCCGTCGCCCACCGCGAACATGTTCAGTCGCAGCGGCGTGCCCGGCGGATCGCCCGTGCGTTGCGTCAAGGTCAGCCAGAGGGCGCAGAGCAGCAGCGTAAGCGTCAGCGCGATCCGTCGTCCGTGGAAGCGCCCCGCCAGCAGCGCCAGCACCGTCGCCAACGCCGCGAGCGTCCACGCCAGCGACGGCGGCTGACGCAGCGGCACCGCCGCGCCGGGCCACCGGCCCGCCTGCTCCACCAGCGCGATGCTCGCCCACGACAGCGCCCGCAGCGGACAGGCCAGCAGCACCCCCGCGCTGGGCAGCACCACGCCCAGCAGCACCTTGAGGTAGCCCAAGGCCAGGATCAGCGACATGATCGGCAGGGCCGCCAGCGAGAGCACCACCGTCAGCGGGCTGATGATCTGGAAGTGATAAGCCACCAGCGGCAGCGCCGCGAGGAAGCCCACCAGGTTGGCCGCCATGAAGTCCGCCAGGTGACGCGCCGCTCGATGTCGCGGGGTGGCGGCCAGGAGGATGGTCGGCGGGTCGCGCCAGAGCCAGCGACTGACCGGCTCGGTGAATCGCAGCAGCGCCGCCACCACGCCGAAGCTCAGTTGCAGCCCCGCGTCGCGCACGTCCATCGGCCGCCACAGCAGCACCAGCAGCAGCGACAGCCCCAGCAGGTCCATGGCGCGGAATCGCCTGCCCATCAGGTAGCCCGCGCAGAAGACGCCCGCCATGATCCCGGCGCGGAGGATCGGCGGCCGCGCCGGCACCGCCAGCAGGTACAGCAGCAGCACCGCCAGCACCGCCAGCGCCGCCCGAGGCGGATGCGGCGTGACGCACCGCGCCGCCAGGAACACCAGGCCCGCCAGGATCGTCAGGTGTGCCCCGCTGATCGCCAGCGCGTGCGCCAGTCCCACGCGCTGGAAACTCCGGTAGAGTTCCGTGGCGCCCGGCGGCTGGCCCCCCAGCAGCAGCAGGTCGAGCATCGCCAGTGACCTGGCGTCGTGATCCAGCCCCAGCCGCAGCGCGTCCCGCGCCGACCGCGCCGTCCAGCCCCGCACTTGCTCCAGCGCACTTCGCGCACCGGACTCCTCAAGCACCCGGTAGTTCCGCACCGACGCCAGCGTCAGCCGTCCGTACACCCCCTGATCCATCGACAACTTCCGGTAGTCGCGCTCGCCGGGATTTCGTGGCGGATCGATGTCGCTGAGCCAGCCGGTGGCTTGCAGTCGCTGCCCGCGCGAGAGTTTCAGGTCCGCCTCACGCACCACCAGCAGCACGCGGCCGGTGCTGCGCTGCCACGCCCCAGCGACGCAGAGCGACTCAAGACGCAGGGTCGTGAGCGTGTTGGGCGGTTCGTACGAGAACTGCGCCATCGCCCCGCCCTGCGCCGCGGCGATCCGCACCGGCGAATCGATCACGCCCCGCACCGCCGCGATCTGCGGGTCCTGCGTCACAAAGGCGCGGATGTCGTGACGAGCCAGGTGGTGCGTCCGTGCCGCGGCGTAGCTCGCTCCCGCCAGCGCCAGGAGCAGGAGCATGGCGGCGCGGGAAGTGCGGGCGGGCCCGCGTCGCAGGGCGAGCGTCGTGGCCAGGCCCGCCGCCGCCAGCCAGAGCCACGCCCCGCCCAGCGTCACGCCCGCGGCGACGCCCAGCGTGTACGCACCGGCGATCGGCAGCAGCGGCGAGGCCGGGGGCGGGGGGACGTCGGCCTGGGCCCCGGGCGCCTCGTGCATCGACGCATTTTAACCGCCGAAGATCTCGCGCAGCACCTTCTCGCGGTAGGCGAAGATCTTCTGCACATCCTTGCGGACGAAGAAGCGGTTCACCAGCGCTCCGCCGGGCACCGCGTAGTCCACCACGTCGCGGCAGAGCGTCCCGCCGTCACGCGGCTCGAAGGTGTGCTCGTGAATCCACTGGCGGTACGGGCCCTTGAGCTGCTCGTCCACGAAGCGACGCGGCGGCTCCCAGGCGTTGATCCTCGTGCGCCACCGCAACGGGATGCCGTGCACCTTGAGCTTGTAGTCGATCAGCGTCCCGGGCCTCATCTCGATGACGCCCGGCGTGAGCACGCGAAAGTCCAGGAACGGCGGCGTGATCCGCTGCAGATTCCGGGCGTCGGCGAAGAAAGGAAATATCTCCTCCACCTGCCGGGGCAGAAACAACTCGGCCTCGAAACGATGCACCGTGGGCATGGTCAAGCCTCCCAGCGCAACGCCTGTGGTCCGACGGTGACGACCGTCAGCGGCCCCAGGGGGCGGCGTCGCAGGAAATCGATGAGTGAGTCGAGCGTGACGCGGCGCACCTCGTCGATCAGCTCGTCGAGGCTGCGGGGTCGGCCTAGCAGCCACTGGTCGCTGGCGATGGCGCCGGCGCGGGACTCGCTCGATTCGCCGTGCATCACCAGGCTCGAGCGCGCCCCGGTCATGGCGCGCTCGAACTCCGAGCGGTCCACGCCCTGCGCCAGACGGCGCAGCTCGCCGACGAAAACCTCCAGCGTCTCCTGAGCACGAGGCACGGTGGTGCCGGCGTAGCCCATAACCGCGCCGCGCTGTCGATCACCGGCGTAGGAGGCGAAGACGCTGTAGCACAGGCCGCGCTTCTCGCGCACTTCGTGGAAGAGTCGGCTGCTGGTCCCGCCGCTGAGCACCGCCACCGCGGCGCGTTGCGCCGGGGCGTCGGGGTCGGTCTCCGCTGGCGCGTCGTAGGCCAGGCCCAGGTGGACCTGCGAGGAGTCGGCGTGCTCGTGGTGGTAGCCGCGAGGTCCGGGAGACTGCACCGCCGCCTCCTGGGCGCAGCCGGTCCAAGGCCCGAAGATCGCCTCGACGGCGTCGCGCAGGGCTGGGAAATCGATCTGGCCGGCGAACGCCAAGACGCTGCCGCGGGGCCGGAATCGTGCTTGCCAGAACTGCGTGACGTTCGCGAGCGTGAGCGCCTCGAGCGTGGGGCGTTCGCCCAGCGAGGATCGGCCCAGAGGGGTAGGCAGATGTCGGCGGCGCAACAGCAGGAAGACCTTCTGCGCCGGGTCGTCCTCCAGCGCGTCGATCGCCTGCAGTGAGAGGTCTTTGCTGGGTTCCAACGCCTGAGCGGAAAGGTTAGGTCGGAGCACCATGTCCGCGAGCAGAGGAAGCGCCGCGGCGAGGTTCACGCCCAGCATGGTGGCGTGCAGGCGTGAGTGATAGACGCTCACGCCTGTGCCGCGCTGCACACCCAGCTGGTCCAGGGCGTCGTTCTGGGCGCGCGAGTCGCGTCCGGCAGCGCCGCGGCAGAGCATCTCGCTGAGCACCGCCGACACGCCCAGTTGGTCCGTCGGCTCAACACTCACCCCCGCGGGCAGCAGCAGCGTCATCGACGCCGAGCCCACGCCGGGGATCGACTGCGCCACGAGCACCAGGCCATTGGAAAGACGGTGTTGGTGCAGTTCGGCGCTGGGCATGGGAGCGGATTGTAGCGGGGCAGTCAGAGGCGGACCGCTACAATCGGTTTATGTCTGCGACGGCAGAAGATCGCCTGCGACACCGCGCCGCGCGGCTGCTCTGCCGCGCTCGGGCGCCGGGGCTGTTTCTGGCCAGTCACCTGCTGCCGCTGGCGCGGCGGCAAGCGCTGTACAGCGTGGCGGCGGTGATCGGGCAGTTGTATGACGTGCTGGCGGGCGGAGCAAACCCGGCGGGAGAGTCCGGGGGAGAGTCCGGGGGGGGGCCGGGTGGTGATTCGGGGATGAGTACATCCCCGGCTTCTTCGGGCGGAGATTCCGGGGGTGGGGGGTGTGCGACGTGTGGGGCGGGGGGGCGGCTGTCGATTTGTGCGGCGATGCTGGATCACCTGTTTGCAGGCAAGCCCACGGGCAAGCCCGAGCTGGACGTCTTCGCTGGCGTGTGCACCGCGATGGGTTTGGAGCGTTTCTGGTTCGACGATCTGTGCGCCGGGCTGGAGCAGGAGCTGACGGTGCGGCGCTGCGCCACCTGGCTGCGACGGTCACAACTGCTCGAACTCACGGGCGGGTCGGGTGCGCGGATCGTGGCGTCGCTGCTGGGACTGCCGCGTGCCGAGCTGGAGCAGCCCACGCTGTCGCGTCAGGTGGTGGCGTGGGGTTCGGCGCTGCGGATGACCCGGCTGCTGCTGGACTGGCGGCGGCAGTCGAGTCGCGGTGTGCTGGTCATCCCGCTGGACGACCTGGTGCAGCAGGGCGTCACCGAGTCGGAGGTGGCGCGCTGGACCGCGGGCCAGACGGGTGAGCGCTGCGCCGCGGTGGTGCGGGGGCAGACGCAGCGGCTGCGGAAGATGCTCGCCGGCGGCGGGCGTTGGGTGCAAGCGCTGCACGACCGGCGATCGGCGCGGGCCGCCACGGTCTACGAAGCGTTGCATCGCGGCGCTCTGTCGCGGATGGAAGCGAACCCGGGGCAGCTCTTCACAGGCATGGCATTCCCGCGCTGGTCGGACAAGCTCCGCGCCCTGACCGCGGTGAGCCGACTTCAGGGCGTGGGCTGAGTGGCGAGGGTCTTGCGCGGCTTGGCGGTCTGGACCGTCTGAGCGGCCTGAGGCGTGGGCGCTTTCCAGTCCAGCGGCTCGGGGCGGCGCGAGGCGTCGATCTCGCCGCGACTGAGGGACTTGAGCCAGCTGCCGTTGAGCGTGTTGTAGAGCTCGAGCGTCTGGCGTTGCGTCTCGCGGGGACGGACGCGCACGCGAAAGACCCCGCGATTGGGGTTGTACCAGAACCCGCCCTGAGTCAAGTCGATCAGCACCGGGTCGGGCGGGTGGTCGGAGTGATCGTCGGGGGGCGCCAGGTCGAGCCAGGGTTGACGCCCGGGCGCCAGGGGGTTGGTCGGCAGGTCGCCGCCGAACCATTCGGGAGAGATTTCGCGAGGGAAGACGGTGGCGGCGGAAGGCTCGGTCTCCTCCGCTTTGCGCAGCGCGCCCTGGTAGAGCGTGACCTCCTGCAGCCGCGAGAGCGACGCGTGGACGCGTTGGAGCATCAGCAGTTCGTCTTGTTCCTTGCGGTGATGGACGAGGATGCCCCCGAGAATGCCCGCGAGCATCGTCGCGATGAGCGTGTCGATCAGCAGGCGCATGTCAAACCCTCGTTGCCCGGCGTGCGGAGGCCCCGAGGGATCATCGGCTCAACAGACCGGTAACATGACCGTGCCGGGGTCGGGGTTTGGCCGGTGTCGATCCTACGCCGCAGCCTGAAGGGCCCCGGCGCTCAAACGAGCAGGATCGCGGGGTTCTCGAGCATCTCGCGGAGGGTCTTGAGGAAATCGGCGGCCATCGCGCCGTCGATCACACGATGGTCGGCGCTGAGGGTCAGGCTCATCTGCTGCCCCACCGTCACGACGCCCTCGCGCACCACGGGTCGGGCCAGGGCGGCGCCCACCGCCAGGATGGCGCTCTGGGGCGGATTGATGATGGCCTCGAAGTGTTCCACGCCGAACATCCCCAGGTTGGAGATGGTGAAGGTGCCGTGGGACATCTCCTCGACGGTGAGCCCGACGGTGCGTGCCTTGTCCGCGAGCTGTCGGGTCTGGGTGTTGATCTGCCTCAGGCCCAGGCTCGGCACGTCGCGGAGCACGGGCACGACCAGTCCGCCGCCCTTCTCCGGGGGCAGCGCCACCGCCACGCCCACGTTGACCGCCGCGTGCTGCGCGATGGCCTCGCCGGTCCACGACGCGTTGATCAACGGGTGCTTCACCAGCGACAGCGCCGCGGCGCGCACCACGAAATCATTGACCGAGAGCTTGATGCCCTGCGCTTCGAGCTGTTTCTTCGCGCCGCGAGGCCCCAGCAGCAGGTCCATGTCCGCCGCGACCGTGACGGTGAAGTGCGGCACGGTGGTCTTGGACTCGACCAGTCGCTTGGCGATGGTCTTGCGCATGCTCGTCAGCGCGATCGTCTTGGATTCGAGCTTGGGGGCGGGGGTAGTTGAGGTCGAGGGCGCTGAGGCTTGAGGTCTGGGGCTTGAGGCTGGGGGCTTGGGTGTGCCTGCGGAGGCGAGGAGGGCTTCGACATCGCGTTTGATGATGCGGCCGTCGGGCCCGGTGCCCTGGACGTGAGTGAGGTCGATGCCTTTTTCTTCGGCGATCTTGCGTGCGATGGGGCTGACGCGTTGGCGCTGCGCCTCCGCGTCGGGGGCGTCGGTTTGGGGACGCGTCACCGTGGCGCTGACGTCCGACGCCGCGGGCTGGGCGTCGGCGATCGGCGTAGCGGACGCGGGGCTTGCCGCGATGCTGGCCACGTTCTCGCCCTCGCCGGCGAGCACGAGGATCAGTCCGCCCACGGGCAGCGTCTGCCCCTCGCCGGCGGCCAGTTGCGCCACCACGCCGTCGTCGTAGCACTGCAGCTCCATCGTGGCCTTGTCCGTCTCGACGTCCGCGAGGATATCACCGCTCTTGACCTTGTCGCCCGTCTTGACGCGCCACTTGATGAGCGTGCCCTCCTCCATGGTGTCCGAGAGGCGGGGCATGGTGATCTCGATGGGCATGGAGGGCTCTCCTGAAGGTGAATCCTGGTCTGGTGGGAATGATAGCAGGGGCCCGCGGCGCGATCAGTTCACGCTCGGGTCGCTGGGCCAGAGCTCGGGCCGGCGGAGGATCGCCGCCTGCGAAGGGCTCACGTGACGCAGCAGATCGAACCAGTGCTCGGGCGTGCCGGGGCCCTGGAACACCCGGCTCGCAGTGGCCGCCGTGACGATCCACGACTGCCGCTCCAGTTCCTCTTCGAGTTGGCCCGCGCCCCAGCCGGCGTAGCCCACGAAGCAGCGCATCATCGACGCCGGCTTGACCAGCAGCGATTCGACCTGATCCTTGTCGTTGGTGAAATGCAGAGTCGGACTGATCCGGACCATGGCGCGGTCGGCGTCGTTGTGCACGATCATCAGCGGACCGGGGCAGGGCCCGCCTTGGTGCAGAAATCCCTCGTGAGCGCACGCCGCCTGGCTCACCTGCTCCCACGCCTTGGCCACCGTCATCGGCGTGGGCCGATTCAGCACCAGTCCGAAGCAGCCGTCCTCGTTGTGCTCGATCAGCAGCGTCACCGTCTGCGCGAAGTTGGGGTCGAGCATGTCCGCCCCCGCCAGCAGCAGTTGCCCTTTGAGCCAGCGCATCAAGGGATGATAGCTCGAATCACCTCGTGGGGGATACAATCAGTGCATGCTCGAATCACTCGCCGACATGTTGCACCGCGAACCGTTTCAGTCATTTCGCATCGTGTTGACCAGGGGTGATCGCTACGAGGTCAGCAACCCCGATTGGGTGGCATTGGGCCAGACTCAAGCAACGATCTACGCCCCCACGTCGGACCGATTCTCCATCGTCAGGCTCAATCAGGTGGCCGCGTTGGAGGCGGTGAGTCCCGCCGCTTGAAGTCTTGTCAAGCCGCCGCGGATTCGTCGCCGTCGCGGTCATCGTCGTCGGTCGGGTCGGCCAGGTGTCGGTGGTGGACTCGGACGATCTTCGCCAGCGCCTGCGCCAGCAGCGGCGCCACCGCGGCGCAGGTGGCCGCCGCCTGGGGAGTGAACGGCTCGGACCCGTCACGGAACAGCGCCAGCACCGCCAGCGGTTCATCGTCGGCGTGAGCGGCGAAGGCCAGCAGGTGGGCGCTGGCGAGGTAGGCGCTGTCCTCGCCCAGCCACTGCTCGAAGGACTTCGGATCGGTCAGGTGGACGACGCCCTGTTGCCGCGACACTTGCGGCGCCAGCACGTCAGCCATGTGGTCCAGCAGCAGTTGGGAGGCGTCGGAGGCGGTGTCGTAGTTGACGTAAGCGCCCACGGTGTACTCGTCGTGGTGGGCGGGCAGGAAGATCGCCGCGTTGGTGGGCCCAGCCTTCTCCAGCAGATGTTCGAGCGTCTTGCGCAGCAGCAGTTCCAGGTCCAGCTCCCCCGCGACGAGGCCGGCGAACTCACTGCTCTGCGCCACCACTTGCATCTGGTCCGCCAGTTCCTGGTACGCCCTGACCAAGTCGTTGCACAGGATGTCCACCTGGCGCGACACCTGCAACCGGGCGCGGTTGAGCTTTCGGCAGACACGCTGCAGGCGCTGCAGGCGACGCTCGGTCCGACGCGACTCGTGCCCGCGACGCAGCGCTTCGCGCAGACGACTCACCGCCTCGGTCGGGCTCACCGGCTTGACCAGCAGATCGCTCACGCCCGCGCGCAGCGCCTCGACCGCCTCGGGCACGCCCCGGACCGTCGCCAGCAGCAGCGTGGGCGTCGCGGGGCAGACGGACATCAACTGCATCGCCGCCCCCGCGTCGGCGCCCATGCACAGCGATTCGTCCAGCAGCAGCGCATCGAACCGGAATCGCGCCAGCGCCTGACGCGCTTCGTTCGCGTCGTGGACGTGCGTGAGCGTCACGCGCTCCTGACGCAGCGCCTTGGCCAGCGATTCGAAGAGTGTCGGATCGGGGTCCGCCAGCAGAACGCTGGACTCGCGGTCGGAGCGGTCCGTGTCGGGGACCGCGGCGGACTTGACCTGGGCGGGCGGGGTGCGACGCGGAGCGGTCAACGGCTTTCTCCTGCCTCGGACGGGACGCCGGACCACTTCGCTCCGACGCCGCGCGCGGCAGGTTACAGTCCTGCGCCCGCCTGTCCTTCAGAGGTATCGGCTGCTTCCGGGGGCGGGTCAAGGGGCAGGCTCACGGTCACCGTGGTCCCCTGGCCCGGGGCGCTGCGCAGGTCGATCCCGCCGCCGTGCGCCGCGATGAACTGCTGCGCCCGGGGCAGGCCCATGCCCAGTCGTCGCCCCGCCGGCCGCTGGCTGAAGAACGGGTCCATCGCGTGCGCCAGCGTGTGCGCGTCCATCCCCGCGCCGTCGTCGCTGATCTGCACTAGCAACTGATTATCGGGCGAGGGTTCGGCCCCGAGCGTGCGCGCCGTCACCGTCACGTGCGAAGCGCCGCTCTGCGCCGCGTTGGCCAGCAGCTCCGACAGCGCCTGGCCGATCTTCTCCGCGTCCAGTTCCATCGCGGGCAGCGCGCTCTTGAAGGTGAGCGTGAACTGGGTCGAGGCCTGCTTGGGCGGAAGGTCGCGCTTCAGTCGCTTGAGCGTCTCGTCGAGCAGGGCGTGAAGATCGACGCGTCGGCGGTTCAGACGGACCGGCTGAGCGAACAATCGCAGCGAGGTGATCAGGTCGCTTAGGCGGTGCGCCTGCTCGAGGATCGCCTGCGAGGCCTTGTGCTCGTCGGACCCGGGGCTGAGCGTCAGCGACAGCAGCTGGGCACGACCGGAGATCACCGCCAGCGGGTTGTTCATCTCGTGAGCGGCGCCGGCGGCGATCTCTCCGAGTTGCGCCAGCGACTGGGCGCGGACCAGCTTCTCCTGCGCCTGCGCCAGGGATCGGCTGGCCTGCGCCAGCTCTTCGCCCAGGCGTGACTGCGAGCCCAGGCGTTCGGTCGCGTGCAGCGAGGCGGCCCAGACCTCGCGCAGGGTGTTGAACTCCGGCGCCAGGGCCGGGGCGTGCTGGATCGCCAGCAGCGCCGCGACGCCGGGGGCGTCCGAAGCCGCGGGGATCGCCAGGAACGCGCAGCGGCGCCAGGATTCATCTTCGAGTGTCCCGCTGAGCCAGCCGTCGAGTCCGTGGACGGTGGCCAGGCCCCCGGCGTCGGGCTGCAACCGCGAGAGGTCCGCGGCGAAGGTTGGTTCCTCCGCCAGTCGCGAGTCGCGTGGCTGGCCCTGTTCGTCGTAGTGCGCCACCAGCCAGCAGCGTGCGCCGTCGGCCTCGGCCGGCATGGGATAGAGCACCGCGGTGGGCCCCGCCTGCAGCGCTTGCGCCGCGGAGAGCGCCACCGCGTCGAGCACGTCCGAGGCGGCCTGGGCGTGACGCGAGGATTCGAGGAAGGCGTTGATGCCCCGCAGCACCGCGGACTGTCGCGACGCCAGCCGTCCGCGGCGTTCCAGGGCGCTGTTGAGTCGGCCCAGCGTCTGGTTGGCGCGCTGGATCGACGCGAGGTACGTCTGCCTCGCGTCGGGCGACTCCGCCTCGTCCAGCCCCAGCGCGGCTGAGCGTCGGCGCAGCTCCTCGTGCAGTTCGAGCACCGCCTGCTCCACGCGTAGGGGGTTGAAGCCCAGTTTCGCCGCGAGCAGGGCGGGGTCGGCGCCCAGGAGGAAGTTGCCCGAGTAGCCCACGTGGTTCCGCCTCGCCACCAGGTCCGCCAGCGCGACGAGCCCGACAAGTCGGCGGTGCGGCAGTCGGGGCAGCGCCTCGAGGGGCGAGCCGTGAAGCCAGACGCAATCCTGGATGAGCTGCGGCAGACGCCACTGCTGCGCCAGACGCCGGCCCAGCGTGTGGTGGTCCAGGCCCACGACGCGGCGTTCGAACTCGGCGATGTCGCCCTGGTTGATGGCGGCCAACTGCGTGACCCGCGCGAAGGCCTGGGGCAGCAGCTGGTCCATCGCCAGTTTGCCCACGTCGTGGAGCAGACCGCAGACGAAGGCCTGGCCCTTGTCCAGGTCGCGCAGGTTCGGGTGCGCCTTGGCGATGAGTTCCGCCAGCACGCCCACCGCCAGGCTGTGACGCCAGAACTCCACCGGGTCGAACTGGCCCGGTCCGGAGGGTCGATCCCGAAACAGATCGATGACCTTGATCGAGAGCACCGCGTTGCGCAGGGCGTTGAAGCCCAGCAGCACCACGGCGCGCTCCACGGTGAGCACCTCTTCGCGCACGCCCAGGTCGGCGTGGCGGCACAGGCCCAGAATCTTCGCCGTGAGCGTCGGGTCCGACTGGACCAGCTCCACCACCTCGCGCGCCTGCGAGTCGTCGCTGGAGGTCAGCGCCAGCAGCCTCGTCGCCACCGCCGGCAGCGTGGGCAGCGACTCCACGTGGCGCAGGATCAGCTCCACGTGACGGGGCATCGACTGCTCCGGCGCGTCCTTCGGCGAGATGGCGGGTGCGGAGATCATGAGTCGGGGTTCGGGGTTCGGGGTTCAGGGATCGGGGCTGAAATCCCAACGCCGGGGGTCTTAACCCCGATCCTCGATCCCCGCGCCCCGAGCCCCGGGACTCACACCGCCAGCAGCGCGCCGATCTTGTCGAGCAGCTTGTCGATGTTGAAGGGCTTCTTGACGAACTCGTCGGCGCCGGCGCTGAGGAGTTCCTCCACCTCGTCCTGCTTGACCACGCCCGAGACGATGATGATCTTCATGTTCTGCAGGTCGGGATTGGAGCGGACGGTCTTGCAGACGACGTTGCCGTTGATGTCCGGGAGCATGTAGTCGAGGATCATCAGGTCGGGCTTGAAGCTGGTGGTCAGGACGCCCGCGTCGTATCCGGTGCCCGCGGTCTTGACCTCGAAGCGACCGTCGCGCGCCAGGACGTCCACGAAGAGCTCGACGATCTGCTGGTCGTCGTCGACGACGAGGATTCGTTTCTTGCCGCCCTCGAGCAGTTCGGTGGGGATGTTGTTCTCGCGCATGAAGCGGATCAGTTCGTCGCGCGGGATGCGTCGGAAGCGCGAGCCCGGGACGCGGAAGCCGTGAAGACGGCCGGCGTCGAAGCAACGGATGATGGTCTGCTGCGACACCTTGCAGACCTCCGCCGCCTCGCCGGTGGTGAACACTTGCTTCTGGTGGAGTTCGTGCGATCCGTTGCCGTTGGGTTGGTAGTCGGCGACCATGATGCGACTCCGTCGGGCCGGGCGGGTTTCTGCGACTCGAAAGGTCGGCAGGGTCTGCCCAGATTTCCCCTCTTGACATCGGGCGAGCCGCCGCCTCACTGAAGCCGGTGCGCGCCTCGTGGCTGCCCCGATTCGGAGGCCCAAGGTTCTCGGACCCGCGGGGGCGGATCGATCGAATCCTAGCCGTGGCGCAGGTGGCGAGGGCGCCGACTGTGAGGCCTGTGAAGGGCGGGGCGGTCGGTCCGGTCCTCGGAGGGGCACAAGTTCGGCAAGTCCCGGACCGATAGAAAGTTCCGGACGCATCGCCACCCCTGCGCCACGCGAGGCTCGGTATGTCTGGATCGTTCCATAAGTCCGAACCGATCATCAATTCGTTACGCCTCTCGGCACGCGAGAGTATCGAACTGCTCACGCGACTTCAGGAGGAGGCCGACGCCTTCTGCGGCAACGAGCGACGCAACAACGACCGCGTGCCCATCGTCGAGGAGTCGGGCATCACGGTGCAGCTGCGTCATCCCGGCGGATCGGTCGTGAACGTGCGTGTCCTGCCGCGGAACATCAGCCCCACCGGAATCGGGTTCCTGCACGGCGGATTCGTCTACGTCGGGACCAAGCTTGTGGTGCAGCTGCGACGCATGGACGGCTTCTTTGCATCGTTGGGCGCGGTGGTGACGCAGTGTCGGCACCTGCGTGGGTCGATCCACGAGATCGGCGCGCGGTTCGCCAATCCCATCGAGGTGCGCGAGTACGCCAACGTGGACATCGCCGCCAACCACGATCCCGAATCGGCGTTGGCGCTGCTCAACGGCCAAGGCCCGATCCTCCCGAGCTTCTTCGGGAGGCTGATCGTGGTGGACGGCTGCGACGACGAGCGCGAGCTGCTCAAGTTTGAGCTCGAAAGCCTGGGGGTGACCGTGCACTGCGCTTCACAGTTGAGCGAGGTCGGGTCGCTGAACCAGACCAGCGGGTTCGATGCGGTGATCGTCGGTGTGGATCAGGTCAGCCCGGAACTGCGCGTTTTCCTGCCGCTGAAACAGGCGGGATTCACGGGCAAGGCGGTGGCGGTCACCGCGGATGAGCGGCCCGAAATGCTCACGCAGTTGCAGCAGGAGGGCTACGACCAGGTGCTGCATTCACCGCTGGACACCAAGCGTATCGCGGCGCTGCTCGAGACGTTCCTGCCCAAGGCCGATCCTGTGGCCGTCGCTCAATCCGCCAAGCCTCTGCTCTCGAGCAAGTGGTCCAACCATCGGATGCGCCCGTTGATCCAGGCCTTCGTCATGAAGCTCGAGGAGCAACTGCGGCAGGTCGAGGGCCTGCTTGCCGACGCCCAGCAGCGGCCGTCGGCCAACCACGTCCTGCTGGCGATCAAGTCCGCCGGCGGGGGCTACGGTTACCCCACGCTCTCGCGCGCCGCCGACGAACTGCTCAAGCTCATCCAGCAGAACGCCTCGGTGGCGGTGATGCAGATGAAGCTGCGCGAGCTGCGCACCTTGTCGGAGTCGGCGCGGCTGCCGCTGCTCAAAGCCGCCTCCTGATTCTCCGCTTCATCTTGTGCGATTCCCGCTGCGCCCGGGTCGGAGCTTTTTGTTATTCTCTCGCGGGTTTACGCCCGCCCTATGCCCAAACGCACCGACATCAAGACCATCCTGATCATCGGATCAGGACCCATTGTCATCGGCCAGGGTTGCGAGTTCGACTACTCCGGCACGCAGGCCTGCAAAGCCCTGCGCGAGGAGGGCTACAAGGTCGTGCTGGTCAACTCGAACCCGGCGACGATCATGACCGATCCGGAGTTCGCCGACCGCACCTACATCGAGCCGATCACCCCCGACTCGGTCGCCAAGATCATCGCCAAGGAGTTTCGCGGCGCCTATCACATCGACGCCCTTCTGCCCACGCTCGGCGGGCAGACCGCGCTGAACACCGCGTGCAAACTCTGGGACGACGGCGTCCTGCAGAAGTTCGGCGTGGAGATGATCGGCGCCAACCGCGAGGTCATCTACCGCGCCGAGGACCGACGCATCTTCAAGCAGATCGTCGAGTCCATCGGGCTGGCGTGCCCGAAGTCCGGGATCGCCAACTCGCTCGACGAAGCCTGGAGAGTCCTCGACGGTGACGGGTCCGCTCCGGGCTCGGGGGTGGGCCTGCCCGCCATCATCCGTCCCGCCTTCACCCTCGGCGGCACCGGCGGGGGCATCGCCTACAACCGCGAGGAGTTCGAGGACATCATCCGTCGCGGGCTCGACGCCTCCATGACCCGGCAGGTCCTGATCGATCAGTCGGTCATCGGGTGGAAAGAGTACGAGCTCGAAGTCATGCGCGACCGCGACGACAACGTCGTGATCGTCTGCTCCATCGAGAACCTCGACCCGATGGGCGTGCACACCGGCGACAGCATCACCGTCGCCCCGGCGCAGACGCTCACCGACAAGGAATACCAGCGGATGCGCGACGCGTCGCTGGCGATCATCCGCGCCATCGGCGTGGAGACCGGCGGGTCCAACATCCAGTTCGCCATCAATCCTCACCCCGCCCCCGGCAACGACGTGGGCGACATGCTGGTCGTGGAGATGAACCCGCGCGTCTCACGCAGCAGCGCCCTGGCGAGCAAAGCCACCGGGTTCCCCATCGCCAAGATCGCCGCCAAGCTCGCGGTGGGCTACAACCTCTGGGAACTGCCCAACGACGTGACGGGCAAGACGGTGGCCTGCTTCGAGCCGACCATCGATTACGTCGTGACCAAGATTCCCCGCTGGACCTTCGAGAAGTTCCCCGAAGCCGACGAGACGCTCACCACGCAGATGAAGAGCGTGGGCGAGGCGATGAGCATCGGGCGGACGTTCAAGGAGAGTCTGCAGAAGGGCATCCGCTCGATGGAGGTCAAGCGGTTCGGCTTAGGCCTGGACGCCAACGACAAGTGGCTCAACGCGCAGCGCGGCAAAACCAACGCCGACGGCTCGCCCGTGGAGTGGCCTATCGACGAGGGCAAGCTCCGCCGAAAGCTCACTGTCCCTTCGCAGGGCCGCCTGTACTACATCCGTTACGCGATGAAGATGGGCTGGTCGGTCGAGCAGGTGTACGAAGCGACAAAGATCGACCGATGGTTCCTCGATCAGATCCAGCAGTTGGTTCAGTTCGAGGAAGAATTGCTCAGCCGCACGCGGCTTCAGGACGTGGACCACGCGTTGATGTTCCGTGCCAAACAGTTGGGCTACAGCGATGCGCAGCTGGCCAATCTCTATCTGGGCAAGATCGGCACCGACACGATCCTGGCGGTGCGTGCCTATCGCAAGTCGCTGGGCGTGGAGCCGGTCTACAAGCTGGTGGACACCTGCGCCGCGGAGTTCGAGGCCGCCACGCCCTACTACTACTCCACCTACGAATCGCCTGTTTATCAGAGCCGGGCTGTCCTGAGCGCGGTGATCGAGAACCATCGGGTTCAGGACAGCCCGGCTCTGACCGACGACGAAGTCCGCGTCACCGACAAGAAGAAGGTCATCATCCTCGGCGGCGGTCCCAACCGCATCGGGCAGGGCATTGAGTTCGACTACTGCTGCGTTCAGGCCGCCTTCGCCGCCCAGGAGCTGGGCTACGAAGCGGTGATGGTCAATTCCAATCCCGAAACTGTTTCCACCGACTACGACACGAGCGATCTGCTCTTCTTCGAGCCGCTGACGCTCGAGGACGTGCTGAACATCGTGGAGCGGTTGGGTGGCCGGGGGTCCGGTCGGAACGCTCGAGGATTGAATCCTGACTCCTGTCTCCTGACCCCCGGCCTCGTCCACGGGGTGATCGTGCAGTTCGGCGGGCAGACGCCGCTGAATCTCTCGCACGGGCTTGAGAAGGCCGGCGTCCCCATCGTGGGCACCAGCGTCGACAGCATCGACCTGGCGGAGGACCGCAAGCGTTTCGCACAGCTCCTGCGCAAGCTCGACATTCAGCAGCCCGCCAACGGCATCGCCTACAACATCGAGCAGGCGCTCGAGGTCGCCAAGAGCATCGGCTACCCCGTGCTGGTGCGGCCGAGCTTCGTGTTGGGCGGACGCGCCATGGAGACCGTCTTCGACGACGAGCAGCTGCGTCACTTCATGAAGATCGCCCTGGGCGCTTCGGACGTCGAGGGTCAGCCGATCCTCATCGACCAGTTCCTCTCCGAAGCCATCGAGTGCGACGTGGACGTGATTGCCGATTTTGAGAGTGGCCAAGTGAGCGAGCGCGATTCCGCGCACTCGGCCACTGGGCCGGTCGGTCGGTCGGCCACTTCCCTCGTCTGCGGCGTCATGGAGCACATCGAGGAGGCGGGCATCCACAGCGGGGACAGCGCCTGCGCCATCCCGCCTTTCTCGCTGCCCGCTGCGGTGGTGGAGCGCCTGAAGGATTACTCGCGGCGCATCGCCGAGTCCTTGAAAGTCCGCGGCCTGATGAACGTGCAGTACGCCATCAAGCGCAGCGGCGAGAGCCACGACATCCACGTGCTCGAGGTCAACCCCCGTGCCTCGCGCACGGTGCCCTTCGTGAGCAAGGCCACCGGCGTGCCCTGGGCAAGGCTGGCCGCCAAGGTGCAGATCGGCAAGCAGCTCGCGGACCTGGGCGTCACCCGCGAAGTCACGCCCGCGCACACCTCGGTGAAAGAGTCGGTGTTCCCCTTCTCCAAGTTCCCTGGGGTGGACGTGATCCTCGGGCCGGAGATGCGCTCCACCGGCGAGGTCATGGGCGTCGATGCCGACTTCGCCCTGGCCTTTGCCAAGAGTCAGATGGCCGCCTACTCGCCCCTGCCCACCAGTGGTTCGGTGTTCCTCTCCGTGCGCGACAGCGACAAGGACCACGCCCTGCCCGTGGCCAAGCAACTCGTGGCCATGGGCTTCACCGTGCTGACCACGCAGGGCACGCACAAGTTCCTCAGGGCGCGCGGCGTGGAGACCACCGTGGTGCGAAAGATCAGCGAGGGCAGGCCCAACGCCATCGACCTGATCAAGAACCGGCAGATCCAGCTCATCATCAACACGCCCACGCGCAAGGGCATCAAGACCGACGAGGGCCTGTTGCGGTCCACCGCGGTGCGATTCAACGTCTCGATGATCACCACGCTCACCGGCGCCGCCGCCGCGGTCTTCGCCATGCAGGAGCTTCGCAAAGGCGACTGGACGGTCAAGGCGCTGCAGGACTACCACTCCGCGCCGACCGCCACGCCGCAGTTGGCCTAGCCCCCTCGCGCTCAGCACTCCATGTTGTCCAGCAGTCTGACCGCCCCGAGCCGACCCGCCACCAGCGCCACCGCCGGGCGGTCCAGCGTGGTCAATTCCGCCAGCGAGTCTCGGTCGCGCACCGCTGCGTAGTCCACCGCGATGTCCTGGGCGGCCAGGACGCGGCGCATCTCGCCCTCCAGGACGCGCGGGTTACGCTCGCCTTGCGCCACGCAGCCGCGGGCAGTGGTGAGCGCCTGGAACAGCGCCGCGGCACGCGGACGCTCCCGGGCGGTGAGGAAACGGTTTCGGCTGGACATCGCCAGCCCGTCGCTCTCGCGCACCGTGGGCGCCGGGTCGATCTCCACGTTCATCGCCAGGTCACGCACCATCGCGCGGATCACGCACAGCTGCTGGTAGTCCTTCATGCCAAAGCAGGCGACGTGCGGCTGGTGGATGTTCAGCAGCTTGGCGACCACCCGGCAGACCCCGGCGAAGTGCCCGGGGCGAGCGGCCCCCTCGAGCACGTCCGCCAGCGCGGGGATCACGACGTGGCAGTCCAACTGGCCCGGCGGATAAATCTCGATCGCTTGCGGCGCGAAAACGCCTGCGACGCCCGAAGCCCGGCAGAGTTCCAGGTCGGCCTCGAGCGTGCGCGGGTACCGGCTGAAATCCTCGTGGGGCCCGAACTGCGCGGGATTGACAAAGATCGTGGCGATCACGTGGTCGGCGATCTGTCGGCCACGACGCATGAGCGAAGCGTGACCCTCGTGCAACGCCCCCATCGTGGGCACCAGCGCGACGCGGCCCGGCAAGGCGGCGCGCCGCGCTCGGACTTCCGCGATGGTGCACGCCAGCCACATGCCTAAGCCCCGGGGAATCGGATGGCGCCGCGCTCGGCGCGCTGGTAAAGCTCGAGCAAGGACTGCACCTGCTCCGCCGGCCGCCGCTGCTGCGCGACCCAGCGCTGCGCCGATTCGCCCAGCGCCCGCGCCTGGTCAGGGCTTTCGATGGCGCGACGGAGCAGGGCTTCCCACTGCGTCGGGTCCGCCGCGTCCACGCACCAGGCGGTCTGACCGGGGATGAAGTGGTCGAGCCAGGGGTCCGTCCGCGCGATGATGGGCAGACCGGCCGCCATCGCCAGCAGGGTCAGGCCTCGCGATCGTCCTTGGGGCTGCGGGTGCGCCAGAAGCCCGCTGCGCAGCAGCAACTCGCGGTGCCCTAAGCGACGCGGCACGGAGCTGACATGCGGCAGCAGCCCGTTCCGCTCCGCAAGTCGCCAGAGCCCCCGGCTCTGCGGGCCCTGGCTGTCGAGGAAGAACTGCGTCTGCGGGTGCTCCCCCGCCACGGCATGCAGCGCCTCGAAGAGCGCTTCGTACTCCTCGTCCGCCTCGCCCGTGCCGCTGACCACCACGCACAGCGGGGTGAACTCGTCGCACGGCGCCGGCGCCGTCTGACCCTCGTGCACCCCCTGCGGGACCACCTTCACGACCGAGCGGTCGCCCAGGGCATCGATGATCCCCTTGCCCAGCGGGTCGGAGGCGGCGGCGAACACCACGCGCTGCGACCGCGTCCTGCCGCGCAGCCGCCGCGCCAGCGGCACGTCCAGCGCGCTCATCGCGCTGAGCACCGCCGGCGCGTTGAGCGATCGCGCCAACGCCAGCGCCCCGCGCCAGACGCGGCCGTCCAGCCCGTGGATCAGGTCCACCTCCGCCTGCGCCAGGGCGTCCGCCAGCCGCGCCAGTGCCGCGCCACGGAGCCAGGGCCAGGGCGTGTCGCACCAGCTCACCACCGAACCGAACGCCTCCACCTCCTGCACCGGCAGGCCCAGCGGCAGCACCTGCGTGACCCGCACTCCCTCGTCCAGCAGCCCCACCACCAGTTGCCGATACTGCGGCAGCTCCTCGTCCCACCATGCGGTGTTGGCGATCAACGCCACGTGCATGCCATGATGCTACGTCCCCGCGCCCGGAAGGGGAAGCCCCCGCAAGCGGAAGCTTGAGGCGTTGCGCCATGGGTCTTGGCGCTGGGGCGCTCACTGTACGTTGAGGTTCTTCAGGAACTCCGTCAGCTCGTTGCGTTTGCCTTCCACCTGCTGCAACAACGTGTCGATGGACTTCTCCAGCTCCTCGATGCGGTCCTCCTCCGCCGCGAGCTTGCCGAGGTAACGCTTGCCCAGTTGCGAATCGCTGCCCACGGTCTTGATGTTCTCGCGCAGGCGTTCCTGGCCCGACTTGATCTGGCTCAGTTCGTTCGTCTCCTGCTGATGCTTGGCTTCGAGGGCTGCGAGTTCCTGGCGCTCCGCTGCCACCTGCGACAGCGATTGACGCACCTTGTCCGGGATCGCCCCGTCGCGCTGGTAGACGAGCAGGGTGTTGAGGTCGAGGTTGACCAGTCCAAAGCCCTGCGACACCACTTGCTCTTCCTTCACGATGAAGTCCACGATCTTGCCCTGCTCCACGGGGATGCGGAAGCGGTAAAGCTCTGCGGTCTTCTCTTCGTACTTCTCGGGCGACAGGAGCTTGCGGCCGGTGACGAAGGGGTGCTCCACGATGACCACGCGGTCCTGTTCCGCTTTGTTCTTGAGCTTGTAGGTCTGCTCCCAGGTGTGGATGTTGGAGATTTCGAGGACGCCACGGACGATCTTGCCCGCGGTGAGTCGGCTGCTGCTGCGGATGGAGGGGTCCACGACCATCGCCAGGTCCACCGCGTAGGAGAGCAGACGCTTATCGCCCGGGGCGAGGTGGTCGATCTGGGCGTCGCCGGCGTAGCTCGAGCCGTCGAACACGGTGACGGGACCCGCGAGCATTTTGAGGTCCGTGGAGTTGGAGAGCCAGACGCCGTTGAGCGGGTGCGTGGCGTGGACGCTCTGGTTGTAGATGCTCACCTTCTCCGCGTCCACACCCTGGTTGATGATGGGGATCATGGCGGAGCGGCGGCGCGGCATGTCCACCGCTTCGCGCAGGGTGTACTGGAAGAGTTCGCCCACGCTGCCGGCGGAGGCGGCAGCCCGGATCGATTCGCCCATCGCGATGCCTCCGCTCGAGGAGTAGAAGCTGGCCTTGAATCCGTCGCTCTCCATCGCCGCCGCCGGCGCCGGTGCGGCTGCCGCTTCCCGCCGCGCCATCATTTTCTCGGCACGCATCTGCCCGCGCAGCGTCGCTTTCTGCTCCTCAGGCTCGATGCCCTCGGCGTAAGTCCGCGGCGTGAGCGAGGCCATCAGCTGCGGACGCACCTCCGGGCGTTGCAGATAAAGCGGCGTGTAGAGGTCCATCACGAAGGAGATCGGCCGACCCGAGACCAGCGACAGCCCCACGCGGTTCCAGTCGCTGTCGGAGGTGTTCTCGACGATCGCCCAGCCCTGCAGCAGTGGTTTTTCCTTCTTCGCCAGCGGCGAGAGGTCCAGCCGATACGAGGTCTTCCACACCGGCGTCTCCACGAGGTAGCCCACCCGCACCGAGCGTTTGCCCTGACCGCGGAAGTCGATGTCCACCTGCTTGCGTTCCGTGTCACGGGCGGAGACCAGCAGCGCCAGCGCCTTGTTCAGCTCGTCGCGCAGCTTCGGGTCCGCCAGTTCCAGGCTCTCGATGGTCTTCATCGGCAGTGTGCGGATGCCCTGCTCGGTCACCAGCACGAGGAAATGCTCCGTCGTGACCACGTCGTCATCGTCGCCCGCAACGGACTGTTTCTCTTCCACGTTGAGGATGCTCCCCCGCACTTCGCCCGGAGCTTTGACCGTCACCACCGCACCGCGAAGCTGACCGAGCAGGTCCGGCAGCGTCGGGTTGTTCGACAGGTCGATGCCGAAGCTTTTCAGGGCGCGTTCCACCGGGTCGTTCGAGGCGTAGGTGATGGTGGACACCGTACCGCCGCCGGCGTCCTCAAAGACCATCGACTTAAGCACGTCGTTGATCTGGTCGGTCTTGAAGCGCAGCGATAGCCTTGCGTCTCCAGTGACCTCACCGGCATGCTCGAAATAACCCACGCCCGAGGAGAAGAGCACCGCCCGTGTCACCGGAAGGTCCACCTCCTGCTGAGCGAGCGCTGCGCCGGCGGTCATCAGGACAATCGCAAGGAATCGTGTCATGACAGTCTCCTGGGGTGTGGGGTCGATCGTGATGATCGTCCCTCATGGACGCACAAGCAAGGCTGCGGGTTCACTGACTCCAGCGAGCCTGGACGTCCCCGCCCCCGGCCCCCGGAAGTTTGATTTCAACGGCGCCGGGGGCTGAGGACGTCCCGGCTCGTGCTAATCCCCTTCGCCCAAGGTCTTCTTGCGACGCAGGATGTGGTGGTAGTGCTGGGCGAAGCGGTGCGCCTCGTCGCGAATCGCCTGGCACAGACGCAGGCCCGGATGCTCCCGGCCCAGTCGCAGCGGTTCGCTCCGCGCCTGAACGTAGATGAGTTCTTCCTTCTTCGCCAGCGAGATCACCATCGGCGGCTTGATGTTGAGCGACTCGAACACCTCCAGCGCTGCGTGCAGTTGGCCCAGCCCGCCGTCGATCAGGATCACGTCCGGGTAAAGCTCCTGGCCCTGCCCTGCGTCACGGTAGCGACGGGTCACGACCTCCTTGATCGCGGTGTAATCATCGCCCCCGGAGGTGCTCTGAATCCTGTAGCGACGGTACTCGTTCTTGAGCGGGCGACCGTCCACGAAGCAAACCTTCGAGCCCACGGTCTCGTTACCCTGCAGGTGGGCGATGTCGATCGCCTCGACGCAGCGGATCGCCTCTTCCACGCCCAGCACCTTGCGCAGCGACTCGGCCCCTTTCCGAGGGTCGAGCAGCACGGACTCGGCTTCGGGCTGCCAGTGCTGGCTTCTCTTGCCCCGCTCGTCCAGCTTCTCCAACGCCTTGATCTGGTCGCGCAGCTGGGCAGCCTGTTCGTAGCGCTGCGCCTGCGAGGCTTGAAGCATCTCGCTGCGCATCTCGCGCAGCATCACGCTGCGTCTGCTCTCGATGAAGCGGATGAAGCGGTCGATGTCCGCCCGGTAGGCCTCCTTCGAGATACGTGCCCCGCAAGGCGCGGTGCACTGCTTGATCGGGTAGAGCAGGCACGGCCGAAAGAAGCGCAGCTTCGGGTCGTCGGCGCGGATGTCCAGGTGACAGGTGCGGAACTTGAACACTTTCTGCAATAGCGCGATGGACTGCCGCAGCGCGTAGACGCTGGTGAAGGGACCAAGCACCTTGGTTCCCCGCCCCCGGAAGCTCTCGTCGTTAGGCTGCCGGGTGATGAACACCCCGGGAAAGTCGTCCTGCAAGGTCACCACGAGGTACGGGAAAGTCTTGTCATCGGTGAGGCAGACGTTGAACTTCGGGTGGATGTCCTTGATCAGGCGGTTCTCGGTGAGCAGTGCTTCCCACTCGCCCTCGCACTCGATGACGTCGAAGTCCTCGACCAGATCGAGCATGGGCATTTTTCGGGGGCCCAGGTCGGCGCTGGGAACGAAGTAGCTCGACACACGGTCGCGCAGGCGAGCGGCTTTGCCCACGTAGAGCACCAAGCCGTGCGCGTCTTTCATGAGGTAGACCCCCGGGACCCGCGGCAGGCCGCGGGCGCGCTGCAGCAGCACGTCGAGCTGATCGCGGCGAGAGGACACCCCGTCATTGTAGGATGGCCTTTCGTGGCTCCGCCTCCGCACAAGTTGGAGTTGTATCGATTGGCGGTGCAGCATCCCGAAGCGGAGGCGGCGTTTCTGCAACGGGTGTACGCACACTATTTTCCCGGGCATGTGCCCACTCGGTTGCGCGAGGATTTCTGTGGCGGGGCAGCGGTCGCCACGCACTGGGTTTCCCTGCACGAGAACCACCGCGCCCTGGCGATCGACCACGACGCGGCGACGATCCGATTCGCGCGGGGCTACGCGCGGAAGCAGTTGGGCCCACGCGGCGGCGATCTGCTGCTGCTCCGCGGCGACGTGGCGGATTTCAGGCCTCCGAACGTCCCGCGCGTCCACCTCGTCACCACGATGAATTTCAGCGCCCTCGTCCATCACGACCAAGTCGCTCTCCTGAATTACTTCCGGGGGGCACGACGCTCGCTGCTGCCGCGGGGGGTCTTCGTCATGGACCTCTTCACCGACACGACCCCCGGCGTCCGTCGCCGACGCCTCCCACCACTCACCCCTCGCCGGTCGCCGGTCACTTACATTTGGGAGCAACGCGCGTTCAATCCAGCGACTCAGCGTGCCGACTGCCGCATCCATTTCCTGCTCAACCGCGAGCGGCTCACCGACGCTTTCGTCTACGACTGGAAAGTCTGGTCGCCCCCGGAATTGACAGGGGCGATGCGACAGGCGGGGTTCCGAGAAGCGCAGGTATGGGTGGACCGGTATAATCTTGGGCTTGCGCCGCGGCGGGGCGAGTGTGTGCCCGTGCGGTGGACGCGAGCGATCGAGCGTCGCCTGGCGGGTCAGGACGTGGTCCTGTTCGTCGTGGGCGTGCGCTAGAGGAACGGTGTAGGCCGCCATGGTGCAATCCGAAGCCCGAGCGTCGAGCGTGGAGAGTCCGGTGAGTCTCTGGCTCAACCGTGACCTGTCCTGGCTGGAGTTCAACCGTCGTGTTCTGCACGAGGCGCTGGACGAACGCACCCCGCTGCTGGAGCGCGTCAACTTCCTGGCGATCTTCAACTCCAACCTCGACGAGTTCTTCCAGAAGCGCGTCGGGGGCATCCTGCGTCAGATCGCCGCGGGCGTGACGCATCGCACGGTGGACGGCTACGCCCCGCGCGACCTGCTCGATGCCATCCGCGCCCGCGTGGTCGAGATGCTCCAGGCGCAGGCCGAGTGCTACACCCGCACGGTGCGCCCCGCCCTGGCGCAGCAGGGCGTCGAGCTCTGCCTGTGGGAGGAGCTGACACAGGACGAACGGGCTTTCTGCGACCAGTTCTTCCGGTCGAATCTCTTCCCCGTGCTCACGCCCCTGAGCGTGGACCCCGGGCACCCCTTCCCGTTCATCTCAAACCTCAGCACGTCGCTGGGCGTGATGCTGCGTCACCCCGGGACGGCGCCGACCGAGGTTGCAGGGTCCACTCCCGGGGGCGACGCGGACGAGGCGGACTTTCACTTCGCGCGGATCAAGATCCCCCGCATCCTGCCGCGTTGGGTGCGGATTCAGTCGGGCAAGACCGGCGAAGCGCGCCTGCGCTTCGTCCACGTGCTGGAGATCGTCGAGCACAACCTGGACGAGCTGTTCCCGGGCATGGTGATCGAGCGGGTGATGCCCTTCCGAGTGACGCGCAACGCCGACGTGGAGCGTGACGAGGAGGACGCGGAGGACCTGCTGGAGCTGATCGAGCAGCAGCTGCGGGACCGGCGTTTCGCCAACGTCGTGCGCCTGGAGGTCGGCGCCGGCGCCAGCCCGCGCATGGTGCGCTTCCTCATGGACCAGCTGGACATCGAGGAGAGCGACGTCTACCACATGGCCGCGGAGCTGGACTACACGGACCTGTTCCAGATCGCCTCGCTCAAGACGCCGGCGCTGAAGTACGAGCCCTGGACCGCGGTGGTCCCGCCGCGACTGGCGGACGACGAGGCGGACATCTTCACCGTCATCCGCGCCGGCGACGTGATGGTGCACCATCCCTACGAGAGCTTCGCCGCCTCGGTGGAGCGCTTCATCCGCGCCGCCGTGGCGGACCCGCGCGTGGTGGCCATCAAGCAGACGCTCTACCGCACCAGCAGCGACTCGCCCTTCATCCCCGAGCTGATCCGCGCCGCCGAGGCCGGCAAGCAGGTCGTCTGCCTCGTGGAGCTCAAGGCACGCTTCGACGAGGAGCGCAACATCCAGGTGGCGCAGATGCTCGAGCGCGCCGGCGTCCACGTCGTCTACGGCATCATCGGGCTCAAGACGCACACCAAGGTCTCGCTTGTGGTGCGTCACGAGTCCGACGGCATGCGCACCTACGCCCACATCGGCACGGGCAACTACAACTCCAAGACCGCCAGCCTCTACACCGACCTGGGCCTGCTCACCTGCAACCCCGAGATCACCGCCGACGCGGTGGAGCTCTTCCACTACCTCACCGGCCGGTCGCAGCAGCGCGAGTTCCGCAGGCTCCTGGTGGCGCCGATCAACATGCGGCAGCGCTTCGTTCGGATGATCGAACGCGAGACGGCGCTGACGCCGGCCTGGCGGGAGCGCGGCTCGGAGGTCAACGACCCGCGACGACCGATGATCATCGCCAAGATGAACAGCCTCGAAGACACGGAGATCAGCCAGAAGCTCGTCGAGGCCTCGCAGGCCGGCGTCAGGATCCAGCTCATCGTCCGCGGGTTCTGCTGCCTCAGGCCCGGCGTCCCGGGCCTCACCGACAACATCTCCATCGTCAGCGTCATCGGGCGCTTCCTCGAACACTCACGCATCTACTACTTCCAGAACGACGCCCCCACGCCCGGCGCGGGCGAGTACTACATCGGCTCGGCCGACTGGATGTACCGCAATCTGAGCGCCCGCGTCGAGTGCATCACCCCCATCACCACGCCCGCCCACATGCAGCGGCTGCGGCAGATCCTGCTCGTCTCGCTCCACGATCAGCGGCAGGCCTGGGACATGCTCCCCGACGGTTCGTACGTGCAGCGCCGCCCCGACCCCGCCAGGCCCGAATCCGCCCTGGGCACCCACAAGGCACTGATGGAGGTCACCCGCAGGGAGAGTCTGAGCGCCAAGGTCGAGTGACCCTCGCCCATTGCAATTCTCACGTCTTGCCCTAATCTGTTGCGTCCCCTGATCCACGGAGCACCGCATTCATGGGCTTACTCGACGGCAAGCGCGGCATCGTGTTCGGGATCGCCAACGATCGTTCCTACGCCTGGTACATCACCAAGCAGGTCCTCGCCGCTGGCGCTTCCTGCGCTTTCACGCACCTGCCCGGCGAGAAGATGCAACGCCGCTGCGTTCAGGCCATCGAAGAGCTGGGCGTCAAGAGCCCCTGGCTCGTCCCCTGCGACGTCTCGAAGGACGAAGACCTCGACGCGGTGTTCGCCAAACTCAAGGCCGACTTCACCTCCATCGACTTCATCGTCCACAGCGTCGCCTTCGCCGACCGCCAGTTCCTCGAGATGGGCAGCTTCCACAAGACCACCCGCGCCGCCTGGACGCAGGCGCTGGACATCTCCGCCTACTCGCTCCTGGCGATGGGCCAGCGCGCCGTGGGCCTCATGCCCGATGGCGGGTCGATCATCTCGATGACCTACTACGGCGGTGAAAAAGTCATCCCCGGGTACAACATCATGGGCGTGGCCAAGGCGGCGCTCGAACACACCACCCGCTACCTCGCCTACGAACTGGGCGAGAAGAAAATCCGCGTCAACACCATCAGCGGCGGACCGCTCCGCACCCTGGCTGCCATGGCCGTGGGCGGCATCTCCGAGATGTTCGAGCACCAGCAGCGCAAGGCGGCGCTGCGACGCAATATCGAGGGCGAAGAGGTGGGCAATACCGCGGTGTACCTCTTGAGCGATCTTTCCAGCGCCGTGACCGGGGAGACGATGCACGTGGACGCTGGGTTTAGCATCGTCGGACTGTAGCGACGCCGCCAGAGCGACGTCTGAACCACAGGGCTCTGCCATGACCATCCGTCTCTATTGCCGCGGCTGCCAGGCCCGCATCAAGATCCCCGACACCGCCGCGGGCAAGAAGATCAAGTGCCCGCGCTGCGGCCTGTTGCAGCAGGCGCCGATGGAGGGCTCCGATGCGCCCGCCCCGCAGGAGGTGGCCGGTGAGTCTCGCCCCGAGACGCCGGCCACGCCTGTGGAGACGTCGCAGTCCGCGCCCGCCGCCGCGACTGCGGCCGAAACTCCCGCGAGCGACGAGCTTGATCCCCTGGCGGCGCTGGCGGCGGCGGCGGGCGGCGATGCGACCGCACCGGAACCCGAAGCTCCATCTCAGCCACGGCCCGCGTTTGAACTCACGCCCGAGCCCGCGGCGGTTGCGCCCGCAGCGTCGCCGGAGCCGCAAGCAGCGCCCGAACCCGAAGCCGCGCCGGAGCCTGTGGTCGCCGCTACGGTGCCCGCGGAGCCTAAGCCGCGCGGCAAGGTGGCGTCTCTGCCTACGCCTCAACCTTCTCCCAGCGCCACGCGCCCCAGTTCCTCGTCGGCATCGACGCCCTCGGCCGCCACCCCCAGTGGCGGGCCGCGCGCCATCCCGTTGTCCGCTCATCCCAGCGCCGTTCGGCCCAGCGCCAAGCCACAGGTCATCACCACGCAGGAGACCGCCACCGCCGTCAAGCCGCCGGCGTACATGATGCTGGTCGTCTTCACCTGGCTGCTGCGCACGGTGGGCGTTCTGGCGGTGGGCGGGGGCGTCCGCTTCATGCTCGCGCTGCGTGAGCACGAGCATCGCCTGATCGACCAGATCGTGGCCCTGATGATGGGCCTGATCGTCGCCCTGATCGCCTTTGCCCTGGCTGAAGGTTTGTACCTGCTGCGGAAACTTGCCCGTCGCGGCTAAGGATCGGCCAAGCCGCGGATGTACTCATCCCCGGACCCCCTCTTCCCGTATTATTCCCGCATGCTCCACGACCTCGTTCTCACCGCTGCCAACGCGGCGCAGGCGCGCGGTTACGCCGCTCAACTGCGCAGCCGCGCCGCTTCGGGGGCGCTGCCCAAGGAGACGAAGTGGCACGTCATCGCGGACCCCGGCGGAAAGCGAGTCGGCTCCGGCGCCTCGACGCTCTGGGCCTTGCATCAACTGGCAACGTCGATCCGCGGGGCCAGGGGTCCCTCCGAGAATCCCTTTCGCGGACGGCGCATCCTGGTCATCCACTCCGGCGGGGACAGTCGCAGGCTCGTCGCCTACGCGGGCCAGGGAAAAGTCTTCACGCCCCTGCCCTGCAGCACCCCTGCGGGGGCACCGGCGACACTCTTCGATCTGATCCTGGCCAACCTGCTCAAGCTTCGCTGGAACGAAGCGGGCGGCGTGCTGCTGGCGGCGGGCGATGTGCTGCTGACCTTCGATCCCGCGGAAGTGGACCTGCAACTCCCGGGAGTCGTGGGCGTGGCGTACCCGGGCCCGATCGACCGGGCGCGGGGGCACGGCGTCTACGTCGCCGGTGCTGAGGGGCGCGTCACGGACTTCCTGCAGAAGCCCGACCTGGAGACCGCCCAGCAGCGCGGCGCGGTCGACGCCGCGGGCCGACTCCTCATCGACACCGGGCTTATCCATCTCGACCCCGAGGCGGCGCTGCGCTGGTTTACCGCGGCGCGCGGCGGTCTGCTCCGCGACATCGCGCGCGGCAGCGTCCGGGGACTGGACCTCTACGAACAGTTGCTCATGGCCTTGCCGGCGCGCTTCGACCGCGCCCGCTACCTCGCCGCGGTGCTCCGGCGTCCGGAGGACCGAGCGCGTCTGACGCGGCTGCACCGCGCCCTGCACGGACAACCCTTCCGCGTCAACGTGCTTTCGTACTGCGATTTCTTCCACGCCGGAACGAACCGCGAGATGCTGGCCAATGTGAGCACGCTGGGCCGGACCGCCAAGGAGTACGGTTTTGCCAACCTCGACCGCGCGGTGGTGGCGCGTCGCGCCTCGATCGAGGGCTCCTTCGTGTTCAACAGCGTGCTCACCAGCGCCCGTATCCGCGTGGGTCGGGGCTGCCTGATCGAGGCTTCGCACACCGAGCAGCCGGTGCAACTGGTCGGTCGGAACATGCTCGTGGGCTTGCCCCCGGCGTATCGCGGCGCGGTGCGGCTGCCCGAGGGTTGGGGTCTGGTGTGCCTGCCGGTGCGCGGCGGGAGCTGGAGCGTGGTGGCGTTCGGCGTGGACGACGATTTCAAGACGCCCATCGACGCCGGCGGCACGCTGGGCAATCGTCCGCTGCGCGAGCTTCTGCGGCGTGCCAACCTCTCCGAGCGCGAGGTGTTTACGGGCCAGGGCCGAACGCTCTGGGACGCGAAGCTCTGGCGCGTCGGGCCTCTGAGCGCGGTGGTGCGTGACACGCGCTGGCTCATCGATTCGGGCCGACCGCCGCAGCACTGGCGCCGCGGCCAGCGCATGGACATGGCCCGACTGCTCACGCTCATCGACCACGATCGGCTGATCGCGCACCGCGCGCTCCTGCAGCGTCTGGCAGACCTGCACCGTCTGGGCGAGCGATTGACCGCCGACCCCTGGCTGCCGGCACGCCACCTCCTCGACGCGCTGCACGCGCCGGCCCAGGCGGCGCTGGCCATGACGCAGATCGATCTGTGCCTGCGCCGCGAGTCCCGCGCCCTGGCGCAGGCGCGGCTGTGGCGCCTCTCGGCCGGCATCGCCCAGCGATTCCCGCGCACCGCCGGGCGCCTCGGGGCAGCCGCTCGCGCCAGCGAAGCGCTCGCCGCGGTGCGACGCAGTATCGAGCAGGCTGTGCCCGACCCGCCCGCGCCGTGCCGCGCCGCCATCCTGCCCGATCAGGTCGTCTGGGCCACCACCCCGGTCCGCATCGACTTCCAGGGCGGCTGGTCCGACACGCCCCCGATCTGCACCGAGTTGGGCGGCAGCGTGGTCAACGCCGCCATCACGCTCAACGGTCAGTACCCGGTGCAGGTGATGGCCAAGCTGCTCGAAGAGCCTGTCATCCGTCTGAACAGCATCGACCTGGGCTCGAGCCTGACGCTCCGTTCCACCGCCGAGGTGCTGGACCATCACGACCCTCGCCACTGGTCGGCGCTGCCCAAGGCCGCGCTGCTGCTCTCGGGCGTCAGTCCGCACCGCGAGGGGCTCTCGCTGCGACAGGCGTTGGAGAGGCTCGGCGGCGGGCTGGACGTCACGCTCTTCTCCTCGCTTCCCAAGGGCTCGGGCATGGGCACCAGCTCCATCCTCGGTGCCGCGGTGCTCGCCTGCCTGGCGCGCGTCCTGGGCGAGAACCTCTGCACCGATCGGCTCATCGCCCGCACCAGTCTGCTCGAACAGCGCATGACCACCGGCGGAGGCTGGCAGGACCAGGTCGGCGGCGTCACCCCCGGCATCAAACTCATCCGAACCCTCCCCGGTGCGGACCAGACGCCCAGCCTGAACTGGGCGGTCTTCGATCGTGCCCCGGGCAGTCCGTTCCGAGAGTGCCAGCTGCTCTATTTCACCGGCATCAAACGCATGGCTCGCGATATCCTCCACAAGGTCGTGGCTCGCTATCTCGAGCGCGACCCCGAGGCGATCGAGGTGATCCATCGTCTGAAGGACGGCGCCCTGCGCACCAAGGCGGCGCTGGACGGACGCAACTACGAGGACTTCGCCGCCTGCGTCGAGGAGTACTGGACGCTCAAGAAACGGCTGGACCCCGGCTCGACCAACGACACGATCGAGGCTCTGCTGCGTCCGCTGCGCGGGCTGCTGCTGGGCAAGGTCCTTCCGGGGGCGGGCGGGGGCGGGTTCGTCTACATGTTGGCGCGCGACGAGCGAGCGGCGCGACGCGTGCGCGACCTGCTCACGCGACATCCGCCCACGCCGCAGGCGCGGTTCTTCGATTTCGACGTGGACGCCAAGGGGCTGCACGTCACGGTGCTATAGTCCGCCATGCCCCTTCGTCCCTCGATCGTGTGGTTTCGTCAGGACCTGCGGCTCGACGATCACCCGGCACTTCATGCAGCGATCCAGCGCGGTGCGCCGATCGTTCCGGCCTACGTCTGGGCGCCCGAGGAAGAGGGCGATTGGCGCCCCGGCGCCGCCGTGCGCTGGTGGCTGCACCAGAACCTCGCGGCGCTGGACGACTCGCTGCGTCGCATCGGCTCGGAGCTGGTGATCCGTCGCGGACCGTCGCTCGACACGCTGCTGCGTCTGGCCCGGGATTGCGACGCGGGGGCGGTGTTCTGGAACCGCCGATATGAGCCTGCCATTGTGCGGCGCGACAAACAGATCAAGAAGGAATTGCAGGGTCGCGGACTGCACGTGGAGAGCTTCAATGGTTCGCTGCTCTACGAACCGTGGGAAGTCAAGACCGGGCAGGGCGGACCGTATCGCGTGTTCACGCCGTTCTGGCGCGCCTGCCTGTCGCTGCCCGCCCCCGGAAGCCCGCTTGCATCGCCTACGGAACTTGCGTCGGTGAAGCCTGAGGGCGAAGCGCTTGCTGATTTATCCCTCGAACCACGCATCGGCTGGACGGGCGCCATGCGAAAAACGTGGCTCCCGGGCGAAGCGGGCGCCGCGAAACAGTTCGCCCGATTCCGTGAATCAGCCCTGAATCGCTACGCCACGGATCGCGACCTCCCGGGGGTCGAGGGAACCTCGCGACTCTCGCCTTATCTCCACGTCGGCGCGATCAGCCCACGGAGGTTGTGGCACGAGCTGCGGCGGATCGACGCCACGCCCTGGACGAGGCAACTCTTCTGGCGGGAGTTCGCCCACCACCTGCTGTTTCATTACCCCCACACCGCGCTGGAGCCGTTGCGCGAGAACTTCCGCGCCTTCCCGTGGAAGGACGACCCTCGGAAGTTGGAGGCCTGGCAACGCGGACGCACCGGGTTCCCCATCGTCGACGCGGGCATGCGTGAACTCTGGGCCATCGGCTGGATGCACAACCGTGTGCGCATGATCGTCGCATCGTTCCTCGTCAAGGACCTGCTCATCCCCTGGCAGGAGGGCGCCCGCTGGTTCTGGGACACGCTCATCGACGCCGACCTTGCCAACAACACGCTCGGTTGGCAGTGGACCGCGGGCTGCGGCGCCGACGCTGCTCCCTACTTCCGTATCTTCAATCCCGAAAGTCAGGCGCACAAGTTCGACCCCGACGGCGCGTACGTCCGTCGCTGGGCCGGCGACGAGAAGATTGATCCCATCGTGGATCACAGCCTAGCACGTGACTCGGCGCTGGCGGCCTACGCCCGCATCACGGCGAAGACGTGAACCGTCGTGACCCGAGTTCTATCACGAAAACACGAAGAACACGAAGGCACGCCCACCGTTCGAGGGGACGGCCACTTCCGCTGTCTTTTGGGCGTATCCCGCCTACCATCATGGGCATCCAATGAACATGCGAACACTACTTCTGCTCCTGGGTTTGCTCCCGATCGCCTGTGAACGCGCCGGCGTGGCGGAACCCGCAGCCGCCCCCGCGCCCGTCGTTGCGACTGAACAGTCTCCCGCCCGCGATTTTTCCGCTGAGAACGCCCCCATGAAGATCACCGATGAAGAATGGAAAAAGCGTCTGACCCCGGAGCAGTACCGCGTCCTGCGGGAGCAGGGCACCGAGCGTGCTTTCGCCAACAAGTACTTCAATCACAAGGCCGACGGCAGCTACACCTGCGCCGGCTGCGGGCATGAGCTGTTTGATTCCAAAACCAAGTTCGATTCGGGCACCGGCTGGCCCAGCTTCTACGCGCCCGCCGACGCCAAAGCCGTGGGCGAGCGTCAGGAGGACGACGCCTGGCGTCGCATCGAAGTCGTCTGCTCCAACTGTGGCGGACACCTGGGCCACGTCTTCGACGACGGCCCCAGGCCCACCGGACAACGCTACTGCATCAACTCCGCCGCCCTGAGTTTCGTCCCACGCGACAAGCCCGCTCAGAAGTGATCCAGAGAACTCATTTTGACGGGATCACAGGATCGCCCGGATCTTCAGGATGGTCACGAAACAGGCTCACTCCGATTGATCGTGTTGATCCGTAATTTCCTGTAATCCTGTCGAAAATTCGTGTTGCCTGTCGCTCACGAATCCGCACGAATCGGTGTGACCGTCTCATCCGCTGCGGTGGGCGTATCATGGCGGCGACCATGAAGTGGCTTGCCGTCCTAGTCGCGCTGGTGCTCGTCGCTTTGGCGGGCCTGTTCCTGACTGAGAGCGAAGCGCAGCGGGCGGACTTCACCTTCACCAGTCCCAGCGAGCACCACCACCTCGACCCGCAGCGCGTCAGCTGGCGTCACGACTTTCGCATCGTCGAGTTGCTCTTCGACCCGCTGGTGAAGTTCAAGCTGCCGGAGATGGTCGTTGAGCCCGCCGCCGCCGAACGCTGGGACCTCAGCGCCGACGGCTGCACCTACACCTTTCATCTGCGACGCGACGCCCGCTGGAGCAACGGCGATCCCGTCACCGCGCACGACTTCGTCTACGGCTTTCGCCGCGCCCTGCTGCCGGACTTCGGCGCCGACTATTCGCAACTGCTCTTTGCCATCGTCGGGGCGGAGGAGTTCTTTAAGTTCCGCTCCGCACAGATCGCATCAAGCGAAGACCCCTTGGCGCTGTGGGCGAAGGCTCAGGACCATTTCGCCAAAACGGTGGCCATCACCGCGCCCGATGATTTCACCTTCGTGGTCACGCTCAAGGAGCCGATGGACCACTTCCTGGAGTTGTGCGCCCTGGCGGTGATGTTCCCGGTGCATCGCCGGAGCGTCGAGCCTCAGGTCTCGCTCGACCCCGTGACGCGGATGCTCGTGCAGGACCCTTACTGGACGAGCCCCGGCAGACTCATCACCAACGGACCGTATGTGCTCGCGGAGCGTCGCTTCAAGCGCGATCTGCTGCTGCGCGTAAGCCCGACGTACTGGAACCGCTCGATCGTCGGGCCCAAGACCATTCGTGAGCTGATCATCACCAACCCCAAGCTCGCGTTGCTGCTCTACGAGCGCGGCGAAGCCGACTATCTGCCGGAGATCCCCAGCGCCAGCCCGCTCGCCGCCGACCTGGCGCAGCAGGATCGTCCCGACGTGCACCTGATCCCCTCCGCGGGAACCTACTTCTACAACTTCAACTGCCTGCCCAAGCGTCCCGACGGCTCGCCCAACCCGCTGCACGACCCGCGGGTTCGTCGCGCTCTGGCGATGGCGGTGGACAAGAAACTCCTCGTGGAAAAGGTCACACGCTTAAACCAACCCGTGGCTCAGACTTTCGTTCCGCTCGGTTCGCTCCCGGGTTATACACCGCCCACGCACGCCAGCCCCGCCTTTGACCCGCCAGCGGCGCGGGACCTGCTCCGCGAGGCAGGCGCTTCCGACATGACCGGCCTGTCCATCCTTTACAACACCGGCATGGGCCACGAGCAGATCGCCCAGGCCATCGCCCGCATGTGGAGCGAACACCTTGGCGTGGACGTGTCGCTCGAGGGGGTCGAGTCCAAAGCCTTCGGCAAACGACTTCGCTCGCAGGACTACCTCATCGCCCGTGCCGGGTGGTTCGGCGACTATCGCGACCCGACGACTTACCTCGACAAATTCCTCACCGTCAATGGCAACAACGACGCAAAGTGGAGCGACCCGGACTTTGATGCCCTGATGGCCAAGGCCGCCAGCGAACGCGACCGCGCCGCCCGCATGGCCATGTACGAACAAGCCGAGGCGATGATGCTCGCTCAGAGTCCAATCCTGCCGCTCTACCAGTACCTCGAACTGCACCTCTACGACCCTGGGAAGCTCAAAGACCTTCATCTCAACGCCTGGAGCTTTCGGCGCTACGAGCTGATCCGGATCGATAGTATTGCAAACCCATGACCCGCCTGATCCTCTCACGTCTGCTGCAGTTGCCCGTGATTCTCGCGGTGGTGTTTGGCGTGACGTTTACGCTGGCGTGGGTGCTGCCGGGGGACCCGCTGGAGAGGCCCGATGCGCAGAAGCCCCCGCCGGAGGTGCAGCAGGCGATGCGACGGCAATACAACCTCGACTCCCCCGGAAGCTTTCTCCGCAGCTATGTCAGGGGACTCTTCCGGGGGGACCTGGGCCCGAGCTTGAATTATCAGGATCAGCGGGTCAACGACATTCTCGCCAGTGGGCTGCCGGTGAGCGCCGCGGTGGGTGTCGGGGCGATGCTTGTGGCGTTGACATTGGGGTTGTTCGCGGGCGTGGCGGGGGCGCTCAAGCCCGGGTCCTGGCTGGACGGGGCGAGCCTTGTCATGGCGCTGCTGGGGGTGAGTCTGCCCACGTTCGTGGTGGGGACGGTGCTGCTGGTCGTCTTCGCGGGTCTGCTGCACTGGGCGCCGATCGGCGGCTGGGGCGGCGTGCAGCACCTGGTCCTTCCTGCGCTGACCCTCGGCGCCGCACCGGCGGCGTACATCGCGCGTCTGATCCGACTCGGACTAGCGGACGTGATGGAAAGCGACTTCGTCCGCACCGCACTCGCCAAGGGACGGTCGCGGCGAGGGGCGCTCTTCGATCACGCCCTGCGCGTGGCGTTTCTGCCGGTGCTCAGCTTCCTGGGCCCCGCCACCGCTGCAGCCATGACCGGCTCCTTCGTGGTGGAGCGGGTCTTCGCGCTGCCGGGCCTGGGCGAGCACCTCGTCAACGCGGTGCTCAACAAGGACCAGTTCCTGATCCTGGGCGTGGTCCTGGTCTACTCGACGATGCTGGTGCTGTTCAACCTCGCCGTGGACGTGGCCTACGCCTGGGTGGACCCGCGGATCGAGCTGGCGTAATAGCACTTGCGGCTGAGCACCCCCGGATGCGACAATCATCCCACCGCATTCGCGGACCCGCACCGGCCGGTCGCCGGCCTTTCACGGAGGCATCGCATGTCCGGTCTCCTCTCCCGTCGTCTGGCGCTCTTGCTGGTGGTCGTCGCCTCTCTCGCGGTGGCGAGTTCCTTCGCGGAGGAGAACAAGAAGCCAGCCAGGAAGAAAGTCTGGGGCTATTACAACAGCCTGAATCTCAGCGCCGAACAGGCCGAGAAGATCGCCGAGATCCAGAGCGACTACGCCCGCAAGATCAACGAGCTGAGGGAGGAGGAGCGCACCAAGATCCGCTCCGTGCTCACCGAGGAACAAATCGCCGAGCTGGACCGTCGCCTGACGGAGAAAGACGATAAGCGCAAGGAAGAGGGGGAGAAGAAAGAGAAGAAGCCTGAAAAGGAAGCGGACGGTGAGTGAGCTGTTCTGCCCGTGGCATGGGGCTGCGCGGAGCGAACCGTCTGGCGATGCAAGCCTCGACTACTCGTCCTCCTCGTCAGAGAAGAGTTTTTTCCGAGCGGTTTGTTTCTTCTGCTGGCCGTGCAGTGCGTCGTGGAGCAGCCGGGCGAGGTCCAGGTCCTCGGGGCGGGTGATCTTGAAGTTGGTCGCTTCGCCCTCGACCACACGCACCGGCTCGCCCAAGGCTTCGACCAGCGAGGCGTCGTCCGTCGCCCCCGGATGAATCTTCGCGTAGGCCTTCCGCAGGAGTGAAACCTCAAAGACCTGCGGCGTCTGCACCTCCACCACGTCGCGGCGGTCCACCGTCTGACTCACGCGACGCACGGTGGGCGTGAGCTTCCCGGCGGAGCCAAGAATCGCGTCGAGCGGGTCGGCGTCGTCGATCTGCGTCGGCTCCTCGGTCACCCGCTTGAGCGTGGCGTTCACGGGCAATCCCGGGATCACCGCGGCGTAGTGCTCCGCGGCGGCGAAGACGCGGTCGATCAATCGCGTGCTCGTGAGCGGTCGTGCCGCGTCGTGCACCGCCACGTGCGTCACGCCCGGGCGCACCTGCTGCAGCGCCAGCGATACGGTCTCCCATCGCTCGACTCTTCCGCCCGGCACCAGCGTGACGCCCAGCAGGTCCAGGGCGTCGCCGTGCTTGAACCGGAACTCGCCGATCGAATCAGGATTGACCGCCAGCAGAACCTGCGCCACGTCCAGCCGCGTGTTGAAGAGCTCGACAGCACGTTGGAACACCGGCCGCCCGCACAGGTCCATCTCGATCTTGCTAAGCGGGATCGCCAGCGGGTCCGCGCTAGCCTCCTGCATGAATCGCTTGCCCACCCCCGCAGCGGGAACAATGACCGCGATCTTCATGCCGGGATTGTAGTGAATGCTCAGCAGCGAGTGAGCGCTCTCGCGTGGTCAAGAAGAACTTGGGTTCGTGATCGACCATCTTTCTTGTGCCTCGTGCGATCTGCGGCGAGCAAGACGCAGCCCACATACCCGACGCCCACCGAGGCTTGGGCCCACCGGCCCGCGGGTGAGGGCTCAGGCATCGCTAGAGCGGTCCACACCGTCTTCGAAATCAAAACAGAGACACAAAAGTGTCTCTACCGCTCATCACCCGTCCGCGGGATTCGGGAAATCAGCTCTGGGGTTATGGGAAAGCCTGGGCAACGTGCCGATCCCCCAGCACGGACAACCCGATGCCGCCAGCACCGGCCCGCCATCGGGTAGAATCCGACGACAGCAATGGCTCGGGGGCCTGCTCAAGCATTACTACCGAAACGCCGCGTGATTCCCGCAGGAAACCGGGGGTCGCCCGACAATATGGACCACCCCCACGAGTGGACCGCGCCAATGTGTTGCAACGTGTGCTTGTTGGTGAGCGTTCCGAAGCTCAAGTCTGTGATTTTACGATTGCGTCTTTGGCTGCGGTATTGTAGTGGTGGGATTTTCGTCACGCGTGTTGGGCGGGTGGAGTGTGTTGATAGATGAGTTCGGGATTGGCTTCGTCACCGGTCATCCGATAAGGCAGTCGCCAGACCGATGAGCCGTCGCGGTTGGTGAAGTAGGGGTGCGAAGCGCTGGGTTGGTTGGCGTGGCCGTCGGCCCAGAGCACCGCGAAGTTGTGGTGCGCGTCGAGGACAGGCCGGGCGTAGGTATGGTTGAAAGGGCTCAGGTCGGCGTAGCGGTGTGCTGTGGCCCAGTTGCGTCCGCGGTCGTGGCTGATGAGCATCCACATCTCGCCGCCGGTCTGGCCGGGCTGAGGGCCGGGGCCAAGCGGTGCCAAGAAGCGCCAAGTCTCCTGACGGGGATCGTTTCCCGCCGATTCGATCAGCAGTGTGCCGTGGTCGTAGTTGTGGTCCGCGGGGGCGATGTCGTGAATGATCCATCGGCTCCCATCCCATCGGGCGGTGTGAAACATTCTCTTCGAGCCATCCACGCCCGGGCGGTAGTCGCGGCTGGTCAGGTACACAATGACAGGCAAGCCCGCGGTGTCGTAGCGAAGCTCTTTGAGATAGACGAGTTGGCCCCGGGCGAGATAGTCCTGGACCAGTGCGGGGGCGAGTTGTTCACGAGTGGTGGGCGTGTCGTCGAAGGGTTGACCGAGGATCGTCGTCCACGGCTGATCCAGCCCGGTGCGCTGGAGGAAATAAAGATTCGTGCGTGAGTCCAGGCCGTCCTTGTCCGACAGGCCGACCTTCTGGTTCGGATGAAAGTTCAGAGCGACGCCCACTCCCGCCCCGTCCGGAGTTCGGTAGGAGATGGCGTAGTGTCCCTGCTCAACGTCGGAAAGCGTTCGGCGGGGAGTCCATCGGAACCCGCCGGGGGCTTGACCATCCATCCTTCCGCTGAGCCAGGCGAGAGTTCGCTCATGCCACGAGCGGTACTTCACGTGCAGCAGCAGCAGGCCCTGTCCCTTCAACCACCAGGGATTGGCGTAGGAGAAGTTGGTGCCGCCGGTGCCACGGTCTTCTTCGGTTAGCGGGATATCCCCGACGATCTGCTCGAAGCGATCGATGGCGTCAGGCTCCACCGAGCGGTAGATGAATGACGCCGCCCCGCTTTGGCCGTGTCGACTGTTGAGTGTCGCCGGGCCGTGCGTGTTGATCGCGACGTAAAGGTGCCCCTCATCGTCGATGGCCAGCGTCGGGTTTTCGTGCGTGTCGGTGCGTTGCCACGCTTCGCGTCGGTCGAGCAGTATGCGTGGCCGACTCAGCCGACCCGTCGTGTGATCGAACTGTCCAATGTGCAGTTGCAAGGTGTTGTGTGCGGGGTCTTGCAGGACATCGCCCGCCGCGGCGCCGAAGACGAAGTACGTCTTGTTCGACTGCGGTCGGTGGATGGCGATGGGGCTGTGCTGCTGCGGATAGGTGCCCAGCCCCCCGGAGTACTTGTAGCGATGCCCCGGCAAGCCGTCCTGTACCTGCCCGTGCCAGATGCCGCGGTAGCCGTCGGCAATGGGGAGGGTCAGCACACGGAGCCGGGGGCTATCGCCGGCTTGGGCTTGCGTGGGGGTGTGTGACATGATGCTTGGTATTGCCTGTAAAACAAGGGCAGTAGCACATGATGGACAACTTAACAATTCGATCATTCCCCTTCACAAGCCCATCGCTACACTCGATGCCGCCCAACCCGCTACGGCATTCGTCTGTGACTCAAGTTCGAAGACATCGGACTCACTATTGTATGGAGATTCTTTCGACGGCGCTCGGCGGGCAGAGCGGGACCCAGAACGCGCAGCAGGCTGGTCCGTTCTCGACCCGGACCAGCGGGGTGTTGAAGCCGCGGTGGAAGATAACGCGGCGGAAGCCCTCGTCGATGTTCCACGACGATTGGCCCACGTCGGTCCAGATCACGTCGCCGTTGAGCCAGAGCTTGGCCATGTCGTCGGAAGCGACGGCGACGAGCATCTCACGGGTGCGGTCGGAATAGACCTCGGTGTAGGCGTACCAGGTGGCGGAGCAGGTGGTGCGCGGAGGCTGAATAGCAATGCGGTCGGACTGCACGAATTGCCAGCGGAGGATGTGGTCGGGGTGACTAGGTCGATCAGCGAACTTGCCGTCGTGGTAACGGGCGTCGAGGTCAATGCGCTGCTCGGGCGGGGGATGATCTCGAAGTCGGCGCGGGACCAGGTGTCCCACGGGCCGAGGAAGTACCACGTGTCGATAAGCCCACTGGTGGCCGCCTCGAACTTCGGCTATTGCACGATTGACACCGACCCCCCGACGAAGGCCACATTCTGTGCGGGGTCGATCTCTAGGGGAGCAGTCTGCGATACCAGGTCGTCCACACCGAATACGGCGAGGCGGCCAGAGATTGAAACTTGCTCAGCTTGACCGCTGTCACACGTCCGTCAATGAGGACGGCGTTCATCTGCGGGTCGGCGGGGGATCCGTGTTGGAACCCGTAGAAGTTGGCCCCCAGGTAATCGTTGAGCGTGGGCCAGTCGTTCATGACTCTGTGGTGGGATTCCCAGTGACTGCCGACCCAGTTGTCGTTGCGGTCGCGTTTCTCCACGTAAAGCACGTGTTTGTCGGTCTGCCGATCGATCCGCCGCCAGTAATTCGAGCTGGCCCCCCATTGCTTGCCCACCACCTGCTCGTGGGGGATGTAGCTGTTCCAGTACCGACCGTTGGTGTTGTCATCGCTGGTATCGGGGGCGGCGTACCAGGACTTGCCGATCTTCTTGGGTCCGCGTTCGCCGTCGGGGCAGGCGAAGACGGCGTGGAAATACCACTTGCTTCCGCCGGCCAGGTATTTGTGCGCAAGCTTGCGGTCCCATTCGCCGGGGTTGTCCCCCGAATCCGCCATCAGGCCCGGCGGTAGCACAAAGGCGTGGTCCTGGGTGTAGGCCACCGTCGAGATTTGCGTTTGCCGCAATTGATTGCGACACACCACGTCCCGCGCCGCCGCCCGCGACTGCTTGAGCGAGGGCAACAGCAGCGCGATCAGCAACGAAATGACCGACAGGACCACGAGCAGTTCGATCAAGCTAAAGCCCTTGCGGGCGGTGCGGTTCATGGCGTCCCTTATTTCATGGTGGCTCGCCGCGACTCGAAGCTGACCAGCCGAAACCCGCGGAAGCCGGCGTCGGGTTCAGTCCATACCCTTTGCCGTGCGTCCTGCTCGTCGATGACGATCTGTAGATAGGGGGCATCGCTGTAGTTGGTCTCGCAGACGACGACGCTGGCCTCGGCGTTGCGGTTGATGAACATCGGCTTGTTGCCTCCGCCGTGCGTCTGGCTTAGCCCGCCGAGGATCTCGCTCCGCGCCCCGTTGAGGTTCTCCAGCGCTGTGCCCGCTCGCTCCCACTTCATGCCCAGCACCCACAGCGTGCCTCCATGATTGATGGCCTTCGTGGCGGACGGCTCGGGGTTGAACTGTCGGGCGTACACCGTCTGATTCTTGAAGTGGAAAGTCTGGCCCACCACGTCTTCCATGAACAGGTCGCCCCGGCCGGTGTTGCGGTAGCTCACCCCGCTGCCCTGGAAGTTGCACATCACCCGGCTCATGACCAGCGTCCGCCCGGCGGCGTGTTCCATGAGCTGCACCCGGTCGGTGAAGTCAGTGGCGATGCCCTCGAACCGGACGAACGGATGCGTGCCGTCCTCGAAGCGGAACATCGGCTCCTTGCCGTCCTTGACCTTGCCGCCGGGGCTGAGCCAGGCGCCGACGCCGATGAATCGGCGGACATCGCCTCGGATCACCACGGTCTGGTCGATCCGGTAGTGAGCGCGCGGCAGGTACACCGTGGTCTTGCCCGAGTCGATCGCCTGCTGAATCAGCGGGCTGGCGTCCTCCTTCGATGACACCTGGCCCAACGCCTGCGGCGCGATCCACTGATCGTGCGCGTCCCAGGGCAACTCGGGCGTCTCCTTGATGGGCAGGCGCATCGAACGCTCCGCGTCGGATACCTCAGCCCGGGGCCCGTCGCTGCGGTACTCGTCGATGACCGGGGACTCGACGCGACGGTCGTGACGCCGATCGTGCAGCGCCAGGCTGTAGCCGGTCGTCTGGATGTCCCGTGCAAAGAGTGTTCCGCTGTTGACGATGGCGGCTTGGGCCTTTACGTCGCCCACTCCCTGAAGCTCGCTGTCGATGAGCACCATCAGCCCGCCGTTGTGCATGACCGCGGGCACAGCGTTGACGCTGCGCAGACCCCGGATGCTCACCGGCTGGCCGTCGTTCTGAAATCCCGCGATGTTCTGATGCTCGACGGTGATGTGCTCGAATGTCAGGCTGGCGACGGTGTGCGCGGTCTGGACGCCGACGTTGAATCCCTGCACGGAAACATTCTTGATCAACGCCGGGCCCTGCTCGTCGGTGTAGGCGAGGTTCAGCCCCGCCACGCCCTGCCCGTCGCCGGAGATGATCGAGACGTCGTACATGCCGCCCTGATTGTTGGCGATGAACATGGCCCCGCTGGCGCCGGGGTTGTCCACGCCGGTGTCCAGCGTGAGGTTGTGGACCTCGTTGCCGAAGCGTTGGGCGGGTGCCCGGCCGGTCCAGATCAGAGCCTTCGTGTGTCGCGGGTCCTCAAAGCCCGGGGCACGGTCGCGTAGCTGGATGACCGTGCCGGCGCGGCTCTGGCCCCAGAGGACGGTCCGCTTCTGCGCCGAACCGGCGCGCGGATCCTCCGGCCCGGGCCAGCGCAGCGTATCACTGATGCGGTAGATGCCGTTGGGCAAGTAGATGATCGCCCCGGCATTGGGGTGATCGTCCAGTGCCCGCTGGATCGCTGCGGTGTCATCGCTCACGCCGTCGGCCTTGGCGTGGTAAGGCGGCTGCGTAACGTCTACCACGTTCGCATCGGCGGGGAAGGTAATGTTCTCCGCGCCCTCCAGCGGCTGGCCGGGCTTGAGCTGCGGATGTTGAGGGCGCTCATACTTCGGCGTCCAGACCGTCGCGGCGGCAGCCTGCTGGTCGGCGTTACAGAAGCGCACCTCCGCCAAGCCCGTGTGCGCCCCGCCGTGGTTGGAGAGCGCCCGGATTTCCATGTGACGCGCCTCCACCGCCATGTCAAAAGCAATGGCCTGCCCGCGGTAGTCAGCCCGGCCTGACGCGCGATTCAGCTTGAACGTCCCCACCCGCTCGAACGTCTCTCCGTCGGTCGATCGTAGAACCTCGATCTGCTGCATGCCGTAACCGGTCCATTGTCCCGCTTCGTTGTAGTTCCAGATGTAAACGCCGTTGATTCGGTAGGTCTGACCCAGGTCGAAACGCACCCAGGCGTTCTTGTCGCCGCCCGCGGAGTTCCACATGCTCGTGCCGTCGGCATAAACGTCGGCGGTATGTTCAAACACGCCGCTGCCCGGGAAACTCTCGCCCCAGCCCGAACCGTCGATAAGTTTGCTGCCGGCGCGCGGGTCCTGTCGGCTGGAGACCTCGGCCGCCACCGGCTTGATGAACGCGCCCAGCGACGCGGGTTCGGGGATGGGTACGAAGTTGAAGTTCAAGAGCGCCGTGCTGGCGTTATAGGTGATGCTGTACTTGCTGATGTTGGCCGCCTGACCGGAGGCATTGAAGATGTTCAGTTTATTGACCAGGTCGAACGCACCCGCCACCGAGCCGTAGTTCAGGATGGCGATGCTGTAGGAGGCCATGGGGTTGAAGCCATTGACTTAGTAGAGGTCGAGGTTGCTGTTGACCGAGTCGATGGTCAGGACGCCCGCAGTCGTGTCACCGGCGATCAGTGAGAGTGCATCGAATTGCCCCGCCCCGGTTCCGCCGATGTCCAGACGCAGTCGGCTGCTGGCGCCGGTAAACGTGAGATTGATGTCCTGGAGCGAGAGTGAACCCACGCTGGTCGTGCCCGCGCCGTTGTGTCCCGCGCCCGGCGAGACCGTGCCGCTGCTGGTCACGGTCATCCGTGTCGAGCTGAGCAGCCCGTCATAGTCGAGCGTATCGCTGGCGGAGTTGCCGCGCAGCGTGCCGGCGGCGGCGTTGGTGAACGCCACGGTATTGCCGCCGGTGCGGTTGATGGCGGCATTGCTGCCACTGATGATGAAACTGTTGTTATTGACCACGCTCTGATTGACGGTGCCCGATCCGGCTCGGGAGAAGGCAAGGCTGCCGGCGAGGGTTACGACACCTGTGGAAGTGTTGGTGAAGGTGGTCGCCTGCGTGGGGTTGTCGGCACCAAGGTTGTCGCAGCTGAGCAGCACGCTGGCACCGCTGGCGATGTCGAATGACGCGCCGCTGTTGTTGACGAGCAGGTCTGAACCACATCCTGCCGCTGCGCACCCGCTTGATCAAGGTGAACGTCCCGGCTGTGACATTGACATCGGACGACGAGCCGAAGTTGATGTTTACATCCCTGTCCAGGTTGACGCCGCCCGAAGTGCTTCCGTTATTCCGGCCCAACGTGGCGTCAGCGGAGACATTGAGCGTGTCCTCGATGATGAAGTCATGGATCCGTTCGTTAGCTGTGGAACTCGTGATCAGTGTGGAACCAGCAGAATTGAAGTTCCATATGCCAGGAAGCGTATGCGTCGTGGTGCCGGTGTTGAGGTTGCTGCTCATCTTGATGGTGCGGCCGCCCATGTTGACCACCAGCGACTGGGGCTCGCCCGCGGCCCGAGCGAGTCCCAGGGGCCATCGTTGGTCAAGGTGAGGTCGGCATTCAGCGTCAGTGTGTTCACCGCACCGGTCGTGGTCTGGGTCATGGTCAACGCCTGCACCGTCGTGGCGTTTTGCAGCGTGACGGTGCGGGTGCCGGTGGTGACGTTGAGCAACTGAGCGACGTCCCCGGTGCCGGGATTGACGTCCCCGGCCCAGTTCAGCTCGTTGCCAACGGTTGTGCCCCAGTTACCGCTGTTGTTGGCGTTGCCGTTGCCGTCCCAGGCGATGTTGCCAGCATGGGCCGAGCCTGTGATCAGCAGGAGGGCGGCGCTGGCCACCCGTGCGAGTGTGCTGGATCGAATCATTGCGCTTCTCCTTGCCGCGGGTTGAACGGAACCGGTCGTGAACCAAGGGTGACGATTCTCTGTTGAACGGATCATTTCCCACCCTCCTTTGAGAGAGAGTGACTTAGCGATCGACGTTATTGGCTGGCGGGGCGACCGATTCGCCCGGGTTGTGGGTGAAGGGGAGTTTGCGGGCAGCGAGTGGTTGTTCGGGGTGCAGGATTTTCTGCAGCAGCATCTCGACGCCGACGCGGCCGACCTCGTACTCGGGGACCAGCCAGGTGTCGAGCTCCAGAGCGTCAAAGGCGGGCCCGCCGTCGAAGGTCATCAGGGACAGGTCAGGGGGGACGCAGAGGCCCGCGCGGGCGGCGGCGTGGTGGATGATGGACACGTCCACGTCCTTGCCGTAGCAGACGATGGCGGTGGGCCGATCGGGCTGAAGGAGTGCTTGAGGCCAGGCCTGAGCGTTCGGATGCGTCCGCCCGAGGTCGCGGTGGTAGCGGTCGATGCTGACAGGCTCGAGTTTGGCATCGAGCATGGCGGCGGCGTAGCCGTCGCGGCGTTCAAGCTCGCTGTAGTGGTAGTTGTCGTGGTCGTAGCTGTATCCCACGTACCAGATGCGGCGGTGGCCCAGCGACAACAGGTGCTCGGTGGCGGTCCGACCCGCGGCGAAGTCGTCCGGGCAGACACTGTCATAGTCTGCGTCGAGGTTCAGAAACACCGAAGGGATGGCGAATCGGTCGATCAATTCCCGCAGATAAGCGGGCAAAGACTTGTGATAGTTGATCAGCAGGCCGTCGCTGTGCAGCTCACGCAGCGCTTTGGGGATGAACTGCTCGTCGGTGAGCTGGTCGTCGGGGACGATGTTGAGGTTGACGGTGAGGTCCGCATGGCTGGCGGCGGCCTGGATGCCGTAGAACATCTTCTTGGGCAACTCACTGCGACCGGGGTCAGCACTCATCATAAGAGTGACCGCCCCGAAGCGTCCCTGACGCATGGCCCTGGCGGAGGCATTGGGGCGGTAGCCCATTTCGCGCGCCAGCTTGCGGATGTTGCGGGCGCGTTTGGCGAACGTCGGCCTGTGGTACTGCGCGCCGTTCAGCACACGCGACACCGTCATGTGCGAGACCCCAGCGACCTTCGCAATGTCGGTGATGGTGGCCAACAATCCTCCAACCCCCCCCCAAAAAAACCCTAGATTTCAAGCTCGGACAGGAACCCAAATATGCTCAGCGCAAGTCAAGTTCACGTGCGCATCTGTTCACGATATCGTAGCAGAATGGGATGTTTTGTTAAGGCGTACATTGATAAAGATTGTACTCTTTAAACTGTTCTGTTCGAACCTTCTGGAGTGGTCTAAACCCTCTTCGAAAAGGACGGTATGAATTTTTTCTGATGCACGACCGGCGAGTTGAGAATTATTTTTGCCTGATTTTTCACAGGTTTTTGCGAATCGACCTGTTTTTAACTTCGTGAGACTGGGTGACGCGAATGGCCTTGGAGGTCCGATTTGGTCAGATGCAGACTCGGCCAACCAACCTGCGGCGGCGGCTCATGGGCACAAGATCGTGAGCGGTGGCGGCATCACCTATAACATCCCCGTCGATTGCCCACCTTCCGGGGGTGGTCCAGAATCTCGGTCCGTTGCCAGGACTGGACTTACGACTTTGGGGCCGAAGGATGTGATGGCGCTTCCAAGCTGGGTGTTGGTGCTGTTTGAGCTGCTTGACGAGGCATGGTCGGCTCGGTGCGACGACCGGATTCGCTTCCTCAAGCCTCAGGCTGAACTGCTGCGACAGCGGGTGCCGGGCAACCGTGTGACCCTCACACCGGAAGAGCGGTCGCGGTTGCTCAGACTCGGAGCGAAGTTGGACCATCGGGTTGACAATCTCACGGAGATCGTGAGTGTCAAGACCTCGAGACCGACCACGCCCACGTGACATAACCGGAGGGGTGGAATTCTGTGGCTAGTCGCGCTATACCGCGTGCAACCACCTCATAATCCGAGCCTCCGAGTCTCCACCGGGCCAAGAGACTTTTCGGCAAAACGACCCCGACGGGCGGCCGGGAGCGATGCTCAGGTTGTGCCCCCCGGCAGATCAGAGACTCTGGCCGCGACGGACGGGAATCGTAACCCCTGGAGGAACTGGCGATGAAAACGAAAGCGCCGCCGAGTTGTCTCGGCGGCGCTTTGCGTGAACCGGGGGGCCGTTGTGTTGTGCAACGGCCCGAAAAGTAGAGCGGTCCACTTCGTCTTCGAAATCAAAACAGAGACAGAACAGTGTCTCTTCGTCCATAACCCGCCTCTGGGTTTCGGGAAACCGGCTCTGCAGTTGTGGAATAGTGCGACTTTGAGTCTCGCAACCGGGTGGCGAAGGTAACTGGCGGATTAAGCCCATGCGTGTTGATGAGGCACCCGGGGGCAGGCAGTCGTTGGGCAACATCCCGCTACGAAGCCGAGGGCAGCCGCCGCCCTCCGCCGTTGGCGTAATCCGACGCCAGTGACTTTTCGGGGGCTTGTTCAACCACTACTCCGAAAAGCAGCGTAATTCCCGAGGATGACAGGGAGTAGCCCGACAAGGATTGGACGACCCCCCGGGGCGTGGACCGTGCCACGGTGGGACAAACGGCTGGGCCATAGCAGGGACCGTGGCCGCCCGGGAGAGTTTCCCGGACGGCCAGTCCACAGGGATTTACCGCGGTTGGTAGGTGAACTTTTGTCCGCCGACGGAGGCTTCGACCATGAGGCCCGCTTCGTCCATCGTGAACACCAACACGCCCTCACGATACTTGGCGTTGGCCCCGGTGCCGGACCTCAGGGCCACGGCGGAGGTTTGGGCGTCGAAGCGGAGTTTTCCTTCGCGGAAACGGTCGACCGACTCCGCAGTCTCGAAGCAGATGATCTCGGTGTAGGCCTGGCCACCGATTTGAGCACCGATAGAGGCCTGGGTGAGATCGCAATAGCCCACGGCTCGGCCATACTGATAGAGCACACCTTTGCCATAGGCTCCGCCCACGATGGCGCCGCCCTTCCCGATGGAGGGGAAGACGGTGTAGCCCGCCGCGTCGTCGAGCACATTGATCAGAGTGGGGTCATTGGCCCGCGCCTTGCTTAACGCAATCTCCGCATCCTTGCGGATGTCGGACTTGCCTTGGGCGGTGTCGGGCGCGGTGGAGCACCCGATCAGCGCCGCGAAGGCGGTCAGACTGGCCAACAGACACACGGTGCCGGGGAGAGAAGTTTTCACAATCATTTCCTTTCAAGGGGGATCGTGGCCGGGCTTGGCCCGTCTACGATCCCAAGTTGTCGATTCCTGAACTTACGGTCACCGGACAAACATCCGGCAACCCTGACACTGACTCGCCGCGTCGCCTGGCGCAAACGCTTTCCCGTGTCGCTCCTTTCACTCTTGGAACGGGCGGTCGGGACTCAAATCGACCTGCGGCCACCGAAGAGGACCAACCCCAGGCCGCTCGCCACCGCCACGACGCCGCCCACGATGTACCACATGGTGGAATCGGTGAAGTGCCCGGTGAAGAAGTTACTCCAGCGATCCGCCACGGAGTGCGAGGCGTTCATCCCGATGATGAAGAGAGTGGCGCCAGCTGCCAACAGAACGATGCCACCGATGCGTTGAGGATTCATAGCAGATTCCATCCGTAAGAGAAACCGACCGAACACATGCGCTGCGGGCGGCGACGCTCCCGCAGCCGGTGGCCGACCCACCGCGCCGCAACCCCGCCTAGAGCAACGGTGTTTACCCTCTGGTTGCCACCCGGCCGATCAAACTTCGCCGGAGCACCGGGTCGGTAAGAAAGGCGAGGGTGAACTTTTCTTCCGCAGCCCGGCACATCTTCGCCACATGGGCACGGGTCATGGCGATGCCGGTCCGCTCGGAAAGAATCCGGGCGATTTCCCGGTAGGTCCGCAGGTCCAGCCGCCCGTACTCATGGTCGGGCACGGGAGCGGCAAATACGCTGTTCTCGAGACGATACATTGGAATTCCCCTTAGGCGCGGATGGGATACACCACCGTAGCGCCGCGTCGCGGCGGTGGTGTTGCAGATCAGAATCCGCGGGGCACATAGCCCATGAGCAGCAGAACCAACAGGATCAACAACACCAGGCCCAGGCCGCCGCTGGGGAAATAGCCCCAGCTACGGCTGTAGCCCCAGCGCGGTAGAGTCCCTACCAACAACATGATCACGATGATGAGCAGAATCAGTCCCATTAGAAGCTCCTAAAAATTGTTTCCACGAGGCCCGTGGGCATCGGGTGCCAGCCGTCCCCCTTCACCTGGCCGACACCCCGCCCACAACAGAACGCTACGCCGACACTCCGCGGCCCTGAAACAGGCGGACGATGACTACCACCAGGGCGATCACCAGCAGCATGTGCAGCAGGCCTCCGAATGTGTAGGACGTGATGAGTCCCAACAACCACAGCACCAGAAGCACGACGGCGAGTGTCCAAAGCATGATGCATCTTCTTTCAGTCAAACCAGCGGGGTGCGGTATGGTCCCGACCGTGAACGTCACGGAAGGGTGCCTCACCTTTACGACTCAGTGGGGTCGGGCTCACGGTCGGACGAACAAAGTGTCTGCCGATGTATAGAAATACGGCCTTCACTGCCGCCGATGGCTCGCGCCCCGGCGGCGTAGTGGCACGGACAAGCCCCCCCCTCTGGGGGGCCAGCCCGTGGCCTTGACTAACGGAAAGCGGCAGCCTTCTGCATCTTCAGAGCGGTTCGGGCCGCTTCGATCTCGTCCTGAAGCGCCACGGGCAAGGTGCCTTTCATGTCGTCGAGTTGCCCCAGCGTGTTCTCAGCAAGCTCGATCTTCTTGTCCCTGAGGTATTGCTGGAGTTGTTCGAGCAGCGTCTTGGCCTTGGCTGTGTTGGCCTGGGCAGCGGCTTTAGCGGCTGCGTCGGCAACTTGACTGGCCTTGGCGTCGGCCTTGGCATTGGCGGCAATCTTCGCGTCCGCAGCGCTCTTGGCCACGGCTGCGGCCTTCAAATCCGCCTCGATCTTGGCGTCCGCCGCCACCTTGTTGTCCGTCGCCGCCTGGTTCGCCGCCACCTTGGCCACTTCGGCTGCCTTTAGATCAGTCTGGATTCTGGCTTCCGCAGCGGTCTTGGCATCCGCTGCCGCCCTGCGGTCTACCGCCGCTTGTTCCACCGCCATCTGGGCGTCCGTCGTCGCCTTCACGTTGGCCGCCTGCTTGGCGTCTATCGCTGCCTTACAGTCCGCCGCCGCCTTGGCCGACGACTGGGCCTGCGCCTGTTCCGCCGCCCGGGTTGCGGACGACTCGGTGCGATTGCAGCCAACTATGATGGCGGCTGTCAAAATCCCGATCCCGATCAGTGAGTGAGTCATAACCATGCTCCTTGTTAGTACGTCTTGGATCTGCCCATGGGAACGATCCCATGGGCGTGAGTCATCTATGTCACCGGCGTCGCGGGCACGCCGGGCTCTGAGGGTTTGGCCCCGGCCCCGCCGTTTCCATCAGCCGGGCTATTCCAGGTGGTCGCGGAGATGTGCTGTGCCATCAGGAAGACCTGCACCATCGTGCCACTGGTGAAGGCGTGTATCACGGTGCCGGTGTGGGTCTCGACCTCCGCCGCCGCCTCGCGCACCTCCACGCCGGTGATCCGTCTGATCTCCTGCCGCAGCCTGGCGGAGGAGTTGGCGAAGAGTTGGCGATGAAAGTCCTGTACCCGGGCGGCACCAGCCGGGCTTTGCGCCAGCACCCTCTCCGCCAGTGTCAGGGCCTCGTGCAGCGTGACCACCAGCGTGTCGCCGCTGAGCACCACCGACACCACCGAGGGCACATGTCCGGTCCGCTGCTGCTGAAAGTCACTGGCTGCTTGAGCCACCTGTTGTGCCATCGTTGCGGTGGAGCCTGTCATGGGATAAACCCTTGAGCGCGGTCGCAAATCCGTGCAGAGCAAAAAAAAGCCGATCTGGCTCGGCACTCGAAAAGTGCTGGGCCAAATCGGCTCACCAGTCAACGGGCCTACCGAACTGACGGTCTGCCCTTCACCTAGTTTTCCGACACCGGAGACGATCTATCTCAACGCTTCGCTCTCCGGACGATTCACACCATAGACACCTGCTGCAACAAAGGCAAGCGGGATTTGCAAATTCAAAGGCAAACTGACTAAGATGGCAACCGCAAAGTGTCTGGATTCGTGGGTAGGACGACAAATCATCTATTTCTTCGCTCAGCTACGGCACCCCACCGATTTCGACGTAAATGAGAGGGGACCATGGCGACCCAAGGCGAAATCGAAGCGTCTGTCTGCAAAGGGATCACGCACTTTGAGCAGGAATACATGGGCCGGGGGCCTAAAGCTATTCATGCGCATCTCCTCCAGGATCTGCTGGTGGTGCGTCTGCAGGGCGTACTCACCGCCGCCGAACAACAACTGGTGAAATCCTTGCCCAGCGATAAGGGCCGCGACCTGCTCAAGCAGGTGAGAACGCACCTGCTCGAGACCGCGCGCCCGCTTTTGGAAGCCACGATCCAGGAGATCACCGGCATTCAAGTGGTGAGCCTGCACCATGACATCAGCACTGTCACCGGCGAAGAAGTGATCCTCTTCACCCTGGCCAGCCCCCCGCGCGTTCGTGATGCAACGCGAAAATAACCGGGCGTTCTCATTCCCGACGGAGTCCCGCCACGCACTGACCTTCGACGCGATCTGGCTCCGTAGCGAATGCAATAGCGGCGTCGTGGAAATCACCCAAGGCGATTCCAGGCAAGTCTTGGATTTCAATCAAGCGAGTCGACCCGCCGAAACACGAAAGCTCCACGCATGCGGCGACTGATCCTTCTGACCCAGAGGTTCGCGATCGCGTTGGTGCTCTTCGACCTGAACCTTAAGAAACCCGAGTTCAGGATCAGCGTCCGGGCCCAGCGGTACATCCAGGACATGTTCTACGTGAATGAGTTCGCGGACCGGCTCCGTCAGCACAACAGCGAGGTCTTCGAGCACCTCTTCGCGTAGCGCATCCCACCGAAGCCAACTGTGACAGTTCGCACCGCCCGACCAGAGCCAACGACGAAATAACCCGCGGGTCGGGGGCGGCCAGAGACTCAGAGACTTTCCGCATATGAGCCCCCCAACGACGCCCGCCTGCCGTCCCGCGGCGTGTCTCTCCGCTCTGCGGCAGAGACCGTCCGCAACAGCGACGATCGCTAAACCCTTGTGGGACTTGGCATAGAAGCGACAACGCCGAGGCTTGTGGGCCTCGGCGTTATTCGTTAACCGTAGGGCCTCGATTGCTCGAAGCCCAGATTCAAGTAGCGGGGGCACG
>CAZBXW010000013.1:0-30337 GCA_964496285.1 uncultured Phycisphaera sp.
ACCTCATCAACCTCACCGGCACCGGCTTCGTCAACACCGGACCGGTGGCGTACCAGCAAGACGTCAGCACCGGATTGGTGACGCTCGACGCGACGGTTCACGACGGAACGGTTTCACGCAGCGGCAAGAGCTGGCAGGTGGTGAGCGACGCCACCGCCAGCGACGGTTCAGCCTTGCAGGCCCTGTCCAACACGGGAATGGTGGTCACGAGCAATATCACCAGCAGCAGCCCGCAGGTGAACTACTCCATCAACTTCACCCAGACCGGGACGCACTACGTCTGGCTGCTCGGCCGCGGGCCCACCGGCGGCGGCGACGACTCGGTCCACATCGGGCTCGACGGCGTGGTCTCGTCCAAGAGCGACAACCTGGCGAACTTCGGCACCGCCTTCACCTGGAGCGGAACCACCAGCGACGGCGGGGCCAGGCTTACCATCAATGTCACGACACCGGGCCTCCACACCCTCAACGTCTTCATGCGTGAGGATGGCTTCATGTTCGACAGGGTCGTGATCGCCACGCTTTCGAGTTACACCCCCTCGGGCAGTGGGCCCGAGGTCAGCCCACGCATCTGACCCCGACCCAACGCAGCCCGTCAGCGCCGACGACAACCCATCGCCCCCTCCGCCTGCGGAGTGAGCTTCACCAGCTCCTCCGCGGGTTTTTTTTGCCCCCGGTTATGGGTTCCGTTATCTGCTCGGGCGTGGACCGCGATGGCCCTGGCGGCTCAGAGCTTCTCCGCCGCGAGCGATGCGAGCTCGGAGCGTTCGCTCTTGGCGAGGGTGACGTGGCCGACCAGGGCCTGGCCCTTGAGACTTTCCACGAGGTAGGACAAGCCGTTGCTCGAGGAGTCGAGGTAGGGATTGTCGATCTGGCCCACGTCGCCGGTGAGAATGATCTTCGTGCCTTCGCCCACGCGCGAGACGATGGTCTTGACCTCGTGCGGGCTTAGGTTCTGCGACTCGTCGATGATGATGAACTGGTGCGGGATACTGCGACCCCGGATGTAGGTGAGCGGTTCGAGCACAAGCTGGCCCGAGGCCATGAGCGTCTTGACGCGCTGCTCGGGCGATTTGCTCTCTGCATGTCCGCCCCCGCCCCCGCCCCCGGAAGTTCCACCGGATGCGCCCGCGGCGCCGGAGGCGCGGGTGGAAAGGAGGTAGGAGAGGTTGTCGAAGATCGGCTGCATCCAGGCGGAGAGTTTCTCGTCCTTGTCGCCGGGGAGGTACCCGATGTCCCGGCCCATGGGCATGATGGGCCTTGCGACGAGGAGTTTGTCGTAGCGACCTTCGTTGAGGACCTTGGCCATGCCCGCGGCGATGGCGAGCAGGGTCTTGCCGGTGCCCGCGGTGCCCAGGAGCGTGACGAGCTTGATCTCGTCGTCCAGGAGCAGGTCGAAGGCCATGGTCTGCTGGAGATTTCGCGCCATGATGCCGAACACGGGTCGTCGGGGTCCGTGGATCGGGATGAGGTGCTCGGTCTCGCCCAGCAGACGAGCCAGGCCGGTGTGCGATTCGTCCAAGGCGTCGCGGAGCTGGACGAACTGGTTGGCGTAGAGCTGGATCGGCGCGGAGGCCTCTTCACCCTCGACGCCGTGGCTCACGAGGTAGGGCTGGAGCGCTTGAAGTTCGAGCTGCTTCTCGTGGTAGAGCGTGTCGATGAGCTGGCTGGGCACGTCGAGGGTGACGTAGCCGGGGTAGAGCCGGTCGGCGTCGACCTTCTGCGCCTCGAAGTCTTCGGTGTGGATGCCCAGGCTGTCGGAGCGTAGGCGGACGTTGATGTCCTTGGAGATCAGGACGGTGCGTTTGCCCTGCTTGTGAAGCGACCAGGCGACGGAGATGACGCGGTTGTCGGCGTTGTCGTCGCGCAGGCCCGCGGGGCGCTCCTCGGGCGAGAACTCCACACGCACCTTCCCGCCGTGGCCGTTCCATTTCACGCCCAGACGCAGGTTGCCCCGGACGCGCAGCTTGTCGAGCTTGCGGATGACCTCGCGGGCGTTGCGGCCCACGTCGTCGTTCTGCTTCTTGAACTTGTCGATCTCCTCGAGCACCGCGAAGGGGATGACCACTTCGTTGTCCTTGAACATGAACAGCGAAGCGGGGTTGTGCAGCAGCACATTGGTGTCCAGCACGAAGAACTTCTGCTGAACGCTGGTGGCTGGTGCGCTATCGGGTGCGGGAGCGGGAAGGACCGATGCTGCCTCGTGCTTGCTCAAACCGTGGCCTCCAGACGGGGCGAGCTTCTCGCCCGCAGGGTCGCCCACGACTCCATTCGCGAGCCCCGTCACCCATGTTATCGACCAATTCTAGGCGGGACGTTGAGCAGGGCGCGGAGAATCGGCCCCCAGCGCGGATGGGGGCGAGAAACACGCGTTCTACACGTGATTCCGCCGCTGCCCGGGTTGTGAGGAGCGTGTTACGGGGTGCAGAAGTTGCGTTGAGCCTCACGCGTGAGGCTTGCCTTTGATCAGCGCCTCGACGACGGTGGGGTCGGCGAGGGTGGTGGTGTCGCCGATGGAGCTGATCTCGTTCTCGGCGATCTTGCGGAGGATGCGGCGCATGATTTTGCCGCTGCGCGTCTTGGGCAACGCGGGGGCCCACTGGATCACGTCGGGCGTGGCGATGGGCCCGATGATCCTGCGGACGGTGCCCACGAGTTCCTTCTTCATCGCGTCGTTGGATTCGTAACCGGCCTTGAGCGTGACGTAAGCGTAGATGCCCTGGCCCTTGATGTCGTGCGGGTAGCCGACCACCGCGGCCTCGGCGACTGCGGAGTGGGCGACCAGGGCGCTCTCGACCTCGGCGGTGCCCAGTCGATGGCCCGAGACGTTGATGACGTCATCGACGCGGCCGAGCAGCCAGTAGTCGCCGTCGGCATCCTTGCGGCAGCCGTCGCCCGTGAAGTAGAGGCCTTTGTAGGTGGAGAAGTAGACGTTGATGAAACGATCGTGGTCGCCCCAGGTGGTGCGTGCGATGCCGGGCCAGGGGTTCTTGATGCACAGTTTGCCGCTGGTTCCGACGGGGACCTCCTTGCCCTGATCGTCGAGGATGACGGGCTCGACGCCGAAGAACGGCCGCGAGGCGCTGCCGGGCTTGAGCGTGTGCGCTCCGGGCAGCGGCGTGATCAGGATGCCGCCGGTCTCCGTCTGCCACCAGGTGTCCACGACGGGGCAGCGGCCCTTGCCGATGACACGGTGGTACCAGAGCCAGACTTCGGGGTTGATCGGTTCACCCACCGAGCCCAGGAGTCGAAGCGTGTCGAGCTTGCGTTTGTGGGGGTGCTCTTCGCCCTCGCGCATCAGGGCGCGGATGGCGGTGGGGGCGGTGTAGAATTGCGTGACTTTGTGCTTGTCGATCACGTCCCAGAAGCGCCCCGCGTCGGGATAATTGGGCACGCCCTCGAACATGACCGAGGTAGCGCCGTTGCACAGCGGACCGTAAAGGATATACGAGTGCCCGGTGATCCACCCGATGTCCGCGGTGCACCACCAGACGTCGCCCTCGTGGTAGTCGAAGATGTACTTGAAGGTGGTGGCGGCGTAAACCATGTACCCGCCGGTGGTGTGCATGACGCCCTTGGGTTTGCCCGTGGACCCGGAGGTGTAGAGGACAAAGAGCGGGTCCTCCGCGTCGAGCCACTGCGGCTCGCACACGTCGGAGGCTTGGGTCATCACGTCGTGCCACCAGAGGTCCCTGCTTCCCATCGGGACCTCGTGCCCGGTGCGCTTCACGACGATGACCTTCTCGACGCTGGGGCACCGCGCCACCGCGGCGTCGGCCTTGGTCTTCATGGGCAGGTCACGCTTGTTCCCGCGCAGCGCCGTGTCCTGCGTGATGATGATCTTGCACGCCGAGTCGTTCACGCGGTCCGCCAGCGAGTCCTCGCTGAAAGCGCCGAAGACCACGCTGTGAATCGCGCCGATGCGGGCGCAGGCGAGCATCGCCGTGGGCAGTTCGGGGATCATCTGCAGATACAGACACACACGGTCCCCCTTCTTCACGCCCAGCGCCTTGAGCGCGTTGGCGAACCTGCACACGTCCTTGTGCAGCTGCCCATAGGTGACGTGTTTGCTCTCGGCCGGCTCGTTGCCCTCCCAGATCAGAGCGGTCTGGTTCGCTCGCCCCGGCAGGTGCCGATCCAGGCAGTTGTAGGAGAGATTCGTCTTGCCGCCCACGAACCATCGAATCTTCACCGGCGGCAGGAACGAACCGTCGCGCAGCGTCTGCCACTTCTGCTGCCAGTGGAAGTCCGCAGCGATCCGTGCCCAGAACGCGTCGGGGCTCTTGATCGATTCCTGGTACATCCGGTCGTAGTCCGACAGGCTTCGGACGTGCGCACGGGCGGCAAAGGACGCCGGCGGCGGCAGTGTCGGGCCCTGCGCCCCTACGGATGACGAAATCTGGGTCTGAGTCTGGACCTGGGTCATGGCGCAACTCCTCGTGACGAAAAAAGTGAGTGTGGAACTTCGTCAACCAGGTGGAACAGGGACGGAACGGACCCCCAAAATAGCGTGGGCAAGGCCCCGGGGCAAGTCACCAGACTTGACGCACTTTTTATGAAACGGGGCCGCCGATCAACGCCGGCTCAAAGCCGACGGGGTTGAATCTACCGGCGGTCGGTGCTCTGGAAAATCTTGTCCGCGCTCTGGACGACGAACCCCCGGAAGAGTCTGCCCGTGGCGGGCGCCTCGTATCGACGGGCGAACTCGTAGTAGCATGCGGGGACCTGTCGTTCGCCGTCGAGGAACTTCACCGTCACCTTGCCCGCCAGCGTCGAGGACTGTTCGAGCAGTTCGGTCGGCGAACCCTTGATCGCTCCGCCCGCGGTGTTGAGCTCAAACCCCTTCTCGACCAGGAACGCGTTGAGCCCCGCGAGCGAATCGAACGTCTTGAGCGCGTTGACCAGCACCGTGAAATGGTTGGCGTGAAACCCGAAGGCCCCCAGCCAGCCCGCGTACTCGCTTGCCCTGGCCAGCGTCTCGTACTCCTTCACGGTCAGGTTCCACAGCCGCCCCGCGACGGGGAAATCCCAGCGCTCGCCCACGCCCCGCGGCAGCTGCGCAATCAATCCTCGGATGATCTTCACCACTTCCGCGGGCAGTTCGTCCGTTTTCAGTTCGCTCACGAACAGCAGCGGCAGGCTCGGGTCGGGGTGCTCGTAGTGGCGCGCAAAGAGCTTCTTCTCCGTGAAGTGGTAGGACTCGCCCACGGTGTACCCCGCCTCAACGAACGGCGCCGCCAACGCGTCCAAACCGATGCGAGGCTCATCGAACGTGCGCAGCGCGATGTGGTCGTTGACGATGGTCTCGCCGCGACCCTGCAACGCCTCGCGGACCGCCAAGGCGTGAGGGTTCAGCGCCACGTAGTCCGTCCACAAGCGGTCGAGAAGTTCGTGAATCGTCGGCATCGTGGGATTCTATGTCCGTGCGCACTTACGCGCCCGACACCTTGGCGCGGATCAGGTCCTGCACCATCTTCGCGTTGGCCTGACCCCTGGAGAGTTTCATCACCTGCCCCATCAAGGCGCCAATCGCTTTGTCCTTGCCCGCCCTGAGGTCCGCCACCGCCCTGGCGTTCTTCGCGTCAGCGAGCACCTGATCGACCATGGCGTCCAGCGCCCCGGTGTCGCAGACCTGCAAAAGCCCGAATCTCTCCGCCAGCGTCGCCGCGTCCTCTCCGGGGTGCTCGGCGCACTGGCCCAGCAGCGCATCGACCGACCCGGACCCGAGCTTCTCCGCACTCAGCAGCTCCGCCACCCCGCGAATCTGCGCGGCGCTCACGCCCAACTCGTGCGCCCCCACCCCCTTCTCGTTGGCACGCTTGGCGAGATTGTTCAGCAGCAGCGAACACGCTCGCCTGGCCTCCACCCCCAACGACACCACCTCATCGAACAGTCCCGCCAACTCCGGCTCCTCCAGCAGCTGCCTCGCGTCCTTCACGCCCAGGCCCAGCGTCCCCGTGTAGCGCTCGTGCTTCGCCCCCGGAAGTTCCTTCAACTCGCCACGCACCCGCGAGAGCCACGCCTCGTCCACCACCACCGGCACCAGGTCCGGGTCGGGAAAATAGCGGTACTCGTCCGCGTCCTCCTTGGTCCGCTGCAACGTCGTCTGGTTGCGCACGTCGTCCCAGCCACGCGTGGTCTTGGCACGCTGGCCCATCACCTTGCCCGTCTGCTGCCACTCCTCCACCTGACGCGTAAACTCGTGCTCGATCGCACCCTGCACCGCTCTGAACGAGTTGAGATTCTTCACCTCGACAATGGGCGTGCGATACTCCTTCCCGCCCTGCCGGATCACCACGTTGATGTTCGGCTCAAACCGGATGTGCCCCTTCTGCATCACGCCGCGCGTCACGCCCAGGAACCTGCAGATGTCCCGCAGCGTCTGCGCGAAAACCACCGCCTCCTCCGCGCTTCGCAAGTCCGGCTCGGTCACGATCTCCAGCAGCGGCGTCCCGGCACGATTCAGGTCCACGATCGAATGCTCGATCGCCCCACCGCCGGGCGCTTCGTGCAGCAGCTTGCCCGCGTCCTCCTCCAGGTGCGCCCTGCGGATCCGCACCGTCCGCTTCGTCCCGTCGGCCAGCGCGATCTCCAACGCGCCGGCGCCGCAGAGCGGGTGATCGTACTGACTGATCTGATAGTTCTTGGGCAGGTCGGGATAGTAGTAGCTCTTGCGGTCCCACTTCGTGAAACGCGCGATCTGGCAATTCAGCGCCAGCCCCACCCGCATCGCCATCTCCACCGCGCGACGGTTGATCACCGGCAGCGCCCCCGGAAGCCCCAGCACCACCGGATCGCACAGCGAATTGGGCGGCGCGTCCTCGAACTCCCGATGCGCCACGTTCGCCGCCGACGTGAACATCTTCGTCCGCGTCGCCAGCTCCACGTGCACCTCCATCCCCACCATCAACGTCGCTTCCATGTCCATGCGCTTCAGTGTACCGACGCCGCGACACCGGCGCGCTCACCGTGAGAACTCAACCCCCGACTCCTTCTCCAGCTGCGCGAGCAACTCCTGCGTCGTCCCCGGCCTGCCCGCGATGATCCAGCTCGGCCCGATCACCAGCGGCAGGACCGTCTGCCCCGACTGCACATAGACGTAGACGTACCGCTCGATCTGCGCCCGCACCCACGCGCTCGCCAGCGACGCCTCCAACGCCGCCTCGCCCACCAGCTGCCCCGCGATCGCCCTGGCTTGTTCCACTGACGGAAGCCGCTCCTCCTTGAACATCGCCGCGTCGAACGCCCGGAACTGGCCTGGGTCGGCGTGGAACACGGCCAGCGCCAGCAGCGCGTACTCGCACGCACCCTCGCGGTTCGCCGCGGTGGACGAGACGAGCTTGTTGCAGTGGGCGTCCATCGGCACCGGCAGCATCACCACGCCCAGCGCCCCGTCGCTGCGACGCACCGCCTCCTCCAGCATCGTGTGAACCGCCCGGCAGTGAGTGCAGGTGTAATCAAACAGGTGGACCAGGACGTGCCGAGCTGACGGGTCCCCGAGCATCGGGTAGTCCCCGGGCTTGAGCCGGACTCGGTCGCCCAGCACACTCACGCGCCGCTGCGGGTCCACCACCGCGGACCCCGCGGTACGCACCACCGTACTCGCGGCGGGCAGGCTCATGAACTGCCCGAACACCAACACGACCCCCGTCGCCGCCCCGGGGAGAAGCCCCGTGCGCCCCGGCAACGGACACCGCAGAAAAATCACCCAGGCGCCGGCCAGCCCGGCGACGTGCGCCACGGTGCAGTAGACGCACCAGGCCTTGAGCACCGCCGCCTGCAGCGTGATGAACCAGAGCGCCGCCACCGTGATGGCGCACGCCAGCGCCAGCAGCAGTCGCCACGCCCCTCGTCGCGCCGCCTCGTCCTCGGCGCGCTGCACGAGCAGCGTGCCCAGCAGGGTGAGCCCGTAAACGCCCAGCGCCACCCCGCTCACGGGCAGATTGAACCAGTAGGCCCAGCGCGAAGCGAGCACCGTGGCGCAGCCGCCCTGACCCTGGCCACACCCCGCCAGCGCCGCTCCGCCCAGCGCCTGCCGCAGCAACACCGTCGCCAGCGCCGCCGCCACGATCACCGGCACACGGATGCCCCAGAGTTCCCAGAGCGTCACGGGCTGCGCGTTGGATGCTGCCGCCTGGCTCATGAGCGCACGAGTCGCACCAGCGGAGTGATGGGCTTAAACCCGATGCGTTCGACCATCCGCGACGCGGGGCTTTGCCGATCCGCTTCGAGAATCACCTGCTCGAAGAGGGCGCGCCTGCAGAAGCCCATCGCGTGGTCCATGAGCCGCGACGCCACCCCGCCGCGGCGATGGTACGGGTGCGTGAACACCTGGTCGATCACGCCCACCTGTCCCAGTGCCAGCACGTTGAGCATCCCCACCGCGTGACCGCTTAGCCTGCCCATGAAGCTTTCGAGCCTGGCTTCGTCGAGTCGATCCACCAACGCCGCTGCGAGTGCGTCCGTCACCTCGGCGCCCTGGTACTGGCCGGCGGCCACACGCATCAGCTCCCGCGCCTGACCGTAAGCCGCCCGCGTGGGGATCACCTGCAGCGATTGGCTCATTCTTTCTTCCGGGGGCGCGACGTAACGGTCCAGCAGATAAACCCAGCGCTCGCGGGTCGAATAGCCGCGCTCCGCCGCCGCCTCAAGGAACGCTCCGCTCCATGCGCCGTCGTGGCTCAGCAGCGTCCAGCATCTCACGCCCTGCGCGTCGAAGTGCGCGTCGATGCGATCGAGCAGCTCCGCCGGCGAACCGTCGCAGGCCACGTCACCCGCCCAGTTCGTCATGCGCACCTCGCGCCGCGGCGCATCGGTGTACGCGGTGAAACCTTCCAGCTCGGTGACCTCGCACGTCGTCCGCGCCAGGGTCGCCTCGGCGCGTAACATCGCCCGCGCCATCGCCACCGCCGGCGGAAGATAAGTCTGCTTGGCGATCGGCAACTCCACGCGGGGATTGTAGCTGCTTCGTTGAAGCCGCCACGTTTAGGGTTTGATCCCGTGCTTGAGCAGCAGCGGGTCGGTCAGGCCCAGGTCCGCGAAGGCGCGCTGGCGGAGCAGGCAGCTGTCGCAGTGTGCGCAGGGCGCGCCGGAGGAGGCGGGGTCGTAGCAGCTGTGGGTCAGGGCGTAGTCCACGCCCAGGTCCAGCCCGCGACGGATGATCGCGGTCTTGGTCAGATCGATCAGCGGCGTGTGCAGCGTGAGCCTTCGTCCCTCGACCGCGGCGCGGGTGGCGAGGTTGGCCATCGTCTCAAAAGCACGGACGTAGGCGGGGCGACAGTCGGGGTAGCCGGAGTAGTCCACCGCGTTGACCCCGATGTGGATGTCCGCCGCGTCGAGCACCTCCGCCAGCGCCAGGGCGTAGGCGAGGAAGATGGTGTTGCGCGCCGGGACGTAAGTGACGGGGATGGCGTCGCTGGGTTTGTCGAGCTGATCCTTGGGCACGGGGATGGCGTCGGTCAGGGCGCTGTGGCCAAAGGCGCGCAGGTCGATGCTGACGACGCGGAGCGAAGCGGCGTTGAGATGCGCCGCCAGACGCTGGGCCGCCTCAAGCTCAACGCGGTGCCGCTGACCGTAGTCGAACGAAAGCGCGTGACAGACAAAGCCCTCCTGCCGGGCGATGGCCAGCGTGGTGGCGGAATCCAGCCCGCCGGAGAGGAGCACCACCGAGGACCGGGCGACCTGCTGCTTGAGCGAAGCTGTGATCTTCATGGGAACCCTGTGCGCGCCTGTGACGCCGATTGTCTCTCCACACCGTCCCCATGACCCAAGGCCCACCCCACCGAACCGCCACGTCAGCTCGGGTCGCTCACTCGTCCTCCGGTTGCTGGTCCTTGGCGGCGGTCACCACGGTGCGTCCCACGAGGTCGCCCAGACGCTGGCGCGCGGGGGTGAGCAGGGGCAGGATCAGCAGCGGCGGCGCGATCAGGTCCAGGGCCTTGAGCAGTCCGCGTCCGAGCAGTTGCCAGAGATGCGGCGGTTGGCCCTTGAGGGAGAGGACCTTTAAGCCCATCATCGCCTTGCCCAGCGTGCGCGCGGTGAAAAGCTCGGTGAGGGTGGTGTGCGCGAGGAACAAGCCGATGGTGGTCAGCCCCGGGAGCATGGCGTGGAGTCCTCCGCTGCGTCCGGGCCAGTGGTCGGGAAGCTGCCTGGCGTCCAGGTCGAACACCATCGCCGCCAGCAGCACGCAGGGGGTCAGATCGATCAGTCCCGCCAAGGAGCGCGGCAGCAGGCCCGCCAGCTCCACGTCGCTGGGCAGGTCCACCTTGTTCCACGCCGGGTCGCGCTTCCAGAAGGCAAAGAGGATCACCGTCGCCAGCGCCAGCACGGAGATGAGCACGACGCTGTCGGTCATCGGTCGCATGACCGAGCGAGGCAGCATCGCCAGCGGTCGGGCCCGCTGCACCACCGCGCCGCGCAGGTCCAGTCGCGACCAGGTCGGAGGGTTCTTCCCGTCGCCGACGATCAGCGCCGCGGTGGACCCGACCGCCGCAACGCTCCAGAGCGGCGGGTCGACCGGGGCCTTGAGTTCCAGTTCGCCCAGCTCGGTGCTGCGTCCGTCGCGGAGCGCCGCGAAGCTGGCGCGCACCGCCGCCTGCGAGGCCGTGACGCCCGCGAGCAGCAGTTGGCCCTGCACCGCCAGGGGGACCAGTTCGCCGGTGAGTCGGGGCGTGTAGGTCTCGCTGCGCCAGTCGCTGTCGAAACGATAGACACGGACGCGCGGCGGGGCGTCCGCGCCCTGAGCCGGAAGCGGGACCACCAGGCAGGGCCGAGGGTGCTCCGGATGCAGCATCAGCACGAAGGCGGGCTGGTCGGGCGGGAAGTCGGTCGGGAGCGGCAGACTCGACCAGCGGTTGTTGAGCAGGCGCAGCAGGCGCGGCGCAGGGGTGGCCTGCCCCGACGCGGACTCGGAACCCAGCTCCGCCAGTGCCGCGGCGCTCTCGACGCGGACCAGGGCCCACAGTCCGTCGCGGTCGGCCGCCAGCGAGCGGACCACCACACCCTGCTCGGGCGAGGGCGGCGAGGCCTCCACGCTCAGGGCGTAAGTCCAACCCGAGCGCGGGTCGGGCAGGCCTTGAGGGCCCAGGGCCGGCGGACGCGCCACGATGGCGTGCAGCGAGTTGTCGGTGTAGAGCAGCCAGAACCGGTCGCCCCCGGCAGTGGCGAGCCCCCGGAGCAGTTCGCCGCGCATCGTCTTGGCCAGTCGCAGCGTGTCCGGGGGGTCGAGCAGGTGACGATGAAAGACGTTGAACCGCCCCTGCGCCTCGCGGCCCACGAGCCAAAACTGCTGCTCCTGGCCCCCGGCGGGCAGCGGCAGCGCCTGCGCCACGCCGCACCACACCAGAACCGTCGCGATGACCAAGCCTCGCCCCATGCGAGCGACACGATAACGCTTCGCCGCGCCACGGTCGAACGCCGCGGGACGATTCACCGCTGGAAGGGGTAGAAGGCGCCCAGGTTCAGCAGCACGGTCAATTCGTCGAGCGCCGCCCGGGTCTGCCGGAGCAGTTGCGGATCCGCCAGATCGCTCCAGCGCAGCTCCGAGCGGTAGTGACGCACGACCCATCGCGTCAGGTCGTGGTAGCGGGCCTCGTTCAGCAGCAGCGTGGGTTTGACCCTGGCCAGCTGCTGCGGGCTCAGCACCACGCGCAGGCGAAGGCAGGCCGGGCCTCCGCCGTTGTTCATGCTCTGCCGGACCTCGACGAACTTCGCCTGAGCGATGCGCTTGTCCCGGGCGATGATGCGCTGCAGGGTCGCGCCGGCGCGGTCGCTCCGCTGCACCTCGGTGGGGCAGAGCATGAGCATGCCCCCCTCCGGCAGCGTGACGATCTGGCTGTTGAAGAAGTAGGTCGCCACCGCTTCCTCCAGCGGCAGCTCCGCTTCGCTGACCTCCACCACGCTCAGCTCCGCGGCGCAGACCCTTTGAAACGCGCGGCGAAGCTCCTCCACCGCTCGGGGCTGGTTGACGTAAGCGCGCTCGTGCAGCAGCAGCAGGTCGCGGTGCCCGACGCAGACCACGTCGTTGTGAAACACCCCCGCGTCGATGGCGCCCGGAAGCTGGCGCAGAAACAGCACCGCTTCGGGTCGCAGTTGATGACGACGCGCCACAGCCGACGACGCCTCAAAGGTCTGCCGCGCGGGGAATCGCGTCGGGCCCTTGGCGCGGTCGAAAGCGCGAGCGCCACAGGTGAACACCTCGACCCCCGGGTCCTCGTGCGCCACACACAGCCGGGTGTGGTTGGCCGCCCCCTCGTCGCTGAGCACACGATTGCCCGGGAGCGGGTCGTGGTGGGCGAAAAGCGACTCATCGGGGAAGGCGGCGCGGAGCGCGGCGGCGGTGGCGCGGGCCTCGAGTGAGCGGTGCATCGTGCTCACGAGATTCGCCGGCGTGAGGTGCAGCCTGCCGTCGATCGTGTCGCTGGCGGGCGAGACGGTCGCGGCGTTGGCGGCCCACATGCTCGAAGCGCTGCAGCAGGCGGCGAGCAACTGCGGCGACTCCCGCGCCGCCTTGGCGAGCACCGCCGCGTCGTCGCCCTCGAAGCCCAGCGCCCGCAGCGCCGGGAGATCGGGCCGCTCCTGCGGCGGGAGCAGTCCCTGCGTCAGGCCCAGGTCCAGGAGCAGCTTCATCTTCGCCAGGCCCTCGAGCGCCGCGTCGCGCGGGTTCGAGACGATCCCGGCGTGCGCCTGCGAAGCGAGGTTGCCGTACGACAGACCCGCGAAGTGGTGCGTGGGCCCCACGATCCCGTCGAAGTTGACCTCGGTCCATGCGCTCATGCGTCCAGGCCCGGCAGTGGCTCGTCGCTGGTGAGCCGAGGACTCTCCTGCGAGGCGATGGGATACGAACAGTAGTCCGCCGCCCAGTAGCCGCTGGGTCGATGGTTGCCGCTGTGGCCCACGCCGCCGAAGGGCAGCGCGCCGGAAGCGCCGGTGGTGGGTCGATTCCAGTTGACCACGCCGGCGCAGACTTCACGGACGAAGCGTTCGTACAAAGCGCGATCCTCGCAGAGCAACGAAGCCGACAGCCCGAAACGCGAGCGATTGGCGGCGGCGACCGCGGCGTCGAAGTCCTCCACACGCTCCACGCACAGCAGCGGGCCGAAAATCTCCTCGTCGCGTTCGTCCACCACTTCCATGACTCCCGGCGCGAGCAACGCCCCCTGATCCATACGCCGCAGCTCGACGATGGGTTTGCCGCCCTGGGCGAGCAGTCGCGCCCAGGCGTCGAGCACACGCTGGGCCGCGGCGGGGCAGACGAGCGGGCCCATGAAGGGCTCGGGTGCGTGGGTGTATCGCCCCACGCGCAGGCGCTGCGTCAGGGACGCCAGCTCTCGCAGCAGGGCGTCCGCGTCACGCGGGACGATCAGACGCCGGGCACAGGAGCAGCGCTGACCGCTGGTGAGAAACGCGGACTGAACAACGGTTCTCGCCGCGCGTTTCACGTCGAACGGGGGCCAGGCGACGAGCGCGTTGTTGCCGCCCATCTCCAGCGCCACGATCTTGCCCGGGTCCTCGGCGCAGGAGCGAAGGATGGCGCGTCCCGCGCCGAAGCTCCCGGTGAAGAACACGCCGCGCACCGCGGGATGCTTCACGAGCTCCTGACCCACCTCGGCTCCGCCCTGCGCCAGTCCGAGCACACCGTCGGGCAGGTCCGCCTCGCGCCACATGTCCGCGAGCATGGCTCCGCATCCGGGAGTCAGTTCGCTGGGCTTGAACACCACGGTGTTGCCCGCGAGCAGCGCCGGGACGATGTGGCCCCCCGGCAGGTGCATGGGCATGTTGAAGGGGCCGATCACTGCGACCACGCCGTGGCCACGGAAGCGCAGCGCGGTGGTGACGCCGCCCTGCTCAAGCGATTGCTCGGCCCTGCGCTCGTGGTAAGCGCGGATGGAGTGCTCGACCTTGGCCCGGACGAGCGCCACTTCCTGCGTCGACTCCCAGAGCGGCTTGCCGGTTTCCTCACTGATGCGTCGAGCCGCTGCGCTGCTGCGCAACTGGACCGCCTGGGCGAATCGTCGCAGCAGTTCGACGCGATGTTGCAGCGAAGTGGTGGACCACGCGTGGTGCGCCGCTTTGGCCCACGACACGGCGCGGTCAACGAGTGATAGATCGCGCAAGGTCATGCGGGAAGACCGCGCGATTGTACTGTTCGTGCGGGCGATGGGTCGTCCCGCGACCCTCGGTCGTGGCTTGAGATTCGGCGCTCAGGGTCGTCGGCGTGAGAGCGACAGCCCCAGGGCGGCGGTGGCCAAGGCAAAGCTCGCGGCGGTCAGCGGCTCGGGCACGGGCGCCAGGGCGTTGGCAAAAACGTGTCGCCCCAGGGCGTCGCCGCTGCTGTAGCCCAGGTCGGCGTCGAACTGCCAGTGGACGCCGAGGTAGACGCGGCTGCGGCCGTTCTCCTCCGCGATGTCCTTGAAGCTGTGGTAGGTGCGTTGCGCGGGCCCGGTGTACCCGGGGTCGTCGGTGCCGATGGTGAAGGTCATGGCGTCGGTGCCGAAGAACTCCTCAAAGATGGCCGAGGCGGCGGCGGCAAAGGTGGCGTGCCCGGAGGTGAAGGCGGGGAAGGGCGGGGTGAATCCGTTGACGCTCGGGTCGTCGCTCCAAGGCTGCCAGTTGGGGTCGCCCAGGGTGTCGGGATTGCCGTCGGTATCGCCGAGCTGGATGCCGGTGACGGGCCTCCAGAAGTCCACGTCGGTCTGATACTTCATGTCCCAGGCGACGATGCCCGCGTCAGCCAGCGCGAGGTTGAGCAGGGCGAAGAAGCGAGCTTCCTCGATGAAATCCAGATTGTTCTGCGTGGCGAGGACCTGAGCGATGTCGTTGAGTTGGCCCGGGGGCTTGTAGGTTCCGTCGCGGTCGTTGGCCCAGAAACTGGCGATGTCGGTCTCTTCCAGCGAGCGGGTGGAGCCGACCAGAGCGCCCTTTTCTTTCACGTCGTTGTAGCTGTCGGTGTAGGCCTGACTGGTGAGCAGTTCGGTCATGTTGGTCGCACCGCCGGGCAGTCCGGGCCGGAACTGATCGCCGCTGCTCATGTTGAAGGGGGTGACCAGGCCCCAGTTGGGGGTGGTAGGACCCATGGCGTCGGTCTGACGCCAATCGCCGGGGTTGTTGCCTTGGACGTAGGGCGTGTTGTTATCCGAGCCGTCCGCGGAGCGAAGGGCGAGCATAGAGGAGGCTGCGGCCTGACCCAGCGCGATGCCCGCAGCTTTGCCCGGCGAATCGGGGACCAGCGCCAACTGCGAGGAGAGCAATGCGTCGAAGTTGCCGCTGAGCGTGGGATACATCGCCGCCAGCACGTCGCGGCCGGCCTGGGCGGCGGCCACCTCGGGCAGCGCCCCGGGCGCCGAGACGTCGAAGTGGTACCCGTAGTACTGGCGCTCCACCGCATTGGCGGCGTTGAACATCGCGGCGTGGGTCATGGCGCCAATGCGGGCGATGGGCCCGGGCGGTCCGCCGGTGGCACGGATGGCGTCGAGGTAGGCGTCGTTCCACGCCTGAATCGTCGTGCCGCGCACCGTCACGGTCAGACATGTCACCGCAGCGATAGAGCCCAGAAAAAATCCAGCCTTGAACATGTGATCTTCCTCCGTAGTGTGGACCTAAATCTACCGCCCAAGCGGCGGCGACTCAAGGGGGAGGAACCCTCTTTTGACCGATTTTTTTACGGTGTAACGGTGTTCCCTGCTTGCCGGGTTTGCGTAGTCCTTACAACCCCACATAGCACTGCTGGCGAAGGCCTGGGCAGGCTCACGCGTTGGGCTTGAGTTCGCAGCAGCGCAGGCTCTGGCCCACCCTCAGGCCCAGCGCCAGCGCCGTGACGCGAGGCAGCGCCACGGTGCCATCGGACTCCACCCGCACCGCCCCGGCGCAGGCGCGGAACTCACGCGAAGGGTTGGCCAGCGCGTAAGGCGCACCCGTGATCGCTTCGTCCGTGATCGTGCTGATGATTCGCGAGGCGCTCCGCTTGACCGCGCGGATTTCCGTCAGCGGACAACTCACCACCGGGCCGCCCTCGAAGATGTCCACCTCGCCGCTGAACTCAAAGCCCTCGGCTTCGAGGATGCGCAGCGCCGGGCGCGTGTGCTCGTGGACCTGCCCGATGACCGCCTGCGCCTCCTTGGGCAGCAGCGGGATGTAGATCGGGTGCCGCGGCATCAGGTCGGCGATGAAGCGTTTGTTGACCACGCTCAGGTAGTCCGCGGTGGGGAACTCCACGTCGAAGAATTGTCGGCCCAACGCCTCCCAAAGCGGGCTGCGGCCTTGCTCGTCGATGACGCCACGCATCTCGGCGATGACCGTGGGGTCGAAGAACGTGGGGTGCTCGGCCATGAAGAGGAAGCGAGCGATCGAGAGCAGACGTCCGTTGCCCCCGCCGCGGTGGTCGGGGTGGAGGAAGAGGCTGCCGATCTCGCACGGGCCGTTGTGCTCCATCGAAAGGTGCAGCGTGGGCACCTGCTTGCGGACCTTGAGCATGTCCGACTCGTGCAGCTCGATGCGAAGCTTGTAGGTCCAGTGCGGCTCGAACCCGCCGACCTTGGCGACGATGCCGGTGGTGCCCACGACGGCGCCGGTGGCGGCGTCCTCCATGACGAAGAGGTAGGTCTCGCCCCCGGGCTTGTGGCGGAGCTTCTCGAAGCCCAGAAGCGAGTCCTCGATGCGCTGCGCCAGCAGGCCGCGGTCGCGGGGCAGCGAGGTGAGCCCAAAGCTGGTGAGCTCCGCCAGACGCAGCAGCGGTTCGAGGTCCGCGCGGGCGATGGGTCGAACGATCACCATCGCGACATTCTATGACACCTTCGAGCCCGCCCCCGTGGTTCGCTCATCGCCCAACGGGTCCGGCGCCCCGCGCCAGTTCGATCAGGATCGCCGCGGCCAGCGCGGCACGCTGGGTCAGCGAGCCGACGACCACGAACTCGCGGTCGCTGTGGATCTCTCCGCCCTGCACGCCCAAGGTGTCGAGGTTGGGCAGCCCGGCGGCGGCGAGCTTGTTGCCGTCGGTGACGCCGCCGCTGCTGGACCATGCGAGCGTCAAGCCCTGCGCCGCGGCGCAGCGGTCGGCCAACGCCGTGAGCTGCCGCGTGGCGCGGTCCAGCGGCTTGGGCGGCGAAGTGAAGTCCCCGTGCAGAACCGCGGTGTAGCCCTCCAAGGCGTTGATCGACCGCACCATCTGCTCCAGCGTCAGCCGCGTCTGCACCATCTCCACCGGGTGCTCCACCCGCACGTTGAAGCGGACCACAGCCAGGTCCGGCACGATGTTCACCGGGCCCCCGCCCTCGATCCGCCCGACGTTGACGCTCACCCACTGCTGCTGCGCAAGCTTCTCCAGCTCCAGCGTGAAACGAGCCGCGGCCAGCAGGGCGCTGCGGCCGCGGTGCCCGGTGCGACCGGCGTGAGCGGCGCGGCCACGGATCACCAGCGCGAAGTTGCCCGAGCCTTTTCGGCGATCGACCATCGACCCGTCCGACGCCGTGGGCTCGAACACCAGCCCCACCTGGTGGCGCTTGGCCGCCTCCTCCAGAAGCCTCCGCGACCCGACCGAGCCGATCTCCTCGTCGGGCGTGATGAGCACGTCATAGCCGAGGTTCGCCGCCTCGCCGCTGCGCTCGAACGCCAGCAGCGCGTGGAGCATCACCACCAGCCCGCCCTTCATGTCGGTGACGCCCGGGCCACGCAGGTGCTCCTCGTCCACGGCGGCGCAGTGCTGGAACGGATGGTCCGCCGCGTAGACGGTGTCCATGTGTCCGCACAACAGGACGCGGCGCGGCGCCTCGGGCCGCTGACGGATCAGCAGCGCCTTGCCCAGTCGGCGGACGATCGGCGCCCCGCGCTCGTCCACGTCGCGCCACGGGTCCACCTCCAGCAGCATCATCTGACCGGCCAGCGGGGCGAACGCCACGCTCAGCGCCTGGCTCATCCGCTCCAGCCCCGCCAGGTTGAACGTGCCGCTGTTGATCTGGCACCAGGCTCGCAGCGTGGCGAGCATGGCCCGGCGCTGACCGTCAAGCCCGTTGAGCGTCTCGGAAGACTCGCTCATCCCCTGAGTGTATCGCCAAACAGCAGCGAAAGGATCACGTCGCGCACGCCGGTGCACGAGATCGTTTCGGGCAGTTCCAGTTCACGCGGGGCGATCATCACCGGACGCCGCGTCTGGGCCGACTCCACCCGCCCGTGCGAGCCGCGCACCAGCGAGGTGTCCAGCGGGACCACGTCCATCAACGTGCGGAATCCCAGCCGCTTCCGCAGCAGTTTTCCCGCGAGCCTGGCCTTGATGAAGCTCTTCCGCGGGTCGAGGAACAGCTCGAGCGGGTCGTACCCGGGCTTGCGATGGATGTCCACCGTGGGGGCGAAGTCCGGGGCCTTGGCGTCGTGGAGCCAATAGGGATACGCGAACCACTTGCCGGGGGCCGCCACCAGCGTCAGGTCTCCGCCGCGCGGGTGCTGCTGCCCGAGCACCCGCTCCACGCCCGGCAGCTCACGACAGAACTGCGCCAAGCCGCCGGCGACGCGGCCGTACACCTGCGCCACCTGATGATCGCACACCGCAAACGCCTCGCTGCCCATCGGGTCGAGCACTTCGCCTCCCTCCTCCTCTCGAACCTTCAAGTACCCCGCCTCACGCAGCGCGCGGTTCACCATCACCGCACCGTCCACCGATTCGATCCCGTACTCGCTCACCACCAGCACGTTACCCTCGAACGCCTGCGCCAGCCGCCCCACCTCCGCGTCCACCTCGCCCACCCGCTGGGCGATCTCCGCGTGCCCGGGACCGAGCTTCTGCAGCGCGTAATCCAAGTGCGGCAGGTACACCAGGCTCAACGTCGGATCGAACTTCCTCTTCGTCAGCAGCGCCGCGTCGGTGATCCATCGCGTCGAGACGATCGACGCCCCCGGGCCCCAGAACTGGAACAACGGAAACCTCCCCAGCTCCGCCTGCAACTCGTCACGCCACCCCGCGGGCTGCGTGTAGCAGTCCGGGAGCTTGCGACCGTCGGCCTTGTAGATCGGCCGCGGCGTCACCGTCACGTCCACACTGCTGTTCATCGCGAACCACCAGCAGACGTTGGCGCAGGTCACGCTCGCGTCGCGCCGCTTGGCGGTCTCCCACACCTTCTCGCCCCGCACCAGGGCGCTGCTCTGCTTCCAGAAATGCACCTCGCCCAGCTCGCGGTCGTACCACCCGTTGCCCACCACGCCGTGCCGGCTCACGGGCAGCCCCGTCGTCATACTCGCCTGCACCGAACAGGTCACCGCCGGCAGCACCGGCTCGAGCGTCCGCAAGGATCCGGCCTTGATCAGTCGATTCAACTGCGGGCTGTGCTCGCCCAGCAGCGAACGCGACAAGCCCACCACGAGGATGACCGCCAGCGGTCGAGCCATGATCCCATTATGTCCCAGCGATCCGGCGCTGCGCCAGAACCGTCAGCACAAAGCACCCCACCGCCGCCGCCGCCCAAGCCTCCTGCCGCAGCAGCGCGAGGTAGTACGCATCGATCAGGCAGATGCCGCTGAGCCAGGCGTGCACCGCACCACGCTGCTGCCCGGCGAACAGGCGCTTGGCTCCGAGCATGATCCACGCGAGCGCCACGAAGCCCGTCAGCACCCGCCACGCTAACCCAGCCCCCGTTGGCATCCCACCCGGAAGCAGAACCCATGGCAGCAACAACGCGCCCCATCGTCGCCGATCCGCTCCGCCCTCGTCCGCTCGCCGCGCGATGAACGTCAGCAGCACGACATAGCCCGCCAAACTCCCGCCCATCGCTGCGCCCAGCAGCGGCGAGAACGGCCAGGTCACCGCGGTGGCGCCCACCGCGTACACCAGAGCGCGGCAGAGACCCATGAGCAGGACGCTGGGCGGAAAAATGTGGTGCAACAGGTCGTACGCCACGATGCACGCCCCCAGCAGCGCGCCCACCGCGAACGTTTCGAGCGAGATCGTCCGCAAGATCGCCAGCCCTATCGCCAGCAGCGACACCGCCACGACGTACCCCTGCATCGCCGTCACCGCGCCGCGCGGGATCGGTCGCCCTGGCGACCTCACGCGGTCCACCGCCGCGTCGGCAGCGTCGTTGAGCACCATGCCCCCGACGTACATCAGGCTCACCGCCAGCGTCGTCGTCAGCACCGTGAATCCCGGCATCGCGCCCGGCAGCGCCCCGATCGCCGCACCCACCATCACGTTCGTCCACACCGTGGGCAGGTTCGACGCCCGCGCCAGCTCCACCCACGGACGCAGCCTCATCGTCGGGCCTCCAGGAACCACTTCATCTCCCGCGCGATCCCCTCCGACAGCTTCGCCGGCCGCATCTGGACCGGCAGCACGCCCCACGCGTAGGTCTCCACCTCGAAGTGGGCGCAGCGCGGCCCAAGGTCGAGCAACTCCAGCACCTCGGCGCGCGTCGTCTCGAGCAGCCCGAACCGCTCCAGGTCGATGGGCACATGAAAGTGCACCCGCCAGGGCCGGTCCATCGCCTGCGACTGGATCGCCTCGTGCAGGTCTTCGTAGAACGCCTCGACGCCCGCCCCGCCGCCGTCGGCTGCGCCCGCCGTGGTCTGGTGCAGATACCGATCCTCCGCGAACTGACGCAGCTGCGCCAACGCACCGGTCCGCTCCGACGGCGTCATCCGATCAAACGGCACATGGATCGCCGACGACACCTGCACCTTGCCCACGAGGATGCCGCTGCGCTCGTATCGGCTGAGCACCGCGCCCTGGTCCTCCCACATCACCGCCGCGTGGCACACGTCGTGGCACACCCGCACATGGCGACGCAGCGACGCCTCGCGCCCGGGCGCCGCGGGGATCAGGTGATGCTCAAAAAAGTTCACCACGTCCACCGAGGTGTCCAAGGCGCAGCCGGGCTCGGGCTCCAGATCCAGGTGAATGAGCCTGCCCGTCCGCTGCTCAAGCTGAGCCAGGCGCTCCGCCACCGCCGCGACCTGGGCCGCCGCTGCCTTCATGCGCGATTCGCCCGGGCGTCCCCACGCGATCGGTAGCGTCGAGATCCCCGCCTCGCCCTGGCCCAACTGGCTCAGGATCGACGCCAGGTCCAACGTGTATTCGAACCGCGCCCGCTGCGTCCAGTCCGGCTCGTACACCCGATGCTTGACCGCCGCCTGGTGGAAGTCGCCGTACGGAAACCCGTTGAACGTGAAGGCGTCCAGCCCATTCTCGTCCAGGAACGCGCCAAGCTCCCTCACCCTGCCGCGCTCGATCGCCTCGTGCGCCGCCGCCGCGCTGAGCCACAGCCCCACGCCCATCGTCGCCCCGGGCGAGACCTGCCGCTTGACCTCCAACGCGTGCGTCCGCAGGTTCGACAGCATCGCCTCGAACGTCGCACCGGCGTGGACGTTCGTGCAGTACCCGACCTTCTTAAGCATCCGTCACCTTGAACTTCGAGCACTGCGACAGAAATCTCACCGGGTTCTCCCACGAGATGCGCTCCACCAACTTCCGGGGGTGGCCTCGACGCAGCAGCTCCAGGTGGCACTTGGGCACCGCCAACGGATCGCTGTTGCCCCAGTCGCCCGCGGAGTTCACCCACAGCCGTTCGCTCCCGTACATCTCGACGATGTCCGCCGCCCGCTGCGGGGTGCACTTCGAGTCGGGGTAGAGCGTCATGCCCGCCCAGTAGCCGCGGTCCAGCACCTCGCGCACGGTGTGCTCCTCGACGTGATCGATGAGCACGCGGTGCGGCGGGATGTTGCCGTTGCGGGCGAGGGCGTCCATTGTCAATCGCGTGCCCTTGCGTTTGTCCTCCAGGTGCGGCGTGTGCACGAGCACGAGCTGCGCGTGGCGGTCCGCCAGCGCGATCTGCTCTTCGAGGATTGACAGCTCGTTGCGGGTGTTCTTGTTCAAGCCGATCTCGCCGATGCCCAGCACGTTGGCGGCCCCAAGAAACTGCGGGATCAGCGCGATCACCTCCCGCGCCAGCGTCAGGTCTTCCGCCTCCTTGGGGTTGATGCAGAGCCAGCTGAAATGCGCGATGCCGAACTGCGCCGCGCGGCGCGGCTCAAAGTCCGTCAACTGCCGGAAGTAGTCGAAGAACCCCTGCGCCGAGGACCGATCGAACCCGGCCCAGAAAGCGGGCTCCGTCACCGCCACGCACGACGCCTGCGCCAGGCGTTGGTAGTCGTCGGTCGTCCGGCTGACCATGTGGATGTGCGGGTCGATGTAACGCACGCGGCTTTCACTTCCGTTGCATCTTGTCAGCGGCAGCGTCCTCGCTGCGGTACGCCCCGGCAGCGCCCTTCCCCGGCGACCTCTCCAGCGGCAACGTGGTCGGGTCGCTGAGCAGATCGAGGATTCGTTCCACACGCCGCGGTTGGCCGTCGGTGAGCAGCTGGGCGGCCCGGCACAACGCCGCCACGCGGTAGTCCTCCGTCACGTCCGGTTGGGCGCGTTCGAGTCGATCCAGAAACGCCGCCACGTCCAGCAGCTTGGCGCGGTGCTCCATGAAATACTGGTCCACCACCCTCGACCGCGGCAACGGACAGGTTGGGTCAGGAACCGCCATGACGCTCCATCTTACTCTCAAGGTGCCGCGACTTCAGTCGCTGCCCGCCGCATCAAGTGATGATCCACCTCGTGCACGTCCACGCCTTGCCCGATCCCGCGCAGCATCGTGACGGTCAGTTCGCCGCCCAGGTGCTCGCGGAACTCCTCGAGCCCCTGCAGAAGCGCCTCGTGATCGTGCATCGCGGGGTGGGAGAGGCCGAAACCCAGCGCCGTCAGCAAGGCATTGACCCGCCGCGAGGTTTCGCGGTCGAGCAGGCGCGTCAGGACCGAGTAGCGCGTGTCCAGCGCCACGCCGATGGCCACCGCTTCGCCGTGACGCAGCTCGTGGTGCGAGAGCGTTTCGAGGCGGTGGGCGGCCCAGTGGCCAAAGTCCAGCGGCCGCGCCGCGGTGAGCTCGAAGGGATCGCCCCCCGCGGTGATGTGTCGCAGGTGCAGCTCGGCGCTGCGACGGATCACCCTGTTCATCGTCGCCTCGTCGCGCCGCGACAACGGTGCGACATCGCGCTCGAGCTGCTCGAAGAAGGCTGCGTCCTTCACCAGGGCGACCTTCACCGCTTCCGCCAGTCCGCAGCGCCAGTCGCGGTCGCTCAAGGTGCGCAGCAGCGCCGCGTCGTTGACCACCGCCCAGGGCGGGGCGAACACGCCCAGGTAGTTCTTCCTGCCAAAGGCGTTGATCCCGTTCTTCACGCCCACGCCCGAGTCGGCCTGCGCCAGCGTGGTCGAGGGCAGCCGGATCAGCCGCACACCCCGGTGCGCCATGGCGGCGGCGAAACCCACCGCGTCGAGCACCGCTCCGCCGCCGATCGCCACGACGTAGGACTGCCGACACAGCTTCGCGTCGGCGATGGCGCGCAGGATCGGCTCAAGGTTCCGCGGGTTGTTCTTGACCGCTTCGCCTCCCGTCACGAGTTGCGTGGGACCGGCGAGCGTCAGGCCCGGGTAGCGTTCGATGCTCAGCAGGATCGTGGTCTGGGATTCCGCCACCGGCTCATCGACGAAGAACAGGGCCCGGGCGGGCGCGGGCATCAACTGGCGCAGCGTGGGATTGTCCGCGCGGAGCGCCTCGGTGGTGAATCGCAGGCGATGCACGAAAGGCACACTGAACGGCGCGTCGAGGCTCATGGGGCAACGGCCATTGTAGGTTCGGGCTGCGGGTCGCGTCCGTCGTCGGGCTGGACGCGTGGGAGCAGGTCGTCCATCACCGCTTCGAGCTTGTGGCCGAGCACGGAGAGGCGTCCCGCCACCGCCAGCGACGCCAGCCCGTGCAGCGCGACCCAGTACCGTCCCGCCGCCATGCGTGACCGGGATTCCAGGTCACGGCCGGTCGCGCCGCGCTGCGCAAAGCGTGCCCGGACACGGTCGCGCAGCTGGGAGAATCCCCCCTCGAGAATCACCAGGTCCTCGTCGGTGGAGGCGGTGTAGGGCAGGCTGAACATCAGGTCGTAGAGATTGGGGTTCTCCACGGCGAAGCGGACGTAGGCGCAGGCCCCGCCGCGCCACCCGCGCGGCGTGCCCAGCGTGTTGTGACGCCTGCAATAGTCGTGGAGCATCGCAAAGCCGCGACGGGTCATCTCGCGGCGCAGCGCCTCGTGGCTGGGGAAGTAGGTGTAGAGCGTCATCGCCGCCACGCCGAGCTTGCGCGCGACGCGGCGTACGGTGACCTCGCGCGGCCCCCGGCGGTGGAGCAGGTCCATCGCCGCCGCCACGATCATCTCCCGGCGGTGCGTGGCGTCGGCCCCGGCCCACCCGACCACGGCTCTGGAGCCTTTGGAAGATTTTCTCGTAGTGCGGGCCATGGACTTGACGCGGAGGACGGGCTGGACGTACACTGTACGAAGTGTATCGTACATTGTACGGCAGTGCAACCCCCCGGAAGTCCAACCATGCGAAGAAACCTCCTGATCGTGGGGCTGGCCGCGGCGCTGGGCGCGGCGTGCGGTGGGGTGAGCGCCGCCGAGGAGGGCAAGCCCCAGGGCCCGCCGCCGGCGACGGTGCGGGTGGCGGAGGTGTCGCGGAAGACGCTGCTGGCGCGGTGGCCGGCGGTCGGACGCCTGCGCGAGCTGAAGCGCGTGGTGGTCTCCGCCGAGCAGCAGGGCCGACTCGTGGCGGTGCAGGCGGAGGAGGGCCTGGAAGTCGTGGGCGGCAAGACGGTGCTGGCGAAAGTCGAAGACACCTGGGCCGCGATGAACCTGCGTGAGGCCAGCGCTCGGCTGGACCAGGCGCGGGCGCACGTGGCCGAGGCGCAGGCGCAGCTGGCGCAGGCGAAGAGCGACCTGACCTTCCTCGAAGAGTTGGGGACGAAAGGCTCCGCCAAGCCCAAGGAGGTCGAGGACGCACGCAACACGCAGGCGGCACGCGAGGCGGCGATGCAACGCGCCACCGCCACGCGGGTCGAGGCGGAGGCGGCGGTGGACCGGGCGAAGACCGAGGTGGAGAAACTCGTGGTCCTCGCCCCGTTCGACGGCGTGGTGGTGCGCAAGATCGCGGAGGTCGGTCAGTTCGTGACGCAGGGCTCGAACGTGGCGGAGATCGTCTCACGGGGGCAGATCGACGCGGTGATCGACGTGCCGGAGCGGTGGGTCAACCAGCTTCAGGCAGGCCAGGAGGTGGAACTGACGATCGAATCGCTCGGCGGCAAGGAGGTCGTGGGCCGCATTCAAGCGGTGGTGCCCGACGGCACGACCCCATCGCGGACGTTCCCGGTGAAGGTGAGACTGGCAGACGAGCAGGGGGCGCTCAAGCCGGGGATGAGCGTGACGGCGAATGTGCCCAGCGGGGAGGAGGTGGAGACGTTGACGGTGCCGCGCGACGCGGTGGTGCGGTCGGCGTCGGGGTCGAGCGTGTGGGCGAACGTGAACGGGATGGCGCTGCCGGTGGGCGTGGAGGTGCTCTTTGGGCAGGACGGCGAGTACGCGGTGCGGACGAGCGCCGGCAACGTCGGCCCGCCGCTGACGCCGGGCATGCAGGTGGTCATCGAGGGTGCGGAGCGGTTGTTCCCGACGCGGCCGCTGTTGGTGACGAACGAAGCGCAGGTCAAGGGCGAGTAAACACGCCGCTGTCGCGGCGTCGCGACGCGGGAAGGTGAGCACGTGGACTACATTCGGTTCTGCATCGACAACCCGGTGAAGGTGGCGGTGGCGGTGATCCTGCTGCTGCTCTTTGGGTTCATCGCGCTGTTCACCATCCCGATCCAGCTCACGCCCAACGTGGACCAGCCGGTGATCACCGTGACCACGGATTGGACCGGTCGCAGCCCGGAGGAAGTGGAGCGCGAGGTCGTCGAGGAGCAGGAGGACAAGCTCAAGGGGGTGACGAACCTCAAGAAGATGACGGCCACAGCCTCGCAGGGCCAGGCGCGGATCGAGCTGGAGTTCTACATCGGCACGGACATAACGCGTTCGCTGCAGGAGGTGTCGGACAAACTGCGTGAGGTGCCGGAGTATCCCCAGGACGTGGATCAGCCGGTGATCGAGGTGGCGGACACCGCCAGCGAGCAGGCCATCGCGTGGATGATCCTGACCTCTACGGACGAGAGCTTCAACATCGCTTCGCTCTACGACGCGGCGGACAAACGCATCAAGCCCTACCTCGAGCGCATCGAGGGGCTGGCGGAGTCGAACATCTACGGCGGACGCGAGCGGCAGGTGCACATCCAGGTGGACCCGGTGCGGCTGGCGGAACGCGGCATCACCTTCAACCAACTGCGTCAGGCGCTGCAACTGGAGAACGTCAACGTCTCGGCGGGCGACCTGGCGGAGGGACGCCTGGACGTGCGGGTGCGCACGGTGGGCCAGTACGACAACCTGGAGGACGTGCGCAACACGATCATCGCCTACAGCTCGATGACCAACGGCGGGGTCTCCGGCGGGGCGCCCGTGCGGGTGCGGGACGTGGCCACGGTGGAGCTGACGCTGGAGAAGCGACGGAGCTTCGTGCACAGCAAGGGCAGGCAGGCCATCGCCATCAACGCCATCCGAGAGTCGGGGGCGAACGTGGTGGCGGTGATGCGGGAGCTGAGACAGCGTTTGGCGGAGATCAACCGCGACATCCTGCCCACGATGGGCCCGGGTCTGTCGCTGGTGCAGGTCTACGACGAGACCATCTACATTGAGGACTCGCTGCAACTGGTGCTGGACAACCTCTGGCAGGGCGGCATCCTCGTGGTCATCGTGCTGCTGGCGTTCCTCCGCGGCATCCGTTTCCCGCTGGTCGTCTGCGCCGCGGCGGCGGCGCTGGTGTTCTTCGGCGTGGTGGCGTTCTTCACGGTCGGCGGCGCGAAGGTCGCCGCCATCCTGGGCATCGTGCTGTCCTTGGCGGTCATCCTCGCCAACTCTCGCCCCACCGCCATCATCGCCCTGGCGATCCCGCTGTCGATCATCGGCACCTTCGTCGTGCTCACCGGGTTCGGGCGCAACCTCAACGTGGTGAGCCTGGCGGGCCTGGCGTTCGCCGTGGGCATGGTCGTGGACAACGCCATCGTCGTGCTCGAGAACATCGACCGTCACCTGGGCATGGGCAAGAGTCCGGCCCGCGCCGCCTACGACGGCGCCAGGGAGGTCTGGCTGGCGATCGTCGCCTCCACCGCCACGACGCTGGTAGTGTTTCTGCCGGTGATCACGCTCGAGGAAGAGGCGGGCCAGCTCTTCCTCGACATCTCGCTGGCGATCTGCGCCGCGGTGGCGTTGTCGCTGCTGATCGCGGTGACGGTGATCCCCTCCGCCGCGGCGCGACTGCTGCAGCACAAGCACGAGGACGACACCGCCACACGCAGGGCGTTCAACAGTTTCTTCGGCCTGGCGCCGCTGCTGGGTCGAATGAGCACCGCCGTGGCCGACGGCGTCCACTGGCTCTGCGGCAGCGTCGTGGCGCGGCTGGTGATCGTCGGGTTCTTCACGATCGCCGCGCTCGGCGGGGCCTACCTGCTCATGCCCCCGACCACTTACCTGCCCAAAGGCAACCGCAACCTGGTGTTCGGCATCATGCTCATCCCCCCGGCGTACAACATCGACCAGAACGAGACGATCGCCGCCCGCGTCGAGTCGCAGATTCAGCCCTACTGGCAGGCCAAGAGTTTCGAGGAGACCGCCAAGCTGCCCCCGGCGTTCGACTTCATGAGCGGGCAGACCGCCGTCGCGCCGCCGATCGACAATTTCTTCTTCGTCTCCTTCAGCGGGACGATCTTCATGGGCGCTTCGAGCGTGGACAAGAACGTGGTGGCGCCGCTGGGTCCGCTGCTGTCGGGGAGCATGTCGAACATCCCCGGGGCGTTCGGCTTTGCGCAGCAGGTGTCGCTCTTTGGCCGGGGCCTGGGCGGCGTCAACTCGGTGGACGTGGAGATCAGCGGCGAAGACCTGGCCGACGTTCGCCGCAGCGCCGAGGCGCTCTACCAGCAGCTCACGGGGAAGTTCGGGTTCCAACGCATCCAGCCCGACCCGCTGAACTTCAACCTCTCGGGCCCGGAGCTGCGGGTGCAGATCGACCGCGTTCGCGCCGCCGACGTGGGCATCGACGTGGCCGGCTTGGGCGTGGGCGTGCAGGCGCTGATCGACGGCGTGGTCGTCGGCGACTATCGCGAACGGGGCGACTCCATCGATCTGCTCATGGTGCGCGACCCGGACTTCCCGCTCACCACCGACGCCGTGCGCACCATCCCGGTGGCGATCAACCCGGTGTACGGCGGGGGCACGGTCCCGCTCAGCGCCGTGGCGAAGATCGACCACACGCAGGCGCCGCAGCAGATCAAACGCATCGAGCAGCGCCGCGCCATCACGCTCAAGGTGCTGCCCCCGGACGACCTGGCGCTGGAGCAGGCCACGACCGAGATTCAGGCGGTGGTCCAGCCTCTGCGCCAGCAGGGACGGATCCCGCCCACGGTGGAGGTCGCCATGGCCGGCACCGCCGACAAGCTCGTGACGCTGCGCGAATCGCTGCTGGGCTCGTGGCATGGGTGGAACCTGCGGAGCCTGCAGAGCCTGCTCTTCTCGCGCATGTTCCTGGCGCTGCTCATCAACTACCTCGTGATGGTCTGGCTCTTCAACAGCTTCCTCTACCCCTTCGTCATCATGTTCAGCGTGCCGCTGGCGACGATCGGCGGGTTCCTGGGCCTGCGACTGCTGCACACCTTCGTGCCCACGCAGCTGCTGGACGTGGTGACCATGCTCGGGTTCGTCATCCTCATCGGCACGGTGGTGAACAACGCCATCCTCATCGTCGCGCAGTCGCTGAACTTCATGCAGGGCTTTGGCGAGAGCGAGCAGGACAAGCTCGAGAAGCGCTTCTCGCCGCGCGACGCCATCCGTGAATCGGTCCGCACCCGCATGCGTCCGGTGTTGATGACCACGATCACGACGCTGCTGGGCATGCTGCCGCTGGTGGTCAAGCCCGGCTCGGGCAGCGAACTCTACCGCGGTCTGGGCGCGGTGGTGCTCGGCGGGCTGCTGGTGTCCACGGTGTTCACGCTGCTGGTGGTGCCGCTGCTGTTCAGCCTGGTGCTGGACGTGAAGGCGAAGTTGTATCAGGCGCTGCGTTGGTCGGCGCCGGAGCTCGAGGCGTCGGGCGCCTGAAGCGCGTTCATAGGCCTCACGCCCGTTGTTATCGGTGCCGCCGCGCCTCCTCTTCCTCAAAGACGCGCCAGAGCGCACGATTCATTTCAGCGCGCCCGCCCGCACCGCCGATAGTATCGCAGCGGGCGTCGCCCGCCGTGGAAGGAGCAGTCACATGGCCACATCCAACGCCCCCGTCGCCGCCGCCGCCTCGATCAAGCGCGGCAAGCGCTACTTCACCGTGGCCTTGGCCAACCGCGCCCTGGTCTACGTCTCGCGCATCGTCGACGACATCACCGCGCAGTATCGCCGGGCGGTCAACATCCGTCAGCGTCTGGAGCGTCCGGGCGCCGACGAGAGCGCCGAACAGCTCCGCGACGAGTACGAAGCGGCGATGGGCAAGCTCAACGAACTGATCGAAGAGCTGCAGCAGGTGGGCGTGGAACTCAAGGACTTCGAGAAGGGTCTGCTGGACTTCCCCGCGGTCCATCAGGGCCGCGAGATTTACCTCTGCTGGCACCGCGGCGAGGACACGATCCACTGCTGGCACGAGGTCGACTCGGGCTACGCCGGCCGCAAGGACGTGACGCTGTTGGCGCAGGCGGCCTGACCCCGATTCTGCACGTTCATTTCGAGGGCCGCGGTCCGGTGGGACCCGCGGCCTTTGTGTTTCTCAGGGGCCCGACACTTCTTCTGATTGACCGCGACGCACAGGCCCGATATTTTCACCCGCCATGCCCGGCGAGGACATTCCCGCTCACATGAAACCGCAACCCCTGGGGCTCGAGCCGAGCTTCGGGTTCGGCGACCGCCTGGGCCTGGCCACGCCCGGACATCTCCGAGCGCTGCGCGACCACGGCGGGCTTATCCGGGGCGTGATGGCGCAGCAGTCCGTGCGCGAGATGCAGCGCACCGGACGCACGCCCGAGCAGGTCATGATCGCCACGGCGGAAGCGCTCAAGGGCACGGACTTTCGCGGGCCTTGGGGCGCCGACGCCGACCATCTCAAGACGCCTCAGGACGTGGACGCCACCGCCGCGGCGGGCTTCTGCTTCTTCACGCTCGACCCCTCGCGCCACGTCGATCCGCAGGCGGACAACTACTCACTCTCGCAGCTGGCGCAGCGCTTCGCCGCGGTGCGCAGCGAGATGGGCTGGGTGGAGCAGTACGCGGGGAGGAGTGTGTCGATCAAGGAAGGCCCGACGCTGAGCTTCGAGCGTCTGGCGGTGGAGCGGGCGGCGGTGAAGTACGGCCGCGCCATCGCCGGGACAATCGAGCTGGCGCG
>CAZBXW010000013.1:30437-40121 GCA_964496285.1 uncultured Phycisphaera sp.
GAGCTGGCGCGCCGAAGTTACCAGGCCGACCGCGCCACCTATCACGTCTCGGCCAGCCTCGCGGGCACGCCCGACCCGCGCAAGTCCAGCGCCGCGGAGCTCGAGCAGGCGTACCTCGAGACCTGGGCCTCGGTCCGGCCCGGACGAGGTTTCACCCAGCCCGGACGGCAGATCCTGCACTGCACCTTCGGATCGGTGCTCACCGACGCCACGCTGGGCCCGGCGGTGCTCGCGTGCCTGCGCCAGAACGCCCCGACCTACGAGCAGGTTCTGGCGGAGCACTTCGGACGACACCTCACAGCCCTGCGCGAGGGGATGTGACACGGGGCGCGGTCGAATCCATAGAGTCCTAACGCCAAGCCACGAAGCGATCGAACCCCTTTTTGGAGGGATGCCACGATGAAAGTTCAGGCGGGTCAGAAGGTCGTGTTCATCGGCGATTCGATCACGGACGCCGGGCGCGCTCAGCCGGTGGGCGAGGGGCTGTTCGACCCGCTGGGGCGCGGGTTCGTGAACTTCATCGAAGCCCTGATGGGCTCGACTTACCCGCAGCTGGGCGTGCGCATCGTCAACGTGGGGACGAGCGGGAACACGGTGCGCGACCTCAAAGCGCGATGGCAACGCGACGTCTTCGACCTGAACCCCGACTGGGTCTCGGTCATGATCGGGACCAACGACGTGTGGCGTCAGTTCGATCTGCCCCGGCAGAAGCAGCAGCACGTGCTGCCCGAGGAGTACGAGGCGACGCTCGACGAGCTGGCGCGCCAGACACGCCCGCGGGTCAAGGGGCTGGTGCTGGCCACGCCCTTCTATGTCGAGCCCAATCGTCAGGACGCGATGCGTGCGCGGATGGACGAGTACAGCTCGATCGTGCGGAGGCTCGCCCAGAAGCACGAGGCGGTTTTCGTGGACACGCAGGCGGGCTTCGACGCGGCGATGAGCTACTATTACCCCGCTACGCTGGCCTGGGATCGTGTGCATCCCAACCAGACCGGACACATGATCATCGCCCGCGCGTGGCTCAGGACGATGGGGTACCAGTGGTGACGCGATGCCTAATTCCTTCGTACGAGGCGGTGGGGTGGTGCTGGCGTTGGCGGGAACCGTGGCGGCGCAGACCGGCCCAGGCCTGATGCTCGTCCCCTGGAAAGGCGAGCAGCAGCGCGTCGAGGTCCGCAGCAGCAACACGCTGCTGATCGACTCGGAGATCGAGGGCGGAACGGACACCGACCTGAACTACTTCGACGCCTCGGCGCGCTTCCGGCTGGACCCCGCCGGCGAGCGGCAGTTCACCGTCGGGCTGGACATGACCAGCATCGACTTCGGCGACGACCTGTTCACCGATCAGTCCATTGCCCTGGGCCTGGGCGTGGGTCAGACCGACGACTGGGACTTCGCCGTGACCGCGGGCATCGGGTACGCCTCGGACAACGCCTACGAGGACGGCCGCGCGGTGTACGGCAAGGGCAGCCTGATCGCCTCGACGAAGTTCGACGCGGACTCGGGTCTGACGCTGGTGCTCGACTACGACGCGAACCGTCCGATCTTTCCCGATGTTCCGCTTCCGGGGGTGCAGTATTGGCGACGCGTGGACGACACGCTGCGCTACGCGGTGGGCCTGCCGCAGTCGAGCGTGAGCTGGTCGCCGATGGACAAGCTGAGGCTTGAGGTGCGTTACCTGATCCCGCTGAGCTTCAGCGCCCGAGTGGCGCTGCAGGTGCACGAGGCGTTGGAGGTGTTCGCGGGCTTCGAGGGACGCACCGACGCCTTCTTCCTGACCGAGCGAAGCAAACTCCGTAGGGCGATCTTCACGCAGCGCACCGCGGAACTGGGCGTCACCTGGCGACCGTGCGAATGGTTCGATCTCACCGCGGCGGGCGGCTACGCCTTCGGACAGGAGATGGAAGTGGGCTTCGACATCCGGTCAGGCACCGGCATGGACTTCGACGACACGCCCTTTGTGCGCGTGGGGGCGAGCCTGCGGTTCTGATGAAAGAAAAAGGAGTCAGGGGTCACGGGTCAAGCCCGGAGTGCACCCGGGTTGACTCCTGCCTCCTGACTCCTGTCTATTGATCGCTGACCCCCGAATCCGGGGATGAGCACATGCCCAGCTTAGCGGGTGCGGCGGCGGCAACCCAGCGTCAGGGCGCCCAGCGCCACGGCGCCCATGGCAGCGGTGATCGGCTCGGGCACCGCGTTGTTCGACGGCGGGGGGTTCTCAGACTTAGGACGAGTCTTGATGCTGAAGGTCACGCCGTCGTTCCAGTAGTGGCAGTCCGGGTCGAAGCCCAGGCCGATCTTCCCGTCCGCAGCGTAGGAGGTCAGCGAGGCGAGCTCCGCAGCGTCGAAGACGTAGGTCAGGTCCTGCGCGGTGGTGGGCAGGTTGTTCCACTGGAAGAGCTGGATGCCGTCGCCTGCCAGCGCGTTGCCGCCGGAGGTGTCGTTGGGCTGATTTTCGTTGGTGAACCTGGTGGTGCCGGTGGGGTTGCTCGCGAGCAACTGACCATAAAGCACGTTGGGGCTCGAGTCCCAGTTGCGGATGTTGTCGAAGAAGAGCTTGGCTTCGTAAATCTCTTCGCCGGCGGGGACCGACCAGTTGATGCCCCACTTGTAGTACTCGTAATGGTCCAGGTCCCAGAGGTCCGCGGGATTACCGCTGCCGTCGTTGGGCTGGAACGAGTAGCTGCCAGCGAGCGTCTGGCTTGCGCCCAGACCGACCACCGCAGCGACAAGACAACCCCCAGTCAGTGTGCGAATCAACATGAGCCTTCTCCCAAAGTGGTTTGCGTTTAAACTCCGACGTAGACATTACCGCGCATCGGCGAGAATGCAACCCCGCAACGCCCCGCTGAGCTCCTTCGGTGCGATTTTTCGCAATCGTTGAACACTTAGCGTTAGTGGTTTTTCGACAAAGACTTATGATCGATGTCGAGCAGCGAATCGGGAGTCCGCTGGCAATAACTTTTCAAAGCACTGCGCCGCTGAACCCTGCGTGTCTGGAAATCTGGAGAAACTCTGCGGTTGGCGCGGGCGCTACTCGTGGACCTCGACGATCTGCGCCTGGAGCGTCTGCAAATCCAGCAGCGCCACCGTGCAGCGATCCGTCACCCAGCCGCAGCACTCACCCGGGTTCAGAAACAGGCGTCCATCTTTGAGTTCGTTGACCACGCGATGGGTGTGTCCAGTGATGACGACCTGGGCCTGAGCGTAGTCGGCGGGCTTGAGCCAATCGATGAAGTGGTGAACCACGATTTCTTTGCCGCTGAGCTTGAGCCGCAGCGGTCCATCGACGACCCCCGGGAGTGTGGCCTTCAACCCGGCACGCTCGCCGTCGTTGTTGCCGTACACGCAGTGAAGCGGCGGAGCGAGAAACTCGGGCGTGAGCAGGTTGGCGGCAAAGGGTGCGACGAAATCCCCCGCGTGAATCACCGCATCGACCTTCAGACGATTGAACAGGGCCACCGCGCGCCGCAGCGTGGGCAGACGGTCGTGCGAATCGCTGATGACACCGATCTTCATAACGCTCGCAACATCTTAACCATTTCGACTTGATCCGCTGAGCCCCGGTCTTCGTTTCTGACCGGATCACCGGATGGTAAAGGGTGAAGATGGACGAAGGGCGCGCCGTTGAGAACCCCATCGCCAGGGACGCACCGCTTGCAAAGGCGGGGCTGTCTGCCCGCTATCATCCTCGTGATGCAGCGGCCCAGCAGTCTGCTCGCGGTCTTGGGGATGGTGCTGGTCTGCGCAGGCTCCGCACGATGCCAGGACGACCCGCTGCTGTTGTACCGCTATTCCCCGCCCAGGCACGACGCGCAGCAGCCCTCGCTCCTGGGCGCCTTCGTGCAACTGCTCACCAGTTCCGGGTTGATCCCGCCCGGAAACGTCCCGGTGGCGGACGGCGTGCTCGTGGCTTCGATCCTCGGTCAATCACCGCACAGCGTCACCCTTACGGAGTTCCGAGCCGAGCGTTACTTCCCGCGCGAGGTCGTCGTCGATCACGCCCAGATCGTGCTGCGGGTGGAGCGTGACCCCGCGTCGCTGCGGCGGGCGCTGCAGACCCTTCTCTCGCACTACGGTCAAGTCGAGGATCGTATCCAAGAAGCCTTTGAACTGCCCGGCCAACGCGCCGCGGTGCGCTACCGCCTGCGCGACTGGCCCGACTGGCTCTGCCTCGAATGGCACTTCGACAAGCAAGGCCTGACCCTGGGCGTGGGCCACGGCGCCCTGAACCAGCACTTCTCGCACGGTCCAGCCGCCGAGAGCTCGGACGTGCAAGCACATCGCGCCGCGGTGCGCGGCGACCTGAAGCCCTACCTCGATCTTTACGCCAACCTGGCCGCCCTTCGCGCTTCGGCGCCCACGCTCTTTCGCACCGGGCGGACTTCGCCGCTGCTTCGTCTCTTCGAGGTCGATCAGGCGCAGTCGCTGATGATCCACGGACGCTGGGCGGATTCGCTCCTGGCCATCGACCTGACGCGGTCCGATGGGCAGACCGTCACGCCCACCGCGCTGACGCTCGACACATGGCCCGCAGACGCTGGGATCGACAAACCTCCGGGGAAAGTTCACGTCGTCGCGCCGGTGCAGTGGGGCAAGTTCACCCGGCAGCTCCTGGGAGTCGCCACGCTGGCCAACGAACCGAAGGACCGCGCCGGGCACGACGCCCTGGTGCGTGGGTTCCTCGACCGGGTGGGCGTCGAACCCCCGGAGCTGATGGAAAACTTTCGGGGCTACCTGCTCGTGAGCGACTACCCTCCGCCCTGGATTCCTGTCCCGGGCGCGGTGACGCTCTACGCGGTGCTGCGTGACGAGGCGGACGCAGCCGCGACGCAGCGCGACTTCCAGGCCCTGATGCAGCCGCTGGTCCTGCCCGTGGGTTCGGGATTGAGCGTGGCGCACGACGCGGCGAGCGACGTGTACTGGCTCGACTCTCCGCTGCGCAACGTGTTCAAAGCGCCGGCGTGGGGCTGGGCGGGTCAGCGCGTCTTCGTCGCCAGTTTCTCGCCGCAGGCGGTGCTGGCTAACCGCGCCCGGCTTCAGACCACGCCCGAACCTTGACGCTCGCGGGCTCCGTCGGGCACGCGCGCTCGCACACCCCGCAGCCCACGCAACCGGGCCTCACCTCCACCAGACCTCGCCCATCGATCCCCAACGCCCCCTCCCCCATCGGGCACTGCGACACGCACACCCGACAGTCCTCACCCCCGCCGTCGTCCCCGCGCAGGCAGGAGCCGAAATCCATCTCCGCCCAGCCCATGCGGATGTCCGCCGCCTTCTCCACCAACTTCAGCGCCCCGGTGGGACAGGCTTTCATGCACGCCAGCTCCTCGCACACCACGCAGGGCGAAACCCGCGCCTCGATCGCCGGCAGCCTCTGCCGCGTGACCGGGTCCGGGTCGTCCAGAAAGATGCACCGCGCCGGGCAGGCCTCCACGCACTTGCCGCAGGAGCTGCACGCTTGCGAGAAGCTCGGCTCGGGCATCGCGCCGGGCGGCCTTAACCGGACCCCCCGGCTTAACGCGATCGGCCGCGGCTGCTGCTGCGACTGCTCCAGCTTCCTGAGCACCTGCCCCAGCGCCCCGCCCACGCGGTCCAGATGGTTCATCCCGCGCAGCGTCAGCCGACGAAAGAAAGCGCGGCGGTCGGGGGGCGAGGGGTCTGCCATGACGCTTGACGATCCGTGTATTCTCTCCCGTCCTCGGTTAGTATAGATCGTCCGTTCACCGCCTGGCACCGACTCAGAAACCTCGGAAGTCTCGCCATGAAACGCACGCCCCTGATCGCTCTGACGCTCCTTGTGCCGCTGCTGGGCGCCTGCCGCGCCAGCATCGACGAGCACGTCTTCAAGAGCACCGTGTTTCAGCCTCTGTCCGTGGAGCTTCACGATCAGGTCGCCAAGGAATTGCTCTGGCGCTACGACGTGCCGGTCGAGCACAAGCTGCGCGTGACGCTGCGGCGCAAGAGCGATCAGGTCCCCTTCCAGATGAGCGCCCTGCCCGCGACCAATCTCAAGTGGATTCTCACGCAGATCGAGGACGATGAGATCCTGTTGCGCGGCGAGAAGCAGCTCGAAGGCCGCCCTGTCATCCTCAGGCTCATCAAGCGACCGGCCCCGGAGCTGCCGGACGACCGCGCCCGCCCGGGCGAAGCCACACTCGCGAGCAACATCGCCTCGCGCTCCGCTGTGGTCGAGCAGGCCGACGCTGCCCCGGACGCGCCGGGACCGGTGGTTCTCAAGATGGACGCCGCCGGCGTCGTGACCGTCGGCGCACGCACGGTGGACGCCGCCACCATCCGCGAGTTGTTCATCGCGCTGGTCAAGGAATCGCCCGACCGCGCCGTGGTCGTCGAGGCTGCCGCCGACACCCCCACCGCCAAGGTTAACGAACTGGCGGCGTTGGCCGATGAAACCGGGGTCAAGAAGTTCGAGGTCAGAGCCCCTGAGGTTCCCCAGGCCCAACCCAACGACCCGTCGGTCGCTCCCGAACCTTTGGAAACCCCAGAACCCCCAGCAGACCCCGATAGGCCCGCCGCCCCCGCCGTGCAACCGCAAGCTCCGTCGGGCAAGGAACCCGCAGCCACGGACGACGCGTTAGACGTGCTGGAGTAGATCGAGTTTGAACACGAATTGGACGTGCATCTTCGCACTCCTGGCCAGCAGCGCCGCTTACGCCCTGCCTCCCGAAGGCGTACGCGTCGTCGATCAGGCGGTGGGCGATCTCGACCCGCTCTCCAACAGCCTGCGACAGATCGAGTGGGGACTGGCGGAGCTCGGCGAGCACGGTTACGCCATGTGGCAGGTCCCCCTCGCTCGCCCCACCCCACTGGCGGACCAGCCCACGCTCATCGCCCCCTGGATGCCGCCGCACCACCAGAACGTCTATTACCGCATCGGCGGGGGCTATCGCGCACGCATGACACGACCCAGTTATCTCATTCCCATCAGCAAACGCGACGCGCTACGCAACATCACGCCGCTCCGCGACGGCCAATTCATCGAGATCGTCACCCACAACACCGTCTACGAACTCACGCCCACGCCCGCGTTCCTGCCCGATCCCGACCCGGACCATCGCCCCGATCCCAACGCCCTGCGCTTGACGCCGCTCAACGACCGCATCGACGGACGGCTGCCCACGCCTTGACCACTGTAAAACCCGCGACGCCCGCGCCGTCTACGCATCCGGCGGTGACTTCCGTGGGCTACCATTTCCACGTCGCCTCACGCACGTGCGGCGGATAGAACGGGTCCTCGTAGCTCACGCGCAGCAGCATCTCCTCCGTCACCGCCAGCAGCCGGATTAGCTTCATGAACCACTGGTAGAACGGCGTGAACGGGATCGCCAGGCAGATCGCCGCGTCACGCCATCGGTTCGTCGAATAGAAAAGGATCGACCCCGCCTGCGCCAGGTGGAAGAGCAGATAAAAACCATAGGTCACCGCGAAAAGACGCAGCACGTCGATCTCGAAGTGGAAACAGGTCCAGACGAAGTAGAACCAGAAGGTGTAAAGCAGCAGGATGTTGAAGACCCAGACGTTGGCGAGCAGGAAGAAGTTGGCGGCGATGAAGCCCGGTCGGCGCAGGTCCGCCATGTCGATGTGCTTGCGACATTTGTACCGGATCGCCCCCCGGCTCCAGCGGCGCCGCTGACGGAAGAGGTGTCCGAGCGTGCGCGGCGCCTTGGTGAAGCACTGCGCGTAGGGCGCGAACGCCACGCGGTAGCCCGCCTTGCGGATGCGCAGGGTCATGTCCGAGTCGTCGCCCGGGCCGATGTCGCACCCGCCCACGCCCACCAGCGCCGCGCGCCGAAACGCCCCGAACGCGCCCGACACCACGCCCAGAATCCCCAGCCTCGCGTTGACCATCCGCCCCACAAAGATGCTGTGCAGGTACTCGAACCCCTGCAACCAGGTGAGCAGATTGTCAAAGGCGTTGCCCACCAGCACCGCGCAGGACACCGCGCCCACCCTCGGGTCACGCAGCGACTGCACCGCTTCCCAGATCGCGTGGGCGCCCGCCTCGGTGTCGCAGTCCATCACCACGATCACCTGTGCCTTCGTGTAGCGCAGCGCGAAGTTGTAGCTCGACGCCTTCCCGTCGCGCCGCGGCTTGCGCAGCAGACGCACGCTCGGATGCTCCCGCACGTATCGTTCCGCCGCCGCCGCGGTGCCGTCGGTCGACCCGTCGTCCACCACGATCACCTCCAGACGCGGGTACGTCCCCACGATCGACCGCAGCGTGGACACCAGCGTGGCCTCTTCGTTGTGCGACACCAGGATGGCGCACACCGACGGACAAAACGTGAACCGCTCCGCCCCGAAGCGACGCCGCGAAAGCGGCGTGCGTTCCCAAACCTCCGCCCCACAGTCCCACGCCACCATCGCCAGCTTGCTCAGCGCGTAGCGCGGCGTGTCCACCATGAGCAGCGCCGCCGCCAGCGCCAGCCACTGCTCAGGGTGCAGCGAGGAAAGCCAATGGATCAAATCGATCAGCATCGAAGCCCACCAGCGTCTTGACCGCCGACTCCGTCGCGGGGAAGCGATGCCCGCAGCCCAGACAATGCCCGATCCGCAGCGGGTCGCTGTCGCTCCACGAACAGTCCAGGCAACGGAACGTCTCGAGATACTCGTAGTCCGACCCCACCACCAACTTGCGCGTCCGGCACTTCGGGCACACCCAATCACCGGACCCCGGGGTCGCTTCAAAATGCTCCACCGCGTCCACGTGCGCACACGCGAAATGGTGCATCAGCTTCTCCCGCACCACCCGGCCCGACCCGCACGACCTGCAGCCGCCACGGAAGGTCGGCAGCGCCCCGCAATGAGGACACACCTCCACCTGGTCGAGCAGCACCGGCTTGACAATCCCCAGCTTCTCCCACCCCGCGGGCAGGTTCACCTCGTAGCGCAACGAATCACGGTCCAACCGCGGCAAGCGCGTCTCGCGCCGCAGCAGCCGATGCGCCGGCCCATCGAACCTGCCGCCCAGCGCCAGTTCCCCGCTCGATCCCTCGCGCAGATGCCGAACGATCAGTCCCTCGTACGCCACCCGGCCGCCCGGCTGCTCCACCCCGATGGCAAAACTCATCCCCTCACGAAACCCGTTGGCCTTCGCCGGCAGTTTCACCTGCATCCCGCCACGCGACAGGTCCAACGCCACCCCGCTGACCCGATGCTCGCCATCCGGCGAACCGTCGGGCAGCACCGGCACCGCCATCACCGGCAGCCCAAACGCGATGCGAGGATGAGTGCGACGGTCGTTCATTCCTGGTCAGGGGTCTGAGGTATCGGGTATGGGGTTAGGGTATGAGTGATGAACCCGTTACCTGAACCCTCCACCCTGAACCCTACACCCTTTCATTCAAAACACCGGCAACCTCACCACCTGCCCGACACGCAACAATTCGCCGCCCAAGGGCGCGAGATAGACCGGCAGCAGATGCTCGTGCGCGACGTAGTAGCGCTGGATCGGCTGCGGCGCCGGAACGTAACGATCGTCCAAACGCAGCACCTTCGCCCTGATCCGCGCGTCGAACGGGGCGACTTCCAGGGTCACTTCGTCGCCCACGTTGAGACGATCGCTCCAACGCTGGGGCACGAAGAGCACCACCTGGAGCGAAGCGTCCTCCACGAGCGACGCCACCGCGTCGCCCTCCCGCACGAGCTGGCCCGGGGGGGGGG
>CAZBXW010000013.1:40131-77385 GCA_964496285.1 uncultured Phycisphaera sp.
CCCCCCCCCCCCCCCCACCACTCCCGCGCCGGGGCTGAGCACCTGCGTCTGCGCCATGCGCTCACGGTTGCGCAGCAGCGCCGCGTTCAGGGCGTCGATCCTCGCCAGTTGCGGCGCCAGGGCGTCGCTGTTCTCCTGGATCATGGCGCGGGCGCGCTCCACCCGCTGCTTCTGCTCCTCCACCGCGATCTCGATCTTGGCGACCTTCTCCGTAAGCCCGTCACGCTCGATGCGGCGCAGCTCCACCTCGCGCTCGGTGGCGGCCCGGGCCTTGAACACCTCGGTGATGCGCGACAACTGCACCTCCGCCGCCTGAAGGTTGGCGCGTTCCTGCTGCAGCCTGCCCCAGAGTTCGTAGTAGTCGCTCGAGGCTTCGCCAAAGTCGTCGCCCTGCCGCGCCAGGGCAACGCGCTGCTGGGCGGTGGCGGCTTTCAGCTCCGCCTGCGCGATCTTCAGTTCCTCGGAGAGCGCCTCGTGCTCCTGGCGAAGTTCGAGATTGTCCAGCGTCGCCACCGGCTGGCCCTTCTCCACGCGCTGCCCCTGAGCAATCGGCAGCGTGGCGAGCGTGCCCTGCACCGCCGCCGAGAGCGTCACGACCCGGGCTTCGATCAGCCCGTGGGCGCGGAATCGGAAGAAGGCGTTCCACACCTGGTACGCCAAGACGCTCACGAGCAGAAGCAAGATGAGACCCACGAACAGGCGACCCTTGGGCCGCTTGGGCAGGGGCGTGGGCGTGGCGGGCCGAGCTTGTGATTCAACCTGAAAGCGCCCGCCGTTGCCGTTGCCGTTCTTCCATGGTCCGCCGTTGGAACCAGCGGAGGGAAAAATGGTGTTGTACCCTGCAACGCCGGATCGCGGGTTAGGGGTGTCCGATTCCATCAGCCGAAGGCTCCGCCTTCATCGTTGAGCGTACCAGTGCGCAGCGGGATTTCAAGGGCTATTCATCGGTTCGGCCCATTTGGCAAACTGGGCAGAATCCCAGAGCGGAGTCACTCGGATGGGTCGGATGGAACAGATCAAAAACCCTTACCACAGAGAACACTAAGAGCACAGGGAGTCACTCAAAAGCAATGATGGGCCATTGGGTCACTCTCTGCGCTCTCTGTGATCTCTGTGGTGAAGTCTCTTCTGGATCACCTGCGGCGTTTGTGTTTGCGGTCGTTGCGGCGTTGTTTCTTGAGTTTCATGGCGTGCTGGTGAGACTTTTTGGCGCCTTGGGCCTGTTCGCGTTTGGGGTGGGCGGGGCGGTGCGAGGCGCCGGCGATCTCGTGGACGATGACCAGGTCCAGCGTGCGGGCTTCGGGCTTGACGTTGGCGATGCGGACGGTGAAGCGGTCGCCGATGGTGATGGTCTTGCCGCTGCGCTGGGCCACGAGAGCGCCGGTGTTGGGGTTGAGCCGCCAAAGGTCGCGCGCGGAAGCGGGCAGGTCGTGGATGCGGATGAACCCGTCGACGAGGAAACGGTCGAGCTGGATGAAGACGCCCGACCCGGTGACGCCGGTGACGGTTCCCTCGTAGTCGTCGCCCAGGTGCGAGGCGAGCAGGTCGAGCACGAAGTAGTAGCGAAGGTCGCGCTCGGCAGCCTCGGCTTTGCGTTCGGTGCTGGAGATGTGACTGCCGATCTCGTGGAGCTTGCCCTCGTCGTGCAGGCGCGAGTCGTCAGCGAAACGGTTGCCGTGGGCGTCGAGGTAGGCGTCGAGCCCGCGGTGCACGAGCAGGTCGGCGTAGCGGCGGATGGGGCTGGTGAAGTGGGTGTAGTGCTCGCTGGCCAAAGCGAAGTGGCCCAGCAGTTGCGGGGAGTACTCGGCCTTGCTGAGCGTCTGGAGCACCGCGAGGTGGACCGCCTGCTGCGCCGGTTTGCCGCGGACGGAGTCGAGTAGTTGCTGCAATTCCTTGCGTGTGGGGTGGAGCGGGATGTTGAACCCCGCGACGCGAGCGAAGCGGCGCAGGTCCGCCATGTCGTGCGAGGGCGGGTCGGGGTGGATGCGACGGATCATCGGGACGTTGTGCTTGTGGAAGAGCCTGGCAGCGGCTTCGTTGGCCTCGACCATGAACATCTCGATGAGCGTGTGCGTGTAGGCGTTGTCCTCGGGCACCGCATCGGTGACGCGGCCCGAATCGTCGAAGACCAACTCCACCTCCGGCAGGCCCAGCACGATCATGCCGTCGCGCAGTCGTCGCGCCCGGATGACCTTCGACAACTCGTCCATGAGCTTGAGCGTCTCAATCACCTTCCGGGGGTACTTCGGTTCGCCCTTGGCGTGCTTGACGGCTTGGCGCAGGTCGTCGTCGATGAGGGCCTGGGCTTCGAGGTAGGTCAGCCGCTTGGCGGAGCGGATGACGGTGCGGGCGAATCGCGCGGAAAGGACGTGGCCCTGCTCGTCGTAGCGGATGAAGACGGAAAGGCAGTAACGATTGACGCCTTCCTGCAGCGAGCAGACACCGTTGGAGAGCACCTCGGGGAGCATGGGCAGCACACGGCGGGGCAGGTAGACGCTGTTGCCGCGTTTGAGCGCTTCAGCGTCCATGGCGCCGCCGGGCTGCACGAAGTGCGAGACGTGAGCGATGTGGACGCCCAGTTCCCAGGCGGCGGAAGCAGCCGAGTGGCCACTCTCTTCCCCCCCGAGCCTGCGGATCGAGATCGCGTCGTCGAAGTCGCGGGCGTCGGGCGGATCGATGGTGAGGATGAACTGCTGGGTGAGGTCTTCGCGGTCGTGCGGGACGGCCTGGGGGTCGAGCGATTTAGAGGCCTGCCGGGCTTCTTCGACAACCTCCGGGGGGAACGCGTCGCGCAGGCCGTAGCTGCGGATGACCGCTTCGGTCTCGACGTTCGGTTCGCCGCGTTCGCCGAGCACTTCCGTAATCACACCCTCAGCCGCTTCATCATTCCGGGGGTAGGCCACGAGTTCGATGACGACTTTGTCGCCGGGCTTGGCGTCCTTGGCGTGCGGGTCACGGATAAGCACCGGGTCGCGCAGGACTTTGCCGTCGACCTCGACGAAGAAGTGCGAGCCGCGTTTGGTGAGGTTGCCCACGTAGCGGTTCTCGGCGCGTTGGACGATCTGCGTGATGCGACCGACGTAGGGGGAGCGACCGCTGACGCTGCCGCGCCCGGGGGTGTGGATGACCTTGGCGCGGACGCGGTCGCCGGTGAGTGCGCCGGCGGTGTTCTCCGGCGGGACGAACAGGTCGCCGTGCTCGCTGGGGCTGTCGGGCTTGATGAAACCAAAGCCGCGCGGGTTGAGGCGGAAGAGTCCGGTCATCTCTCTTCCGGGCGGCGGCAAGGCGATCGTCTGCGCCATGCCGCGGACGACCTGTCCGTCGTCGATGAGTTTCTGAACCGAGCGGTTGAACTGCTCGAAGAGGTCCGGGCCCACACCCAGTTCCTGCGCCAGGGCGTCGACGGAGCGGGGACGGTATCGCCGGTCGGCGATGTGCTGAAGGATGCGGTGCGAGAGGGGGTCGTTGAAGGGCATGGGGTGCGGGGCGTCGGGATTGGGGTTAGAAGGGGTCAGGGACCGGGGATCAGAGAGTGGTATGCTACCCCGTTTCCTCAAGGAACGAGGTGGACGATGGCGAGTACGGAACAGATTCTTCAGGCGGCGGCGGAGCTGGGCAGGCTGGTGGCCTCACACCCGGCGACGGCGAAGTTCGAGCAGACCGTCAAGACGCTCGAGGGCGATCAGGCCGCCCAACGCACGCTCAACGACTACAACCGGCAACTGGCGCTGATCTCCGACAAGGAGTCGCAGGGCACGCCCATCGAAGTGGACGACAAGCGGAAACTCGCCTCGCTGCAGGACGCGGTGGCGGCCAACCCCACGCTGCGTGAGTTCCAGATGGCGCAGATGGACTACCTGGACCTGATGCGGAAGGTGGACGACGCGATCGCGGACCATTCGTTCACGGGCCGGGGCTGAGGTCGGTGCGTGGCCTGGGCGTAGGCCCAGAGACAGGGGCTTATGTCGCTGCTGAGCGTGGCCAATCTCGCGTTGTCGCTGGGCACCCGCAGGCTGCTCGAGGGCGTGAATCTCACGCTCGACCACGGCGAGCACGTGGGCCTGGTCGGTCGCAACGGCTGCGGCAAGAGCACGCTGCTCAAAGTCATCGCCGGGTTGGCCAACGTCAAGCCCGACAGCGGGCAGGTCGGCATCGCGCGCGGCGCCTCCGTGGGCTATCTGCATCAGGACCCCTCGCTCGACCGCAACCGAACGCTGCGCGAGGAAGCCGGCTCCGCCTTCGCTGGGCTTGAGGCGCTGCACAAGAAGCTCGAAGCGCTGGCCCACGATATGGCCACCGCCCAAGGCGAAGCGCTCGACAAACTGATGAAGCAGTACGAGCAGGTCGAGCACGACGTCCAGGCGTCGGGCGGCTACGAGGTGGACCACCGCATCGACGCGGTGCTGCACGGGCTTGGGCTGGACGATTCCGCGTTCAACATCAAGGTCGGCGACCTCTCCGGCGGGCAGCGCGGTCGTTTGGCGCTGGCGAAGCTGCTGCTGCAGGAGCCGGACGTCCTGCTGCTGGACGAGCCCACGAACCACCTGGACATCGCCGGCCGTGAATGGCTCGAAGAGTTCCTCGCCAGCTTCCGCGGGGCGGTGGTGCTGGTCAGTCACGACCGCTGGCTGCTGGACCGCGTGGTCTCGAAGATCTACGAACTCGAACGCGGGCGCATGGTCGAGTACCCGGGCAACTACGCCGCCTTCCGTGAGCAGCGCGCCCAGCGCCGCCTCTCACAGCAGCGCGACTTCGAGAAGCAGCAGGACTACATCAAGCACCAGCAACAGTTCATCGACCGCTACCGCGCCGGCCAGCGCGCCCGCCAGGCACAGGGACGCGAGAAACGCCTGGAGCGCTACGTCGAGGAGCAATCGCTCGAACGCCCCATCGAGCTGGACGAGGTGAGCATCCGCTTCGGCCCGGCATCACGCCCGGGCGATCTGATCGTCACCGCGGAGCAGTTGAGCAAAGCCTATCCCGGCCGCACGCTCTTCCACCACTTCACCCTCGTGGTCAAGCGCGGCGACCGGGTGGGGGTGATCGGGCCCAACGGCGCGGGCAAGACCACGCTCGTCCGATGCCTGCTGGGCGAAGCGCAGGCCGACGCCGGCGTGGCGCGGGTCGGCGCCTCCGTCGACGTGGGCTACTACCGCCAGACGCACGATCACCTGAACCTCTCGCTCACCGTGGTGGAGTACCTCCGCCAGGTCATCCCCGGCGGGAGCAACCTCGGCGGCGAGCAACGCGCCCGCGATCTGGCCGGCGCCTTCCTCTTCAGCGGCGAAGACCAGGACAAGCCGCTCTCCGTGCTCTCGGGCGGCGAACGCAGTCGCACCGTCCTGGCGGGCCTCGTCGCCGGGCCTCACAACGTCCTGGTGCTCGACGAACCCACCAACCACCTGGACATCACCAGCGCCGAGCGCCTCGAAGGGGCGCTGCGGCGATACACCGAAGTCCCCAAAGGCTTCGGCGAGCAGACTTCCGGCGGCGGCACGCTCATCGTCATCACCCACGACCGCATGTTGCTCGACAACCTCGTGAACCAGCTCATCGTGCTCGACGGCAAGGGCGGGGCGCGACACTTCCTGGGCAACTACAGCGACTACCTCGCCACGCTCAAGCCCGAAGCTGCGCCCGCACCGACCCCGCAGAAGAAGTCTCCCTCGCCACCACCGTCGCAGCAGCCCACGAAGAAATCCAACTCCCCGCTGGCGAAGGTCTCCGTCGAGAAGATCGAGGCGCAGATCGTGTCGCTGGAGAAGAGGCTCGCGGAGATCGACCAATCGCTGGCGGACCCGGAGGTCTACCGCGACGGGGCGAAGGTCAAACGCCTGCAGGAAGAGCGCACGAAACTGCGCGACGAACTGACGCCCTTGGAAGAGGAGTGGGGCAGACGCTCGTGAACGCTACTCCGTCTGCACCGCGGCGATGACTTGCGCGGCGGGCGGTTCGAGGCTCGTGCCGCGCGGTTCGAGGCGCACCGTGAGCGTGATCCCGTCGGCGGCCAGACGCTGGCCCAGCACGCGCGCCTTGACGTGTTCATCGAGCGGGATCATGGGCGTGAACTCGAAACCCTCGAGCTTGTGCAGCCACTCGCCCACCTTCGCCGCCGGCGTGGCGTCGGGCGCGCCGCTTCGCAGGGCGCTGCCGATCGCCCGGTCCGGCAGGGGCAGATTCCCCGCGCGCACGTCGTGCATGTGAATCGCCGCCTTGCCCTGGGGCCGGGTGAAGTCCAGCTCGAAGCCCGCGGAGAAGACCTGCGCGAACGAGCCCTTGCGGAACTCGAACGCCATGACCAGCTCGGCGCCCTCGACGCCGATCACCGGCGTGCCCAGCTCCGGCGGAACCGTGTAACCCTTGTAGGCGGCCCACTCGTGGAAGTTCGCCTGCATCCAGGCGTTGATCTCGGTGAGCGACATGTGGATCTCACGGATGGGCAACTCGTCGGGCACCGGGCTCTGCTGCGCCGCCGCCTTGGCGCGTAACGCCGCGAACACCGCCTCGGGCGTCTTGACCTTCACCTCCGCCAACAGCTCTTGGACCTTCGCCAGCCCCAGTTGCTCGGTGATCCGCGTCTCGAGCTGCGCGGCTTTGACCTGCACCTGTTCGGGCGTGAGCGCACGCAACGCCGCGGTCTGTTCCTTCCAGACCCTCGGCTCGCTGCGGAGCATGACCCACACGCACATGAGCAGCACCGCCACGCACGCCAGCGCCACGGTCCGCCACCGCACCCGCACTCGTTGCTGCGACATCGCCTTTTCTCCCCGCAGCCGACACGACCGCGTATTGGTCCCATCGGCAAAAAACTCACCGCGAGGAAAGCCTTGCGAATCATCCGTCGCGCCAGGCCCCCCCCCCACGGCAGACGTTTGACGCTTGTAGCGATTGTGCCGGGGGCGAGTATCATCGGTGCTTCGAGCCTCGCATCACCCGCGGCGAGGACGCCGCCGCCATGAAAAACCAACCCCCCTCCCCCGTCCCCCAACCCCCATCCACCCACCACCATGAGCGACAAACAAGTCCTCCAGAAAATCCGTGACCGCAAGATCGAGTTCGTCGACCTGCGCTTCATGGACTTCCCCGGCCTGTGGCAGCACTGCACCTACCCGGTCAGCGAGCTGAACGAGAACACCTTCCACCACGGCATCGGGTTCGACGGCTCCTCCGTCCGCGGCTGGCAGGCCATCAACGAGAGCGACATGCTCCTGGTGCCCGTGCCCGACACCGCCATGCTCGACCCATTCTTCGAGCGGCCCACGCTCGCCATGATCTGCGACGTGAAAGACCCCGTCACGAAGAAAGAGTACTCCCGCGATCCCCGCTCCGTCGCACGCAAGGCCGCCGCCTTTCTCGCCTCCACCGACATCGCCGACACCGCGAACTTCGGACCCGAGGTGGAGTTCTTCGTCTTCGACCACGCTTGCTTCGACCAGGACATCAACCATGCTTCCTATCGTGTGGACTCCGTCGAGGGCGTCTGGAACCGAGGACGCAACGACCCGACCAACCTCGGCTACCAGGTCCGTCAGAAAGAGGGCTTCTTCCCCATGCCCCCGATGGACTCGCTCGCGGGCCTTCGCTCCGAGATGGTCAGCGTCCTGATCGAGCTGGGCTTCCCCGTCGAGAGCCACCATCACGAAGTGGCCACCGGCGGCCAGTGCGAGATCGACCTGCGCTACCAGGACCTCGTCCGCATGGCCGACTCCTGCATGTATCTCAAGTACGTCGTCAAGAACGTCGCTGCCCGCCACGGCAAGACCGCCACCTTCATGCCCAAGCCGCTCTTGGGCGACAACGGCTCGGGCATGCACACCCACTTCTCGCTCTGGAAGGACGACAAGCCGCTCTTCGCCGGTCGCAAGTATGGCGGACTGTCCGACCTGGGCCTCTACGCCGTGGGCGGAATCCTCAAGCACGCCGCCTCCATCATCGCCTTCAGCAATCCCACGACGAACTCCTTCAAGCGGCTCGTCCCCGGCTACGAGGCGCCGGTCAATCTCATCTACTCCTCACGCAACCGTTCCGCGGCGATCCGCATCCCGATGTACCAGGACAACCCCAAGACCAAACGCTTGGAGTTCCGCAGCCCCGACGCCTCGTGCAACCCGTACCTCGCCTTCGCCGCGATCACCATGGCCGCCATCGACGGCATCCAGAACCGCATCCACCCCGGCGACCCCGTGGACCGCGAACTCTCCGAGCTGACGCCCGAAGAGCTCGAGGGCATCCCCGCCGCCCCCGCCATCCTCGACGAAGCCCTCACCGCCCTAGAGCGCGACCACGACTACCTGCTCCAGGGCAACGTCTTCCCCGAAGAGGTGATCCGCTACTGGGTGAAGTACAAACGCGAGAACGAGGTCGCCGCCATGCGCCAGCGCCCGCACCCCTACGAGTTCTGCATGTACTTCGACATCTGAGCAACGAAGGCGAGGCGTCGCCGCTTCAGCGGCGACCACTCACGCGGCGGCCGCGGTTCGGCGCGGCTTGTTCCACGGCATCACCGCCATCAGCATCGCCATCGGGCAGAGGCCGGTGAGTCCCGCGTTGAGCAGCCCAGCTCCCGGAAGCAGTGCCAACAGCAACCACCAGGGCGACACCGTGACGCCCAGCGCCAGGCCCGCGAGCACCATCGTGCCCACGACGACAAAAACCTGCCGCTGCACGCGCATCGGGTTGGGCACGCTGCTGTCGCGCACGGTGGGCAGCCCCGCCGCCTGCCAGGCGCGCAGACCGCCTTCGAGATTCCACACCTCACACCGCGCCTGATCGCACGCCTGTCTCCCGCGGGCACCACTCTGACAGTGGATCACCAGTTTCCTTCCCGCCGCCTGCGGCAGCTTCCGGGGGTCGAAGCTCGAGAGCGGGACCAGCGATGCGCCGGCGATGCGGGCCGCGGCGTGCTCCGCCGGTTCACGCACGTCCACCAGAATCGCCTCGCCCTTCGCCAGCCAATCGCTCAACTGCTGCGGAGACACCTGCTTGATCGTGCTCATGGGAAGCTCCTTGAATCACTGTGAAATCACGAACTGCCTGAGAAACGCGCCGCCCGAGACGTCGGCCACATCGCTAAACCCGTGCGCCCGAAGGATGCGCGCGGCGGCGTAGGCGCGCTGGCCCGATTGGCACATCACCAGCGTACGCCGCGAAGGGTCCAGTTCGCCCACGCGATCACGCAATTCGTCCAGCGGGATCGTCACCGCTCCGGGAAGTGAATACCTGGCGACCTCGGCGGGCGTTCGCACGTCGAGCACCTGATGACCATCGAAGTCCACGTCCGGGGGCACGAACTCCACGCGGCCCTCCAACTCGTTCTGAGCCGCGAAGGCGAGCATGTGAACCGGGTCCTTGGCGCTGCCGAACATCGGGGCGTACGCCAGGTCCAGTTGCGTGAGTTGGTCCACCGTCGCTCCGAGCGAGATCGCCGTGGCGATGACGTCGATGCGCTTGTCCACGCCTTGGCCGCCCACCGCCTGCGCCCCGAGCACCCGCCGCGTCGTGGGGTGGTAGAGCAGCTTGAGCGTCATCGGCTCGGCGCCGGGGTAGTAGCCCGCGTGATGATTGTGCCGCACATGAACGCTGTGCGACTGGCCCTTGAGCGTCGCCACACAGCGGAGGTTGCAGCCCGTGACCGCCGCCACGGTGTCGAACACGCGCACGATGGCCGTCCCGAGCACCGCGGGCATCGCGGCGCTCTTGCCCGTGGCGGCGTGCTCACCGGCCAGGCGACCGGCACGATTCGCCGGCCCCGCCAGCGGCACACGCATGAGCATGTCCGCCACCGCGTGACGGTACTCCACCGCGTCGCCCACCGCGTAGATGTCCGCGTCGCTGCTGCGCAGGTACTCGTCCACCACGATGCCGCCGGTGCTCCCGAGCGTCAGGCCCGCCTCCTGCGCCAGCTTCACCGCAGGCTTCACGCCCACGCCCACGATCACGATGTCCGCTTCGAGCGCCGTGCCATCGGCGAGATTCACACGGCGAACAAGGTTGCCCTCCAGCTCGAATCCCGCCAGGCCGTTGTTCAGGTGCAGTTCCACCTCGTGGCGCTTGAGCGATGCTTCGACCAGCTTGGCCATCTCCGGGTCCAGCGGCGGCAGCACCTGTGGATTGCGTTCGACCAGCGCGATCTTCAGGCCGCGCTTGTGGAGCATCTCGACCATCTCCAGCCCGATGAAGCCGGCGCCGACGACGACCGCTCTGCCCGTGCGGCGCTGCGCCAGGAACGTGTGGATGCGGTCGGTGTCCGCGAGGTTGCGCAGCGTGAACACGTTGCCCGCGTCGATCCCCGGAAGTGGGGGAACGATCGGTGCTGCGCCGGGGGCGAGGATGAGCTTGTCGTAAGCCTGTTCGAACTCTTCGCCGGTCTGCCGGTTTCGCACGCGCAGCAACTTCCCGGAGCGGTCGATCGCCAGGGCTTCGTGGCGGGTGCGCACGTCGATGTTGAAGCGCTGCCGGAGAAACTCGGGCGTGGCCACGAGCAGCTTGCCCCGGTCGGCGATCTCGCCCCCGATGTAGTAGGGCAGGCCGCAGTTGGCGAAGGAGACGTGCTCGTCCTTCTCGAAGAGGATGATGCGGGCGTGCTCGTTGCAACGACGGGCGCGGGTCGCCGCCGAGGCTCCCGCCGCGACGCCCCCGACGATGACGATGGTGTGATTCATGGGTATTTGCCTCTGGATTCCTGACCGGCCTAACTCGTCGTGCCCGGGCCGTGCTTGCGGATGCAGTTGATCACGTTCAGGGCGTGGCGGTTGACCACGCGGTAGTAGACCTCGCGTCCGTCGCGTTTCGAGTCGAGGATGCGGTGCGCCTTCATGAGGGACAGGTGCTGACTCACCGCCGCCGGGGGCAGGTCCAGCGCCGCGGAGAGCTCGCCCACGCTCAGCCGATCGTCCTTGAGCAGCTCGACCACGCGCAGGCGGTGCGGGTGCGCCAGCACACGGAGCAGGGCCGCGGCCTGTCCGAGCGTGTCCATGGGGATGAGATCGGCTGTTAGGGCCATGACATTAATATATCACAAGACGTTGATATGTCAAGCCCCGCCCCCGGCGGCCCAAACCCCACCCCCTGCGCCCTCACACCCTAGACCGGGTTTTGATATAAAAACCCCGCCCCCTCAAGGGCTTCCCCCGGAGTTCCCCCATGAAAGTCACCCTGCCCGACGGCAGCGTCAAAGAGTTCCCCCAGCCCGTCACCCCCGCACAGGTGGCGGCCACCATCGGAGCTGGACTGGCCAAGGCGGCCATCGGCGCCAAGGTCAACGGCCAGCTCTGGGACCTTAACCGCACCCTCCCGGGCGATTGCGCGCTGGCCATCCTCACCAGGCCCAGGCTCGACAAGGACGGCAAGAGTAAGGGCGAGGTCAACCCCGACGCTCTGTACCTCTTGCGGCACTCCTGCGCTCACGTCATGGCGGAGGCGATCCAACGGCTCTGGCCCGCCACGCAGCTCGCCTACGGTCCGCCGCTCGAGGACGGGTTCTACTACGACCTGTCGCTCGACACGCCCATCTCCACCAATGATTTCTCCCGCATCGAGCAGGAGATGAAGAAGATCGTCGCGGAGGACCGCCCTTTCACGCGCTACGACCTGCCCCCGGAACAGGGCCTGGAGCGGCTGCGGCGCGAGGGCAACAAGTACAAGATCGACAACGCCCAGCGAGCGGTGGCGGGCGGCGCAGCGTCGCTCTCGTGGTACGTCACGGGTCCATTAGCCCCCGGTGAGTCACCGGCCCATTGGGAGGATTTGTGCATGGGCCCGCACGTGCCCAGCACTTCCGCCATCGCCGCCTTCAAGGTCATGAACGTCGCCTCGTCCAACTGGAAGGGCGACGTGAAGCTGGACCGTTTCCAGCGGGTCTACGGCACCGCCTTCTTCACGCAGGCGGACCTCGATCAACACCTGGCGCAGCTCGAAGCCGCCAAGGCGCGCGACCACCGGGTCATCGGTCCACGCTTAGGACTCTTCGCCATCGACGAGATGGTCGGGCAGGGGCTGATCCTCTGGAAGCCCAAGGGCGCGGTCGTGCGTGACGAACTGCAGCGCTTCATCACCGGCCACCTGCGACGACAGGGCTACCACCAGGTCTTCACGCCCCACGTCGCCAAGCTCGACCTCTTCCGCACCTCCGGGCACTTCCCGTACTACCAGGACAAGCAGTACCCGCCTCTGATCGAGAGCGAACAGCTCAAGCAACTGGCGAGCGAGGGCTGCACCTGCGCCGAGCTGGCGAATCGCATGAAGAAGGGCGAGATCGATGGCTACCTTCTCAAGCCCATGAACTGCCCGTTCCACATCAAGATTTTCGCCAGCGAGAAACGCAGCTACCGTGAACTGCCCATCCGCCTGGCGGAGTTTGGCACGGTTTATCGCTGGGAGCAGTCCGGCGAGATCGGCGGCATGACCCGCGTGCGGGGTTTCACGCAGGACGACGCCCATCTCTTCGTCACGCCCGATCAGCTCGACGCGGAGGTCGCCGGCTGCCTCGAGTTGGTCAAGATCGTCTTCGCCACGCTGGGCATGAAGGACTACCGAGTGCGCGTGGGCCTGCGTGACCCGGACAGTTCCAAGTTCGTGGGCGACCCCGCCAAGTGGGACGCAGCAGAAGCGGCTTGCCGCTTAGCCGCTCAGGCTCTGGGTGTCCCCTTCTCCGCCGAGCCGGGCGAGGCGGCGTTCTACGGCCCGAAGATCGACTTCGTGGTCAAGGACGCCATCGGCCGCGAGTGGCAGCTGGGCACCGTGCAGGTGGACTATGTGCTGCCCGAGCGCTTCGGTCTTGAATACATCGGGGCTGACAACAAGCCGCACCGACCGGTCATGATCCACCGCGCCCCTTTCGGGTCGATGGAGCGATTCATCGGCGTGCTCATCGAGCACTTCGCGGGCGCTTTCCCGCTCTGGCTCGCGCCCGAGCAGCTCCGCGTCCTGCCCATCTCCGACAGGTTCTCCGACTACGCCCGCAAGGTCACGCAGTCGCTCACACAGGCCGGCTTCCGCGTCACCCTCGACGAATCCAACGAACGCGTCAACGCCAAGGTGAAAACCGCGCAGGAAGAAAAAATCCCCTACATGCTCGTGGTCGGCGGCAAGGACGAATCCGCGGGAACCGTCAGCGTGCGTTGCCGCACCCGCGGCGACCTCGGGGCGATCGCTATGGACCGCTTCCTCGAACTCGCCCGCGGCGAGACCGCCACGCACGGCCAAACCCTCGTCACACTGTGACACCACACTGGCGGGGCGTGCCGGGGAGGTCCTCATCCCCGGATCACGCGGCTAGACTAGGCACGCATGGGCAACCGGTTGGACAAGGTCCTGCGGCACTTCGCGGTGGCGCGGCTGACGATGGTGCTCGTGGTCGGGCAGGGGTTGGCGTTCCTGCTCAACTTCGCGCAGCAGGACCTGATCCTCCGCATGATCCTCACCCGCGAGCAGGTGCTGGCGGGCGAAGTCTGGCGGTTGGCCTCGTTCGTGTTCCTCCCGCCGCTGCTGGACCTGCAGTCCTGGATGCTGGGCATCAACGTCTTCTTCTTCATCCTCTACCTGCTGGCGTTCTGGTTCATCGGGCACGCGCTGGAGAACGAGTGGGGTCCGGCCCGATACACGCGCTACCTGGCCACGGGCTATCTGCTCACGGTCGCCGCGGTGTTCGCCTTGCCGGGACAGCTTGGCGACAGCTACTTCACCTTCACCACCGTGTTCCTGGCCTTCGCGTATCTCTTCCCGCGCTTCGAGTTCCTGCTCTTCTTCGTGCTGCCCGTGCAGGTGCGCTGGTTGGCGCTGATCACCTGGATCTTTCTGGGCATCGCGGTCTTGAGCGGCGGCGGCGGAGCGTTGCTGGCGCTCGCGATCGTGCTGACTTTCCTGATTTCCTTCGGACGCGAGCTCTTCCAGCGTTTGCGCGGGGCACAGCGGCGCATGGCCAGACATGCCGAACGGGCGCGCGAAGCGGGCGCTCACTTTCACCGCTGCGTCGTCTGCGGTCGCACCGACGTGAGCGATCCCGGTTTGGAGTTTCGCTACTGCGATAAGTGTGCCGGTGCGCCGTGCTACTGCCTGGAGCATCTGAACCAACACGCTCACCGATGAAAGTGGCCACCACCGTGCCCCGATCGCTCCGAATCACCAGCAGCGACAACCCCCGCTTCAAGGCGGCGCTGCTGCTGCGCGAGCAGAAGCACCGCCGCGCCACGGGCCTGTTCCTCGTGGAAAGTCGCCGCGACCTGGATCGAGCGCTCGCCGCCGGTCTAAAGCTTCAAGAATTGTTTGTGTGTCCCGATCTGTTGCGCGAAGCGCCACCGCACGCGCACGTGGAACTCACCGCCCCACTGCTTCGCAAACTCACCGTGCGCGAGAACCCCGAGGGCCTCGTGGCGATCTTTGAGCAACGCCCCGTAGTGTCTTCCACCCCGCTCCCCGATCCCCACTCCCCGAACCCCGCCCTGCTCCTCGTCGCGGTGGGCACGACCAAGCCGGGCAACCTCGGCGCGATGGCGCGCACCGCCGCCGCCGCGGGCGTGGAGGCGATGCTCGTGGGCGATGGCGTGGTCGACCCGTACAACCCGCATGCGATTCGGACCAGCACCGGCGCCGTCTTTTCTCTGCCCATCTGCCCCGGAAGTCTGAGCGAGGTCGCGACGTTGCTGCGCCAGCGGAACATCCGCCCGGTCTGCGCCGTTCCGGGGGCGAAGCTGGATTTGCACCAAGCGGACTTGCGTGGCCCCACCGCGCTGGTCATCGGCGCCGAGGACACCGGGCTGCCCTCCGATTGGCGCAACTCGATGCGCGACATCGGCGGCATCGAAGCGACGATCCCCATGCCCGGAGCTGCGACCCGGGGCGTCGATTCGCTCAACGCCGCCACCGCTGCCGCCGTGATGCTATTCGAGGCGGTCCGCCAGCGCCAAAGTGTCTGACGCGTTTGACGATGGCGCGGCTTGTCCGCTACGCTACATAGCTCGGCACGGACTACCTGGCACTTTCCGTGTCGCGGCTACGACGCCCCCATCGTCTAGTGGCCCAGGACGCCAGGTTCTCATCCTGGAAACAGGGGTTCGACTCCCCTTGGGGGTATTAGGGTTTTGTCAGGCTCATCGCATCCTGACGCAACACCATGAAAAGCCCCGCAAATCGCGGGGTTTTTCGTTTCCCGGCCTTCATCGTGCGATGCCTTGCGGCCGTCCGCGTGCGATTGCTGCGCCGGATTTTGCGCCGCTTTTTGCGCCACTTCTCCCGGCCCCGTTCCGTTGCCGGCAATCGCCCGGTCGAAATGCTCATCCGTCACCTGCAGGTAGTGCTTGGCGGCAATCGCGGTTGAATTGCCGATCCACGCACAGACGACATACAGGGGGTTGGTTTCGGCCAGTTCGGTTTCCCGTGTCGCTCGCAGGTTGTGGAACAGCTTGGGCCAGGGCTGCAAGCCGGCCCGCCGGATGATCCGTTCAAGCTGCGTGCGCAGGTTCACGCTCCCGTCCCGGCAGCAGGTAACGACGTATTCGGTTCCCGGCTCGGCCGCCTCAAAGGCTTCGCGCAGGTGCGGGTAAAGCTCCGGGAAGATCGGCACAAGCCGCGATGCCTTGCCTTCGTAATGCTCGGTCTTGGGGCTGCGCACGGTCATCCGGCTGTTCGCCCAGTCCACGTCGCCCCAGCGCAGGGCTAGGTGCTCGGACGGGCAGCGCATCCCGGCGTAGCGACTCAAGGCGAAGATCAATCGCCACTGGGCATCGGGGCAGGCGGCCAAGACCTTTTCCGAAACTACCCGGCTTACGAAGTACTGGCGGTCGGGGTTCGCCCCCACGGCGCACTTGATGCCGTCAAACGGGTTGCGGTGGACAAGCTCCCGGCGGATCGCAGCTCGGAAGTATTGCCTGGCGCGTCCGCAGATTCGTCGGACGGTGTTGTCCGCCAACCCCTTGCCCAGTAGAGCCAGGCGGAAGGCGTCGGCGTCTCCAGCGGTGATGGCGGCCAGGGCTTTGCCTTCGCCGAAATGCTCGACTAGGAACTTTCTCGCCTGCTTGAGGTTGATAATCGTTCGCGGCTTGGCGTCCACGCGACCAGCAATGTAGGCGTCGATGAAGGGTCCGAGCTTCGTTCCCTCAAGAGCAGCCCGCGCTTGGACCAGCCCCACCCGCGACAGCCGTTCGTGCAGCGTGTGTCCGATGCCTCTCTCCCACACCGCTGTTTCTCGATTCACGGGCTGTCCGTGGATCGTCGCCACCAGCAGAGCTTCGACGTGCCGACAGACTTGCTCCGCATCGCGTTGGCTGGCCTTGCCCAGCCGAAGCGTCTTGCGGCTGCCGTCGCCGGCCACGAATTGAATACGTTTCCTGCCGTTCGGATCGCCAATGACGCTGGCCATGATTCACCGTTCCTTTGCCTTGCGAGGGGTTCGCTTCACGGGGCGGATGATGATTTCCAGTCCAAGTGCTCTTGCCAACCGTTCTAGATTCTCCACGCTCAAGCCCGCATTACCGCTCATCAGTCTGGACAGATGCGATTGCTTGATGTTCGTTTGTTTCCACAACCGATAGCGGCTCTTGTCGCTCGCCTCGATCGCCTTGCGTATTTCATCAAGCACGTTGCCCATTTCCACGATCGTATCGATTACTTCAACAAAATGCAAGTATTAAGCCCTGCACCACTGCCCATTCGTGCCAAGTGAGTCAACTGGGCGCGATTGACCATCGTGCCCGGTCGATTCGCTGCTATATGCCCACGAATCTCCATTCGCGCCTATCGCGCCGGATTTGCCATTCTATGCGGGGTTGGCGCGTATGGTCGGCGTGGATGCTGCGGGCTTGGCCAGCCGCCATACGCAACCGCCGCCAAAACTCGCGCGATGCACCTGCACCCCCAGGCGTTGCGATGCCTTTTGTACCGTCCGCCAAGCGAGCCCCGCGCCCTTGGCGGCTTCTTTCAAATCCTTCACCGGATGCTCTTGCAGGTCCGCCAGCTCACCGGCCAGCCAACCGGCCGCTTGGTTCAGCGCTTCGGGTTCGGGGCCGGGCTTGTGGTCATTCTCGCCGACGCCATTCTCCACCGCCAAGGCGTCATCGGCGCTCATCGTCACCGGGTCGTGCTCCCAGTTGACTGCCGCGGGTTCGCCGCCAATCGCAAAGGCCAGCCCGTTACCTTCGGGAGCCAGGTTGTTTTTACCCGGCAGCAGCCGCCGCCGATTTTTGTTTTCGGTATCGCGGGATAGATGCCACACCGCCCGCGCGATGCCCGTGAATGCTCGGCTTCCCAACGCCAAGTCATCGGCGATGCTACCGGCGCTCTTGCGTCGATGAGCCACGACCAACACCGCTGGCCCGTACTTTTCCGCCAACCGCGCCACCGGGGCGAGCAGGCCACGCACTTCGTTATCACGGTGGGTGTCGGTATCTCCGCCAAGAAAACTCCCGATGGGGTCCACCACGATCAGTCGGCAATCCGGCAGCGCCTTCAATGCCGTTTCCAACGCCGTCACGTCCTCTAGGGTGAACAGCACTTCGTAGGGCTGGCCGTCTTCGCCCGTCCGCCGCACCGCTGAGAGTAAATGCACTTTCCGCACATTGGCGTGATGGGCGTCCAGCCTGGGACGGATGGTGTCGCCGGGGTCATCTTCCGCCGAAATCAGAATCACCGACCCGGCGGGGCACTCGCTCCCATCCGGCCAAGGTGTCCCGGTCGAAATCCGCGACGCCATATCGCAGGTCAAGAAGGACTTGCCCTCGCCGGGCCGGCCCACCAGCAGCGAAATCCGGCCCATCGGCAGGCGTCCGGGCCACAGCCAATTGATTTCGCGTGGCTCCACGTCGGCCAGGCACACCAGGACCGGACCGGCCAGCGTGTGCGTAGCCTTCTCCACCAGCCCCGCCAGCTTCGCCTGAATCATGTCTGTGTCTTCACGCTGGAGCACGTCCGCAAGGTCTCCGCCGTCGGGCAGGTCGGGCCAGGCGTCGTTCAGCCTCACCACGCGCACCGTGGCTGGGGGCGTCAGCATTGACAGGAGCTTTGCCACGTCCGCGGCGTACTTGATGCCGGCTTGATCATGGTCGGGAATAATGAGCACATCTCGACCGGCCAGGGGCGACCAATCGGCCTTGCCGGCACTTTGGCTGCCGTGGGGGGAAGTCGTCGCCAGCAGCCCCAGCGTGGCGGCTGCATCGGCGGCCTTTTCGCCCTCGCATACCACAACCTGTTCTCTGGATCGGGCGAGTAAGTACGGCAGGTGATACAGGGGGCGTGGTTCGGGCATTCCGCCGATGATCCAGCCCGCAGGCGTCTTGTGGACCGGACGGATGTCTTTGCCCTCGGCTGTGTCCCACCGCACGACTAAACCCACCGATTCACCGCAGGCATTCTCATAGGTCCACAGCGCGGAGCGTTGGCCAAATCGTCGCTCAAGTGCGGCTACGGCGTCGTGCTGAGTGGGATATACTTGATCAGTCCGTGTTTGCTGCCTCGGCCCGCCAGCCGGGGCTTTTTTTATGGGGCTTGGCCCGGCACGCGGCGACATCAGGTCCGCCAGCGTCAGCCCTATGGCCACCATGATGTCTTGGGGAGTGCAACCGGCGTGGCAATGCACCAGTGCCCTACCCTCATCGCCTTGGCTCAGGCTCAAACTCGGATGATGGTCCTCATGCGCCGGGCATCGCGCCGTCCAACCCTTGCCGTTACGCTTGGCATCGGGCAGTTTCGACAGAATTAGTTCAACGGGGGTCATGATCACCCCCTCCCGCCGCCGGCGTCGCCGTGGCCTTGGCTTGTTCATCCAACCACTGACGCAGAGCATCCACCGGATACAAGATCGTCTTGTTTCTGCGAAGGTGGGGCACGTCACCGCGTCGGGTCCAATCCCACAACGTGCGTTCACTCACGCCCATCGCCTTCGCCGCATCGCGGGGGCGCAACGCCAGACAGGGCGTCGCGGGTTTGGTCTTGGCCGACAGGATCGGCTCTTGGTATCGGGGGTCGCTAGTCACGGGCCACCGCCTCCCCGCGTTTGGCGCGATCAGTCAGCAGTGCAGCCACCGTGGGCACATGAACTAGCGTGACACGGCCAGCTTTAAGGCCGGGCAAGCGTTTAGACTCAATTTCGCCGCGCAGCCAGCTCGGGGGCACGCGCAGGCAGTGGGTTGCCTTCGAAAGGGGCAGAGCTTCGTCCGGTATTGGTTTTATAGCCATGCCCGTATGATCGAGCATGATTCGGTAATCAAGCGGTACTTAAGGAGTAAACAAGAGGTAGTTATGAAGTGCGCCCGCTCGCCAGTCTTCGCCCCTTGAGGGTAAGTCTCGCGCCATTCCGTTCACCTTGCGGGCGTTCCACCATATCAAGCTTTATCAACCGCCGTAGTACCGTTCCAATTGTTTTCACCCCTAGCCGTTTGGAAGCGTCCATCGCTTCGTGAATCTCTTCCACCGATGCCAAATGAGAACTGTTGACGGAGGCGAGCGCATTGATGACCAACTGATCGTTACGCCTCAAGGCGGGTGGTTGTAGGATATTTTCGTACGCTCCACCGTGCTCCGTGAGGACGGGCTGACTTTCATTTTTCTTCAAACACAACAGATCTTGTTCTATACGTTTAACCCACTCCGACCACCCCCAGATTGTTCGATAATCACGGCCCTTATTCGCAGAGCGCAATTCGACCGACTGAACCTCATGTTCGAACTTCAGTCGTTGATACATCGTGATGCACAAGCCATCGTCACAGATGGCTGCCCTGTTAGGGTCTGTTAGCAACCAGAACACCAGCACTCGACCGATGCTGAGTTCTTCTTCACTTACGCCCAGATGGACCCGATTACCCTCCAAGAGTGCTTTTTGGAGCCTTTGAAACAACTCCATTGTGGTGAAATGACGCGGAGGAACTCGTGGCGACTTGTCCTTTAACCAATTAGGCCGGTATGTACACCGGGTACCGTCGATCTCAATAAATTGTCTTGCGAAGCGGCGATCTTCGCTTTGCACGGGGTTTGAACTCCTCCAATCCTGAAGTCTTTTCGCACATTCTCGCCTCGCGATACGTGCAGCCGCGACTTGATTCTCATACTCGTCTTTTGCCCACTGCAGCACGTGCTCCTCCAAGTGTTGAGCGATCTCCCGCATACGATGCCTGTGAGCTAGCACATAGGTGCGTGCAGATTGGATCAAACTGCTTTCACTGCATTCCGAATCAGTGAGGGTCATGATGATTGCCTTGCCTGCGATACTGGTTGCTGTTTCCCATCCTCATAGACCAAGGTCCTCTCCGGCCAGCGCAGGGCCGCGAGGTTGCCGGTGAACTGCTGGTCGCCGCGGCGGCGCTGGTGAGCGCGGCTGCCCACGGAGTAGTCGATGCACATCGAACGTCCGGGGCCGAGCAGGTGGTGATCCTCGTAGCCTTGGAAGAGTTTCTCGCCGGTGAGCTTGCCGTCGACCGGTCTTCGCCAGTAGTGGCCGAACACGCAGAAGGCGCGGTGGTCGTACTCCTCCCACCAGGGCAGTCGGCCCTCGTGTCGCAGCTTGCCGCCGGCCTCGAAGGGCTGCTTCACGCGATGCTCCGGGCCGGAGGTCAGCACCTTCACCGGGTTGTGGTTCTGCTTGATCAAGCTGCGTTCGACCGGGTCGTTCACGCGCTGCTGCTCAAGGCGAGCCTCGATGTCGCGGGCGTGGCGGTCGTGCAGGTCGCGGGCGTCGTGGGTCTGCTGGGCGTGCGTGATCGAGTCGTCGTGCCAGCAGGCGTGGACGGCGCGCAGGTCCTCGCGGTGCAGCGCCAAAGGCAGGCGACGGATGAAGCGGAGCACCGCGCTCTTCTGGCTGTCGCTGGCGGTTTTCATGTCGCGACTGGTCGTGTCATGCCCGAAGAACCAGCCGTTGTCGGGCTTGGGCTTGTCGAGCAGGATGTTCAGCTCGTGGTTGCCCATGACGCACTGCGCCTTGCCCGCGTCGATAAGCTGTTGCACCGTCTGGACCACCGCCACGCTGTCGGGGCCACGGTCCACCAGGTCGCCCAGGAAGACCAGTCGCCGGCCTTGCGCGTGCCTGCCGCGCTGGTCGTAGCCGAGGTGGCCCAGCAGACTCCGCAGGGCGTCGATCTCGCCGTGCACGTCGGCCACCACGTCCAGCGGGCCGTCGAACATGGGTTGGAGCAGCGGCTGCGATGCGATGGTTTGATCGTGGGGAGTGGTGAGGGTCATGCAGCTTCTCCGAAGAATTGAGATTTTGTCGGCGCCGGTTTGAAGGCCTCGACCGCCAATCCCTCCTCGTGCAGCGCGGGCAGTTCGGGGAAGGCGTGCCGCGCCTTGGCCATGAAGGCGCGGTCCTGCAGCGATTCGTAGGTCACGCCCTTGAAGTTCACGATCACGCGCATCGAATCGACGATCCGGCTCACGTCGCCGAAGGCCTCGTCCAGTTCACGCTCCAGGAACTTCCTCACCTCCGTGGGCTGGCCCTCCTCGAGCAGCTCCGCGAAGTCCCAGCCCTCGGGCGGGTGTTTCAACACGATCGGCAGCAGGCTCAGCACCAGCGTGTCGCGTCGGGTCCGCAGCACCTCCACCAGCTCGTTGCGCGCCTTGGCCTGGAAGGTCACGACCTTCTCACGCAGCTGCTTGACCTCTTCCAGGAACGCGGGCTTGTCCGAGCGTTTGATCACCGCGCCGAAGCCCGGGATGTGACGCAGATACTTCAAGGCGATCCGGCTCCGCTCCTTCATCAGCTCCTGGCCCGACAGCTCGTCGCCGGCGTCGATCAGGCGGAAGCCCGTCTGCAGCCGCTGGCGATTGGCGGCGTTCGTGATGCCGAAGAACTCCACCGGCAACTGCACCACCTTGCGGTTGAGCTGCGTCTGGTTGATGCGGAAGTCCACGAACTCGAAGTAGGTGTTGAACACCCGCATCTGCCGGGCCACGTCGAACTTCTGCGGCGGATTGTCCTTCAGATCCTTCTCCACCTTCTCCAGCGAGGCGCGGTCGGCCTTGTCCAGCCCCACGCTCCGCGACTGCTCACCGTCGGGCCCCACGCCCAGGTCTCGCTCCAGGTCCGCCGGCGGCAGGCCCAGCCTCACCGCGTTGGGCGCGTCCGTCTTGCGAGGCCCCGCTTCGATCAGCGCCGGCGTGGGAGCGAACACCCAGGTCTCGTCGTCCGCGATGAGCACGCCGATCCGCACCCCGGGTTGCTTGGTGAGCATCCCGCCCACCTCCTGCGCCGCCTTCTCCAGCGCCGCCACCGCTTCGAGCTGCCCGTACCCCAGGCGGTACACCTCGGGATCAAGGTCCACCACGACGTTGACTTTCTCCGGCCCCAGGGCGTGCCAGCGTTCCGCCAGCGCCGAGGCGACTTTCATGCCCAGCGCCGGTGCGACGAACACCAGCCGACGCTCCGCGGCGCGGATCGCCCGGGCAAGGATCGTCTCGTTGGCCACGGTCATCGCGGGATTCGCATTCATGGCTGGCTCCGTTTCTGCCCGTGTTTCGGGCGTTTGAGTTCGCTCGCCAATTCGCGGTAGGCCCCGCGGGTCAGCCAGCTCAGGTGGCCCACCCGCTGCCGCACTTGTTCGAGGTCCAGGCCCGCCGCGATCAGCCGCACGATGCAGGTGCGGCGCAGGTCGCGCGTGGTCAGGGCGGTCAGGCCTACGGACTGGGCGCGACGGGCGAGGATGCCCAGCAGCGCCGTGCTGGTGAGCCTTCGCGGTCGGATCGTGCCGCCCTTGTCGACGGGGTTGAGCAAGGCCCCGCGCCAGTCGCCGCGGATCGCCAGCCAGGCTTTGAGCCTTGCGCTCCCCGCCGCGTCGAGCTTCAGCCAGCGGTCGTGTTCCTTCACGCTCGAGCGCACGTGGAATCGCCGGGCCCGGAGGTCCACGTCCGCCGCCTCCAGTTCCACAACCTCCTCGCTGCGCAGCCCGCCGGTGAGCAGCAGCGTGAGCAGAGCCGCGTCGCGCCGCCCCGCCGCGGTGATGTCCCTGTCGCAGCCCCGCAAGAGGGCGGTGATCTCCCGCTCGGTGAGGGTGCGACTGGGCGTGCGTCGTCGGTCGGACATCGGCCCGACCTGGGCGATGCCCTGGTAACGCAGCTCGTCGATCAGCCCCTGCCGCCGATAGGTCCGCATCAGCCCGCGCAGGGCCGCGAGCATCTTGTTGACCGTGGCGGGGGCGTAGTGTTCCGCCAGTCCCTGCCGCAGTTGGCGCACCCGCTCTCCGGTGAGGTCCGCCCAGTCCCAGCCCGGGGCGAGGAGTTTTTGCTGCTCGAGGCTGCGCGCCAGGGTCAGGAGCGACAGTTCGAGGGTTCTGCGTGACCCCGGGGCCAGGCCCTGAAGGTACGACTCGATCTGAGACTTGCCGGGAAGGAGCACCGCCGTCACCGCCCCGGCGGGCGTTATCGCCGTCGCGTGCGCGTCCCGAACTGGAAGGACTTTTCGGCTCACGAGTGAATGATAACATAAATATTCTCATAATCAATAACAAAACGGTTCCTCGCTCCGCTAAAGACCCCAACAGTCGGGACAACTCACGTGGTCAGCTTACGCAACTACAGTAATATTGGCTAGTTATCAATAGTCAATCGTTAGTCGTCTGCAACCTCACGCGCGTCAGATTCTGCGTCATCCTGTTAATGTAAGGATGTGTTACCCTGGACTTCCCCACGAATGGTGGGCGCGCCCTGAGGGTTAAGTCAGGCTGGCCTCGAACGCTTCGGGGCTGACGTAGCCTAACGTGCTGTGCAGTCGAATGCGATTATAAAACACCTCGATGTACTCGAAGATCGAACCCCTAGCTTGCTCGTGTGTGTCGTAGTGCTGCTGATGCACCAGCTCGGTCTTGAGCGTGGCCCAGAAGCTCTCCATGGGGGCGTTGTCGTAACAGTTCCGGGGGTCGCCCTTGTTGCTTATGCTCACTTGTACGCCGTGCTGCTCGAGTAGTTGCTGGTAATCGTCGCAGGCGTATTGCACGCCTCGGTCGGAGTGATGCAGCAGCGGTGAAGATGCCTTGACCCCCGGAAGAGATGAAGAGCGCGTCAAAGCCATCCGCATCGCCTCGAGCGTGAGCGAGGTCTTCATCGTCGCGTCCATGGCCCAGCCCACGATCTTGCGGCAGCCCAGGTCCAGAACCGCTGCGAGGTAGAGCCAGCCCTCCGCAGTGGGGATGTAGGTGATGTCGCTCACCCAGCAGGGCTGAGCCCTTGCGGGGGCGGGAGTGAAGTCGCGTTGCAGCAGGTTGGGCGCCGGGTGTTGCGTCATCGAGCTGTCGGTGGTGCGGGGCACGAACTTCCGCTTCTTTTTCGCGGCAATCCCTGCACCACGCATCACCTTGGCCACGGTGTTCAAGCAGACCTTCAGACCCTGGGCCCGCAGCACCCGATGCACACGCGGACTGCCGTAGACCTTGCGGTGACTCTCGTGCACGAGCCGCACCTGAGCGGCGAGCTGCTCGCGTCGCTGCGCCAGAGTGCTGAGCGGACGCTTGGCCCAGGCGAAGAACCCGCTGCGGCTGACCCCCAGCACCCGGCACATCACCCCGATGGGCCAGCAGGTGCGATGCTCACGGATGAAGGCGAACTTCATGGCTGCTCCTTGGCGAAGAACGCCGCCGCTTTTTTTAAAATCTCTCGCTCCATCAGCAGCCGGGCGTTCTCCTTGCGCAGACGCTGGTTCTCTGACCGCAACGCCCCCTCACCGCCCTTGGAGGCGCTTTCTGCGTCGGGGCCGAACTTGGCCAGCCAACTGCGGAGGCTCGCCGGGTCTACGCCCAGACTTTGAGCCGCCTGGGTGACGCTGTAGCCCTGCTGCTGGACGAGTCGGACCGCCGATTCCTTGAACTCACGGGTGAACTTCCGTCTGGCCATGGTGTGCTCCTGGGACAGTCATTATGCTGTCCCGCGGCGCGCCCACCATTCGTGGGGAAGTCCAAATGTCCTAAGTTGTGCCGTCGATCAAGTACAGGCGAATGGTTCGGCCAAGAGCCATGTTCAATGCTCCTACACCAATGAGACCCCGATCAACTGGCCCCTCGCAGCGAGGCGGCCGCCCGTTTCTCAATAATTCCGGCGACGCGGTCTGCGGCCACAGGATCGTTCGAGTCGCTCCGTAAGCCGGCGTCCTGGAGGGCGGTGAGAGTCCGCTGCGACAGGTCGGCGATCCGTTCGCGCAGCATCGGCCAGCCCACGCCAATCTCCGCAGCCATCTTCTGCCAGTGAGCCACCCGGATCGCTTTGAGAGAGTCGCTTCGGCCGATCTTCATGGCCGGTACCTTGGAGAGTTCAGGCCACGCCAACGTGCAAACCAAGTCGTACAACGGCGCCAGTCGCCGCTGGCCCTGACGGTAGAGGATGGAGTAGTTCTTGGCGTGGGCGTCGGCGTTGCCGATCACCATGTTGAAGATCAGGCCATCCAGGAAGTCGCGAATATCGACCGCGGGAACGGTGGACCAATCGCGCAGCAAGCCGATGCAATCGCGGACCAATGGCCCGCCTTCCTGCTGGTACTTCTTCTCCGGGGGGAACCCCAGCGCCTGGCAGAAGTCTTCCTGGTGAATCCGCAAGACGGTGCCGTCGGGGGCGACCGCGCGATCATATCGCTCGACAACGATGCAAGGCTTGCCGCCCACTGCACGATGGGCCACCGCCGGCACATTCAGCCCCAGCCGCCGGGCCAGCGTCATGCAGAGCATCTCGTTGGCCACAAGGCCGGGAAACCGCTCCGGCTCGGGTTTGATGATGTGGGTGCTGGGCGTATTACCCAACGGCAGGCCAATGGCGGAATCGTGGAGGACCACCGGCAACTTGGACTGCGCTCCCGCCAGCGAGAGCCGGACGCCGCTCTCACCGGCCAGCAAGGGCCTCCGGGGAAGCTCCGCAATGATCCGTTCCAACTCCTTCTCGCTGAGCTTGCGGGTTCGCTTCTCGCCCGGCCGCGGACGCGGGCCGTCCTCCGGCAGCAGGCTGACCGCACCGGCACACTCGCCACCGATGCGTTCGAGCATGGCAAAGTCATTGCGCTCGCTGATGCCGAGAATGGCGGCGATCTGCTGCCGCGGCCCTTCGTCGGGGAGAATGCCGGCGAAGAACGGGCGCGCCTGCTTGCCCTTGAACGGCGCGGTCTGCAGCGGGAGGGATCGCGACAACGGCATGGCGTCGGGCCTGCTCAGCCACGCGGCGTCGTATTGAAACCAGAGCAGCCCGCTATCGTCCTGGTCCAGAGTCCCCACCGCGTTGCTGTTGAGGTAGACCGTGAGCCGCTTCATGGCCTGTCACCTCGCGTCGCGGGCAGGTCGAGCGACACTCTCAGCCCCAGCGACCGCAGCACATGCAGCGTCTTGCCTAATTGGCACGTGGGCTTACCCTTCTCCAGATCGACGATGAACCGCAGGCCGGTGCCGCAGGTCATAGCCAGTTCCTTCTGGGTGATCTTCATGGCCTTGCGGCGGGCGCGAATGGCGGCGCCGAGTTGTTCTGGAGTTTTGGCTTCCATAGTTTACCGATCGGTAATACTACGCGAACCCTGGAGTCGGATCAAGCGGATTTTACCGAACGGTAACATTATCGGTGTCCTCTCCCTGCCGGCGGCATAATATTCCCGAACGGGAACTTTATCTGAGCGTCAGCTGCATCGGGCATCATCCGTTTGATGGACCAGTCTTTGGGTTCTTACGCGCGCCGGAGCGAGGTTCTCCCGTCGCACTTGACGTGCGATACCGATACGCACCGTTGAGGCTCCCGGATGCAGGCAGTCGATTCCCATGCCTTTTGTATCACAGCAGCGGGGGTCCTCATTGTCGAGCAACTGTCCAAGCTGGACCTACGGCTTCGGCGAGCGGTAAATCCGATGCTGCCCAACAGGTTTACGGTGTTTCTGACCGTTCTAATTGAGGCGTGGTCGGCTCGGCTGGACACGCAGATTCAGTTCCTCAACTTTCAAATCAAGCTGTTGCGACAGAAAGCGCTCGACCTGAGGGGCATAAAGATTGCATTACACAGGGCAATATTAGCATTTCACGGTTTCCGCCGTGTTGAGCAGCACAGCAGCTAGTAATGCGGTCGCGATCCGCACCCGGATGGTTCAAACCGTCGGTGTTTCAACCTCCGCCGCCGCCTGCTCGCAACCCGTCACCGCTCGCTTGCCGCCCGGGAGTGTGGCTCGCAAACGCTCAATTTCCTCAGCCATCCTCGCCTGCTCGATGACGGGGTCAGCCTGGGCATTGGGCTTGTAACGCGGATGCAGCCGCGTCAGCAGGTAACGGATCATCTCGCTGTCCGGCTGGCGGTATTGGTCGATCAACTGGCCTTGGTGGTACACGCGAACCCGTCGGCCCCGCGTGGCCAACTCAAAGGCGGCAGCCTCGACCTCGTCCGCTGCCTGACGGGTGAGCGACTCGAAGCGGGCGCGGTAGTTCGTGTCCGTCTGCATCCAGTCGTAGTGGCGATCTCGATCGATCGGCACCGCACGCGCCGCACGGGTCACGCTCAGACTTCGACAATATGCCTTGAGGAACGCTTGCTGGTGAGCGAGCTTGTCCGACCTGGGTTGGCGGAGCGGATTTGCCTTGGACTGGGCACCCCCGCTTCTGCGCCGTGTTTTGTGGTGTTTAGCTGGAGAGTTCGTGGAGTCGTGGTCCGCGCTTGCGAAAGCGGCATCACTCACCTTGATCTGAGCGTTGCTTGCGTCAGGCAACCCTAGGACAGGCGGACGGCCTACGAAACCCTCTGTGGCGATGCTGACATGGGGTTCTGAAGAGGTTGGCGCTGTAGACGGGGAAAGCATCACGCATCTCCATTCATGGATCGAATCATGGCCAGGATGCCCGCGCGGATCGCTGGGTCCAGCCTGTGCCAAGCGTTCATCAGTTCTGCCAAGTCAGGGGGCAGCAGGCCTGGAACCGATAGGGGTGTGCCCGTATCAAGTGCGCCGGATTCCGCGCCGCGTTGCGACGAAACAGGCGGATTTCCGGCGAATTTGTGCGAGTGTTCGCACCCCCTTGGGTATCCGACAGGCATCGTCGGCCCAAGCCTTCGGTGTCCGCTCACGAAAAACCCCGCGCCTTGCGGGGTTTTTCGTTGCGCTTGAATGTCGATGCTCAACGATGTTGGATCACTTGCCGGTGAAGAAGCTCTTGATCGAGTGGATCGTCGTCTGGCGACCGATCTTGGCGATGGCCTCGGTGAGCGGGATCTCCTTCGGACAGACCTTCACGCAGTTCTGCGCGTTGCCGCAGTCCGCCACGCCCCCGGGCAGTTCGAGGGTCTCGAGCCGCTCGTCCTTGAGCGTCTTGCCCGTGGCGTGCTCGTTGAAGAGCAGCGCCTGACCCATGGCCTGAGCGCCGATGAAGTTGTTGTCAAGCGTGAACTGCGGGCAGGCTTCCAGGCAGCAACCGCAGGTCATGCAGCGCGACAGGGCGTAGCGTTCGTCCTGTTTCTCAGGCGATTCGGTCGGGCCCGCGCCAAGGGCGTGGGTGCCGTCGATGGGAACCCAGGCCTTGACCGCGATCAGGGCGTTAAACATCCGCTGACGATTCACCCACAGGTCGCGCACCACAGGAAACTTGGTCATCGGTTCGAGCCTGATCGGGTTCGACGCGGAGCCGAACCCCTGACCCCGCAGCACGTCGATCAGGCACGAACAGCTCTGCCGGACCTGGCCGTTGATGACCATGGTGCACGCGCCGCAGACCTCCTCAAGACAATTGCAGTCCCAGACCACGGGCGTGGTGGCCTGACCCGAGACGGTCGTGGGGTTGGCGGCGATGGCCTGCAGCACGGAGATGACGTTCATCCCCGGACGATACGCCACGTCGAACTCCTGCCAGTACGAGGTCTTGTCAGGCGCGTCCTGGCGCCTGACACGGATGCGGAGCGATTCGGTTTTCGGTGCGGTGGCGATCATAGGGGTCTCGATCCGTGATCAAAAGAAGGAAGAGGTTCTCGCGATGGCGCGAAGAGCGCGAAGCGATTGATAAAGATTTTGACCGGGATTCATATTGGTTCTCGTCGCCTTATCTTTCTTCACTTCGCGGCTTCGTAGGACATTAGATGCTCCATCCTAGGCGGCATCGGGCCAATGGACCGGGAAGTTGAGCTCCGCCCGCTGGCGCGCCCAGCGAAGAAAAGCGCGCGCCTCGTCCTGATCCGCCAGGAAGTCCAGGTCCAGGTGCGCCAGCGGTTTCTCGTCACGGTCCAGCAGCCACAGGCCCGCGGTGTGGTAATCGTCCTCGCGCCAGCGCGCCAGCGCGATGCGAGAGAGCGGCAGCACGGTGTTCAGCGGGCCGACGCGGAGCGTGAGCTGGCCCTGACGCAGCGCCAGCTGCCGGCCGCGTCCGTGGAAGAAATCGCCCAGGATCGAGGCGAGCGTGACCCAGACCGTCAGCGCCAGCAGCATCAGTGTGAGGACGCGCATGACCGGGTTGGACCACTGGATGACGAGCCAGCCCACGAAGATGCCCGCCACGACCAGCGCGCCTAAGAACTTGGCGATCTGGTAGCGCAGCATCCGCCGGGGCGGGAGCCAGAGGTCGTGCTCGTCGCAGGCTGTGGTCACAAGTTGAGCCGAGGCGTGCGGCATGGTCTTACTCCCTGTCCCGCGGGGAGAGAGAATCAGGCGGTGACCTTCTCTTTCTTCTCAACCTTCCCGTAGCTGCGGATGCGAGGCTGGAGCATCGGGGTGGCCACGGGTTCGTAATCCAGATCGGCCCCGCCCTTGGTGGGGTTCCACTTGGCGATGGTGGTCTTCATCCAGTGGGCGTCGTCGCGTTCCGGGAAGTCGTCGCGGTAGTGCGCCCCGCGCGACTCTTTCCGCGCCATCGCCCCGGCCAGCACCGCCTCAGCGTAAACAAGCATGTCGCCCAGGGCGCGGGTGAAGGACAGATTCTGGTTCGTCCACAGGCCCGTGTCGCTGAGCCTGACGTTCTGATACTTTCGTCGCAGCTCTCCGAGCGTCTCGTAGGCCTGTTTCATGCGTGATTCATTGCGCACCACGGTGGCAGCGTCGGTCATCTCGTTGCCCAGTGTTTCGTGAATCTTATAGGGGTTCTCAGTTCCCTTGGAATCGACAAGCCGCCTGACCTTGCTGTTTTCCTGCTCCACATAGCCATTGATCACCGCGTCGGGAAGCTTGTCCGCGCGGTCCTTGACGACATCGCGGACGTAGTTAGCCACGGAAATGCCGCAGAATATCCCGTCGAAGATGCAGTTGAGCAGGGCGTTGGCGCCCAGGCGGTTGGCGCCGTGGTAATTGTAGTTGACCTCGCCAAAGGCGTAGAGGCCCGTGACGTTGGTCATCATATTGTTGGGCGCGCCGAGTTTCATCCCGGTGACGGTGGACGATAGATCGCCCGGGCGGCTAGGGCGTTCCTCGGGAGTGTAGACGGTGTAGAGCCCGCCCATGGTGTAGTGCACCGCGGGGAAGATCTTCATCGGGACCTTCTTGGGGTCGTCGCCCACGAACTTCTCGTAGATTTCGAGGATTCCGTGGAGCTTCTTCTTCGTCCCTTCGGGCAGGTGCGAGACATCGAGGTAGACCATGCGACCCCCGCCCACGCCGAACCCGTCCATGCACATATTGAATATCTCGCGGGTGGCGATGTCGCGCGGCACGAGATTCCCGTACTTCGGGTATTTCTCCTCAAGGAAGTACCAACGCTCGTTTTCCGGGATCTCGTTGCCCTTGCGGGTGTCGCTCTTCTTTCGGGGGACCCAGACGCGGCCGCCCTCGCCGCGGGCGGACTCGCTCATGAGCCTGCACTTGTCCTCGCCCGGGATGGCGGTGGGATGGACCTGGATCATCTCGGGGTTGCCCAGCCAGGCGCCTGCCTGATAGCAGCGTGCCGCTGCCCCGCCGGTGCAGATGACGCTCATCGTGCTCTTGCCGTAGATCAACCCGCACCCGCCGGTGGCCATCACCACCGCGTCGCCCCGGAAGGCCTGAATCTTCATGGTGCGCATGTCCTGGGCGACGATCCCCTTGCACGCCCCGCTCTCGTCGAGCATCGGCCAAAGGAACTCCCAGAACTCGTGCTTGGTGACCTTGCCTTCGGCTTCGTAGCGACGGGTCTGCTCGTCCAGCGCGTAGAGCAGTTGCTGCCCGGTGGTGGCGCCGGCGAAGTGGGTTCGTTTGAAGAGCGAGCCGCCGAAGAGTCGCAGGTCGCGCTGGCCCTCCGCGGTGCGGTTGAAGGGCACGCCCATGCGGTCGAGCAGGTCGATGATCTTCGGCGCCCAGTGCGCCATCTCGTAGACCGGCGGCTGCTGGTTCAGGAAGTCTCCGCCGTAGATCGTCTCGTCGAAGTGCATCCACTCGGAGTAGCCCTGCTGCCGAGCGACCTCGTTGCAGGCGTTGATGCCGCCCTGGGCGCAGACGCTGTGGCTGCGCTTGACGGGGACCATGGAGAAGAGGTCCACGGGGAGGCCCGCTTCGCAGACGCGCACGGATGCTGCGAGTCCCGCCAGGCCGCCGCCGACGATGATGATTCTTGGGGAAGACATAGGGTTTCGGGTGTTGGGTAGAGGGTGGAGGGTCTGGGGTCCGGGCAGGGCAGGGTGATCTTTCACACCCGATACCCCACACCCTTCTTAGTGCTCAGCCTTGTGCATCATTTCACCGGTTTCCTGGTACATCTTTGTCGCCGCCTGAATCTGTGCCCGGATCTCGTCGGTGAGTTCAAACGTCATCGAGCCGTAGATGGCGCCGGCGCCGAAGATCGTCAGCGCCACGCCCAGCGCGGTGCAGACGTGGCCCCAGCGTTTCTGGGCGGTGACCGAGAGGGTCAAGCCCCAACTGATCGCCGCGGTCCAAAGCCCGTTGCACCAATGGAAGATCACGCTCGCCACGCCCACGATGTAGACGATGAGCACCGCGGTGGAGTGCTGGATCGCGTTGGCGGTGGTGGCGGCCACGAGCGGCTGACCGTCGGGCGCCGCGACGAAGAAGGGCGTGAACCAGCCGAAGATGTCCCAGCGCCAGCGCAGCGTGGCGATGTGCAGAAAGATGAAGATCAGCGCCAGGACGCCGGTGATCCGCTGCAGCGTGTAGCGCCAGTTGTCCTGATACGGGTAGCGGTCGACGTTGAGCTTGCCCGAAAAGGTGTAGACCAGCCCCAGCGCCGCGTGGAAGGCGATGCTCGCCCAGATGGTGATCTCCAGGATGAGCAGCGCCGGCAGCGAGTGGATGAACTCGACCTCGTGCTGGAAGTCGCCGGCGATGATCTGGAAGTTGGTGAACAGGTGGCCGATGACGAAGACGCCCACCGGGACGATGCCGCTGAGCGAGTGCAGGCGACGCAGCAGGAAATGATGCCGCTGCATGAAGGATAGAGGCTTGACGGGTCCGGTCGAAACTGCTGCGGCGTCACTCACGTTGTTGTTCCCTTGGTTTTGGCCTGCTTCTTCGCGCTCGTCGCATTCTTCGTCGCTTCACGTGTCAAATCGTCGGCCCGACGCCTGCGCCGCCGCCCGCCCCTTGGGCCCGAGCGGAGTTGGCGATCTGGATGTAGCGCGAGCGCAGCTCGTACAACATCCCGGTGAGCAGTTTCCCCTCGTCCGGGGTGAGATTGCCCTTGGTCTTCTCCTCGATCACCGCGAGCATGTCGATGTGGTGGCGTGCCAGGTCCAGGTGCGCCACCCGCTGCCCGGTGCGTGGGTCGGGGATCGCGCCCATGGCGAAGAGCGCCTGCGTGGCCATCGTGCTCAGCAGAATCTCAAAGGGGGACTGGGGCTCACGACCCGCGGCGCCGGCCGGTCCTCCGCCCGTCACGCCCGCGCCGGACCGCGGCTTGCTCTCCTGCTGCGCCAGCTTGGCCTTCTCCGCCTGCGCCTGCGCTTTCCAGTCGCTATCGATGTGAATCTTCGGGGTCTCGCCCATGGTGACGACCTTTCGGTATTTTGAGGACCGGATTATAGGGTGGCGTCCCACGCGAAGCGAACCGTGCAAAACCGTCCCCGAAAGTTTCACCCGCCCCGCCGCATTCAAGCCGCTTCTCGCACCCTCGTTATAATCGCCCCACTCACTCTGGAATCCGCCCATGGCTGACACCCAACGCGAAACCGGCACGCAACTCGACGTGAAGTTCGACGCCAACGGACTCCTGCCCGCCATCGTGCAGGAAGCCGCCAGCGGTCAAATCCTCATGGTCGGTTGGATGAACCGTGCCGCCCTCGAACAGACGCTTCGCACCAAGAAGGCCACCTTCTACTCCCGCTCCCGCGACAAGATGTGGGTCAAGGGCGAAGAGTCCGGACACATCCAGGAAGTCCTCGAAGCCCGCGTCGACTGCGATCAGGACGTCGTGCTGCTCCGCTGCAAGAGCCACGGCCCCTGCTGCCATGTGGGATTTCAATCCTGCTTCTACCGCGCCGTCGAGGGCGACCACCTCAACTTCGTCGAGAAGCCCGTGTTCGATCCCAAGCAGGTCTACAAGAAGTAGCCAGCCCCGAAAACTCGGGCCCACCTTGTTGCTCTGCGAGTCACCGCTACCCATGACCACCACCACGCCGCAGTCTCTCGTGCCCGCGATCGACCGTCTCTTCTCCCTTGCGCAGAAGAAGATCGCTGACCTCGACCGCGCCTGGGACCCACGGAAAGGGACGCCGGTCTTCACGGTCAACGGTCGCTACAAATCTCGCGGCTGGACCGAGTGGACGCAGGGCTTTCAATACGGCTGCGCCATCCTCACCTTTGACGCCACCGACGACCCACGGATGCTGAAGCTGGGTCGAGACAACACCGTCAAGAAAATGGCGCCGCATGTCACGCACATCGGCGTCCACGATCACGGATTCAATAACCTTTCCACCTACGGAAATCTTCGCAGACTGATGCGCGAAAAAAGAATCGCCCACGACGAGTGGGAACTGGCCTTCTACGGGCTGGCGCTCAAAGCCTCCGGCGCGGTGCAGGCGGCCCGATGGTCCGGCGCCGCGCCCGCACCCGAAAGCAAGTGGACCGCGAAAAGCCCCTGGCTCGGGTACGTCTACTCCTTCAACGGCCCCCACTCGCTCTTCATCGACACCATGCGCACCATCCGCATCCTGGGTGTCGCCTGGCAACTGGGTCACGTCCTGATGCACGAGAACGACAAGGCCGCCAACCTGCTCAAACGCTCCGTCCTCCACGCCCTGACCACCGCCCACCACCTCGTGTTCCACGGCGAAACCTCGCACGCCTACGACATCCGCGGGCGCACCGCTCACGAAGGGGTCTTCAACCGCAACGACGGCGCTTTTCGCTGCAGATCTTCGCAGCAGGGCTACTCCCCCTTCTCCACCTGGACCCGCGGCCTGGCGTGGGCGATGCTCGGCTACGCGGAGCAACTCGAGTTCCTCCAAACAATCTCTCCCGACCACTTCCGGGGGGCTTGCGGCTTAGCGCTCCCCGCTGTCCTCAAGGTCTATCGCCAGACCGCCATCGACACCTGCGACCACTACCTCCACGACGCCTCCGCCTCGGACCACATCCCCTACTGGGACGACGGCGCCCCCGGACTTGCCCAGCTCGGTGATTGGCGTCACTGTCCAGCCGACCCGTTCAACGATCACGAGCCGGTCGACGCCTCCGCCGCCGCCATCGCCGCCCAGGGCCTGATCCGTCTGGGCAACGCTTTGGGCGCCAAGGGTCGCAAATATCTCGATGCCGGTTTGTCAATGACTCGTATACTTCTTGACGAACCTTATTTGAGCATTTCAACTAAGCATCAAGGCCTGCTGCTGCACAGTATCTATCACCGACCCAACCATTGGGACCACGTTCCCCCCGGAAGCAGAATCCCCCGCGGCGAATCGAGCTTGTGGGGCGACTACCACCTGCTCGAACTGGCCCTGCTCGTGCGTCGCATGGCCAAGGGGCAGCCTTATCTGAGGTTCTTCGATGCCTGACACACGCACCGCCATCGTCACCGGAGCCTCGCGCGGGATCGGCCGGGCGATCGCCACGGCACTGGCGACAGAGCGATTCAATGTCGTGGTGAACTACCACTCCAACGAAGCCGCCGCCAGGGAGTGCGCCGACCTCGTGACCCGGGCAGGCAGCCAAGCGATCTGCGTCCGGGCGGACATCGCCAACCTGGACCATCACGCGCGCCTGCTCGACGAAACGCTCCGCGCCTTCGGCTCCGTCGAGGTCCTCGTCAACAACGCGGGCATCGCACCCAGGGTCCGGGCGGACCTGCTCGAACTGTCCCCCGGAAGTTATGACGAACTGTTGGCGACCAACCTTCGCGGGCCGCTCTTCCTCACGCAACGCGTGGCGAACCACATGCTCGCTATGAAATCCGCAGATGCGCCGCCGCGCTGCGTCGTCAATATCTCTTCCATCAGCGCCTTTACCGTCAGCGTCAATCGCGGGGAATACTGCATCGCAAAAGCCGGGCTTTCCATGATGACCCAACTATTCGCCGCCCGACTCGCGGAACACGGCGTCCACGTCTACGAAGTCCGACCGGGCATCATCGCCACCGACATGACCTCGAAGGTGAAGGAGAAGTACGACGCGATGCTGTCTCAGGGCGTGTTCCCGGTGCGCCGCTGGGGCCAGCCGGACGACGTCGCCAAGGCAGTGGTCGCCTGCGCCACGGGCGCGCTGCCCTACTCAACCGGGCAGGTGCTCGACGTCGACGGCGGATTCCACATCCCGCGATTGTGACTTTAGCCGCCCGCTTCGAAGCCGGGGTAGAGCGTCATTCCACCGTCGACGTACATGTTGGCGCCGGTGATGTAGTCCGCTTCGTCGCTCGCCAGCCAGACCGCCAGACGGGCGATGTCTTCCGGTTCGCCGATGCGCTTGTAGGGGATCAGTCGCATCAGGTCGTTGTAGGCCTCGGGAGTCTCCCACGCGGCGCGGTTGATGGGCGTGCGGATGGCCCCGGGGCAGATGGAGTTGACCCGGATGCGGTACGGGGCGACCTCCTGCGCGATGGACTTCATCAAGAGCATCACGCCACCCTTGCTCGCCGCGTAGTTCACGTGGCCGGCCCAAGGGATCACGTCGTGCACGCTGCTCATGCAGATGATCTTCCCCGCGGCGCAGCTCACGCCCGGGACGATACCGCGACGCTTGAATTCGCGGATCGCTTCACGGGCACAGAGGAACTGCCCGGTGAGGTTCACGCCGATGACCTTGTTCCACTGCGCCAACGTCATGTCCTCGATGGCCGCGTCCTGCTGCAGGCCCGCGTTGTTCACGAGGATGTCGATGGTCCCAAAGGCTTCCTTCGCCTGAGCGAACATCGCCCGGACCTGGGCTTCATCCGCCACGTCCGCCTTGATCGCCATGGCGCGGCCACGACTGGCGCAACCGCAGTGCGTGGCTTCGTGGATCACCTCCTGCGCCTGCGCCTCGCCCTTGACGTAGTTCACGACCACGTCGGCGCCCGCGGCGCACATCGCTACCGCGATACCTCGGCCGATACCCGAGCTGGCGCCGGTCACGATCGCCTTCTGCCCACGAAGCACCGGCCTGACCTCGCACTGCGGCATGACCACTTCAGGCAGTTCGCCGGGCATCAGATCACGCACTTGAAGAGTTGTAACCATGGTTGAGTGGGGGGTTGGGGGTAGAGGTTCAGGGGTCCGAGGTCGGGGGTCGGTGAAGCCGGGGATGTACTCATCCCCGGATGTCAATCTTGCCATGCGCATTTACTTCTCACCGGAGATCTTCAGCCAGTGCTCGTCCGCCTTGGGCAGCCACTCCTTTTCGTTCTTGTTCCAGTCCGTCAGGGCGTTCTGGAAGAAGCTGCGATAGAAGAGCATCAGGCGTCCGTTGACGATCTTGAAGTTCTTAGGGTCGATCTCGACCTTCTTGCCGAACGCCATCGCCGAGGCGCACCATCCGCCGTAGGCGGGTTTATACTTTGCGGGCTCCTTGACAAATGCCTCGTGATTTTCGTGATTCGTAAAACGATAGACAACGCCCTCGTGCGTGACGCTGATCTTCTGCTGTCCCTCGACGGGTTCGCCAAGGAAATACGAGACCACGTCATACCCTTGCACCGCGAGCTTGTTCTTGTCGAGGTTGTAGTGCTCCACCGCAGCGGGGGTCTCCGCGGAGACCAGACCCACCGACAAAGCCAACCCGCAGAACACAGCCAGCGCCAGTACTGATGAACGAGTCATACGCATGCTCCTTAAAGAGGGTGATTACCGTTCAGATGCCCCGAGCAGCGTCCGCGTCACAACGGGCGGAGCGGTGGGTGTGAAGATCGTTTGACCCTATGCGAGGGCTGGGTTAAACTGTGGCACTACTGACTGCGGGGTAGAGCAGCCTGGTAGCTCGTCGGGCTCATAACCCGGAGGTCGCAGGTTCAAATCCTGCCCCCGCTACTT
>CAZBXW010000014.1:0-76294 GCA_964496285.1 uncultured Phycisphaera sp.
GTGCAGGGCGCGGGGCTCCACGAGCAGGATCTGTCGCTGCGCGTTCCAGGAGCGCTCGCGTAGCAGACGTTGGAGCAGCGCCGCCGCCTCGTAGCCCACCTGTCGGTAGCCCAGGTCGATGGCGGTGAGCGAGGGATGGGTGAGCAGGCAGAGGTTCGGCTCGTTGTCGGCGCAGACCAGGCCCACGTCGTGGGGGACCTTCCAGCCCAGCTCGTCCACGACGTCAGCGATGTATCGGCAGAGCCAGTCGCTGGGGACGAAGAGCCCGATGGGCTTGGGTTGTTTGAGCAGCCAGGCGCGGATCGCCCGCGCCCAGCGACGCCAGATTGTGGCGCTGGCGTCCACCACCCGCGGCGCGACGAAGCGGGCGCAGCGGAACCCGTGCGACCTGATGTAACTGGCGAACCCGATGGCCTCGCCGCGGATCCGGCGGGCGTCGCACATCTCAGCCTGCGACTGCGCCCCGCGGTTGATCACGAACCCGAACTGCTCGAACCCGCGCGACATCAGGTGCTGCGCCACGAGGCGACCGGCCTTGGCGAAGTCGGGGAAAACGCAGTTGATCGGCACCCGCACCCGCGAGTCGCGCCAGACGTCGACCACCGGCACCTGCGCTGCGTTGGCCAGCGCCACCAGCTCGGGCGTGGCCTGCGCCAGAATCCCGTCGTAGGGCGGCCGCTGCGTCGCGGAGGTGTTCAGGTCCTCAGCCGCGAAGGGCGCCAGCACGCACTCGAACTCCGGGTGCTCCCGGCTGTAGGCACGAACGCCCTGATAAAGCTCCTGGTCTTCGACGTGGATGTGCTGAGCGTTGATCGCGATGCCGATCCGCAGCTTCCGCATCGCACTATGATGCCCAAATCGGGTCTGCCCGGCAATATCGATTTGCGACAACCATCTGCGGCATTTGCGTCAATCGTCGAAGTCGCTATTTCGCCGCGCCGGGCCAGGCGCGCCACCACGACTTGAACTGTCGCCACTGTGCTTCGAGGTGCGCCCGCTGACGCTGCGAGAGCGCGTCGGTCGGGACGATCGCGTGGCGATACTCCGCGTTGCCCTCGAGCACCATCAAATGCTTGTAGTAGAGCACCAGGTCAGGTCCCTCGTCGAACACCGAGAGCACCGCCAGGGCCTCGCACAGTTGCAGCGCCAGGGCGCGTGCTTGCGGGTCGCCTGCGGCGGCGTTCTGGCACAACGCGACGTAGCGGAGCACCTCGCGCGGCAGGGCGTTGCCCACGCCGGTGATCGCGCCCGAGGCCCCGCAGTTCACGAAGCCGTGGTACACCTGCGTGTCCACGCCCACCATCAGCACCACGTCCGGGTCGCCGGCGGTGATGTGCTGCGCCGCGTAGCTCAACGAGGCAGCCCCGCCGAACTCCTTGAACCCCACCAGGCTGGGGAACCGCGCACGGAGGTCGAAGAACAGCTCGGCGCGGGTCTCAAAGCCGTAGTATGGGCTGTTGTAGATCACCGCGGGCAGCCCCTGGCCGGCGGCGAGGATCGCGTTGAAGTGCTCGCGCTGCGCCGGGGCACAACTGCCGCGCGACAGCACGCGCGGGATCACCATCAGGCCCGCGGCGCCGACCCGGCGCGCGTGGGCCGCGTGCGCCGCCGCCTGACGCGTGTTCTGCGCCCCGGTGCCCACCACCACCGGCAGGCGCGCCTCCACCAGACGTCGCACGCCCTCCTGTCGCTGCTCGTCGGTGAGCAGAGGCCACTCGCCCATCGAGCCGCAGTAGACCACCGCGCTCATGCCCAGGCCCACAAGCTCGGTGGCCTTGGCGACCAAGGCGTCGAAGTCCGGCTCGCCACGCTCGTCGCAGGGGGTCATCAGCGCCGGGATGCAGCCACGGAACACGCTGGCGCTGCGCGCGGCGGTGGGTTGCGATGAAGCAGGAGTAGAAGTGTTCATGCGGGGGTGGGGTGCGGCGCCTGACGCAGGGCCGCGGGCAGGCGGTGCGCGCGAACGTTGTCGTAGCACGCCAATCGTGTGAAACGTCGCATCGCCGCGGGCAGTCCCACGGAAGTGAAGTGCGGATGTCCGGTGGCAGGGAAGGGGCCGCCATGGTTCATCGCGGGGCTGACGGCTACGCCCGTGGGCATCTTGTCGTTGAGCAGTCGGCCCACGCGGGGGCGGAGCACCGTGGCCACGGGGTCGTAGTCCGCGTCGTCGCGTCCGTCCTTGGCGGAGTAGACGCAGCCGGTGAGATTGCCCTCGCAGTGCCGCAGCGCCTGCACCAGTTGATTCACATCATCCGCCACGACGCAGAGCGTGGCGTTGCCGAAGGCTTCGCCTTGCAGCGCCTGGGGGGCACGAAGGAACTGCTCCCCGCTGACGCGCAGCAGCGAGTTCGCCCATGCGTAGCCCGGACGCTGCGCTTCCTTGTTCCCCGTGACGACCTTCGCGCCGGCGTCGATCCACGCCTGCACGCCGGCGATCAGTCCTTGCCGCGTGCCCTTGCCCAGCAGTGTGCCGCAGGGCGATGCCTCGTACTTCTGCGCCAGCGAGGCGAGAAACTTCTCCGTGGCCTCACCACGCACAAGGAACACCAGCCCGGGATTGGTGCAGAACTGTCCCGCGCCCAGCAGGGCGCTGCCCGCGAGTTCTGCCGCGACCTCCTCGCCGCGTTCCGCCAGCGCCCCGGGCAGGATGACCACGGGGTTGACGCTGGACATTTCGAGGTAGATGGGCTTGCCCACCGCGTCGGCGGCGTGCTTGAGCGCCATGCCGGCGGTGCGTGAGCCGGTGAACGCCAGCGCCCCGAGCCGGGCGTCACCCGCCAGTCGTACGCCGTCCGCGCGTGACAAGCCGTAGAGCATCTGCACCGCGCCGTGGGGCAGGCCCGAAGCGTCGGCGGCAAGTCGGGCGCACTCCGCCAGTCGAGCGCAGGTACCAGGGTGACTGGAATGCGCCTTGGCGATGACCGGATTGCCCGCCGCGATCGCGGCGGCGAAGTCGCCGCCGGCGATGCCGTTGAACGCCAGCGGGAAATTGTTCGGGCCCAGCACCATCACGGGGCCGATGGGTTCGAGCCAGGATCGAATCGCGGCTGCCTCGTCGATCACCGGCAGACGCCAACTCGTGTCCGTGCTCGCCTTGGCAGCCTGTCGCAGCTGGTTGACCGTTCGCACCAGCTCCACGTCGCGCAAGCGCGGCGAAACGGGCAGCCCGGTCTCCTCCGAGGCGGTAGCGCAGATGTCCGCAGCGTGGGCCTCGATCAGGTCCGCGTACCGGTTCAGGAACTGAGCGATCTTCTCCGCGCCGAGCGTCCGCATGCGCTCGAAGGCCTCTTCCGCCCCAGCCAGCGCTTCCTCGACATCGCTCCACTGACTCACGGGGTACTTCGTGGGCAGCACGGTGGCGGTGGCGGGGTTCTCGGCTTGAAAGCTGCCCACGGCGGACGCCTGTCGCCAGACGCCGCGGATCAGGATCGGAGTCAGTGTGGTGGACGGATCATTCATCGAGGGAATCTTCTTGTTGGACTATCCGTGTCTTTCGCCGACAGTTTACGGTTTCATTCGCGCCGCCGGGCGTGGGCGATTGCGACGTTCATATGCACCGAATGCGACACGCGCACGGTGTCCCGCAGGCGTCAATCCCGCACCACCTGGCTGCCCCACCAGTCGGCGTTGGGCTGCCAGTCCGCTTCGAGATAGCGGGCGTGCTGCTCTTCGAGCTTGGCCATCACCTGTTGCTCCTGGCGCTGCAGGTACTGCGCCTGCTTCTGCGGATCGTACTGGGGGTCGGGCGTAGGAAACTTGGCGTTGACCTCACGCAGCCAGCGATCGAGCCTGCCGCGCAGCTCGCGCGCCTTCTCAGGCTGCTCCGAAGCCAGATCGTGCTGCTCACCCACGTCGCGGGCCAGGTCGTACAGCTCGTCGTGGCCGTCTTCGTGATAGTGGATGAGCTTGATCGAACCGTGCATGATGATCGACGAGGGATCGCCGCCCTGATTGCCGTAGTGCGGGTAGTGCCAGAAGAGATCGCGCTGGGCGATCGCCGGGTCCGGCTCGCCTCGCAGCAGTCGCGTCAGGCTCTTGCCGTCCACCGCCTGCTGACGGGGCAGGTCCACGCCCGCCAGCTCCAGCAGCGTGGGATAAAAATCAATCCCCGAGACCGGCTGTTCGCACACGCCGCCCGCCTTGACCATCCTGGGATATCGAACGTAGAAGGGTTCACGGATGCCGCCCTCCCACTGCCTGCCTTTGCCGCCGCGCAGCGGGAGCATCGACGACGAATAGGCATCGCCGCTGGAGACTCCGCCGTTGTCCGAGGTGAAACAGACGATGGTGTTCTCGCTCAGGCCGTGGTGCTCCAGGGCGTTGAGTACGATGCCCACCGCGTCGTCCATGGCTTCGATCATGCCCGCGTAGATGGGGCAGTCCTGCACCTGTCGCACGGGAAGCTTGCGGTCGAAGATGAATCGCTTCGAGGTCAGGCCCCGGGCCACCGCTTTGCGGCGGAACTTCTCCCAGCGATCGCGTGTGGTCTGGATCGGCGAGTGCACGGAATAGAACGAGAGATAGGCCAGGAAGGGCTCGTCCTTGTGGTCGTCGATGAACTGCGCCGTCTCGCGTGCCAGGCGCAGAGGCAGGTTCTCGCCCTTGGGGCTGGGCGAGAGTTTGGGGTTGACCCAGGGAAAGAAATAACCGCTCGGAGCGCCCGCGGACCAGCCGCCCTTGTTGATCTCGAAACCAAAATCCTCCGGATAAGCGCCCTCGTTTCCGAGGTGCCATTTGCCGGCGAAGAAAGTCCGGTAGCCCGCGCCGCGCAGCGCCTGGGCGAAGGTGACTTCACTCCTGCGCAGCGCCCGCTCGTACTCCGGGGGCAGCATCTTGTCGTGGCGTCCGAGAGTGCGCCACGCCTCACCCACGCGGCCACCGATATATTCGGTGATGCCGTGCCGAGGCGGGTACTTGCCTGTGAGAATGCTGGCGCGCGAGGGGCTGCACACCTGACAAGCCGCGTAGCCACGACTGAATCGCATACCGCCGGCGGCGATCCCGTCGATGTGCTGGCTCTCGTAGTAAGCGCTGCCGCCCGAGCCCAGATCGCACCAGCCCAGGTCGTCGGCGAGGATGAACACGATGTTGGGCTTTTTCATCATTGGCACTCGTGATGCGGGGTCATATCTTGCTTGTGGGCCTGGACGGGCCATCCACCCGCAGCAGCGCCAGCCCCGCCGCGGAGGTTTCCTTATAGCTGCTGCGCATGTCCTTGCCGGTGCGCATCATCGTGTCCACCACCGAGTCGAAGCTGATGTGATGCTGCCCGTCGCTGAGCAGCGCCATGTGGGCGCAGTCCACGGCGCGGATGGCGGCCACCGCGTTGCGTTCGATGCAGGGGATCTGCACCATGCCCAGCACCGGGTCGCAGGTCAGTCCCAGGTGGTGCTCGATGCCCATCTCGGCGGCGTACTCGACCTGCGCCACGGTCCCGCCGAGCCACTGCGCCGCGGCCCCGGCCGCCATGGCGCAGGCGGAGCCGACCTCGCCCTGGCAGCCGACTTCCGCGCCGGAGATCGAGGCGTTGGTCTTGATGAGATTGCCGATGATCCCCGCGGTGGCCAGGGCGTCGATCACGTCGGACTCCGATCGCTGCGTGGTCGTGGACAAATAGGTGAGCACCGCCGGGACGATGCCGCAGGCGCCGCAGGTCGGCGCGGTGACCACTCTCCCGCACGAGGCGTTGACTTCGCTGACCGCCAAGGCGTAAGCCGAGAGCAGGCCCGTGCGCTGCAGTTCGGGGTTCATGTTGCGGGCACGGTCGAGCGAATCCTTGGCGCGGCGGCGGACCGCCAACACCCCCGGCAGCACGCCGGTCTGCGACAGTCCCTCCTCCACACAGGCTCGCATCGCCGACCAGACCTTGAGCAGGTGCTCGCGCAGCGACGGACCCTCGCGCGCAAAGACATGATCCGCCAGTCTGACTTTTCGCTCGGCGCACCAGGCCATGATCGCGTCCATCTTGCTCAGGTCGTAGGTGGGATCACGCTTGTCCCAGTCCGCCGCGTCGCGCAGGGCTCCGCCGCCCACGCTGTAGACCTGCCACTCGTGACTCCGGGCCCCGGCCGCATCGACGCAGTACCACGCCATGCCGTTGGGATGCAGCGGCAGCGTCTGGTCGGGGAGCCAATCGATGGTGACGGGCCGATCGGGGAAAGCGCCCTTGATGGCGCGGTCGGTCATGTGCCCTCTGCCCGTGGCCGCCAGGCTTCCGTAGAGCACCACCGCGTACGCCGGTGCGTCGGGGTGGCGATGGCGGTAACGCTCAGCCGCGAAGCGCGGCGCCATCGTGTGGCTCGACGAGGGGCCGTGACCGATCCGGTATAGCTCTCGAAGTGACTCCATAGAGCCGCCTTTACTTTCAGCCTTGGCCAAAACGCACGCGAACCTCGGGCCGCTTCACAACCGAGTTTAGCCGCCGATGAACGCGGATAAACGCCGATGAAATCCTGGTGGCTCTGGTCTTATCCGCGTTCATGGGCGTTCATCGGCGGCTCATCAGGGGGGATCCCGAGGGCAGAAACTCGAAACTCAAGTCAGTCGCAAGCCGCTGGCGTGCGACAGAAAAACCGGGATGCGCTGCAGCGGCGCCGCTGCTTCGAGGCTTCCTCCGCCGTCGAACGGCTGGCCCGTCCAGGCGTCGCGCCACGATGTTCCCTTGGGCAGATACACCGACCGTTCACGCTGGCCCGCGCTGAGGATCGGCGCGACGAGCACCTCGGGGCCGAACATGAACTGATCCTCCACGCACCACGCCTTCGCATCGTCCGGGAAATCCACGAACAGCGGACGCATCGGCGGCAGACCTTCACGCTGTGCTCTTCGCATCTGTTCCATGATGTACGGTCGCAGCCGCTCTCGCAGGCGAATCTGATCGCTCAGGATGTCGCAGACCTCCTGCCCGTAGGACCAGACCTCGTTGGGCACGGTGGGGTGATTGGGGTCCGCCTTGCCCGGGTCGTCGCTGCGAGGGGGGTTGATCTGCTGGCGACGCACGCCGTGCAGGCGCATGATCGGGCAGAACACGCCGTACTGGAACCAGCGCACCAGCAGCTCACGAAATGCCGGGTCGTCGATGTCTCCGCCGTGGAACCCGCCGATGTCGGTCGTCCAGTAGGGGATGCCGCTCATGGCGATGTTCAAGCCGCCCGTGACCTGTCGCCGCAGCGAATCGAAGGTGGAGGGGATGTCCGCCGACCACACCGCGCCGCCCAGGCGTTGACTGCCCACCCAGGCGGAGCGACCGAGCGTCATCGGGGCAGTTTCGCCCAGGCTCTGCAGGCCCTCGTAGAAACACTGCTGGTGGTGCAGCGGATAGAGCCCGGCCACTTCGCCGCCGTTGCCCAGGTGGAAGCGGGTGTTGTCGAGTTCGAGCGGGACCAGTTCGGGCTCCATGGTGTCGAGCCAGAAGAGGCGAATCCCGTGCTCGACGTAGCCCTTGGTGATCTGCCGCCAGAGAAACGCGCGTGCCTGCGGGTTCGTGGCGTCGTAGAAGGACTCGACGTTGCCGCCGTTCTGCAGGGGCACGCCCCGCTCGTTGCGCAGCAGCAGGCCGTGGTCGCGCATCGCCGCGAAATTGGCGCAGCTCCAATCGACGGTGGGCCAGACCGAGACCATGCACCGCATGCCGATCGAGCGCAACTCTTCGACCATCGCCCTGGGGTCGGGCCAGCACGCCGGGTCGAACGACCAGTCGCCGGACTTCGACCAGTGATGAAAGTCGATCACCATCACGGACACGGGCAGTTGCCGACGGTGGTACTCGCGGGCGACTTCGAGCAGTTCCTTCTGCGTCTTGTAGCGCAGCTTGCACTGCCAGAAGCCTGCCGCCCAGTCGGGGAACTCGGAGGGGAACCCGGTGACCTCGGCATAACGCCTGAGGATCTCCGCCGGCGTCTGCTCGCACACCACCCACAGGTCGATCTGGTGCGCCGCCTCGGCGACCCAGCGCGTCTCGTTGCGACCAAGCTCCACCCGGCCCAGGCCCGGATGGTTCCACAAGAATCCGTAGCCCTTGTTCGAGACCATGAAGGGGATCGACACCTCGGTGTTGCGGTGCATCAGGTCCAGCACGCAGCCCTTCTGGTCGAGGTAGCCGTGCTGCCGCTGGCCCAGGCCAAAGAGCTTCTCGGTGTCGTCCGCGAAGAAGCGGTGCTCGATCTTCCAGGTCCCGCCGTGGGGGATGAAAGTTCTGCCCAGGTACTCGGCGGTGGTCTTCCTGCGTTCCTGGAGCAGTTGAACGTTGTCGCGCGTGCGTGTGAAGGTGAGCTGTCCAAAGCGTGTGGCGATGTTCACCGCCAGGCGGCCGTTGGTCAGCGTCGCGTCATTGTCGTCGTGCTGGATCTTCATCTGGCCCGGGGCGGGGGGGTCGGGCAGCAGACCCTGGGGCAGATCGCGGAACACCGCCTCTTTCGTGACGCGGATGCGAAAAGCATTGGGGCCCCAAGGCATGATCCAGACCTGTTCGTGCGCCCGTCGCCAGAACACGCCCTCGTCGGTGGATTGAATGAATGTGCTCATCGTGACATCTCGTTTGATCGTGCCCGGCCGCGACTCATCGCATCAGGGCCTCGATCTGGTCCAGCTCGATCGGTGCGTCGCGGGTGAGCACTTCGCAGCCGCTGGCGGTGACGACCAGCGTGTCCTCCACGCGCAGGTACTCGTGCTGCGCTTCGCACCAGGCCATCGGGTCGCACACGCAGACGAAGCCCTCGCGCAGCGGAACGTCCTTCCATCGCCCCATCGGGTCGTGCACGCTCAGGCCCACGCCGTGGTTGAGATAGCCCACGCCGCGCTTGATCATCTGCCCGAACACCTCTTTGCAATCGTGCCAGGGTGTTCCCGGCTCGACGCAGAGCGTCGCCATTTTCTTGTCGGCGCGGGCGTAGACCTCGGTGGGCAGCACACCGGGGCGGACCTCGGCCAGCAGCGCCTTGTGATACTCGCAGAGGAATCCGCAGGTCCGGCGGTGCCAATGATCGAACTTTCCGTTGACCGGCCAGACCCGGGCGATGTCGCTGGTGTAGTGCCGCAGGTCCGGGCCGCAGTCCATGAGGACCACTTCGTCGGCTTGTAGCGTGGCGTTGTTGAAGTGGTAGTGGCCGTCCCAGGTGCGAGCGCCGCCGGCGACGATCCAGCCGTAGGCGGGCCCGCAGTGACCACGGTCACGGTAGACGAACTCGCCCAGCGCCTGCAGGTGCGTCTCGGTGACGCCGGGCCTTGTCGCCTTGATCGCCTCGACGACCGCCGCCGCCGCGAGCTTGCCCGCCTGACGCATGACCGCGATCTCCGCGGCGCTCTTGAGGGTGCGCATCTCGCGGATCAGAGGCATCGGGTCCTGAATGCTCACGCCCGCGAAGCGCTGCGTGAGCAGGCGGATCAGTCGCTTGTGTCGCGGCTCCGCGGCGTCCCACTCTTCCTTCTCGCAGCGATTCGCGCAGATGTTGGCGCGGAAGAAGGTCGCGCCGCCACCCTCGACCTCGGCGTGGGGAACGTAGAGCAGCTTCGAGCCTTGCAGCGCCGCGGTCAGCTCCGTGGTCGCCGCGACGTGGTCGAAGCCAAGACGCTCACGGATGAGCGGCGCGTCCTCAAAGCCCAGGGTGTTCTGCGGCTCGCCGTCCATCGTGGTGCGCGAGGGCAGGAACAACTGCGATCGGCCCGACCCGCCGTCGACGAGCAGGTAGGAGTGGACCGTTTCGAGGCCGGTGAGGTAGTAGAAGGTGGCGTCCTGCATCGGGTGATCGTGCGCCACGGGCGGGGCGGAGGCGATGAGCAGACGCGCCTCGGGCCCGATCTGCTGGGCGATACGCAGGCGACGCTGCGCCAGTTCCGCGGCGGTGAAGTCCGCGGTGAAGAGCAGGTCCAGACCGGAGCGATCGGGTGTGAAAAACTTCTCGAGCATGAACGGTCCCTCGGGAGCTCAATGGGTGTGCGCCACGGAGAGGGTCGTTACGGTGGTCTGGCGTTTGACCGCCTGGTAGTCGTTGAACGCCTGCTTGAAGCGGTCGTAGTGGGCGCGGGTCTCGAAGACCTGGCTGTCGTCCCAGAGCACGCGCCAGTCGCCGTCGGCTTCGGGCCAGAGGAAGACCTGGCCTCGGATCAGCCGGTTGTCCGCGTCGATGCCCGGGTGCTCGGGCGTGCCGTCGCCCTCGATGCGGAGCAGCTGATCCGGCGAGAGCAGGTCCTCGGTGGCGGCGAGCAGATTGTCGCGCATGCGTGAGGAGTGGGTGGTCATGGCGACGAACCCGCCGCTGCGGCCCAGGCGCTGTGTGGCCCAGCTCAGGCAGACGCGTCCGGGGCTGACGCCCAGTTCCTGCGCGATCTGCACGATCACCGGGTCCGCCAAGTCGGAGCGGTGCTCCTTGAAGGTGTCGCGCGAGGGTCGGCGAGGCGAGCCCACCGCCATGTACCCGGTGCAGAGGATGCCGCGCGACTCGAAATAGCGGCGCAGCTCGGTCTGCTGGAGCAGCGGGTGCATCTCCATCTGGTTGACCACGGGGCGTTCGTCGTCCGCCACGTCGCGCAGCAGCAGTTCGGTCGTGGCACGGGTGTGGTTGGAGACGCCCAGGTGGACGATCTTGCCGGCCTTCTTGAGCTTGACGAGTTCGCCCCAGGTTTCAAGGAACTGCTCGTGGATGTAGGGCACCGCGTCGGGGTTGCGATGGTCGCCGGCGCAGCCGGGGGTGTGGACGTTGGGCCAGGGCCAGTGGTTGAGGTAGAGGTCGATCTGTTGCAGACCAAGATCGCGGAGGGTGGATTCGAGGGCGGGGGCCACGTCGCGTTTGGCCATGTGCCCGTTCCAGAGCTTGCCGGTGATGAAGAGGTCCGAGACGGAACGGATGTGCCCGAGCTGGATGGCCCGGCGGATGGCCTGTCCGATCTGCGCCTCGTTCTCGTAAGCGCGCGCCGTGTCGAGGTGACGCCAGCCCAGCCGGATCGCCTCGACGGTGGCGTCGAGCATCAGCGGCTGCGCCCAGTCGGAGTGGAACGTGCCGTAGGCCGCCACGGGCATTTCGCGGCCGCCGGGCAGCGCCAGCGAGCGGACCGCCCCGGGGTCCACCGGTTTGACGTTCGTGTCGAGGCCGGGGTTGAGTGTGGTGTGAGTCATGGTCGTTCTCTAAAGGTCGATCATCACTTTCATGGAGCGTTCGCCCTCGCGTTCGATGAAGGCGTAGGCGTCGGAGAACTGCTCGAAGGGGAAGTGCTTCGAGACCAGCGGTTCGGTCTTCACCGCGCCGCGGGCGATCCACTGCACCGCCTGCTCCCAGTCCTCGTGGCGGTACATCATCGAGCCCTTGATGTCCAGCTCGTGCTCGCAGACGACGGACATGTTGACCTTGGGGTGCGAGCCGTAGACCCCCACGATGAGGATCGTGCCGCCCTTGCCGATGCTCGAGATGAGGGCGGCGAGGCTGGCCTCGACGCCGGCGACCTCGACGCCGACCTGGTAGCCCTGGGGCCCAAAGACGCGGGCGGCGGCCTGAGCCAGCGGTTCATTCCTGACGTTGCAGGTGGCTTCGACGCCCACGCGGCGTGCCACGTCGAGTCGAAAGTCGCTCACGTCGGCGATGAGCACCCGGGCGGCGCCGTGGGTGAGACAGGCCTGTGCCACGAAGTTGCCGATGGGTCCAGCGCCGGAGACCACGACGTTCTTCCCGGCCAGGTCGCCGGCGCGGCGCGTCACGTGGGCCGCGACGGAGACCGGCTCGACGAAGGCGCCCTGCTCGAAGGTGAAGTTCGCCGGCAGCTTCACCAGCTTGTCCACCTCGGTGACGAAGAGGTCCTGGGCGCTGCCGGGCGCCTGAAAGCCGCGGACCTTGAGCTTCTCGCAGGCGTTGTACTGGCCGCGTCGGCAGGGCGGACAGGCCGCGCAGACCTCCTGCGGCGTGGCGGTGACTTTATCGCCGATCCGCACCTCCGTGACGCCCGGGCCCAGGGCCTCGATATCGCCGGCGTACTCGTGGCCCTGCACCAGCGGGTAGGTCACGAACGGGTGCTGTCCGTGGAAGACGTGGATGTCCGAGCCGCAGATCCCGATGCGTCGGACGCGGATGCGGACCTGGCCCTGCCCGGGCGTGGGCGGGGGCACGTCGCGGAAGGCCAGGTGGTGCGGGGCGGTCATGACAGCTTGGCGCATGGGAGTTCTCCGTTCAGGCCGCGGGCGCGCCGTCGTGGCGATCGATGATGGCGCCCACCGCGATGTCCAGCTCGGCGCGCTGCTTGATGTCGACGATCCGGCCGTCGGTCAGGTAGACCACGCGGTCGGAGGCGGCGAGCATCTTATGGTCGTGGGTGGCGCTGATGACGGTCTTGCCCATCTCGCGGGTGAAGCGGCCGAGCAGGCGGATGATCTCTTCGCCGGTCTTGAGGTCCAGGTTGCCCGTGGGCTCGTCGGCGAGGATGAGGTCGGGGTTGTTGGCCAGAGCGCGGGCGATGGCCACGCGCTGCTGCTGACCGCCCGAGAGCTGCGAGGGTCGGTGGTCCGAGCGTTTGCCCAGCCCCACCTGTTCGAGCAGCGCCTGGGCGCGGTGCGCCGCGTCCCTGTCCGAAGCGCCGGCGAAGATCATCGGCAGCATCACGTTCTGCTGCGCGGTCATCACCTCCACGAGGTTGAAGGTCTGGAAGATGAACCCGACCTTGTGGCAGCGCAGGTAGGCGATCTGGCGCACGTCCATGGCGCGGACGTCCTGCCCGTCCATGAGCACCCGGCCCTCGGTGGGCTTGTCCAGCCCGCCGATCATGTTGAAGAGCGTGCTCTTGCCCGACCCGCTGGGGCCCATGATGGAGAGGTACTCGCCGCGGGCGATGTCCAGGTCCACGCCCGCCAGGGCCCAGACCTCCTCCTCGCCCATGCGGTAGCGTCGTTTGACGCCTCGGACCGCGACGATGGTCTCACTGGCGGACAAGGTTTCGGCCCTCCCTGATCTCCAGCTCCTCGCGGGCGGCGAAGCGTTCGATCACGCCGTCGGTCAGCCAGGCGATGCGGTCGCAGATGTTGAGCATCTTGTGGTCGTGGGTGGCGCTGATGACGGTGACGCCCTCGGACTGGTTGAGGTGGCGCATCAGCTCGATGATGGACTGCCCGGTGGCGCTGTCGAGATTGCCGGTGGGTTCGTCCGCCAGGAGGATGGCGGGGTTGTTGGCCAGCGCCCGCGCCACCGCCACGCGTTGCTGCTGCCCGCCGGACATCTGCACCGGCTTGTGCAGGATGCGCTCGCCCAGCCCGACCTTCTTGAGCAGCTCCACCGCGCGGTCCTGCGCCTCGGTGGCCGGGACGTCCGCGAAGAGCATCGGGAGCATGACGTTGTCCAACGCGGTGGCGACGGTGATGAGGTTGAAGGTCTGAAAGATGTACCCGATCTTGTGGCAGCGGAGCCAGGCCAGCTCGATGGTGGAGAGGGCGGCGATGTCCACCTCGTCGATGAAGACCTTGCCGGCGTTGGGCTTGTCCAGCCCGCCGATCATGTTAAAGAGCGTGCTCTTGCCCGAGCCGCTGGGCCCCATCAGGGCCACGTACTCGCCGCGCTGGACGCAGAAGTCCACGCCCTTGAGCGCGTGGACCTGCTCCTCGCCGGTGCGGAAGACCTTCTTCACGCCCAGGGCGCGAACGATCTGCGTGCTGGTCAGTTCGTCACTCATCACACCTCGCTCCGCATGGCGTCCACGGGTTCCATCTTGGCGGCGTGCCAGGCGGGGTAGAGCGCCCCAGCGACGGTCAGCGCCACACCGGCGACGAAGGCGAGCAGCAGCAGTCGCGCCAGCTGCGTCGCGGGCAGCAGCGTGACCGCCTCGCCGCCGAAGCGCGTCCAGCCCTCGAGGTAGGCAAGCGCCGCGCCGAGCGTCATGCCCATCGCGGTGCCGACCATCCCCTGGAAGACGCTCTCGGCCAGGTAGAGCTTGACGATGAACGAGTCCAGCCCGCCCAGGCACTTCATGGTGCCGATCTCGCGGAAGCGCTCGGTGACGCTGATGAGCATGGCGTTGACGATGCCCACGAAGCTGATGAGCATGGCGATGCCCAGCATCCAGGCGGTCTGCGAGCGTTGCTCGCCGCTGCGCAGCTGATCGAGCAGGCCCTGCCGCGCCAGTCTCTGCTGCAGCGCGTCGCTGGCGCGGTCGGCGATGTTGCCCACCATGGCGTTGGAGCAGAGGATGTACGTCAGGAACGCCAGCGCCAGGGCGATGCAGCAGGTGACCAGGAACGTCTTGACCAGGCGGATGCGCAGCCCGCGCAGCGCGATGCTGATCACCTTGCGGTAGGGCAGGATGGCGATCTGTTTCATTTCGGGCACGGGTGGGGCTTCTCCATCTTCATCGCCAACAGGCCCTTGGCCAGCAGGGTGCGGATGAACCGGGTCACGGAAATCTCCGCCTCCGGGACGCTCAGGTGCGTCTGCTGCGCGAAGCGGCGGACGATGGCGCGCACGGGCTGGCGACCGTCGCAGCTGTCGTAGACCCTTCGGCCATAGGCGTCCAGGCCGAAGGTGCGCTGGGCCTCCTCGTCGGCGCCCAGGACGCGTTGCCAGCGCGGACGCACGAATCGGACGGTGAGGTAGAGCTTGCCGCTCTTCTCCTCCCGACGCACCACGTCAAGGCGATAGGGCACGGCGCTGAGCGATGCGTCGCGTCGGCGCGTCAGGTCCAGGGTTCGGGTCCCACGTCGGGGCATCTCAGGGGTCCTCCGCGGGGGATGAGTTCATCTGCGTGACCGCCGCCGCGACGAGCGAGCCGTCGGGCTCGACGGGCGCCAGATGCTCGGCGATGAGCAGCCGATTCAGCGCGCGATCGTGGACCGCCAGGGCGCTGGACCAGAAGGGGAGCAGGCCGCCCAGCGGCAAGGGCAGCCGTTTGCGTGCGGCGCGTCGTTGGCCGACCAGCTCGGGCCGGTCCGCGTCGCGCCAGGGCGTCAGCCGGACGCTGCCGCGGCGCAGGCGTCGGTGCTCGAGGAAGGGGTAGGCCTCGAGCCAGCGTTCGAGGGAGCGTCGGCCCAGCGCCAGATCACCGGGGTAGACCTGTCGGAGCATCAGCCGCTCGCGTTGGCCGCGACGGAACTCCATCGCCACGTCGCCCGAGAAGAGATGCCGCCGCGCCAGCTCGAACCCCGCCGGCGCTCGGAAACTCAGGCCGTACATCGCCCAGAGTGATCCCTGGCTCGGATCGCCCGCAGTCAAGGTCGGCAGCACCCGCCGCGTCACGAGTCGTCGTTCCGCCGCGGGCAGCACGCCATTGACTTTCAGCGCCAGGAGCAGGTCGGCGTGATCGGCGTAGCCGAGCCAGTACGTGGTGCCCTTGCCTTCCTCGGTCTGCACCTCGTGCGCCCAGGCGCAGTGCGAGAATCGCTGGGCCGCCGGCGGCGAAGGGTCGGGCTGCAGGCCCAGACGATCGAGTCGCTGCGCCACCCAGCGAGGCCCGTCGTGGGTCGCGTGGCGAGGCAGCCGCTCCCATTGCACGCTCAGCAGGGCGCGGTCGGCGTCGCCGACGATCATCTGCCCCTTCAGGGGTGAGCCGAGCAGCTTGAGCGGTCGCCAATCCTCGGGCACGAGCAGACGCCAACCGGCCCAGGCCAGCAGCTCGCCGCGGCTGTGCCGCACCGGGGCGCCCGTGGGGCGCAGGCGCTCGACGCCCGTGGGCATCGCGGGTGCGGTGGGCGAACAGGTTGTGCTGCTGGAATCGATCATCCTCGTGTCTCACAACATCAGCGAGGCGTTGACGCTCTTGACCATGAACACCACGCCCAGCGCCAGCATAACGCTCAGCCCCACGCCCGCGCCAAAACCGGCAGCGAAAACGATGCGGTACTGAGGCCACATGTCTCCGAACCATTTCCTGCAGCCGTAACGCCCGATCAGGGCGCCGATGATCGTAGGGATGATGGTGTGCGGCAGCGACTGGTCCAGCCCGCGGATCATGCCGTACACCAGGAACACCGGGAGATTGAAGTGGGCGAGCACCGCGTAAAGCCCCAGCGCACTGCCCAGCCCGGTCCAGACGAAGTCCCATCGGAAGGCCTCACGGAAGGGGCTGATGCCCGCGTCGGGCAGCGTGGCGGTGGCGATCAGGCCCTGCTGGTAGGCCTGCAGCTCCCAGAACTCGTTGGCGTAGGGGAACATCTCGCCGGGGACCGGACCCAGCGACCAGATGAACTGGGCAAAGAGCAGAGTGCTGATGATCATCAGCGGGTAGGTGATGGCCTCGGCCTTCATCAGGGCGGTGAAGCGGGTGCCGGTGAGCTCCATGATGCGGAACTCCACGACCTGACTGGCGTGATTATGCAGCGGGATCGGGGCGTACCAGATCGCCGCCCCTTTGTAGCCCGAGAGGATGAACGTGGACTCACGCACGAAGGGCACGGACAACTGCATGCCCACCAGGCCCTCCATCCGCGCCGACATGTAACTGACAAAGGGCGTCCACACGAACCCGTAGAAGAGCAGCAGCCAGAGCGGGAAGGGATCGCCCGCCAGCGGACCGGAGGCGAAGTTGACCAGGTAGTAGGCGATGCTGATGTAGGCCAGGGTCGAGCCGATGTAGATCACCATGCCCACCCAGATGGGGATGTCGCCGCGCTCGGGGTTCATCTGCCACAGCCGCTTCCAGTCCACGCGGGTGGCGCCCATCTCGTCGGCCTCACGCTTCTGGCTCCGGAGCTTGGAGTACATGTGCAGGAACCCGATGATCGCCACCGCGAACATCAGCCCCAGGTGGAAACTGAAGTAGAAATCGAAGTGATTGGCACGCACCACCTCCATGGCGTTGAGCCCCGGCTCCCAGGTCGGAAGCATCCCGGCATTCTGCAGCAGCGGATTGGCCACCATCGTGAAGACCACGCCAAAGAGCGAGCCGATCACCGCCATGAAGGGCATCACCATGCCCGTGACGATCAGGCCCAGGTCGAAGGAGAACATGATGGGCATCGCCGGCAGAACGCCCTCGGTGTAGTGCGTCAGGTCGACGAAGGGGATGGGCAGGATGCTGATGGTCTTGCCCAGGCCCGCGGCGCTGACGCTGGGCAGTCCGACGTAGATCAGGCCGAAGACCACGCCCATCGCTGCGCCCATGGAGAAGACCTTGGTGCGCCAGGTCTCGCGTTCGTTGGAGGAGTCGGCCAGAGCGGTCATGCCCGCCGCGCCCACCGGCGCCATGGGGAAGGGCAGCTCTTCCACGTCGGCGGTCAGCCGATACATGACATAGCCCAGCCCGAAGTTGTCGATGCGGGTGACGAGCATCATCAGGGCGCCGATGCCGATGGGCCAGAGCCACTCGACCATGAAGAAGCTGCGCTGCGCCAGCACCGCGGGGTCCGTGGGGACGAACCAGGCGGGCAGGTGCTCGGTCAGGCCCATCTTGCGGACCTCTTCGCTCTGGGCGAAGAACTGACGCCAGAGCCAGTCCTGCCCGCCCGCCGCCATCGCTGCCCCGCACATGTAGAAGAGGATGAAGATCTGCGGACGCTTGAGCTTCACCAGCGCCCGCCGGGCGATCTCCACGTAGAGCAGCACCGTCACCCACTTGGCAGCCCCGCCCATGCCCAGGCCCACGACCAGGTTGATGTAGACGTTCGCCGGCGCCATCACCAGGCCCACGAACAGCCCCATCACCACCGTGCCCCAACTGATGCCCTCCTCGAAATGATCCGGGGCGGTCATCAGGTTGCGGAACTCGTGGAACTCTTTGTCTTCTCTCATGGCCTCACCGTGCCGGCTCGGGCTCCGCGCCGGTCAGTTCCCGCATGCGCTCAAGGTACTGCCGCATCCGCTCGGGCGTGACCTTTCGCCACCCGAGCATCTGCCGTCGCAGCTCGTAGAAGAACGGCTTGTTCAGACGCCACCAGACCTTGGGCGAGCCGGTGTCGTACCCGATGCGCACCGCGATAGCGCAGACGCCGCGGTCAGGCGGCTCGACCGTCAGCCACAGTCGCTGTCGCACGCCCATGTCGAAGGGCGCCAGCCAGACGCAGGCCTCGAGCCCGCCCACGCAGCCGCCCTCGCCGCGCTCCATCAGCCGCACTCGGTCCACGTCGAACCGCCCCAGCACGCCGTCGCGGTGCGCTTCGAGGTACTCGTGGATGAACGCCAGCAGCCCCGGCGCCGCCGCAGGACTGACGGTAAAGGGCAGCGTGTCGCGGATCTCTCCGTCCACCGGCTCGGGCACCCGCCAGTCCATCTCCGTGCTCGGCGCCGCGATCTTGCCCGCCACGATCGCCGGCACCATCGCCGCCAGCACCACCACCCCCTGCACCAGCAGCATCGTGTAGATCACCGCGGTGCCCGAGTAGTTGAGCGTCACCCCCTGCATCCAGCCCAGGTGCGTGAGCACCGTGGCGGTGCCCTGCCCGGCGATGTACCCGAACACCGCGCCCATCAGCCCGTAGGTGAGCGCCTCGGCCACGAACAACGCCCCGATGTGCACCGGCGCCAGGCCCAGGCTCGAATAGACGTAGATCTCCTTCTTCCGCTCGCTCACCGAGTTGAGCATCGTGGTGAAGATGATCATCGCCGCGATCACCAGCGGCACCGCCAGGCTCCGCGGAGGCACCGCGATCAGCGGCGTGGCCACCACCACGTTCACGCCCCCTTGCTCGTTGGCGTAGTACGCCGGGTACACGATCGTCTGCGTCAGCTCCTGCGCCACCGCCGCCGCCTGTGCCGGCGACTCGCTCACCACCCCCAGGCTCCGCAGCGTCCCGCCCAGCTCCGTCACCATCGCCGTGGACAGCACAATCACGTCGCGCGCCGGCAGGTAGCGCTCTTCGTCGTCGAGCGCGGGCTGCATCGCACCAGCCGCTTCCGTCTCCTGCTCGATCGCCCCCTGCGTGTCGCGGTTGACCCAGTCCTGCTCCAGCCTTCCGTAGTCCAGCGGCAGCAACCGCTGCCCATCCAGCAGGCTCACCTGGTCCTCCAACGCCAGCGGATCGAACACCCCGCGGAGCACCACGTCGTGCCCCCGCACCACCAGTTTCTCGCCCACCGCCACGCCCAACTGCTCCGCCGTCTCCCGCGCCAGGTAGCAGCCACCCTCTTTCGCGAAGCGTGGCCAGTCCGGCAGGACGCGGTCCACGCCGCTCATTCGGTCCTCGTTGCCAGGCAGCCCCAGCGCGCCGCGCACCAGAACCTGTTGGCCCGTGCCCGGGTGGGTCAGCGTCAGACGCCAGGCCGCTTCCCCCAGGCCCGACACCAGCCAGGCGCGGGCCCCCACCTCCGCGTCCTTATCGCTCAGCAGGTTCGCCACGCCCTGCGCCGCGGCCCAGGTGATCGGCCCGGACGTGGGCCGACGCACCAGCACCGAGGGGTGCGCCGCGGTCACGCCCTCGAGCCGGAACTGCCGCTTGTCGATGTAGCTGCTGGCCGAAGAGAAGCACAGCAAGGCGAACGTCACCAGCATCACCGTCGCGCCGGTCAACGCCGTACGCACCTTGCGCTTGCGCATGTTGGCGATCCCCAGGAACACGGCGCTGCCCAGCAGTCCGCCCCGGCCCATGCGGGCGCCGCTGCCCTCAGCCAGCGAGCTCTGCATCTCGCGCACCGAAGCGCGGAAACGCCCCATCACCATGGCGATCACCGTCACCGCCATCGCCAGGATCGTAAAGGCCATCACGATCACCAGAGGCTGGGCGCTGATGCTGAACGCCGGGTGGAAGCTCCAGAGCACCAGCGTCATCACCGCGAAGACCCCCACCGCCGCGACGATCTGGGCCCCGATCTTTGCGTAGGCGAAGAGCAGCCGCTCCATCGCCACGCTAAAGGGCACGAGCATGAGCATCAGGAAGATCGCGCCGCGCGCCACATCCTGCCCCGTGTCGCGCACGGCACGGTAGGCGCGGATCTCGCTCGCCATGGCGCGCACCGCCGACCGCTGCAGCCCCGTCCCGTCGTCGTCGGCGATCGCTCGGTCCACCTCCCGCAGCGACTGACGCGTCTGGCTTCGGATCTCGTCGATCGTCTGGCTCCGGATGCCCGCGGCGAGGAACTCCTCCAGACGCCACCCGTTCAGCGCGTGCAGGTCCAGCGCCGAGAGGTGCGTGGCGATCGAGGGCAACGCCTCGTCCACCGCGAAGCCCCGTCGGAACGCCTGGCTCGAACTCGCCTGCCCCTGCGTCCCGGGCGCCGCCGCGTTGAGCAGCGCCATCCGCACCCCCGACGCCCCGGCACGCACCGTCAACTGCCAGCGGACCTCCGGCTTGATCAGGCCCCACATCTGCCCCTGCTTGTCGATGCTGAAGTGGTGCTGCTTGGGCGCTCCGCCACGCACCGCGTCGATCAGCGACGCCTGCGCCAGCGGCTCGAGGAACCGGGCGTCGTAGAACGAGGGCCCGTTGAGCTCGACGCACTCGAAGGTCACCGCGCGCGGCAGCTGCTCGCCGGGCTTGCTCTTGAGGTTGAACGAGGTGGCCAGACGCGTGCTCACCAGCGATTGGCCGGTGGTCAGCGCCTCGACGATCGCGCCCTGACTGTCGAGCCGGTACGCCTGAAGGGTCATCGCCTGGTGGAGACCGAACACCTGGCCGCAGAGCAACGGGATGCGGAAACTGCCGTCGTGCCCGGTCCAGGCGAACTCGTGCCGACGGATGCCGTCCAGATCGGTGCTGTACCCGACGAAGGTGCTCAGGAACCCGCGGCGCGGGACGCGCGGCACGGTCTCGCCCGCCGAGACGTCCACGACGCGGCCCATGCCCTGACGCCAGACGCCCGCCTCGTTCGGCTCCGGGGGCTTGTAGGTCTTGAGCGCCTCGGTCGTGCAGAGCCAATCGAAGAACCGCCTCGTCGCCGCCAGTTGCGGGCCCAGTCGCTCCCACGACAGCTGGTCGTAGCGGTCCAGCGGCGAATCGATGCGCTGTCGCGGCGCGTCGTCGGTGATCCAGGTCACGCCCGGGAGCATGAAGCTCGCCGCCGCCGAGGTGATCATCGCCCGACTGCCCAGGTTCTGCGTCACCCCGGCGCGGCCGTCGATCGAACCCAGGTTCACCGCCCGGCGAAGCTCGGACCCTTCGGGCCAGACCTCGCCGCGCTTCGTCGCCTGCTTGAGCGTCCGAAGGAAGGCGCGGTCCGTCGGCTCGATGCGGTTGTAGGCGCACGACAGGCCCGGCCCCACCAGCACCCCGCAGTCCGACAGGTCCAGACCCAGAATGAACCCGCCCACCGCCGTCTCAGCGCTCGCGTCCTTGAGGCTGAAGAAGCCGCTCAACTCCGCTCGCAGACGGTCCATCGGCTCGAAGTACGCCAACCGCTGCTCCTGCTCCGCCACCTGGCCCCGCACCCGCTGCGACATCTCCTCCCAAGTGGCGCGCGCCACCGGCAACTGCTCCGGGGCCACCTCAAGCTCGGCGCTGAACGCCGCGTCGAGCACCCGGTTGCGCGACTGCAACGGAACCTCCAGGATCGGCAGCAGCTCCAGGGCGCGATCGCGCAGCGGAACGATCGAACTGCCGCTCGATTCCTGCTCCGCGGCCTCCTCCGCCTGGCTCTGCTCCGCGGCGAACTGACGCACCGCCTCGACCGTACGCCGCTCCTCGTCGCTCAGCTCGCTCTCGTGCCGCGAAAGCAGCCAGGCGGTGCTCTTCCGCAGCGAGGTGAGCGCGTGCAAGCGGATGGCGCGGGTGTTCTCCGCGTCGCTGCGCTTCGAGGCGAGCCTCAGTTCCCCCTGCAGCTCGCGCAGGCGCAGCAGGTCGCGGCCCAGCGTGTCCTTGAACAGACGCCGCAACTGCTGGCACGCCGACCGATCGTGCAACCGCGCCAGCCCCTGTTCGGGTCGATCGAACTGCGCCAGCTCCTGGGCGGCGGCCTGATACTCTCTCAGGTCGCTTTGCTCGAGCTGCTCGTAGTCCTGCCGTGTGGGTTCGCTGGGGGTGAGGTTGAGCGTCGCGGCCATGCGGCGCATGCCCGACTGGTTCAGGTGGTAGGCGTCGACGAAGCCAAAGAGCAGCGGTCGCGGCGGGGTCCGCGCCGCGTCGCGCAGCAGATTCAACGCGGTGGCGCAGTCCAGGGCGGCGTCGGCGCCGGGCGCATCGCCCATGACCAGGCTCATCGAGTCGTACGGCACAGCCACCACCAGCGGCGAGGTCTCACGCGTGTCCGCCGGCGTCAGACCGACGTAGATGTTGCGCGCCGTGACCGTCTCCCACCGACCGCGACTGACGATCCTGGCCGACGACGCCGACCCCGCACGCAACGCCTGCGCCAGCGGACCCTCGGGGACGTAGTACCGCGGCTTGTAGAGGGCTTGCTGGGAGGGCAGGGGCCTAAAGGGCGTGGGGGATTCGAGCAGCAGCACCGCCGAAGCGCCGAAGTCGAAGGCGCGGCGGTACGCCTCGTAGGACGAAATCTCCATCACCGCGATCTGGCCCCGAAGCCCGCGCGCCGGGAGATGCTCGTACGCGGCGTCGTCGATGTAGACCAGCCGACCCCGGATTCCCTCCGCAGGCGTGGTGTTCAATCGGACCACGTCGGGCCAGAGCGGACGGATCGGGTGCCGACCCGACATCGGCCCGTCGCTCAGCTCCAGGAACGTCTCTTCGTCGATCGGCGCCACGACCTCAAACTCGTCCGTCCACACGCGCACCGCCGCCGAGGGTTGCGCCCCGGGATTCTGCGCGAGCTGCTGCACGGCTGCGAGGAGGTCCTGCTGCACCCGGGCGTGGCTGGCGGTCCCGACCTGGCGCGAGCCGTACCCGTCGAGCCATCGGGTATCGCTTTGGACGCGTTGCAGGAAGTCCGCGTCGTCGGCGGCGTGGGCGTGCCCGACCATGAGCAGCGTCAGCGCCAGGAGTCGAGATGTGCAGCGTCGCCAGTTCATGTCACGGGTAGTGCGTCAGGATGTAGCGAGGCACCATGTGCGGTTCGGCGCCGGTGATCAGAATGATGATGACCGGGACGAGCGCCCAGACCAGCACCGCCAGGACTTCGCCGATGATCAGCCCCAGGAACACGGGCCGCGCCTGACGGTAGGCGCCTCCGCCGAAGAGCCCGGTGATGCTGGACTTGATCAGCCAGCCCAGGAAGACGCTGAACCAGAGGAGATGGCCGATGGAGTGATGGGAGAAGTAGATGCCCACGGGATGGATCGGCCAGGCGGGGAAGCGTGAGCAGGCCCAGAGCAGAGCAGCACCGATGCCCACGCCCACGGCCTGCTGCCCCCGCGCGGGGGTGAAGAACTCGAACTCGGCGCGGCTGGAGCGCTCGAAGCGATCCAGGGCGCTGTGGTTGGACTTGGCCTGCGTGCTAATGTCGGCGTTGTGGTAGGCCAGGTTCAGGTGCATCGCGCCGCAGAGGACGAAACCCACGATCATGTAGACCCAGCCCCCGGCGAGCAGCCGCGTCTGGGCCGCGGGCGTGGCACGTCGGTCCATGCCCAGCGCCAGGGTGGCCATCACCGCGGCGCTGACGGCGGTGGTGCGCGACAGCAGGGCGTAACAGACGCCGGTGAAATAGAGGATCGCCGGGCTCTGCCAGGCCAGGGGCAGGAACCCGGCCAGCCCATCCACAGTGAGTCGGTTGATCCAGTAGACGGGGATGCCGGTCTCCGCCACGATGCGTGCCATGAGCAGCGTGACGATGGCGCAGCCGGCAGCCGCCAGCAGGCTCCACCACAGGGCGCAGCCCGCCCAGACCAGCCAGGCGACGATGCCCACGAACCCGAGCACGAACATCCAGCCCGCCGCAGCGTCGCGTCGGCTCTCGGGACCCCCGGCGCAGCGACCGAGCATCGCTCTGCCGACCTTGGCCCAGTGCGATCGGCCAAGCCAGAGCACCCAGCCCGCGATCGCCAGCATCACGCCGAACGACTGGTCGCCGACTTGCCCTTCTTGGAAGGCGGGGATGTAGCTGCGCCCGAGCGTGATGTAGATCGAGTACGCCACCACCCAGCCCCAGATCGAGATGGCGTAGCGATTGGGGATGAAGTACGCCACGCCCACCACCGCGAAGAAGATCGATTGACGGTTCAGCGCCACGGTGGTCTGTCGGAAGATGCTGTCGCTGAAGTACTCCTCCAGGTTCCAGCTCAGCGGGAAGGAGGGGAAAGCGCCGGTGAAGATGTTCAGCCCGCGCAGGGCGTGGAGGAAGAAGACGCAGAAGGCGGCGATCCAGAACGCACGGTTGTAAAAGATCGCGGGCAACACCCGCTGCGACTGATCCTCGGTGTCGCCGGTGATCGCCTGGTAGACGTTCAGCAGCGGGAAGGCCAAGCGTTCCTGGTTGCGCCACTGCGGGAACACCACGCCCGCCAGGCCCAGCATCATGGCCCAGAGCGCAAAGATCAGCGCGCCCCAGGCCGCCATCGGCGTCACCCACGCCGACCACGGCAGCGACGCTCCCTCGTCCAGTTCGTCGAGGAACTGATCGGAGATCGGCGTGGCGAAGGTCTGCACGCTGCCGTCTTCCGCCTTGCGCGGCAGGGGATCGGGGAACAGCCAGGGGCGAAAATCGGCCTCGGCGGCGATGCGGGCCGTGGTCTGATTGCTGTGGAACCCCTGGTTCGATTCCGCCACGATGCGCGGGAACATGCGCATCAGGCCGTTGCTAGGGATCACCGCCGCCAGCAGCATCAAGCTTGCCGCCAGCGCCAGTTGCTGCCGATCCAGCGTCCAGCTCGACCCGAGCAGTCGCAGCAGCGGATTGATCCCCAGCACCATCAGGCACAACATGCCCACGACGATCTCGGGCAGAAAGCTGTCCGAGAGATACGTGTTACGCAGGACGAAGTTGTTGTAAGGCACGAAGAGCCAGATCACCGCGCCGCCCAGCAGCGCGATTGCGACAGCCACCGATACTCGAACGAACGTGGAGGAGCGACCCATGCTTCAGGCGATAACCATACCCGAAGAACCCGCCTCGCGGGCAACGTAGGAATACGACATTTATCATGCGTTCTTGCGACACTTCGTGCGGCGTTCGAGGCGAACCTGCACATGAAGCCTTTACGCCAGCGATATCCGCGGATGCGGCAGACGAATGCCTCTTTGGAACGCTCTGGCGCTAGGCTCATGAGCTTCACACGCGACTCGTCTGGCGGTCCGTGCGCCCCGAGCCGCTGTGTGATGGGGGCTATTGCCATGCGGGTGGGGCGACGCAATCTCGTCGGGTAGTTGTCGCAACAAGGCGATTCAGAGGCGGCAAACTTGGTGTTAGTATGAGATCGATTGTGAATCGTTCGCGCGGGGACCGTCTGACGATCTGAAGCCAGCCGGGCCGGTGCCCGCGAGGATTCGCTCCGAGGCGCAGCGGGGCGGAGAAGTTGGGAACGCAGCGAATGTGCGGAACGTCGCAGCAAGGACAGCACCGCAATCAATCCTGCGATGCGCGAGGCGTAGGCGGACTGACATGAATCAACGAAAAGGAAGACCAGCATGAACGGCGAGTTGCTCACGCGCATCGGTAACGCCCCGGGTGTACCGGGTTTTGAGGACGCTGTTCAGGAGTTGATCGCCCAGGACTTCGCCTCGACCTGTGACGAGGTCCGACGCGATCCGATGGGCAACGTGATCGGCGTGAAGAAGGCACGACTGTCGCACCAGAACGGCCAGCGCCCGCTGCGCGTGATGTTCGCGGCCCACTGTGACGAGGTGGGCATGATGGTCAAGCACATCAACGACCGGGGCCTGATCCATTTCATTCCAATCGGAGGTCTTAGCCCGCAGGTGGCGCAGTCGCAGCGGGTGGTGATCCACGGCCGACAGCCGGTCCGCGGCGGGATCGTTCCGAAGATGGGCAAGTCCGAGGACGATTCGTCCGCCAGGCTCGAAGAACTGCTCATCGACACCGGGCTTTCGCGGCAGGAGCTTGAATCGCTCGTGACCCCCGGCGATGTCATCACCTTCCAGAGCGACACCTCGGTGCTCAACGGCAAGATGTGGGTCGGCAGAAACTTCGACAATCGCATCGGGTCCTACTGTCTGGTGCAGGCGATGCGCGAGGTCGGGTCCACCGCGGTGGACGTCTATGCGGTGAGCACGACGCAGGAGGAGGTCGGCCTGCGAGGGGCCAGGCCGGCGGCGTTCGGCGTCGAGCCGGACATCGGCATCGCCATCGACGGCAGCATGGCGCGCGGCGGGTACACCCCCGACCACGCCAACCTCTGCGACCTCGGCCGCGGCACGGGCATCTACGTCATCGACAACCTCACCATCGGGCACCCCGCGCTGGTCCGCTACCTCTGCGACCTGTGCCAGCGACGCGGCATCGCCTACCAGCGGAACATCGGCGGAGGCACCGACGCCGCGGCGATTCAGCAGTCGCGTGCCGGGGTGATCGCCACCACCGTCGGCGCCGCGGTGCGCTACATGCACTCGACGGTCCAGCTCTGTCACGCCGACGACATGGACGCCACCGTGGCGATGCTCGTGGCCTTCATGGAGACCGCCCACGAGTTCTACGCCTCCCTGGCGCCGCGTCAGGAGCGTTCGGCCCCACGCGTCGAGGGCGGCCCCGCCTCGCGTCCGGGACTGCAGCCGCTGGCGACGCGTTGACTCAACCACGAAGTCTAGCCCCACCGACGCGACCGCCACGCCGACCCGGCGTCGCTGCGACTCTTCCATGATCATCACACGCATCGCCGCCGACTCGGTCCGCATCCCGCTCACGCGTTTCTTCTACAACTCCGACGGAGCGGGGACGAAGCAGGAATGGAACGGCCGACTCAGCCGGGTTTCGCCCAAGCGACCCTCGCCCATTCTTGAGTACGTCCTGGTGGAGATTCACACCGACACGGGGCTCGTGGGCATCGGCGAGGCGCCGGCGGACATCGGGTTCTTCGGTCAGACCGTCGAGGCCATCGAGGTGGCGATCAACGACTACCTCGGTCCGCAGCTGGTGGGGCGTGAGCCGTTCGAGATCGCAAGTCTGATGGATCGCATCGAGTATCGCGAGAACTCCTGCGCCAAGTCGGGCATCGATATGGCGCTGCACGACCTGGTCGGCAAGGCGCGGGGCGTCTCGGTGGGACAGCTTCTGGGGGGCGTCAAGCGCAGTCGCATCCCCGTGGCCGTCGAGATCGCCGGCGGTTCGCCCGCGGACATGGCCAGCGCCTGCGTGGCGCTGATGAAGCAGAACGTGCGTGCCTTTAAGCCCAAGATCGGAGGCATCCCCGAGCACGACGCGGAGCGGCTGCGCGCCATCCGTGAAGCGGTGGGGCCGGACGTTTCGCTGCGCGCCGACGCCAATCGCGGGTACACGCCCGACGAGGCGATCGACCTCTGCCGCAGGTCCGAGCGGCTGGGGGTGGGGCTTGAACTGCTCGAACAGCCCGTGCCGGCGCACGACCTGCCCGGCATGGCGAAGGTGACCGCGGCGGTGGACATCCCCATCGAGGCCGACGAGAGCTGCTTCGGTGTCGAGGACGCGCTGGCGGTGATCCGCGCCAAAGCGGCGGACGTGCTGAACATCAAGATCGGCAAGGCAGGCGGGCTGGACAAGTCGATGCGCATCGCGGCGCTGGCACGCGAGGCGGGTCTGGAGGTGGTGCTGGGCACCGCCTTTGGCCTGGGCGTTTCGATCTCCGCCAAGCTGCAGCTCGCCGCGGCGATCGGTGATTTCTCCGGCGCGGTGGAGTTCACCGAGCTTTCCCTGCACGGCCCGATGCTCAAGGGCGATGCGGACCGTATGCTTTCGCTGCCGCTGGACGAGGACGGTTGTCTGCCTCTGCCGCAGGGGCCGGGACTGGGCGTGGAGATGGACATGGACAAGGTCGCCGCCGCGAAGAGGGGGATATGAACCGATGAGCGTCAAGGTCGCTGACTTCGAGATCACCGTTACGCACAACCATCCGGGGATCGAGGTGCGTCTGACCCCGCGGCCCGGCGAGGCTTCGGGCATCGAGTACCTCGACATCGAGGTGACCAGCCCCACGCCCGTGCGTCCGGGGTCGGTGACGCTGGCGTGGGAGTACCCGGCGATCAACGTGCACCACCAGACGAGCACGGCCAGCGCGACGAGGCTCTGCGGGATGGGCCGCCCGCGCATCCGCAGCAGCGCGGCGCGCAACGCCCCGGTGTGGTGCATGTTCAATTACGCGGGGGTCAACGCGCTGACCTTCGCCCTCGCCGACGCCATCAACACCTGCGAGTTGAGCGCCTCGCACGCGGAGGAAACCGCGCGGCTGACCTGCCGGGCGGAACTGCTCATCGATCCGCTGCCGCCGATGACCCTCTACCGCACGACGCTGCGTTTCGACCGTCGGCCCATGGCCTACGAAGCGGTGCTCAGCGCGGTGAGCGACTGGTGGGCGGCGATGCCTCGGTACGCCCCGGCGCCGGTGCCCGAGCACGCCCGCCTGCCCATGTACTCCACATGGTACAGCTTCCACCTCAACATCACGCCCCAGGCCATCGAACAGCAGTGCGCCCTGGCCAAGAGCCTGGGCATGGATTCGGTCATCGTGGACGACGGCTGGCAGACCGACGACAAGAATCGCGGCTACGCCTACTGCGGCGACTGGGAGCCGGCCCCGAGCAAGTTCCCCGACTTCCGCGCCCATGTCGACCGCGTCCACGCCCTGGGCATGAAGTACCTGCTCTGGTTTAGCGTCCCGTTCGTGGGCGTTCACACCAAGGCCTACGAACGCTTCCGTGAGAAGTTTCTCAACCCCGACCCCACGGGCAAGCGGCAGTGGTTCACGCTCGACCCACGATTCCCCGACGTGCGCGAGTACCTGATCGGTATCTACGAACGCTGCCTGCGGGAGTACGACCTGGACGGATTCAAGCTCGACTTCGTGGATTGTTTTGGCACGCACGAGGAGACGAAGGACGCCTTTGGCCAGGGTCGCGATCACGAGTCGGTTCCCGAGGCGGCGGACCGCTTGCTCACCGACGTCATGGCCAGGCTCCGCGCCATCAAGCCGCAGGTCATGATCGAGTTCCGCCAGTCGTACATCGGGCCGGCGATGCGGAAGTATGGCAACATCTTCCGCGTGGGCGACGAACCCAACCACGCCGCGGGCAACCGTGTGGGGTCGATGCTGCTGCGTGCTCTAAGCGGCAACACCGCGATCCACAGCGACATGGTCATGTGGCACGAACGCGACACCGTGCAGAGCGCCGCCATGCAGTTGCTCCACGCCCTGTTCACCGTGCCGCAGATTTCCGTCCTGCTCGACCGGGTTCCCGCGGATCACCTGGCGATGATCCGGCGCTACCTGGCGTTCTGGCGCGAGCACCGCGACGTGCTGATCGAGGGCACGATCCATCCGCTTCAGCCGCAGCACGCCTACCCCGTGGTGGTGAGCCAGACTGACAAGAAGGTCGCCGCCGCCGCCTACGCCAACGGGTTTGTGCCGCTGCCCAACGTCGGCGGACGCACGCTGCTGCTGGTCAACGGAACGCTCAGCGACCGCGTGGCGATCGACCTGCCCGAGGCCTTGGGCACGCGCCGGGTCCAGGTGTGGTCCTGCACCGGCGAGCGAGTAAAGAGCGAAACCTGCTGGATGAACCAAGGGCTTCACGCCCTGTCGATCCCCCCCGCGGGCACCGCCATCATCGACTGACGCGAAACCCGCCCACTCATAACCCATCAGGATCGAGGCCCTGCTAGCAAGGTGGGACTGTGGGCCTATTTAACCAATGTTTGCTGCTTTCGCAGCACGAAATCGGCGATGCTCAGAGCCGGGCCGTCGCCTCGTTGGGGTTGAGCAGCGGCGACGTCGAGCATCAGATTCAACGCGGCCATCGTCCAGCCCAGGTGCGCCCCGAAGCAGCGCCACAGCCGATGTCGCATCCGCTTCACATCGCACACCACCGTCAACATCGACAGCACCGTCTCGACCAACATGCGGCAGCCCCAGGTCCGCGGCGGACATCCTTTCATGTTGACGGGATCGCCCGCGGCGCCGTGGAAGCCTCGGTCGGTCAGCACGATCATCCGCTGTGCGAAGCGGGCGATCAGGGGGCGGTAGTTCGAGTCGTGCGTGTTGGCGGTGGCGCAGTCGAAGGCACAGACGCGGCCCTGCGCGTTGAGCACGAAGCCCAGTTGCCCGCCGATAATCCAGCGTTTGTTGCTCAGGCCCTTCTTGCCGATCTGCTGTCGGCTGCGGCCCTGACGCACCGGGTGGATCAGTTCCACGCCGTAGGTGTCCGCCGCGCCCATGAGCGTGGGCTGGGCCATGAAGCGGTCGGTCCAGGGCTGATGCGTGGTGAAGAGTCGGAAGAGCCGAGTGCGTTCGGGCAGACGCGGGAAGAGGGGTCGCCAGTTGCCGCTGAGCCAGCGGTAGAAGGCGCGCTGGCCCTTGCCCTTGATGGCGAAGAGCACCGCGAGCGTGACGATCTGGCTGGGGCTGAGCAGGGCCTGGGGATGCGTGGGCAGGTCGTGGAGCACCGCGTCGACGCGGCAGTACCATGTGATGATCTGGTCTTCCATGACCATGGGCTTGCCTCCATGCTTGGGTGTGTGTCCAACACCAGCATCGGCAAGCCCTTATTCGTTCATTGAGCAAGTAGCACCATTGGTTATGCGGAGTCCAGAGGAAACTTGGTGTCGCTTAAATACAATTAAATTGTCGCATCATACCTATTGACCGGCAAATAATTGTCGGTATATTTCCTCAATGTTGATGTAAGCGGTTAATTTCATGAGTGATTTTCGCTCGTTCTACACAGTCAATCTTCAGTGTTGGAGTAAAACCGCGTAGTTCTTTCGTTTTATATAACATTATTATTGAAGGAGATAAGTGTATGTTTCTCGGACTAATCCACCCTCGGATCGCCTCGATCAGCATCGGTATTCGATCCCATGATCGATCCACAGGCATATGGCCACTGATGGCTGCTGCCGTGCTTATCACCATGAGTCTGGCTTCACCGCTCCTTGCCCAAAACACCCTGCGGGTTATGGCTTTGGGCGACTCGATCACCGCGGGTTACACCAACAACAACCTCTGGCCTGACGAGCCGAACCGCAATTTCGAGTTCGGCTACCGCAACGAGCTTTACACCCTGCTCCAAAACGCCAACTACGACTTCCAGTTCGTGGGCACCTCGGTGGAGCCTTGGTTCAGCAGCTATGGCGATCCCACCCGCGGCGGAACCTACACGCCCCCCTTCGACCTGCGCACGATCGGCAAGGACGGACACCGTGGCTACGGTGGCTGGACCACCAGCCAGGTCAACACCAACATCTCCTCCTGGCTTAACATCGACGACCCGGACATCATCCTGCTCCACATCGGCACCAACTCTCAGAACACCAGCGACCTCAACACGCTCGTCAACAACATCACCACCCAGAAGCCCAACGCCCACCTCATCGTCGCCCAGATCATTCCCAACTACACTTACAACGCCAGCATCGTCAGCTACAACAACTACATCAGCGGCACGCTGGTGCCCTACTACCAGTCGTTGAACAGAAAAGTGACCCTGGTGAACCAGTACGTCAACTTCCTCACCAACCCCAACGACCTGACCTCGATCGACACCTCGCTGTTCTCCAACGGCATCAACCACCCCAACAACCCCGGCTACGACAAGATGGCGCTAAGCTGGTTCAACGCCATCCAGGCCCTGGACTTCAGCGGCCTGAACAACCCGCCGAACCCGGACCCGATCCCCGGCAGGGTCCTACAGAACGTCCAGTGGTCCACCACCCAAGGCGCTTACTCCGGCAGCGGAAACGTGAGCAACACCGACCTGCTCCACGGCATCACCCCAAGCACCACAGGCTGGAACAACAGCAACAACGCTTCACCGCTCGAACTCACCGACGGCATCCACGGCGCCCGTTACGACGTGGTGCCCAGCGACAAGGTCCAAGGCGCCTGGACCACCGTGGGCGCCACCGCCACTTACCACCTGGGGCTGGGCAACAACGGCTTGGGCTTCGACCTGACCTCTATCGTCTCCATCGCCGACTGGGAAAACGTGGGCTTTGGCAATCAGGTCTGGACCATCGAGGTCAGAGCGGTCGGCTCAGCCAACTACGTTGAACTGGCGACCGTGATCGTTCAGCCGCTTTCCTCGAGCTTGAGCGGCAGCGGTGCGAGCAAGGTCACGCTCACCGGAGAGACCGGCTTACTGGCCACGGGCGTGGAGTACATCCGCGTCACCGCCAATCAAACCAACAACGGCAGCAACGCTGGTGCCTTTGTCTGGCGCGAGTTGGACGTGTTCGGATCATCGACGCCGCTCGCCCCAATCCCCGAACCCACGAGCCTGGCACTGCTGGGACTGGGGTTGGCGCTCTTGAACCATCGCCGCAGGGCTTGATGGCCGTGTTCGACGATACGCTGATGTCGCGTTCCACGTGATGTGGTGGCATCAATCCACGCGAGGCCAGTCGCGCAGGGCTTCGATGTAAACGTCGATGTTCCCGTTCTTGCCGCGGAAGTATTCGAGGAAGCTCACCGCGGTCAGGACGTTCCGGCCCGCCTTGAGGTGCTGCCTCATCTTGTCATCGAGGATGTATGACTGCGGGCTCCAGGTCTTGGACCGCGCGGTATTGCTGATGATCCGCTGACCATTCAGATAGACCTCGAAACCCTGCTTGGCGTATACGGTCACGCGGACCGCCACGTCGTTGAGGTCCTCAAGCTCGAAGGTCTTGCGGGTCAGGACCACCTCGCCCGCAGCGGGGAGTAGCTCCTTAAGCCAGCGCTCGGAGGGCTTGTATTCCTGCGCCGCCGATTTGCCCACCACGGCGCGATCCTGGGTCCAACCGTGTTGGGCAGGGTCGTAGTCCGGCTGAAACCAGCCCGTCAGACGTTCGGGAAACTCGACCTTGCGCCAGCGGTTGAACTCGCTCTCGGGCGGCTTGATCTGCGGGTCGAACGACGTGTGCCACCATTCCTGCTGGCCCGAGGCGTTGTTGCCCAGCAGTCGCCAGCCGGCGTGCTTGCCCGCCAGTTCATCGATCTTCACCAGCAACATCGTGCGATCCAGGACGTTCCTCTGGCCCGACGCCAGCGCCTGTTTCAGCGCCGCGGGGTCGTCGCCCACCACGAGTTGCCGATAGTGTTCGTGCAGGATCTGGCCGATCTGACGCCGGCCCGCTTCGTCGAGCGTCTGCCCCACGTTGACCAGCGCCTCGATCTGCTCGTCACGCTCCCGCACCCGCATGTCGCCTAAGCGTCCCACGCTCAGCCGGGCGCCGGCGAGCACCACCTCCGGTTCGCTGCTCAAGGTGCTCAGCAGCGTCTGGTTAAGGGCAAAACTCGTGATCCCGGAGTGATCCACGCCCGGCTCCGGGCTTGGCACGCTGGGGGTCTTCTCGTAGATCGCCAGGAAGGCGCGGTTCATCTTCAGCTTCACCGACGGCTCCGCCTGTTCCACCGCACGCTTCATGTACCACTGCATGGTGCCTCGGCCGCGCGCGTGAACGCAACGCGCCACCGACTCGATCAGGTGCGGCAGGATGCGGTCGAGCGTGCGTTCGGTGGCCATCGCCGGCGACACGGCGATGCAGGTGGCCTCGTTGAGCCACCATTCCTCGTGCTCGAACCAGGGCAGCAGTTCGTCCAGCCGCGACTCGATCTGCTCTGGCGAAGCCACCACCAGCGCCAGCAGCGCCTGATCCACGCTCCAGAGCGGCTGCTCCGGGTCGTTGATGATCTTCATCAGGCCTTCGAGCATGCGCGGCGTAAAGGCGGCGGGGTCGAGCGATTGAGCGCTGCGCAGTCCGATGCTGCCGCGCATGAACCAGGGGTTGAACGTGTTGATCGCCATGCATCCGGTGTGTCGCGCCAGCGGGTCGGGCGATTCGAGCAGCGACTCGATCAGCGTGGAGAGCTTCTTGCCCGCGATGGCCGCCGCGGTCTTCTCGCGATAAACGTACTCCGGGTGACTGGCCAAGCGTCGCAGGCCCGCTTCGTCGGCGTCGGCGATCTTCCGCATCTCGAGGTGCGGCGGATCGTTCGTCGGGGTGTACGCCGGCCCGCCGTCGATGGTGAAGAACGCCAGGTCCGCGGGTCGGCCCCAGGGACGCTGGGGCAGCTCGAAGGGCTTGGCGTAGGGCGAGGTCGGTGCGCCGGTGATCTGCAGCGTCTTGAGCGGTGCGGTCAGGCCCAGGCCCACGGCGTAGCCGAAGTTCTCCTCGTCGTAGCGACCCGAGCCCGAGGCCCAGAACGCGCCGCTGTGCCGCCTGGATAACTCGAAGAACCAGCGCGTCTGCTCCACCCAGTTGGCGTAGAGTTCGGGCTTCTTCTCGCGCATCAGCGCCGCTGACACGCCGTACCACAACGCGCCGTAGCCCCCGGTGTGTCCCTGGAGGATGTGGGGATAGGAGTAGAGCGCATGGCTGGCGCTCTTGTCGCGCGCCAGGGCGTAGACCTCGCCGTTGGTGGCACGGCTGGCGACGTTCATCGCCAGGGCGATCATCTCGGTCTTGCCGTTGTTGCTCCCGTAGCCGCCCTCGGGTCGGTGGTCGCCGTAGGGGTTGGCGCCGTGGCCCACGAAACGGTAGAAGAAGGTCAGCGAGTCCAGCAGCGTCTGTTCGTCCACCTTGGCGCCGCACTGCTTGGCCAGCAGCAGCGTGGTGAGCAACTGCGTGCCCGCCGCGTTCAGAAGACCGCCGGCGGTGTACTGCGGATTGACCCCGGTGGCCCAGTGCGTCCAGCCGCCCTGCACTTCGTACTTCCGCGCCGACTCGCAGATGGCGTTGATCAGCGGCATCACCGATTCGTCGCCGGTCCGAAGGTAGTACTCGCAGACGGCGATGCCCTGCAGCCCGTTGTGCCAGGAGTGGGGCCCGGTGTCCGTGCCCGTGAACTGCGCCATGCGGGTGCGGTAGATCTTGCGGACGACCTGGAGGTCTTCCTCCTGCCCGGTGGAGAGGAGCATCAGGATCGCCCAGCCGTTGTGCAGGTTGTGGGCGACGAACGCCGTGCCATCCTCGCCCGCCTTGGCGCGGAGAAACGCGGCGTTGGCCTGGATGATCTTCCGTGTCTTGGGGCAATCGATCGGACTGGTCGCGCTGTAGGCGCCGAGCACCGGCAGGCGCAGCGTCACCTCTTTCGCAGCCCCCCGGGCCGCGGCGACCGTGAACTTCAGCACGCCGTCGCTCGCCTCGGCCTCCGTGATGAACTGCGCCACCTGCGCCCGCGGGTTGCCCTCCTTGGCGATCGGCGCCCGACCGTTGATGGCGGTGATGAGCTGCCCCACCTCGAAAAGACCCTGGGCCGGCGACCCCGATGCCACCGAGATGATCTTCAAATGCTCTGTCTCGTGAGCTGCCACCTCCAGCCCGGTCGGGCCCAGGTGCCCGATGTGGGGCTCCGGATCCGCGCCCGACAGGGTGGACACTCCAACGAGCCAGGCCGCCACGGGGACCAGCATGATGAGCGATCGATGCATACGCGTGCTCCTCATTCAAGATCAAAGAGGTGGGTGGATTTTACGAAGACCGGTCGTCCCCGGAGCATGAACCAACTGCGGCAATGAGCACACGCCGATGCGTCACCGCGCGCCGATGCCGGACGCTCCTCAGACCGGGCTGGGCACCGTCTCCAACACCTGCTTCATGACGCGTTGGCCGGTCATCGCGTCGGCGTCGTGCGTGTAGCCCTTGCTCACCACGCGATGGGCGCAGACGCCCACCACGTTGGAGATGATGTCGTCGGGCACCACGTAGTCCCGGCGATTGACCATCGCGGTGGCCTTGGCGGCGTGAACCAGCGCCAGGCTGCCTCGCGGCGAGACGCCCACCTGCAACTGCTCGTGCCCGCGGGTCGCCGCCGCAATCCGCACCACGTAATCCAGCAGCGCCGGATCGATCTGCACCTCGTGCACCTGTTTCTGCAACGCCACCAGCTCCTCCGCGGTCATCACCGGCTCGACGTACGGCGCCGCCGTCCGCAGCGGGTCGGATTCCAGGATCCGCGCTTCGTCCTCGGCGCTGGGATAGCCCAGGTTCAGACGCATCAGAAAGCGGTCGAGCTGACTCTCGGGCAGGAAGTACGTCCCCTCGAACTCGAAGGGGTTCTGCGTGGCGATGACGGTGAACGGCTGCGCCAGACGCCGCGTGTGTCCGTCGATCGACACCTGCCCCTCGTTCATCGCCTCGAGCAGGGCGCTCTGCGTCCGCGGCGTGGCGCGGTTGATCTCGTCCGCCAGCACGATGTTCGAGAAGATCGGCCCGGGCTTGAAGACGAACTCCCCCTTGTGCTGGTCCCACACGTTCACGCCCAGCACGTCCGAGGGCATCAGGTCCGGCGTGAGCTGCACCCGCGCCATGGTGCAGTCCAGGCTTCGCGCCAGCGCCGTGGCCAGGATCGTCTTGCCCACGCCCGGCACGTCCTCGATCAGCACATGGCCCCGCGCCAGCAGGCAGATCACGATCTTCTCGACCGCGTTCTGATTCCCGAAGAAGACCCGCTGGATGCTCGCCCGCAGACGCTCGAGCTTTTGCATGGGGACCGTCCCTTAAGGTCGGCAGTATAGCAGCCGTGGGCTGTCCCCACCCACGCGGATCGATACAATGCCGCGCGTGGCATTGGATCGCTTCCAGCAGCTGCTTCAGCGCTTCACCACCTACCCGTGGTGGGTCGTCCTGGTGGAGTTTGCCGTCGTCTGGATGCTCGTCTACATCGTGGTGCGGTTCCTCCGCGGCACGCGCGGCGCCCGCGTCATCAAGGGCCTGGCGCTGGTCGCCATCGTCTTCACCATCGTCTTCCGCCTGGTCACCAACGTCGAGGCGTTCGAGCGGCTGAACTTCCTCTACTCCAACTTCACCTACACCGCCACGCTGGCGCTGCTGGTGATCTTTCAGCCCGAGCTCCGCCGGGGGCTGATCCGGCTGAGCGAGGCCAGGCTCTTCACCCGCGGACGCCTGCGGCAGGCACGCGTCATCGAGGAGGTCGTCAAGAGCGTCACCGACCTGAGCAAGAGCAAGATCGGCGCCCTGATCGCCCTGCAACGCGATATCGGGCTCGGCGGCATCATCGAGGCGGGCACTCGCCTGGACGCCTACGTCACCGCCGACCTGATCAACACCGTCTTCTGGCCCGGCAGCGCCCTGCACGACATGGGCCTGGTCATCCAGGGCGAACGCATCCTCGCCGCCGGCGTTCAGTTCCCCCTGGCCGAGGGCGAACACTTCCCCACCGAGCTGGGCTCCCGACACCGTGCCGCCCTGGGCCTGTCCCTCGAAGTCGACGCCCTGATCGTCGTCGTCAGCGAGGAGACCGGCATCATCAGCATCGCCGAACGCGGAAGACTCGAACGCAACCTTACCCCCGACGCCCTGCGCTCCCGACTTGTCAAGGGCCTGGGCAGCCTCAAAATCTCCGCCGACCCCGACAGCGCCTCCGACACCCCCACCAGCGCCGCAGCTTGAATCCATCAAACCGCCGTTGCCGCAGATGACACAGATGAACCACTTGGAATTGAGCTCGGATGGATCGGACAGCACCCAACCCGAATCCAGGCATTGGAGAACATCCGACCCATCCGACCCATCCGATCCATCCGAGTTAATGTCTTGCCTCTCATCAGCGTTCTCCGCAGAATCTGCGGTTTCGTGCTCTTGAGTCTCGTGAATCATGGCTGAATCTTCGCCCAGTCTGATCGAGAAGGTCGAGACGTACGCCATCGTGACCGTGCTGGCGGCGCTGATCTGGCTCTACGCCGAGGATCAGAACGCCAAGGTCTACAACAACGAGCCAGGCCAGGTTCGGTTCGTCTCGCCCCAGGGTCGCGAACTGCTCATCGAGCCGGCCACCGCCCAGGAGGTGCGGTTGAGCGTCCGCTGCACCTCGGGCCAACTCGCCCGTCTGCGCAAGACGCTCGAAGAAGCGCCGCTGGACATCGTGCTCACCGACAACCCGGCGCGAAGCGACGCTCTGGAACAGGTCGTCCTCCGCGATCAACTGGCCAAACACGAGCGCATCAACGCCATCGGCGCCGCCGTCACCGAGGTCCTGCCCCGCACCGTCTCCGTCCGCGTCGAACGCCTCGAACGCGTGGTCCTGCCCGTGGCCGCCAACGTCGGCGACGCCGCCCTCGCCGGGCCTCCCACGCTCGACCCGCCCCAGGCCTCCATCAAGGTCCCCGCCTCGCTCGTGGCCGGCGTCGAGGGCCTGCGCTTCGAGGTCGCCCTCCGTGACGTCCCCAACCTCGCCACCCTCGCCACCGGCGTGGCGCACACCGCCGAGCTGCCCCTGTCCGTCCCGCCCGAGCTTAGGCTCGCCAACACCCGACCCACTCCCGCCACCGCTCGACTCACCTTCACCCTGGGCTCTCAGACCGACACCCTCAAGCTCACCACCGTCCCCGTGGACGTGCGCAAGCCCGCCTCCGCCGAGGGCACTTTTGTCGTCACCCTGGCCGAGGAAAACCAGTTCCTCCGCGACGTGGAACTGACCGGACCCAACGACGCCATCGCCGTGATCCGTCGCACCGGGCTCCGTGCCATCCTCGCCCTGAGCTCCGAAGAGCTCGAAGCCGGACTCAAGTCCAAGCTCCCCACGCTCGACCTGCCCTCGGGTGTCAACGTCGTCTCCTCCATCCTCCCGGTGAACCTCACCATCACCCGGCTGTCCACCCCCTCGCCCGCACCACCAGCTCCCGCGCCATAAGAAGCCGGGCATGCACTCATGCCCGGATACCCCTGCTTACACTGCATCGCTGTCCGTCGCTCACCCGCGCGCCATCTTCCGCAGCACCGTCTGCAGAATCCCGCCGTTGCGGTAGTAGTCCACCTCCACCGGCGTGTCGATCCGGCAGAGCGTGTCGAACGTAAACCTGCTCCCGTCCTTGCGGGTCACGCTGACCCTGAGGATCTGCCGCGGCTTCACCGCGTCATCGATGGCGAAATCGAACCTCTCCTCGCCCGTCAGCCCCAGGCTCGCCGACGACTGGCCCTCGAGATAGCACAGCGGTAGCACCCCCATCCCCACCAGATTGCTCCGATGGATGCGCTCGAAACTCTCCGCGATCACCGCCCGCACCCCCAGCAGGAACGTCCCCTTGGCCGCCCAGTCCCGCGAGCTGCCCATCCCGTAGTCCTTGCCCGCCAGAACCACCAGCGGCGTGCCCGCCTTCTTATAGTTCAGCGAAGCCTCGTAGATCGACTTGATCTGCCCGTCCGTGAAATCCTTCGTCCACCCGCCCTCGGTCCCCGGGGCGAGCTGGTTCCGCACACGGATGTTGGCGAACGTGCCACGGGTCATCACCCGGTCGTTGCCCCGCCGCGACCCGTAGCTGTTGAACATCGATACCGCCACCCCGTTCTCGATCAGGTACTTCCCCGCGGGGCTGTCTTTCTTGATCGATCCAGCGGGCGAGATGTGGTCCGTCGTCACGCTGTCGCCCACCTTCACCAGACACCGCGCGCCGGAAATCGGCTTGATCGGCGAGGGTGTGGGCGCCAGATTCTCAAAGAACGGAGGCTCCTGAATATAGGTGGACTTCGCGTTCCAATCGTATAACTCCCCCAGGGGTGATCTGATCGCCTTCCACTCCGCGGAGCCGTCAAAAACATTAGCGTACTGCGACAGAAATTGTTCGCGCGTCACACTCTGCGAAACCACCTGCTGCACCTCGGCGGGCGTGGGCCAGATATCGCTCAGGAACACGTCCCTCCCCGCCGCGTCGCGACCCAGCGCGTCCTTCGTCAAGTCCAGGTTGACCGTGCCCGCCAGGGCGTACGCCACGACCAGCGGCGGCGAGGCGAGGTAGTTCGCCTTGACCGACTGATGCACGCGGCCCTCGAAGTTGCGGTTCCCCGAGAGCACCGAGGCCACCACGAGCTCGCCCTTGGCGATCCCCGCGTCGATCGCCTCGGGCAGCGGGCCGGAGTTGCCGATGCACGTCGTACACCCGTATCCCACCGTGTGAAACCCCAGTTTCTCCAGTTCACTCGCCAGGCCCGCCTTGTTCAGATATTCCGTCACGACCTTGCTTCCGGGCGCCAGCGAGGTCTTCACCCATGGCTTGCGCGTCAGCCCGCGCGCCGCCGCCTTCTTCGCCACCAGCCCCGCCGCGATCATCACCTCCGGGTTCGACGTGTTGGTGCAGCTGGTGATCGCCGCGATCACCACGTCGCCGTGCCTGAGCTTGAACGACCGGCCCTGGTCGGTCACCTCGACGGTTCGGAGCAGGTCTTCCTCGGTGGCGACCGGCGCTGCCACCGCAGTCGCCGCACCCGCGCCGCTCGTGGATTTGGCAGCCGACGCGGCGAGAAACTTGGGCAGTTCCTTGGACCAGGACGATTTCACGCTACTCAGCGCGATCCGATCCTGCGGACGTTTCGGCCCCGCCAGAGAGGGCTGCACCGTGGACAGGTCCAGCTCCACGACGCTCGAGTACTCGATGGGCAGCGAGTCGTCGCGCCACAGGCCCTGGGTCTTGCAGTACTGCTCCACGGTGGCGATGAGCCGCTCGTCTCGGCCCGACAGGTGCAGGTAGGCGATCGTCTGCTCGTCCACCGGGAAGAAGCCGCAGGTCGCGCCGTACTCGGGCGCCATGTTGGCGATGGTGGCGCGATTCGCCAGGGGCATCTGCGCCAGCCCCGGGCCGAAAAACTCCACAAACTTGCCTACTACCCCGTGCTTCCGCAGCATCTCGGTCACGGTGAGCACCAGGTCCGTGGCGGTGACACCTCCCGCAAGAGTGCCGTGCAGCCTGAAGCCTACGACTTCGGGAATGAGCATGTAGATCGGTTGCCCGAGCATCACCGCCTCGGCCTCGATGCCGCCCACGCCCCAGCCCAGCACGCCCAACCCATTGATCATGGTGGTGTGGCTGTCCGTGCCCACGAGCGAGTCGGGGTACAGAACCGGCGTGTCCTCACGCCGGTGTTCGCTCTCCCAGACGACCTTGGCAAGGTATTCAAGGTTGACCTGGTGGACGATGCCCGTGGCGGGCGGGACGACGCGGAAATTAGATAGCGCGCCCTGGCCCCACTTCAGAAACTCGTACCGCTCGGTGTTACGCTCAAACTCGTGCCGCGAATTGATGGAGAGCGCAGCGCCTGATGCGAAAGCGTCCACCTGAACACTGTGGTCGATCACTAGGGCGCAGTCCACCAGGGGGTTGACCTTCCGGGGGTCGCCACCGAGTCGTTTCATGGCGGAGCGCATGGCCGCCAGGTCCACCACGCAGGGCACGCCGGTGAAGTCCTGCAGCACGACGCGGCCGGGGATGAACGGAATCTCCACCTCGCCCACCGCCCTGGCGTTGTAGTTCGTCAGGGCCGCGACGTGCTCCTTCGTGACGACGTAATCGTCGCGGTGACGCAGGCAGGCCTCGAGCAGAACTTTGATGGAGTAGGGGAGCTTTCGCACGGCGGACCCGCAGGCGTCCAAACGGTAGATCGTGCGGTCTCCAAGGGCGGTCTTCAGGGTTGACTTCTCGGTTGCGGTCATGGGTTCCTCTTCGGTTCGGTGGGGGAGCGTGCTATCGTAGCAAGGTCGAAAGAGAGACGCCGTCGATGAGCCGACTGATCGTGATCGTGGGACCGACCGCCGGGGGCAAGAGCGAGCTGGCGGTGGCGCTGGCGCAGCGTCTGGGCGGTGAGGTGATCAGCGCCGACGCCATGCAGGTGTACCGTGGGATGGAGGCGGGGACCGCCAAGCCCTCCGCGGCGCTGAGGCAGGGAGCGGTGCATCACCTGCTCGACATCGCCGAGCCGACGCAGCGCTTCACCGTGGCGGACTGGCTGCGGCGTGCCGAGCCGATCGTCCAGGCGCTGCTCGGCGCCCAGCGGTGGCCCATCGTGGTGGGGGGGACGAACCTATACATCAAGGCGCTGCTTGAGGGCATGTTTGAAGGGCCCTCGCAGGACGAGCGTATCCGAGCGGAGCTCGAAACGTTAGAGAACGAGCAGCTTCACCAGCGGTTGCGCCGCGTGGACCCGGCGGCGGCGGAGCGCATCCACGTCAATGACCGCAAGAAGATGGTGCGTGCCATCGAGGTGTTCGAGATGACCGGGCAGGCGATCAGCGCCCTGCAGCAGCAGTGGGGCGGAGCCTATCGCTACGACACGGTGCTGATCGGGCTGGATTGGCCGGTGGAGGCGATCAATCGACGCATCAACGCCCGGGTGAAGGCGATGTTTCAGACGCTGCCCGAGGAGGTGCGTGAGCTGGAGTCAGCAGGAAGACTCGGCTCGCAAGCGCGGGAAGCGCTGGGATACAAGCAGGTCCTGGCGGCGCTGCGCGGCCAGACGAGCATGGACGAAGCGATGGAGCAAACAAAGATTCTTACCAGGCAGTTCGCCAAGCGGCAGCGCACCTGGCTCAAACGCTATCGGAACGTGCGCTGGCTCGCCGCGGAAGGACGCGACGCAGCCACGCTGGCTCAGGAGGCGTTGGTTCGGATCAGCAGCACCACCGCGTGACAGGCGATGGCGCGGTTCTCGCCGATCGCGTCCACGTTCTCGTGCGTCTTGCCCTTGACGTTGACCCGCGCGAGTTCGCAGCCGAGCAGGCCCGCGAGGTTGGCTCTCACGGCGGCTTTGTGCGGCGAAAGCTTGGGCCGCTGCAGGATCACCGTGACGTCGAGATTGCCCACGGTGTATCCCGCGGCATTCATCCGTCGCGTGGCTTCCTCCACGAACACGCGCGAATCGGCGGCCTTCCATTTCGGGTCGGTGTCCGGGAAGAGTTGCCCGATGTCTTCCTGCCCCAGGGCCCCGAGGACCGCGTCCACGACGGCGTGATAGACCACATCGCCGTCCGAATGAGCCGCACAGCCGCGGTCGTGCGCGAGGCCAACCCCGCCGACGACCAGCGGCAGTCCCGGCTCAAGGCGGTGCAGATCGAACCCGTGACCGATACGAGGGAAGCGATTAGCCATTAGCTAGCAGCTGTTAGCCAGAAACGGGATTCCGCTTGAGGCTAAGAGCTAATAGCTAAGAGCCAACAGCTACTTCAGTCCGTACTCTTTTAGCTTTCGATACATGGTTCTCTCGCCGATGCCGAGCATCCTGGCGGCGGCCTCGCGATTGCCGTTGTGGAGTTTCAGGGCGTTGCGGATGGCTTGCTTCTCGATCTGGTCGAGGGACAGGCCCGAGAGTGAGCCGATCGATCCCGTGCTGGCCTGCGCCTGTTCGAGTCGAACCTCCGGCGGCAGATGCTCCGTGCGCAGCATCGGGCCGTCACAGAGGATCAGGGCGTTCTGCACGACGTTGATGAGCTGCCGGATGTTCCCGGGCCAGTCGAACTTCATGAGCGTGAGCATCGCGTCTTCGTCCACGCCCCCCGGGAGGTTCTTTTTCATCTGTTTGGAGAAGCGATCGAGGTAATGATTGACGATCATGGGGACGTCCTCGCGGCGGTCGCGCAGCGGGGGCAGGTGGATGTGAGCGCCGCGGATGCGGAAGAAGAGGTCCTCGCGGAACTTTCCCTCCTTGGTGAGCTTGGCCAGGTCGTGGTTGGTGGCGGAGAGGAGTCGGACGTTGACGTGTCGCGGCTCGTTCGCGCCGACGCGGACGATCTCTCCGGACTCGAGCACGCGCAGGAGCTTGGCCTGCATGGCGGCGGGCATGTCGCCGATCTCGTCGAGGAAGAGCGTGCCGCCGTCGGCGTACTCGAAGACGCCCTGGCGGTCGCGTTCGGCTCCGGTGAAGGCGCCCTTGACGTGGCCGAACAGCTCGCTCTCGAGGATCGACTCGGAAAGCCCGGCGCAGTTCAGGGGCTTGAAGACGCGTTTGCTGCGCTGCGAATGGTTGTGAAGCGCCTTGGCGACGAGTTCTTTGCCGGTGCCCGACTCGCCGGTGACGAGGACGGGGATATCGCTGGGTGCGACCTGCCGCAGCAACGTGCGGACCTGGTGGATCGGTTGGCTTCCGCCGATGATCCCTTCGAGCGAGAAGCGTTCGTCCAGTTCGCCGCGGAGTTGGGTGTTCTGCTGGCGTAGCTGAACGGCCTTGATCGCCTGTTCGCAGAGCGAGCGGAAGACCTCGAGGTCGAGCGGCTTCTCGATGAAGTGATAGGCACCGGCTTTGAGCGCCTTGGTGGCGATGGGAACGTCGCCGTGTGCGGTGACGAGGATGGTCTCGGCGGTGGGCTGCGAGGCCTTGGCGGCGGCGAGCACGTCCAGTCCCGCCTCGGCGTGGTCCATCACGAGGTCGGTCACGATCAGGTCGAAGGAGCCGTGCTGCAATTCTTCTTTGGCGTGCGGCAGATCGTGGACGAGAGTGCAGACGTGGCCAAGCCTGCGAAGGGCTTCAGCCATGACTTCAGCATGGTCCTGCTCGTCATCGACGATGAGCACTTGAGCGGAGATTCGCGGGGCTGGATCAGGCATCGGGGCATTGTAGTGGGGTTCGAGTAACGGGGATGGGGGAGCGGGATAGGGGACGCTTCGGACCACGATTCCCGGACCCCTGGCCCCTATACTTTCGTCATGACCAGCACCGCGGCAGCAACGACCACGCAACGCATCGGCTGTGTGAGTTTTCTCAATGCCAAGCCGCTGGTGGAGGGTCTGGGCAGCGAGCGCGTGAGCGTGTCGTACGATGTGCCCAGCGGACTGCTCGAGGAACTGGAGCGCGGCGAGGTGGACGTGGCGTTGTGCCCGGTGATCGACTACCAGCGGAGCCGACAGCCGCTGGTGATCGTGCCCTCGGGCTGCATCGGTTGCGAGGGGCCCACGCTCACGGTGCGGTTGTTCAGTCGGGTGGCGTGGGGTGAAGTCACCCAGTTGCACGCGGACACGGACTCGCACACGAGCGTGGTGCTGGCACAAGTGGTGCTGGCGGAGCGATGGGGCGTCAAGGCGAGCGTGAAGCGATTCGAGGCGCAACACGAAGACGCAGCGCGCTACGACACGGTGCTGCTCATCGGGGACAAGGTGGTGACGCAGCCTCCGCCAGAGCGTGCGGGATTTGTTCATCAACTGGACCTGGGGCAGGCGTGGCAGGAGATGACAGCGATGCCCTTTGTGTTCGCGGTGTGGATGGCGCAGCGTGGGCGATCGTTGGGCGATCTGCCGCAACGGATGAGGCAACTGCGTGAGGCTAACGAACAGCGGATCACGGAGCTGGCGGAGCGTTACGCCCCGGCGCACGGTTGGGACACGGCCCTGGCGCAGCGCTACCTCGGGTCACTGCTGCGGTATCGTTTCACCGACCGTCACGCGGCGGCGCTGGAGCGGTTCTTCGCGCTGGCGCACCGCCACGGCCTGATCGACACGCCACGACCGCTGGTATTCTCAAGCCCACCGTGAGTCGGCGATCCACCAGGCAGTTTCACTACCGGGAAGTGCAGGAGCTGTCGCGGCAGGGCCTGTTCGAGACCGGCAGCGAACAGCAGCGACGACTGCTCAACGTCGAGCGCCTTCACGACGGTCTGGACCCGGACCTGGGTTATCCGCTGGAGTTCGTGCTCTTCCAGATCATCGGCGTCCGACCCGCCTCGGGATCGACGGTGCTCTTCAACGGTCGGGAGTTGGCGGAGGACCTGCGGCTGCTGGTGGACCAGGTGAGTCGGAGGTTCCCGCGGAGGCCCGAGGCGGCCGAGGCGTGCCAGACCCCGGCGGAGCTGGCGCAGCGCCTGCGGGTGAGTGTCAAGACCCTGCAGCGCTGGCGCGGCTTGGGGCTTCGCTGGCGATGGGTCCTGATGCCCGGCCGGTCCCGCGCCCAGGCGGTCTACCCCGGCTCGGCGGTGGAGCGATTCCTTGCGCTGCACCAGCGGCGCACCGAGCGCGCCGCGGCGTACGAGAGGCTGACCCCGCAGCAGCGGCGGCGATTGATCGACCGCGCTCGACGCATCGCCCAGCAATGCGACGTCTCGCTCAACCGCGTGGCGCAGCACCTGGCCCGGCGGACCGGCAAGGCGACGCAGACCCTGCGCGACCTGTTGGACGCTCACGACCGCGCCCATCCTCGCGACCGCATCTTCGTGGACCGCGTGGGCGCGCTGGACGCGTGGACCCGACGGGTCATCGCCCGAGCCGTGCGCTGGGGCGTTCCCGCCTCGCGCATCGCGCGACGGTACCGACGGACGCGCTCGACGGTGCACCGCGCCGTGCAGGAGCAGCGCGCCGCGACGGTGCGTGGCCTGCCGCTGGGGTGCGTGGTCTCGCCGCTGTTTGAGGTCCCCGAGTCGCGTGCGGCGTTGGAAGAGCCGCCGCGCACCGACTCGCCCCGGGCGCTGCTGCTGCACTACAACTACCTGAAGTTCCGCGCCATGCGTCGGCGCGATGCGCTGCACCGCTACGAGCCTCGCGCCGGCGATCTGGACCTGATCGAGGCGGACCTGGCGCGCGCCGGCGCCGTGAGGGAGAAGGTCTTTCGCGCGGCGATGGAGACGGTCTCGAAGGTCGCCCGGCAGCACCTGGCCGGTCGCGACGATCGCTCCCCCGCCACGCTGCTGGACCTGATCGAGCGTGGCCACGAGGTGCTCTCACGAGCGATCGAGGAGTTCGACATCACCCGCGAGCAGACGTTCGAGGCGAACCTGACTTGGCGTCTGATGCGGGTCTACGCGAACCTGCCGACCGTCGCTTCCAAGGCGCACCGCAAGATCGACCCCGCCGAGCTGCAGCAGCGACTCGAAACCTCGGCGTCGCGGTGGGTCAAGGCCCCGTGGGCGTGAAGGGCGTCTTGTGGGTGAGGACGTAGAGGTAGCCCACCGTCACCGCGAGCAGGCCCAGCGTGATGCCGACCCGGGCTTGGGTGCGCTGGAGCGTGACGGTGTGGGACTCTCCCTTGCGGCCGCGATAGATCCACATCACGCCCACGCCTAAGGCGAGGGCCGCGGGGTCCAGGAGCAGCAGCGAGACCGCCACCCATCGGTCGGGGTTGGGGAGGACCCAGAGCGCCGCTGAGGCCGGGAGCGCCGCCAGGCCGACCCACGCGCTGCTCAGCGCCAGGGGCGGCGCAAGCCAGTCGAGCGCTCCGCTGGAGCGGGGCAGTCGCCAGAGAAACCAGAGCACCGCCGCCACCAGCAGCAGCGAAGCGACGACCTGGATCGTGAGCATCAACACGTTAGTCCCGCGGGCTCAAGGGCGCCGGGCCGCGGTAGATCGCTGCCGAGGTGCAGGTCTCGCGCACCTTGACTTCCACGAGCAGCGGCAGGGCGGGCTTGAGCTGGTCGTAGATCCATCGCGCGATGTTCTCAGCGGTGGGGTTCTCCAGCCCGGGCACGTCGTTGAGCAGGTAGTGGTCGAGTCGGTCGCGCACGGGGTTGACCGCCTTCATGATGTCGCCGAAGTCCATGAGGTAGCCCTTGGCCTGATCGACTTCGCCCTCGACGAAGAGGTCGGCATAGAAAGAGTGCCCGTGCATGCGGCGGCACTTGTGTCCTTGGGGGAAGGTCGGCAGCCAGTGTGCCGATTGAAACTCGATGGTCTTCTGCAGGCGAACGTGCATGGCAGACCCTAGACCCCCCGCGTCGTCGGCTCCCAGATCAGTTTATGCAATTGCGTCTGAAGGATCACGTTCGTGGGCCAGCGGTCCGCGAGCATCCAGTCCGCGAGGCTGCGCAGCGCCAGGCCGTCGCAGCCGGGGAGCTCCTGGCCCGCGGGCGTGGCGTGAACCGCGCTGAGCAGCACCGCGTGGACCTTTCGAGGCAGATCGTGGCGGCGCATCATCGTGCAGGCCCAGTCGTAATCGTCCTTGCTCGTGAGCACGAACTTCACTTCGTCGCGTGGGGTGAGGTGTTCGATGTTCTCGAAGCGGTTGCGTGCCATCTCGCCGCTGCCGGGGGTCTTGAGGTCCATGATGCGGACGACGCGGGGGTCGCAGGTGGAGATGTCGCAGGCGCCGCTGGTTTCGAGCAGGACGGTGTTGCCCGCGTCGCAGAGTCGCCGCATCAGGTCGTGGACGCCCGCCTGGAGCAGCGGCTCTCCGCCGGTGACTTCGACGAGATCGCACGGGTACGCGGCGACGCGGTGGAGGATCGCCTCGAGCTCCACGCGCTCACCGCCGTGGAAGGCGTACTCGCTGTCGCAGTACCCGCAGCGGAGGTGGCAGCCGGTGAGTCGCACGAAGACGCAGCGACGGCCGGCGTAGGTGCTCTCGCCCTGGATGGAGTGGAAAATCTCGGTGATCTTCAGCGCGGGCATGGCGGGTCCATGGTAGCGAGGCGGAGACAGAGTCGAAGCGCGACGGCCCTGCCGCGGCGGGGCAGTCAGGATCGCTTCTCTTCCAGGTCGCGCAGCAGGGCCTCGACGGTCATCTCCAGGAGCGGGTGCACCGCGTGCGGGGCGATGTCGCACAGGGGTTTGAGCACGAACCAGCGTTCGTGCATCAGCGGGTGCGGGACGACCAGTCGATCGCTGCTGAGCACACGGTAATCGTAGAGCAGGATGTCCAGGTCCAGCGTGCGTGGGCCCCACTTGATGCGTTGCGATTCCGGGGGGCGGCCGGTCATCGCCTCGACACGGCGCAGTTCCTGCAGGAGAGTCGATGGGGGCAGCGTCGTTTCGAGCAGCGCCGCGGCGTTGAGGTAGGGGTCCTGCGGATGCGGGCCCACCGGCGGCGTCTCGTAGATCGGACTGATCGCCAGCAGTTGGGTGTTCGGCAGGGACGCCAGCTCGCGCTGCGCCAGCGCCAGGTGCGCCCGGCGGTCGCCCAGGTTGCTGCCGATGCCCACGTAGGCTTTGCCCATCGAGGCATTCTAAGGTTTTGGTTAGTATGAGGGGCTTCGATGACCGCTGCCGTGAACTCATCGTCGCCGATGGACCTCGCCGCGATCAACGCCGAGTTGGCCTCCGCCTCGGCGCAGGACGTGGTGCGCTGGGCGCAGCGCGCTTTTGCGCACGGGTTGGTGATGACCACCAGCTTCGGCGCCCAGGCGGCGGTGATGCTGCACCTGGTCACGCGCCTGATCCCCGACATCCCGGTGATCTGGATCGACACGGGGTTCAACTTCCCCGAGACCTATCGCTTCGCGGAGGAGTTGACACAACGCCTGAAGCTCAACCTCAAGGTCTACCAGAGCGAAGTCTCGCCGGCGCGGATGGTGGCGTTGCACGGCGAGCTTTGGGAGAAGGGCGAGGAGGGCCTGGACGCCTATGACAAGATGCGCAAGGTCGAGCCGCGCGACCGCGCGTTTCGAGACTTGAACGTCCGTGCCTGGCTCACCGGGCCACGCAGAGAGCAGACCGAACACCGCAAGAACCTCCGCAAGGTTGAGCCCGGCGGGCCGTTCTTCCGCGTCCATCCCATCCTTGAGTGGACCACCAAGGACGTCCACGAGTACCTCAAGGCGCACGGCTTGCCCTATCACCCGCTCTACGACCAGGGCTACAAGTCCATCGGCGACTGGCACTCCACGACGCCCATCGGCGTGGACCAGCACGAGCGCGCCGGTCGCTTCAAGGGCCTCAAACAAGAGTGCGGCCTGCACCTGCCCGCCAGCGTCGAGGAAGATCAGAGCCGGGCTTCCGCGGATTTGTGATGTCGCGGGCCATCGATCTGGACCGGATGACCGGATTGAACCGGATCAACCGGATGGATCACCGCGCTTCATCCTTCCCATCCTGCTCACCGGGTGATCCGGTCGAGAATCGGTCGCCGGTGTCCCGATACAATCTGCGCGCATGGCGGCGGTCGATACGGAGCGTCGGATTCTCGAGGTCCTCAAGCGGTACTGGGGCTTTGACGAGCTGCGTCCGTTGCAACGGCAGGCGATCGAGGCGGGGCTGGCGCGACGGGACTCGCTGGTGGTGCTGCCCACGGGCGGGGGCAAGAGCTTGTGCTACCAGGTTCCGCCGATGATCTGCGGCGAGCCGTGCGTGGTCATTTCGCCGCTGATCGCGCTGATGAAGGACCAGGAGGACGGGCTGCGCCAGGTGGGCTATCCCGCCGCAGCCCTGCACAGCGGGATGGAGGCGCAGGAGCGTCGTGACACCGAGGCGGCGCTGCAGCGCGGCGAGTTCAAGCTGTTGTTCGTGTCGCCCGAGCGGCTGCTGACCTCGTGGTTCCAGAACCTGGCGCGGCGGATGAAGGTGCGCAGCTTCGCGGTGGACGAGGCGCACTGCATCAGTCACTGGGGCCACGACTTTCGGCCCGAGTACCGGCAGATGTCGCAGCTGCGCGATCTCTTTCCCGAGGCGGCGATCCACGCCTTCACCGCCACCGCCACGCCGCGGGTCCGCGAGGATATCGCGCTGCAGCTTCGTCTGCGCGACCCGCGGTTGCTCGTGGGCACGTTCGATCGGCCCAACCTAGTGTATCGCGTGCTGCCCAAGGAGGACGCGCACCTTCAGACGTTTCAGACGCTCTCCCGTCATCGCGGAGCCGCCTCGATCGTCTACTGCATCAGCAGGAACGACACGGAACAGATGGCGGCCTGGCTCAGGTCCAAGGGGCTCTCGGCGGCGCCCTACCACGCCGGGCTCACCGCCGAGGTCCGCAGGTCCACGCAGGAGAAGTTCGCCAACGAGCAGCTCGACGTGGTGGTGGCGACGGTGGCCTTCGGCATGGGCATCGACCGCAGCGACGTGCGCTGCGTGCTGCACGCGGCGCTGCCCAAGAGCGTGGAGCACTACCAGCAGGAGTCCGGTCGCGCCGGGCGCGACGGGCTGGAGGCCGAGTGCGTCCTGCTCTACTCCGCTTCCGACGCGATCAAGTGGGAGCGGCTGCTGGAGCGAAGCGGCGCCGAGGCGGGCGTGGACCCGGAGCTGCTCGCCTCGCAGAGGGCGTTGATCGCGCAGGTGCAGCGGTTCGCCTCTTCCGCCTCGTGCCGGCACAAGGCGCTGAGCGAGTATTTCGGTCAGAGTTACGACAAGCCCAACTGCGGGGCGTGCGATTATTGCCTGGCGGAGGTGCAGGGCCTGGGCGACGCCACGGTCACGGCGCAGAAGATTCTCTCCTGCGTGGCGCGCGTGGGCGAGAGTTTTGGCGTGGGGCACGTTGTGGACGTGTTGCTGGGCGGGGACACGGAGCGGGTGCGTCAGTTCGGGCATCAGTCGTTGAGCACCTACGGTTTGCTCAAGGACCAGCCGCGAAAGACGCTGCAGGCGATGGTCTATCAACTGCTCGACCAGGAGGTGCTCAGCCGAACGTCCGACGACCGCCAGGTGCTCAGGCTCAACGCCGCCTCGTGGGAGGTCATGCGCGGCCAGCGGCAGGTGCAGTTCTACTTCGCGAAGAAGGTCAAGACCAAGACGACGCGCGCCGAGACCGACGCGTGGCAGGGCGTGGACGAGTCGCTGGCGCAGGTGCTCAGGGCCTGGCGCCGCGCTCACGCGGCTCGGCGCGGCGTGCCGCCTTATGTCGTCTTCGATGATCGCTCGCTGCGCGACCTGGCGCGGCGGAGGCCCGCGACCGTCGAAGAGCTTGCGGGGGTGTTCGGGTTCGGGCCCCGGCGCGTGGAACAGGTGGGCCAGGAGGTGCTGGGCTTGATCCGCCAGCACGCCGCCGCCGCCCCGCCCTGAGCCCACCGATTCACTTCAGGAACAACTCGATCACCGGGACCGTGACCTGCGGCCGAGGCAGCGGGACGACCACGTTCAACGTGTCCTGGCCGCTGGGCTTGCTCGTCCCGCCGGGCTCAGCGTGGACGATCGGCTCGCGCAAGCGCACCTCGGAGCCGTCGTGCAGCAACTGGGCGTACGCCACCTTGTCGCGGAGTCCGTCCAGGTGCAGGGGCACGGCGCTGGTCCCGCCAAAGGGCCAGGCCAGGACGTGGACGTACAGGCGTCGCGTAACGGGGTTCCAGGTCAGTCGGCAATCCTGCGGCGCCTTGAACTCCGGCGGCGCTTGCGTGCAGCCGTAGATCGATCGGCTGTGCTGCTTCATCCATCGGCCCATGCCCGCCAGTCGGGTCAGCACACGCTCGTCCAGCTCGCCCCGGCCCGTGGGCCCGACGTTCATCAGCAGGTTCCCGCCCTTGCTCACCGTGTCGATGAGCATGAACACCAGTTGGTCCACGCTCTTCCACGTCGTCTCGTCGCGGTGGTAGCCCCACGACCCGCTGAACGTCTGGCAGGCCTCCCACACCACACGCTGGCCCTGGTGCGTCACCCACTCGCGCGGCTGGTACTGCTCGGGCGTCTTGAAGTCCCAGCTCTCGAACACCTCGGCCAGGTCCAGACGATCGTCGAGCAGGATGTGCGGCTGAAGCTCACGGATCATCTTGAGCAGACCCGTGCTGTCCCAGGCCTTGTGGTTCTTGCCCTTGAAGAAGTTGTCCGGTTCGTCCTTGTCGGGGTAGGAGAAGTCGAACCACATCACATCGACCTTGCCGAACTGCGTAAGCAGCTCGCGCACCTGGGCGTGGAGATACTGGGCGTACTTCGCCTGGTCGCGGCCGACGTTGAGCTTGTCGCGGTCGGCGTGGTCACGGTAGGGGCCGATCTTGTTGTCGAGGATGTAGTGCGGGTGGTGCCAGTCGATGAGCGAGTGGTAGAACCCGGTGCGGATGCCCCGAGCACGGAAGGCGTCGACCATCGGGCGCAGCAGGTCGCGCTTGGCCGGCGTGTTCGTCGCTTTGTAGTCCGTCACCTGCGAGTCCCACAGGCAGAAGCCCTCGTGATGCTTGGTGGTGATGACGAAGTACTTCATGCCCGCCTCGCCCGCCGCCTGCGCCCAGAGATTCGGGTCGTACAGGTCCGGGTCGAAGCGCTTGAAGTACTTGTCGTCGTAGTCCTCGTTGGTGATCTTCTCGTTGTGGCGCACCCACTCGTGACGGGCGGCCATCGCGTACAGCCCCCAGTGGATGAACATGCCAAAGCGGTCGTGAACGAACCAGGAACTGTCGCCGGCGGTTGCTCGAATGTCGGACATGGTGATGCTCGTGGAGTTTGAGTTGCTCAGGTGAGTCGCAGCCGGGCTGTCCCCAGTCCGGTGAAGGGTGCGAAGTCTAAGCTGATCGCCGCGGTGTGGCAAGCGTGCGCTCAAGCACGCTGTTCTCTTAAATCTCCGCGGCGCTGGACTCAGTCGTCGAGCAGGCGCAGCAGGGCGGTAGGGTCGGAGAGATCGGGCAGGGCGTGGTCGGCGCCGGCCAGGCGGAGGGCTTCGAGGGAGCTGTCACCGGTGGCGACGGTGAAGGCCACGCACCGGTGCGCCTTGGCGCAGTGGATGTCGCGCGGGGTGTCGCCGATGACCACGACGCGGCGCGGGTCGGCGCTGGCGCCGAAGCGCTGGGCGTATTTGCGCAGCGCCACAGCGACCAGACCCGGTCGGTCCGGGGCCTCCTCAGCGAAGGCGGTGAGGCTGAACCAGTCCGGGTCGATGCCCACCGCCGAGAGTTTCAGGGGGACGGCGGCGGTGTAGTTGCCGGTGAGCAGGCCCAGGACGATGTCGCCCCGTTCGCGTTCGCGCTGGCGCAGGCGACCCAGCAGGTCGAGGATGCCGGGCATGGCGTGCACGATCGTTCCCTGGGCGCGAAGCTCGGACCGGAGCTCTTCGATGTACCGGCTGCGGAATCGGTCGTGGTGCGCGTCGTGGTCGTGCAAGCCGTTGAGCGTCGCCGCGTCTCGGAAGATGAGTGTGTCGAGGTGCCCCGCGTAGTTCACGCGGTCCCACGACCAGTGATCGCCGAAGAGGATGCGGGCGGCGCGGCGCATGGCACGCATGCCCGCGCCGTGCGTGAGCAGCAGTGTGCCGTCGATGTCGAAGAGCAGCAGGATCGGAGGTTTCACGAGTGGCGTCCGGGTTTCCAGGGGACCGGGGGACCGGGGTTCCGGGGGGGGTGGCGCGGGGCGCATGATATGATGCATCGAGACTCAAAACACAAGGAGCTTCGCATGCGAACGATCGGACCATGGAGCCTGCTGGCGATGACGGCGATGACGCTGCTGGCGTGCGAGACTTCGCCGCAGAGCGCCAGCGAGAAGCAGTGGCTTGAGGAGAAGGCCGCCGCCGCGATCGAACGTTTCAAGCAGGCCGACCCGAGCGTCACCCGGTTCTTCGAGGGCGCGGTGGCCTACGCGGTGTTCCCGAGCATCGGCAAGGGCGGCGCGGGCCTGGGCGGGGCGTATGGCAAAGGCGTGCTCTACGAATCAGGCGCCGTCGCCGGTTACTGCGACATGACGCAAGGGACGATCGGCCTGCAACTGGGCGGACAGACCTACACCGAGATCGTATTCTTCGAGGATCGTCTGGCGCTGCAGAACTTCAAGACCGACAACTTCGCCCTGGCGGCGTCGGCCTCGGCGGTGGCCGCCAAGGAAGGGGCCGCAGCGTCGGCGAACTACGAGAACGGCGTGCTGGTCTTTACGCTGCCCATCGGCGGACTCATGGGCGAGGCCGCGGTCGGCGGGCAGAACTTCAGGTATGAACCCAAGTGACCCGGTGCTAAGCCGCGGGCGGGTCGAGCGACCGAGGCTTAATCTTCCGAGAGCTCGGGGGAGCCTCGTTCCGTGCCGCAGTTCCAGCACGAGGTGAACTGCCCTTCGACGACCTCGTTGCAGGCGGGGCAGGTCCAGGCGGTGAGCATGCCCGAATCGTCGTTGCGTGTGGCGGACTCTTCGAAATCGCGCATGGCCGCCGCGGCGCGGTCGGCGTCGTCCGCCTCGACGTAGACGCTCGGCAGCATCGACACCTCGGAGGTGATCGGTCCCACGCCCGCCTGCAGCGATTCGCCCAACACGGTGGCGTGGATGCCCGCGTTCTCCAGGTGGGCACGGACAAAGTGCGCTTCGGTGGCGCTGGGTGCGGTGAGCAGTTTGACCATGGCCATGATGGACTCCTTTCAGGAAAGGGGAAAGGGTCGCAGGCTGGACATGGGTATTGTAAGGCGCGATGCGGGGATGAGTACATCCCCGACCTGGGAAGGAGGAAACTTTATCGGGTGGGGAAGTCGCCGGTGAAGACCTCGACGGCTGGGCCGGTCATCAGGACGTGATGATCGCTGTCGCGCCAGTTCAGTCGCAGGTCGCCCCCGGGCAGGTGCGCGATGAGGTTGCGGTCGTGGCGTTCGGTGAGCACCCCAGCGACGCAGACCGCCGAAGCGCCGGTGCCGCAGGCCATGGTGACGCCGCTGCCGCGTTCCCAGGTGCGCATCGTCACTTCACGTCGGGAGTGGACCTGCACGAAGTGGACGTTGACCCGGCGCGGGAAGAGCGGGTGATGCTCGACCTGCGGGCCGACCTCCTCGAGCGGCACGCGCTTCACGTCCTCGCAATAGAGCACCACGTGGGGGTTGCCCATCGAGAGGCAGGTGATGCGCTTGTCCAAACCCGCGTCGCGCGTCCATGAGCCGAACGAGAACGGGCTGCGATGGTTCACGACGCGATCCACGCCCGTGATGTTGACGGGGATTTCGCTGGGCGCAAGGATCGGCGGGCCCATGTCCACGGTGACCTGATCGACCTTGCCCAGCGAGTTGAGAGTATAGTCCAGGCTCAGCACGCCGCGTCCGGTCTGGACGAGCATCGGGTTGGCGTTGCTGATGCCGTGGTCGTGGGCGAACTTGCAGACGCAGCGGACGCCGTTGCCGCACATCTCGCTCTCGGACCCGTCGGCGTTGAACATGCGCATGCGGACGTGCGCCGGGACGCCCTTCTCCGGGGGCAACACGAGGATCAGCCCATCCGCGCCCACGCCGGTGTGACGCGGGCTGACGCGGATCGCCATGTCGCCCGGGTCCGCCAGCGTCTGCTCGAACCCGTTGACGTAGACATAGTCGTTCCCGATGCCGTGCATCTTCACGAAGCGCATGACCGAATTATAGGGAAGCGCATCGGCATCCCAAGCCGGGGGTTTACTCATCCCCGGCTTCCCCCGGCTTCCCCCGGCTTCCCCCGGCTTCCCCCGGATTCCTCTGCCTAGAACAGCAGCGGTGTGATCGGGACAAAATACCCCAGCACGATCAGCCCCGCGACGAGCACCAACCCCGCGAAATTGATCCGATTCACCGTGCGGTCGATCGGCAGATCGTCCACCGGTCTGCCCAGCAGGGCGCGGAGGTGTGTCTGTCGCGTCGCGATGGACCCGTGACGCCAGGAGCGGGCGTGGAGCGGGATGTGATTCAGACGCGCCACCCGGTGCAGGGCGTCGATCATGGCGTCGATGGCCGGGGCGTCGATCGAGGGCGCGGGAGTGATCTGGCCCGTGACGGGGCTGCGGACTTCGCCGCGACTCAGCGCATGCCGTTGGGCGAGGTGGGCCACCGCGAAGCAGTCCGCCTGCCGCTCGAAGCGGCGCGAGACCCATCCGAAGGCCAGGACCCACAGTCCCACCGCGGCGCCCATCGACGCCGCCCGCACCGCCGCGGCGTCGCGGAGCATCGGCGTCAGCGCCTCGGCCGCCATCGCCGTGAGCGTCTGCAGCGCCGCGAGCATCGCGCCTGCGACCAGCACCAGCCAGACCAGGTGGTGCTTGCGCACGTGCGCCACCTCGTGCGCCATCACCGCCTCGACCTGCTCGGCGCGGAGGTTGTCCAGCAGCGCATCGGAGAGCAGGATGAAACGCACCGGCGCGACCACGCCCATCACCGCCGCGTTGACCATGCCCCCGAAGGTGCGCCACAGCAGTAGCTCACGGAAGCCCACGCGGTACTGCGCGCACAGTTCGGTCAGTCGCGCCCGCACCTCGCCCGGCGGCAGAGCCGTCGTGTCCCAGATGCAGCGGATCATCACCGGCGACAGCAGGAACACCCCGCCCACCCCCGCGGCGGTCGCCGCCCCGTGCAACATCGGGCGACGCGCCGCACCCTCGGGCAGCAGCAGGTCCACTACCTCGTACCACCCCAGCATCAGCAGCAGAGGCACGATCATGATCGCCATCTGATGACGGAACTGCGCCAGCAGGTACTGCCCTCGGGTCCAGATCGGATAGACCGTCTGGCCCGAGTCGAGCTGACGGATCAGCGCGTCCTGCCGCAGCCGACGGTCGATGGGGTAGTAGCTCCACCACGCCGCGAAGATCATCAGCAGCGGCGGGGTGAGCACGAACAACTCGGCCAGGAGCGGCCAACCCTCGGGCAGCACCTCGCTCCGGAGGTACCTCAGCACGCCCACGCGCAGGTCGTAGCCGTACAGCCCCAGCGCCGCGAAGCGGTAGACGACAGTGGCGCGGTCCAGGCGCGTGACCCAGCGAAGCGCCCCGATCTTCGCCAGGCGATGCAGCACCACGGCGCACAGGCTCGCGTACAACGCCCAAACCCCGACTTTGGGCAGCAGCCAGCACCCCACACGCCACGCCGCGGACATCTCGCCCGTTGCCAGAGCCACCCCCGGCGTGTCTTGCAGGAACACTCCGAGGAACAGAGCCAGGACGAACAGGTGCATGCAGGAGGGACCAAGGGACCACGGGACAGGGGACCAACGTTAATCCGACAAGCCACTTAGTCTACAACCTTGGGCACTCGTTTCTCATCTGATCTTGCGCATTTGTTCGAGGGTCAAAGCCTTGGCGTATTGACCGGCGGCGGCGATGTCGGGGTGGGCGTCGGTCAGGGCTTTCTCGATGGCGCTGTTGACCGCGCGCAGGTTCCCGCGTGAGCCGGCGTTGAACTTGGCAGGGCCCAGCCAGAGCGTCGCCTCGATGCGGAACGTCGCGTCCTCGTCGTGGCGCGCGATGTTGACCAGGTCGCCCACCTTGGCGCGAGGCGAACGGATCACCATGATCTTCGCCGCCCAGGTCTTCTCGAGCTTCGTCAGCGTGCCCACGATGCCGCGGACCTTTTCCGACTCCTCGCCGCCGAGCTGCTCGAGCGTCTGGCCGGCGAAGATCATCGCCTGCAGCCCGACGTAACGGGTGTCGAACCGCGACGCGGACTCGAAGGCGCGAGCGCCAAAGACCCACACCGCCTCGGCGGCCTCGATCGCGCGCTCCTTTCGCCCTTCGTCCCACAGCTTCCCCGCACGCATCAGCGTCACCTGTCCCGTCAGCATCACCGCGTCGGGCAGACCCATGCTTGCGCCGGCTTCCATCGGCAGCAGATCGTCAAGCAGCGGCTTGTCCACCGTCGCCGCCTTGGCCGCCGCGATCATCAGGTCCACCAGTCGGTCCGCTTTGCCGGCGTCGGGGTCCTCGCGGTTGAGGTCTCGATCGTTGCGCGTGAAGAAGTCGAAGGCCTCCTTGTACGCGCGGTTGGCGTTGCTCGCAGCCTCCGTCCCCGATGGAAAGATCGTCGCCGCCCCGCTGGGCAGTTCCGCCTTCTTCAGCCGCGCAGGACTGCTGGCGCTGGTGGGGTTGTCCGCGAAGCCCACCAACCCCACATACGCCAACCCGCCCACCAGCAGCACGATGACGACCGAGATGATAATGCCCAGTTTCATGCCCGGATGATATCGCGATTCAGGCGTTCGATTTTCACTGGACCGCCGGAGGAAATCATGGATCGACCGGATTCGAGTCCATCATGATCGTGATCCGGTCCGTCCTTCCGCACCCGGTGATCCGGTCAGAGACGTCAATCCGAAGCGATCCTTGACACCCTCGTCGCGCAATCTAGACTGCTCGGCGGGGTGTCAACGGAAGCGGCGAAGTCAAAAGGTTTAGCCCGTGGTGTAACGGTAACACATCAGGTTTTGGTCCTGAGATTCCTGGTTCAAATCCAGGCGGGCTAGTTGAGGAATGTCGGATGTCGAATCTCGAAGGTCGAAGGTCCAAGTCGAGCAGATAAGACCAGGTGTCGCAAGGTATGAACAACATCCGACATTCGACCTCCGACATCCGCCATTCGTCCACCCCGCACGCCATCATTCTTGCGGCGGGCCTGGGCAAGCGGATGGGGGGCGATCAGCCCAAGGTGGTGTTTCCCATCGGTGGGGAGCCGATGGTGCGTTGGGTGGTGCGGGCGTGCGAAGAGGCGGGGGTGAGTCGGGTCATCGTGGTGGTGGGACACAAAGGCGAGCAGGTGCGAGCGGCGCTGTCGGGCTTCAAGTCCGTGGTGTTCGTGGAGCAGCACGAACGTCTGGGCACGGGCCACGCCACGCAACAGGCTTCGTCGCACTTCGACGCCGCCAAGCCGGTGGACGTGTTCGTTCTGGCCGGCGACGGACCGCTGATCCGGGCGGCAACGCTGCGGAAGCTGCTGGAGGTGCATCGCGCCACGGACGCCGCCGCCACGCTGGCCACCGCGCTGCTGGACGATCCGACCGGGTACGGCCGCGTCATCCGCGACGCCGCCCACGGATTTGAGGCGATCGTCGAGCAGAAGGACGCCACGCCCGCCCAGCTGGCGGTGCGCGAAGTCAATCCCAGCTATTATTGTTTCCGCTCCGACGCTCTCTTCGAAGCGCTGTCGATGGTTCGCAACGACAACAAACAAGGCGAGTACTACCTCACCGACGCCCCGGGCATCCTCAAGCAGCGCGGGCGCACGGTGTCGGTCGTGGACGCGGTGCCCGCGCAGGACGTGCTGAGCATCAACACGCTCGAGCAACTGGCGGCGGTGGACCGCGTCTTTCGCCGCAGGAGGATCGAGCCCTCGTCGGCTCCAACCCCATGACCGCACCGGACCGATCGAACCTGAAGATTTTCGCCGGCCGCGCCAGCCGGGACCTGGCCGAACGCATCTGTCGCCACCTCGACCTGCCCATGGGCCAGGGCCACACCGATCTCTTCCCCGACGGCGAGGTCATCGTCAAGCTCGAAGAGGACGTGCGCGGCCGCGACTGCTTCATCGTGCAGTCGACCTACAACCCGGTCAACGCTCACCTGATGGAGCTGCTGATCTACATCGACTGCCTCCGCCGCGCCAGCGCCCAGCGGATCACCGCCGTGCTGCCCTACTTTGGCTACGCCCGGCAGGACCGCAAGGACGAGGGCCGCGTGCCCATCACCGCCAAGCTGGTGGCGAACCTGATCACCACCGCCGGCGCCGACCGCGTGCTGGCCTTGGACATGCACGCCGAGCAGATCCAGGGGTTCTTCGACATCCCGGTGGACCACCTGCACGCGGCCCCGGTGATCGTTCGGCACCTCTCGGAGCTGATCGAGCCGCTGGGCCCGATCGTGCTCGTGAGCCCGGACGTGGGCAACGTCAAAACCGCCAACCGCTACGCCACGTGGCTCGGCGGGGAGCTGGCCATCATCGATAAACGCCGCAAGTCGGGCTCCGAGGTGCAGTCCGCCAACATCATCGGCGAAGTCACCGGCCGCACCGTCATCATGGTCGACGACATGATCTCCACCGCCGGGACCATGTGCGAAGCGGCGCGGCTGGTGAAGAAGAACGGCGCCCGCGACGTCATCGCCGCCGCCACGCACCCGGTGCTCGTGGGCCTGGCCATGGAGCGACTGGCCGAGGCCCCCATCAGCAAGATCATCGTCACCGACACCATCCCCACCGGCGCACGCTGCGCCCCGATCGAGCACAAGCTCGAAGAGCTCTCCGTCGCCGAGCTGCTCGGTCAGGCGATCTACCGCATCCACCACAACATGAGCGTGTCGAGCCTGTTCAAGCAGAACCCGCGCGTGAAGGTGTGAGTGACGCAGTCCGGGGAACGGGAATGGGCGGTCAGGGTCGGGGTTTGAATCTCGCTGAGCCGACTCACCTCTCAGAAGGCCCTCGGGTTTGAACCGGAGGGCTTTTCGTCGCAACGCAAAGGACTACGGTTATTGCACTCGACGCAACCCGCGTGAATGGGCGACCGGGAGTATCAGCCTGGCCAGCGGCTTCGCATGCTGCGGCCATACACCGAAGCAGCCCGTATGATGAACGAGCACCGTTTATGGATCAGATGTTCCACAGATGCCCACCGGCCCGCGATCGCGAGAATCCTTGCGGATGCGTTCGGGCCGAATCAAACTCAGGATTTTGTCGAGCTGGTCAACGCGCTGCTGGATGACCCCACCGCGCAGCCGCTAATGTCACTCCTGGCGAAGCGCAAGGGCATGCCCGTAGGTCACCTGCTTTTCACGTCAGTTAAGGTGGGAGCCGAGGCAAGAGCGCTGTCCGCTGCCATTCTCGCCCCCCTTGCGGTTCTCAGCGAGCACCAAAGCACGGGCGTGGGGAGCGCTCTGATACGGGAAGGCTTGACCCTCCTTGCGGTTTCTGGTGTCGATCTCGTATTCGTACTTGGTCACCCCGGCTACTACCCGAAGTATGGCTTTCGGCCCGCCGGCGTGCTCGGATTTCAGGCTCCCTACCCAATTGCCCCTCAGAACACGGATGCCTTGATGGACCTATCTCGGAAGGAAGGCGTGCGATGCTCTGATCCTCAACCAGAGCCAGCTGAGTTGCACATCGCCACGGGCAGAGTGACAATGCCGAGTCGCTCGATGGAGCGTCGGCATGGAATGGCCACGCTGATCGATCTCAACGATGACGCCTCCAGATGAACACACGGACCTCACGGCACGCATCGCACACCCTCAGCCGCGGGGCAATCCAACGTGGGTGGGGGGGTTCGGGAACCAGGGCGTGCCTGCTCAGTGTGGCGGGCGTATTGTTGTTGCTATTCATCCGCAAGCCCGACAGCTTCGTGAATCCGATGTTCTGGGCAGAGGATGCCACGGTTTTCTTTATCAATCAATGGGAGGACGGGTGGTCGAGTCTGTGGAAGCCTTACGCGGGGTACCAGCATTTCTTGCCGCGACTGCTGGCGGGCCTGGGCTCGTGGTTGCCGCTCTCATGGTTGCCGGCGTTTTACAACTACAGTGCCGTGGCGGCGATGTTGTGCCTGTCGGCGCTGCTGTTCGGGCCTAGAGTTAAACTGCCCGCCAAGCCACTGCTCGCGTTGACACTGGCGGCTGTGGCCCACCCTACGGGCGAAGTCTTCGCCAACCTGACCAATATTCAGTGGTCAGCAGCGTTGGCGATGATCATCGTACTGATCTCCGCGAGCCCGGACGTGGGGCTGCGTCGCGGGGTTGGTTCCCTGTTGCTCGATGGATTGATCGTGGTGGTGGCAGGGATGACCGGACCGTTTTCGATCGTGTTTCTGGCCTTGTTCATTGCCAGGGTGCTGCACCGGCGGGACGCTGCCTCGGGAGTACTGGCGTGCCTCTGCCTGGTCTGTGCGGCTTTTCAGGTCGTGTTTGTCGTGCAGGCTCCGTTGGCGGTCGAGCCTTCGGGTTTGCCCCTGTCCGTCGTGGGCATGGTCCGGGATTCGCTGACGGTGCTGGTGCACCGGTTTGTCGGCGGGATGGTCCTCCCTCCACCGTTGTGGCCAACGTCCAATGTCATGGTGATGGGCTTACTCGTGGGCACTCCGATGCTGCTCCTGGGCGTTGCGGTGGCTTGGTGTTGTGCGAGCCAGCGCCTGGCAGTGATCTACTTGCTCGGCGCCGTCGCACTCCTCACCGCAGCGGTGTTGTTCAAGTTCAGGAGCAACCTGACGCTGATCCTCTCGCTGGGCGGCGGGCCGCGTTACTTTTACATCCAGAGCGTTCTGGTGATGTGGGTGGTGATCGTGGGCTTGACAAGCGGCGTGGCTCGACCGCTCCGCTGGGCGTGTGCGATGCTGCTCTTGCCGATGGCGGTCACGTCGCTGGGGCTGCTCTTTGTGACCAAGCCCCTGCCGCGGGACGACTGGCCAGCGGCGACGCAAAGGCTCGAAGCGGGGCATGACGTGCAATGCACGGTGAATCCCGGTTGGCGTTTCACCATCCGCGCCAAGCCCCGGGCTGATGCTCCGCGGTCGCCTTGATCGTCTGGAGGTCGTGTCCCCGCGGAGACGTGCCAGCATTGATTGATCGTTTTGCCAAGGTGAGGGTTTGCCGTTAAAATGTCGGGCTTTCCAAATCGGGAGTCCCGCCATGGTTGCCACCGCATCGAACCAGATCCCCAAGCTGACCGTTGAGCCGCGCACCGCCAAGGGCGGTCGCGCCTCGGCGCGGCTGCGTGCCTCGGGCATGATGCCCATCGTGATCTACGGGCACAAAGAGAATCCGGTGCACGTCAGCGCCAACGCGAAGGAGGTCACGCACCTGCTGCACGAGCGGGCGCGACTGCTGGAGGTGGCGGTGGAGGGCAAGACGCAGGCCTGCCTGGTCAAGGACGTGCAGTGGGACCACCTGGGTTCTCAGATCATCCACCTGGACCTGGCGCGGGTGGACCTGAACGAGCGCGTGAAGGTGAACGTGGAGGTGCTGCTCACGGGCGAAGCCAAGGGCCTGAAGGAGGCCGGCGCGTACCTGGCGCACCCCGTGACCGAGATCGAGATCGAGTGCGTGGTGGCGCAGATCCCTGAGAGCCTGAGCATCGACATCTCGCACCTGGGCCTGCGCGAGTCGGTCAGCGCCCGCGACGTGAAGCTGCCCGCAGGCGCGAAGCTGATCACGGACCCCGAGACGATCATCGCGATGGTGGACGAAGCGGTGGAGGAAGCGGTGGCCGCCGCGACGCCCGAGGAAGGCGCCGCCGCCGAGCCCGAACTGATCGGTCGCAAGCCCGCCGAGGGCGAAGAGGCCGCCGCAGGCGACGCCGCCAAGGCGGAGAAAGCGCCCAAGGCCGAGAAGAAGTAAAGGGAAAGTGGTCCAGTGGCCGATTGGCCAGGTGGCCAGGTGCGGATGGGCCTGCCTAGCGATCTGCGGGTTCTGCGCACTGGGCCACTCGACCGCTTGGCCACTGAATGAGTTGGCCACTCCGCATGAAGCTCATCGTCGGCCTGGGCAATCCCGGACGCGAGTACGCGGGCACCCGTCACAACGCCGGGTTCATGGTCGTCGAAGCGCTGGCGTCGCGCCATCGCTTCCCCGAGGCGCGCAGCAACTTTCAGGGCCTCGTCGCGGACGCCGCCATCCTGGGCGAGCGCTCCTTGCTGCTGCGACCGATGACCTACATGAACCGCTCGGGCCAAAGCCTTCGCGAGGCGATGGACTTCTACAAGCTCACGCCCGAACAGCTCCTCGTGATCGTGGACGACACCGCGCTGCCCTGCGGCAAGATTCGCCTGCGAAAGGACGGCTCCGCCGGCGGGCACAACGGTCTGAAGGACGTGGAGCGCGTGCTGGGCAGCAACGTCTACCCGCGCCTGCGCGTGGGCATCGACCCGCCCGGCCCCGGCAGGATTCCGCAACACGATTACGTCCTGGCGCGATTCACCGACGCCCAGAAACCGCTCTTGGAAGAGTCCATCCTCCGCGCCTGCGAAGCCATCGAACGCTGGATCACGGCAGGCATCGACGAGGCGATGAACCGCTACAACGGATGATCCGCCTAGACAGCCCGGCCATCCTGGCCGGGTGCATCGTGGGGCAAACTTCAAGAAAACGAAACCCGGCCAAGACGGCCGGGCTCGATCGTCCGATCACGCGGTGACCATCTTCGCCTCCTGCTCGGCGATGAGGCGGTAAAGATCGCTGGCGCTGGCGGCCTTCTTCAGGGCGTTGCGGAAGTTCTCATCGGTGAGCAGGCGACTGATGGACGCCAGCGCCTGGATGTGCGGGCCGGTCTGGTCCGGGGCGCTGACCAGCAGGATGATCAACTGCACGGGTCGGCCGTCGATGGCGCCGTACTCGATGGGGTTGGCGGCGCGGCCGATCGCCATGCGGAGTCCGGCGCACCCGGCGCTCTTGCCGTGCGGGATGCCCACGCCGCAGCCGATGCCCGTGGTGCGCATCTGTTCGCGTTGCCAGACCGCCTGCTTCAGATCCGCGGCCCCCTGAGCGGACAGGCCGGTCTTCGCCGCCAGCAGTTCCACCAACTCGCTGATGGCGCCCTGCTTGTCCGAGGCGACGAGCGGGACTTTGACGCATTCGGGCTGGAGAATCGCGGTCAAACGCATGGCGGGTCCGGGGCTCAGGGTGGTCGTTTCAGCCGCGTCGCTTCCGTGCGCCCGAGGGTGGTGCGGACCGCTTGGTGGACCGCGGTTGGCAGCGCTCGGGGGGCCTAGGCCGGGGAGTCGGTACGATACGTCGATCGTTGCTCCGCATCAAGCCCGCGTTGCGCCGCGATCCACGTCCCGCGGTGCTCGAACCTTGACCGGCCTTCCATCGTAAGATAAACCATCTGCCCGCGCACCGGTTTGTGCGCCACCCGGGCACGCCACGATCTCATAACCCAGGCTCACGCGTATGATCGAAGTCCACGACCTCGTGAAATGGTATGGCCCGACCCTGGCGGTGGATCATCTGTCGTTCTCCATCGCGCCGGGGCAGGTGGTGGGCTTCCTCGGGCCCAACGGCGCCGGCAAGAGCACCACGCTCCGCATGCTCACCGGCTACCTGCCGCCCACCTCGGGCAGCGCGCGGATCGCCGGCGTCGATGTCGCTACGCAGAGCGAGCAGGCGCGGGGCAGGATCGGCTACCTCCCCGAGAGCACGCCGCTCTACCCCGAGATGCGCGTGGAGGAGTACCTCGACTTCCGCGGGCGGCTGTTGAAGATGGACCGCGCCGCGCGCCGCCAGCGCGCCAAGATCGTCATCGAACGCTGCGGGCTTTCCGCCGTGCGCCGAAGGGTCATCGGGCATCTCTCCAAAGGCAACCGTCAGCGCGTGGGCATCGCTCAGGCGTTGCTGCACGACCCGCCGGTGCTCATCCTCGACGAGCCCACCGCGGGGCTGGACCCCAACCAGATCGGCGAGGTCCGCAGGCTCATCGCCGAGCTTCGCGGCAAGCACACCGTCATTCTCTCGACCCACATCCTGCCCGAGGTGGAGAAGACCGCCGACCGCGTCATGATCATCGCGCGGGGCAGGATCGTGGCGAAGGGGACGCCCGACGAACTGCGTCGACGCGTGGCCCAGGGCGCTCGTATCCTCGTGGAGGTCCGAGCCTCGCCCGAGGCGGTGACGCACGCCCTGCGCTCGCTCCCCGGGGTCCGAGAGGTCCAGACCACCCCGGCTGAGGGTTGGTCGCTGGCCACCGTATCGCCCAGCGAGGCCGCGGACCTGCGCGAGTCGATCGGCCAGACGCTGCTCAAGAACGGCTGGCCGGTGCGCGAACTCCGCTACGAAACCGCCAGCCTCGAACAGTTCTTCGTCCAGATCACCGCCCAGCAGGACCAAAGCGCCGCGGCTTAGAGACCAATACATCCGCAGATTTCGCCGACGACGCAGATTGAAGACAGGAAGAAAGTTTCGACAGGATCACGGGATGAAAACATGGATCGGATCAAAACGACTTGTCCTGCAATCCGGTCAGAAATGTCTGGGTATGAATCTGTGATATCTGGTTAGTCTGCGGATGCAAAGGCCCTCAACATGAATCAAACGATCGCCATCGCACGCCGGGAACTGACGAGCCTATTCTTCTCGCCCATCGCTTACGTGGTGTTGGGGCTGTTCGCGTTGGGGACGACGATGCTGTTCCTCCAGGGGTTCAGGCCCGGTCAGCCCGCGTCGCTGCAGTCGACCTTCTTCGCCATCGTCTGGCTGGCGATCTTCCTCGTGCCGGCTATCAGCATGCGGCTGCTCTCGGAGGAGTTCCGCTCCGGGACCATCGAGACCTTGATGACCGCGCCGGTGAGCGACGCCCAGGTGGTTCTAGGCAAGTGGCTCGGGGCGATGGGGTTCTTCGCGGTGCTGCTGCTGGTCCCGGTGCTGGTGTTCGTGGTGCTGCTCGAGGCGACGGGGACGCCGGACTACGGCCCGATCCTCACCGGGGTCGTGGGGCTGCTGCTCGTGGGGGGGCTCTATCTGGCGATCGGGACCTTCACCTCCGCCGCCACCGAGAATCAGATCATCGCCTTTATCGTCTGCACGTTTATGATCTGTCTGTTGACCTTCGCCACGTTCTTCCTGTCGCGGGCGGGCTTCCTCTCCGCCGCGGTCAAGGAAGTGCTGCTCTACATGAGCGTCAACAACCAGTTCGACGACTTCGCCAAGGGTCTGATCGACGTCACCAACTTCGTCTACTTCCTCTCGGGCATCGCCCTGTTCCTCTTCCTGGCGGTGCTCTTGTTGCAAAGCAAACGATGGAGATAGGTCATGATCCGCACATGGCGCCGATGTCGCGGGTTCGACGCGAGAAGGGAGCTGGACAGGATCACAGGATCAAGACATGGATCAGATCCAGGCGTTTCATCCTGTAATCCTGTCAGAACTGTATGGGTCTGCGTCTGCGTGAACAGCGGAGCCAAAGGTACATCATGAGCACACAACAGCAGCGTCGAGTGAAGTACGGGATCAACGTGATCGTCGCGGCGGCGGCGGCGGTGGCGATCGTGGTGCTCCTGAACTGGATCGCCGATCGGCAGGTGCGACGCAATCTGCCTCCGGAGGTCCGGCGGTTCGTGCGCTACGACCTGACCGCCACGCGCAGCTACAGCCTCTCGAAGCAGACGCTCGAGGTGCTCAAGGGTCTGAAGGACGACTACCGCATCGTCACCCTGCTCAGCGGTGACGACCCGGCGCTGGGGGTGCTGCGCAGCGAGATCGAGCAGGGCAAGAGCCTGATCGACGAGTACGCCAGCTACTCGAACCGGGTCACCGTGGAGCACGTGGACCCGGGGCTGCAGGTCACACGGGTGGAGCAGTTCCACAAGGAACTGATCGCGCGGTACGAGTCGCGGCTCACGCCGCTGCGGGGCGCGGTGGACCAGGGCGTGGCGGCGCTGGACGCGGTCCGACGGGACACGGCGGCGATGCTCAAGCCGGTGCGGACCATCCTCGAGGACGCCACGCTCACCGACGGTCAGCTCAAGGAGTTCGTGCGGAGCGTGGCGCAGGCGTTTGGTCGTTTCGAGGGGGACCTGACGCTGGTGAGCGAGGAGGTCAAGGCCGCCGTGGATCAAACCCCGCCCAACTACGCCGCCGCCAAGCGGACGCTCGAGACGCTGCTGGCGGAGCTGGACGAGCAGGTCTACGCGGTGGCGTTGGATCAGTTTCAGAGCGCGAGCAAGGGCGAGGGCACGCCCGCCTCGGTGCGCGAGGGCCTGCTGGAACTGGTGGAGCGGATCACCGCGTCGCGCAAGGGTGTGCAGGACGCGCTGGCGGCGCTGCGCGCGGCGCAGAGCGACGCGGAGTACGACCGGCTCAGGTCGCAACTGGCCAGCGAGTTCAACACCGTGGTGGTGGTGGGGCCTCGCCAGGTGCAGGTGCTCAAGCTCTCGGACCTGTTCCGTGCGGAGGAGGCTTCAGAGCCCTCGCCCGAGCAGGAGCAGCGCAAGTTTGTGTTCCTGGGCGAGGAGCGGATCACCGGAGCGTTGGCGAACATGAGCCTGGAGCACAAGCCCCTGGTTGTGTTTGTCTCCAGCGGGCAGTCCGCGCCGCTGGGCCGGGGCAATCCGCAGACGACTTACAACCAGGTGGCGCAGCGTCTGCGGAACATGAACTTCGACGTTCAGTCGTGGAGTCCGATGCCCGGACGCAACCCGATGACGGGCCAGCCCGAACCGCCCAGCGAACCGCCACAACCCAAGGAGGGCCAGCGTGCCGCTTGGATCGTCCTGCCCAGCGAGCCGAACCCGATGAACCCCTTCGCGGCGCAGGCGCCGCAGCAGGTGGTGGAACTGGTGCGCGCCCAGGTGGAGGCGGGCCAGGGCGTGATGATGATGCTCATGGCGCAGCCGATGATGGGTATGGGCGGCGAGGACCCGTTGGCGGGGATCCTTAACGAGTGGGGCATCACGCCGCAGCTCGACCGCGTGGTGATGCGTGAGGAGGTGACGCCCGACCGTCGGCGGCTGGCGCTGGCGCAGCACGAGATGTCGCGCTGGCCCGGTGAATCGCCGATCACCGCGGCGATGTCCGGCGCCTCGGGCGTGATGCTCATGGCCAGCCCGATCCAGTTCGAGGCGCAGGGCTCCAAGAGCAAGGTGCAGCCGCTGGTCCGCATCGCCGCCGCCGGCGGGAATCTCTGGTCGGACACCAACCTGACGGACCCGACCAAGGCGAAGTTCAATCCCGCCGCGGCGCAGGAGCAGTTCGTCGTGGGCGTCAGCGCCGAGCGTGAGGAGCAGCGTCTGGTGGCCATCGCCGACCCGGTCTGGGCCACGGACTATGTGACGACCTACGGCCCTCTGGGCCCGGGCAGTGCGCAGCTGGGCGCCGTGTTCCCCGGGAACAGCGATCTGTTCGTCAACTGCGTCTACTGGCTCACGCGCATGGATCAGCTCATCGCCGCCGGCGCTCGCTCGCAGGACATCCGTCGCGTGAGCGACCTTTCGCCCGCAGCCATGTCGGGCATTCGCTGGATGCTGCTGTTGGGGCTGCCTCTGCTCGTGGCCGCCGGGGGCCTGGGTGTGTATCTCGTTCGCAGGTCCGGGTGAGAGCGAAGAAATACATCCGCAGATGACGCAGATGCGATGCAGAGAAAGAATACGAATCGGACAGGACAACAGGATAGAGCATGATCCGATCCATGAACTGAACCTGTCATCCTGTCAAGAATGCATTGGCATGGATCTGTGGAATCTGCGTGATCTGCGGTTTCAAGGGCTTTCAACATGAACATCAAGACGACGGTGGTGTTGGTGGTATTGCTGCTGGCGGTGGGGGCGTACTTTGTTCTGGTGGAGCGCAGCGCTCCGCCGCCGCAGACGGCCGCGCCCACGCAGGAGGTGGGGCGTGACGGGTTGCCCTTGTTGGAGGATGCGCAGTACACGGACGCGACGGTCGTGTCGGTGGTCATCGAGCGAAGCGTCGGCAATGTCACGATCACCAAGGAGGGCGAAAACTGGAACCAGACCTCGCCGGTGTTTTTTCCGCTGAGCAACTGGAGCGCGGACGACCTGGCCTCGGCGGGCCGCGACCTGCGCTACTGGGAGAAGTTTGTGCCCGGCGAGAAGGGCAGCCCCTCGTTGGGCGAGGTGGCGCTGGACCCGCCGACGGCGAAGGTGACGATGACCTTCAAGGACGGCAAGCCCGCGCCGGTGACGCTGCTGCTGGGCCGAAAGACCGTGGGCGGCCGAGCCTTCCTGCAGGTGCAGGGCGACAAGCACGTCTGCGTGGTCAAGGACACGCTGCACGCCCAGGCGCTGGACAAGTCGGTGAACGACCTGCGACGGAAGAACCTGCAGGCGCCCACCGAGTCGCAGGCGCAGCGGGTGCGACTGACGCGGGGCGGTGAGACGGTCGAGGCGGTGAAATCGGAGGCGGGCTGGTCGTTCGCCTCGCCACACTCGGGCAGAGCGGGATCGGAGAAGGTCAGCGAGCTGATCAACGTGATCAACGCCGCGTTCGTGGAGAAGTTCGTCGCCGACGCCCCGGCGGACCTGTCGGCCTACGGCTTGGACGCGCCGCAGGCGGTGCTGGAGGTGGAGCAGGCGGACGAGAAGACGCCGGTGGTCAAGTCGCTTCGGCTCGGGGCGCCGGCGGACCTGAAACGAGAGGCCTATTTCGCGACGTTCGGAGCGCCGGGCGATGCGGCGGTGGTCTTCACGCTGGGCAAGAGCACGATGGAGAAGCTGGCCAAGGGCGTGGACGACCTGCGCGACGCCAGGCTCAGCGTGCTCAAGCAGGAGAACGTCAACGAGATCGCGGTGTCCGCGGGTGCGGAGCAGTACAAGATCATCAAGACGCCCGGGGGCTGGGAGTTCGCGGACCCCAAGCCCGGGTTCGAGCTCGACGGCGGCTTGGCGTCGGGTCTGCTCGAGGCGATCCTGGGCGCCAGGGCCAGCGGGTTCGTGGTGGGCCAAGCGCCCCGGGGCGAGCCGACGGCGACGGTGACGCTCACCGCGATTGGTTCGAGCGAGCCGGAGGTGCTGCGCATCTTCGCGGGCGCGGAGGGGCCTGTCGTGTACCGGAACCAGGAATGGGTGGGGCACCGCGCCGAGGTGGCGACGCTGACCCCCGGCGCGCTGAGTCTGCGGGAGCGGCTGGTGTTGGAGGTGGCGAAGCAGAGCGTCAACACGATCACGATTCGCAGGCCCGACGGCGTGGTGTTTGAGTTCGCACGGGAGCAGGGGTCGCCCTGGGCGCTCAGGGGCTTTGAGAAGTACGAGGCGGGGGCGCTGGCGAAGCTGGAGGAGGCGTTGTTCCCGCTTCGAGCCCAGAGCTGGCAACAGGTCGCGGACTTCGCACCGGCACGGAAGTACGAGGTGAGCTTTGGCGACAAGACGCTCACGGTGGACGCGGAGAATCGCACGGCGGCGGTCAACGGTGTCCCGGGCGTGTTCAAGGTGGGCGACTCGGTGTTCACCGCGGTGGACGCGGAGTTCCGAGACCGCACGGTGCTGCCGCTGCAGGTGGGCGATATCGCCTCGGTGAAAGTCGGCGAGGTGGCGATCCGCAAGGACGCGGCGGGGCGGTTCGTGTCGGACGGAGTCGAGTTGGACCAGGCGGCGGCGGCGGGCGTGTTCGACGTGCTGGCGGGGCTGCGTGCGGTGCGCTATGCGCCGCCGGGCGAGATGGGGGCGCAGGGTGGCTTGGTGGTGGAGGTGAATACGACCAGCGGGCAGACGTACGTTCTGACGCTGGTGAGCGCCGAGCGTGTGATCCTGGCGCCGAGCCGGGGACACGAGGGGGCGATGGACGTGTTCTCGGTGGAGGAGGCGACGTACGCGAAGCTGACGGCGGAGCTGGTGAAGAAGTGAGGAAATGAAGGGCGCCAAGCCGCGAGCGGCGATGGGTCAGGCGAGGCGTCAGGTGAACATCTTGAGCTGGTAGCGTTCGAGCGAGAGTTTGTTGACGGGCTTCTCGGCGTTGAGGCGGTACTCGCCGCTGAAGCAGGCGGTGCAGTACTGGTCGGCGGGCTTGCCCACGCAGCCGAGCATGCCTTCGAGCGAGAGGAAGTGCAGGCTGTCGACTTCGAGATACTGGCGGATCTGATCGACGGTGCGGTTGTTGGCGATGAGCTTGGAGGGGTCGGGGAAGTCGATGCCGAAGTAGCAGGGGTGGCGGATCGGGGGGCAGCTGATGCGCAGGTGAATCTCACGGGCGCCGGCCCTGCGGAGCTGCGCCATCTTGCCCTTGGTGGTGGTGCCGCGGACGATCGAGTCGTCGACGACGACGATGCGTTTGCCCTGGATGATCTCGCGGACGACGTTGAGCTTGAGCTGGACGGCGCTGTCGCGTTGCGATTGCGTGGGCTTGATGAAGGTGCGACCGACGTAACGGTTGGGGACGATGCCCTCGCGGAAGGGCAAGCCGCTGCGACGCGCGAAGCCCAGGGCGGCGGAGCGGCCCGAGTCGGGCATGGGGATGACGTAGTCGGCCTCGACGGGCGACTCGACCGCCAGGCACTCGCCCAGGTTCTCGCGGACCAGTTGCACACGGTCGCCGAAGATCATGCTGCTGGGGTTGGCGAAGTAGACGTGCTCGAAGATGCAGTGCGCCTGACGTTCGGGCTTGGCGAAGGAGCGCGACTGGATGCCCTTGTCGCTGAGGGTGACGACCTCGCCGGGCTCGACCTCGCGCATGAACTCGGCGCCGATGGCGTCCAGCGCCACGGTCTCGCTGGCGACGCAGTCGTACCCGTCGTGGGTGCGTCCGAGCACCAGCGGTCTCCAGCCCCAGGGGTCGCGGCAGGCCTCGAGCCGATCGTGAAACAGAAAGACCAGGCTGTAGGCGCCCTGCAGGTGCTGGAGCGATTCGACGAGCGGGTCCTGCTTGGAAAGATGGTGGCAGGCAAGCAGGTGGATGATGACTTCGGTGTCGGTGGTGGTGGTGAAGATGTGTCCGCGTCGTTCGTAGGTGTCGCGGAGGAGGTGGGCGTTGATGAGGTTGCCGTTGTGCCCCAGGGCGACCTGGCCGCCGACGTACTGCTTGAGCAGCGGCTGAGCGTTGAGGGTGTTGGAGGAGCCGGTGGTGGAGTAGCGGTTGTGCCCGATGCCCGCCTTGCCGGTGAGTCGCCCCAGGACCTGGTCGGTGAAGACTTCGGAGACCAGGCCCATGCCCACATGAGCGTTGAGGACTTCGCCGTCGGTCACGCACAGGCCCGCGGATTCCTGCCCGCGGTGCTGCTGCGCGTAGAGGGCGGTGTAGATGCGGTGGGCGCTATCGCTCGGGCCCCAGATGCCGAACACGCCGCACTTTTCTTTGGCCTCGTGACTCATCCGTGAACTCAAGAGGCACAGTAGCGAGCGGTGGGGGAATTATCAAGACACGCATCCCGGGGATGAACATATCCCCGGCTTCAGAGCCGGGCTGTCCACGGGCCGGTGATCGAGTGACAGGGGTTACGAGTCAGGAGTCAGGAGTCAGAGGTCAGGGGTCAAGACGGTTGCGGCATTGTGTTGACCCCTGACTCCTGACCCCTCACGCCTTTCTGTCATTCACGCCGCGATGCTCTGCGTCTGTTCGGCTTCGACCAGGGCCTGCTGGTGGATGAAGTGCAGCTCGATGTATCGGGCGACATAGTCGATCAGGCTCGAGCAGTTGGGGATGTCGGGGTTGGAGGTGTGGCCCATGGGCTCGAAGCGCATGCCCTTGAAGCGCGCCACCGCCTCTTCGAGCGTCAAGCCGTACTGCAGCGCGATGCTGAACGCCCGGCAGAAGCCCTGCACCAGGCCCGAGAGCGTGGAGCCCTCCTTGGCCATCTTGATGAAGATCTCGCCCGGCGAGCCGTCCTCGAACAGGCCCAGCGTCAGGTAGCCCTCGTGGCCCATGATGACGAACTTGTGGGTGACGGACTGACGAGTGACGGGCAGTTGGCGTCGATTGGCGGGCATGGCTTTCTCGCGGTGAAGAGTTCGTGAAAGATCCCTCGAACGCAAGGCACAACACGGGCCGATAAGCCTCCGGAGATATCGACCGGCCCAGCGGGGGAACTGTAAAAGTAGACTGTCACCGTGCCCAGCCCATCCAGACACGCGGAGGTTCGAGCGTCGCTGCTGCGCTGGTATCGCCGCAGCAGGCGGGACCTGCCCTGGAGGCGAAGGCTCGCGAACCCGTACCACGTGCTGGTGAGCGAAGCGATGCTGCAGCAGACGCAGGTGGCCACGGTGCTGCCCTACTTCGCGCGGTTTATCGCTGCGTTCCCCACGGTCGGGTCCTTGGCGCGCGCCTCGGAGCAGCGCGTGCTGCGTCTTTGGCAGGGGCTGGGCTACTACCGCCGGGCGCGGCTCCTTCACGCGGCCGCCAGGGCGATCGTGCGTGAACACGGGGGAGCGATTCCCGCGTCGCTCGACGCTCTTCTCCAACTCCCGGGGGTGGGGCGGTACACCGCCGGGGCGGTGGCGTCGATCGCCTTTGGCGTGCGGGCGCCGCTCGTGGACGGCAACGTGGCGCGGGTGCTCTCGCGATGGTTCTGCGTCAAGGGGGACGACGCGGCGGAGCGACTTTGGCGGATCGCAGATGAGATGGTTCCCGCACGCTCGCCGGGGGATTTCAATCAGGCGCTGATGGAACTAGGGGCGATGGTCTGCACGCCACGCGCGCCGCGGTGCGAGGCGTGCCCGGTCCAGCGGTGGTGCCGGGCGTTCGAGGCGGGGCGAGTGGACGAGTATCCATCGGCGAAGAACCGGAAGCGGCCGCGCGTTGTGCGACAGGACGTGGTCGCGGTGCGCTGCAACGGACGATGGCTCGTGCAACAGCGAGACGGAGAGGGCATGTGGGCGGGCATGTGGCAGTTGCCCACGCGGGAGTCGAGCCACGGGCCGCTGCGTGCGTGGGTGGAGCGCACCGCCGGCACGATCGTTACACCCTTGCGAAGGATCGGTCAGTTCAATCACGCCACGACGCACCGGACGGTCCGCTTCGTGGTCTGGACGTGCCAGGCGAACCCGATGCACAGCCCAGCGTGGAGGACGCTCGCACAGGTCCATCGCCTGCCGATGGGCAACCCGCAGCGGCGTGCGGTGCGGATGGTGCGGGAGGCGGCACCGTGACGTCACGCCTCCTGTGCGAACGCGTTGGTCACGACGCGGCGGCGCGCTCGAAGTGCTCCATCAGGTAGGCGGTGACCCGGCGGGGGCCCAGGATGCCCACGATCTTCTCGTTCACGTCCAGCACCGGGATGTGTCGGAACCCGCCCACCGCCATCTGGTTCAGCGCCGCGGCGGGGCTGTCGGTCTCGTGCACGAACCAGGGGTCGGGCGTCATCACCTCGCTCACCGGGTGCGACTTGATCTGCGCGTAACGCTCGGCAACTTTGTCCAGCACGTCACGCTCGGAGAGGACGCCCAGCAGCTTGTCGCCCTGGGCGATCATCAGGCAGGCGATGTCCTCGTCCACCATCGTCTTGAGCGCCGTCTCGATGGTCGCCTGCGGCGGAAGACACCGGTAGGGCGTGATCTTCAGGTCCGCCACCGTGTCCTCCAGCAGCGAACGTTCCATCTCGTCGCTGTAGGTCTTGGGATCGTAATTCGACAGCGGGTCCACAAACTCGCCCGGCGGAGTCTCTCGTCGTTTGCGTTTCATGATTCGTTCCTCAGAAGCAACCGCAGAACTCAAAGATCACGCAGAATCGGTGTCATCTGCGTCATCTGCGGATCAACACCTCACGCCCCTTCGCGTTCGTCCATGTACATCTTCGAGCGCATGCGCTGGCCCTTGACCTGGCGCGGGAAGTGCTCGGTGACGTACTCCATCAGGCCCTTCTGGCCCGTCAGCCCCACCGCTTTGCCCGTGTCGTCCACCACGCACATGAAACGCAGGCTCTGCTTCTGCATCGTCCGCAGCAGCTTCTCGATCGGGTCGCGTTGCGCGATCACGTTCGCGTCCTTGTACATGAAACCGTCCACCGGCTTGTCCAGCCCCGAGGCGTCGCGCAGCACCAGCTTCATCAGCAGCCGCTCCGTGAACTTGCCCACCGGCTGCCCCGCCTCGTTCACCACGATCACGCACCCCAGGTGCTTGCTCCGCATCAGCGCCAGGCACTGACGCACGGTCGTCCCGGGCCTGACCCAGAGCAACTCACGCACGTCCAGTTCGCTCACCGGATCCGTATGAATGTCTTCACGCAGGCCCATGTATTGTTCTCCGTCGCGGAGGGGAGTTCGCTACAGCATAGCAAGGGGGCCGGGGATCGGGGTATGGATCTTCAAACCCCGATCCCCGCGCCCCGAACCTCAAATCAGTACCGCTCGGGCACAAAGTTCTGACTCTGCTTGGGCGGCCGCCGGTACCCGCCGTCGGGCTCACGCGGCGGCAGCTTCATCGGCTCCGGGGTCAAGTCCTTGTAGGGGATCAGGCTCAGCAGGTGCGCGATGCAGTTGAGTCGCGCCCGGCGTTTGTCGTCCGCCTCCACCACGAACCAGGGCGACTCCGTCGTGTCCGTGCCGCGGAACATCTCGTCCTTGGCGCGCGAGAACTCCACCCACTTCTTCCGCGCTTCGATGTCCATCGGGCTGATCTTCCATCGCTTCGTCGCGTCCTGGATGCGGTCGCGGAAGCGACGCTCCTGCTCCTCGTCGCTGACGCTGAACCAGTACTTGACCAGGACGATCCCGTCGCGGATGAGCATGCGCTCGAACTCCGGGCAGGCGCGGAGGAACTCCTCGTACTGCGGCTTGGTGCAGAAGCCCATGACGTGCTCGACGCCGGCGCGGTTGTACCAGCTTCGGTCAAAGAGCACCATCTCGCCCGCCGCCGGTAGCTCCGCGACGTAACGCTGGAAGTACCACTGCGACCTCTCCTTCTCGGTGGGGATGCCCAGCGCCACCACGCGCACGATGCGCGGGTTGACCGGCTCCATGATCCGCTTGATCACCCCGCCCTTGCCCGCCGCGTCCCGGCCCTCGAAGAGCACCACCACCCGCAGCCCCTTGGCTTTGATCCACGTCTGCAGCTTCACCAGCTCTTCCTGGAGCTTCTCCAGTCCC
>CAZBXW010000015.1:0-72236 GCA_964496285.1 uncultured Phycisphaera sp.
GCCCCCCGCGGCTCAGACGTAACCCCGATCCCCGCTCCCCGAACCCTGATCCCCATCCCTGGTTTGTACCCGTCACGCACGCCTGATAGACTACGGGACTCTGCCAACCCTCCCCGGCACCGGAGACCGCCCATGATCGAAGCTCTCAAGGACGACAAGATGGTCACGCAGATCGGCGGACGCTTCAAGCTCACCGCCCTGGTGCAGCACCGCGTGCGCGAGCTGATGGACGGGGCGCGGCCGTTGATCGAGCGTAACGGGCGCAGCGATCTGGAGATCGCCATCGCCGAGGTGGTCGAGGGCAAGATCGCCCTGGAACTGCCCAAGGCTGCGAAGTCCGACGAGTAACTCGCTTCGTTCTCGACCATGGCTGCCACTCCGGAATCGCTGGCGCCGTTGCGCGACCGCAGGGTGCTCCTGGGCGTGTCGGGGGGGATCGCCTGCTACAAGAGCGCCGCGCTGACGAGCAAGCTGGCGCAGGCCGGCGCTAGCGTGCGGGTGGCCATGACCGAGGCCGCCACTCGCTTCGTCACGCCCTTGACCTTCCAGTCGCTCAGCGGCAATACGGTCATCACCAGCGTCTGGCAGGCGGACGATCGGCCCGACTCGCAGCACATCGGCCTGGCGCGCTGGGCGGACCTGATGATCATCGCACCCGCCACCGCGGACCTGATCGCCAGGCTCGCCGCGGGGCTGTGCGACGATGTGGTGACGCTCACCGCCTGCGCTCTGCCGCGCGACCCGAAGATGACCCCGGTGCTGCTGGCGCCGGCGATGAACGCGGACATGTGGGCCCACCCCGTGACGCAGCGCAACCTCGCCACGGTCAAGCAGGTGCTGCGTTACGCGACGGTCGGCCCGGAAGAGGGCTGGCAGGCCTGCCGAACCACCGGCTCCGGACGCATGAGCGAACCCGAATCTATCCTCGCCGCCGCCGCGGCGATGCTGACCTAGTATCCTCTGCTTTTCCCAACGGAGTGTGTCATGCCTCGCAAGATGACGATGACCGAAAAGATCATGGCCGCCCACGCCGGCCGCGATTCCGTGGCCCCCGGTGAGAACATCTGGGTCAACGTCGACGTGCTCATGACCCACGACGTCTGCGGCCCCGGGACCATCGGCATCTTCAAGGAGCAGTTCGGCAAGAACGCCAGGGTCTGGCACCGCGACAAGGTGGTCATCATCCCCGACCACTACATCTTCACCGCGGAGGAGAAGTGCCATCGCAACATCCAGATCCTCCGCGACTTCGTGAAAGAACAGGGCCTGAAGTACTACTACGACCCGGACTTCGTCCAGGGTCAGGGCATGCCCAATCCCTACAAGGACCCGACGAGGACGAACTACAAAGGCGTCTGCCACAAGGCGCTGCCGGAGGAGGGGCACATCCGGCCCGGCGAGATTCTCCTGGGCACCGACAGCCACACGTGCACCGCCGGAGCCTTCGGTCAGTTCGCCACCGGCGTAGGCAACACCGACGCCGCCTTCACCCTGGGCACGGGCAAGACCTGGCTCAAGGTCCCGCCCACGATGAAGTTCACCTTCCACGGTCGCATCCCCCCCTACCTCACCGCCAAGGACCTGATCCTCGCGGTGATCGGCGAGATCTCCGTCAGCGGCGCGACGTACAAGACCATGTACTTCGCCGGGCAGGGCGTCGAGTCGCTCACGCTCGAAGACCGAATGACGCTCACCAACATGGCCATCGAGGCGGGCGGGAAGAACGGTGTGTGCGACGTGGATGAAAAAACCCTCGCCTACGTCCGTGCCCGCTCCAACGTGCCCGCGTGGCATGTCTACAAGGACGATGCGGGCGCGGAGTACTGCTACACGCACGAGTGGGATTTGGCGACGATGGAGCCGATGGTCGCCAAGCCGCACAGCCCCGACAACAAGGACACGGCGCACAACTGCCGCGATGTCAGGCTCGACCGCGCCTACGTCGGCTCGTGCACGGGCGGAAAGATCACCGACATGATCATGGTCGCCTCGATCCTCAAGGGCAACCAGGTGAAGATTCCCACCTTCGTGGTGCCCGGGTCCACCGAGGTGCACGCGGACATGCTCAGGCTCAGCGCGGCGGGCGAACCGAAGAAGCCGGGCGAGAAAAGTATCTATGAAATCCTGCAGGACGCGGGCTGCTCGATGGGCGCTTCGAGCTGCGCCGCCTGCCTGGGCGGGCCCAAGGATACGTTCGGACGACTCAACGAGCCGATCAACTGCATCTCGACGACCAATCGCAATTTCCCCGGTCGCATGGGCCACAAGGACGCGGGCGTGTTCCTCGCTTCGCCTCTGACCGTGGCTGCCAGCGCCCTGACCGGACACGTCACCGACCCGCGCGACTATGTGAGCCAACCCATCCTCACCGGGGCCGCTGGTGCTGTGTGATCGCGGGGCGCGGGCCGCACCGTGAGACAGTCCTGCTCCCGCCGGACTGCCTTGGGGTGATTATGAAGGGAATGGGTTTCTATTCTGGCCTGGGGGTGCTCGTGCTGATCGGCGGCGCCTGCGTGCTGACGCTGCCGTGGTCGGTGGCGAGGTACGACGCGCAGAACCTGGCGGTGGTGGGGAGTCCCGCCCAGCCGCCGTCGCTGGCGCAGCCGATGGGCACGGACCACCTGGGCCGCTCCGTCCTCTGGCGATGCCTGCTCGGCGGGGTCATCTCGCTGGGCATCGGGCTCAGCGCCGCCGCCCTGTCGGTATTCATCGGCGTCACCTGGGGCGCGCTGGCGGGGTACGTCGGCGGACGCACCGACGCCCTGATGATGCGCATTGTGGACGTGATGTTCGGGCTCCCCGCGATCCTGCTCGTGGTGCTCGTGGACCTGGCGGCGGGGCCGCTGCTGCTCACGCTCTTTCAGTCGATGTTCACCCAGGACGTGGCCTCGGGCCTGGCGGACGTGGTGACGTTGCTCGTGGCGATCGGCGCGGTGAGTTGGCTCACCATGGCGCGCGTCGTCCGTGGACAGGTGCTCTCGCTGCGGGGTCAGCCTTTCGTGGAAGCGGCGCGCGCCTGCGGGTTCGGCGCGGCGCGGATCATTGTCGTGCACCTGCTGCCCAACCTTGTCGGGCCCATCGTGGTCTATACTACGCTCACCGTGCCCACCGCGATCCTGAGCGAGAGTTTCCTGAGTTTTCTGGGGATCGGTGTGCAGGCGCCGCTGCCGAGCTGGGGCAATCTGGCCGCCTCGAGTCTGCCCGAGCTGCACGCGCTGGGGATCGAGGGCCTGGGGGATCTGCGCTGGTGGCTGGTGCTTTGGCCGTGCCTGCTGCTGGGGCTGACGCTGCTTTGTCTGAACCTTTTGGGCGATGCGCTGCGTCAGGGGCTGGACCCGCGCTCGCGTGGGAGATAACGCATGGAGAATCGATTCGGCGTCCGCGACGCGGTGGTCTGCCTGCTGCTGCTGGCGCTGCTGGTGAGCGTCTGGCTGGCGATGGTGCAGTACGACCGGCAGTGGAACGACGTCAAGGCCTTGCGCAACGAGGTGCGAAGCCTCGCCACCACTCAGAACCAGATGCGCAGCGCTCTGGATGAGCTACGCTCCTCGATCGCGCAAGGCGTGACCGTGCCGACGAACAACGCCAGCGCACCCGCGGGGCCGCTCAAGGATTCGTTCAACGAGCTGCGCGAGGCACGGAGCAAGCCCGACTTCGCCGAGGGCGACGTGCTGGTGGATGCCTTCGGCACCAAGATCAAATCGGTCACCGCGCTGACCTACAAGGACGCCTACGGCCGACGCATCCAGTCCTACGTCATCGAATCGCTGGCGGTGCTGGACGACGACAGTTTGGAGCTTAAGCCGCACCTGGCTGCGTCGTGGACGGTGGAGGACCACACCGCCGCCTACGAGTCGTACCTGCAGACCAAGCGCGACCAACTCCGAGGCGAGCGTCCGGCGGACCTCGACGAAGCGGGCTTCGAGCAGTGGATGCAGAAGCAGATCCGTGAGGACGCCAAGCGACCCCCGGCGATGGTCATCACTTTCACGCTGCGCACGGACGCGCGGTTCTCCGACGGTCAGCCGCTCACCGCCCACGACGTGCAGTACTCCTGGGAGCTGCTCAACAACCCGCTGGTCAACGCCCCCGAGACCCGCAACTTCTACGACAACGTGGAGACCTACCGCGCCATCGACGACTACACCGTGCGATTCACCTTCCGCGAACCGCACTACCAGGCGCTGGAGATGGTCAGCGGTTTCGGCGTGCTGCCCAAACATTTCTACAGTCGCTTTACCGTGGACGACCTGAACCGCCGCCCGGGCCTGCTCCTGGGCAGCGGGCCCTACCGCATGGAGGACCCCGAGAGTTGGACGCCGGGTGTGCCGATGAAGCTCGTCCGCAACGAGAACTACTGGGGCCCAAAGTCCGGCGCCGACGCGATGATCTGGCTTGAGATCGAGCAGGACGTGCCCCGGCTCACCGCCTTTAAGAACGGCATGATCGATCTGTTCAGCCCTTCGCCCGAGCAGTATTTCGAGCTCAAAGACGACCCGAAGGTGCGCGCGACCTTCAACGCGCACGAGTTCCTGGCCGTGCCCAGCGGGTACTCCTTCGTGGCGTGGAACATCCAGCGCAGCGGCAAACCCACGATCTTCGCTGACGCTCGCGTCCGCCGCGCCATGACCATGCTCATCGACCGAGAGCGCCTCGTCCAGGAGGTCATGCTCGGACTGGCGTCGGTGACCAGCGGGCCCTTCGACGAGGCTTCGCCGCAGTCGGACCCCAGCATCTCGCCCTGGCCCTTCGACCCAGGGGCGGCGCTGGCGCTGCTCGCGGAGTGCGGCTGGAAACCCGGAGCTGACGGCGTGCTCCGCAACGGCGCCGGCGATCCGCTGGCCTTCACGCTCACCTACCCCTCCGGCAACGACACCTACGAACGCATCATGCTGCTGCTCAAGGATTCCTTCAACGCCTCGGGCGTGCTCATGACCCAGGACCCGCAGGAGTGGTCGGTCTTCATCGAGCGCGTCGACGCTCGCAACTTCGACGCCTGCTCCCTGGCGTGGGGCGGCGGCGCCATCGAGGGCGACATCCGACAGATGTTCCACTCCTCCCAGATCGCCGGCGGCGCCAACAATTTCACCCACTACGTCAACGCCGACCTGGACCGACAGGTGGACCTGGCGCGGCGAACGCTCGACCGCACCGCACGCATGAAACTCTGGCAGGCGTGCCATCGCATCCTGCACGAGGATCAGCCCTACACCTTCCTGCTGCGACGCAAGACCACCGCGCTGATCCATCAACGCATCCGCAACATCCGCCGCACCACGACCGGCCTGAACGAACGCACGGAATGGTACGTGCCCGCGGAACTCCAATTGCGAGGGAAGTGAAGTCCGAGGATCGAGTCTTCTAGGCCGCGGCGAGGACGCAGCGGCTTAGCGAATACGAAGCCGCTTCCCATGCTGACTTACCTCACGCGACGCCTGCTGCTGATGATCCCCACGCTGCTGGGCGTGACGCTCATCACGTTCCTGGTGATGGCGTGGTCGCCCGGGGGCATCGGCGGAAGTCTGCTCAACGACGTGGGCGAGCTGGACTCGCAGCAGGGCCGACTGATCCGCGAGTACTACCAGAATCGCTACGGGCTGGATCAGCCGATCCTCGTGCAGTACCTGCGGTGGGTGAACCACGTCTCGCCCGTGGGCTTTCCAACGCGGCGCGACGCGAGCGGCGCGGTGACGTACGGCGCGTTGGGCTTCAAGAAACCGAACCTGGGCGAGAGCATGGCGCGCGGTCGAGCGGTGCTGGACCTTTACGCCGAAGCGCTGCCGGTGACGCTGCTGCTGAACCTGGTGACCACGCCGCTGATCTACGGATTGGCGATCTTCGTGGGCCTCTACGCGGCGCGACACCGCGGGCGGTTCTTCGACGTGGGCAGCGGCGTGATCATGCTCGGGCTCTGGTCGCTGCCGACGATCATGGTGGCGGTGCTGCTCATCGGGTTCCTCGCCAACCGCGATTACTGGGCGATCTTCCCCCCCAGCGGTCTGAGCTCCATCGAGGCGCAGGCGATGGCGTTCCTGCCGCGATGGACCGATACGGGCTTTGAGCGCGGCTGGCTGCTGGATCGATTGTGGCATCTGGCGCTCCCGGTGGTCTGTCTGCTCTACGGGTCGTTCGCTGTGCTGATGAAGCTCATGCGCGCCAGCGTGCTGGAGAATCTCTCGGCGGACTTCGTGCGCACCGCCCGCGCCAAGGGCCTGGACGATCACCGCGTGCTCTGGCGACACGCGTTCCGCAACAGTCTGCTGCCGCTGATCACGGTGTTGGCGGGCGTGCTGCCGGGGCTGCTGGTGGGTTCGGTCATCATCGAGAAGATCTTCAGCCTGCCGGGCATGGGCAAGCTCATGGTCGAGGCGATCTACGCCCGGGACCGCGAGCTGGTCATGGCGGGCACGCTCATCAGCGGCGTCCTGGGTTTGCTCTGCATCCTCATCGCGGACCTGCTCTACGCGGTGGCGGACCCGCGCGTCAGTTACGAGTGACCATGACGACCCTGACGGTCCAACCTCGTCTGAGCGCCCCCGTCTCATGGGTCGCGCGCGTGCTCGGGCAGACCTTCGCGGGCTGGGGCGCGAGGCTGGGCCTGCTGTGGTTGATGGTGATGCTGCTCGCCGCGGTGTTCGCGCCGTTCCTGGCCAACTCGCACCCGTACGTTGTGCGCGGGGCCGATGGAACACTGAGTTTCCCGCTGTTCATACACTTAAAGCCGATCGACGTGGCGCTGCCGACCTTGGCTGTCGCGGCGATGCTGCTGTGGACGATGCGGCGCAGGCTCCCAGGGTCGTTGGCCTTTGGCGCCTGGCTCGTGTTGACGGCGGCGGTGCTGACGGGCTGTTTCCTGGGGATCAAGCCGCCGCTGCGTGAGTCGCTCGCCGAGCACCGGACGCGCGTGCGGCTGGGCGAGGTCGCCTGGTCGCTGAGCGCACCGGTGGCCTATTCGCCACGCGATCGCCAGCGCGATCTGGAGCAGCGCCGCTACATCGCCCCGAGCCTGGCGGGTCCGCACCTGATGGGCACCGAGGCCAACGGCGCTGACGTCCTGTCGCGCATGATCCACGCCTGCCGCATCGCGCTGTCGATCGGGTTCCTCGCTACGGGCATCGCGCTGCTCATCGGCGTCGTCGTGGGCGGGGTCATGGGCTACTTCGCCGGCGCGGTGGACCTCGTGGGCATGCGCATCGTCGAGGTGTTCTCTGCCATCCCCACGTTCTTTCTGATCCTCACGCTCGTGGCGGTCCTGCCCCCCGAGTGGAACGCCTATCGCCTGTACCTGATCATGGTCATCATCGGGCTCACCGGCTGGGTGGGCTACGCACGCTTCATCCGCGCCGAGTTTCTGCGGTTGCGACAGCAGGACTTCATCGTCGCGGCACGCGCCTGTGGTCTGCCGCTGCGGAGCATCCTGTTCCGGCACATGCTGCCCAACGGCGTGGCGCCGGTGCTGGTGGAGGCGAGCTTCGGCGTGGCGGGCGCGATCCTCAGCGAGAGCACCCTCTCGTTCCTGGGCCTGGGGCTGGTCGATGAACCGAGCTGGGGCCAGATGCTCAGCGAAGCCGTCAGCGGCACCGGCAGCTTCAAGTGGTGGATGGCGATCTTCCCCGGTGGAGCGATCTTTCTCACCGTCTTCGCCTACAACCTCATCGGCGAAGCCCTCCGCGACGCCATCGACCCGCACCTGCAGCGCGCATCGCAATTGTGAGTCAACTCATGAGCGAACAACCCCTGCTCCGCATCGAGGACCTGTCCGTGAGTTTTCCCGGGCCCACGGGCCGCGTGCGCGCGGTCAACGGCGTGAGCCTGAGCGTCTATCCCAGGCAGACACTGGCGGTGGTGGGCGAGTCGGGCTGCGGCAAGAGCGTCACGGCGATGTCGGTCCTGCAGCTCGTGCCTACGCCCCCCGGGAGCTATGACGGGGGACGAATCCTGTGGCGAGCCGGGGCGTCCACGCCCCCGGGGACGGCGGCCGGGGGCGGGGCCGAGGATGGCCCGGCGCGCGGGGCGGCTTCCGACCTCCTGCAACTCGACCAAGCCCAGATGCAAAGAGTCCGTGGCGGGCAGATCGCCATGATCTTCCAGGAGCCGATGACGAGCCTGAACCCGGTCTACACCGTGGGCGAACAGATCGTCGAGGCGGTGCTGCTGCATCAGAAAGTCGGACGACGCGAGGCCTGCGACATCGCCGAGGCGGCACTGCGCGACGTGGGCATCGCGGACCCGCGGAGTCGGCTCTCGACGTACCCGCACCAACTTTCCGGGGGCATGCGGCAGCGCGTCATGATCGCCATGGCGCTGTCGTGTCAGCCTCGGTTGCTCCTGGCGGACGAGCCCACCACCGCCCTGGACGTGACCATCCAGGCGCAGATTCTTGAGCTTTTGCGTGAGCTTCAGGAGAAACGCGGCATGTCAGTGCTGCTGATCACGCACGACCTGGGCGTGGTGGCGCAGAACGCCGACGTGGTGGCGGTGATGTACGCGGGCCGCGTCGTGGAGTACGGCTCGGTCGAAGCGATCTTCCGGGAGCCGCTGCACCCTTACACGCGCGGGCTGTTCGGATCGATGCCCGTGCTCGGTCGCGGCAACAAGCGCCTGGCGACGATCCCCGGCAACGTGCCCAACCCGGCGGAGTTCCCCACCGGCTGCCCGTTCCATCCCCGTTGCGATGCCATGCAGAACGACGCCCAGTGCAGCGGCGGCGACCCGAAACTTCTAGAGGTGCAGCGGGGCCACTGGGTCGCCTGCCACCACGAGCCGCGCTACGCCACCGGCCAACCCACGCGACCGGACGTGAACTACCGCAGGGAACCGGCGACCAAGGAAGCCGGCCTTGTCTGAGCGATGGGGCTGATCGGTTTGAACTCGGATGAGTCGGATGGGTCGAATCGCTGCGTCGCTACTTGATAGCTCCACATTGCATCCGATTCATCCGACCTATCCGAGTCGTAAGCGATGCGACTAAAAAAACGCGGCCCGTCCCAAACGAGACGGGCCACGGTCGCGCTGTCGCGGGCCACATCACGGTGGCACACGACATGAGTGGGGTCGAAGTCAACTCGTCGCGCGGCGTGGAGGATCGCTCGCTATCGCGCCGCGACGCGCATCGCGCTGACTCGCCCCAGACGAACTCACTGCCACGGCGCTTCACAGACAGGAACGCGACAGAGCCTCAAATGACGAAATGTCTCTTCGGCATTATCTGTAATGGGTCTTTAGTCGCCGAAGCAATTTCAGGTGACTGCCTTAGCGCAGTGCCAGCATGTTGACACTCGGTTCCAACGCCCCGCTCAGAGCCAGACCGTCGGGGGCACGCTGCGCGCCGGCGTTTTCGATACCATCTGCCAGCCATGAATCCCGTCAGGGACGAGTTGGACATCGAGCGGACCCCGGCGCTGCTCGAGTACCTGCGTCGCACCGAGCGCATCGAGGCTGGGGAGACGCCCGTGGTGCGCAACCTGCCCGGCGGAGTTTCCTGTCGCACCGTGCTGCTCGAACGACCCACTGGCGAGGCCTGGGTGCTCAAGCAGGCGCTGGCCAAGCTGCGCGTCCGGGTGGACTGGTTCAGCGATCCGGCGCGGATGCATCGCGAGGCGCTGGCGCTGCGTTACCTCGTGCCGCTGGCGCCCACCGGCGCCATCACGCCGCTGATCTTCGAGGACGAAACGCACCACCTTCTGGCCATGCGCGCGGTGCCGCAGCCACACCAGAACTGGAAGGCCATGCTCCTGGCGGGCGACCTTCAGGAGCAGCACTTCCGCGACTTCGGCACGATGCTCGGCACCATCCACCAGCGCAGCGCGCAGCGGTCGCACGAACTGGCGGCTGTGTTCGAGGACCGCAGCTTCTTCGAGTCGCTCCGCATGGAGGCGTACTACGCCTACACCGGGTCCCAGGTCCCGCAAGCCCGCGACTTCATGCAGCGACTGATCGCCACCGTCCGCGCCAACCGGCAGACGCTCGTGCACGGCGACTACAGCCCCAAGAACGTGCTGGTCTATCAGGGCAAGCTCGTGCTGCTGGACCACGAGGTCATCCACTGGGGCGACCCCGCCTTCGACCTGGGCTTCTCCCTCACGCACCTGCTGAGCAAAGCCCACCACGTCTGTCGTTTCCGGGGGCAGTTCGCTCGTGCGGCGAAGCTGCACTGGGAGAGCTACGTCGCCTGCCACGATTCGCCCGGGCTGGAGCGGCGCGCTGTGCTCAACACCCTGGGCTGCCTGCTGGCGCGGGTGAACGGGCGTTCGCCGCTGGAGTATCTCGACGAGCCCGAACGCGAGGCGCAGCGTCGCGCCGTGCTATCGCTGATGGTTGATCCGCCCCAGGGTGTGTCGCAACTGGTGGACCGTTTCTTGGAGCAGCTCTGACGTGAGTTACACCATCGAAGCCCTAAGCGCCATGGAGATCCTCGACAGCCGGGGTCGGCCCACGCTCAGCATCACCTGCGCCCTCGAGGGCAACGTGACCGCGCAGGCCTCCGTCCCTTCGGGGGCGTCCACCGGTTCCGCAGAGGCGCTCGAACTCCGCGACGGCGACCCCCGGCGTCACTGCGGCAAGGGCTGCCGCAGGGCGGCGGCGAACGTCGCAGGACCCATCGCTCAACACCTCGTGGGCAGGCCGCTCACCAATCAGGCCGAGCTCGACCGTCGCCTGATCGAACTCGACGGCACGCCCCACAAAGGCAGGCTCGGCGCCAACGCGATCCTGGGTGTGTCACTGGCCTTCGCCCGTGCCTGTGCGATGCGCGATTCACTGCCGCTCTACGAGCACTTCGCCCGGCTTGCCGACCTGCCCGTGCGCACGCTGCCGCGCCTGACGGTGAATCTCTTTTCTGGGGGCAAGCACGCGGGCGGGCAGATCCCGGTGCAGGATGTGCTGCTCGTGCCGGTCTCCGCCTCGACCATCGATCAGGGGTTGGCCGACATCTGCGCGGTGTACCAGTCCGCGGCGGACCTGATTCACCAGAAGTACCAGATGCGTCTGCTCACCGCGGACGAGGGCGGACTGGCGCCGCCCTTCGAGAGCGCCCCGGCGATGCTCGACGACGCGGTGGCGGCCATTCGCGCCGCGGGACTCGAACCCGGACGTGACATGGCCCTGGCCATCGACGTGGCTTCTTCTCACTTCTACCGCGACGGGCTTTACCACTTGGGCGGCAGGGTCGGCGCGACCGATGCCAAGGGCATGATCCAGCACGTGGCGCAGTGGGTCGCCAACTACCCCATCGTCAGCGTCGAGGACGCGCTCTCCGAAGAAGACTGGGTCCACTGGCCGCTGCTCCATGCCGCGCTTTCCGGCCGGGCGATCACGCTCGGCGACGACTTCCTCTGCACCAACCCCGCGCGCATCCGTCGCGCCCAGACGGTGCACGCCTGCGACGCTCTGCTGCTGAAGGTCAACCAGATCGGCACGCTCACCGAGGCGGCGGAGGCCTTGAGACTGGCACGACACGCCGACTGGCGCGTCACCATCAGCGCCCGCAGCGGCGAGACCGAGGACCACTGGCTGGCGGACCTTTCCGTGGGCTGGAGTGGCGACCAGATCAAGGTCGGGTCCGTCACCCAGAGCGAACGCCTGGCGAAGTACAATCGCCTGCTCGAGATCGAGGCCGGCACCCGACTGCCCGTGGTCGCCTGGCCTTGAGACCGGAGGAGAAGCCTTCTCACCGCGGCGCACAGACGCAAAGCGAATACTAAGGTGATGGCGCCCCGCAATCTGTGGATTATGCGGCGCGGCCGTTGGCGACTTGCACGCGAAGCTCGGTCATCAGCAGCAGGTCCAGCACGCTGAACTCGTCGTTCTCGCCGAACACGACGACCGTGCGTCCCGACTTCGACCGTGCCACAAAGTCCGGATGGGTCACGTCGAAAGCGCGTCCGTCCGCCATGTGAATCGTGAAGGGCCGAAACGGCGTCTGTCGCAGCGTGTTCACAAACTGCTCGGTGGTCATCTCGTTATTATATCGGGCCTGCGCGGCAGGAAGAATCCCCGCGATTCTCCGGCCAGCCCGAAGCAACACCCTCTTCTTGGAGTCTCCCATGCTCGCGGTTCAAAGCTACTGTTTCCGAGGTTTCAAGGACAACGCCCAGGTCGCTGCGATGGTCAAGAAGATCGGCCTGAGCAACCTGGAGATCTGCGGCGTCCATTTCGACATCAACGTCCCGTCCAGTTGCGAGGCGGCGATCAAGACCTACAAGGACGCGGGCATCGGCCTGGTCAGCGTGGGCGTGGAGGGCCTCACCACCGACGAAGCGGCGGCTCGCAAGCGCTTCGACTTGTGCAGGAAGGCGGGCGCCAAGGTCATGTCCGTGAGCTTCAAGCCCGACGACATGCCCGCGAGCTGGCGATTGGCGGAGAAGCTCGCCGACGAGTTCGACATCAACCTGGGCATCCACAACCACGGCGGGTACGACTGGCTGGGCAATACCACCATGCTTGCCTACGTCTTCAGGAACACCTCCAAGCGCATCGGGCTTTGCCTGGACACCGCCTGGGCCTTGGCGGCGGGCGAGGACCCGCTGAAGTTCGTCGAACTCGCCGGCGGTCAGGGCCGACTCCACAGCCTGCACGTGAAGGACTTCATCTTCGGGCGCGATCGTAAGCCCCAGGACGTGGTGATCGGCACGGGCAACCTCGACCTGTCCCGGCTCGCCGCGGCACTGAAGAAGGTGGGCTTCGCTGGGCCGCTGATCCTGGAGTACGAGGGCGACGTGAACGATCCCACGCCGGCGCTGGCGCAGTGCGTGACGGCGATGAAGAGTGCGTGGTGAATCACAGTTAGCCCCCGGTCAGTGAACGGGGGCTAAATGCTGCGGGCGCGGACGCATGGTCTGGCTCTGGTTCGCCATCGTTGCGGGCACGTTCGTCTCGGAGGACGCGGCGTGCATCGCGGCGGGATTTCTGATCCACGAAGGCAAGCTCCCGGCGTGGACGGGCGTGAGCGCCTGCTTCGTGGGCATCTACTTCGGTGACCTGGGCCTGTGGGCGGCGGGTCGCCTCTTCGGCAGGCGATTGCTGCGCTGGCGCTGGCTGGCGCAGCGGCTGCCGACGCGGAAGCTCGAGCGCGCCGGGCACTGGCTCGACCGCAACGCCCCCGCCGCCATCCTCACCTCTCGCTTCATCCCCGGCTCGCGTCTGCCGCTCTACCTCGCCTCGGGCATGCTGGGGAAGAAGGCCTACCGCTTCTTCTTCTGGACTTTCATCGCGGCGGGAATCTGGACGCCCACGGTGGTCCTGCTCGTGGCGCATTATGGGCAGCGATTCGTCGGACCTTTCCAGCGGGTGCTGGGCGACAACTGGCTCGCGCTCGCCGCCGCGGCGCTGGTCATGTTTGTGCTGCTGCGCCTGTTCTCGCTGCTTCTGACGCATGAAGGCCGGCTCCGGCTCGTCGTGCGCATCTCGAAGCTCTGGCGCTGGGAGTTCTGGCCGGCCTGGCTCTTCTATCTGCCGCTGCTGCCCTGCTTCGTCTACTGGACGATCCGTTATCGCGGGCTGACCGTGTTCACCGCGGCCAACCCCGGCCTGCCGCACAGCGGATTCGTGGGCGAATCCAAGAGCGAGATTCTGGATCGTCTCGCGGGGCCCGAGGTGCTGCCGCACACCCTCATCGAGCCGGGCGATCCTTCGGAGCGACTGGCGGCGATCACGGAATATCCCGTCATTCTCAAGCCCAACACCGGCCAACGCGGCAACGGGTTACGCCTGATTCACAACGCTCAGCAGGCTTTGGAACACTTCCGGGGGCACGCCCCTGCCCTGATCGCGCAGCGTTTCCATCCCGGGCCCAACGAGGCGGGCGTCTTCTACATCCGTCCTCCGCAGCGGAGCAAAGGCTTCATCTTCTCCATCACGCACAAGGTGTTCCCCCAAGTGGTCGGCGACGGCACGAACACACTGCGTGAGCTGATCCTGCGCGACCGACGCTTGCGCATGCAGTCGGGGACGTTTCTCAGGCGCTTCGCGGACCAGGAAGAATCGGTCCCTGCCCGGGGCCAAGTCGTCAAACTCGCGGTGGCGGGCAATCACTGTCAGGGCACCATGTTCCTCGATGGTTCGCGTCTGATCACCCCGGAGCTGGAAGCCAGGATCGACGCGGTAGCGCAGCGATTCACGGGCTTCCACTTTGGTCGCTTCGACGTGCGCTACACGGACGAGGCGGCGTTCAAACGCGGCGAGGACCTGGCGATCATCGAACTCAACGGCGTGTCGAGCGAATCGACGAATCTCTACGATCCCTCGTGGAGCCTGTTCCGCGCTTACCGCACGCTGATCCGGCAGTGGGCCTGGGCCTACGCCATCGGCGACATCAATCGTCGCCGCGGAGCACGAGTCTCGTCCCTGGCGGAACTGTGGCGCGAGACGCGCGCCCACTACCGGGGCCGAGTGAATCTGCCGGTGGCGGACTGAGCGCCGAAAGAAGCCCACAGCGCTACGCCGTGGGCTTGGCGAGTTTCACTTGGCGTTCGTGCGAGCCTCCACCGCGGCGATCTGATTGGAACGCAGCAGGTGGAAGCGATCCGACTTCGGCTCGGCGAGAAAGAGCTGCGTCTGCATCACCACCAGCAGGTCCGGGTGCTTCACCTGGTGCTTGTGTCCGCTGGTGAGCACGATGCGGAAAGGCTGGAACGGCTGGCGTTCGAGCAGTTCACGGATGGAATCGAGCATGAGGGAATTGTAGCTCTGCGGGTGCGCAGAAAGAAGCCCACAGCGCTACGCCATGGGCTTCGGGGGATGAAGGTGACCGGGTGTGTTACTTGACTTCGATCTTCCTGGGGCGGACCTCTTCGCGCTTGTGGAGCGTCAGGTGCAGGACGCCGTTGTCGAGCTTGGCTTCGACCTTGTCCTCGTTGACCAGCGTGGGCAGCGAGAAGGCGCGGGTGACACGCGTGAAGCGACGCTCGTGCAGGTGAGCGCTCTGGTTCTTCTTCTCGGTCTCCTTGCGCTGCGCGTTGATGGTCAGCACGCCGTTCTCGAGCGTGACCTCGACCTGATCGCGGGTGAAGCCCGGAAGCTCAGCCTCGACGTAGAGGTGGGCGTCGTCCTCGGTGATATCCACCGGGTAGCTGCCCACGAGTTCGGTGCTCGCCTCGTCAGCCCAGCGTGACAGGGCCCTGCCGAACTCGTTGCCGAAGAAGTCATCGAAAGCGTTGCGTGAACGACGAAGGGTGGGAACCATGAGAGTCTCCTTTCTGGGGTTAGTTTGGTTTGCACTCACGCTGGCTAACCATACAAAAGCCGTGCCGGGCGATAAACTGTAAACTATTAATTGACAATTGATAACGGATAAAAAATTCGGTTACGATATGCCATATTGACAGATTGAGTCGCAGGCGGTGTCGCGCTGACTGAAGCGGCAAGTTTTGCGAGTGGACTTCCGGGGGTCTACAACTAAGGGCATGAGCATTCGCGTCGCCATCGTCGGGCCCACGGGCTACACCGCGCTGCACTTGATGAAGCTGCTGGCGCGGCATCCGCAGGCGGAGCTGACTTACCTCGCTTCGCACCGCCAGGAGCTGCCGCTCATCACCGATATTTTTCCGCAACTGCTCGGACTCGTGCCCGACGAGGCGGTGCGATGTCGGCCCATCGACGCCGAGGCGATCGCCAGGGAGGCGGACGTGGCGTTCCTGGGTCTGCCGCATCGCGCCGCGATTCAGTACGTTCCGGCGCTGCTCGACGCGGGGGTGCGGGTGATCGACCTGAGCGCCGACTATCGCATCAAGGACGCGGCGCTCTACGAGAAGACCTACGGCCACGCCCACACCGACCCCCGGAATCTTGCCGAGGCGGTGTACGGACTGCCCGAGCTTTTCCGAGACCAGCTTCCGGGGGCGATGCTGGTGGCGAATCCGGGGTGCTATCCCACCGCGGCGGCGCTGGCGATCGCGCCGCTGCTTCGCGCCAACCTCGTGATGCACGAGGGCATTCTCATCAACGCGACCTCCGGCGTCACCGGCGCAGGTCGCACGCCCGCAGCGCACCTGCATTTCCCAGAGCAGAACGAGGCCTTCGGGCCCTACGGGACCATCGGCGGGCATCGCCATCAACCCGAGATCGAGCAGACGCTCGCCACCGTGTCGGGCGCCGAATCGCCGGTGCTCTTTGTGCCGCACTTGCTGCCGGTGGACCAGGGGATTCTCGAAACGATCTACATGCAACCGGCGAGCGACGAGCTGACGCAGGCGGACCTGATGGAGGCCTATGAAGAGACCTACGCGCCCGAGCCGTTCGTGCGCGTCAGGGAAGAGCTGCCCAACGTGAAGTTCGTGCGCGACACGAACTTCTGCGACGTGGCGGTCCGGCTGGTGGAGGGACCGGGCGGCAGGCGCACGGTGGTGGTCTTCAGCGCGATCGACAATATGGTCAAGGGCGCCTCGGGCCAGGCGGTGCAGAACATGAACCTGGTCTTCGAGCAGGACGAGACCGCCGGGCTTCTCTAACGCTTGGGACGGACTAGGGCGTTGCTGGGGGCCGCAGCTCGCGGAGCATCTCCAGCGCCAGCGGATCGTCGGGATGGTCCCGCAGCAGGGCGCGGAGTTTCTCCGCAGCCTCGTCGCGTTTCCCGTGCGCCACCATGACGCGCGCCAAGTCGAGCAGGACCTCGGGGTTGTCGGGGTCGAGGTCGAGCACGCGGAGCAACGCCTGCTCCGCCAGTTCGTAATCGCCCAGCCGAACGAGTTCTGACGCCAGCCCGCGCTGCGCCTGCGCCGAGCGTGGCTGGGCGGCGACCACGGCTTCGTGCAGGTCCCTGGCGCGGCGGTGCTGCCCGACGGCGGACAGGGCGCGCGCCAGGCCGTACGCCGCGATCGGATGGTCCGGCTGCCGGTTGTACACGGTGACGCTCAGCACCTGCTCGCGACTCCAGTAGCGCTGCAACTGAGCGCTGCGCACCGCCAGCGGCAGGAGCAGGACGATCACCGTGACGAGCACCACGGCTGCGGTGCGCGAGTCGGACCTGGCGCGGCGAGAGAGGATGACCGCCAGCCAGACCAGGGCGGCGGCGGAGATGGGCAGGTAGACGCCCGGGGGCGAGAAGCTCGTCTGCGCCCAGAGCAGATGCCCCGCGATCAGGGCGTGACTGATGCCCAGCACCCAGGCGGCGGCGGTCCAGCGCAGGCGACAAAGCGAGTCCGTCAGGCCCGCGATCATGACGGCCAGGATGAGCACGCCCAGCCAGGGATCGGGCTGCGCGAACGTGACGGTCCGCTGCGGGGGCAGCAGCGGCAGGCCCAGGGGCCAGAGCATCTGTCCGAGCCAACGCGGCAGCAGCGCCAAGCCCGCGGGCAGTCGCGCGGTCCAGCCCTCGCGGAGCAGCGGGTTCTCGGTGAGGTCCATCGGCTTGGGCCAGTGCAGGTCGAGCGTGAAGCGCAGGGTCAGCATAAGCACGGCGGGCAGCGCCAGCAGTGCCAGGGTGGGCCCAAGGCTGTGGTGCGTGGGCGAAGGCGACTTTCCGGGAGCGGCGACCTGCGGACGCGAAGCGAGATAACACTGCAGCAGCGCCAAGGGGATGAGCGCCAGCCCGGTGGCGCGAGCGCCCATCGCCAGGGCGGCAAAACCCAGTCCCGCGACGAGGCCGGCGACGGTCCAGCGTTGCTGCAACTGTGCATGGCGCTGCGTGGCGGCGAAGCCCAGCACGCCCACGATCGCCAGCAGGTCACAGAGGCCCGCCAGTTCCGTGATCGATCGAGCATGAGCCGGGTGCGCCACGAAGAGCAGAGCGGCGGCCCAGTCGAACCCGCGATGCGGCGTGAAGCTGCGCACCCAGCGCGCCAGCAGCAGCCCCGCCGCCGCCAGCGCCAGGAGGTTGATGAGTCGAAACGCCCCGGGCCACAGCCCCAGCAGGTTCTCCGCCAGTCGCAGCACCAGCCAGGTCGCGGGCTGAAAGGCGCCGTCGATGATCATCGTCGGCGTGTCGATCAGGCGCTCGTAGTCGGATAGGAAGAAGGGCTGCTGCAGGGCGTGGGCGTGCAGGCCCACCGCCAGGAGCGTGAGCAACAACGCCAGCCAGAGCGAGCGGCGAGAACCGGGGCTGGGAACGCCTGGGCCCATAGACTTCCTTTATCGGTCGGTCGTCACGCCGATCTTCGGGCACAACGAGCCCAGCGCACAGCGGGTGCAGGCGGGCTTGCGCGCCGAGCAGACCTTGCGTCCGTGCTCGATGAGCAGGTGCGCCAGCAGCGTCCAGGTCTTGCGTGGGAACTGCTGCATCAGGTCGCGCTCGATCTTCACCGGGTCCTCGTGCTGGCTCAGTCCCAGGCGTTGGCTTAAGCGCGCCACGTGGGTGTCCACGACCACACCCACACTCTTCCCAAAGGCGTTGCCCAGCACCACGTTGGCGGTCTTCCGCGCCACCCCCGGAAGCTCGGTCAGCTCGTCCATGGTGTCCGGGACCTGGCCGGCGTGCTTCTCGACGATGGCCTTGGACGCACCGAGCAGCGACTTGGCCTTGTTACGATAGAACCCGGTGCTGCGGATGAGCGATTCGAGTCTTGCGGGCGTGGCTTTGGACATCGCGGCGGCGTGGGGGTACTGCTTGAACAACGCGGGCGTCACCATGTTCACACGCTTGTCCGTGCACTGCGCCGAGAGGATCGTCGAGACCAGCAGCTCAAAAGCGTCGCGATGCTCCAGCGCACAACGAGCCTCGGGGTAGAGTTTCTTCAGCTTCGTGTAGATAGGTTTGGCGCGGTCGCTCATGTTGGTTGGTCCGAGGTGGAGCGAACGTAGGCATTGCTCACGATCGCGGCGCCCACGCAAAGGAACGAGACGAACATCGCGGACTGACTGGTGCGGTGCTCGGCCTGCATTTCCTGGCGTGATGCCAGCCGCGCTTCCGGGGATCGCTGCGGGTCGTAGACGGCGGCGCGGAGCTCCCAGATGTGAGGGGCGAAGTGCAGGGCGTTGACCAGCCCGATGCCGATGGCGCTGGCGAGGAACGCCACGCGGAGCCAGTGCGCCAGGCCCGCGGCGCCGAAGAGGCGTTGGATCGCCAGACACATGATCGCCACCGCGGCGCAGACCGCCTGCACCGCGTCCAAGCCCAGGAGCACTCGACCCACCACGCCCCCGGCGAGGATGCGCCAGCCGTCCTGCGCGAAAACCGGATCGTTCAGCGGCGGCACGCCCGGAAGCGGCGCGTAGCTCTTCAACACCGGGAACGTGATGGCGGCGGCGATGAAGGTCATGAGCATCGCACCGGCCCACAGGCCCAGGAACAAGGACAAGATCGCGCTGACGAAGGGTTTCAAGTGTGCTCCGTTCAATGTTGAGCGCGGGCTTCTGCGCGGCTTCCGCTAAACGTTTTCGTGGTGGACGCAGCAGCCCTCGGTAAACGTTTCGCCGCGCTCCCAGACTTCGCGTTTCCAGATCGGCAGCTCGTGCTTGACGCGGTCGATGAGCCAGCGGCAGGACTCGAAACCCTCGCCCCGGTGCGGCGTGGCGACCTGGATCACCACGCTCGCCTGCCCGGGCGGGACGATCCCATAGGCGTGCACCACGCGCACCGCGCCGCAGCCCCATCGCTCCGCGGCCTGCTGCGCCAACTGCCGCAGGCACTTCACCGCCATCGCCTCGTAGACCTCGTACTCCAGTCGCAGCAATCGCCCGAAGGTCGCGTGTTGCTCGGCGCGCGTTCGGCCCAGAAAGACCGTCTCGGCCCCACAATACGCGGGGAAATCCATCGCCGCCGCGGTCACCGGCCCCGCCTGCAACTCCGCCATGATCGACACCCCTGGCATCACCGGCGGATTGTACCCGTTGACGGCCAGGGCTTAACTCCGATCCCACGCTTGGCCCACAACCCAACTCCCTCTACAATCCAAGATTCGTCCCACACCGGACCGCGATTCCCATGCGCACCGAAAAGCCCGAACCCCTGCTGCACACGCCCCCGGACCAGTACTGCAAGAACGAGCAGTACAAGCTCGCCTCCGACATGACCCGGGGCTCACTCCACCAGGACTTCCGCACCGCCAACGACGGGTCCATCGAGGACGAGTCCGAGCAGCTGGCCAAGAGCCACGGCATCTACCTCGAGTACAACCGCGCCAAGACCGGCAAAGAAAAAGACTGGATGTACATGGTGCGCATCTCCATCCCCGGCGGCGGTGTCTTCACCCCGGCGATGTGGCGCGTCTTCGACGACCTCTCCACTCGATTCACCCGCAACGCCCAGGGCCTGCCTTCGCTCCGCCTCACCACACGCCAGAACGTGCAGTACCACTGGATCAAGAAGGAGCACGTCGTGGAGGTCGTCCGCGAGGTGGCGCAGACGGGCTTCTTCACGCTCAACGGCTGCGGCGACAACGTCCGCAACGTCATGGGCTGCCCGCTGTCGCGCTTCAGCACCGTCTACGACGCCAACGCCGCCGCCCGGAAGTTCGGCGAATACTTCCGTCTGCCCGCGGAGCCTCACATCCAGGTCTTCGAGGTCGACACCAGTTTCATCCGCACCCCCGAGCCCGGGCAGCACTTCGAGTACGCCCCGAACCTGCTCAACCGCAAGTTCAAGATTGCCTTTTCCGCGGTGCACCAGGACCAAGCCACCGGCCAGTGGCTCAACGACAACTGCGTCGAGCTCCGCACCAACGAGGTCGGCACCGCCCCCGTGCTCAACCCCCGCACCGGCAGGGTCGAGGCCTACATGGTCTACATCGGCGGCGGGCAGGGCGAGAAGAACGGCAAGGCCACCGCCGCGATGCTCGGCAAGCCCTTCGGGCTCTTCACCGAGCACGAACTGCTCAAGGGCCTGGACGCCATCGTCAAGGTCCACCAGGAATGGGGCGACCGCAAGAATCGCCACTGGGCTCGCCTGAAGTACGTCGTGCAGGCGCAGGGCATCGCCTGGTACCAGGATCAGGTCCGCGCCTTGGGCGCGACCTTCTCCGCCCCGCTGCCGGAGTTCGACCCCGGCGTACGCATGCTGCACCACGGCTGGTCGAGGCAGCCCTCCAACAATCTGTGGGCCTACGGCGCCTATGTCGAGAACGGTCGACTCATCGACCGCGACGGGACCAACCTCAAGACCATGGTGCGCGCCGTTCTGGACAAGCACGAGAAGTCGGGCGTGCAGCTCATGACCACGCCCAACCAGGACCTGCTCTTCGTCAACATCCCCCCGGAATTGAAACAGGAGTTCGAGAGCGACCTGCGCTCCTACGGCCAGGGCACACGCCACGGAAAACCGGTGACGAAGCTGCGCCAGCTCTCCGGCGCTTGCGTGGGCCTGGACACCTGCCGCCTGGCCTACACCGAGAGCGAACAGTTCGAACCTGAGCTGATCGACCAGCTCGACGCGCGCGGCTACGGCGAGTGGGCGATCTCCATCGGGATCACCGGCTGCGAACGCCAGTGCTTCCGCCCCGCCACCAAGACCATCGGACTCGTGGGCCAAGGCCCCGACCTTTACGCCGTCAAACTCGCCGGCTCCGAGGACGGGCGCCATCAAGGCCAGTACGTCAGCGACGGCCAGCGCTGGTACCTGCGTCAGGTCCCGCGTGACAAGGCCGCCGACCTCTGCATCGCCCTGCACGATTTGTGGAAGAAACATGCCCGGAGCGGTGAAGACCTCGGCGCGGTGGTGCGACGCATCACGTTCCGCGGCGTCATCGAGTTCCTCAGGCAACACCCGCTCTCCGCCCCGCTGATGGAGAAGAACTACGACGCCCCATACGTTCCCGACGAAGCCAAGCCCCTGTGCGGGATCTGACCCGCCCGTCTCTCCCGAAGGGAGAGGGGGTAAGAGAACCATGACCACCGAACAACACACCGAGCCGAAGATTCAAGACGTCAACGTCGCGGCGACGATCCCGCTCGTGAGCCCCACGGACCTCGTGCGTTCGTTGCCGCTGAGCGACGCTGCCACTTCCACCGTCGTCGAGGGCCGCCGGACGATCGTGCGCATCCTCAAGGGCGAAGACCCGCGACTGCTCGCCATCGTCGGGCCCTGCTCGATCCACGATCCCCAGGCCGCGATGGACTACGCCCGGCGCATCGCGGACATGCGTGCCAAGGTGGGCGATGTCATCGAGGTCGCCATGCGCGTCTACTTCGAGAAGCCGCGCACCACGCTGGGATGGAAGGGACTGATCAACGACCCGCACCTCGACGGCAGCTTCGACATGGCGGCTGGGCTGCGCATCGCACGCCAACTCTTGCTCGCCATCAACGAGCTGGGCGTGCCGGCCGCCACCGAGGTGCTCGACCCGATCACGCCGCAGTACCTGGCGGACCTGATCGCCTGGAGCGCCATCGGCGCCCGCACCACCGAGAGCCAGACGCACCGCCAGATGGCCAGTGGCCTGTCGATGCCGGTGGGGTTCAAGAACGCGACCAGCGGCGACGTGGAGATCGCCATCCAGGCCATGCAGGCCGCCCGCAGCGCCCACAGTTTCCTGGGCGTGGACTCCGACGGTCGCACCTGCATCGTCCGCACCAAGGGCAACCCGTGGGGCCACCTCATCCTCCGCGGCGGTCCGGGCAAGACCAACTTCGATCCCCAGACCGTCGCCTCCGCGGTCGAGGCGCTGCGCAAGTTCAACCTGCCTTCTGGCGTCATGGTCGATTGTTCGCACGCCAACGCCGCCAAGAAGTACGAGCGTCAGGAGATCGGCTGGAACCACTGCGTGCAGCGCCGCCGCGAGGGCGACCACGCCGTCATCGGCCTGATGCTCGAAAGCAACCTCGAAGAGGGCGCCCAGAAACTCACCGATCCCAAGTCGCTGCGCTACGGCGTGTCCATCACCGACGAGTGCATCGGCTGGCGCAAGACCGAGGAGCTGCTCCTGACCGCCGCCGCTGCTCTGCGCTGAGGCGCGCAAGCTCGCCACCGAGGCTACCCGCCCAACCTGCCCAGTTGCTCGCGCACCGCTTTGGCCTCCTCGAGTCGCCCCGCCGCTTCGAGGCGGTCGGCGTAGAGCTTGCCCACGCGCATCCAGTTGCTCTCGTTCACCGCGATGCTCATCTGAGGCTTGGGGATGCTCGACCAGGTGCGCTGGTAGAGCGTGATAATCTTATCCTGCCTCCCGGTGGCGGTGAGCATCTCTTCCGTGCTGGCCAGGGCCTCGAACACGAACGGACCGGCGGCCGCGAACCGGCTCACCACGTCCTCGAAGCAGCGACCGGCTTTCTCCTTCTCGCCCTGCGCCAGCCAGAGCTTGCCCTGCTCCACTCGCGCCATGGCGCTGAGGTCCGCGCGCTTCGGGAACATGCGGAACAACGACTCCCACAGGTCGCTCTGCTCCTGCGGGTCTTCGACGCTCTGGATCATCGGGACAAGAATGTCCACCGAGAAATCCGGGTAGTCGCTGCCGCAGAGCTCCCCGAGTCGTTTGGACCAGAAACGCTTCTGCTGCAGGGAGAGCTTGCCCTGCTGCGCCAGATCGCGGACACGAAGCCAGGCCGTCGGATAGCCCGGGTTCTTGCGCACCGCCGATTCGAGCAGGTCCTCCGCCAGCGTCACACCGACCGTCGGCGAGGTCGGCACCACCCGTCCCTCGATCAGCGGCGCCACGTCGAGCCCTTGGCCCGCCTCGAGAAGCTGCAGCACACGGTCGGCCGCGTCGGTCAGCGCCACCGCTTCCTGCCGATCCGTCACGCTGCGACCGAATCCCTCGCCCAGCACCGCCACGTGTCCGTCGGGGATCTCCTCGCGTGTCTGCGGGTCCTGCAGGCTGCCGCGGACGCCCTGGTACGCCTCGTAGCGACCGATCAGCGAGTTCCACCGCGCCCGCTTGCCCCGCACTTCCAGAAAACCCACCCAGGCGTGGCTGGCGTCGGCGGCTGAGCCCCACGTGTACGCCGTGGGAACACCGATGCTCTTGCCCACCGCCACCGCGAAGTACGCCTGGTCGGCGCACACCCCGCCGTATTCCAGGATGTTCGGCAGGTTCCAACCCTTCGTGGTCACCACCTTGGGCTTGCCCTGCAGGAACGCCGGCAGGTCGTACTGGATGTCAAAGAACAGCGCGCCGACCCTTGGATGCCCGGCGTAACGCTCCAGCGCCCAGTTCATCTCCTTCACGCTCACCGCCGTGTCCACCACGTACACCATCAGCTCCGCCGGCGAGCTCCCCGGCGCCAGCGCCATGTGCGCCGCGTGGTCGCGATAGAAGTCGAAGATCGCCAGCGCGTCCGCCGCGGTCGTCGAGTTCTCGTTGATCCGATGCGTGAGCGGCTGATCGTGCACGACACACAACGCCGCCACCAACGCCGCGAGCTTGGGTACGTCCTGGCCGCGCTCCAGACGCAACCGATTGAGCAGCGCATAAACCGCCGCCGGCCTGTCCTGAGGCTTGAGGAGAAATGCCAGCGCCGACCCCACCACGGGATGCTCACGCAGAAACGCCAACAACTCCCGCCGCGGCAGCTTCGACGCCGCGTCGAGCTGCGTCACGGTGCGAAGCGTCAACGCCGCGACACGGTAGGCCTCCTCGTCCTGACGCGGCACGAAGGCGATCACCTGGTCCAGCAGCGACGTGGCCTCACGCACCGCCGCCGCGTAATCGTCGCTCTTGGCCGCGGCGTCCAGGATCGCCTCGGAGCGATCGCGCACCTGCCCGGTCATCGTCACCAGCGCCTGCGGGTCGCCACGCCCGGGCGCGGGGTCGCCGCCCTGCGACCACGCCACCGATGCCAACAACCCCATCAGACCCACGACCGGGAAATAGGAGGATTTGTCCATAGGAACATGATTTTACCGCGCTGCAGCGTTATCATTCAGCTCGCGCCCGCCCACGGCCCAATATCGTTCCTCGATGGAACACTCGCCATGAACCCGGTTCTCGCAACGGTTGTGTCGGCACTGCTCGTCTTGACGATGGGGCTCGTGGTCGCCCCGACCTTCGCGGCTGACGACTACATCAAGCTCTACAGAGAAAAGATCGCCCAGACCCAGAGGCAGATCCAGGAAGAGCAAGCCATCGCCGCCGAGCTGCTGGGCTTGGCCAAGAAGGTGACCGCGGAGGCCAAACCCCTGATCGAGGCACACGAAGCGGCCCAAGGCGCTCTCGAAGCAGCGCGGCAGAAGCTGCAGACCGCCACCCGCGAGCTGGGCGTCGTTCGCCGCGAAGCCCAGACCAAGGCCCAGGAGGAATCGGGCCTGGCGCGGGCCATGAAGGAGGCCGACCAGACACGCCGCGAACTGGCGAAGCTGCGCGAGGACGCCCTGCTCGACTTGCACGCGGACGAGACCTTCGCCGCCAAACTGCGGCGCATCGAGCAACTGCAGGCCGAGAACTCCACCGACCCCGACCGTGAATCGGAGCTCTCAGCCCTGCGCCGCGAGGTGGCCGAGGCTGAGCAACAAGCGCTCAGCGCCAACGCCGCCTACCAGCAAGCGGACCAGCTCTACAGCCAGGCACGTCAGCGGAGCATGGAAGCCAAGCATCGCTTCGACGAGTTGCTCGAGGCGTCCGAGCCGGTGGCGCAGGCCAGCAAGCGCTTCGAGGACGCCCAATCCGCGGAGCAGGCCGCCGAGCAGCAGCAGCGCAAAGCCTCGCAAGCCGCCCGCGAGGCATCGTCCAAGGTCCAGCGCGTCCACGAACGCGCCGTCGAAAACGACCGCGCCTTGGCACGGCTGAACAGTCAGCTCAAGGAATACCAGGCCTGGCTCAAATCGCTCGAAAAAAAGAAGTGACGCTGACTTCGCGACGCATCGACCACCCGTATCCCCCGCGCTTGAGTCCTCACCGTCCCGCCAGCGCCAGCGAGACGTAGCGTTCCTTCGTGACGCGGGACTCGAACTCTTTCCAGAACTTGTTGACGATGGTGCGGACGGCCCAGTTAGCGCCGTCGGCCAAGCCACAGATCGTGGTGCCGGGCATCGCGCCCATCGAGCCGGAGAGCTCGAGCAGCAGGTCCAGGTCCTTCGTGGTCCCGCCGCCGCGCTCGATGCGCCAGAGCAACTTGAACATCCAGCTCGTGCCCTCGCGGCAGGGCGTGCATTGGCCGCAGGACTCGTGGCTGAAGAAGTGGGCGATGTTGCGCGCCACCGCGACCATGTCGGTGTCTTCGTCCATGACGACCACGCCGGCGGTGCCCAGGCCCAGGACGCCGAACTTGCGCCCGATGTCGAAGTCGAGCTCGGCGTGGTACTGATCGGGGCCGAGGATGCCCATCGAGATTCCGCCGGGAATCGCGGCCTTGAACCTCTTGCCGCCGAGCATCCCGCCGCAAGACTTCTCGATGAGGTCCGAGAGCTTGATGCCCAGGTGGTCCTCGTAGACGCCCGGGCGATTGACCTGTCCTGAGACGCCGAACAGTTTGGGGCCAAACGACGCGGGAACGCTGGGCGGGACGCCTTCACCCCGACCCTTGCCCATGGTCTTGAACCAGTCGGCGCCGCGGACGATGATCGGCCCGACGCAGGCGAGCGTCTCGACGTTGTTGATGATGGTCGGCCGTCCGAACGCGCCGGCGACGGCGGGGAATGGGGGCTTGATGCGGGGCCAACCGCGTTTGCCCTCGAGCGATTCGAGCAGGCCGGTCTCCTCGCCGCAGATGTAGGCGCCCGCTCCGCGATGGATGAAACAGTCGGGCCAGCGACCGTTGAGCTGACCCAGCCGCGAGCCTTCACCGAAGACTTTGTGGGCGTAGGCTTCGTCGATGGCCCTCTGCAAAACCTCACGCTGGCGGTGGTACTCGCCGCGGATGTAGATATACGCGGTGTCGAGTCGGCAGGCGTGCATGCAGATGGCGATGCCTTCGAGCAGCAGGTGCGGGTCGAAGTCGATGAGCAGGCGGTCCTTGAAGGTGCCCGGCTCGGACTCGTCCGCGTTCACCGCGAGGAAGCGACGCTTGCCGTCTTCGGGTGGCAGGAAGGACCACTTCATGCCCGCGGGAAAACCTGCCCCGCCGCGTCCGCGCAGCTCGCTGGCCTTGACCAGCTCGATCACGTCCTTGGGTGGCTTGGCAAGCGCCGCGGTCAGGCCTTCGTATCCGCCGGTGCGCGTGAACTCATCGATGCCGACGTAGTGGCGGTCGGCGATCTCGCCCCAGGGCGGGGTCGGGATGCGTTGGAGTAGTACGGGCTTGTCGAGCATTGAAGTTCCGGGGGCAGCGTGGCAATCGCGGCGTCGCTACTTGGGGGGTTGTTTGATCTCGATCTCGTCGATGGTGGTGCGTCGCAGGGTGACGGTGTCGTTGAGTTTCTGCTCCTGGACCTTCTTGTCGAGCACCTCGCGGCGCGTGGGGTGCGTGGCGTGATGGACCATCAAGCCGGTGTTCCGGCACAGGCGCAGGAACCAGTTGCTCACGGCAGAGAATCAATAATCCGGTCGAAGTTGTCCGCTGTCAAACCCTCGTGCAGGTCGTGGTTGATGAGCACCACCGGGGCGGTGCCGCAGGAGCCCAGGCACTCGACGATCATGAGCGTGAACTTCTCGTCGGGCGTGGTCTGGAAGGGTTCGATGCCCAGTTTGGCTTTGGCCTTGGCGAGCAATTTCTTCGCGCCCATCAGTTCGCAGCTGATGGACTCGCAGACCCAAATGGTGTACTTGCCGCGAGGCTGAAGGAAAAAATCCTCGTAGAAGCTCGCGGTGTCCATGACCACCGAGGGTTCGAGTCCGAGGAAGTCCGCTGCTTCCTCGATGGCCTGGGGCGGGATCCAGCCGTAGGTGTCCTGGATCAGGTGCAGCACGGGCATGGTGGAGGCCTGCCGGGTGGGATAGCGCGGCACGGTGTCGCGTTCGAGCTGGGCCTTCATCTCGTCGGTGAGGTAGGGCTGCTCGCGCCGGGGGACCTGCATTGTCGCGGAGTTTTTGGTGATCCAAGCCATGCGTCACCTGTCGAGTTCCGCCGCGATGATGTTGAGCGAACCGAGGATCGCCACCACGTCCGAGAGCAGGTGGCCCTCCATCATCTTGGGGAAGGTCTGGTAGTTGATGAAACTCGGGGCACGGGTGTGGGCGCGGAAGGCGCGGGGTCCGCCGTCGCTGACGATGAAGAAGCCCAGCTCGCCGTTGGCGGTCTCGTTGCAGCCGTAGACCTGTGCGACGGGCGCCTTCCAGCCGCGGTTGGTCATGACCAGCTCGAAGTGCTGGATCATGCCCTCGATCGAGCCGTACACCGCGTTCTTGTCGGGCTTGGTGAGTTTGCCGTCGTCGCCGACGTTCATCGGCCCGCCGGGGATGCGGTCGATGAGCTGCTCGATGATGGCCACGGACTGCTTCATCTCCTCGACGCGGACGAGGAATCTGCTGAACACGTCGCCGCCGGTGGCGATGGGGACTTTGAACGTCACCGCTTCGGCGCCCTGGCCGTCCCAGTTGTGGGCGTAGCAGAGGTAAGGCTCGTCCTTGCGGAGGTCGCGTCTGACGCCGCTGGCGCGGGCGAGCGGTCCGCTGAGCGACCAGGCGATGGCGTCGTCGTGGCTGATCACGCCGATGCCCTGCGTGCGGTCGCGGAAGATGCGGTTGTTGTTGAGCAGCCCCTCGATGTCCGCGATGGCGGGCGGGAGCTGCTCGCGGATAAAACGCTTGACCATGCCCTTGAAGGTCTGGTCGTCGGGCAGGTCGCGCATGGCGCCGCCCACGCGGGTCCAGTCGGGGTGGAAGCGCTGGCCGGAGATGTACTCGACGATGTCGTAGATGCGTTCGCGCTCGTTAAAGCCGTAGAGAAACGCGGTGAACGCGCCCAGGTCCAGCGCCGCGGCGCCGGCGCAGAGGAGGTGGTCCTGGATGCGTGCCAGCTCCGCCATGATGGTGCGGACGACCTTGCAGCGTGGCGTGACGTCGATGTCGAAGAGCTTCTCCACCGCGTGGTGCCAGCAGATGTCGTTGGCGATGGGCGAGACGTAGTTCATCCGGCTCACGGTGCAGACGTACTGGTTGTAGTCGTGATGCTCAGCGAGTTTTTCGAAGCCGCTGTGGAGGTAACCGATGTGCGGCACCGCGCGTGCCACGCGTTCGCCGTCGAGTTCGAGGACGAGGCGGAGCGTGGTGTGCGTGGCCGGGTGCTGCGGGCCGAAGTTCAGAATCCACCGATCGCCCGTGGCCGTGGCGAGGGAGGAGTCCGCCACGTAGGGCGTCGTCTCCACGTCCACGTCGTAGGGCTTAAGGTCGTAAGGCATATCGCGTCTCGCAAAGCAGACCATTCTAGGGGCAAGGTCCGGCCTGTCCACCACAGGACCTTGAGCTACGATGAGGCGATATGGACGCCCCGGCCCCGCGCGCCCAGACCATCCTGAAACTGGCTCAATCGCTGGGCTTCGCCTTGTGCGGCATCGCCCCCCCGCAACCCTCGCCCCACAGCGGCTACTTCCGGCGGTGGATCACCGAAGGCAAGCACGGCGAGATGGACTACCTGGCCAAGGACGTGGACGTGCGCCTGGACCCCCGGAAGTTCGTGCCCGGAGCGAGAGCGGTGATCGTGCTGGCGGATCAATACGAGTGTGGCCAACCGGCCACTTCTACAGGCCCCCGAATCGCCGCCTACGCCCAGCAGCGCGACTACCACCGCGCCATGAAGAAACGCATGCACCGATTGGCGGACGAGCTGCGGATCAAGTGGCCCAATCACGAATACCGCTCCTGCGTGGACACCGCGCCGATCCTCGAACGCGAACAAGCTCTCCGTGCCGGGCTGGGCTGGATCGGCAAGAACACCATGCTCATCCACCCCCGGAAGGGTTCCTTCCTTCTGCTGGGCTGCATCGTGACCACGCTTGCTGTGCAGACGAACGACACGCTTGAAACCGATCACTGCGGCTCGTGCACGCGGTGCATCGACGCCTGCCCGACGCGCTGCCTCGAACCCTATCGCATCGATGCGCAGCGGTGCGTCTCGTATCTCACCATCGAACACCGCGGCGCGATCGATCCTTCGCTGCACAGCGCGATCGGTCCGTGGCTGGCCGGTTGCGACGTGTGCCAGGAGGTGTGCCCTTTCAACGAGCGTCACGACGTGGAAGCCCCGCGTGGCAATGTGGGGCTGCTGAATCCTCAGGAGATTCTGAACTGGACCCCCGCTCAGCGACAAGCGGCGCTGGTCAACTCTCCGCTGAAGCGCATCACCCTGGCGATGTGGAAACGCAACGCCCGCATCGTGGCGCGTAACACGCTCGACGTTGAACCGGACCGCTAGTCGCCCTGCAGTTCCACGCGCTTGCGCGGCCGAATGGCGAGCTTGATCGGCACCTCGGCGTAGGGCAGCAGATCGCGGAAGCGATTGATCAGGTACCGCTCGTAGCTCACGTCGAACAGGTCCACCTGATTGACGAACAGGGCGATGAACGGCGGATGCACGCCCAGCTGCGTGGCGTAGTACACCTTGGGCGACCGGCCACCCTTGGCGGCGGGCTTCTGTGCGCCGACGATGCTCTGCACCGCCTCGTTCAGCTCGGAGGTGCTCACGCGATGGCCCGACTGCTCGAAGAGATTCAGCGCCATGGCCACCAGCTCACGCACGCCCTCGCCCTGCGCCGCGGACACGAAGGCGATGGGCGCGAAGTTCAACCCCGGCAGCGTCTTGCCCAGATACTCGACGTAGGCCTCCTGGCTCGTGCGCGTCTCGGCCAGGTCCCACTTGTTCACCACCACCACGCAGGGCTTGTGGTGCTTGACGATCTCCTGCGCCAGGTGCTCGTCCACCTGGCTCGTGGGCAGCGTGGCGTCGAGCAGCAGCAGCACCACGTCGGCGCGGCGGATCGATCGCAGCGAGCGGTGCAGGCTGTAGAACTCGATGTCGCCCTTGACACTCTTGCGCTTGCGGACGCCGGCGGTGTCGATGGCGGTGAAGGCGCGGCCTTCGAGCTCGAAGCGCACGTCCACCGAGTCGCGCGTCGTCCCCTCCACTTCGCTGACGATCACCCGCTCCTGACCCGCCAGGGCGTTGACCAGCGTGCTCTTGCCGGCGTTGCGCTTGCCCACCAGCGCCAGGAGCATGCCCGGCTCGGGCGGCTGATCCATCGCCCCGATGGCGTCGAAGTCGATCTTGCGACGCATCATGCCCAGCAGGATGTCCTGGCCCCGACCGGTCGTGGCGCTGACCATGATCGGCGCGCCAAAGCCCAGACGCGAGGCCTCGGCGGCGCTGGGCTCCTGCGCCTGCGCGTCGACCTTGTTGGCCACCAGCAGCACCGGGACCTTCAGGTCCTCCTCGCGCAGCATCCGCGCCACCTCTTCGTCCAGCGGCGTCACGCCGTCCTGCGCGTCGAGCAGGAAGAGCACCAGGTCCGCCTGCGCCAGCGCCAGGGCGATCTGCCGCTCGACGTGGGCGGTCAGGCCCTGGGTGTCCTCGATGCCGTAGCCCCCGGTATCGATGAGCTCCACGACGCGGGGCGGCTCGCCGGGGAGCGTCACCGCGTGGCTGACGCGGTCGCGCGTGACGCCGGCGGTGGGATCGACGATCGACACGCGGCGACCCGCCAGCAGGTTGAGCATGCTGCTCTTGCCCACGTTGGGTCGGCCGACGATGACCACGCGCGGGATGCGTGGGACGCGGGTCGTGGTGGGGTTCCCAAGGGTCATGACGAGGGGCGCCTGCGCTTCCAGAGCTCCACCGCTTCGGGCGGTCGGACGTACAGGGCGGTCAATTCTAGCGGAGCGACGAACCGCTGCGCCGCGGCGCTGTGTCGGCCCAGTCGCCAGAGGTGTTCGCTGCGTGGGATCGCCAGGGCGGGGCTGAGCAGTGTCACGCCCGGAGTCTGGGGCACGGGCGGCAGCGGATCGCCCAGGATCGCAAGCGGCCGGGGCGACCGCGACAGCAGCTCGTCCATGCTCAGCAGCTCGGGTGGACGCAGCGGCTGCCAACCCTGGCGGTGCTCGTAAAGCCCGCACCAGAAGCGGTCGCGTTTGAGGTTCAGCCCCACCGCGAGGTTCGCCGGCGCCGCCGCTGGAGACGCCGAGCACGCCAGCACGTCCACGCTGGGCACCGCGATGATCTTCACGCCCAGCGACAGCGCCAACATCTTGGCGGTGGCCACCGCGATGCGCAGCCCGGTGAACGACCCGGGCCCGATCGACACGATGACCTGGCTCAGATCGACCGGCGCAAGACGATGGGCGGCGCACAACCGAGCGATCGTGGGCATCAGGTCGATACGCTGCTGCGCTCGGTCCGGCGGAGGAACCTCACGGCTCTCCAGCAGCTCCTCGCCGCGCCCCAGCGACACCGAGCCTACGCGCGACGAGGTCTCGATCGCCAGGGAGATGCTCGCATCGGACTGCGACGTGGGGGGCACGATCCGCCACAGGATAACCGTTTCGCGTCGGGGGTCCGCGGCGGACTGATATCATGCCCGCACCATGAGCGACTCGGACGTTCGCATCGGGATCATCGGCGGGACCGGGCTGGGCGAAGCGCTGGGCGCCGAGGCGGGCGGCAGTGTCTTTCCCGACACGCCCTTTGGCAAGCCCAGCGCGCCGATCACGCTGGCGAACTGGAACGGCAAGGAGATCGCCCTGCTGCAGCGGCACGGCGTGGGCCACGTGCACCCGCCCTCGTTCGTGCCCTACCGTGCCAATGTTTTTGCGCTCAAGACGCTGGGCGTGACGCACCTGATCGCCAGCGGCGCCACCGGGTCGCTGCGCGAGTCGATCCATCCGGGCGACCTGGTCATCGCCGACCAGGTGATCGACAAGACGCACCGTCGGGCGAGCACCTTCTACGAAGGCGCCGCGGTCCACGTGGAGTTCTCGCAGCCCTTCTGCCCGGTGATGCGTCGTTGGCTGCTGCAAGCCGCGGCGCGACTGAAAGGCGTGACGGTGCACGAGCGCGGGTGCTACGTCTGCATGGAGGGGCCGGCGTTCTCCACCGTGGCGGAGTCGAAACTGAACCGCGCCGCCGGGGGCGATCTGATCGGCATGACGGTGATGCCCGAGGCCAAGCTCGCACGCGAGGCTGAGATCGCCTACGCCCTGATCGCGCTGCCCACCGACTACGACTGCTGGCGTCCGCACGACGCGGGACTGTCGCAGCAGGCGCTGCTGGCGGAGATCATCGGCAACCTCAAGAAGGCCTCGCAGGCCGGCGTGTCGCTGCTCAGAGAAGCGTTGAATGATCTGACCCTGCTCCGCCAGCAGCCCAGCCCCGCCCACGAAGCGCTGAAGTTGGCGATCTGGAGCGACAAGAGCAAGATCGACCCCCAGGAAGTGCAGCGTCTGTCGCCGCTGTGGAAGCGGTACTTTGTTTAGAGGTCATGGGTCAGGGGTCAGCTCAGGTGCTCCGCGGTTCTGAATCCTGATCCCTGATCCCTGACCCCTGACTCCTGATCCCCGCCCCCCGCCCCCACTAGCACGGCCGCGATCTTGTCCTTACACTACGTTTTTCACCCCAACGCCGGACGGCGCGAGGACGTTGCATGAACACCGCGACGCAGACCGACAAGGCCACGCTTCAACTGCCGGGCAAAACGATCGACCTGCCCGTCATCGTGGGCAGCGAAGACGAACACGCACTGGACATCGCCAAGCTCCGGGCGCAGACCGGGTACATCACGCTCGACGACGGCTTCGGCAACACCGGCGCCTGCGAGTCGGCCATCACCTTCATCGACGGCGAGAAGGGCATCCTCCGCTACCGTGGCATCCCCATCGAGCAGCTCGCGGAGCACTCCACCTTCGTCGAGACCGCCTGGCTGCTCATCTTCGGCGAACTGCCCACGCAACAGCAGCTCGGCTTGTTCCGCGGTCTGCTCACCGAGCACCAGATGATGCACGAGGGTCTGCGCAACCACTTCGACGGGTTCCCCGCTCAGGCGCCGCCCATGGCGATCCTCTCGGCGATGATCAACGCCGTCTCCTGCTACCACCCGGATATCATGAAGATGGAGGACGAGAGCACGTTCCTCAGCGCCGCGGCCAGGCTCATCAGCAAGGTGCGCACGATCGCCGCCGGCGCCTACAAGGCCAGCGTGGGCCGACCCATCATCTATCCCAAGCCCGAGCTGGACTACTGCTCGAACTTCCTGCACATGATGTTCTCGATCCCCTACCAGGACATCACGCCCGACCCCGACGCGGTCAAGGCGCTGAACCAGATCCTGATCCTCCACGCGGACCACGAGCAGAACTGCTCCACCAGCACGGTGCGGATGGTCGGCTCCAGCGGGGCGAACCTCTTCGCCTCGTGCGCCGCGGGCGTCTGCGCCCTGTGGGGCCCGCTGCACGGCGGGGCGAACACGGCGGTGCTCGAGATGCTCGAGTACATCCATCAGAACAGGATCCCGGTCACCGAGTTCGTGCAGCGGGTCAAGACCGACAAGACGAATCGGCTCATGGGCTTTGGCCACCGCGTCTACAAGTACTTCGACCCGCGCGCCAACATCCTCAAGGCCGCCGCCGACAAGGTGCTCGCCAAGCTCAACGTGCAGGACCCGTTGCTGGACGTGGCGCGGCACCTGGAAGAGGCGGCGCTGGCGGACAACTACTTCAAGGACCGTCAGCTCTACCCCAACGTCGACTTCTACAGCGGCATCATCATGCGCGCCATCGGCATCCCGGTGAACATGTTCACCGTCATGTTCGCCATCGGACGCATGCCCGGGTGGATCGCCCACTGGCGTGAGCTCAACGCCGACCCCAAGAAACGCATCGGCCGCCCGCGACAGGTCTACACCGGGAGCACCCTGCGCGACTACGTCCCCATCGCGCAGCGCGGCTGACCCCCCGGACGTCCCGGACGTCCCGGAAGGTGTTACGGAATGATGCGTTCGCTGTGATTCAAGCACTCTTCCAGTCCGAGCTGCCGCTGCCGAATCGGCGTCAGGGCAAGGTCCGCGACGTGTACGACGCCACGCTCGAGGATGGCGGCCGGGCGCTGCTGATCGTCGCCTCGGACCGGATCAGCGCCTTTGACGTGGTGATGCCCACGCCGATCCCCGGCAAGGGCGCTCTGCTCACCGCCCTGAGCAGGTTCTGGTTCGACCTGATCCAGAAGAAGCTCGGCGGAAGGTTCGAGCACCACCTGCTCGCCACCGATGCGCAGCGGGTGGTCGGCCTGACCGCGGAGCAGAAGCAATCGTTGCGCGGACGGGTGATGGTCGGACGTAAGTGCGAGGTGGTCCCGATCGAGTGCGTGGTGCGTGGTTACCTCGCCGGCTCGGGCTGGAAGGAGTACCAGCAGACACAGAGCGTCTGCGGGGTCAAGCTTCCGCCGGGGCTGCGACAGTGCGAGAAGCTGCCCGAGCCGATCTTCACGCCCGCGACCAAGGAGGCCAGCGGCCACGATGTCAATATCTCCTTCGAGGAGGGTTGCCAGCGCGTGGGCACGAGTGTGATGACGACGCTGCGCGACTGGTCGCTGGCGATCTACCAGCTCGGCCACGATCACGCTGCCACCCGAGGCATCATCCTGGCGGACACCAAGTTCGAGTTCGGGTTCCCGGAGCAGGAGAGCAGCCGAACGACCCAGCGGCCAAGCGACACATCGCTGCCCATCCTGATCGACGAGGTGATGACGCCCGACAGTTCGCGGTTTTGGCCGATGGACCGCTACGCCCCGGGGCGCGATCAGGAGAGCTACGACAAGCAGTACCTCCGCAACTGGCTCGAAGGATTGGTGGCGGCGGGGACCTGGGCCAAATCGCCGCCCGGGCCAACGCTGCCGCCCGACGTGGTGGAACACACGCAACGGAAGTACGAACAAGCCTATCGCCTGATCACCGGACAGACGCTGGCGTAACGCGTTTCTGCGCGGTGGATGGACACGCGGAGCGCGATTGCCTCGAAGTTGCGCAGCGACGGCGGGTTTTCTGTCGCGCCGTGCGGGCGTCTGCCGCTGGCACGCGGGTTGCAAATCCTCCGGACGCGAAGGGAGAGAGCTGACGGGGACAAGCTAGGGGGAACATCACGGGCAAAGCGGGTTCATGGTGAACCCGCTGGGGACAACGGCGTCGAGCTTCAGCGGTTGTGGACCACCGCGCTCGACGCCGCTTTTTTCTCGCGCCGAATCATTGAAATTCGGAAGAATTCGGGGATGGGTACATCCCCGGCCTGGTGCGGTGAATTGACAAAAACAGGGGAGCGATGGACGCTGTTGCGCGTCCATGAGCAGCGAACAAGAAGAAAGATATCCCTGTCCGGAGTGCGGCAAGTCGTATCGGCTTGTGCCGCAGGTGGCGGGCCATCGTGTGCAGTGTCGGCAGTGTGGGACGTACTTCCAGATGCCCCGCCTGGGCCAGGCGCCGCCTCTGCTGACGGACGCTGCGCCCAAGGTGGTGCAGAAGACGCAGGAAGCGGACCCGTACGAGTTGAATCTCGAGGAGCCGACCGCTGCTGCGGCGCCGGTGGAGGCGACCAAGCCCGCGGCGAGCAAGTGTCCCTCGTGCGGGTCGCAGGTCAAGAGCGGGGCGGTGCTGTGCATCAACTGTGGGTACAACTTCAAGACCGGCCGCGCCATCCCGGCAGCGCAGGACCTTTCGCCGCCGATCGACACCGAGCCGGCGATGGAGCCCGCGCTGCAAGAGACGATCGACCTGGTGGAGGCTGACGCCCAGCTCGCGGCGCCCAAGCTCATCGCGCCGGCGCAGGGCGGTGCGGGCAGCACCGGCGGCGAGACCTTCAAAATGCCCAGCTACCTCGCGGCGATGGCCGGCCGACGTGCGGTGACCAACGCTCTGGAGTCGGGCGAGGACGACGCGGACAGTCGCGTCACCGAGGTCTACGCACCGCTGTCGCTGGTGGGCATCGGTGCGGTGCTCGTCCTGGTCAACGCCCTGCTGCTGGGACCGATGGCCTACGAGATGAAGCAGCAGATGATGTTCGGCCCGGGTCCATCGTCGGGAGCGGGCTTCGTTTACTCCATCTTCTGCCTGGTCTATGCCGGTGTGCGACTGGTCATCCAGTTGCCCCTGATGGTCATCGCCATCTTCCTTGTCGCGAGAATCTTCGGCAGCGCTTACGGATCGTTATGGACCGGCATCCTCAAGCTCACCGCCATTTCGCTGATGGTCGGCGGCGCCAGCGACTGTCTCTCCTCGGGACTGGACATCATCACCGAGGGCTTTGGCGGCATCGGGTGGATGATCAATCAGTCCATCACCGCTGGCCTCTTCGGCGCGCTCTGCATGTGGCTGCTGGAGATGGACGTTCTGGAAGCTCTGGTCATGTATCTGTTGGTCTTCTTCTTCCCCTTTGTGCTGATGGGCTTCGTGGGCACCATGCTCCTGGCGATGTTCTGATCCTCGGCGCGTGGGGGATAGGCAGAGATGGTTACAACCCCGGCTTCCGCCGCTCACGGCACGAGCACCAGTTTGCCGATGTGTTCGCCGCGCTCCATCGTGGCGTGGGCGCGCTGCACTTCCTGGAGCGGAAAGACCCCACCTAAGTGCTGACGATAGACGCCCCGGGCGAACCCATCGAGGATGTGTCGATAGCCCGGGTCCACCGCGTCGCGGCCGGCTTCGTTGAGCTCCCACAGGACCCAGCCACGGATCGCGCCTCGCTTGCGAATCAGGGTGCTCATGTCCACTTCGCCGCCCCGGCCCAGCAGGCCATAGAGGTAGATGGTCCCCGCGTCCGCCAGGCAGCGCAGCTCCGCGTCGAGGTAAGGCCCGTTGGCCACGGGGTCGAGGAAGACATCGACGCCGCGACCGCCGGTGAGTTCCTTGATGCGTTGATGCCAGGGGGTCATGCCCGTCTGGTCGTGGGTGACGAGCAGGTGATCGTAGTGAGCAGTGGGAAGCTGGCCAAGCAGGTCGGCCTTGTGCGAGCGGGTGGTCAGCCCGATGGTGACGCCGCCGAGGTGACGGACGATCTGCGACGCCGCCAAGGCGACGCTGCTGGAGGCGGCGGGCAGCGCCACGACCGATCCGGGGCGAATCCCCCCATGTTTCCAGACCAGCGCTCCCCAAGCGGTGAGGTAGGCCAGCCAGAGCGCGCCCAACTGCTCGTCGGGCAGGTTGTCCGGCGCGGGCAGCGTCTGCGCCGCCTCGCAGAGGAAGTGTGTGCGATAGCTGCCGTTCTGGCTCTTTTCGTGCGCTTTGATGCGGGGGGCGTCCAAGGTCAGCACCACCCGCTGGCCCACGGCGCGGTCGGCCACGCCAGCGCCCACCTGCACGATCACCCCTCCGCCCTCGAGCCCGGGCGTGAAGGGCGGCTGGCCCGAGGTGATGCGGTACTCGCCCCGACGTGCCATCAGCTCCGCGTGGTTCATCCCGATGCTGCTGAGCTGCACGAGCACCTGACCCGACGCTGGGACCGGGTCCGGTTCGTGTTCGAGCGTGAGATTCTCGACTCCGCCGAACTGTCGTACGACCACGCGCTTCATGAGCGGACCTCCCGCTCTACATTATGCCCGCGACCAGAACGCTCGGGTGGGTTGTGGAAAAATCCAGAAAAATCGCCGTTTCGGGAGACCCCCCATTGAAATCCTCGGAGAAAACGCCACAATATCCGCCGTCGTTCGTCTGGCCAGCTGCATCAGGCGGAGAATCAAGGGGTTTCATCGCACCTTTTGCCACGGAACTGTCACGGAGGATTGCCCGTTCGGCTTCACGCGTCTGTCGTCACGTTCTACTTCTCTTCTCTCTTACTCCCGGAAGGAGTCCCGTCTCATGGCTAAGAAAGCACTGCCCAAGTCGCAGGTCATCGGCCAGATCGCCGAGAAGACCGAGCTGTCGCGCAAGCAGGTCGGCGGCGTCTGCGAGGCGCTGGCGAACCTCATCCAGCGCGAACTCAAGAAAGGTCCGGGCGTCTTCACCGTCCCGGGCCTGATGAAGCTCACCCTCGTCAAGAAGCCCGCCACCAAGGCGCGCGAGGGCATCAACCCCTTCACCAAGCAGCCCACCACCTTCAAAGCCAAGCCCGCTCGCAACGTCGTGCGCATTCGACCGCTCAAGAGCCTCAAGGAAATGGTCAAGTAAGACCGCTCTGCCCACTTGCTTCCGTGACAGTCACACCCGCCCTCGGCCCCGCGCCGGGGGTGGTGTCTTTTCCGCGCTCCCTCGCTCGCCGGCGCCCCATCGCTCCCAGCCCCATCCCACCATCGCGGTCGTCACGAGCAGCATCACTCCCGCCGCCTCGATCTCGCGCCCGTGCGCGGAGGGGAAAAACAAGACCACGGGCAGGAACCCCGCCACCGGCAGCAGCGCCCCGGCGCCGGGCGTCCAACGATTCACGCCCGCCAGTGAACCCATCAGCGGCAGGAGCATCCCCACCGCCAGCCCCGTGTGCCACCCGCGAAAGAACGTGATCGCCAGCGTCATCGCCGCCCATGCGAACACGACGTGACGCCAGCCTCGCACCATCAGGTCCGCCCGTCCCGCGAGCCTCGAGCCGTGCCGCGCCGCGCGCCAGCGCTGCCACGCCGCCGACCACACCAGCACGACCACCGCGTGAAAGGTCGGTCCGTTCGGGCTGAACCACGGCTCGGCCCGCACCACGATCGTCGCCACGCCCACCGCCGAGGGCACGAACGCCCCGAGCAGCACCGCTGTGAAGAACAGCTCCGCGGTCATGCGCAGGTGCGCCAGCGACAACGCCCCCTGCCAGAGCACCGGCCAGGCGCCCACGACGCACACCCAGCCCGCCAGCAGCATCTCGAAGAACCAGGGGTAAAGGAACTTTCTCGACCCGCCCGCCTCGGCGAGGATCGGCGCGACATAGTGCAACGCCACCGCCGGCAGACCGTACACCAGCGCCTGCGCCAATCGCCCCTTCCACTGCCGCGCCGCCTCCTCACGCAGCAGCGTCAGATCGTTGTCCGCGGTGAACGTCTGCCCCGTTCGATCGCGCAGCTCTACGCCAAAGGCGCGCGCGATCCCCGAAGCGCGCTCGTCGTAACTCTCGATCACGGCGCACTGGCCCGAGAGGTCCAGCGTGTTGACGAATCCCGCCCCGGCCCACGCTCCCGACAGGCCTCGCCCGTGCGCCGGGTCCTGCAGTCCCTCGACCAGAACGTTCGTCCGCGCCATGGGCGTAGAATAACCTTGCGCCCCGGCGTCAACGCCGACGACCCGCACTTCCATGATCGACCTGCTGCCTCGCCGACACGTCTGGACCTCGCCCGACACGCTCGTGCCCGAGCTGACGATGTTCGGCTGGGGCAACCACCGTGCCGGCGCGCCGCAGGGGCTGCCCTCCCACGTCCATCCCGACGCCTACGAGCTCTGCTGGATCAAGCGCGGCTCCGTCGACTGGTGGGCCGGCCGGGAGACGCACCGCGTGGGCCGCGGCGATCTGTACCTCACCCGACCCGGCGAGCTGCACGGCGGCGTCGACGCCCTGCTCCACCCCTGTGAACTCTACTGGCTCCAACTGCGCCTGCCCCTGCGCAGGCTCAACGCCCGGCAGAATCGTGCGCTGGCGCAGCGACTGGACCAGCTGCGCTTCCGCTGCTTCGCCGGGTCGGCGCTGGCGCACCAGTGCTTCGCGCAGATGCATCTGGAGCTCCGCGGCGCGGGCGACCCCACGGTGTTGCGCCTCTGGCTGGAGATGCTCACGGTGCATCTGCTGCGCGATCACGATGAGGCGGTGAGACTCGGCCGCGCCTCCGCCAAGGCGCTCTCGCAGCGCACCCGCGCCGCCCTGGCGTGGATCGAGTCGCGCCTCGAGGAGGACTTCACCATCGAGCAGGCCGCCGCCGCCGTGGGCCTTCGCGCCAGTCGCCTGCACGAGCTTTTCGTGCTCGAGGTCGGCCAATCGCCCGGCGCCTACCGCACGCGGCTGCGCGTCGAGCGCGCCAAGCGCTGGCTCAAAGAGACGCGCGAACCGGTGACCCGCATCGCCCTGCGGCTGGGCTTTGGCACCAGCCAGTACTTCGCCACGGTGTTCAAGGGGCTCACCGGCCTGTCGCCCCGCGCCTACCGAAGCAGGGCAAGCAATCTTCAGGGCACCAGCTTGTAGATGCGGCCATCGAACGAGCAGATGTATAGCTCGTTGTGCCGGTCCACGCCGAAGCTCGCGATGGCGTGGACTTTGCCGGTGGCCTTGTGCTCCAGAAGCTCTTTCTTCTTCGGGTCGTAGCGCAGCGCCCAGATCAGGCCCGACCCGAAGTCGCCGTAGACGTACCAACCCTGGAGTTCTGGGATTTTTTCGCCGCGGTAGACGTACCCGCCGGTGATCGACCACGCTTCGCTGCGGGGATGGTCGACGATCGGCTCCACGAACGGGCCGGTGTTCTTCGGGTCCGGGTTGTGGGCGTGCCTGCCCTCACGGATGCGCCAGCCGTGGTTCCCGCCTTTCTCGATGACGTGGATTTCCTCCCACTGGTTCTGCCCCACGTCGCCGCCCCACATCAGGCCCGTTTCGCGGTCGAAGCTGAATCGCCAGACGTTGCGAAGTCCGTAGGCCCAAATCTCCTGACGCACGCCATCGCGACCGACGAAGGGGTTGTCGCGCGGGATCGCGTAGGCCAATCCCCCCTCCGTTCGGTCCACGTCCAGACGCAGGATTTTTCCCAGCAGCGTGTCGAGGCGTTGCCCGTTGTTCTGCGGATCGCCGCCCGACCCGCCGTCGCCCAGCGTGTAGTAGAGCATCCCGTCGGGCCCGAACTCGATGCCCCCACCGTTGTGGTTGCTCCACGGCTGCGCGACTTCCAGGACGATCTTCTCGCTGCCCGGATCGATCTCTTCACGAGCGAACTTCCAGCGCGAGAGCACGTTGCGTCGCGGCTTGCCCGCCGAGTAGCAGAGGAACAGCTCCCGGTTCTGCGCGAACTTGGGGTGAAACGCCAAGCCCAGAAGTCCTTCTTCGTTGCCCTGGCGCAGCACCTTGGAACGGATGTCGAGGATCACGTGCGCCTGCTCGTCCTGGATCACCTTGACCACGCCGTCCTGCTCCACGACGTAGAGCCGATCGGTCCCGTCCGCTGCGTGCGTGAGATAGAGTGGCTTGTCAAAGCGCAGCTTGGGAAACGCCACGACCACTTCCGCGCCCCGAGCCGCGACGGTCAGACACAACACCAGGAGGATGTAACGCATGCCCACATTTTATCCGGGGATGAGTCCATCCCCGGCTTGGGGGATCTGACGAAGCCGAGGATGGACTCATCCCCGGATTTCCTTCATTCAAAGTTCCCCAGCACCATGTCGTCCACGCTCTTGCCCGCGGGGACCATGGGGTAGACGTGCTCGTGCTTCTCGACCAGGGCGTCGAGGACCGCGGGACCGTCGTGCGCGAGGAAGGCGTCCATCACCTTGGGCAGGTCGTGGATGTTCGTGCAGCGGAAACCCTTGCAATTCATGGCGTCGGCGAGGGCCTTGAAGTCGGGGTTGTGCATCTGCGTGTGGCTGTAGCGTTCCTCGTAGAAGAGGTCCTGCCACTGCTTGACCATGCCCTGGAAGTCGTTGTTGAGGATGATGGTCTTGGCGGCGACCTTGTACTGGGCGGCGGTGACCATCTCCATGCAGGTCATGCAGAAGCTGCCGTCGCCGTCGATGTTGATGACGTGCTTGTCGGGCCGGGCGAGTTTCGCGCCCACCGACGCGGGCACGCCGTAGCCCATCGTGCCTAAGCCGCCGGAGGTGATCCACTGTCGCGGGGTGCGGAACGTATAGAACTGCGCCGCCCACATCTGATGCTGGCCCACGCCGGTGGTGAGGATCGCATCGCCCTTGGTCTGGCGGTCGAGCTCCTCGATCACCGCCTGGGGCTTCATGTGGAACTCGCGCTCGTCGTGTTTGTAGCGGAAGGGGTGCTCGCTCCGCCATTGACTGACCGTGTCCACCCACTCCTTCCGGGGCCGGTGCTCGAGCATGGGCAGGAGCAGTTCGAGATTCTTGCGTGCGTCGCCCTCGACGCCGATGGTCACCGGCACCGCCTTGTTGATGTTCTCCGGTGCGATGTCGAAGTGGATGATCCCGCCGCGGCCCTCGCGTTCAGCGGCCCGCGCCCCGGGGGCGAACTTCTTGATGTTGCCCGTCACGCGGTCGTCGAAGCGAGCGCCCACCGCGATGATGCAGTCGGCGTCGCGCATCGCCCAGTTGGCGTAGGCCGAGCCGTGCATCCCCAGCATGTGCAGCGACAGAGGCGAATCCTCGTCGAAGGCACCCAAGCCCTGCAGCGTCGTGGTCACGGGGATGTTCGCCTTGGCGGCGCACTGACGCAGCAGTTCGTGCGCCCCGGAGAGCAGCGCCCCCTGACCGACGTAGAACACCGGCTTCTGAGCGCGGTTGATCATCGCCGCGGCGCGCGCGATCTCGCTGCTGGTGCCCAGCTCGCGCACGTGGTAGCCCGGCAGGTGAACCTGATCGAAGACCGGCTGCACGATCTTCGCCGCCGTCACGTCCTTGGGCAGGTCCACCAGCACCGGCCCGGGACGCCCGGTGGTGGCGATGTGGAACGCCTCGTTGATCCGCCGCGGGATGTCGTGCGGGTCCTTCACCAGCACGTTCCACTTCGTGCACGGGCGTGTGATGCCCGTCACGTCGGCTTCCTGGAAGGCGTCGGTCCCGATCGCCGAGGTCGCCACCTGACCGCTGAACACGATCAGCGGCGTGCCGTCCATCAGCGCGTCCTGCAGCGGCGTCACCGTGTTCGTCGCGCCGGGGCCGGAGGTCACGAGCACCACGCCGGGCTTACCACTGGCGCGGGCGTAGCCCTCGGCCATGTGCCCCGCTCCCTGTTCGTGACGCGTCAGGATGAACTGGAACTGATCGCTCTCGTAGATGGCGTCGAAGACCGGCAGGATCGCCCCGCCGGGATAACCGAACATGGTCTTCACGTCGTGCTCGCGCATCATCTCGTGAAAGACCTGGGCCCCGGTCATGCCCTGGTACTTCTTGGTGGGTGCAGCCCCGCCGCTGCTGGGCGAAGCGTGGATGCCTTGCGTGTTCAAACGGTGTTGGTGACGGTGCATGGGTGACCTCGTTGCGAACAATGAGCCGACGCGAAACGTCTGCGGATCAATCACGGAGTGAGAAATATCAGCCAACCGGAGCGGCGAGTCGAAGGGTGCGGGTCGCCCGCTCAGCTAACGGCGACCGGAGTTGGCATAAGGCGCGGAAACATAGCCAAATACTATAGCGATCGGCCAAGCGAAACACAACCCAGTCCGTTGAATCATTCAAGGGAGCCGCCGTTGGACCCCGATGGCCTCCGATGAAAGAATCGCCTTTCTCATATCACTTTTATCCGCGTTCATCGGCGGCTGATCCTGTTTCCCAACGGACGCGTCTTATCCTACGATGCCCGCATGAACACCCCCAATACCCCGCGCGTTCTGCTGACCACCTCCGAGGGCGATGTCACCGTCGAACTCTGGCCCGACGTGGCCCCCGGCCACTCCGAAAACTTCCTCAAGCTCACCCGCCAGGGCTTCTACAACGGGCTGACCTTCCATCGCATCCTGCCGGGCTTCGTCATCCAGGGCGGCTGCCCCCGCGGCGACGGCACCGGCGGCCCGGGCTGGAAAGTCAAAGCCGAGTTCAACTCACGCAAGCACGACAAGGGCGTCCTCTCCATGGCACGCAGCGCTCACCCCGACTCCGCCGGCTCGCAATTCTTCATCTGCTTAGGCCGCGAGCACTGCCGGCACCTGGACAACCAGTACACCGCCTTTGGTCAGGTGGTCACCGGCATCGAGGCGGTGGATAAGATCGCCGCGACGAAGCTCGCCGACCGCAACGCGGGCCGCCCCGCGGTAGCGCCGAAGATCCTCACCGCCAAGGTCGTCGAGTGAGCCCCCGCCCCAGCCGATGAACAAAGCCTTTGTCCGCGAGCCTGAGGAGCCGGAGGACCTGAAATGCCCTTCGTGCGGACGCATCGGGCAGGCGGTGGGTCTGGACACGCTGCGATCACAGCTTCCCGCGCAAGAGCTCTCGCGATTAAGCGCCAGTGCATGCTACTGCGACAACCCGACGTGCGAGGTGGGCTACTTCGACGCGATGGGTCAGCGTATCGCGGCGACGCTGTTGCGCACGCGCACCGCGCCGAAGTTCCCCGGTGAGTTGGCGTGTCTGTGTCTGCGCTTGACTGAAGCGGACGTGGTCGCCGACGCCAAGCGGCGCGACCCAAAGCGTGTGCGACAGGTGATCGCCGCGAGCCGGGACGCCGCCTCGCGCTGCGCCGCCCTGATGCCCGATGGTCAGTGCTGCCTGCGCTACGTGCAGCCGCTATACCTGAAGAACCTCTAGGAAGACGGGGATGTCCTCATCCCCGGAAGTCACGCCCCCCCCGGGACCAAGGTCGGCCCTGCTTACTCGTCGCTTCGCCACGCCGCTCGGCCCACGAAGAAGGGCCCCAGGCGTTCGAGGTAGAGCGAAGTCTGTCTGGTCTTGCGCATCGTCTGCACGATGGCGGAGAGCGGGTGCAACTCTTTGCCCACCAGGCCCACGAGAAAGTCGTTGTCGTTCGCGTCCAATCCGTGGCACGCCAGACGCACGTCGTGAGCGAAGTCCGCAGCGCCGAAGCCCAAGCCGATCTTCCCGTGCTCCATCAGGATGTCGCGTTGCTGGTCCGGAGGCAACTGCGCGAACTGGCCGCTGCGTCGAAGCGGATACCAGATGGCCCAGGGCCAATCCTTGCTGAGCACGGTGCGACGCGGGCGTGCCAGCAGGGTCTCGTGAAGGTCCGGCTCGTAACCCAGCGAGTAACTGCGCCCGAACATGGTGAACGCCGGACGCGGGGTCAACTCACGGAACGGCGAACCCCGCAGCAGATCGCGCAGCGTGCCGACGAAGAACGCCGGGTCCTCGTGGAATGTCAGCAGCGCCACGCCGCGCGGGTCGTTCAGGTCGTGATAGAGCACCCCCGCCACGGGCGCGGCGCTCAGACGATCCAGCAGCGGCTGGGTGTCCAGGCAGTCGGTGAAGGCGAGCAACTGCATGAACAGGCGCCGGTCGGAGACCTGGCCGTTGCCGCCGTGCTCGGAGATGTCGGGCTTTTCAGGAGCGCTTGCGGGGTTGGGACGTTGCATGGTGCGAGTCTATTCGCCCCCGGAAGCGCCGGCAACGGCGGAACGCCGCAGGATCGCCGCCGCCGCCACCGCCGCGGTCTCGATGCGCAGCACGAACGGCCCGAGCGACACGGGCACACATCCCGCGTGCATCGCCGCCTGGGTTTCGCCGGCCGTGAAGCCGCCCTCGGGACCGATGAAGATGCGCAGGTCCGCCCCGTCGCCCGTGGTCAACTCCGCTCCGCCGGCCAAGGCGAGCAGTCGTCGCGCACCGGGCAGTTCGAGCGCCCTGTGAAAATCCATCGGCTCCGTCACCGTCATGAACCACGCCCGGCCGCACTGCTTGGCGCTCTGGACCGCGGCACGTCCAAGGCGATCCACCTTGCCCTGTCCCGGGTCCACCACACTCCGTTCGCAGCGCAGCGGGACCAACTCGTCCACGCCGAGCTGACTGAGTTGGTTGACCATGTCCGCGGCGCGAGGCCCTTTGGGCATGGCGCAGGCGATGCACACACGAGGCCTAAGCGGCGCAACGCGGTGCATCGTGGAAAGTTTCACGCGAACGACCCTGCCCGATTCCGCCACGACGCCCGCCGCCACCGTGCCGGCGCCGTCGAGCAGTTCCACCGCTTCGCCCACGCGCAGACGCAGGACACCGCGAGCGTGCCGGGATTCCTCGTCGCTCAATTCGAGCACTTCCGATAATGCGGAGCCTGCGGGCAGCGGCGCGTGGACGAAGCGGTGCATGACCTATGATCTCGCAGGTTCCGTCTGTGACGACTGGGCAGACCTTCAGCGACCGCGCCAAAGGGACGATAAGCCCATCGTAACCCGCGTGCGATCGCGCGGCACGAGACCTCGACGTGGCGGACACCGGCCCACAACCCGACCCCGCGAATGACGCATCACTCGAGCAGCAGCTCGACGAGGTGCTGCGCCAGATCCAGGAGATCGAGCCGGGGCTGATCCCTGCCACCAACGCCGCCAAAGCCGCCTCGCCCACGACGCCCGCCGAGCCCGCGACGGCCGCGCCCGACCCGGACGGCAAGCTCGACGCCCAGTTGGACGAACTGCTCGCCGCGGCCCAAGCGCAGGCGACGGACCCATTGAACGACGCATCCTCCACCGGCGTCCCCACACCGACCACCAACGACGACCCCGACTCCCTGGCGGGCGACGAACTGGCGGCACAAATCCAGTCTCTGCTCGACGACGCCAAGCGGACCTCAGAGGTCGCCACCCCCGCGCCGCAGGAGTCCCTCGCCGCCGACGCCACGCCCCACGGCGAGTCGCTCTCGGTCGAGCAGCTTCTTCAGCACGCCGCGGGCGAGGAGAAGACCTGGACGCAGCAGATCGCCCAGGACGGGGGGAATCCCGCGACGCCCGTTCCGGCGCCCGCAGCGCCTCCGGCGCTCAAGCAACTCGACGCGGAGCTTGCGGAGAGCGCCGACCACGCGATGGCCGGCGACTTCGAGACCGTCACGGAAGTGCTTCAAGCGGAGCAGCGCAACACAGACGGACCCGCCACGACCCAGGGCGAAGAACTGGCCGGTGATTTCGAGACGCCCGAGAGCGTGATCCAGGCGGGTCCCGCACCGCTGGTCGTCGCGGCGGCCGGGTCGGCGGGGTCGGTGGCGCGCGAGCTGGACACGCAGCCCGAAGCTCGGCCCCACGCGGCCGCACCGCTCGCCCCCGCCGTCGCCGCGGTCGCTCAGGACCTCGCCACGCCCGCGACGCGGCGCGCCCGGAAGTCCTCCCGACGCATCGATTGGGCGGCGTGGAACGATCGACTTCTTCGCCTGTGCGCCACGGTCAATCGCCCGCTCATGAGCCTGTCGCCCGAGTGGCGCGGCACGGTAGGCATGGTCGCGCTGCTGCAGGTCTTTCTCGCCTCGGTGCTGCTGCTGGGGAAGATCGCCTCCGTCGTGCGCGGGTGACTCGCCGTCGGAGTGCCAAGCCGCGAGCGGCCCAACTACTGGAAAAAGCAGGCGGCGCAGTGGTCGGGCTGATCCGAGGCGGCCTCGAGCGCGGGCGTCTGCTCGACGCACCGACGCATCACACGCACCGGGTTGCCCATCACGCGAATCTCCACCGTGGCCTCCGAGGAGGACTCGCTGGCGCGCTGGCGCGTCAACGTGCAGCGCGGATGAAAGGCGCAACCGGTGGGCGGGTTCGTCGGCGAGGGCACCTCTCCGGGAAGCACGATCCTGCGACGATGATCGTCCACCGAGGGCGATGGGGCTGCGCTGAGCAGCGCCCGGGTGTAGGGATGCCGCGGCTGACGGTAGAGCCTGTGGCGGTCGGCCATCTCCACGATGCGTCCGAGGTACATCACCGCCACGCGATCGCAGAAGTGCTCGACCACCGCCAGGTTGTGTGCGATGAAGAGATAGCTCAGCCCCAGCTCGTCGCGCAGGTCCAGAAGCAGGTTGAGCACCTGCGACTGGATCGACACGTCCAGCGCCGAGACGGGCTCGTCGCAGACGATGAATCGCGGCTCGAGCGACAGAGCGCGGGCGATACCGATGCGCTGGCGTTGCCCTCCGGAGAACTCGTGCGGGTAGCGCTGGGCGTGGTCGGGCGAGAGTCCCACACGACGGAGCAGGCGCGCCACGCGGTCAGCCACCTCCCGCCCCTGCGCCAGTCGATGCACGCGGATCGGCTCGCTGAGAATCCCCCCCACGGTCATCCGCGGGTTGAGCGATCCCACCGGGTCCTGGAACACGATCTGCATCTGCCGCCGAAGCGCCTTGAGCTCCACGCGGTCGGCGGCGAACACGTCGCGGTCGTTGAACCGCACCGACCCGCTGGTCGCGGGGATCAGCCGCAGGATCGTGCGGCCCACGGTGCTCTTGCCGCAGCCGGATTCGCCCACGAGTCCCAGGATGCTCCCGGGGGCGATCTCGAAGCTCACGCCATCGACCGCTTTGACCTGCCCCACCACACGCTGGAGCAGACCGCGCTTCACTGGAAAGTGCGTGCGCAGGTCCGTGACACGCAGCAGGGGCATCGAGGCGACCATGGCGGAAGTATATCGGTGGGGTGCGGGGATCGGAACCTCGCCCCGCCCTCGCGCTCAGACGTTGCTGGGCCTGGACGCCCAGTGCATCTTGGCGCTCAGGCGTCGCCAGAAGGTCGTGTGCGGGTTGCGCACGAGGTCCAGCGTGCGTGAGCTGCGACGGAGATAGACCTGCTCGCCGGCCTGGAGCGGGACGGAGGTCTGCCCGTCGAGCGAGAGCGTGGTGCCGGGGTTGACGCGCAGCATGCGCAGCGAAAGCCCCGCGTCGGCACGCACCACCACGGGCCTGAACGAGAGCGTGTGCGGACAGATCGGCGTCAGACACAAGGCGTCAAGGTCCGGACTGACGATCGGGCCGTTGGCCGAGAGGTTGTAGGCGGTGGACCCGGTGGGCGTGGAGACGATCACGCCATCGCCGTGGATGTTGGTGACGCTCGAGAGCGGCTTGCCGGGGTCGATCGCCAGCGACAGCTCGATCATGCGGAAGGGCGGACCGGCGGCGATCACCGCGTCGTTCAGGCCCACGCCCCGGAACCGGCAGTGCTCCTGTTCGACTCGGCTCAGGCGGTCCGCGCGCACCTCGGGCGTGTCGCTGTCGAAGACGAAGACCTCGAGCATCATCCGTCGCGCCACCGCCCGACGGGGCGAAGCGATGGCGGCCCAGTGCTCCTTGAGTTCCTCCGCACTGAACTCGGTGAGGAAGCCCAGCGTGCCGCAGTTCACGCCCACCACGGGCAGGCCGCGTCCACGGATGGCGAAGTGGCGCGCCCCCGCGATGACGGTGCCATCGCCGCCGAAGATCACGATCAGGTCCGCCCCCGGGAGTTCGCTGGTGGTTGCCGACGCCTCGAGGTCTTCGATGACGCCGGGCTGGAGCCTGTGCGAGTCGAGTTCCGCCACGACCTGCGCCTGACGGTGAAGCCAGGGCCGCAGCGTCGCGAGCGTGTCCACCACCTGCGGCCGAGCCAGATTGGCCACCACGATCAAACGAGGCTTGGGACGGGCACGCGGCATGAACAATCGATTCTAACTTCAAACTTCTATCGGAGCCGGGCTGGCCTTGGCCTGACCACCGCGTTCTGGCGCAGGCGGTACTGGCGTGGGGTGGCGGTGAAGCGGGCGTGGAAGAGTTTGTAGAAGTGCCCCAGGTTGGTCAGGCCGCACTCCAGGGCGATGTCGCGGATCGAGCGGTCGGTCATGCGCAGCTCACGGGCGGCGTGGTCCATACGCAAGCCGTTGAGGAGGTCGGTGGTGGTGCGTCCGGTGTGCCTGCGGACGACGCGGTTGACGTGCTCGTGCGAGCGGAGGGCGAGGCGCGCCAGCTCGCGCACGCCGCCGGCGAGGTGCCCCGGCTGCGCCATGGCGCCCAGCGCCTTGTTGAGCCAATGAGGCAGGGGCGAGTCGCGAAGCGGAGCGGGCCCGCTCTGACTGAGCTGGATCACACAGAGCAGGCAGAACTCCAGGTCCAGCGGGGTGGCGCGGGATTGTTCGAGGCGAAGGACGAGCTGCGCGAGCCAGTGCAGATCGCCCGGCGAGAGCCTAAGACGTGTGGGCAGGTCCTCGCCGTCCCAGGGCCACGGGGAGACCTGCGGGGCCAGGCGTTGTTTGAGCTTGGAAAGCGCCGAAGCGCGGAAGGCGATATTGACCAGGGTGAAGCCGGCGCGGTCGCGGGCCGCGAAGGCGTGACGGTCAGCCGGACGCACGAGCACCAGGTCGCCCCGGTCCAGGCCCCGACGCTGCCCGTTGATCCAGTGTCGCCCCGAGCCGCGCTCGATCCAGAAGAACTCGGCGAAGTCGTGCGTGTGCGGGGGGTCGAAATCGGTGTGGCGATAATCGGTGCGACGCAGGTGCAGGTGCTGCGCGTCCTTGAGAAAATCAACGATGTGAAGCTTGCGGGCCGACCGGTTCACTCTATCATCCTAACGACGTGTCCGAGCGAACCAGCGACAAGCGGTCAGCCGATCTCTCGCCGCCCTTGGTCCGGCTGGCGGTGTGGGCGGTGCTGCTGGCGCTCGCCTGTGCCGCGATCGTGGTGATCGACGGGCATGTGATGCAACGGGGTCAGGAGCGAGAAGCGAGCAGCCAGGAGTGAGGAGTCAGGGGATTTTTCGGAGCAGCGTATGAGTCAGGGACGACCGGCGGTGCTGGTGTTGGCGGGGGGACCGGACCGCGAGCGAGAGGTGAGCTTGCAGAGCGGAGCTTGCGTGGCTGCGGCGCTGCGTGAGGCGGGCTACGTCGTCACGCAGCGCGACATTACGCCGATGGACTTGAGCCCCTTGGACGCTATCCGGGGGGACATGCGGGGGGTGGTGTTTCCGGTGCTGCACGGGCCGTGGGGCGAGGGCGGACCGCTGCAGCGAATCCTCGAAGAACGGAGTTTGACTTTCGTGGGCTGTCGCAGCGGGGCAGCGTCGCTGTGCATCGACAAGAAGCGGACGAAAGAAGTGGTATCCGCAGCGGGGGTGGATACGCCGGCGTGGGCGTTGATCTCCCCCGGGAATCCGCGGCAGGATCTTCCACTTCCGGCGGTGGTCAAGCCCAACGACGAGGGCAGCAGCATCGACCTGTCGATCTGCAGGACGCGGCAGCAGATGGACGAGGCGTTGGCCAGGCTCACGGGCAAGTACGAGCAGGTGCTGGTGGAGCGCTACGTCACGGGGATGGAGATGACGGTGGGCGTGCTGGGCAGCGGCCAGACCGCTCGAGCGCTGCCGCCGATTCGGATCGTGCCCGCCGCGGACGTGGAGTACTACGACTATCAGGCCAAGTACGTGCGCAACGACACGCGCTATCTGCTGGACCCGGCGCAGATCGGATTGCCCCCGGAGCGACTGGCGGCGTTGCAGCAGGCCGCGGTGCGTGCCTTTCGAGCCGCGGGATGTCGGCACCTGTCTCGGGTGGACTTCATCGTGGACGCTGCGGGCGTGGCGTGGTTCCTCGAGATCAACACGTTACCGGGCTTCACCACGCATTCGCTGCTTCCCAAGGCGGCGGCGCACGCGGGGATGAGCATGCCCGAGCTGGTGGACCAGCTGGTGCGCTGGGCGGCGTCTGAACGGGGGTCATGAACGCTGGAACTGCTGCGTTATCGATCCTTTAGCCGATGATCCCTCTCATGGGTTGGTTTCTCTCAAGCAAGAAAAGCAAACGTAAGCCACGCGTGGCGGCGGGCAAGGGTGTGGGCCCGAAGTGGGACCCCAAGCGAACGCTGCGGGGCCTGGAGTTCCTGGGCGTGGTGGGGCTGATCGCGGCGACGGGCCTGGGCTGGCAATACATGGAGCGAGTGCTGGGCGCCTACGCGGCGAGGCAGCGAGCCGGCCGTCCCGAGGTGAGCCAGCCACAGATCGAACTGGCCCAGGCTCCGCCCTGGCTCAGCGCCCGGCTGAGCGAGCACCTGCGCCGCACCGCCGCGTCGCAGCTCACGTCCGACCCGCTGGACCAGGCCTCGCTCGAAAGCGCCCGCCGCAGTCTGCAGCAGACCGCGTGGATCGAGCGGGTGTGGCGCGTGGAGCGTACGCCCCGCGGGGCCGTGGTGGTCCACGCGAACTACCGCACGCCCACGGCGATGGTGGACTGCCGCGACGGGTTCCACCTGGTGGACAGCGGCGGCGTGCGACTGGCGGGCCCCTATCGCCGCGACGAGGCGATGCGCCTGAAGCTGCCGGTGATCGTCGGGTCGCAGGGCGCGGCTCCGCGGTCGGGCCAGGCGTGGGAGGGCGGAGACGTCCAGGCGGGCCTGGCGCTGATGCGCCTGCTGCAGGACAAGCCTTACTTCCACGAGGTGCGGGCGGCGGACGTCTCGGCACGGGACACGCGCGGCCGCGTCGTGCTCACGCTGCTGACCACCTCGGGCAAAGTGCGCTGGGGCCTGCCCCCGGGCGAGGAACAGCCCATCGAGCCCGACGCCAACGCGAAGCTGCGCGCCCTGGCCAGCGTCTGGGCACAGCGCCGCACCATCAACCTCTCGGGCCGCGTCATCGACGTGCGACTCTCGAACGAGGCGGTCTTCGTCGAGCCCGCCGCGATCGACGAAGAGGGACGCGGCGTGGGCTTCGTGTGGTGAACGATCTGCGCATCGCGGACAATGAATCATGGTCAATGGTGAATGATCCAATGACGCCTGCAGCGTTCATTGAACATCCCATCATCACTCATTCATGGTTCCTTCTTCATTCCTCGTAGTTCATTTCCCATGCCTTCCCCCCGCCCCACGCCCACTTCCAATTCACCCGCCCCGCGCGGTCTGGTGATGCTCTGGTGTCTGTGGCTGCTGGGCAGCTGGTTCATGGCGCTTAGCGCGGTGGGCGGTCAGGCCGCGGCGCGGTGGATGACCTTCGCCGCGATGATCGGGCTGACGGTCTGCTGGCCAAGCCTGCGACTGACGCAGGAGACCCTGGGCCCCCGACAGTTGCGCGAGCACGACGGGAAGCCCCTGCCGCAGCGGGGCGTGGCCACCGCGGTGTGGATCGACTGGTTCTGGCTCAACGTGGTGCTCCAAGTGGTGCTCTGGCCGCTGCGCTTCTACGGGCAGTGGTCCTTGGCGCAGACGCTCACGCTCGCCGGTGCGCTGGCAGCCTGGAGCTTGCTCACCGCGCTGCTGATCGCCTGGGGCGCCCTGGGCGGCGCCGGCCGACGCGCCGTCGCGATGGCCGCCTGCCTCCTGCTGCTGCTGGCCGAGCCGGCGCTCATGGCGCTGGCGGGCGTGGGATGGACGATGCGCCTTAGCCCGATTCAGGCGATCGACGCCCTGACGCGCGGACCGGGCGAGTTTCAGTTGAACACCTGGCCCTGGCGCGTGGCGGTGGTGGGAATCGCGGCGCTGCTGGGCTGGGCGGCGATGAGCCGTCAGAGGAATTAGCGGCCCAGAGCGGCGCGCTCCTGGAGGCGGATCACGCCGGTGAGCACGTCCTGCGCCGAGATGAAGGAGGGCCGACTCGGGTCCTTGGGCCGCAGGATCGCGTCCGTCAGCAGCGAGAGGCGAACGCTGGCCTCGGCGCTGGGGTCGAAATCCACCAGGCCTACGAAGTCGGGGTTCAGGTGCGGACGATTCAGCTGCACCGCCAGGCAGAAGACGTCGATGGCCTTGTCCACCTTGCCCTGTTTGGACGAAAGATAGCTCGAGGTGAGCTGCCCGCTGCTGCTCATGCGACCCAGCACGCGCTGCATCTGGTGCGTGCTCATCATCTCGTCGAAGAGCGACTTGAGCATCGGGCTCTGCGCCAGGTCCTCGCCCACGCGCACCGCCGACCCGAAGTCCACCAGCCCCACGCCCTTGTCCGTGACCACGAAGTTGTCCAGGCGCAGATCGAGGTGGATCAGGTGGGCGATGTCGTGCAGGACACGGACCATGTCGGCGCTCTGGCGGGCGAACTCCAGGTGCGGCAGCGGGCCCTGGTCGGGCACGCCCAGTCGCAGCCAGCTCATCACCAGCTTCCGCACGAAGCCTTTGTCGTCCTTCTCCACCGCCAGGGGTCGAGGGACCTTTTCGTTGTAGGGCGCGGGCAGGTCGCGCTGCAGCAGTTGCAGGAAGGCGTACTCGCGGGTGAGGAACACCGGGAACACATGGTCCACGAGCTTGTGGGCACGCGAGGCGAGCAATTGCTGGTCCATGTCGGGGAAGCGTTCGCGCAGGCGCTGGTGGACGCTCTTCCAGGTGGGGACCTGCTTGAGCACCGCGTAGCCCTCGCCGGTCTTGCGACGGATCAGCTGCACGTCGAAGGTGAAACGGTCGGTGGTGACGCCCGGCTGCACGAGGCAGACCTTGCGCGCCACGAAGTAGTGAACGGTGCGCGAGAGCCAAGGCAGGGGCAGCCCCCACGGGCCGGTGTTCGCCATCGCCGGGCCTCGCTCCACCACGAACCCGCCCCGGGCGTGGAAGTCCTGGCACCGCCGCGCCACCTCCGCCGCCGACGTGGACCAGTAAACGTACTGGCCGCCCCAGCGCAGCTTGGCGAAGACCTCCTCCGGCGCGGCGCCGCCGGCGGGGTCGGCGAAAAGGAAATCGTGCAGCACCGCGCTGGGCGGGGCGTGCCCGTTGGAGTATCTCAAGTACTCCTCGTCGCTCCGCAGCACGCGCTTCAGCGCCGCGACCTCGCGGGGCTGCGCACTCACGACGGAGGATCGCCGCCAGCGCCCCGCCGCTCGTGACTGCGGGGGATCGACCTCGGCGGAAACAGAGAGCGTCATCGACACCTTATTTTAGCTATCGGACAACACGGGCCGCGAATAAAGTGTCAGAAACACTGCCGCACAGGCCTTGCCCCCCGGGGCGTTACGTCCCCGCAGGCGGACTGCCCGCGATGCTCGAGCGCATGGCCGTGTCCGCTTGGACGTTCTTCATGCGGTAGTAGTCCATGATGCCCATGTTGCCGCTGCGGAAAGCATCCGCCATCGCCTTGGGCACTTCCGCCTCCGCGAGCACCACCAGGGCGCGGTTCTTCTGCGCCTCGGCGGTGAACTCCTGCTCCTGCGCCACGGCCATGGCGCGTCGTTTCTCGGCCTCGGCCTGGAAGCGACGCTTGTCCGCCTCGGCCTGGTCGGCCTGCAGTTTGGCGCCGATGTTCTCGCCCACGTCGATGTCCGCGATGTCGATGGAGAGAATCTCGAACGCGGTGCCTGCGTCCAGGCCCTTCTCCAGCACCGTCTTGCTGATGCGGTCGGGATTCTCGAGCACCGCCTTGTGCGAGGGCGCCGAGCCGATGGTGGTCACGATGCCCTCGCCCACCCGCGCGATGATGGTCTCTTCGCCGGCGCCGCCCACGAGCCGGGCGAGGTTGGTGCGCACCGTCACGCGCGCCTTGGCCTTGAGCTGGATGCCGTCCTGCGCCACCGCGTCGATGGTGTTCTTGCCGCTCTGGATGTTCGGGCAGTCGATGACCTTGGGATTCACGGAGGTGTGCACCGCGTCGAGGATATCGCGGCCCGCCAGGTCGATGGCGCAGGCGGTGTCCCAGGGCAGACTGATCTTGGCGCGGTCGGCGGCGATCATCGCGTTGACCACGTTGGGCACCCTGCCCCGCGCCAGCGTGTGCGTCTCGAGCTGGGCGGTGCTCACGGGGATGCCCGCCTTCACCGCCTGGATGCGCGAGAGCACGATGACCGAGGAGTTTACCTTGCGGAAGCGCATGCCGATGAGCTCGAAGAAGCCCACGTGCGCCCCGGAGAGCATCGCCTGAAGCCAAAGGTTGAACTCGCGCAAGATGAACGAACCCACGAAGAGCAGGAACAAGCCGACGACGATGATGCCCACCCAGAGGACGACCTGAGACGGGCTGGCAGCCAAGACCGGTGCGAGTGAGACGGACGGCATGTCGGACCTCCCTGATCGAAAAGGGAAAAACACACTTCGGCCGCGGCGACGCCCGGCGCGCCGACCCACCCACGACCGGCAGCGATGATATCCCCCTGGGAGCGGAAAGTCATACGCATACCGACTGGTCCCGTACGCCCCCGACAATCGATTTTGACCGGATGACCGGATAGAAGAGCATGGAAACGGATGGAAAACAAACGGATCGGATCCATCATGATCCGTCTGGATCCGGTCATCCGGTCAAAAACGAGTCGTCGGTGACTCCCGAGCAATCTCGAACACGTATCACATGGCCCTGCGCTGATCGCCAAGCCGCGAGCGGCGAAAAGAAAAGGCTGCGCCGGGCGGCGCAGCCTTTGGTTCTTGAGCTAAAGATAAGCCGCGAGGCCGGGTCACTTCGCCGCGTCGTGCAGGCGGTGTTCGAGGCTGCCCAGTTCCTCGCGCAAAGCCGGGGGCAGACGGTCGCCGAACTGGGCGAAATACTGCGAGATTAAGGGGATCTCCGAGGTCCAGCCCTTGATGTCCACGCGGAGGAGTTCCGCGAGGTCCGCCTGGGAGACGTCCATGCCGGTGAGGTCCAGAGCGTCGAGGGTGGGCAGGACACCGATGGGCGTGGTGACGGCTTTGCCCTTGCCGTCGACGCGGTCGCAGACCCACTTCAGGACGCGGGAATTGCGGCGATAACCGGGCCAGAGCCATTTGCCCTCGGGGCTCTTGCGGAACCAGTTGACGAAGTAGATCTTCGGGAGCTTGGCGCCGGCGCGTTGTCCGATCTTGAGCCAGTGGGCGAAGTAGTCGCCCATGTGGTAGCCACAGAAGGGCAGCATCGCCATGGGGTCCCGGCGGAGTTGGCCCACTTTGCCTGCCGCGGCGGCGGTGGTCTCGCTGGCCATCGTGGCGCCCATGAAAACGCCGTGCTGCCAGCTGAAGGCCTCGGTGACCAGCGGCACGACGGTCGAGCGTCGCCCGCCGAAGAGGATGGCGTCGATGGGCACGCCCTTGGGGTCCTCCCACTCCGGCGCGATGACCGGGCACTGCGAGGCCGGTGCGGTGAAGCGTGCGTTGGGGTGCACCGCCTTCTTGCCGCTGGCGGGCGTCCAGTCCTTGCCGGTCCAGTCGATCAGGTGCGCCGGGGGCGTCTCGGTCAGGTCGTCCCACCAGACGTCGTTGTCGTCGGTCAGGGCGCAGTTGGTGAAGATGCTGTTGGAGTGGAGCGAGTCGAGGGCGTTGGGATTGCTCTTGGCGCTGGTGCCGGGGGCGACGCCGAAGAAACCGGCCTCGGGGTTGATGGCGTAGAGCCTGCCGTCGGCGCCGAACTTCATCCAGGCGATGTCGTCGCCGATGCACTGCACCTGCCAGTTCGGGAGCGTGGGCTTGAGCATCGCGAGGTTGGTCTTGCCGCAGGCGCTGGGGAATGCCGCCGCGACGTACTTGACCACGCCCTGCGGGTTGGTGATGCGGAGGATGAGCATGTGCTCGGCCATCCAGCCCTCGTCGCGGGCCATGACCGAGGCGATGCGCAGGGCGAAGCACTTCTTGCCCAGCAGGGCGTTTCCGCCGTAGCCCGAGCCGTAGGACCAGATCTCGCGCGACTCGGGGAAGTGGACGATGAACTTGGAGTTGGCGTCGCAGGGCCACTTCTTGTCGGGCCTGCTGTGGCCCAGCTCGTCGGTGAGGGGGTAGCCCACGCTGTGCAGGCACTGCACGAAGGCGCCCTCGTCGCCGAGCACCTCCAGGACCTTGCTTCCGATGCGGGTCATGATGCGCATGTTGGCCACGACGTAGGGCGAGTCGGTGATCTCCACGCCGATCTGCGCGATGGGCGAGCCGATGGGCCCCATCGAGAAGGGGATAACGTAAAGGGTGCGACCGCGCATGCAGCCGCGGAACAGGCTGCGCAGCGTCCAACGCATGTCGCTCGGGTCGCACCAGTTGTTGGTCGGGCCCGCGTCCTCTTTCTTCCTGGAGCAGATGAAGGTGCGGTCCTCGACGCGAGCCACGTCGCCCGGGTCGGACTGGATCAGGACGCTGTTGGGCCGCTTGGCCGGGTCGAGCCACTTGGCGGTGCCCGCAGCGACCATCAGGTCGAGCATCTGCTGGTACTCGGCCTGCGAGCCGGTGACCCAGTGGACGCGGTCGGGCTTGCACAGGTCAACCACTTCGTTGACCCACTGCAGCAGAGCCGCGTGGCGCGTCGGGGCGTGGTTCATGGTGGGGGCCTCGGTAACGGTGGCGGTCATGGATGGTACTCCTAATGTGGACGCGAGACCAGTATTCATACCAACATGTCCTTTTTTGTCAAGCGGCGCGGCAGCCCGCGTGGAGTTCTCCACAATCATCGACACGATCGCGTCGCGGCTGGACGTCAGATAATCACACGACGAGGTGTTCTAAAGCCAAAAAAAAAAAAGCAATACATTATCGATCCTCAACCGGGAATAGCGATTCCGTCCGCGCCAGCGCCGCGGGCGTCGAACCCAGCCAGCGCACCGTGCCCTGGGCGTCGATCACCACGTAACGCGGTAGCGAACGGACCTCGAACATCCGCTGCAGGCTCACCTGTCCCGGTCCCTGTCGGTAGAGGTGCCAACCCTCTTCGCCCGCCAGCATGTCGCTCAGCGTGCACGGCTCCTCCTCGCCCTCGTGGCCCACGTCCACCGTCAGAACCGACAGCGGCTGGCCCTTGAGCTTGAGCCTCAGCGCCCGCACCTGTTCGATGGACCGAGCGGCAGGCTCGTGCCAGTCGGCGGTGAAGTGCAGCAGCACGACTTTGCCCAGGTGCTCCTGGCTGTCCCAGGTGGTCTGCGCGTCGATCCGCAGCTTGGCGCGGAAGGGCTGCCCGAGCGTGGGCAGGTAGCCGAACCACTGCTCCAGTTCCGCGCGGACCGTGGCGCTGAGCGAGGCGTCGTCGATCATCTCACGGTGCAGACGCGCCACCGCTTCGCTCTGCCCCCGTTGGTCGTGCATGCGTGCCAGGCCGAGCTTGACCTCGTTGACCACGCCGGTGGAGTCCTGCTCCTGAGCCGGGTGGTCGCGCACGAAGCGTTCGAGGCGCTCGATCGCCTGGCGTTGCAGCGGCTCCTGCTCCGCCACCGAGGCGGTGAGGTCGGCCAGGTCGGCCTGCATGAGCCAGAAGTCGCCCACGGTCTGCGCCCCCGGGGCGTCGAGGCTGCGGGCGCTCCAGGCTTCGCTGCGCACCTGCGCCAGGCGCTTGGTGGCAGACTGCTCGTCGCGCTGCTGCCGGGCTTCCTGCGCCAGGGCGTTGTAGGCCTGCAGTTGCATGTTCTTGGCGCGCAGCTTGTCGTCCGGAGCCTCCAGTCGCTGCGCCAGTTCGCCCGAGCGCTGCGCCAGGCCGTCGAGTCGCGCCGCCAGCGCTTCGCGGTCCGCCAGCGACGGTGCGCCAAGAGCGGTGAGCGAATCCTCCAGTTGAGCCGCCACCCGCGCCAGGTCCGCCAGGTCGTCGCGCACCAGAACCGCCCCCGGAACGGACGTCGCCTGCGACTCCGAGACTGATCCCACGGCCGACTCGGCGGTCGAGTCCGGGGCGACTTGCGGAGTGACTTGCGGGTCTGCCTCCGAGGCCGCAGCCGCAGTTGCTTCCGCCGTCGCTTCCGGGGTCGCTCCCGGGGGGCTGGGCTGAGCGTGGAGGGCAGGAGCGATGAGCAGGAGCACCGCGACGAAGCGTTGGATCGAGTGGGGCATGTTCAACCTCCAGCGTTAGGCGGGTGAGCCGAAACTCCGCAGCGCCGCCGCGGCGTCCGCCAGCAGGGCTGCGCTGAATCGTCCGATGACGCCACCGGCGTGGGCGGCGGCGTCGTGCAACTGCTGCTCGCCGAAGCTGCGCGTCCGCGGCGACCAGAGAAACGCGAAGACGGCCCAGGGCTGCGTGGTGACATGGTCCGGCTGCGTGTGCTCCATATGGTAGGTCGCCGCCTCTTCGACGCGGCGCGACCAGAGCGAGTTCCGCCGCGCCAGCGCCAGGTTCGCCATCGCGTGCAGGGCGCAGAGCTCTCGATAGGTCCAGGCGTCCAGGCTCTCCCGCTCGTTCATCGGGTGCAACGACCCGCCCGGGCCCGGACGGTTGGCCACCGCCTGCACCAATGCGTCGATCCACTCCGCGTCCACGTCCCGCGCCAGCAGCCGGGACTGCTCGAGGATGCACAGCGCGTCCCACAGCGCCAGGTCGGTCAGCTCCGGCGGCGCCACCGCCTGGGCGTCGCTGAACTCCTCGCTCCGCCGCAGCGGCGCGATCAAACGCGGGATCAGCTCCTCGCACACGCCCCAGTGCTGCACCGACATCGACTCGTAGCGCTGCGCAAAGGCCGCGAGATTCAGGTGCACCGCCAACGGGTAGTAGACCGGGCGCACCGCGCCGCCCTCGTCCGCGACTCGCCCACCGCTGCGCGCCAGCGCCCGGAAACCCTCGACCAGGACCGAGTCCTGGCTCGTGCCGCCCAGCAGCACCGCCGCGGCCGAGCAGACGCCCGGCAGGTCCGCGCCGCGCAAAGATTCTGACGCCGCCGCTGTCAGCAGCGCCGCATACCGGCTAAACTGTGCCGCCTCGGTCGTCGTCATCGCTCACGGGCATGCTAGAGGAAGGAACCGTTCATGGCCAGATGGATCGATCTCGGACCCCCCGAAGATTTCCCCGCCGGCTCGCGCCGCACGGTCAAGTTGGAGGGTCGGCCGGTGTGCGTCTTTAACGTGGCGGGCCAGCTCTTGGCCTTCACCGATGTCTGCCCCCACGCCGGGATGCCCCTGGGCGAGGGCCAGCTCAGTGGCAAAGTCATCACCTGCCCGTTCCACGGTTACGCCTTCAACCTGGAGACCGGCAAGAATATCGACTACGCCGACGACGTGCCGCTGATGACCCACCCCATCCGCGTCGAGGCGGGCAAGGTCCAGGTCGAACTCCCCTCGCAACCGTAGCCGCGACCTCGCGCCAGGCGCAGACCGCGGCGAGGCACGATCACGCTCCGACATGACCAACCCCGTCCTCCAACAGATCGACCTGCAACGCGATGCGGCGCTCCAGCGCCTCAAAGCGTTCCTCTGCATCCCCAGCGTCAGCACCGACCCGGCGTTCAAGAACGATATCGAACGTGCTGCGCAGTGGACCGCCCAGGCGCTGCGCGACGCGGGGCTGGAGGTGAAAATCTTCCCCACCGCGGGCCACCCCGTCGTGGTCGGTCGCAGCGACGCGGCCGGCCCGGACAAGCCCCGTGCGGTGTACTACGGCCACTACGACGTGCAGCCCGCCGACCCGCTGGACCTCTGGACCTCGGGCCCGTTCGAGCCCACGCTCCGCGACGGGTACGTCCTTGCCCGCGGCGCCAGCGACGACAAGGGACAGGTCATGTGCTTCATCGAGGCCATCGCCGCCTGGCGCCGCGCCGGCGTCCCCCTGCCCGTGAACGTCACCGTCGTCATCGAGGGCGAAGAAGAGTCAGGCTCCTCGAACTTCCACGACTTCCTCGTGCAGCACCAGGCCGCCCTCGGCCCGCTGCGCCCGGGGATCGTCCTGGTGAGCGACACCACCATGTGGGACGCGCAGACGGTGGCCATCACCTACGGCCTGCGCGGGCTGCTCTACTTCGACGTCCAGCTCCACAACGCCAACCGCGACACGCACAGCGGGATGTTCGGCGGAACCTTCGCCAACCCCGCCACGATTCTCACGCAGGTCCTGGGCAAACTCCACGATGCGCAGCACCGCGTCACCCTCCCGGGGTTCTATGACGACGTACAGCCGCTCGACCCCGCGGAACGCGCCGAGTGGGCCGCCCTTCACTTCGACGAGTTCACCCATTGCCTAAAGCCCATCGGCGTCAAGCAGCCCTTTGGCGAACCGGGATTCAGCACCCTCGAGCGCAAATGGGTTCGACCCACGTGCGATATCAACGGTTTGTACGGCGGGTACGGCGGCGCGGGCGCGAAGACCGTCATCCCCAGTTTCGCCGGCGCCAAAGTATCGTTCCGACTCGCTGTGGCGCAGGACCCGGACAAGATCGCCGCCGCCTTCGAGCGATGGCTTGAGGCGCACGAAGTCCATGGCTGTCGCTGGCAGGTCTCGAACCTCGGCGGTTCCCACGCGGTGGTCGTGCCGCGGTCGTCACCCTATGTCTCCGCTGCCGCTCGCGCCGTGACCCAGGCCAGCGGTCGTCCCCCGGTGCTCGTCCGCGAGGGCGCCAGCATCCCCGTCGTGGGCGACTTCAAGAACCTGCTCGGGCTCGACACCCTGCTCATCGGGTTCGGCGGCGGCGACGACCGCGTCCACGCCCCCAACGAACGCTTCGCACTCTCGAGCTTCGCCCTGGGCTGCCGCACTCACGCCCTGCTTCTTGCAGAGCTTGCGCAAATATGACCGAGGGCTGTTGACACCCGGACGCGCGTGGGATTAGATTCAGAACCGCCATTTTCATCACCGTCTTCCAAGGGGAGTAGGCATGACGAGATTCACGATCAGCGTTCTGGCGTGTCTGACCTGCGCCGCGTGGGCGATGGGCCAGATGTCCGCCGCCGACGCCATGCGCAAGATGGCCGAGGCCGAGGGCAGGCCCGCCACGCCCACGACGGCGGCGAGCACCACCGAGGCTTCCCCCGCGCCGGCTAAGCCGGACCTCTCGGCGATGTCGCAGGACGACCTGCGCACCCTGGCGGAGAGCCTGCTCAACCGCGTGGCCGATCTCGAAGCCCAGTTGTCCACGCTGCAGGCGCAGGCCGACGAGTCCCAGGCGGCGGCCGACGCGGCGGCAGTCACCTCGTCCTCGCACGGACGCTGGATGATCCGCGTCTCCGCCAACGAGGCTCCCAATGTCGAGCAGCTCCAGATGGAACTCGACAAGGAAAAGCAGCGACTGGGCACCGGCGGAACGATCAGTTCCACCAGTCGCAGCTACGGCAGCTTCGACAGCGGCGGCGTGGTCTACCGCTCCGAGACCGTCGAAGGGATCAACGGCCAGCTCGCCTCGCTGCGACGCCAGCTCGCGGACATGTCCGGCTCCAAGACCTACACCTACGACGCGACCGGACGACGCAACTACGAGAAGCGCTACAGCAGCGAGGAACTGGCACAGATCCGCAAACAGATCCGCGATCTGGAACGCGACCGCCGCGTGGCGATGAACAACATCTCGGAGCTCGAAGAGCAGATTCAGAGCGCCAAGACCTCGCGCTCGATCACCGGCATGAACGAGGAGGGACAGCCCGTGGTGATCAGCGCCCGCGGCGAGTTCTTTGCCATGGGCAAGACCTTGCAGGCCGGTCAGGCCTACTGGATCACCGGCAAGGGCAGGAAGGTCGGCCAGATCTTCCGCATCCAGATGACCGGCTCGGAACCCGCCAGCGCGCAAGCTCAGCCCTGAAACCCGCGGTCGGTCGTCCGTCGGCGTGGATCAGGTCTGACGCGGGACCACGAAGCCACGGCGCTGCGGAAGACGAATCATCTCACACGCGTCACGGGCCGGAAGTGGTGAACTGACGCCGCCACGCGCTCCGGCGGCACGCCCACCTCCTGCGAGATCGGCTCATACCGCTCCAGCACGACGGAGGACTGATCCTCGCTCGTGCCTGAGATTGTCGTCGCATCAGTGCCCGAACAGGTTTGTCGCCGCGAAGTAACCCTTCTGGTCGAAGTAGCTCAGGGCTTCGTCCACGGTGCGGAAGACCTTCGTGGCGGTCTCGGTGATGAACGGGCTGGGGTTCTTCCGGGGCTTCCAGACGACGAAGACTTCCTTGCCATGCTCGAAGGCGTGGTGCAGTTCGCGTTCGACGCCGGACGATAAACCGGGCACGCCCCCGGGCAGCTCGGGCACCAGGCTCACGATCATGTCGCTCTGATCGATGAGTTTGAAGTCGCGCATGTAGATCTGCCCGTCCACGTCGCCGGCGATGTCGAGCACCTGCTTGACGCTCACCGGGATCACCTCGCGGGAGCCGCCGAAGCTCGAGGCCTTCATCTCGATGAACTCTTTGCCTTCCTTGGCGGCGGCGATGGCGGTGTCGAGCAGCAGTTTCTCGTCCACGTCGCCCGGGTCGAAGGAGATGAAGTGTCGGGCCAGCGCGGCGCGGAAGGTGTCGATCTCACGCAGCACCTCGGGCATGTCCACGACGTGGCTCATCGGGAACGAGGGATAAACTTTCCGCATGCCCGGGCGGCAGATCAGCCGAAAGCAGGTCTCGATGGTGTCGGCGTGACGCCCGCGCGAAAGGATATAAAAACGGTTGTGGCACCCCAGCGCCTGGGCCAGCAGCTCCGTGGCCATGATCTCCTCCTCACGCCAGACCATCAGGTCCTTGAGCGTGGCGTCGGTGTGGTGGTCGCGGTGCAGGCGATGGTGCACCACCTCCACGTTGTCGAGCAGGCAGATCAGGCACTGGATGTCCAGGGCGCGGACCTGGTCGAAGTCAAAGGCGGCGAAAAGCCCGTGACGCCAGCGGAAGGTGGCGTGCGTGTTGACCACCATGTTCTTCTGCTCGGTGGAGCCGGCGATGATGTCCTTGAAGGCCGCCCGCCGAAGCGCGTTCAAGCGCGACAGCGGCAGGTCCAGGATGCGTCCGGGCTTCACGTCCCGCGCCTCGGCGTACATCATGTCGCCCACGTGGTAGAGCGGCAGCGACTCCCCACGCTCGCCCGCCAGCTCCGCCACCGCTTCGAGGTAGCCCTTCTTGTCCATCCCGACCTGACCGGTGACGATCGCGCGCATGGCGGTCCCTCCTGACATGACGCTACTACTGGCTTGCGGTTAAGTGTCCCGCAGTATACCCGTACCCAGCCCTTCGCCCCGCGCCGCGAGCGCATGGGCGCCATGCTTCGTCGGGTCAGCCGGTGCGGGTATCATGATGGACGGTAGGTGCGGATTGAGGTGATCCGCCCGGGAAATGCCCGTCCTTGAAGAAGAGACCTGGAAGGACCGCACGATGAGAGACACCCACCTGCAGCTCACCGCCGAGCAGATCGAGTTTTTCCGCCGCGACGGTTACCTTGTCGTCGAGGAGGTGTTCACCGACGCCGACCTGCAGCCGCTGATCGAGGAGATCACCGCCGCAGTGGACGCCAAGGCGCGTGAGCTGGTGACGCAGGGCAAGCTCAGCTCCACCTTCGCGGAGTTGCCCTTCGAGCGTCGCCTGGCGCGCATCACGCAGGAGACCGACGCGGTGGCGCTGTCGCTCTGGAACGGCACCCTCTCCGGGCCGGCCATCTTCAACACCATCCGGCACCCGCGACTGCTCGACGTGGCGGAGCAATTCTGTGGCCCCGAGATCATCGCCTCGAGCGTCTACCGCATCCGTCCCAAGGTCCCGGGCCACTACATGAGCGCCGTCCCCTGGCATCAGGACTCCGGCTACACCGAACCCTTCTGCGACCAGTTCATGATGCTCACCGTCTGGCTCCCGCTGGTCAACGCGACTCGGGAGAACGGCTGCCTATGGGTCGTCCCGGGGGCGCACCGCACCGGCAAAGTGGTCAAGCATGTGGGTCGCACCGGCAAGCCTTATCTGGTGATCCCCGACGAGGAGCTGCGCCAACTTCCGGGGGCGGTGTGCGTGCCGGTGAAGAAGGGCGGCGTGCTACTCATGCACAACCTCACCCCGCACGCCAGCTTCGAGAACGTCACCCCCGACGTACGTTGGAGCATGGACCTGCGCTACCAGAGCGCCAAGCTGCCCACGAACTACCCCATGACCCGCAACCAGGACGAGTTCACCGCCTCGCCCGAGGCCGGCGTCCCCGTGGCCTGCTACCCCCCGGAAGCGGACTTCCTGGTGCGCAGCAAGACACGTCCGAACGAAGTCGTGACCGACCCGCAGCGCTTCCACGCCATCCGCGCCAACCATCAATCGATGGGTGTCACCAAACGCTGGGAAGTGGTCCCGGTATAAGCGCCATCCCGAGAGGAAAATGCCGACAGGTGGACTCGAACCACCAACCTAGGGCTTATGAATCCCTCGCTCTAGCCGGTTGAGCTATGTCGGCGTACAAGCCAAAGAAGAGCATTGTAAGCGGAACCTCGCGCGGTTCAACCGGGGCAGAGCAGAGTTGGCAAGCCCGGCGGGCATCGCCTAGACTCGGTTATCGAGCGGGCGGTGCGGCATGACGGCAGACAATCCTTTGCGCGCGGTGCAGCAACGGGCGGGGGCGGAGTTCATTACCGTCGGGTCGGGCGACGCAGCGGGCGACGTGCTCGCCACCTTCGGCGCTTACGAGAGCGAGTACGCCGCGATCCGCAAGGGCGTGGGACTCTGGCACGACGCGCGACGCGGGGTGCTGCGATTGACCGGCGCCGACCGCGTGGAGTTCCTCCACAGCCTGCTCACGCAGGACATCAAGGGCATGGCCTCGGGGGGCACTCGCCGGTCGCTCATGCTCAGCGACAAGGGTCGCATCCTCGCGGACATGACCATCCACCACGGCCAAGCCGACACTTGGCTGGTGTTGGACCGCGACGACATCGCCGGGGTTCGAGCGGCTCTCGAAAAGAAGCTCTTCAGTGAAGACGTCACGATCCAGGACATCACGCAAGAGCGCGGCGCACTCTCCCTGCTCGGCCCCCAAGCGGAGGTGTTGCTCCGAGCGATCGGAGGTGACGCCAGCCCTGAAAAAGGCACCCACCAGGTCATGACCTTCGCGGGCCATCACTCCACCGTCTGGCGCGACGACCTCTGCGGCACGCTGGGGCTGCACCTGCTCACCGAGGACCTGCCCGTGGTGTACGAAACGATGATCGTGGCGCTGGGCGGTCTTAGCCCCGAAGTCGAGGGCGGCGTCAGGCGCACCATCACCGGCCGGGGCATCGGCTGGCTGGCGCTCAACACCGCTCGCATCGAGGCCGGCAGCGCTCTCTTCCACGTTGACTTCGGCCCCGACTCGCTCCCCGCCGAGGCGGGCGACGCGGTCATGCAACGGTGCGTCAGTTTCACCAAGGGCTGCTACGTCGGTCAGGAGATCGTGGCGCGCATGAAGAACCTGGGCCATCCCAAGCAGCTGCTGGTGCAGCTGCGTTGCAAGGACGATGCAATGCCGATCGCCGGCGAACAGGTCTTCGACGCCAAAGACAGCAGCACGATCATCGGCGCCGTGACGAGTTCGACCGTCTCCCCGCTGCTGGGCAACGTGGCGATCGCCCTCGCCATGCTCAAGTGGGGCAGACACCGCCCCGGCACCACGGTGAAACTCCCCGCCGAGGGCAGGCTCGTGGACGCCACCGTTGTCGAACGCCTGATCACCTGACCGCCCCTGTCTGGCCGTCCGGCTACATTCGTGGCTTCACTATTCGCCATCGCGCGGTCCGACTTCATTATCCTCCGCTTCGCAGGGGGCTTTGAACAAGTCACGGGTCTCGGCTTTTAAAAAAACCGAATTGAATCGTCAAGACACAAAGGCAGCGATGAAGCGAAGTTCGGTCCAGATCCGTTCTGATCGTATTTGATGGGCCAAGGGATTCCACTTCTTGACTTCGTATCTTCGTATTCTTCGTGCCTTTGCGATAAAGTCGAGTTTTTCATAGGCCTCAAATGATTGAGCATTAGCGACACACACGCTGTCGCAAAATTACTATATGCGCATAAAAATTTACACATTTTGATCGTTTTTCTTCGTTTTTCACTAGATATCAGCCACAGATGATGTACATTCATAGCACCCCGCCTTGGTTTAACCTCCCAAAACAAACTCAACGGAGAAGAGACCTGATGAAACGCTACAATCGCCCTTTGATCAGTGCGTTAACTATTGTTATACCTTATTTTATCATGGTTTTTGCTTTCATGGCCAAAGCCCAGCCCACCACTCTCTATCTCGACAACGGAACGCTTCAGCTCGGTATCGGTCTGAACTACGGTGGCGCAATTGGCTCTCTCAAGGAAGCCAGCGACGGCCGAAACCTCATTAACGTCTACGATCAGGGACGACAGGTTCAACAATCCTTTTACTCCGGGCCTACTCCCTACTTGGGCGGCACATGGAGTGGTCAACCCTGGCCCTGGAACCCGGTTCAGGCGGGGGATGCCTACAACAATAAATCCCAGATACTCGACTACCAGACCAGTACCAACGAGATCTACGTCAAGACCCGTCCGCTGCAGTGGTCTTTGAACAACGTGCCAATTGAGGCGGTGATGGAGTCGTGGTACACGCTTGAAGGCAACTCTGTGCACACTCGACTACGGTTGACCAACCAGCGGACCGACACCACCCAATATCCCGCCTACGACCAGGAACTTCCCGCCGTCTACACCGTCGGCGCGTTGAGCAAGCTCTACAGCTACACCGGCGATCAGCCCTTCACCAACGCAGCAGTGAGCGAGATCACCAAGGTTCCTCCTCCCTGGACGCAGTGGAACGCCACCGAGAACTGGGCGGCTTACGTCGATACGAACAACTTCGGTCTGGGCGTGTACCTGCCCGGCGGAGTGCGATTCCTCGGCGGATTCTACGGCACGGCAGGCACCGGGGGTCCCAACAACTCGCAAACGGGGTATATCTCGCCCATCCGCCGCGAGATTCTCGATCATAACATCGTCTACGAGTATGAGTACCACTTGATCGTCGGTACATTGTCGCAGATTCGTCAGTGGGTCTACGACCAGAACCCGGACCCCCGGCCGAACTACGAGTTCGTGCAGACGCGGGACCACTGGTTCCTAAGAAACGCCAGCGATACGGGCCTGCCCGACGCCGAGGGCTGGGATATCCGGGTCAACCAGTCCGATCCCATGGTGATCAGCGAAAAAACCGCCTTCCGCGCTCAGGACGTACCCAAGCTCTACATCGAAATGGCTGCCCATGTCGGGGCCGTCGATGGCGGAACCTTGACCGGCCAGTTGTTCTGGGCGGACCATGCCCAGTCCGGCAACATCCTGGGCGATGGCGGGTTCGCTGCCCTCAAGAGCTTCGACTTCCAGGTCATCAACGACGGCCAGTTCCATGTCTACGAGCTGGACCTCTCCAGCGACCCCTACTGGCAGGGCCTGATCACGCAGCTGCGTCTTGACCCGGTGGTCAGCGGCAGCGCGGGAGACTACGTGACGTTGCGCTCGATCTCTTTCTTCAACTCTATTCCCGAGCCTGCATCGCTGGCCCTGTTGAGCCTCGGCGGTCTGCGGTTCGCCCGCCGTCCAAAAAGGTGTCAGGATGATTTATCCGGGCCCGATTAATTCATCCTGACACCTTTTTTGCCCCTTTTTTGCCCCCGCAGCTGCGTTGGGGCTTCGATGAGCAGGGAAGTGTCCTGTTCGCTGCCCTTGAGTTGAAGTTCCAAGCCCTTGACTTCGGGGCTTTCGCCGGTGGGTGCAGGGGTGACGGGGTTGAGCTTGGCGGGCGAGGGCGGGGCGTCGTGGACGTCGGAGGGCGCGGGCATGAAAGCCAAGGTCCCCGCGGAGGGCAGCCTGGTCGGAGCTGAGGTGGCCGAGCGACTGCTCCCGTAGGCATCCGGGGCTGGGTGCATCCCCGGCTTGGGGCGGCGGGTCAGTGGGCGGACATGCTGTCGTAGCGGAAGGTCATGCGCGCCGGATCGAAAGAGGCGAAGGCCTGCGTGTGCCCGTCGGCGAACTGGACGTTCAGTCGGCCGCGGTGGAACATGGCGACGTAGGCCGTGTCTTCCGCGTCGCGGAAGCCCAGGCACTCCTGGGTGTAGTCGTCCTTGTCGGCGTCGGCGGCGTTAAAGACTTTGGCCGCCGAATCGCCCGCGACCACGAACACCGAGGGGTTGCGGACGAGCTTGCGCACGGTGGCGGCGAATCCCCCGTTGACGATGAAAGCGGCGCGGCTGCTCAGGAAGTAGTCGTAATCCGTCTCGATGGGATTGCTCGGGCACTGATAGACCTTCACGTCCATGCCCGGGTGGATGGTCAACTGCTGCATCCAGGAGTGATTCAGGGTGGCGGCGTCGATGGCGTCCCAGGCGATGAGGCTTCCAGCGATCGGGTAGAAGTCCTGAAAGTCGTTGGCGAAGGTCTCCATCGAACCGTGAATGCTTCGGAGGTTGGCGGCGCAGGTGGTCCGACGCGCCACCTCGCGGGCAGCGGAAAGCGAGGGGATCAGGATCGCCACCAGCAACGCGATAATCAGAACAACCACGAGCAGCTCGATGAGCGAGAAACCAGCGCGGGCTTGCATGGCGACTCTCCCTGTTCCGCGGTCACGACGACACGGACCCCATGAAGGACTTCATCGAGCCGGCGGTGAACGCGGGTTAGCGCCGATGAGAAGACAACCTCTGTATTCTTATGCGTGTTCATCGGCGTGCATCGGCGGCTCGTCAGGAGTTTATCCCAAAGTCTTCCGGGTCGGTGTGAAAATTCAATGACGCACTGGATCGGAGCAGCATTGATCGCCGCGACGCTGGGGCTTCTGGCGTGGGACGTGCTGCAGCGCGACGGCGTGGTGATCGGGCGCGAGGCGGTGGTGATCGCCCCGCCGCGCGGGACGGTGGGCAGCGTGGCCCGATGGGCAGCGGTGAACGTGACGCCGATCTGCTGGGTGGGCTATCTGCTGGTGATGGATGGGCTGCTGCATGGATCACGAATCAGGGTCAAAGGCGAGGGCTCGCCGATCCGGAACCGACCCGAACGTTTCTTGGCAGCGTGGATCACCTCGGTGCCGGTCTGGTGCTACTTCGATTGGGTGAACTTCGAGTTTCTCGACGCCTGGCGCTACCACAACATGCCGCCGGAGGCCTGGCGGAGGTTCATGGGCTACTTCGTGGCGTTTGCCGCCATTTCGCCGGGGATGTTCCTGACCGCGGAGCTGCTGCAGCGTCTGGGTCTAAGGCGGTGGAATGCTGTTCGCGGAGTGCGGATCAGTCTTGCGATGCAAGCCGGGGTGCTGGCGCTGGGCGTGGCGTTCACGATCTATCCGTTCCTGGTGCGTGAGCCGATCGGGTCGCTGACGCTCTGGGTCAGTCTGCTGTTTCTGCTGGACCCGATCAACCATTGGCTCGGTGCCCCGAGCGTCCTGGGCGACTGGCGGTCAGGTCGGTTCGGACGCACTTTCTCGCTCATGGCAGCGGGCGCTATCTGCGGACTAATTTGGGAGTTATGGAACTACTGGGCGATCACGAAATGGACCTATCGCCTGCCCTTTACCGGCTCCTTGGAGCAGTATCGCTACTTCGAGATGCCGTGGATCGGCTTTCTGGGGTTCCTGCCCTTTGCGCTGGAATGTTGGGTGGCGTTGAACTTCATCCTGGCGTTACTGGACGCATTTCGGCTTCGCATCGCCCCACCGCTGCCGAATGATTGGACGATCCTGTGACGACTAGGGAAAACCTATCAACACCCGATAACTCGTGGCTCGTGGAGGTGGGTCCGATGATCCCTGATGCCCACAACTCCGCAGAGCGATATTTGCGGGTCGAGCAAGGGGTTTGTCCGATAAAGCCCCGGGAAAGGTCCGCTTTTCCCGTGTGGGGAACTTGGAGAACTTATCAACAGCGACTTGACGATGACCGAAGGGTAGAGACAATGAACCCCCAACACGATCGGGCATCGATCAGGGTCCGTGGTTTAAGCGAGCAAGAGCGGATCGCGTGGTGAAGATCGAGCTGGACGTGTGAGCGTGCCGCGAGGCGGCGGGTCCGACCGAGAATCGCTCACCGATCAGCGGGTTTCTCCAAGACTGACCAATGTGAACAAGACCTTGGTTACTCGTCTAAAGCATGACCAACTTCGAATCCGTGAGCCCGTGCTGCGTTGGCATGGGCGATTCCTGACCGCGTGAGTTAGGAAGCCAAGGGGTTGACCATCCAACGTGGATGGGACAGGGCAACCCCAGAGAACGAAGAGGTTCCTTTACAAGGAGATCGTGATGGACAATCGCAAGCGACTGTTGGCGCTCGGCGCCGGCCTGTTGCTGGGAATGGTCGGCGTGACCTACGCTGCCGCCCCGGCCCAGACCGACACCAACGCCGAACTTGCCGCACTCAAGGCCCGCGTGGCGGAACTTGAGGGCAAGCAGAACCAGAGTTGGCTCAACGAGCGTCGCGCCGAGGAAGTCAAAGCCCTCGTCCGCGAAGTGCTCGCCGACGCCGACACCCGCGCCAGCCTTCTCGAAGGCTCCATGACCGCGGGCCACAACGGCAAGAACTTCTTCCTCGCTTCCGAGGACGGATCGTTCCTGCTGAAGATCGACGG
>CAZBXW010000016.1:0-66071 GCA_964496285.1 uncultured Phycisphaera sp.
GATCGTCGGAGCCGCGCCCGATTCGTTGACGTCGGTGACGGTGACGGCGATGTCCAGAGGGCTGGTGTTCACGCCGTCGAAAACCTCAACAAGGAACTCGTAGACGTTATTCGTGTCAGCATCCAGCGGGTTTTCGAAGTCCGGAGGAGCAACAAAGGTGAGCACGCCGGTGGTGGGGTTAATGCTGAAGAAGATGGAGTCGGCACCGGAGATGCTGTAGACCGGGGCAGCGCCATCGGGGTCGGTGCTGGTGATAGTGCCCACGGTGGTGGTGTTCTCAGCGACGCTGAAGGTGTTGCCGGAAGTGATGGTCGGGGCCACGTCGTTGACGTTGGTGACGGTGACCGTGACGTTCTGGTTGGTGGTGGCCACGCCGTCGAAGGCTGAGACGGTGATGTTGTAGACGTTGTTGCTGCCCGCGTCAGCCGGGGCTTCGAAGTTCGGGGCGGCGTTGAAGGTCAGCACGCCGGTGCTGGCGTTGATGCTGAAGAAGGCCGCATCGGTGCCCGAGACGCTGTAGACCGGGGCAGCGCCATCGGGGTCGGTGCTGGTGACCGTGCCCACGGCGGTGGTGTTCTCCGCGACGTTGAAGCTGTCGCTGGAGGTGATCGTCGGGGCCACGTCGTTGACGTTGGTGACGGTGACCGTGACGTTCTGCGTCGTGGTGTTGATGCCGTCGAAGGCAGCAACCTGAATGTTGTAGACGTTGTTGCCGCCCGCGTCAGCCGGGGCTTCAAAGTTCGGGGCAGCGTTGAAGGTCAGCACGCCGGTGCTGGCGTTGATGCTGAACAGGGCCGCGTCCGCTCCGCCGGAGATGCTGAACACGATGGGGTTGGGACCGTCCGGGTCGGTGGCGGTGACGGTGCCCACCGCCGTGGTGTTCTCCGCCACGTTGAAGCTGTCGCTGGAGGTGATCGTCGGAGCCGCGCCCGATTCGTTGACGTCGGTGACGGTGACGGCGATGTCCTGCTCGTCGAAGAGCGCGCCAGCGTCCGTGACACGCACGCGAACGTCGTAGACGTTGTTGCCGCCCGCGTCAGCCGGGGCTTCAAAGTTCGGAGCGCTGATGAAGCTCAGAACGCCGGTGGTGGCGTCAATCGTGAAGAATGCCTGGTCCGCACCGCCGGAGATGGTGTAGGTGAGGCCCGAGCCTTCGGAGTTGGTGTCGTCGGTGGACTGAACGTCGGTGACCGCGGTGGAGTTCTCCGCGACATTGACCGCAGCGTTAGCCCCGCCGCCGTTGCTGGTGATGACAGGGGCTGCATTGACGGGGCCGCCGCCGTCGGTCACGCCGGTGACCCGGCCGGTGTCATTGGGCGTGTTGAAGCCGCCGAACTCTTCGGTGAGGAAGCCGATGCCGAAGTAGGTGCCGGGGTTGTTATCGACGACCACAGAGCTCTTGTAGAAGCCAAAAGCCACACCCTCACCCGGGCCGGTCGCACCCGCGTCGTAGGGCGTGGCGTACCAGACGATCCAGATGTCCTGCAGCAGGGTCAGCTCACCATTGCCGGGGCCGACGGGGATGTTGTCCAGAACGGCGGGCGAAGTGAACGAGCCGGGGATCGCGTCCGTGAAGTTGATCTCTTCGATCAGGGCATCGTCAGTGGGGAATCGGGCCACCAGCTGGTCGCCGCCGGGGTTGAACGTGGTGGGATCGGTCAGGTCGCCGATGCCGTCGTTGCCGACGTCCGAGAGGATCACGATGGTGCTGCCCAGGGGCAGGGGGTCGCCGTTGGCCAGTTGCAGCTGACCAACGGTGGTCACCAGAGCGACATTGAACAACTCTCGTTGCTCCAGCCGCTCGACCACGATCGAGCTCGAAGAGCGAGCGCTGATTTGAGAAGTCGCAAGAACCTGGGACTTGCGAGCGAGGCGGCGGAGAGTCGATTTCATGAGGTGTTCTCTGAGGAAAGAGGCCAACGGAGGTAGGGCCCGGACGATCCAGAGGGCCAGACGTTCGCTACGCAACGAACGTCTTGGGGGGCTAGCGTAGAGGGTCTTTCTCCCTAACGGGCTAAGCAGCCTATCGAATAAAGGTGTGCGGTTCGTTCAGATTGTGTTTGTATTTGGTGATGATAACGCTAAACAATCGAGAAATTTCAGCTTGTGAAGTTAATCTGGCCAGTGGATGGCAGTCTGAATCAAACAACGAGACAGGCGGCCGACGAACACGGATGAACGTCGATCGAGGAGGCCCTTATTGGAGGGGTTGGGTTGGGTTCGGCTCTTGCGCGAAGTCACGAAGGTCACGAGCACACGAAGCAGTTCTTGGCCAGCTACTGCGGAGAGTCCCCAAGCTCTACTTTAGAATTTGTCTCCGTCGTCTCTTCGCGACCTTCGCGTCTTCGCGATTGAGTTCAAGCTCTCAGGAGCCCGTCATCCGAATCCGTTTCGATCCAGCTCCATCCGGTAATCCGATCAAAAAAACGATGTCACCGCGTCGAACTTGTTCTCACACTAGCTGAACAAATCACGTCCCGCAAACCTTGCGCATATTAACATCTTCATAACGCTCAAGAAACACACGTCGTTCACTTTGTTAATTATGCGTGACGGTTACACTCGCAAGAAATTATCAGAGTTCAGAAGGCGCTATTTAAGTAATCGCTATCACAGGTTTTTGTGCTTGCGAGTCGTATTAACATAAACTGCGCGAACTCAAAATCAGACGCTCAAAATCAAGCTCTACTCTGTCACCCGTTTCATGGAAGGTTTATCGGTCCAACAGCGGCGGTCGTGACCCCACGCCGTTGGTCGGGAGTACAGGGATGTCCAAGTTTAATAGTCAGATTTTCTTGGTAGGGGACATTCACGCACAACTCTGGGGTCGTTCTATCGCAGCGCCTAACTCATTTAAGGAGGTGCCCCAGCCAGCGAAATTACAACACGGTCAGGATCGTTTTTTATCTTACCTTTTCAAGGAGATCCATGTGAAAATGCGAACTGCAGCTGCCCTCCTTGGGGCGACGGCGTTGACTCTTTCGTCAACGGTCGCGCTTCACGCCGAGAGCGTTGGGTACGTCACCTACACGGTGCCGCCCAACACCGAACGCTTCGTCTCGGTCCCGTTCACGCGGGACTTCGTCGCTGAGTTCACCGTTGCGAGCGTGTCTGGCAACGTCGTCACGGTCAACGAGACCATCGTTCAGACGGCGGGTGCTTACGGGAACGTGACCCCCGTGCCCCCGACCAACCCTCACTACCTGCGTAACGCGACCACCGGCCGCTGGTCGGGCATCACCGCCAACACGACCGGCTTGGGCGGGACCATCACCGTTCAGGACGGCTCGTTGTTCTCGGCGGGCCAGACCATCCGAGTGTTCCCCCACTACACCCTCGCCTCGGTGTTCCCGGACGTGCTGCGATACAGCACCGCCGCGATCCCGAACGTGCCCCAGACCTCCGCTTCGTACATCCCCGCTGGCACCGCCGGCAAGACTGAGACCGTCGTTCTTCTGCCCCGTCCTGACTCGGACATCGGGCAGAACAAGAACTTCACCGAGACTTACCGCTACGTCGGCGGCGGTGCGTTGCAGTGGCGACGCCTGAACCCCTCGGGCGGTACGACCAACTACGACACCACGATTCTGGCCCCGCAGAGCTTCTTCATCCTCCGTAACCAGGACGCGACCTCAACCTTGGTGTACTACGGTTTGGGCGACGTCACCGCCACTACGGTGGCCGACTTCGTCCCGGACACGGGTGTGTCGACGGACATCTACCGTTCGGCTCTGAACGAACTGCCCACGACTCTCGGGTCCGGTCCTTTCCTCTCGCTGCTCTCCCGGATGCAGACCGGCGCCTCGGGCGTTCGTGACTTCCTCCTCGTCTACCCGGTCACCGGCACGGGCGTGAACCAGCCGATCCCGGCCACCTCAAGCTACTTCGTCGGTGGCGGTGTCTGGCGTCGTGCGACCGACAGCGCCGTCGCGACGAACTTTGTGATTCCCGCCGGTTCGGCTCTGATCATCCGTCGTACGGTGGGTGCTCCGACCGATGCCACCAATGTCTGGACCACTGCTCCCTAACTGTGTTCTTGTTGTTTGATCCCTCTTTGCCTCGATTGTTTTCTTTAACTCTTTTCTTCTAAAGGATGATTTCAATGACTTTCTCTCGCATCATGCTCGCCCTGACTGTCGCTGTGGCGGGCCTCTCCGCTGCGGCCAACGCGAATGTCGCTCTGGTGACCACCGTTGGTCAGCTGCAACTGGCCAACGGCGACCCCCTGCCCCTGGGCAGCACCATCGTGATCCTCTCGGACGTCGGCAACGACGGCATCGGCGACCTGACCGATCCCACCACGTTCAACCCCGGCGGCGACCAGCTGGTGGCCCGATTCCCCACTGACGATGCCCTGATCGAAGAGATCAACTTCACGGACGCGATCCCCGGCTCGTTCACTTCGCCCGCCGTTCTGGACAACATCCCCGTCGGCCCCGGCAATGGTGAGCTGACCCTGCTGCAGGACATCTGGATCGTCTGGTACGCCACGCCCTACGACGCGGGTGCGACCGGCCCGGGTGAGGGTGTGGCTTTTGGCTTCTACAAGAGCTCTGTGGTCGTCGATAACAACCCCGGCACCTACTTCGGCATCGGCTTCCTCACCAATGAGTTCGGCGGCTTCAACACCCCCGACGACACCGGCCGCGTGACCGGCGTGACCGATGCCGCTCCCGTGGTTCCCGAGCCCGGTTCCATCGCCATCGCTCTGGCGGGCCTGAGCCTGCTGGGCATGCGTCCGTCCCGTCGCGCCTAAGTCGCTGCGTCTGTCTGGCTCTTAACGTATCGAGTTTCAGGTTCACCTTTTACTCAAGGAACACAAGGTCATGAAGAATGCTCTTCGCAACACTCTGATCGCTTCGGCGATGGGCTTGGCTGCCGCCTCCGCGCTGCACGCTGAGACCGTCGTTCCCGGCGGCGACATCACGGTTTCCACCACCTGGACCCGTGCTGCCAGCCCCTACCGCCTGGATGGACAGGTCAACATCAAGGGCGGCGCTACCCTCACCATCGAGCCGGGCGTTATCGTTCGTGGCATCCCCGGCACCGGCCTCCCCGCTTCGGGCTACGGCATGCTCCTCATCGCCCGCGGCTCGAAGATTTACGCTGTGGGCACCAAGGACCTGCCCATTGTCTTCACCTCCACCGAAGACGGCAGCGGCATGACTCTCGGTGGCCAGCGCTTCGACGCCTCCTCTCTCGCTGAGTGGGGCAACATCACCATCTGCGGTAACGGCCTGATCGGCGCTGAGTACATCCAGACCGGTGCTTCGCTCCGCACCTATCCCCTGGCGGGCAGCACTCGCATCAACAGCCCGCGTCCCACCGGCGTCAACCGCTCCCTCATGGAAGGTCTCAATGCCCTCGGCACGGACGAGACCCCCTACTACGGCGGCGCTGACGACGACGACGACAGCGGCTCCATGGCGTACGTCTCGCTCCGCTACGGCGGCGTGACTTCGGCCATCGCCAACGCTGAGCTCAACGGCTTGGCCCTGGGCGGCGTGGGTCGTGATACCGACATCTGCTACATCGACGTCTTCCAGAACCAGGACGACGGCATCGAGATCTGGGGTGGCAAGGTCAACCTCAAGTACATCAGCATCTGGTACGTCGGCGATGACAGCTTCGACGTGGACCAGGGCTGGCGCGGCAAGGTGCAGAACGTCCTGATTGTCCAGGGTTCCTCGCGCAGCACCGGCGGTAGCCAAGGCTCGGGCATCGGTGATAACGCCTTCGAGTCAGACGGCGCCGAGGCCAACGATTCGGTTCCCGCCACCACCTCCACCATCTACAACGTTACCGTGATCGGTCAGCCCGACAACCAGGGCGGCGCCGGTCGCAGCGGCAGCGATGAAGCCACCGCTTGGCGTGACAACGCCCGTATCCAGTACCGCAACTGCATCTTCATGGATATCGGCGAGCAGCTGATTCAGGAAGAGCCTTCCGAAGCCAGCACGCCCGACTTCGTGGCTGAGTCTTGGCGCTACGGCCAGATCGCTGGCCCATTCGCCACCACTCCCGAGTTCAGCAGCGTGGCGGGCGTGGGCGTGTGGGGCATGACTTATGACACCGCTTATGACGCTACTGTCGACACCAGCGGCGAGGCGGCGGATCACCCCAACAACGCCGACTACCTCAGCGGCGAGTTCGGTTTGACCGACCCCATCGGGCCGGTCATCAACGGCACTGTGATGACCCTCGCGGAGCTCTCGGCTCTGTATGACTCTCAGAGCGCTGGCAGCTCGCTGATTGGTCAAGGCTTCCTCTGCGAGATCACCGACTCCCTCTTCTACAACCTCGACAACACCTCGGCCTTCACGACCGGCGGCGGTGCCGCGGGTTCCAACGAAGTGGGCGTGACCGTCGCGGGTGACGACGCTCCCCTCAAGGCCAACGTGGTTCAGAACACCGGCGTGGATGCTTCCTCGCCCCTGCCCATCCGTAAGCTGACCCGTCTGGCGCCGACCAACATCACCGGAACCATCTGGATGTCGCGTATTGCCGTCAACGGTCTTGACCCCCGCCGGAACACCGCCAACACGGCCACCGTCAGTGCCGCGTCGGCTCCGATGGACGGCTTCTTCACGCCCCAGGCCTACCGTGGCGCTTTCAGCGACACGAACAACTGGTGCGTGGGCTGGACCGCGGCTTACGAGTACGGCCTCTTCGACCTCACCGGTCTGGTCACTCCTCCCACCGCTACTATCGACCTGACCTCTCGCGTGGGCTTCCCCACCACGATGGGCGTGACCTACGTCGTGGAAGAGTCCACCGATGGCGTGTCCTGGTCGCCCAAGGCGGTGGTGTACGGTGACGGCAGCACCAAGTACTATGCCGACCTCGGTGGCCTGACCACCGGCAAGCTCTACCGCGCTGTGGTTCAGTAATCCACGCGTGGCGGAAAAGACAAGACGGCGTTAGCCTTTGGGCCTACGCCTGACAGACAACACGATCTGGTGGCGGAGAAATCCGCCACCAGATCTTTCTAAGAGGGACGACTGGTTGGTCCGACACCGGCGGCTCGCCGTGGCAGGCCAAGCCGAGGATCACCCTGGAAGGCGAACGAAGTTTGAATATCGATCTCACATCGGTTCGTGGGCGTACTCAGGGAGGGCTCGATCGAGCTGAGGTGAAGGCCGACTGTGGCGACTGGAAATGTTTCTGTTCTTCAAACAAGGATCTGAACATGGCCCGAAAGCGATGGACCGTACTGGGTGCAGGAATGCTGATGCTCACCGCGACCGTTGGCGTGAAGGGTGAGGCGGAGGTCGCCTCCGCTCCCGCTTCGATGGCGAGGGCAGAATCGTCGGCGCAGCCGGCAGAGGATCGACCGGTCGTCGCCGCGCCTTACGTCAGCCAGGCGTTCATCGATTCGCTGCCGCAACGCGAGCTGCCGGGCTATAAGCTCAAGCTCCTGGAGCTCGCGTTGGATTCCGCAAGCGCCATGCCCCTGGTTCCGCATCTCAAGCCACGATCCAAGATGCAGGAGATGGTGGTGGATGCGTACCTGACGCTGGATCAGCCGCGCGCGGCGGAGCGGGCGTTGCGGCGCATCGATAACTGGCGAAGAGGCGCTGCCTATGGATCGCTGGCGATTTACTGCGTGCAGCGCGGGCACGTGGCGGAGATCGAGAACGCGCTGGAAGTGGCGATGGAGATCTCCAAGATCGCCGACCAGGACTGGCGACGCGACCACGTCGTGGGCAAAGTGGCGCAGGCGCGGGCGATGCTCGGGCAGTTCGAGGCGGCGCGGAAGTTGGAAGAGGGCTTCGACGAGCAGGACAAGGGCTCAGCCGAGCTGGGCGAGGCCACACGGGTGAATGAGCAGGGATTCGAAGCGCAGATGAATCGTCTGGAAGCGAGCGCTTCGATGGATGCGATTGACAGGACGAGCCGAGCGACGAGCGCCTACACGCAGCTTTACGACACCTACTTTGGTGACCCGCAGCGGCGCGAGAGGGTGCAGGAGCGGTTGCGTGCCTCGTGGAAGAACCTGCCGCTGATCCTGCAGATCAGGTCGATGATCAAGCTGGCGGAGGTCTGCGTCCAGAACGATGACGCGGCGTTGGGACTGACCTTCGCGAAGGAAGCGGTCGTCCTGTTCGACGACGTGGACTGGCCGCCGACGATTTACCTGGAGATGGCCGGGCGGCTGTGCAAGGTCCTGGCGCAGTGCGGCGACGCACCCACGGCGCGGGAACGAGCCGAGATCGCGATGAAGTATTTTGACGAGTATCAGAAGCACATTGAGAGTTTCGAGCAGGCCGGTTGCATCCGCGGCTTGGCGGAGGCTTACCAGGCGATGGGGGACACCGCTGCGGCGCTGGAGCTTTATCGCCGGGTGGTGGAGGTCGGCGCGGTGAATCCCAACGCCCGTTGTCGATCCGAGGACCTGACCGCCACGAGCGTGTCGATGGCGCTGCACGCGGTGGAGCCTGACGAGGCGTTGTGGGCTCGGATGAGCGAGATTCGAGCGGGCCTGACCGAGCCGTGGTAGCTCGCACCGGACTGGCGCCCGTGCCGATGGGCGGTCACGTTCGAGTGCGGTAGGATCGCTGTGGAAAGCTCAGCGCTTTTGAGTCACGGCGAACTCTGACGCGCAAGAATTGTGTTAGCCGCGCAGCTGCAAGCCGGATTCTGGCGCGCCAGGGGTGAAATTATCGGCTCGGGGCACTTGAGCGGTTGCGTGCGAGGGCGGGGGGCGATAGTTTGCCAGCCCTCGGTGCGTGGGAGACTGAAGAGTTGGGGTACTCATGTTGAGCCGACAACGGCGGGTGTGGTGGTGTTGGTTCGTCGTGCTCGGCGCGTGCGGCGCTGCCAGGGCGCAGTCCGGTTCGATCCGCGGCGTGGTGATCGACGACGATTTCGGCGCTCCGCTCCCCGCAGCGCAAGTGACCATCGCAGAGACCGGCGTCAAGGTGCAGACGACCGACCAGGGAAGCTACGTCTTTGAGCAGGTCGAGCCGGGCACCTACACGCTGGTGTTCTCGAAGGATGGGTACGTGCGTCAGGTCAAGGGCAACGTGCTGGTGACGCCCGGGCAGCTCACGGAGGTCGAAGCGCGTTTGGCGGGCGAGTTCACGGACATGGACGAGTTCATCGTCGAGGACCTGGTGATCGGCGGGGGCACGGAGGCGGGTCTGCTGCAACTAAGGCTCGAAGCGCCGGCGCTCGTGGACTCGATCAGCGCCGAGCTGCTGAGCAAGGCTGGCGCCAGCGACGCGGCGCAGGCGTTGACGTTCGTTTCCGGCGCCACGGTGCAGGACGGCAAGTTCGCGGTGATTCGCGGGCTTCCCGACCGTTACGTCAACTCGCAGCTCAACGGCGTGCGACTGCCCTCGGCGGACGACGAGACCCGCGCCGTGGAGCTCGACCAGTTTCCCGCCGCGGTGATCGAGAGCGTCCAGGTGACCAAGACCTTCACGCCCGACCAGCAGGGCGACGCCTCGGGCGGCGCGGTGAATGTCGTGCTCAAGGGGGTGCCGGAGAAGAACTTCATCCAGTTCTCCAGCTCCATCGGGTACAACACCAACGTCGGCACCCGCGACGATTTCCTGACCTACAAGGGCGGGGGCGTGACGTACCTGGGGTTCAATCAGGGAGACAATCGTCAGATCGACTCGAAGTGGTCCTTCCCGCGCGACGACGAGAACCCCGGAAGCCCCAACGATGGTCTGTACGGGTCGGCGGTGGGCGTGAGCAGGGGGGATGCGCCGATCGACTACAAGTACGGCTTGACGCTGGGACTGACCCACGAGTTCGACAACGGCGTACGCATCGGCGGGCTGGGGAGCTTTTTCTACGAGCAGGAGGCCTCGTACTACGACGACGGCTTGGACGAGGAATATCAGGTCAGTTTTTCGCAGCCGGGCACTCCCCTGGAACGCGGGGGAGTCCGGGATCTGCAGTCCGGTCAGAGCGAGGGCAATACCGCTATTTTTGACATCACGCAGGGCAGTCATCAGGTGCAGTGGGGTTCCCTTGGCGCGATCGGGCTCGAGAGCCAGTACCACGACCTGAGCGTCAACTATCTGTACACCCGCACCAGCGAGGACGTGGCCACCCTGGAGGAGAACACCCGCGGCAAGAGTCTGGTTTTCCCCGGGTTCGATCCGAACGACCCGAGCTCGCCGGGGTTCAGTGATTTTCTGGCCTCGCCTTATCGGCGACGGGAGACGCTCGAGTACACCGAGCGCACCACGCAGACGCTGCAACTGATCGGGCGGCACGAGTTGCCCTTCTTCAGCGACGAGGGCGACACCTGGATTCGCCCGGTCAACCCCGAGATCGATTGGAAGTTCGCCCGGAGCGAGGCCACGCTTCTGGAGCCTGACAAGCGATTCTTCGAGAGCATCTGGTTTCCGATCGACGCCACCACGGGCATTCACCTGCCGCCGCAGAGCAGTTCCGGATCGAACGGCAACCTGCAACGCACCTTCCGAGAGATCGAGGAAGTGAGCAACCAATACCAAGTCAATCTGAAGCTGCCCTTCCTGCAGTGGACCGACACCAAGGGGTTCATCAAGTTCGGCGTCTTCAACGACGAGGTGAATCGTGACTTTGGGCTCGAGAGTTTTAACAACCAGAACAGCGAGGGGCAGTACACCGCGCCGTTCGACGACTTCTGGAGCGCCGTGTATCCCAACGAGGTGCACTACCTCCAGGAGAACACCATCGACGTGGACTACTCGGGTCAGTTCAATGTCGATGCGGTCTACTGGATGATCGACATGCCGCTGACCGAGTACTTCAAGCTCATCGGCGGCATCCGCTACGAGAACACGGCGATCTCCACCGTCGTCGATCCTGATCGACTGCCCGACGGCACCATCAACTCGCAGCTGATTTTTTTCCCTGCGCCCGATTTCTTACCCGTGAGCGTCCGCGATCAAAGCGATCCGACCCGGGTCGCGGACGGTGTGGACGTGGACCTGGAGCAGAGCGATCGGCTGCCCGCCTTCGCATTCGAGTATGACCTCTTCGAGAAGCTCACCCTGCGCGGCGCCTACTCCGAGACCGTCGCTCGTCCGACCTTCCGCGAACTGACCCCCGTGGTTCAGCAGGAGTTCCTCGGCGGCGATATCTTCGTGGGCAACCCGAGTCTGAAGCTGGCGTCCCTGAAGAACTACGACCTTCGTCTGGACTACCGCCCCACGGAGGGCTCGCTCTACTCCGTCTCGTACTTCTACAAGGCCATCCGCAATCCCATCGAGATCACTCAGACGAGCAACTCGGTCACTAGCTTCTTCATCCCCGTCAACTTTCCCGAGGGGCTCATCAGCGGTGTGGAGGTCGAAGCCCGGCAGGACTTGGGCGTGCTCTGGGAGCGCCTCACAGGCCTGACGCTGGGCGCCAACGCCACGCTCATCGACTCGCAAGTCACGCTCTCCGCGGATGAGCGACAGCGCTTCCTGGACGTCGGCAGGGATGCCCCGACCACGCGCGACGCCACCGGCGCTCCCGAGTTCCTGTACAACCTCTTTGGCATCTACAATTTCGAGCCTACCGGCACCGAGCTTGCCGTTTTCTACACCGTGCGCGGCGACACGCTCATCGCCGGCTCGGCCTTCGGTGGAAGCTTCTTCACCGACATCTACGAGACCGAGTATGGCACGCTCAACCTCAGCGTGACGCAGAAGCTCGGCAAGTGGTTCAAGCTCAAGTTCCAGGCCAAGAACCTCACCAACCCGGAGATCCAAGAGGTCTTCCGGTACCAGGACCAGGAGGCGGTCAGGAGCTCCTTCACCCGGGGCATCGACCTGTCTCTGAGTTTCACCGCCGAGTTCGAGTTCTAGTGACAAAGATTCACCACGCATCCGCACCAGGAGCATCCCTCGATGAAACGAATCGCAATGCAACGAGTCCTATTCGCAGTGGCGCTGCTGCCGGCGTCGGTCGGCGTGGCGCAGGAGAGCGGCCCGAGCATCAGCGACACCCGCGACCAGCTCGAGAAGTGGGTCGAGACGCGCCGCGTCATCTCCAAGGAGCGGCAGGACTGGGCCCTGGGCCAGGAGATGCTCAAGGAGCGCCTGGCGCTGGTGCAGCGGGAGATCGACTCGCTGCGTGAGAAGATCACCCAGACGCAGTCGAGCGTGGGCGAAGCGGACAAGAAGCGACAGGAGCTGATGGACGAGAACGAGAAGCTCAAGAGCGCTTCGGGCGAGCTGGCGGCGATCATCGGGGCGCTGGAGCAGCGCGTGGGCAAGATGCTCCCGAGCCTGCCCGACCCGATCCGGGACCGGGTCAAGCCGCTGTCCCAGCGACTGCCCGCGGACGCGGCGACCACCAAGCTCTCGCTCTCGGAGCGCTTCCAGAACGTGGTGGGCATCCTCAACGAGGTGAACAAGTTCAACCGTGAGTTGACGCTCACCAGCGAGGTGCGCTCGCTGCCCGACGGCACCTCGGCCGAGGTGACGGCGCTCTACCTGGGCGTGGGACAAGGGTACTACGTCGGCGCCGGCGGCCGCGTGGCGGGCGTGGGCAGGCCCACGTCCGAGGGCTGGACCTGGACCCCCGCCAACGATATCGCGCCGCGCGTCTCGGACGCCATCGCGGTGCTCAAGAACGAGAAGGTCGCTTCCTTCGTGCAGATGCCTCTGGAATCCAAGTAAGAAGAGGGGACACCGAACATGAAAGCCATCCGACATTCGATCGTGACTATGTTGCTCCTTAGCGCTGGCATGACTGCGGCGCTGCAGGCGCAGGAGCAGGCTCAGGAGCCGGCGACGACAGCGCCGCCGGCGGCTGCGGACGCCGGCGTCTCGACCTTCGACGGCGCCGCCAAGGACGTGGCGCGGCAGCTCGAAGAGAGCGTTCGCGAGCTGTCGGACCTGCGCCAGAAGATCGCCCAGGAGAACATCCCGCTCAATCGCAAGCTCAGCGAGCTGGAGGCGGATCTCGTCAAGGCCAGGCAGGAATTCCAGCAGGTCACCCGACTGCTCGACAGCAGGACGCTGGACCTCAACACGCTGCGCACCGAGATCAAGGCCCGGCAGGACGAAACCGCCTACCTCGCCAACTTGTTCAACGAGTACATCCGCGGGTTCGAGTCGCGGCTGCACATCGCTGAGCTGCAGCGATTCCGCGCCCCGATCGAGGCCGCCAAGCTCGCGGTGGAGAACAGCGGCCTAAGCCGACAGGAGGTCTTCAAGGCGCAGGCGAAACTGGTCGAGGCCTCGCTGGATCGTCTGGCGGACTACGCCGGCGGCGCTCGCTTTGACGGAACCGCCGTGGACGCGGAGGGGCTGGTGAAGAACGGCTCCTTCATCGTGCTGGGCCCCGCGGCGATCTTCGCGGCGACCGACGGGTCGAGCGTGGGCACCGCGGAACAGAGGCTCGGCTCGCTCGAACCGACCATCGTCCCGTTCCAGGACCCCGCGGACGTTCAGGCAGCCGCCTCGCTGGTGAGCACCGGCAGCGGCGCTTTCCCGCTCGACCCCACCCTGGGCAGCGCTCACAAGGTCGAGGCCATCCAGGAGACGCTGCTCGAGCACGTCAAGAAGGGCGGCCCGGTCATGATCCCCATCTTCGGGATCGCGGGAGCGGCGCTGCTGGTGGCGTTGATCAAGTGGCTGACGATCTCGCTGGTGCGAACGCCCTCGCATTCGAGGATCAAATCACTGCTGAGCGCCATCGCCAAGCGCGATCACGCCGCCGCCGCCAAGATCGTTCACGCCATGCCCGGGCCCACCGGCAGGATGCTCGCCGCGGGCATGGAACACATCACCGAACCCAACGAGCTCATCGAGGAGGTCATGTTCGAGACCGTGATGACCACCCGACTCAAGCTCTATCGCTGGCTTCCCTTCATTGCCATCACCTCCTCGGCGGCGCCGCTGCTGGGGCTGCTGGGCACCGTCACTGGCATCATGAACACTTTCTCGCTCATGACCGTATTCGGCACCGGCGACGTCAAGACCCTCTCCAGCGGCATCTCCGAAGCGCTCATCACCACGGAGTTTGGCTTGTACGTGGCGATCCCGTCTCTGTTGATCTACTCCCTGCTCTCACGCAAAGCGCGCAGCGTGCTGGACCACATGGAGAAGACCGCGGTGGCGTTCCTGAACCAGTTGGCCAAGAGCCGCATCCCCGCGGCGGAGAAGGCTGCCTGAACCGGCAGGGAGAACACCCCCCATGGATTTGGCTCGTCTTGCTGAGCGACTTGACGCTCTGTGGAAACAGGCGGTGGCGGTCTGGATCGCCGGCGGCTGGAGCATGATCTTCATCGCGCTGACGGCGATGATCATGTTCGGCTTCGGGCTGAGCATCTACTTCCGCCTGACTTTCAAGGGGTTCACCTTCATCTCCGAGAAGACCTGGCGGCGATGGATCCTCGAGCCGCAGCAGCGGCGCGGCGCCATCGGTGAGCTGATCCATTTCGTCATGGGCAATCGCACCCTGAGCGATATGTCCAGCGCCTTCACCGAGCTTCGCGCCACCGAGATCGCCCCCTTCGAGCGCGACCTGCGCGTCATGCGCGTCTGCATCAGCATCGCTCCGCTGCTGGGACTGCTGGGCACCGTGACGGGCATGCTCGTGACCTTCCAGGCCTTGGCCAGCGGGTCCGGCGGTGAGAAGACCATGGGCCTGATCGCCAAGGGCATCTCCGAGGCTCTGATCACCACCGAAACGGGCCTGGTGGTCGCTCTGCCGGGGCTTTTCTTTCAGTACCAGCTATCACGCAAGTTTGACCGTTACAAGGCCTTTCTTTCACACCTGGAGACCGTTTGTACTCAGTTTCTATATCGAGAGTTAAAACAGTCATCCGAGAAACATGCTGCGGCCCAGTCCACGGTAGCGGCATGACGCTTTCTGAACCAAACGCTAACACGCACCGGTGACAATACGGGGCTAAGTTAAAGCCCAAGCCCATGCGATCAGCACCCCAGGAGTTCCTTGATGGGACGGTTTCGCAACAGCGAAGAGGACAGCGGCGGTGAAGGCGGCATCGACATGTCACCCATGATCGACTGCGTCTTCATTCTGTTGATCTTCTTCATCGTCACCACCACGTTCGTGGAGGAGACCGGCGTGGACGTGGAGCGACCGCCGGCGGCCTCGGCGCGCAGGCTCGAGAAGAACAGCATCCTCATCGCCCTGACCAGCAAGGGCGAGGTGGTCTACGGGGGCAAGGAGATCGGCGTGGCCGGTGTCCAGCCTCTGGTCAAGCGGTTGATCGCCAAGGAGCAGTTGCCCGTGATCATCCAGAGCGACAACATGGCGCACTCGGGCGTGCTGGTGCGCATCGTGGACGAAGCCAAGCTCGCCGGCGCTGAGAAGGTCAGCATCGCCACGCGCATCGGACGAACCTAGACCGCAAGGACCCGCGTATGTCCCGATTCCGATCCGGAAGCAGCGACGAAGGCAACGAGGGCGGCATCGATATGTCGCCGATGATCGACTGCGTCTTTATCCTGCTGATCTTCTTCATCGTCACGACCACCTTTATCGAGGAGTCGGGCATCGAGGTCGATAAGCCGCAGGCCGCCCCGCCCATGAATCAGTTGATCGAGAACAAGCCCATCACGCTGCGGCTGCACGCCAACGGGGACGTGACCGACGACGCGAACCTCAAGATCGGGATCAACGGCGTGCGCACGCTGGTGAAGAACCGCCTGCGTGACGACCAGACGCCGGTGATCCTTCAGTCGGAGATCGAAGCCCCGGCGGGACTGCTCGTCCGCGTGATGGACGAAGCGCGTCTGGCGGGCGCCGCGAAGGTGAGCCTGGGAAGGCCCTTGTCCACGAAGTGAACCTGTATGAAGCCCTTCTCCAACATCCTGCGCAAGATCGCCCACGTGTTGTTCGTGCTCGTGGGTTCGGTGGCGCTCACGCTGTTGCTCTTCCTGGTGCTGCCGTTGATGCAGACCATCGCGCAGACCAGCGACGACGCCCTGGCGCTGCAGGCGGTGGAGACCGCCGACACGCCCCCGCCGCCGCCCCCGCCCGAGCCGGAGGAGGAGAAAAAAGAAGAAAAGACCGAGGAGGAGCCCCCGAAGCTGGCGGAGGAGTCCGAACCACTGGACCTGTCGCAGTTGGAGATGGCGCTGAACCCCACGGTGGGCGAGGGCTGGTTCGCCGGCGATTTCGCGGTCAAGCTGCCCACCACCGCTGAGGCGCAGGGCGACCAGGCCGACGCCTTGTTTTCGCTGGCGGACCTCGACCAGCGCCCGCGCGTGCTCTACCAGCCCAGCCCCAACATCACCGACGCCATGCGCCGCAAGGCGCCCGGCACGGTCTACGTCATCTTTATCGTCGACGAACGCGGACGCGTGGACAGCCCCTCGGTGCAGAAGTCCACCGACCCGGTGTTCGACGCCCCGGCGCTCTCGGCGGTCAAGCAGTGGAAGTTCGAGCCCGGCAAGCGCAACGGTCAGGCGGTTCGTTTCCGGATGCGCGTGCCCATCACCATCCCCAAGGGAAGCTGACCATGAGACCCTGTTTCGCACGCATTGCTGTTGTGCATGCCCTTCTGCTGGCCTCGCTGTCGTGGGGTCTGGCCACGCCCGCGGCGGCGCAGGACCTCTCGCCCGAGCTCCTGGCGATCTGGAACGACCCGGCCTTCCAGCGCGAGTTCACCCAGAGCTACATCGCCGCCACCGACATCGAACCGAAGATCACCGAGGACGAGCGCAAACGCATGCTCAAGGTCCTGGAGCTGATCAGCGGCAACAAGATGGACGAGGCGGTGACGCTGATCCAGAAGAACCTCAACGACGCCGCCAGCGCCGTCTTCGATTTCACGCTGGCGAACATCCACTTCCAACGCGAGCAGTACGACCAGGCGGCCGCGGCTTACGAGGTGGCGGTCAAGAAGTACCCCCAGTTCCGCAGGGCCTGGCGCAACCTGGCGCTGATCTACGTCCGGCAGAACAAGCACGAGCAGGCGGTGGCTGCCATCACCCGCGTGGTGGAGCTCGGCGGCGGCGACGCGGTGCTCTTTGGATTGCTGGGGTTCTCCTACTCCACGCTGGAGAACCACCTCTCCGCCGAGTCGGCCTACCGCATGGCGATGCTCCTGGACGCCAAGACCGCGGACTGGAAGATGGGACTGCTGCGGACGTTCTTCAAGCAGGAGCGCTTCGCCGAGGCCTCGGCCATCTGCAAGCAGATGATCGCCCAGACGCCCGACCGCGCCGACCTCTGGCTCCTGCAGGCCAACGCCTTCCTGGGCATGAACCAGCCCGCCCGCGCCGCGGAGAACTACGAGATCGTCGACCGCATGGGCAAGAGCACGCTCGAGAGCCTGAACATCCTGGCGGACATCTACGTCAACTCCGAGCTCTACGAGCTGGCGGTCAACACCTACCTGCGCGCCATCGACAAAGACCCCCAGGGCAGCCCGGACCGTGCCATCCGCGCCGCCAAGGTGCTCACCTCGCGAGGCGAACTGGAGCAGGCCAACCGTCTGGTGCAGCGCGTGGGCGAGGTCTATGCCGACCGCCTGGAGACCAACACCCGCAAGGACCTGCTCAAGCTCCGCGCCCGCCTGGCGGTGGCCACGGGTCAGAGCGACGAGGAGGCCAGCGTGCTGGAGGAGATCGTCGAGCTCGACCCGCTCGACGGCGAAGCGTTGATCCTGCTGGGCCAGCGCGCCGCACGCAGCAACGACGCTGCCAAGGCGATCTTCTACTACGAGCGCGCCGCGAAGATCGAGGCCCACGAGGCCGACGCCAAGGTGCGCCACGCCCAGCTGCTCGTCTCGCAGGGGCAGTACGCCTCGGCGTTGCCGCTGCTCCGCAGCGCTCAGCAGCTTCGACCGCGAGACAACGTCCAGACCTACCTTGATCAGGTCGAGCGCATCTCCAAGAACCGCTAAGAGAACTATGAGCACGCGACGGACTATCCTCAGTCTGACCTTGGCCGCCGCCGTGCTGCCCGGGGTTCTCATAGCGCAGGATACGGCTGTGCCAGACCCCGCTGCCGCTCCAACCGCGAGCGCCTCCGGCGGTGCTTCCGGGGGTGGTTCCGGGGGTGGTTCCGGGGGGGAGGAGATGGTCACGCTCAACTTCCCGGAGAACGTGGACCTGCAGGTGCTCATCGACTACGTGGGCAAGCGCAACGGGATCAACTTCATCTTCGACGAGCAGATTTCGGGGCGACGGGTGACGATCCGTGCCAATCAGCCGATCCCCGCTTCGTCGCTGATGACGCTGGTGGAGAGTGCGCTGCGGATGAAGGGTCTGACGCTCTCGCCCACGGAGGTGCCCAACGTCATCCGTGTGGAGCAATCACCGCAGCTCACATCGCGATCGCTGGGCCCGGATCAGGTGCTCACGCCCGAGCAGGCCGGCTCGCCCACGCTGGCGATCACGCGGGTGCTGCGTCTGCGTCACGTCGGGACGCAGCGAGCGATGGAGGTGATCGGGCCGTTCCTTTCGGGCCCCTCCGCCAACGTTATCCCGCTGCAGGACCAGGGGACGCTGATCCTCACCGACTTCGCCTCGAATATGGCGCGACTGGACGCCCTGCTGGCGACGGTGGACCAGCCTGGCAAGCCGGTGGCGGTGCGCTTCGTGCCGGTCAAGCACATGGAGATCACCGCGGCGGAACAGCGGCTCACGCAACTGCTCACGGCGCAGGCGCGGTTACGCGGCGGACCGGCGGACCCCGCCGCGTCGGGCGTCGTCGTTGTGCCCGAGACTCGAACGAGCCAGATGGTGCTCATGGGGCAGGACGGCCCGGTGAACGAGGCCCAGCAGCTTCTGGAGACGATCGACGTGCCGCTGGGCCTGGAGACGCGCGCCTACTCGCTCCGCACGGCTTCGCCCTCGCAACTGGACCGCAACATGCGTGCCCTGCTCGGGGCGGGCGCCGCGGACCGCATCTACCGCTCGGTCGTGGAGCGTGAGTCGAACCTCCTGCTCGTCAGCGCCACCTCGGAGATTCACGAGCAGGTGCGCATGCTCGCCGACGCGTTGGACAAGCCGCAGTCCGAGACGCAAAGCCCGGTGCGTTTCTACCGGCTGGAGAACGCCCGCGCTCCTGAAGTGCTCGAAACCCTCCGCGGCATCGAGGGCGAGGAGGGGCTCTCGGGCCTGAGCATCGACGGCGTGGTGGCCCAGGCGAGCCAGCCGCAGCGGGGCGGAGACGAGGGCTCGCAGGACGGCCTGGTCCTGCAGGGGCCCACCGGCGATCAGATCAACGCCCCGCCCGGTGCAGGGGACGGCTCGGACGACGCTTCGGAGCGCCGCCGCGGTGCGGTGCGCCTGCGCGACGCACGCATCATGGCCGACGAACCGACCAACACCCTGATCGTCATCGCCCGGCCCTCGATGCACGAGGTCTACGAGCGACTGATCAAACGCCTGGACGTCCGCAGGCCTCAGGTGCTCATCGAGGCCACCATCGTCGCCATCGACACCACCAACGACTTTAAGCTCGGCGTGGAGATCCACGGCAGCGACGAGGCCAACAACGGCACGCTGCTGAACTTCACGCAGTTCGGCTTGACCACCGAGGACTCGACCCCCGGCGACCTGACGCTCTCCCCAGGCACCGGGTTCACCGGCGCGCTGCTCAACGCCGACGTGGTCGAGTTCGTCATCCGCGCCCTGGAGTCCGACTCGCGCGTGCGCGTCGTATCCCGGCCCAGCGTCCTGGTCAACGACAATGCCCAGGGTGTCCTGGAGAGCGAGACCGAAGAGCCCTTCGCCTCGGTCAACGCCTCGAACACGGTGGCCACCACCAGCCTGGGCGGGTTCGCCTCCGCGGGAACCACCATCACCGTCACCCCGCAGATCAGCCAGGGCGACTACCTCAACCTCAAGTACGAGGTCAATCTCAGCAGCTTCGTCGAGGGCTCCTCCAGCGAGAACCTGCCCCCGACCCGGCAGACCAACTCGCTGGTGAGCGAAGCGACCATCCCCGACGGGTACACCATCGTGGTCGGCGGGCTGACGCGAGAGAACATCAATGAGACCGTGGACCGCATCCCGCTGCTGGGTCGCATCCCGCTGGTGGAGTACCTCTTCTCCAGCCGCAGCACGGAGAAGCAGCAGACGACGCTGTTTGTGTTCATCCGCGCCGTGATCCTTCGTGACGACCAGTTCCGCGATCTGAAAGTGGTGAGCGGGACCGCGGCGCGTGACGCCGACGTGTCGGACGAACTGCCCCGGAGCGAACCCGCGGAGATCCGTTGACCGCGGGCAAGGGTCGGACCTTGGGAGAGGAAGCCATGACCACCGCCTACGCCGCGACCGAATCGCCGCTTGGAGATTTGGACGACGCCCCGACGCCCAGCGTCGTGGACCTCCGCCGCGCTCAGCCCTCGGCCAGTTTCGTCAAGCGTGTGCCCATCGAGTTCGCCCGCGCCCGCCGCGTGCTGGGCCTGGCGACGGAGCAGGGCCCGATGCGTGTGGCCATGGCGGACGTCTCGGACCTGTCCACGCAAGACGTGCTCCGCCGCTGGCTCGCCTGCGCCCTCCAGCCGCTGTCCGCCGACCCCGACCAGCTCAACGCCGCGGTCAACCAGGCCTACGGTCAGCAGACCGGCGCCGCCGCCGAGTTCGTCGAGAAGCTCGACCGTGGCTCGGTCATGGAGCAGGTCAAGGACCTGACGCAGCGCGAGGACCTGCTGAGCGTGGCCGACCGCGCCCCGGTCATCAAGCTCGTGAACCTCATCCTCTTCGAGGCGGTGCAGCAGCAGGCCTCGGACATCCACGTCCAGCCCTACGAGGACCGCCTGGTGGTGCGTCTGAGGATCGACGGAGTGCTCTTTGACGTGTTCGACCTGCCCAAGCCGGTGCAGGAGGAAGTCGTCAGCCGCATCAAGGTCATGGCGCGGATGAACATCGCCGAGAAGCGTCTGCCGCAGGACGGCCGCACCAGCGTCCGCGTGGGCGACCGTGACATCGACCTGCGACTCTCGACCGTGCCCTCGAGCCACGGCGAGCGCGTGGTCATCCGACTGCTCGACAAGAGCGTGCGCCTCTACACCCTGGGCGACCTGGGCATGGACGAACGGGCGCTGTCGCGCTTCTCGCAGCTCATCGGCGTGGAGCACGGGTTGATCCTCGTCACCGGACCCACCGGCTCGGGCAAGAGCACCACCCTCTACGCCGCCCTGGGACAGATCGACTCCAAGCAGCGCAACGTCATCACGCTCGAGGACCCCATCGAGTACCAGCTCCCGGGCATCAGCCAGATCCAGATCTCCGAGAAGAAGGGCATGACCTTCGCCAGCGGGCTGCGCAGCGTGCTGCGTCAGGACCCTGACATCGTGATGATCGGCGAGATCCGCGACCGTGAGACCGCGGTGATGGCCATCCAAGCGGCGCTCACCGGGCACCTGGTCTTCAGCACCCTGCACACCAACGACGCCGCCAGCGCCGTGACGCGACTGATGGACCTGGGCATCGAGCCGTACCTCATCGGCAGCTCGCTCGTGGGCGTGCTGGCGCAGCGTCTGGTGCGTCGGGTCTGCTCCGCCTGCGCCGCGCCGTTCACGCCCGACGCGCACGAGCTGGCGATGCTGCGTTACGCGCCCACGGCCCAGGAGCGGGCGCGCTTCCGCAAGGGCCGGGGCTGCGAGGCCTGCCGCAAGACCGGGTACCACGGCCGCGCCGGCTGCTTCGAGCTGCTCACCGTGGACGACGCCATCCGCGCCCTGGTGCAGGAGCGCGCCACCGCTTCGCAGATCAACGCCGCCGCCAGGGACGCGGGCATGCGCAGCCTGGGCGAAGACGGGCTGGCCAAGGTGGCGCTGGGTCAGACCACGCTCGAAGAGGTCCTGCGCGTCTCGATGAGGGCCGCCTTCTGATGGCAGTCTACTCCTACACCGCCAGCGCCGGAAGCGGGGGCGGGTCCGTCGCTGCGCCGATCCGTGGCGTGGTCACCGCCGACTCGCCCCGTCAGGCGCGCGACCAGCTCCGCGCCCGAGGCCTGACCGTGCGCGAGATGGTCGAGACCCGGCCCAGGTCGCGCCAGAGCGCCCTGGGCCGATACCTCGTCTCCCGTCACTCCGCCGAGGTCACCTCGCTCTTCCAGGAGATGTCCACGCTGCTGGCGGCGGGCATCCCGCTGCTCGAAGCGCTCGAGACGATCGCCCGGCAGCACAAGGGGCGATTCCAACAGGCGATCCTGCTGCTGCGCGACCACGTGGCCAGCGGCGGAAGCCTGGCGCAGGCGATGGAGCAGCAGCCGGCGCTCTTCGACGCGCTGTGCCTGAACATCGTGGAGGTGGGCCAGAACGCCGGCACGCTGGACACCGCGATGGAGCGGCTGGTCGCCTTCCGACGCCGCAGCGCCGGCCTGAAGAACCGCGTGGTGTCCGCCATGATCTACCCCTGCATCGTCCTGTGCGTGGCGCTGGCGGTGAGCGTCTTCCTTATGACCTACGTCGTGCCCGGACTGCTCACCGTGCTGCTCGAGACGGGCAAGGAACTGCCCCTGGCCACGAGGATGGTCAAGCACGTCAGCGACGCGCTGATCCACGGCTGGTGGCTGATCCTGCTGGCGGTCGGTGCGCTGGCGGCGGCGCTGGGCTTCATCCTCCGCAGCGAGAAGGGCGGCCACGCGGTGGACCGGGGCCTGTTGCGTCTGCCTCTGCTGGGCGAGCTGATCCGCAAGCAGGCCATCGCGCGCATGTCGATGGTCATGGCCACGCTGCTCAAGAGCGACGTGCCCTTCGTCAAGGCGGTGCGCATCGCGCAGCGCACGGTGGGCAATCGCGTGCTGCGTGGGGCGCTGGAGGCCTGCGAGCAGGCGGTCTACGCCGGTCACGACATCGCCGCGGCCCTGGAGAAGACCGACGCCTTCCCGCCGCTGGTCGTGCAGGTCTTCGCGGTGGGACAGGCCTCGGGGCGACTCGAACAGATGCTCGAAAACCTGGCGCAGGACTACGACACGCAGGTCGAGGTCGCCTCCGACCGCCTCACCGCGCTGCTCGAACCGATGATGATGATCTTCCTGGCGATCACCGTCGGGTTCATCGCCTTCGCCACCATCCTTCCGATCCTGGAGGCAGGCAATGTCCTGTGACACCGACCGACCCGGCACGTTCCCCGGAACACTCCCGCGCCAGCGTCGTGGTTTTTCGCTCATCGAGGTGATGGTGGTGGTGGTGATCATCGGGCTGCTCGCCGGCGCGGTGGCGCTGCGCGTGGGCGGGTACATGGACACCGCCAAGGGCAACCGCGCCAGGTCGGACATCGCCACGATCGTCGACGCCATCGAGGCCAACTACCTCACCACCAGCCGCTACCCGACCAACGAGGAGGGGCTGGACAAGCTGCCGCTGAAGAACAAGCTCGACCCCTGGGGCCGAGCCTACGAGTACAACAGCCCCGGTCAGGACGAACCCTTCGAGGTCTTCACGCTCGGGGCGGACGGTCGGCCCGGCGGCGAAGGCATCGACGCCGACATCTACTCCTGGCAGCTGGGCGATGCGCCCAAGGCGGACCAGCCGTGATCCGACGCGGGTTCACGCTCATCGAGGTCATGGCGGTCTGCGCCATCATGGGCATCCTCGCCGGGGCCGCGGCCTGGTCGCTGGCAGCGGACACCCGCGCCGCCTCGACCCGGGACGTGCTGGACCGCGTGGTCCACGCCGACCGCATGACCCGCCTGGCCGCTCAGCGCCTGGGCCGACCCTGCACGCTCCGCATTGACCTCCATGCGCAGACCCTGCGTCGCATCGTGTCGCCCGACAAGGCAGACCAGGCCATGGCGCACGCGGTTCGGCTGCCCCCGAGCGTTCGTGTGGACCGCGTCCTTCAGCCGCGCGATCCGGTGACCGCCACCGACGGGGGCGCGGTGGACGTGGCCTACTCCACCGCCGGTCGCAGCGAGAGCTTCGCCCTGAGACTGACGCAGTCGCAATCCTCCCGCTGGATCGTGTTCAACGGGCTTTCCGGGCAGACCGTGACCCTCGACGATGAAGACCATGCATACCGCATCATGGCGCTGCTGGCGACAGGCCGGCCTGACCCTCATTGAGGTCGTGGCGGCCATCGCGATCCTCGGCTCGGTGCTCACCGCGGTGGTGGTCGCCAAGACGCGGCACACCCGGCAACTGGCGCTGGCGGAGCGTCGGGCCGCCGCCGTCCGCGCCGCCGACGCTCTGCTGCACCGCTGGTCCGTCTCGGGGCAGGGATTTCCCGTCCAGACCGCGGGGCCCGTCAGCGACGACGCCTCGCTGACCTGGCAGACGAGCTGGCAGGAGAACCGGGAACTCGAAGACGTCGGGGTCCGCACGCTGCGCTTGCGCATCCACGACGCCAACGCCAAGGGCCGCGAGCTTCTGGCGGTGGACCTGCTGCTGGACGATCCGCAGCGGGAAGGGGGGTCGTAGAGCCATGCGCCGCGCCGGATTCACACTGCTGGAATTGATGCTCGCCTCGGTGCTCACCACGGTGCTGCTGCTGGGGGTCATGGCGGTGATCGTGCGCCTGGCCTCGGTGTCCAATGCGCCCGGCGTGGACCACGCAGCGCTCGAGCCCGAAGCGTTGGCGTTGCTGCTCCGCGAGGACCTGCGCAACACGGACAAGGTCGAGGCGAACGACGCGGGCCTGCTCGTCCTTCGCGGGCTGTGCGGGCTTGACGCGCAGCGGCGCGAGCGCGTCCATCAACCCGTGCGCGTCAGCTACAGCGTCGAATCGCTCGACGGCCGAAGCTGGGTCGTCCGCAGGCAGGAGTGGCTCGAGTCTCGCTCCAATCGCAACGTGCAGCGCGACCTGGTCGCCGCGGGCGTGCAGAGCTTCGAGATCACCAGCGAACTGGGGCAGCCGCCCGCCGCCACGCGACCGCGCAGCGACACCGCCGACCCATTCCAGCAGACCGCCGCGGTTCGGCCACGCCTGTGGCGAGTCCGATGGCGCACCGAGGCGCAGCCCCAGGTGCTGCGCGAGATGCCCCTGCTCGTGACCTGGACGGAGGCGGGATGAACCGCTGCATCGCCCAACCCGGTTTCGCGCTGCTGCTGACGCTGGCGGTGGTCCTGTTGGCGGGGGCAGCGCTGGCGACGCTGGCACGCCGCAGCGCGGCGCGGACGCTGGCGGTCAAGTCCTCGATCGAAGAACTGCAGCGACGATGGGCGGTTCAGACCGCCGGACAGACCCTGCTCGAACGCGCGCCGGAACTGCTGCTCCAGGCTGAAGGCGGCTTCGCCGACGCCGAGTCGGGGCGTTTCGATCGTCCGCCGGTGGCCTCGCTGCGATTGGCCACGCGACTGGCGGACCAGGATTTCCTGTTCGTGCTCACCGACGAGCAGGCGCGTCTGCATCCCAACGCTCTGGTGGGTCAGAGCAATTTCGCCCAGGCCAGCGAGAGTCTGCGTGGGCTGCTTCGCTCCTCGGACCTGCTCAGCGACGCGGACGTGCAGGTGGAGCTGGGGCGACAGGGGGGCACCGGTGCCTCGCCCGGCGTGAGCGTGCGCAGCTACCACGACATCGTCCCGACGCTCGACCCGCGCCTGCTCATCGGGACCCCGGGCAGCCCGGGGCTGGCGGAGTTGGTCACCTGCTGGGGCGATGGCCGAATCCACCTTCGCCGCGCCAGCCCACGCGTGATCCAGGCGGCGTTCGAGCGATCGCTCTCGGCCGCCGCCCTGGGCCAGCTGTTGGCCGCGGTGCGTCGGGACGCCTATCGTCCTCTTCCGGAACTGATCGGCTCGCTCACCGGGGTCGAGTCCGACGACCTGCTCCGACTCAATCAAGGCGTCACGGACAAGTCGTTGGTCCACGCGTTATGGGTCGTCGCCCGGGGACCGCAGCGGAGCTGGCACAGCCTCACGGTGGCGCAGGGCGACCCGGATCGAGGCCCGCTGCGTCGCACGGAACTAAGTTGGTGATCCATGAACATGAGTGTGCGATCCACCAAACGAGTCCTGTACACCGCCGCCGCGTGCGCCGCGGCGCTGGGGGTGGTCTATCTCGCGGCGGCGGTGGCGATCCCGGTGGCCAGTCCCACCGCGGCCCCGACCACGACCGGCCAGGCCAACCCGCTCGCTCCGCAGGACCAAACCCCGAGCGTGACGCCCACGCCGGCGTGGATGGACGAACTGCCTCAACTGGCGAGCGTGGAACTTCGGCGGACCTTCGAGGACGCGCCGCCGCAGATCGTTGAGACGGCGGCCGCCGCGTCGCTGCCCTTCACGCTCATCGGCACCGCGGTGGAGGAAGGTCGCGGCGCAGGCTTCTTTCAGTTGCCGGACAATCGCGTGATCGTCGCGGTCGAGGGCGAAACATTCGAGCACGCCGGTCAGAACTATACCGTCCACAGCGTGGGCGACCGTGAGGCGACGGTGCAGAGCGGAAGCGTGAACTACTCATTGGCGATGCCCGCGCCGCCGGAGGGTGCGCAGCCTTGATCCCTCAGGCTTTCACGGTGTTCGTGGGCGAGCCGACCTGGCGCGTGGCGGTGTGCCGTCAGAGCGAGGTGGAGCTGCGCGACGTGCCGGCGCCGGCCGAGCCGTCGCTGGCTTCGTGGGCGGCGCAAGCCAGGGAACTGCTGACGCAGTGGGGCTACGACGCGCAGCCGACGGTCGTGGCGCTGCCCTCGTCGTGGTGCCTGGCGGCGGTGATCTCCACGCGGGACCTGGATCGCGGCGGGCGTCGCAAAGCGATGACGTATCGGCTCGAGGAGCACCTGCCGATCTCCTCCGAGCAGGTGATCGCCGACTACGTGGAGTTCGAGCCGGGCCACGCGCTGGGCGTGTGCGCCGAGGTGTCGCGGTTGCGCGAGCTGGTCGATGCGCTGCAGGGCGCGGGGATCGACGTGCGGTTTCTCTGTCCCGCCGCGATGCTGGCGGCCGCCCACGCCGCGGCAAGGTCCGAGCAGGCGCAGGGCGTGCTGCTGGCCACCGGCGGGCACCCGCCCTCTTCGCCCACGAAGTACGACCTGATCCAGATGCAGGGGAACATGCCCGCGCGATGGTGGTGGCTGGCGGACGATCAAGCCGCGGTGCGCACGCACCTGCAGGCCTCGGCTCGCGACCTGACCGCGCCGCTGACGGTGGCGACCCTGGGCGTCAACGGCGCACCGACGGCGCCGCTGGGCTTGGACCGGGCCCTGAGGATCGAGATTCCCGACCTGACGCTGGAGCAGGCCGCGGCCCTGCAGGCGGCGCGGCTGCTCGATGACTCGCTGACGCCTTGGATCGATCTACGGCGGGACGCCCTGGCGGCGCCGGCGCGGCGCGAGGTCTATCGCAGGCCCACCGCGGCGCTGGCGATCGCGGCGGTGCTGCTGGCGGCGTGCGTCGTGGGCGCCTCGCTGTGGCGAGGCGAGCAGTACCGCCGACTGACCCTGGCGCATCGCGCCGAGCAGGTGGAGCTGTTCAAGGCTGCTTTCCCCGAGCAGCGCGTGCCGGGCAACATCGTGGCCAGGCTCACCAGCGAGCGGCAGCGACTGGCGGCGCTGGGCGGCCGCGACGCGGGCTCCGACGCCCACGCCCAGCTGCAGAGCATCTCGGCGCTGGAGCACCTGGCGACGGTGCTGCGCTCGCTCCCCGCCGACCTGCGATTCAAGCTCCTGGACCTGGGGATCAGCGGGCAGACGATTCGGCTCGACGGTCAGGCGCTCGACCACGCCGGCGCGGAGCAATTGGCGGCGTCGCTGCGCAACACGGGTCGCTACGAGGTGGAGCCGCCACGGACGCAGGCGCTGCGTGACCGGGGCGTGAGCTTCACCTTCGCCGCCAAGCCGCTGGCGCCCGCCGCGGGGGAGGCGCAGCCATGAAGCGATTCTCGCGCCTGGGCGTGTGGACCTCGGTGGCGGCGCTGCTGCTGACGGTGGCGGTGGCGTGGAGCGTGGCGGTGATGTTCGAGCACCGCGGCGCCGCGTCGCGCAGCGAAGAAGACCTGGCAGCGTGTCGGCGGCTGGTGGGGGAGATCCAGTCGTTGCGTTCGGGTCCGACGGTGGCCTGGGCCAAGGACGTGGGGGTGCAGGAGCTAGGCCAGCGAATCCAGCAGGCGTCAACGGCGGCGGGCCTGGACCCGGCTTCGTTGCAGAGCGTCTCGCCGCAGCCAGCGCGACGGGTGGGCGATTCGCCCTACCTTGACAAGCCCACAGCGCTGAGTTTCCGTGGCGTTGCGTTGCCCTCGCTGGTGACGATGCTTGTGAGTCTGACGCGCGAGTCGGCGCTGAGCGTGCGTGACCTGCGTCTGCGCGCCCCGGCGGGTGATGAGGCCGGCGCGTTGTGGGACGCCGAGGTGACGCTAACCTATCTGCTCTACTCGCCCCGAGGCAAAGCGAGCAACGAGCGATGACGATCCCGAGCACAAGCATGCACGAGCCAACGACTCTGGGTTGGGTGATGGGCCTGACGCTGGCGATGAGTCTGTCGGCCTGCGCCGGTCGCGCCGAGCGGCAGGAGCAGCCCGGGGGCTATCGCACCGTCAGCGCCGAGCCGCGTCGCGACACGCCCAGCGCTCAGCGTGCCAACAACCAGGGCCTGGAACACCTGGACAAGGGCGAGCTCGAAGCGGCGCAACGAGCGTTCGAGTCGGCGCTGGTGGCGGACGTGGAGTTCGGCCCGGCGCACAACAACCTGGGGAAAGTGTTCTATCGTCAGCGCGACTGGTACAAGGCGGCGTGGGAGTTCGAGTACGCGTCGAGGCTCATGCCGCGTCACGCCGAGCCGCGCAACAACCTGGGGCTGGTGCTTGAAGAGGCGGGCGAACTCGACCGCGCGGTGGACCAATACCGTCAGGCGGTGTCGCTGGACCCCAAGCCGATCGTCTACCGAGCGAACCTGGCGCGGGCGCTGGTGCGTCGTGGCGAGCGGACGGACGAGGTCTATCGACTGCTCGACGAGATCATCCGCGAGGACACCCGTGTGGACTGGGTGCAGTGGGCCAAGCTCAAGCGCGCCCAGTCGCCGCCTTGACCGTGGCCCGCGGAGTCGCACCGGCCGCGGGTTTGACGCATGGATCGTCGGGGACCTACACTAGATTTCGACCATCGGTCCACGATGCGCGGGAATGCATGAACCCACTGCGGATCGGACTGCTGGCGGACTCCCACGGACGGGCACAGACCACCGCCCGAGGCGTGCATCGCCTGTTGGACGCTGGCGCTGAACTGCTGATCCACCTGGGCGACGTGGGCAGCGTCGAGGTCATCGACGCGCTGCTGGTGAGTGACGCCAAGGGCGGCGGTTCGCTGCCGGTGCACCTGGTGTTCGGCAACACGGATTGGGACCGACAGAGTCTGTGGCAGTACGCCACGGACCTGGGCGTGACCGTGGACCATCCGGTGGGCAAGCTCGCCATCGCTGGCCGGGGCGAACTGGTGTTTCTGCACGGCGACGACACGACAGCGATGCAGCGCGCCCTGGCGGACAAGCCCGCTTATCTTTGCCACGGGCACAGCCATCGTCAGCTCGATCAGAAGCTCGGCCCCACGCGGGTCATCAATCCCGGCGCCCTGTTCCGCGCCGAGCGATACACCGTGGCGCTGCTTGACCCTCGTCAGGATCGCGTTGAGTTTTTCGTCGTGGACTCGGCTTGATATGATGAGGGACTGGCGTCGATCAGGGGTGGCCGAACGCCTTTGGCATGAACGATCCGCTGATTCCCGTTGACCTGCCCAACCTCGTGGTGCGCACCTACAACCAGGTGGACCACCCCGCGGTGTCGCGCCTCTACACCCAGGGGCTGCTGGCGGGGCAGATCGCGGACAACGACACCGGCGCCGACATCGAGAACCTGCAGGAGGCCTACTTCTCGGACAGCGCCAACCATTTCTGGGTCGCGCTGGTGGACAACGAAGTGCGCGGGATGATCGGCGTCATGCGCGACGAGGGGCACACCGCCGAGATCCGCCGCCTCCGCGTCGAGAAGGCCTACCAGCACACCAACATCGCCCACAAGCTCTTCGAGGCCTGTCTCTACCACTGCCGATGGCACGGCTACCTCAAGCTCGTGCTCGACACCCGCTTCGAGCACTCAGCCGCGGTGAGCCTGTTCGACAAGGTCGGCTTCCAGCACACCCGCACGCGGGAGTTGAACGGCAAGGAACTGCTGGAGTTCTACCTCGATCTCTACCGGCAGACCAAGTGACTGAGCCCGACGAAGCGCAGTTGTTCCGCGAGGGGCTGGAGCTGTTCAACGGCGGGGAGTTCTTCGAGGCGCACGAGACCTGGGAAGACCTCTGGCATCTCTGCACCGGCCCCCGGAAGGTTTTCATTCAGGGATTGATCCAGTGCGCCGTGACGCTCGAGCACGTCCGTCGCGGCAACCCGCGCGGCGTGCAGAACGTCTGGAAGAGCGCGGTTGAGAAGTTTCGCGCTTCGCCCGAGGTCTACATGGGCGTCCACGTCCCCCAACTGCTCGGTGATCTGCAACGATTCATCCAACCGGTGCTCGACCTGCCCCGCGACATGTTCGACCCCGGCAAGGGCAGAGGGCTGGAGCTTCCGGTGAATCTGGAACAGGCACCCAAGATCACGCTCAGGCCAGACGATTCGGACGCCCACGGGCTTTCGTAGCCGAAACGTCCTCGTTGCGGACGCTGATCCGGGGTTAGCTTGAAGCATCGGGCGAAGTCGCTGCGACCTGTCGCGGGGAAGCGGTCTTGATGCGGTTGATCGCGGCGAGGTAGGCCTTGGCGGCGGCCTCGAGCACGTCGGTGGACAGGCCCCGCCCGCGCACCTTTTGCTCGCGGTGGCGCACCTCGACGGTCACCTCGCCCTGCGCTTCCTTGCCCGCGGTGACGGAGCGGGTCTGGTAGTCCTCGAGGGTCACGCTCACGCCGGTGATGCGCTGGACCGCGGAGTAGAGGGCGTCGATGGGTCCGTCGCCGGTGGCGGCGTCGAGCTTCTCCAGGCCCGTGCTGTCGCGGAGCGTCACCGTGGCGGTGGCGATCATGTGCGTGCCGCTGCTGACCTGGAAGCGCACCAGCTCCCAGAGCTGACGGTCCTTCTGCAACTGCTCGTCGAGCAGGGCCTCGATGTCCTCGTCGTAGACGTCCTTCTTCTTGTCCGCCAGGGTCTTGAAGGCGGCGAAAGCATGGTCCACCTCGGCGTCGCTGAGGGTGTAGCCCAGCGCCACGATGCGGTCGCGGAAGGCGTGCCTGCCCGAGTGCTTGCCCAGCACGAGTTTGCTCTCGGGAATGCCCACCTCGCGCGGGTCCATGATCTCGTAGGTGTGGCGGTGCTTGAGCATGCCGTCCTGGTGGATGCCCGCCTCGTGGGCGAAGGCGTTCTCACCCACGACCGCCTTGTTCCGCTGCACCAGAAGCCCGGTGAAGTGCGAGACCATGCGCGACAGGGGATAGATGCGCCGGGTCTGGATCGCGGTGCTGAAGCGGGTGAAGTAGTCCGCCCTTGTGCGCAGCGCCATGATGATCTCTTCGAGCGAGGCGTTGCCCGCGCGTTCGCCGATGCCGTTGATGGTGCACTCGATCTGGCGCGCCCCGTTCTCCATCGCCGCCAGCGAGTTGGCCACCGCCAGGCCCAGGTCGTTGTGACAATGAGCCGAGAGATAAACTCCCTTGCGGTCGATGTCGGGCAATTTCTCACGGACGTACTTGAAGATGTGCCCGTACTCCGCCGGCACCGCGTAGCCCACCGTGTCGGGGATGTTCACCGTCGTCGCCCCCGCCTCGACCACCGCCGCGGTGATGTCCACGAGATAGTTCAGCTCCGTGCGCGAGCCGTCCTCCGGCGAGAACTCCACATCGTCCACGTACTGCCGCGCCTGCTTCACACTCTCGACGCTGATGCGGATGATCTCCTCGAAGGCCTTCTTGAGCTTGTGCTCGCGGTGGATCTTCGAGGTGGCGCAGAAGACGTGAATGCGGTGGCTCCGCTTGGACCCCTTGAGCGCCTCGCCCACCCGGTCGATGTCCCGCGGCACACACCGCGCCAGCCCCGCGACGATCGGCCGCTGCAGCTCGTGCGCGATCGTCCGCACCGACTCGAAGTCGCCCACGCTCGTGATGGGAAACCCCGCCTCGATCACGTCCACGCCCATGGCGTCGAGCTGCCGGGCGATCTCGATCTTCTCCTGAAGATTCAGCGTCGCTCCGGGAGATTGCTCTCCGTCGCGAAGCGTCGTGTCGAAGATACGGATGGGCGTGGGTGGGTGCGTGCCAGTGCTCATGAGACTCTCCAGTCTACCCCCGGAACAGGAACCTACGAAAACAACGCCGCCCTGTCGCGGGACAGGGCGGTTGACGATTCGTGCAGCTCAAAGGCAACCGGCCCTATCCGTGAAGAAGGCTAAGCAGCAGTCCAAGGGCCAGGTGGGCAGCGGTGCGAATCATTGGGTCTTAAGCGTAGATCGGCTGTTCCGCATCGTCAAGTTCAGTGTTGATACCTTCCTCGCCGGGCTGTCCAAAGCCCGTTGCCGCGCACCCGTGGATGACCTGCTTGCGCTTAATGCCACTGAACCCTGGACCCCACACACCGGGCTGAGGACAGCCCGGCTCGGATCAGGAACCATCACGCTGATTCACCCGATATAATGCGAGGTCGCTCTTTGACAACTGGGGCCGATCGGTATCGACCGGACGTGTCCGGTCAGTCGTGGCACGCCGAGGCGCACGAGGACTCGTAAAAACGTGCACCGTTTCAAATGCCAATGACAACCCTGTCATTGGGCGGATCGGATTCAGCAATGACTCCGTCCGTCTGGCCGCCTAACGTGCGACCAAGTCCCGCGATCGTTCGCCTGTGACGGGCGCGGGGCTCAAAACCAGCAGGCTCGCCACCCGGAAGTCCGCCTCTGCGACCGGGAGCTAAAATCAGTGAGGCTGGGCGTCGCCGATGCTGTCGTTGGCAGCGTCGCCGTCGAGATCAAAGCAACGAATAAGCGTGTAGAGGCGGCTGCCCAACCGTTACGGGACGGGGGTTCGATTCCCCCCGGCTCCATTCTTCGATCGAAAAGGTGTCCTGCTGCGCACCTCGCTTCGTGAGATGACTCATTCGGAGACTCTGAAAAACTCCATTGTTTCACGCGAAGTTAAGAAGATCATGAAGACACGAATCATAGGGATCAATGAGAGCCAAAAATATCGAGTACGGTTTGGCCAAACCCAATTTCGTTTCTTCGCCGCCTTCGTGTCTTGGCGATTCCATTGGATCTTTCAGAGGCCCCATTCCCATAAATCCGTCGAGAGGTACTTCATCCCGCTGTCGCACAACACCACAGCGATGGTGTGACCTGCGTGAGGCCCGCGCAACAACTGGGCCGCAGCTGCCAGGTTCGCCCCGCTGCTGAATCCCGCCAACAGGCCCTCGGTGCGTGCCAGTCGGCGGGCCGCGTCGATTGCCTCGTCGTCATCGACGCTCAAAAACCCGTCGATGTGCTGGCGATCGATCAGCGAAAGGGCGGCCAGTGAATAACCGCCGCCCTGCAGGCGATGACCGGGGCGAGTGACCGGACGGCCGGCCAGCGCCTCAGCTCCAGCGGGTTCGACGACGTAGCATCGCACGGCCGGATCACGGGCCTTGAACGCCGCGGCGCAGCCGGCGAAGGTGCCCCCGGTGCCGACGAAATCGCAGAACGCGTCGATGCGTCCGCCGGACTGTTCGAGGATCTCCGGCCCGGTCGTCAGGAAGTGGGCCCGGAAGCCGGCCTGATTGTGAAACTGGTCGGCTCGGTAGGCGCCGCGCCGTTCGACCAGACGTTGCGTTTCCTTCTCGACCCGTTCCAAGTCCGCGCCGCTGACCCGGCCGGGCGTCGATCCGGGCGCCTGATCGACCAGCACGACTTCCGCGCCAAACGCTCGCATCATCGCCGCCCGTTCCGGGGAATTGCCTCGGCTCATCACCGCCACGAAGGGGTGACCCATGAGGGAGCAAACGATGGCCAAGCCAGTGCCGGTGTTGCCGCTGGTCAACTCCACCACGGTCTGCCCCGGTTCAAGCCGTCCGTCCGTCAGTGCATCCTGGATGATCTGCTGTGCGATACGATCCTTTTTGGACAAACCGGGATTGAACAGCTCGCACTTGCCCAGGATGCGTCCGCGGAGATTCATGTGCGCTGTGAAGCGTGAAAGCTCGATCAGTGGTGTTCGACCAATCGCGTGGAGTGCTGACGGCAGAGGATGCGGTGAGAGATTCATGGCCGAAGTTTATCTGGGGTTTGGATCCGAGAGGGGAAAGGCTCTTAGCCCAAGGCGTTCAGCTTAGCCCAAGGGGAGTCAATATTCGTAGAAATCCCCGGCGTTGTGCGTGCTTCCTCACACACTCGAAGGCGCGAGGTCCTACCGCCTGCATGTGAGCACCGACTGGGCGCCCGGGTCCAGCGGGGCGCCGATGCTCGACGGCAGGGGCAACGTCGTGGGCCACGTCGCGGTGATCTCGGCGCTGCAGGGCAAGTCACGGCAGTTCGCCGGTCGGCCCACGCCGGACCCCAGCGAAGCCCCCAGGGACGAACCGCCCCAGGATCAGGGCGACACCGAGCCTATCCCGCCCGCCGCCGCGAGCGTTCGCCTGCCGGGGCCGACGATGATCACGCTGCACGAAGGGGTGCCCGCGCGCGGCATCTGACTGCTCGCCCAGTCGCTCGCCCCCAAGCCCGAATCAAAGTGAAAAGCCCGCGAGGGCGTCGCGGGCTTCGCGTCCAGGCGTGGTATTTCTTATCGAAGCTGCAAGCGGTCGCGGATCACCGCGCCGTCGTGCGTTGGCGTCGCGTGATCATGGCCATGCAGGCCAGGGCGGTGATGACCCCGGCGCTGGGCTCGGGGATGAAGGAGACCGCTTCGATGCCGTCGATGTTCTCCAACCCGCCGAACGTCCCCGCGACGTCGAAGGCGGTGTCCCAAAGATGCCCGCCGTGCGACAGGTAACCAGCGATGCCAATGCCTGGCGCTATCGCCCAGACCATGATCTCTCCGCCGTCGAAGTTGAAGGTCGTGCCGGTGGTCGTGGGTCGGATGCTGAAGATCAGGCTGTCAAGCGCCGGATCGAACGCGTCCGGATCGCCCAGCAGAAGGTTCTCCAGGTACATCAGGCCATCCACGTCCACATCCGTAACTTCGCCGTCCCAAAACACCGGACCAGAGCCGAAGTCCTGAGCGAACGCGGGATCGGTCGTCAGGATGGTGTGGATGAACGTCTGCGTAACCAGCGGGATGGCGCCGCCACCGCCCCAGACCGAGACGCCGCCCGGCTCGCCCACGAACGATACGCGGTCGGTATCGGGCGTGGTGTCGGAGCCCCAGACCTCGAGACCCTCGAACTCGCCGGGCATCGGGCCGGGCGGCGCACCAAACGTCGCGCCCTCGAGATCGACCTGCGCCCAGGTGGCCCAGGTCCCGGTCCCGCCGGCGACGGACTCGACCTTGATGGGGATCTCGGAAGAGTCCGCGATGTCGCCGCTCTGCGAGATCAGCAGCGCCGCGGTGTTGGTGATCACCGCCGTGAACAGGGCGTCGGTGGCGGCCGCCATGGCGTCGACGTTCGCCGTCGACGAGAAGTCGCTGCCGTCGGTATCGCCGCCAAGGCCGTCGAACCGCTGCGTCTGGCCGGGGTCAAATCCGTAAGGCGCAGGGCCTGCCACGGAGAGGTTGCTGCCGACGAGGTAAGCGTACTCCTTGCCCGGCACCTGCGTGACGCTGGGAATCAGCGGACCCGCCACGGGAAAGACGGGAGTGGGCGTGCCCACATAATCAAACGTAGCGCTGGCGATCTGCGCCTGCACGACGACCGCCATCGCACCAAGCCCCAAGGCGATCTTCTGGCTCGCTCTCATCTGCTGCTCCTTATGTGGTGGAACTGGAGAACTCGGATTTCAAACAACGCCTGACGACGCCGCCAAGGCGCCGCCCGTTGGGTCAACACGAATAAGCACACCCTCAGCCGCGAAAGGATTGGCTGCCTACTGATCGAGGCAACTGATAAAAAGAACTTATATGGTTGCAGTTGCCTCGTCAATAGGGGTTTTCGGACTAGCCGTACTCTAACGAAGTATATTTGTTTCCAGATCCTGCGACCCACAGGGACATGGGGTATTCCTGTATTGGCAGAGCAATATTTCCTCGCCGGGCTGCTTCTGGAGCTGAGCGGGCGGGGACTTGCCGAGCCCCGTAAACGAAAAAGCCCGCGAGGGCATCGCGGGCGTAGGGCGAGAGGAGAGGGGTGCTGTGGTCGAGCTTGGTGGTCTGCTTAGCGCGATGACCCGAGCGATTGGCGTGAGGCTGGGTTGCCCAAAGCCTGTGTGCTCATCGCCGGCGCGGACGCAGCGTCAGGCCCACGACGCCCAGCAGCAGCATCAGAGCGCTGCTCGGCTCAGGAATAACCGCCCCAACCGTAAATCGGCTGACGATGGTCGGGTCGATGGCCGAGGGATCGCTCGGCAGTGACGAGGCGTCGTAGTTGGGGATGCTGTAGGTGGTGACGGTCAGAGCTTTGGTCAGCGGATCGATCTCGAATTCGGTCCAACCAAAACCGAAGACCGCGGTGTAGTCGCCCTGATGGAGCGTGACGTCCAGGCCCGAATCCTCCAGGCCCACCGGGCTAAAGCCCAGCGGCGTGAGCACCTGATTGATCAGGCCCTCGAGCGCCGCGTTCTGCTGGGCCGGGGTAAGGAAGGCGTAGAAGCTTGCCAGGTCCGGCACTCCGACGCCACCGAGGAAGACGTCGAGCAGCGACACGCCCGGGCCCACGGGGATGCCCGCAGCCAGGTCGAGCACCGTCTGACCAAACGGGTCAGCGTAAGCGACCGAGCCGGTGGTGATCTCCCAGGCGGAAGTCGGCTTGGTGATGAGCGATCCGCCCATGCCCAGGGTCTGGTAGCCCAGGTTGTTCACGAGCGTGCCGTGGATGTCCGCCGCGACGAAGACGACGTTCTGAATGTGGTTGTCGTCGATGAACTTCAGCAGCTCGGTGCGTTCATAGCCGTAGCCCTCGTAGCGATCCGAGGCGTTGAGTGCCCCGAGGTTCTGGATCGGCTCGGGAATGGCGACGAACTTCCACGTCACGCCGTTCTGCTGCGCCGCGAGCAGCTCGTCCTTGAGGTCCTGCAGCTGCACCGCCCCGAGCATGGTGCGGGGTGTCAGCAGGCTTTGGCCGTAGAAGTTGCCCACCTCCACCGGTCCACCGGGTCGAGCGGGTTGGAGACGTTGGCCAAACCCTCATCGCGGAAGGAGCGAGCATCGGTGAGGATGAACTGAGCGTCGTCGCCGAAGCGGAAGCTGCGGAAGAGTTTGACCTTTCCGTCCGTCAGCGGGTCGCCGGTGACGGCGTAGGTCTGTGGGTCGATCGGGTTGTACTCTTCAAAGGCGTCGAGCCCGTTGTTGTAGAGCGTGGTCTCGTTGATGTAGCTCTCGGTGGTGAAGGCGAAGCGTGGGTCGCTGGCGGGGTCGGCGCCGCCGGCGAAGTCGTTGGTCACTTCGTGGTCGTCGATGGTGGCGAAGAACGCGGTCGAGGCTCGGACCTGCGCCCAGGAGTTCACGCCCCCGGTCTGACGGTAGACCTCGTCGTGCTTGTTGCGGTACTCGTCGAGGGTCATCGCCTGCGACGAGCCGCCGTTGACGTTCGAGGGGACGTCGGCGTAGACGGTATCGCCCAGTCCGACGAAGAAGTTCAGCTCGCGTCCGGGGACATTGTTGACCGCGGGGTAAGGCGCCAGTTCGCCTCGCCAGTCGCCCGAGACGCCAAAGCGAAGGCCCGCCATGGTGCCCGCCGCAGCCGCGGTCGTGAACTGGCCGGAAGTCTGCGCCGCCGCAGCGTCGGTGGCGCGATAGTAGTAAGTCGTGTTGGGCATCAGACCGGCGAAGGAGGACTTGACCGGCTGAAGCGGATTGCCGACCACCACGTTGCTGTTGCCCACGATGTTCGTGAAAGCCGCGTCCGTGGCGACCTCAAACTGCACGCTCCCCGCCGTGTCGCTGCGCGTCCAGAGCAGAACGGATTGATCGGTCAGTTCTCCCGAGGCCACCCCGTTGGGCAAAGCCGCGAGCGCCGGGCCTGACATCGCCAGAGTTGTAACGACAGTCGATAGAAGAGTGCAACGCATCAGTCGGTTTCTCCAAGATGAAGTAGGGAACGTTCCGAACACCCCCGAAACGTATCGCTGCGTTGTTCAGGATTCGCGCAGACTCCATGAGCGCACGTTGCAGGAAAGCTTGAAGTCGGCTTGGCTGCGCTTACATCGGGTTGTGATCTCACATGCGAGCCGGTCCAGCAGCAGTCTCCGCGCTCGATTGGTGAGTCGCGGCAATCGCTTGCGAGTCCGGGCGCGACGATAGAATCGCCATCCGGATGGACCCTTCAACCCCAGGGCTGGCGTCGCGCCCTTCACCTTCGCCCTGGCTCTTCGTCCCGGTGCTCTACGCGATGCAGGCGATACCCGTCACGCTGACCCAGGAGGTCAGCACCGTGCTGCTCAAGGACCTGAAGTACGACAACGTCACCATCGCCACGTGGACGAGCCTGGTCTCGCTGCCCTGGACGCTCAAGCTCTTCGTCGCTCCGATCGTCGAGTGGAACTGGACCCGTCGGCTGTGGGTTCTCGTGGCGCAGGTGATCCTCGCGGTGCTGCTCTTGGCGCAGGCGGCAGCGGTCACGCAGTCCGACCCGCTCGCGGTCCTGGTCGTGCTGCTCTTTGCCATCGCCATCAGCTCCGCGGTTCACGATATCGCCGCGGATGGCTTGTACCTCGCCACGGTCCCTCGAGACCAGCAGCCGGCCATGTCGGGCGTGCAGGTGACCGCGTACCGACTGGGGCGTCTCTTCTGCGTCGGGGCGGTGGTCTGGTTGGCGGGATGGATGACCAATCGCATCGAGCTCGACCCGCCGCAGGCGTGGAGCTCTGCCCTGGGAATCGCGGCGGGAGTCTACCTCCTCGGGCTCCTCTGGAACCTGTTCGTGCTGCGACGCTTCGCTTCGAGCACCGCCCCCCGGTCGTCCGATGCCACGCTCGGGGCGGACCTGGGCCGAGCGCTGTTGGCGGTGGGCCTGGGCGTGGCGATCTACTACCTGATCAAGTCGAGCCTGCTCCTGGCGGGAGACCTGCTCACGCAAGAGTTCGTCGAGCGATCGATCCTTCTTGAGTTCCCGCCGCGCTGGGCGCTGGAGGCGGAGCTGCGGCAGCGCTGCCTGCGAGCGCTGCTGATCTGTCCGCCGATCCTTTTGGGACTGGCGTTGTGGATGCGTCGGCTGTACCGGGGCACAGAGATGGCGCGGGCGTTTGGCAGCTTCGTTCGTCAGTCCGGTTTCGTCTGGGTCGTGCTGTTCCTGATGACGTATCGGCTGGGCGAAGCCATGGTGTCGAAGATGTCGCCGCTGTTTTATCGCGACGCGCCGACCGCCGGCGGCCTGGGCCTGGACACCGAATCGGTAGGGCAGATCGTGGGCTTCGTGGGCGTGCCGGGCATTCTGCTGGGCGGCCTGGCGGGGGGGTGGTACATCGGCAAGCGTGGCCTGCGCGGGGCGTTCCTGCCGCTGCTGCTGAGCATGGCGCTCCCCAATCTGCTATACGTCTGGACGGCGGCGACGCACCCGCCCAAACTCGCCGTGGCAGCGGTGGCGTTCGTGGATCAGTTCGGCTTCGGCTTCGGGTTTGCAGGGTACATCGTCTATCTCATGTATGTGGCGCAGCGCGATCGATACCCCACCACGCACTACGCGATTCTCACGGGCCTGGGCGCCCTGGGCACGGTCCTGGCGGGCATCGCCAGCGCCATCATCCAGAACACCCTAAGCTACGTCGGATTGTTTATCATCTCGACCCTGGCGGTCGTCCCCGCGGGCTTGGTTCTTCTATACATCCCGATGGACAACAACGCCACGCGGACCATCCGGCCCACGCCCAAGGACTGAATGTCCTGCCCGACATCGTTCACGACTGGCTCAGGCGTTTGACGCTCGCGCTGCCGAGTTGGGCGTGGGCTGCGCGGAGCAGCGGCACCAGTCGCTCGCCCAGTCCACTGCGCTGCGCCACGTCGCCCAGGTCGATCGTGTCGAGCGACGCCGCGGTCTGGCCGGGAAACCAGTGCCCGCCGTTGCCCAGGAGGTTGTAGCGCATCTTGCCGTAGTCGATCATGTCATAGGCCATCGCCAGGGAGTGGAGCCAGAGGATCACGGGGATATTCAGGCCTCCGGGCGTGTCGCTGGGTTCGGGCAGGTCCAGCGACAAGGGATCGCGCAGCTCCGAAGGTAACGCGGAGCATTCGCGCTCCAGACGATCGAGGATCGGCGCGAGGACGCGCGGAGCGTCCTCCAGCAGCGGCAGCGCCTTGAGGTGCTCGTCGAAGTCGCTCGGGCGTGCGGCTCCGACGCTCAAGGTGTGCACCTGCGGGTGGCTGAGGCAGAACAGATCGTTGAACACCAGCGGGTGCAGCGGCGCGGTGAGTCGCGCCAGCTTCTCGGGCGGCTCGTAGAGTTTTCCGCCCTTGTCCGAGGGGCTGATGATAAAGACGCCCATGTCGCGGGCGGTGGCCTCGAGGACCGCGGGCCAGTTCGACTGAAAGATCCAGTACCAGTGGAGATTGACGTAATCGAAGCCCCCGTCGGCATCGTGGCGGATGGCGCGGAGGATGACGCGCAACGGGGCGTGCGTGGAGAAGCCCACGTGCCGCGCCAGGCCCCGCTTCTGGATGGCCCGCGCCGCCGCCAGGCACCCGCCCGGACGCAGCGTCTGCTCGGCGGTGTGGTCGTCGTTGACACCGTGCACCGCCAGCAGATCGACGTAATCGAGCTTCAGGCGCGAGAGCGAGTCCTCGAAGTTCTGTGTGAACTTCCGGGGGTCGTCTTCGGGGCCGATCTTGGTCTGGACGATGAGTTTCTCACGCGGGTATGAAGGGAGGATCAATCCGAGCTGGCGTTCCGACGACCCGTAGCCTCGCGCGGTCTCGATGTGATTGACGCCCACGTCCAGGGCGCGGCGGATCGTGGCTTGGAGGTTGGCATGTCCCTTGGCGTCGAGTTCGCTCAGGGGGACATCCTTCCAGGACTGCTGATAGCGCATGCCCCCGCAGCTGAAGAGGGGCATGTTCAGGTTGGTTCTGCCAAAGCGTCGGTACAGCATCGTGTGCTCCGTTTGGACGTAGAATAGCCGCCTCGAGCGAGGGTGTGCATGACGAGCCATCGAGTGATTTTTGAGCCCCGGCGTGGGCTTGGCCGGACCGGGTTCGTGGCCAGCGCCCTGGGCATCGGCGACCTGGCGGACCGTCAGATCGACTTCGACACGCTCGTGGCCACCGCGCGGCGCGCCATCGACGCGGGGCTGAACCTCATCGACACCGCGCCCGGGTACGAGGAGGATCTGAGTGAGCGCGTGGTCGGGGCTGCGGTGCGTCACTGTCGTGATCGGATGTTCGTGGTGACCAAGATCGACCACCACGATCAGCCCGTGGGCGCGCAGCTCGACCAGAGCCTGCAGCGTCTGGCGATGGACCATGTGGACCTGTTGGTCATGCACGGATTGTCGTCGTTGACGGGCTGGTCGCAGGCCGCCGCCGCGGGCGGAGCGATGGAGCAGCTGTCCCGCGCCAGCACCGCCGGCAAGGCGCGCTTCCGAGGCATCTCCAGCCACGACCCGCAGGTGCTGCTGCGAGCGATCCCCTCGGGCCTGTGCGACGTGGTCATGTTCCCGCTGGGGCCTTATGTGGACGACCGATACGTGCGACAGGTGCTTCCGCTGGCGCAGCGGTGCGGCGTGGGGACGATCTGCTTCAAGACCTTCGGCGCGGGCAAGCTGCTGGGCGACACGCGCGGGTACAATCAACCGCTCTCGGACCGACCGCGTGGCAAGCTCAGCTCCGGAGGGGTCGAGTCGGGTCAGGCCACGCTGCCGCGATTGACCGTGGACCAGTGCCTGCACTACACGCTGACGCTCGATCCGGACGTGACGCTGCTGGGGCTGAGCTTTCCCAACGAACAGGACGCGGCCTTCGCCTCATGGTCGCGGTTCAGACGCCTGAGCGAAGCGGAGATGGACCAGATTCGTCACGCGGCGCGGGACGCCATCGCGGACAAGGGAGCGGTGTGGTGGAACCCCAGTCAACGATGAACGCTCGGGCGCTGGAGACTCTGATGCGTGAGGTGGCCTCGGGCCGCGTGGCGCCCGAGGCGGCGGTGGATCGTCTGCGGTCGCTGCCCTACGAGCAGATCGAGGGCGCGACGATCGATCACCACCGCGCCCTGCGCACCGGCCATGCGGAGGTGATCTTCTGCCAGGGCAAGACGCCGCGCCAGGTCGCCGACATCTTCGAGCGACTGGCGGCGCAGCGTCAAGCGGTGCTCGCCACGCGCGCCGAAGCGGACCATTATCGAGCGGTGGCGGCGCGTCTGCCCCAGGCGGAGCACCACGAGTCGGCGCGGTGCATCACGCTCGCAAGCCCCGCCGCGGTCTCGCCGCTGCCGGGCGTGACGATCGTCTGCGCCGGGACGAGCGACCTGCCCGTGGCGGAGGAGGCGGCGGTGACGCTGCGGACGATGGGGCACGAGCCCGAGCGTCTGACGGACGTGGGCGTGGCGGGCCTGCATCGGTTGCTGCCGCACGTGCCGGCGCTGAGGCGGAGCAACGTGATCATCACCGTGGCGGGCATGGAGGGCGCGTTGCCCAGCGTCGTGGCGGGACTGGTCAGCGCCCCGGTGGTGGCGGTCCCCACGAGCGTGGGCTACGGCGCGAGCTTCCAGGGCCTGGCGGCGCTGCTGGCGATGCTCAACAGTTGTGCCGCGGGCGTGAGCGTGGTGAACATCGACAACGGGTTTGGCGCCGCCATGGTCGCGGCCGCGGTCAACCGCAGAATCCATGGTGCCCATGCCTGACGCCATCGACATCCAGTTGGGCCTGCTCGACGCCTGGTTCAGGTCGTTTGGTTCGGCGCTGGTGGCCTACTCCGGCGGCGTGGACAGCGCCCTGGTGGCCGCCACGGCGCACCGAGCACTGGGCGAGCGTGCCCTGTGCTGCATCGGGGTCTCGCCGAGCCTGCCGGCGCGGGAGCGTGAAGCGGCCCTGGCGCAGGCGGCGAAGATCGGCATCGCCTGCCGCGCCCTGGCGACTCACGAACACCTGGACCCGCGCTACGCGGCGAACCCCGAGAATCGCTGCTTCTTCTGCAAGGACGCGCTTTTCTCGCTGCTTCGCCGCGTGGCGCAGGAGGAGGGCTGGGCGGTGCTGGTCGATGGCAGCAACGCCAGCGATCGCAGCGATCATCGACCCGGCCGCGCCGCAGCCGAAGAACATTCCGTGCGGTCGCCTCTGGCGGAACTGAACATTCCCAAGTCGCAGGTCCGAGCGATGGCGCACCGGCTGGGCCTGGACGCCTGGGACAAGCCCGCCATGGCCTGCCTGGCGTCCCGCGTGCCCCACGGGTCGCCCGTCACCCCTGAGCTGCTGCATCGGATCGAGCGCGCCGAGGACGCGCTGGCGGCCATGGGCTTGCGGCAGTTCCGAGTCCGGCACCACGGGGAACTGGCGCGCATCGAGCTTGAAGCCGACGATCTGCCGCGCGCCGTCGAACGAAGGCAGGCGATCGTGCGCAGCCTCACCGAGCTGGGCTATCGTCACGTCACGCTCGACCTGGCGGGGTTTCGCGGCGGCGACTCGACGCCCACCGTCACCACCGTCGGTCTGACCGTCGAGGGCGGAGCATGATCGCCTACCTCGATCTGCCGTGCGGACTGTCGGGCGACATGATGCTCAGCTGCCTCGTCGACGCGGGCTGGGCGGTCGATGAGCTGCGACGCACCATCTCACGGTTGGGTCTTGCCGACGAATGGGCGATCGTGTCCGAGCCCACGCTCAAGGGACCGCTCCGCGCCACAAAGGTCCGCGTGCTCGCGCAAGAGGGGCACGTTCATCGCCGCCTACACGATGTCCGCGGTGTGATCGAGTCCAGCGACCTGTCCGCCTCGATCCGCGAGCGGTCGGTGGCGGTGTTCACGCGACTGGCGCAGGCGGAAGCGAAGGTTCATGGCGCCACGGAGGGGGAGGTTCACTTTCACGAGGTGGGCGCGGTGGACGCGATCATCGACGTGGTGGGCACGGTCGCGGGACTCGAAGCGCTGGGCGTCACGGAGCTCTACGCCTCGCCCACGCCCACGGGCCGGGGCTGGGCTGCCACGCAGCACGGGAGGATTCCATTGCCCGCGCCAGCGGTCCTGGAACTGCTCGCGGCGGTGAACGCCCCTACGGTCGCGCCGCCCACCACGGAAGAGGGCGAATGGCTCACACCCACCGGCGCCGCGCTGCTGGCGGAACTCGCTCGCTTCGAGCAGCCGACCATGCAATTGCACCGCGTGGGCATCGGCGCCGGCAGCCGCGACCACGCCGTTCCCAACGTCGCCCGATTGATCCTCGGCCAACCGGCTCCCGCGACGCAGAAGGGGGCTGACCTGCTGCAGATTCAGACCAACCTCGACGACATGAACCCGCAGCTCTATCCCGCGGTGATGACCCGACTGCTGGAGCTGGGCGTACGCGATGTCTGGCTCAGCGCAGTGCAGATGAAGAAAGGTCGGCCCGGCGTGGTGCTCAGCGTGCTCGCCAGCGCCGACCTGGAGGCTTCGGTCTGCGATCTGTTGCTGCGTCACACCTCAACGCTGGGCGTGCGGGTGCTGCCGGTGCTGCGGCGGCACGAAGCCCAGCGACAGGAGAGGACCGTCGCCACACCGTGGGGCGAAGTCCCGGTGAAGATCAAGCTCCTCGAAGGCCAGCCCGTGGACGCCACGCCGGAGTACGAAGTCTGCCTGGCGCTGGCGAACCAATCGGGCGTGCCGTGCAAGTGGGTGATCGACGCGGCGCAGGCGGCTGGACGAGCGTTGATCCCGCGCGACGGATGAAGGTCGCACCCGTTGGCGGGGGGGCGCTATCCATTACTAACCCGAACTCAACCCCCGCTGCGGCCCAGCGTAATCCTGTATGGCAATTGTCGCAGGAACGGGGCCTAAAAACACCTGACAACGGTCGTTTAACGTTTTACAATCGACCTTGAAAGGGCTAACACTGGTCCTTGGAGACAGTGAGCCTTGAACGGTTGGTTTGTGCAAGGTGGAGTTTTTGGATCTGTTGGTTGTGGCGAGCAAAGGCCAGACAGTATGAGAAGTGTCCGCCGCGTTTGACGGCATCTTCAGCCACGATGTCGTCACTCCCCACCCACGGCGGGCGATCAAGCTGAATTGCGACTTAGGGAGAGAGTTACAGGTCCGGGGTATGTGCGCCGCGATTGGGCGCTTAACGCACCGGCTCGGTCCCCGCAAGCATCAGCGATGCGAAAGATGGAGGAAACTCAGTTGAAGATTTTTGAAGCCGCTCGGTGTTCTGGAACGGCGGGAGATTTCTTCCATGGCACACCGGCGCTGGCCATGCGTGTGCTGTGTGTCGCGACCTTAGCGCTGCTGGCTGCGGGGACGGCCTTCGCCAACGAGGAGGCGGCCGACTCGACCAACGCCAACCAGCTCTGGGCTGGCGGCGGGCTGGGTCTGAGCCTGACCGGGGCGGGGGTGACCGTCGGTGTGTGGGAGGCGTTCGATGCTGGCGACTGGGAGGTGCGCAGCACGCATCAGGTGTTCACCTACGGCTTGACCAGCGGCAGCAGGGTGTCCTACGGCGCGGGTGACATCCCGCAGTCGGGCACGACCGCTGACTCCTTCTCCGACCACGGCACCCACGTTGCCGGGACGATCGGTGCGGCACACATCCCCGGCAATCAGTCGCGATGGGGTATGGCGCCGGGAGTCAAGATCATCTCCTACGACGTCAGCGACGACACCAACGAGATGTTCGCCGCGTCCAACCCGACCAGCCCGGCCAACGCGTCGGTGGTGGATATCTCCAACCACTCTTACGGCATCGACTATGCGCCTTGGACCACGAGGACGGTCAACAGTCTGACCTACGACTACTGGAACCGCGACTGGGACACCAACCCAGAGTTCGCGGCTTATGGTCGCTATGACAGCGATGCACGCGAAGCTGGACGACATGCTCAACGACCGCCCCAAGCTCTTGAGCTTCTACTCGGCGGGCAACTCACGCAACGACTCCGAGGACCGGTACACCGACCGACAGGGCGACGGCCTGTACGTCACCCGTTTCAGCCAGGCCTTTATCGATAGCCAGGGGGTCACCGGCACCGTTCTGGGCAGCCGCTATTACCTGGTCTCCATCACCGACTACGCGGCGCCGGGCTACGACGCTGGCGGCTATGACAGCATCAACGGCGATAAGGTCGCGAAGAACAACGTCGTCATCGGCGCCGCCAACGACTTCACCGCCGACCCGCACGAGAATAACCGCGGCAGCATCGGCACCACCAGCTTCAGCTCCTACGGCCCGACCGACGACGGCGGGCTCGGGGTCGACCTGGTCGCCAACGGTAACTCCCTGGACTCGGCGGCAGAGTCGAGCGACACCAGCTACGTCCGAAAGTCCGGCACCTCCATGGCTGCCCCCAACGCCGCTGGCACCGCTGCGCTCATCCTCGAGCACTGGCGGAACGAGAACGGCGGCATCACACCCGACTCGGCCACGCAGAAAGGCCTGCTCATGCACACCGCCACCGACGCAACCGCAGGCGGCCAGGTCGGCCCGGACTACCGCACGGGCTACGGGATGATCAACGCGGTCGAGGCGGTTGGACACATCACCGAATCTTTCGATGAGCCCTTGGAAACCAGAGACCGCCACATCTGGGAGGACACCCTCCAGAGCGGCGAGACACTGGTCTACAACCTCCTCGCCGCCGGCGGATCGTTCAAGGCTTCGCTCAGTTGGCTCGACCCCGCCGCGACCATCGCCACCGCACTCGACGATCGGACCTCCAGGCTCGTCAACGACCTGGACATCTGGGTTACCGACCAGTTCGGCAACACTTTCTGGACCTGGGCACTGAACCCGGAGAATCCGGCTGGCGCCGCCACCCGCACCACAAACAACCGCGTCGACAACTTCACGCAGGTCTACATTGACTCGCTCGTGGCGGGCACCGAACTCACGCTGAACATCAACCACTTCGGCACCCTCACCGGAGGCGAGCAGGACTTCGCCCTTTTCGTCACCGGTGCAGGAGTCCCCCTAGCCGGCGAGTTAATCCCTACGCCTTCGAGCTTAATGTCCTTGTCGATCTTGGGCCTGGGCCTGCTTCACCGAAGGCGATAAGCCCAAATCGCTCGTGAGACCGTCAGCCGTGACGCCCAACCGCCCGCCGGCGCGTGGCCGAGGTCCCGAAAGGCGCAGGCAACGAGCGGCCCGGCAGAGTTAGTCTTCCATAAGTTGCTTGGATTCGAACGAGGCGAGTGGTACCTTGTTAGGTTATAGTTCTGGGTTGCTCAGGCTGTACTCCAAGAAAGTGAGGTGGAAGATGCCACTCCGCTATGTGCGTGCGTCTGGGGGTATCTGTCTGGCTACCGTGCTGGGTTGCCTTTTGCAGGAAGGTTCTGTCGACGCCCAGACCGTGGGGGGCACGGCGGTGCAGTACCAGACGCTGACCATCCAGTGGGACGGCCCGGCCCTGGCGGAGCATGGCGGGACGAATCCGTTCACGGATCGACGGCTCGACGTGGAGTTCACCGGCCCCGGCGGGACGCTCGTGGTGCCCGGGTACTACGCGGTGGACCACGCCAGCGGCGCTGATGTCTGGCAGGTGAACTTCACCGCACCATCGGCCGGCCAATGGACATACACCCCGAAGTTCTACTCGGGCGCTAACGTGGCGGTGGCCGATGCCGGTTCCCTGGGCGCTCCCAACGCCGTCGAAATCAACGGCATGGGCGGTTCGGTCAGCGTGGCGGCGGCCAACCCCAATGCCCCCGGCTTCCTCGCCAAGGGGATGCTCAACTACACCGGCTCGCATTACCTCCAGTTCGCCAACGGCGATTACTACCTCAAGGGCGGGGCCGACAGCCCGGAGAATTTCCTCGGCTACACCGGCTTCGACAACACCACCAAGGGCGCGGGCGGCGCAGGCATCCTCCATCCCTACACCGCGCACGTGGGTGACTGGAACGTCGGCGACCCGAACTGGGACGATGACGATGCCGACGCTGTGGCGGACGACGGCAACGGCATCATCGGTGCGCTGAACTACCTGCACAACCTCGGCGACGCCAATTACACCGGCCCTGCCAAGGTCAACTCCATCTACTTTCTGCCCATGAACATCGGCGGCGACGGCAAGGACACCCACCCCTTCGCGTCCACCACCATCGACCAGACAGGCAACGCCGCCAACGACAACCTGCACTACGACCTGTCCAAGCTCGACCAGTGGGAGATCGCGTTCTCCCACGCCCAGAAAAAGGGCATCATGCTCCACTTCGTGCTCAACGAAGCGGAGGACAACAACAAACTCGAATTGGACAACGCCACGCTCGGCAATGAGCGCAAGCTGTTCTACCGCGAACTGGTCGCCCGCTTCGGCCACCACCAGGCGATCACCTGGAACATCAGCGAAGAGTACAACCTGAACACTGCCTTCGGCGCCAATAACGCGGCCGAAGCCGCCACAGCCGAGTCGTTCGCCGACTGGCTCAAGTCCGTCGATCCCTACGACCATCCCGTCACCGTGCACAACGCCGGCAACCCCAACCCCAGCGGCGGCCCGACCAGGGGCACATGGCAGTACTTCATCGGCGACGAGTCGTTCGACCTGACCTCACTGCAGTTGGGCAACAACTACACGACTCTCGGCCAGGCGGTCGAAGCGTTCCGCGCCGCCACCACTGATGCCGGGCGGCCCATCCCCATCATGATCGACGAGCCCGAATCGGTGCAGGATGTCACGTTCGACGAGGTCCGCAAGCACATGTTGTGGGACATCCTGCTCTCCGGCGGCAATGTCGAGTGGTGCACCCGTACGCAGGATCAATCTCTGGACGATTTCCGCACACTCGAACAGGTCTACACCGAAACCTACTACGCACGTCGTCTGCTGGAAGAGTACACACCCTTCTGGCAGATGATCCCCGGCGACAACCTGCTGACCGCTGAAGACGCCTTCGATGGCGATACCGACCCGGGCGAAGTGTTCTACAAGGCCGGCCAAGTCTACGTGCTTTATCTGCCCGATACCGATGGCCAGGCGACCGGCATCCTCGACCTGACCGCGGAGACCGGGCCTTTGGTCTTCCGCTGGTTTGACCCGACCAGCGGGCAGTTCGTCGGCGATCCGCTCAACCTGTTCGGCGGGACCCTGTTCGACCTGCCTGACACGCCCGGACTCAACGCCGGCGGCACCGACGACTGGGCCGCGATTCTCGAAGTCCCCGAACCGGGCACGCTCTTCCTGCTGGGCATCGGTGTCTTGGCAATCATGCGCCACCGCCGCTGATCTTCCGGCCCCCGTACCGCCCCTCACGACACGCCATACAACATCGCCAAGCTGGTAGCCCCTCACCCCCCCGCGCAACGAGCGGACCGGCGTGATCCTGTGTGGCAATTGTCGCAGATACGGGGCCCAAAAACACCTGACAACGGGCATTTAACGGCTTACACTTGCCCTTGAAAGGGCTAACGCTGGTCTATGGCGACAGTGAGCCTTGAACCGACCGTCTGTGCAAGGTGGAGCTTTTGGATGTGCTGGTGGTTGCGAGCGAGGAACAGGCAGAAAGAGCAGTGTCCGCCGCGTTTGACGGCATCTTCAGCCACGATGTCGTCAATCCCGACCCACGGCGGGCGATCAAGATGAATTGCGACCTGGAGAGAGTGTGAGTTCCAGCTCCGGGGTATGTGCGCCGCGATAGGGCGTTTACCGAATCGGTTCGTCCCCGCAAAAATCACTGATGCGAAGGAGAGCGACATGCAGAGTCTGAGGAATCCTCGCCGCCTGGCGGGTCTGGGTGTTCTGGGCGCGATGGTGATGTTCAGCCAATCGGCTGCGTTCGCGATCGAGAAGGTCCAACTCGCCGTCGAGGTGGAGCAGCCCGCGTCGCAGTGGGTCGTGCAGCAGCGGGGTGTTGATTCCACTTCGCTTCGGAGCCTGCCGTCGGTCGCCGAGGTCGCTGCTGCGCCGTACTTGGCCGACACCTTCATCGTGGACTTCAAGTTGGCCACGGACCGTGCCGCCGTCGCCAAGCAGTTCCCCAACGCCACGATTCTCGAACCGCTCGTCGAGCGACAGTTCTACTCGCGATTCGCTCCCAACGACACGCTCTTTGGATCGCAGTGGCACTTGAACAACACCGGGCAGAGCGGCGGGACAGCGGGCGAAGACTTCAACGTCGTGGAGGTCTGGGGCACCGGCAGCTACAACGGCTACACGGGCAGCGGCGTGACCATCGGCATCATCGACGATGGGCTGCAGCACACCCATCCCGACCTGAATCCGAACTACAACGCGACCCTCAGCTACGACTACAACGGCTCCGACTCCGACCCCTCCCCGAGCAGCGCCGACGCTCACGGCACGTCCGTCGCTGGCGTCGCGGGGGCGCGGGGCAACAATGCCGCCGGCGTCAGCGGCGTAGCGCCCCTGGCCACTCTCGCGGGCATCCGGCTAACCGCCGCGGGAGTGACCGACTCCACGCAAGCCACCGCGCTGAAGCACCAGTACCAGTCCATCGACGTTTACAACAGCTCCTGGGGCCCGAGCGACAACGGTGTTCTCGCAGGCCCCGCCTCCCTCTCGAAAGCCGCCCTGGAAGAAGCAGCCACGAACGGCCGCGGCGGGCTAGGCTCCATCCACGTCTGGGCGGCGGGCAACGGCCTGGGCAGTCGAGACAACGTGAACTACGACGGCTACGCCAACAGTCGCCACACCATCGCGGTCAGCGCCATCGACCACAACGGAGTGCAGTCCTCCTACTCCGAGCCGGGCGCTCCGATCATTGTGGCCTCCTACTCCAGCAACCCGGGCATTGTCACCACCGACCTCATGGGCGCCGACGGTTACAACGGCCTGGGCGACAACAACTACACCAACAGGTTCGGCGGCACCTCTTCCGCTGCCCCCGCCGCCGCGGGCGTCGTCGCTCTGATGCTTCAAGCCAACCCCAACCTCACTTACCGTGACGTGCAGCACATCCTCGTCAACACCGCACGCAAGAACCACGCCAGCGACGGCGACTGGACCCTCAACGGCGCCGGCCACGATGTCAATCACAAATACGGCTTCGGCGCTATCGACGCGGGGGCGGCGGTCAACGCTGCCCTATCGTGGACCAGCGTCGCGGACGAGATCTCGATCACTTCGGGCACTTCCATCGTCAACGCCGCGATCGAGGACAAGCCCGGTGACGCCCCGTTTGGCGATCCGGTCTACGCCACCATCAGCATCACGCAGAACATCCGTATCGAATGGGTCGAGCTCCTGTTCAACGCCACGCACACCTATCGAGGCGACCTCGAATTGGTCCTCACCGCGCCCAGCGGAACCCAGTCCGTCCTGGCCGAGGTCCACAACGACAGCAACGACAACTTCAACTGGGTCTACACCAGCGCCCGGCACTGGGACGAAGAGTCCCTGGGCGATTGGACCCTCCGGGTGCGCGACGGCGCCGGTGTTGACGTGGGCACGTTCAACTCGTGGTCGCTGAGTTTCTTCGGCACCGAGATCCCCCTGAACAACGAGATCCCCGAGCCCACGAGCCTGACGATGCTACTGACCGCAGCCTTGGCGATCGGGCGGCGCTCAAGCCGCTGAACCTGCACGCCACCAGCCACCCCGCAAGCTTAAGGCAAGCACGAGCGCTTCCTCCGCCGCGGTCGGCGCGAACATTTGACGCCGCGGTGCGCTCTGGCGACAATGACGGGTCCGATTGGCCGCGTGCCAGAGTGGACTAATGGGGCGGATTGCAAATCCGTTGGGCGTAAGCCCATCGTCGGTTCGAATCCGACCGCGGCCTGTCGAAAAAACCCCGTATTTTGCGGGGTTTTTTTTGCTTGTTTCGTGACCCAGCATCCATTGGATTCAGCGACGGCGACGGTGCTAACTTTGTCCGTACAAGTCCACGTTTGTCCGGGGTCGAACGGAAAGCAGGACGGAAAGCTGAGGGGCTGATGGACGGACCATACCGTGAACCATCTCGCGGCGCACCGCATTGCGAACCGGTTCGATGACTCTAACAATTTTTCACCGAGTTAAATCGGGTAGGTTCGAGTCCTTCCGGGTGCATTCGCTTGTCTGAACCCACATGGACGTGCCTTTCCCTGCGTTCTAAACGGGCTCGTGTGACTTGGTGCGCTCCCCTGCGTCACCAACGCGCACCGCTTTGTCGTAGTGCTCCTGCTTGACCTGTCGATACGCTTCGTGAGCCATCGCCTCGGAGTGGCCCAACCAGTCGGCATTGACCTGTGAGGGAGAGGGGACAAACCGGAGTCTAAGAACGTGTGTGAGAACCCTCTTTACCCCGGTTGCAGCCGATGAAGCAGAAGGTTGATCATCGACAGGTGGATCACCGTCTCGCTGCTCTCGGGCAACGATTCGTAATCCTTGCTCAAGCGACGATAGCGGCCCAGCCAAGCGAGGGTGCGTTCCACGGTCCAACGCTAGGGCAGCACCACGAAGCAGCTCAGGCTCGACCGCTTGACGATCTCCACCACACGACCGAACACCGACTTGGCCTCCGCCACGAAACGACCCGCATACCCCGCGTCAGCCCAGATCAGCTTCCGTCAGCCGAAGCAGCCGACCATTTTCAGCAGCACTTCGTCGCCCCCGTCGCGGTCCTGCACCGCGGCGCTGTGCACCACCGCCGCCAGGATCAGGCCCAGCGTCAATCCATGGCCGGCGCATCCTCGCTCAGGCTCTACCTGCGTGCAGGCGATGGCGCAGAACGGGTGTTGGCGGGTCCAGTTGCCGCCGCTCCAACCAGGTGGTCCGTTTGCGCACCAAGTGGGACGCCCGAAGCGATTGATCGTCCCTGACCCGCGAAGCGCGCCCCAGCGCGCGATCCAAGCAAGAGGAGTCAATGATGCCTCCATGCTCATGGCGCGGTGAATCGACGCGCCGCCGGGTAACACCCGCCCCAGCAAGCGGAGCAGGTCGAGGCGGTTATTCAGGAATGGCGCGCCACTGCTTTTGTCCGCCGTTGGGCAGGGGTTCGCCTCGTGAGGGACAGCCCAGCCAGCCGCGCAGGCCCGATGGGGTAGTCAATTGGCATTCGTGGCTGCGATCGGGATGGTAAGTGGATGAGAAATGAATCGGTCCCGCGGGAGTATGGACGGTGAGATTCAATGCGGGCAGGTCCGCCAGTTGGGGTTGGATCGTGTATTGCGTGAAGCCGGGCGATAAGGGACGCAACCCGAGCACCTCGGTGATCAGGATAAAAAGTGGTGACACAGCGCAGTGGCTGAATTGGTGTCCGTTGTCGGGCTTGGCGTGCCAGACTTCCTGCACGGTCTGGTTATGGATCACCGAGTTCATCGTGGCCCAACGTTCGTGGAAATCGCGGATGATCACGTCCACCCGACCGGCACGGCCCAAGGCGCGATAGCGCCAGCAGGCGTTTGCGGGATAACTCAGCCCCATGCACTGGGGTGCTGCGGCCAACAGTTCAACCGCTCGGCTGGTACGCTGCCCTGGGCACTGGTCGTAGAGCAGCGAGGTGGCCAAAGAGCGGTCGTCGAATCGGCTGTCCAGTTCGTCGCTGCGCCAAGGTAAGTTGTTGACGAAGACGCCCTGGGCGTCGTCCCAGTAAACGCGAACACAGCTGCGGAGAAGATTCTTGGACAGGTTCATCGCCTGCTCCATTGCCTGCGTATCACGGAACTGCTCAGCGATGGGGACGAAGGCGTGTTCGAGCATGGCTGCGGTGTATAGGTTGAAGGCCAGTTTCTTCTCCCGCTGCTGCCGGTAGGCGTCGTGGTCGATCCAGACGGCGGGCACTCCGATGTTCTCCACCGGCAACAGGCCGTCGTCCCGGACCAACTGGGCCAGGTACTTCATGAAACAGCGCAGCCGCGGCCAGGGTTCAGCCAAGTCCTCGAGTCGTCCGCTCTCCATCCAGTGCAGGTGACAATCGAACACGAAGCCGACTCCGTGGTCGAGCAGAGGACCCCATACGGTCATGCCCATTTGTCGCTGCATGACGCGGGCGAGTCGGTCGAACGCCGGCCAGCAGTCGAGGAAATAGCCCTCGCGGGTCAGCCCCTGGCTATACGTTCGCAGGTAGCGGGCCGGCTGCTCATACTCGCCCCAGAGCAGACGGACCGCCTGGAGCTGGTGGCCCACGTCGCCGCTGTACTGCTGTCGCTCGCGCCCGCCTCCGTCCTGAATGTTGTCCTGGCAACTGTTGTAGAGGGTGTTGACCGATGCGTCGATCACCCGTTGCAGGGTGGGTTCGCCGCAATGGACCACGGCTGTGCGCGAGTAGGCATATCGGCGGCGACGAGCGAAGACACGACGGACAATCACTGGACGAGTAGCGTCTCGCACGTGCAGTTGAAGCCAGCGGAAGCACTCATAGTCGAAGGTCTCGAAACGCTGTGACCCTTCCCGGCAGATGAAACGAGACCAGTGGAAGATATAGCTGTCGAGCCAGGCAGGCCCCCGTTGGGCGTCGTGGGATTCCTGCACGATCAGTTCGATGATGGCGCCTTCGGGGGCGTCGATCTCGAAGCCCGGGAAACCGGCGATCTGCTGCGCGAAGCTGTAGGTAAGGTAGTGCCCCACATCGGTGGAGGGGTTGGCTGGCAATACCACCGCACCGTCAGGCTCGTGTCTGGCGAAGCTGGGCGTGGATTGAATGCGGAACGAATCGGGGATGCGACTTTCGAACCAGTCCAGCGGGTTGCGAAGCCAGTAGACGTGGCCCGCATCGGCGAGTCGCTCAGATGATACTTCGTCCTCTCGCATCAGTGGGATCGAGCGGCGGCGCAGTTCGGGCCTGCTCATCAGGGCGGGGTCGGCGTCGGGCGTCGGTTCTGAAAAATCGCAGCCCAGGATGTACTCCGGCCCACCCGCGAAAGCCCCGGGCAGGTCAGGTCGGCCGGGCAACTCCCGAGCCGACAGCCATTGTGCGTCAAGGTTGTGACCGGGAAGGTCCCATCCGTGCGGGTGCAGCCGAGCGTCAAACTCTTCCTGCAGAGCGCGGAGGAACCAACGCTTGTACATGCCCGGTCGATGAGCCCGGTCCAGCCGGCAGAGCCAGGACGCGTCCGAGACAATCAGTTGATCGTCCAGCTCGAGTCGAAAGATCATGCTCGGCGAACCGGCAACCCAGGTCCCGTCACCTGCGCCGAAATAGCAGACTTCCACGCCGATCACATTCTCGCCGTTCTGGAGATGCTCGCGCAGGTCCACCGGATCAGCCTCCTGCCAGCGCGGATCGCACGGCGCAGGCCCCCACTGAATCCGTCGGCCATTGACGGTCAAACGGTAGCGGCTGTCAGCCGTGATCCAGCCCAAGGCACGCAGAGGGGCCCTGTCCAGACAGATTGACTTGCGAAAGAGCACGAAGGTATTGGCCAGGCATCGCTCCGAGGGCAGCCAGACCCAACGCGCCGGTTCTAGATTTAAGTTCAAGTTCAAGTGTTTCATCGCTTCAAGTCGCCCATTTCTACCCGTGAAGGACGGACATCAAACGGCTCAGAGAAAACGGCGGGTGAGTCAGACAAAGGAATCTGCCCGCGTTGAGCGGCGGCGACCTCGACGATGACCCTGGCCAATTCATCGCAGATCGCTTCAAAGAACGCTTTGCCTTTGGCGGCACTGGCGCGGGAGGGATCGCCCGAACCGGTGTCAGGGTGGACGGCGGACCAGGGGCGAGGCGTCCAGACGCCGGGCTTGGTGAGCGAAGTCAACGCGAAGGGGACTCGCTTCCCTGGGCCGGCGTTCTCCATCTCGACCAGCTCCGGGTGCAGATGAAGCATCAGGCTGGTCTCCATCTCGTCAGCATGGTCGCCGGGAAGCTCAAACACTCGACGATGAACTTCGGGGCACATCTGGTAGATGTTGACCAGCACGATGAACATGCCGGTTTGGGCCATGACGTCGCGGATCAGGGGCTTGAACTCGTTGCCGCCGTGCGTGTTGACGAGGAGCATGCGGTCGAAGCCCTGCGCCTGCAGGCTGCGGACCACGTCGCGGAGCAGCGCCAGGGCTGTGGTCGTGCTGATGCTGATGGTGGCCACCTGGTCGAGCTGCTGCTCGTTGTTGCCAAAGGGGATGGTGGGCAGGACGATGGGCCGGGCGTTCTGCAGACGCGCCAGGCGGGCCGCCTCTTGGGCCACGGCGGCGGCTTCGTAGTTGTCCGTGCCGTGCGGCAGGTGCAGGTTATGGGCTTCGGTGGCGCCCCAGGGCAAGAGGGCAAGGTTGGGTCGATAAGACCGCGCCACGGCGTAGGTGCACGAAGCGAGCAGGTGTGCCCGTGCTGCGCCCGGGATTGCTGGGGAGGGTGCAGTGTCGCTCATGGTGCGTCTTCCCAATGGATCACACCCCATTGGCGCGGGCGCAACTCCGCCTCGCTGGGGATGTCCGCGACGGCGCTGGCGGTGGTGTCAAATCGATAGGCCCTGCTCTGCGTGAAGCGACCGCTGGGGTGGGAGAAGAGCACGCCCACGTCTCCGCGGTCGGGCAATCTCGCGCGCATGGCTGGCGGCAGAGAAGAAAGCGGAATGCGAGCCTCGCAGGTGTAGCCCGTCTCGGTGCGAACAAAGGCGAGTTGCGCCTCAGCCACGACGCGCACGTCCTCCATCTGCAAGCTCTTGCCCGGCGAGGTGAAGGTGAAGGGCTGGCCCTGTTCCATCGGGGCGAGGCGCGGTCGATATCTCACCAGGCGAGCGGCAGTGCGTCCGTCAGGGGAGCCGGGCAGCAGAAGCAGTCGCACCGCGGCGGCATCATCATCGGACAGGCCCAGGTGCAGGTCCACCGCGTCGCCGGCCTTGAAGGCCACGCGAGCGTCCACCTGATGATCGCGTGCCAGCGGGGAGCCATCTTGCACCTCCGCTGCGAGGTAGATCGCCTGCCCGTCGGCAGCCAATTGCGCCGCAGCGACCTTGGCCCGACCGACTCGGATCGCAGTTTCTTCCGCCGACACGGGCCAGTCGCTCAGATTGCCGTCGATGGCAAGGGAGCGTTGGTTTGCGAGTCGCTGTGCACGCCAATGTGTTGACGGTTGATCGATGTCGTGCCGGGCAGGGCTGGCGTTCGTCGCGGCGGTCTGGGTCAACAAGACTCGGCCGGCGTCGAAGCGTCGTGCCTGGTCCAGGCCCGTGAGCTGGACGACAAGACAGGCGTTGCGGCCGAACATGTAGCGCAGCACCCCGTCGCGGCCGCATCCGAACCAGCCGCCGAAGGACTCCTGGCCCATCGTGACCTTGCTCCAGTCCGCGCCGCGATTCATCCGTTCGCCCATCATTCCGGGCTGGTCGCGCAGGTCCTTGAAAAGACTGGTCAGGAAGAGTCCGTCCTCGCTGAATATGAACGCCTGACCGAAGTTGCCGTGGCTGGCGATCGCGTAGCCGACTTGCTCGTTGATTGGGGCCACGCCGCTGAAGAACAATTCGCCGCAGGTCTGACCGGCCTCGGGTAGCGGCGAGACCATCGAGCTGTGCACACCGGTCCAGTGGATGGGGTAGGTCGCGCGCACGGAGCCGTCCGGGTCGGTGAAGAGGTAGTGACCGACTCGGTAGAAGCTGTCGCCCTGAGTGGTGACAAGGTGTCGCCCCACGGGGATCATCGGCTCAGCGACCGCCAGAGGCTTGTATCGCGCAGGGTCGTAGCGCGGCGTCCCATCGGGATCGAATCGGACCGGGGCGATCTCCCGACCGGCCACGCGGAAAGCGAGGTCTTGCCCCATCAGGTGCGTCCATCCGTAGAGCCACGACAGCCGGACGGGATCGGCGGTGAGCAGAGTGAGCTCATCGCTCTGCACCCGGCTGTCGCGGTTGGCGTCGGCCCAGAAGACGGTGGCGTGCGCTGGAACACCGGGCATGGCCAGCGCCGGCTTGTGCTGCGGTTGGCCCGCCGCCGCCACCGCGCGAAACGCCCCATCGGGCTGCCTCACGCAGAGCACCGGCATGGGCGCGGAGAAGTCCAGCAGGTACGTTTGCGATGTCCCGCTGGCGGAGGACTCGAAGAGTTGACTGCGGTAAAAGTAGTGCCCGATGTGCTCGCCATGCTCGGGACCCATCCAATTGGCGTCGGCGGAATCGAGCAGGGGGGTGAAGCGACTCTCACGCGGGGGCGTCAGCGCAGCGTAGGCGAGCGGGGCATATTCGTGAGTCTCTGCGGGGTCGATACGGAAGATCGTGTTCCAGCCGTACCCGACTCTGGCGTCCTGGTCGTGCAGCGTCATGCCCCACATGCCGTAGGAGGTATTGCCGACGAACTGACGATGGAGTGAGCCGTCTGGATTGAAGACCGCCACGCGGCGCGGGTGCTCGGACTCGACCAGCCAGACTCGGCCGTGAGAGTCCACGTCCAGGTCCGCGGGTGGCCGGATCGCCAATGGGTCATAGGCCAGTCCCCTTTGGCCTCCCTGAGTACCGATGCGACAGAGCACTTCACCCTCGCGATTGAAAACTTTGACCTGCTGGTCCGAGCCACGATCGAAGATGTAGAGATGGCCTTCATCGCTCAGTGCCATCTGGCCGGGGCGGGTCAAGCCGTCGAGATGCAAGGGTTGCAGAGTCAGAGCGGTGCTGGGCGACTGTGTGTTCGGGTCCAGCCAATGCACAACGAAGACATGGGTGTCGTCCGCCGCAAGAAGCCGACCTTCGGCATCCGCTGCCAAGGCGTGGGCTTGAATGTTGAATGATCCCACTTCGCGTGCCGTCTGCCGATCCAGCAGCAGCAGTCGTGTTGGATCGTTGAGCAACAGGGCCAGATGTCGCGGCAGCAGCGCCATGCGACGAGCCTGTCCGGGAAGCTTGACCGCCTCGATGACTCCCGCGGGTCGCTGGAACGGCAGAGGCTGCCCTGAACCCACAGCAAAGCGACGCAGCTCGTTGTCGCTATGCAGGACCATCCACAGTTCCTGATCGGTCAGCGCCATGGCCCAGGCGCCCCACCAGAATTGCTTGAAGCCCCAGACTTTTTTGTAGTCTGGGTTGAGAGTCAGCACGGCGTCGCCCGCCTCGGCCACGATGCCGCTGATCGCCACCGACCACGGCTCCGCCTTGCCACGCGCGCAGGCCACCGCGGTCGGGAAGGCATGATCCCCGCCCCATCCACTGCCCTGATGGCCCTCCCAGGGAGGATCGCCCGGGTTGTACCAGGCAAAGTCGAACAGCGGTTTGACCCTTGGCAGGCTCACGCCGTGCACGCGATAATCCCCCGGCGGAACGGGGCGGCCGTCGTCGTCCAAGCCATTCCAAGCCACGACCACCTGCGTGCGACGGTCGCCACTGACCGCAGCAGAATCATTCGCTTCGCCGGGTCGAAGGTGCTGGTGGATTTCAGCCATGGATAAGAGGTTTCGCACTCGGCGACCCGCCAAGTCGTCAATCACCACGGTGAAATGGTCGTGACCAGCGGGCAGGCTCAACTCGATGGCCCACGATGGGCCTGTGACAACGGGCGCGTCCCAATGGAACTTCTCGCCCTCCCATCGGCCAAGCCGCTGCGGGTCGGGATTGTCTGCCGGCAACAGCCGCTTGGGCGTGACCGGCTCCGGGGCGACCTGATGACGTGACTCATGGGAAGAGGGCAGCGTGCTACGTTCGCCACAGCCGGGCATGAGCAGCGTGCAGAGCAAAAGTGCCAACGCTAGTAATCGCATGGAAGTCCGCCTCAAGCCGCGTGAATGTCTGGCTGAATCACTCGAACTTGAACACGCCGTCGCGCAGCAGCAGCTCGACGTTGTTGTTTCCGTCACCCCAGCCGCTCAGTTGTAGTTTGAAACGGAGCCCTTGGGCCTCGGGGGAGAGCGGCAGATCAAGGTCCGCCAGTTTTTCGCCCGAGCCTTGGCCCAGCTCGGTGCGCGTGAACTCCCGAAGCAGCACCTGCTGATCTGCTGGGTCAGCGGAGTCTGGACGCTCGCTGCGATCCTGGCGTGGCCCGAGGTGGACGCTGAAGGTGAACTGCTGGTTCTTCGGCCTGCTGTCAGCCCCGTTGCGCCAGGCGTAGCCGCCGGGGTCATCACTGGCCCAGAGCGTGGCGGTGAAGCGGCGTGCCCCACGCGGGATGTCGTAGCGGACCCAGTGGTACATGTGCCGCTGCCGCCCCCAAAGGCCCACGCCGGTGGCGAACTCTCCCTTGACCGCGAACACATCGTGGAGCCAGGAGCGGTACTCCAAAACCCGCTTCTCGGGGTCGATCCTACGAACAACCTTGACGTTTTCGGGCCAGAAGCGCACACCGTTGGAGAGGTTGAGCACGAAGGCGTCGCCCCACTCAAAAGCGAACTCGCCCGGACCGGATCGACCTAAGTCTTCGTTCGTCTGCAGTCCGTACTCCGCCGCTGCAGGCTTGAGGTCAATCAGAGCCACGGGTTGAGCCCCCTGTGCCCACAGGCGCGCACCTCCCTCCGAGCAAAGAATTGAGACCCCCGCAAGCAACGGGATAATCCAACGCGAGCTAGTGAAGGTGTTTACGCTCATGCTACAATATCCAATTCAATAAATGTAACGATTGATTGAAAATGGAGTAACTCTGGACCGTGGGTTTGCTGCGCCCATCAAGGAACCATCGCTATCATACTTGTTATAAGCACTGAATGCAATATTTGCCCACGACGTTCGGTTTTTCATGCCGAATTACACAATTTTGATTGACACGGTGTAATGATTCGTTTATAGTGTGGCTGGTGTTGGAATCCAGCACCGTCCTGCGGTCCACCCATTTTCTGACGTTCTGTTTGTTCCCGCAGGGTAGTTCCGACTGAGAAAATTCCATGATTCGTCGTACCACTCACTCGGATATTCTCGAGCACCTGCGCTCGCGGATAGTGCGCAGTGCCTGGCGTCCGGGGCAGAGGCTGCCCACACGCGCCCAACTGCAAATGCAGTTTGGTGCCAGCATGACCACGGTGCAACGCGCCCTGGTCCGGCTTGAAAAAGAGGGTTTTGTCAACCCGCGGGGCACCCAGGGCACATTTGTTTCCGATACCCCGCCGCACCTGCACCGCTATGCCTTGGTCTTCCCCAGACGCGGGGGCACCATCGGCGACCTCTTCTACACCGCATTAGAACGCGCCGCCGCCCCTCTGGCTGCTGAACGTCGTCTGACCTTGGAGCTTTACCGCGACGTGCACAGCGATGCCGATTCTGAGGAACTGCATCGTCTGACCTACGACGTCAAAGCGCACCGCCTGGCGGGACTGATCTTCGCGTCGCACCCCTCGCTTGAGGAGCATTCGCCGCTGGTCGAGACACTTGGAATCCCGCGAGTGGCGGTGATGTGGTCGCAGACCTACGCCGACATCCCCGCCCTTTACCCTGACCTCGACGACTTTACCCGCAAGGCGGTGGCGGAACTGGCGCGGCAGGGTCGGCGTCGCGTGGCAGTCATCGCCTACGCCGGCGTCACCGAGCACCACGTCGCTTTCGCTCAGCGCCAGATTCAGCAGGCGGGCATGGTCACCCAACCCTTCTGGTTCCTGGGTTTGGAGATGACCGCCAACTCCCCACGCTGGCTCCGGCAGGCGACCCAACTCATGCTCGCCGGCGATCCGCAGCACCGACCCGACGGGCTGATCATCATGGACGACAACCTCGTTCCTCACGTGATCGACGGCGTGCGCCTGCTCGACCGCCGCGTGCCCGAGGAACTGGGCATCGTCGCCCACGCCAACTTCCCAGACCTGAGCGTGCTGCCCCTGCCCGTGACGCGGATCGGCTTTGACGCGGGCGAACTGATCGAGCAGTGCCTGAACCTGCTGCAGTTGCAGCGCCAGGGCCAGACGCCTCCCCGTCTGACCCTGCTGCCCGCCCGATCGGCGTGCGCCGCGGCGACTGCCCCGGAGGACCCGTCGTGACCAGACTTTTCACCGTCAATCGTCGTGGCAGCGTAGCCACGGACCCGTGCGTCCAAAGTGACGAGTACCCCAACCGTGCCGGCGGTTCCCGGCGAATTCACTCGTGGAGGATTGTTGACATGTCAACGTTCATCAACCAACGTGCTTCAGTCGTGCTCTTGGCATTGACCCTGGGAACAGGCGGCGCTGCCTGGGGCCAGACGGTCTTCAACGTCGCCAGCGGCAATTGGAACGTTGCCGGCAACTGGACCTCCGGACTGCCCGGTGCGGGAGGAGCGGTGATCGGTTGGAATGGTCCGGGTGTGGCCAACGCCAATGTCACGCTGGACACAGCGGCGGGGACCGTGGGCTTCCTCCAGATCGGCCGCCTGAGCACCGGCGTGGGTGTGCTCAACATGAACGCTGGCGCGTCTTTGACGCTGTCGGGTGACTTGATGCTCTCGGCCTTCGAGCAGGATGCCTCTTCAACGCTGGTCATGGCTGCAGGTACCACGCTGACGGCAGGCGGGATCACCGTGGTCGGCAAAGATGGCGCTGGGCAAACCAGCAATGCCTCCTTCACCATCAACGGCGGCTCATTTACTGCCAACAACACCTTCTATCTTGATCGTAGCAGCGGCTCGACGCAGGCCACCTTCACGATCACTGATGGCACGGCAAGCTTTGCGGATGTGCAGATGCACGAGAACAGCGCCAACGGGATCTTCAGTTTGCAGGGCGGCACAGTGAGTCTCAGCAACATTTGGTACACAACTCCCGCCGCGACAACCAGCTTAACCGGAGGCGAACTCAATCTCACCGATTACCGCACTTTCCATACCGGCCCCAACAACGGAACGCTCACCAACAACGGCACCGCCATCAGCCCCGGCACCAGCACCAATGCCATCGGCAACTTCAACCTCTACGGCAACTATGACCAGAACTCCGGGGCGCTCGAGTTCGATGTCAACAGCGCCGCCTCCTACGACGTCCTGACCATGCAAAGCTCCGGGCTGGTCAACATCGACGGCGGCTACCTCGTGCTCGACCTCAACTACGCCCCGACGCTCGGCGACACCCTCACGCTCATCGTCAACAACGACGCGGAAGCGATCACCGGCACGGGCTTCCTCAACGCGATCAACGGCGGCTTTGGTTACGCAGTGTACAACAGCATGAACTATTACTTCTCGATCAACTATGCCGGCGGCACGGGCAACAACGACCTGGTGCTCACCGCCGTCGCCGAGCAGCCCAACGCAACCCTGCTCGACTTCCCTCCCCCGCCCGTCATCCCCGAACCGACCTCGCTGGCGACGATCCTGGCTGGCTCGATGCTTCTGGCCTCTCGCCATCGTCGTGCCTGAATCCGTGACCTGTGTGACCTTCCATCTTCAGGCCGCCGACAAGGGGGAATCCTTGTCGGCGGTCTGTTTACAGGGGCTGGTCAACCGCACCGCTCCGCGACTGCTGCTGCGCTGGAATGACCACGACGACCGCTGGTTCCGATGGTTCGAGAGAGAGTACGACCTGCAGCGGACGATCGTGGGCGACCTGACGCAACTCGTCGCCCTGTTCCGTGACGACCTGGCGGGACTGGTGCTGTGGGATCCGCAGCAGCCGCACACCCGCAACCTGGCCACGCTCTACGCGGCGTTCGAGCAGCTGCTGCCCGTCACCGCGGTTCAGGCCGAGCAGTTACGCCCCATCGGCCTGACAGTGCTCGAAGACCTGTCACAGCGATTCAAGGGCAGCAGCAGCGCCGAGATGCACCGCTTCGCGATGGACCGCTGGCTCGAACAGTGCGACCGGACCTACGCCGCCTGCCTGGCGGTCGAGCCGGCGGCGAGCCCCGACGACGGCCGCAACTACCTGCTGAAGTTTCAGGACGTGATGCGCGACGCGGTGGTCAGCAGGAGGATGTTCTGCTTCGACCTGACCTGCAACCCGCAGCTCCCCGACGAGGCGGCGGTGCGCCAAGAGCTGATGCGTCACTACCGCGGCGCGGGCTACCTGCTGGGCTGGCACACCACGCGCGAGAGCGAGGCCGAGCACCTCAGCCACGCTGCGCGACACGGCTTGCCCGTGGCGTGCTCAGCCTACATCCCCAACCTCTCGTTCTGGCAACACCTCCCGCCGCGCATGACCCGTCAGCCTGATCCGCCGCCCTGCCCGGAGCTGGACCCGGACAAGGTCTACCTCAGTTTCATCCTCAGCGACGGCGACGCGCTCTGGTGCATGCACCAGGGACAAGGCGGGCTTTATGACGACGCAGCGCGGGGCACGGTCCCCGTGGGCTGGGGCGTTCAGACGCTCCTGGCGGACCTGGCGCCGGCGATGCTCAGTTACTACTTCGAGACAGCCACGCCCAACGACTGCTTCGTCGCTTCGGCTTCGGGGCTGGGGTACAGCTACAGTGAGCAGATGCCACCGGAACTGCTTGAAGCCCATGCTGCCCGATCCGCCCGCGTGTTTGAGCAGCTTAATCTTCGCGTCATGCAGTGCTACACGCTGCCGCGACACTGCGGGGGCAAGGGCATGCACGAGGCCGGCATCGAAACCTATCGCCGGCACATGGCGGGGCAGATCGTTGGCGTGCAGGAGGGCTACTGGGCGGACCAGCCGCCGCTGGATCGGTTGTTTGACGATTTCGCCTGGGGCTACACCCGCCTGCCCGACGCCAGCCGGTGGGGCCACGTCACCACCGAGCATCTCTGGTCGGACCTGGGCGAGATGATCGCTGCCGGTCCTCGCCCGATGTTCATCCCCATCCACCCCTACGAACCGCAGCGCCTGACGCTCAGCGACATCGCCGCGAAGCTCAAGTCGCTCGGACATAAAGTGCAGGTCGTGCGACCGGACCATTTGTTCTTGTTGATGCAGCGGTATCGTACGGCGCAGCGCTGCGCCACGCCCCCGCTGGCCATTGGATCAGGAGTTTAGACCATGCGACAAGCTGCAACGCCCCGCGCCTTCACACTCATCGAACTTCTGGTGGTGATCTCGATCATCGCCCTGCTGATCGCGATCCTGCTGCCGTCGCTGGGCAAAGCGAGAGAGGCCGCTCGTCGGACGGTATGTGCTACGAACTTACGTCAGATTGGCTTGGCCGACTCGATCGCGCGGGATGACAATCGTGGGGCATTGCCGCGTCCTAGTTACTACTACACCGGTGGTGTCGGTACCGGCCTCGGCGGATGGGGCGGCAGCGGTACTTACGACGGCAATTGGAGTTTCAACAATGCGTATAATCGATTTCAGACCCTCGGTCGAGTCGACTCGACCGCCGCGCAGAAAGCTGGCGGCATGTTGCCCGCCGTACTCCTGAACATGGGCTACGTCACCTCCGATGCTCCTTACTTCTGTCCTTCGCTGCCGCGCGGTGTATTCGGTTCGCGATACCACGATTCCGACGCCTCGACGAGTTGGGACGGCGGAACGAACATAGGCCAGTTCATCTCCTATTTGACATGGAACGTAACGCAACCTCGCCACACATATGGCTCCGTGCTCGCCGGTTGGTTCGGTGCGTCATACAACTATCAACAGCCATCGCGCAATGTGCATTCGATGGATTACTACTGGGGCAACAATGGGTACACCAACCCTACTTACATCTACCACATCCGCCATGGCCGTGACGACTACAACTTACTTTGGCATGACGGCCATGTCAGCTCTTGGCGCGATAAGGCAGGGCAACTTCGATACACAAACGACCAACATCCGTATTACCGCGATGCCATTCCCTACATCGAAGCCAACCAATAGGACGAAAAATACGAAAGCCACACGAATATGGTGGCGTGGCTCACTTCATCGCCGATGTAATTGATTGGGCATGTCTGGTTCTTCAACAAACCCACGCTTCATACGCGTCCCGTTTGATTCATGTGTGGCAGCCACTCGGTTGCGGCGATGGACTTTAGTCTTTCGGGGGGGGCTCGTTCCAGATCAGGGCGCTCGCCCAGTCGATCACCCGTGTGTCGGGGAACACACGGTTGCTCAGGTCGTGCTGACTCATCCGCGCCCACACCCGCTCCGTTGGCATCAGCTCCAGCGCGCACGGCGGCAGGAACACCAGCTTCATTCTTTCAAGCGCCTTCAAGCTCTTGGCTGTGTGCAAGCTCTTGCTGTCGAGCACATACGGCCACGCGTGCTCGATCTGTCGTACCGCTCGCGACCGGCCGCCCCAGCGGCACGACACGCGAGTGAGCGTCCCCTGCTGACCGACGCGGACCTCGTCCTGAAACCAGACGACGATCCGCTGGCCGGGGTGCTCTTGCCCGACGTGCGGGATTAGAAGGGGCGCGGCCCACCCACTGCGCCATCGCCTAGCCGAGCTCGCGTTCGATGGTGACCGGGTCGAACGTCTGCGCCTGCCACATCTCGA
>CAZBXW010000017.1:0-34112 GCA_964496285.1 uncultured Phycisphaera sp.
CCGCTACGAACGCCGACTGGACATCCACCAAGCATTCCTGACTCTGGCTTGTATCCCGATCTGTCATCGTATACTCGAAATTCCATTGTGTTAGGCGCTCTTATTCATTCCGCATCGGTTTGACCTGGCTGAGTTTCTCTGAGACTGGTTCTTCTTCATAACGACGAGAGGTGACTTCCAGCCGATGGGATTCTTGGGGCTAAAGCCGCCGGCTTCGATGTAGAGGTGGTCGCCCTTGGTGGTCGTCTTCAGCGCCTGGAACCCTTTGAGCTCCAGCAGCGTGTCGCCGGACCAGATCAGGGTCGGCACACTGGTCTGGCCGCCTTCCTTGAAGGTGAGTTCCTTGAAAGGCGAGCGACCCGCGTCAACCGGCTTGGCGGGGTTGAAGGCTTCCATGGTGGGAACGACCGCCACGGTCGTCCACGTGCCGAGCAAGGCCGGATTGGTGACGAACTGGCCGTCGTAGATAAACTTGCCCTCGTTGGGGTCGGCTTCCGCGTCGTCGGGATCCTGTTTGGCCTGCCAGTCCGAGGAGGAGAACGCCTTGACGGAGGCGGCCTTGAGGACCGCGGCGTGATCCAGCGGGGGCATCTTCATCTCCTCGAACCAGATGGCGAGGAAGTTGCCCTTGTTCTTGCTCCGCAGATGCACCTTGAGGAATCCCGTGGCGGCGATGGTGACCTGACCGCTCTGGAACTCGGCGAGTCGTTCCTGATCGATGTAGTAGCAGACCACGCCGCTTTCGCGCTTCTTGAACTCGCGCTCGCGCTCGAGCACCTGGCGGCCGTTGACGTAGATGCGCATGCCGTCGCCGTTGTTCATGCACGAGTGCCCGCCGACCACGAGACGGTAGCGGTGCCCTTCCTTGTGCTTCGGAAGCGTGACTGTGCTGCGCATCAGCAGAACCTCATTCTCCCAGAAGGTCTTCATCGGCTCACAGCATCGGCAGTGGGGCGTGGTGCAGGGGACGCGCTGACTGGGCGGACGGTCGATCAACTGGTCAATGAAAGGCTTGGGCTCCGTGCGGAGCCTGCCGTTCTCCTGGCCGAACGGTTGCAGCCCGGTCTTCCAGCCGGCCTTCTTCGCACCGAAGTCGGTGGCGAACCAGTTCTCCATGCCCGTGGGATAGGTGACTTTGCGATACCGCGTCTGGCCCGGGGTCCACGGCGTCGTTTCTGGCGGATCGAAGCTGAAGTAATCCCACTCCATGTCCGTCCAGGTCGGCCCGAAGCTGCGCCAGTCGTAGTCGTTCACGCCCATCCTGTTGTAGAGCGCGACCAAGCCTTCGACCTTGGTCTGTTGCGCAGGCTGGGCGACGAACGGCTCGGGCCGAACTTCGGCCAGCAAGGGTTCCAGATTGTTGGCGATATACTCCGGGATGAAGTGGTCGCGGATCGCTGCATGAACCATCTCTTTCAGTTCGGGATTGAACTGTGAGGCATCGGCAGCCATGAACAGGTCTTTGTGCGGCAGCACCTGGTCGGGATAGCGTTTCTTGGCCAGCGCGTAGAGCACGTCCACACCACCGGGTTGTCCCGCGATGGATGACGCCAGGTGTCCGATCAGGCTTTCTTCCGCGTTCTTCATGTCCACGCCGCCCGGGGCGACCATCTTGGTCGGGATGTCGAGGTAGGCCTGACCCATCACCTGAACCGCCACCTCCTGCACTGCGGGCGAGGCGTTGCGAATCCTGTTGCCCAGACCCCACAGGTTCCAACTCAGGTTGTTGTTGCGGTTGGCGGCCTGGAGTTTGCCGATCCGTGGCAAGAGCTTCCGGCAGTACCGTTCGTCCGTGACCATCCCGGACACCGCCGACAACGCAGCCTCGCTCAACCACCACTCTTCGTGATTCAGCCAGAAGCAGAGTTGATCGAGGTGCGGCTCAAGCAACTCGGCGCGCGCCACGCTCAGACACTTCAACGCATGGGCGACCACCCACCAGGACTCGTTCGTGTCATTGACCATCGCGAGCAGAAGTTGCGCCATCTCGTCGGTCAGATACTCGGCCTGCGGCGAGGCGTCTTTGGCCCTGGGCGCGATTCGGGCGCTGATGGCCACGCAACCCGCATGGCGCACACGCGGATCACGGTTCTTGAGCAGCGCGACGATCAGCGAGTCGCCCGGCCGCCTGGCGATGGCGTCCGCCGCCATCCCTCGCACGCCCTGATCGGGATGGCGGGTGTACTGGAGCAACACCTCGTCGGTGACGTCAGGCGCGCTCAATCGGCGAAGCATCGGCCACGACGCGTCGGTGGCGAGTTTCTCGTGGTCCCAGTCCTGAACCTTGCCGGAGGGGTCGGCGGCGGACTTGAGCGAAAGGAATGCCTCGTCCGCTTCCGTGCCCCAGGGTCGCTTGGGCAACGCGTAAGGCTTGGAGAACTTCGTCGCCGGCGCCCCGGTGATGCGAAGCGTCTTGCGCGGGATGGTGTAGCTCAACGCGAGCCCGATGCCCCAGCTCTTGGGATCGTCGTACTTTTCTCCTCCGCCAAAGGTGGCGCTGACAATGCCCATCGAGCCGTCAAACCGGCGCGACAGCTCGTAGAACCATTGGCGATGGTCCATGAACTCCCGGTACTTGGTGGGAGCCTTGTCGTGCATCAGCCCCATCGCGGCGCTGCGCCAGATTTCGCCGATGCCTCCGCCGGTGTGCCCGTGCAACATCCAGGAGGTGGAATAGAAACTCTTGAGCGCACTGATATCCCGCGCCCGGGCGTAGAGGGAGTTCTCACCCTCGGGCGTGAGCGCCGCAGCCGCCGCCATGTGGAAGGCGAGCTTGCCGGTCTTACCGTTGTCCACGAAGCCGCCCTCGGGCAGGTGGTCGCCGTACGCCACATTGCCGTGGCCCGCGAAGCGGTAGAAGTGCTTGAGCGATTCCTGCAAGGTGCACTCGTCCACCTTCGCCCCGCACTCCTTGGCGAGCAACAGGAAAGCCGCCGCCGGTACTCCCGCCGCGTTGAGGTGGCCGTAGCTGAAGTTCACTCCGCCCTTCTGATTCCACCCGCCGTTGTACATGTCGCGTTTGAGGCTGTCCGCGAGCATCTCGATGATGGGCAGGATCGACTCGTCGCCGGTGCGGAGGTAAAACTCGCACAACCCGATGCCGCCATAGCCGGCGTACCACGGATAGGTATCGATCTTCTGAACATCCTTGTGCTTGGCCACCAATTCCTTGACCCAACCACGCGCCACGTCGAGGTCTTGCTCTTCGCCGGTGGAGAGCATGTAGAGCAGGCCCAAACCGTTGATGCCATACCAGGCGTAGTTGCCGGTCCGCGCCAGGAACTCCGCCTGGCCACGGACGATCTTGTCGGACTTCGGGCAGCGGAGCGGCCAGGTCTTGCTGTAGCTGCCCAGCACCGGGATCGTCACGACGACTTCCTGCGATGGGGCGTCGGGACTCTCTTTCACCATGAACTTCACAAGCCCATCGCTGGCCTCAGCCTGGGTGATGATCGCCGCCAATTGCACGCGCGGGTCGATCTCCTTGAGCGTTTGTCCATTGATGGACTCAATCATCTGCCCGACCTTGAGCTTGCCGGTGGCTCCCGCGGGTGAGCCTTTGTCAATCCGACTCAACCGCATCTGGAACGGCGGGAGCAACAGTTCAATCCCAATACCGACCGGTCCGAAGTGCTCGATGGGCTGCTTCTCCTCCGTCTCCTTGGCGTAGGTGCTAAAGAGCGGCCAATCCTTGTAGAACTTGCTGTCGAACGTGGTCAAATCGGCGTCGGCCCCGTGCGCGGTGAGGGCAGCCGTCAACAAAGCCACAGACACGATGATGGTTGTCATCTTCATGCTCATGAGTCTCCGCTTCAGTGCTTGTATAAACACCCGCGTGTCGCCGCCGAATACGACGACTCCCTTGTGTCCAGAAGAATTCAGGCCCGAAATAGTGTCTCACGTTCTCCGTTGCGTTAGTGCTGCGGACCCCGATCGAGTCATGACCCACTCCAGATTGCGCAGCAGGGTTCCTGCTCCGCGCTGCTGTTCACTGGCCGGTCAATGCCGATTCGACCTTCTTGAGGTGGGAACTGAATCGTCGTCGGGCCAAGAGGAGTGTCGTGACGACATTCGATTCGCGTCGCGGCGGGCCGAGCGCCGGCGGAACTGATCCTCGTGAGCAATGGAGCAAATGCCACGAGCGCTGCGGAGTGAACAGCAGAGGAGTTCATATACACCCAGGGAGTCCTTGTTCATCGGGGAGAATAGGCGCTCTGTGGGGTCCGGACGATCCCGGGCAGGTCCGCCAGCGAACCGCGGAGGATAGGATCGTCGGTGCGATGTTGCCAGAGTTCAAGGCGGGTGCGCATGTCCTGGAGCACCGCGGCGTTATCGGAGGAGTCCGCCAGGTTGCACGCCTCGTTGGGGTCAAAGATCAGATCGTAGAGCGACTCGCGCGGCGCCCGACGCTGGGCCCAGCCGTGGTCGGCCCAGAGTCGCTTGCTGGCGCTGTTGTCGACGTTCGGAAGCACGGTGCGATCGAACGTGTCATCGAATCGGCGGATGTACTTCCAGCGTTGCGTTCGCACCGCGCGCATCGGTTCGTAGGCGGCGTGGTGCGTCACTTCGGCGAAGACCTGCTCGTTGACCTGCTCGGCATCGCCGCGGAGCAACGGCAGAAGACTCCGACCCTCGAGGCGCGAGGGCGGCGCAATGCCCACGAGTTGACAGATCGTGGGGAACAGATCGATTTGACTGACCATGGCGTCGATGACCTTGCCGCCGGCCAGGCCCAGCCGCTCGGGCCCGCGGAGGATCAGCATGACGCCGATGCCGTGGTCGGTGAGATTGCATTTGCAACCGGGGTAGGCGATGCCGTGGTCGGTGGTGGCGAGGATGACCGTGCGGTCCGCCAATCCCGCAGCGTCCACCGCGTCGAAGACCTGTCCCATCAAGCGGTCCAGTTCGTGAACGCAGGCGCCGAAGTCGGCGAAGTCGGCGCGGGTCCGTGGCGTGTCGGGCAGCGGGGCGGGCGGGCGCACATAACGCGGGTCGCCCAGCACCTGGTCCGATCGGTTGTGCCACTGGTTTCCCTCCGAGTCCTGACCGGTGCGATGGGTTCGGTTGAAACCCACGTCGAGAAAGAAGGGCATATCGTGCGGCTGGTGAAGGTAATCCACCGCTGACTGGGTGAGGTAGGTGTCGCCATTATTCGGGAGGACTTGGTGATACCCGATCTCCTGGCCGGAGCCCGCGATATGCTGCAGGCCGCTGAGGGCAGAGGTGTATCCGTGAGCGTGGAGCGTATGGATGATGTGATCGTTGACGCTGCGGAGACGATGGCCGCGGTGCTCCAGGCCGAGCATCCCGACACTGTGCGGGCTTTGGCCGGTGAGCAGCGCAGCGCGACTCGGCGAGCAGGTGGGAGCTGCGCAGAACGCCTGACGAAACAGGACGCCTCGCTCCGCCAACCGCTGCAGGTTGGGCGTGTCCAGCGCGTGGCCATAAGGCTGCACATATCGCCCGGTATCGTGCGAGTGGATGTAGATGAAGTTCAGAGGCTGCATGGCGATCAGGCGCCCTAAGACTTTAACTGGGAACAACCACAGCCGCGCTGCAGGCCCCGGTCAGTGGGTCGGTGGCGCCTGTGTGACGATGGGCGGAAGCCAGACCTCTTCGAGCCAGAGACTCAAGTGTCCGGTGGGCGGAGCGGAAACGCCCAGGTGCCCCGATCGTCGCAGGAATGCCTTGACCGCGATGGTCACCTTGCCGGTCTTGAACTCGGGCATGAAATCGTTGTAGATGATCCCGCCTCGTTCGCCGCCGCCCTTGTAGAAACCTTCCTTGACTTCGATAAAGGGCTTGCCGTTGACATAGACCATGTAACCCTCGCCGGCCCAAGCGTGGCTGCCCCCGCCGACGATCAGCCGATAGCGACGGTCCTCGCGCAGCGAGGGAAGCTCAAACGTCTGCCGCATGAGCAGCACGTCGTGCTCCCAGAGCGTGTTGGGCTTCTCGTGGCATCGACACTGCGGGTTGCTGCAACTATTGCGGACGGCCTCGAGTTTCCCGTTGTTCTGACCGAAGGGCGCCTGTCCCGTCTTCCAACCGGCTTTCACCGGGTCGAAGTCCACCGCGTACCAGTTCTCCATCCCCGGGGGATAGGTGATCTCACGGTACTGATGGTTGGTCTTGGGATCGAAGGGTTCCTTGGGATTGAAGCTGTAATAGTGCCAGGTCGCCTGTCGAAGGTCCGGCTGCAGGACGCGCCAGTTGTAGTCATGGACGCCGATGGTGTTGTAGAACCCGATGAGCGTGTCGATCTGACCTGTAAAGCCGCCGCGACTAATACCTTTGGGTCCGGGATTCTGGTTGGTGACGATCGCGCTCAAGGGCGTGCCGCGTCGCAAATGACTCGGAACCTTGTCCGCGGCGTACACAAAATCCGGGATGAGCCTGTCCGCGATGAAAGGCTTAAGGATCGGGGCGATCGCGTGCATTTCCTCGGCGGTCGGCTCAGCCGGGTCCTGAACCCAAGGGGAGAGGAAGGCATTGGAGTAGATCATCCGTGCCGCTTCCTGGAGCGTGGGATTCTCAGGCCAGGTCTCCGGGTCCTTGACCCGCTGCGGCAGCACCTGCTTCTCCGCTTTTCCGCCGTGCATCTCGACGATCGCCCTGCCCAGCGCATCGCCCACGAGGAAGTAGGTCTCCGCGTTGTGGTTGTAGTGGTAGCCCTGGTTCTTGGGCGATTCACCAGGCTCCCGCCAGAGGTCGCGTGCCTCAATGGTCTTGACGTTGCCCTTGAACTCGGGATGCCGACCCGAGTCACCGCTCACCGCCAGCTGCGCCTCAGCGATGGTCTTGCCCGGTTCAGCGAGCCTCCAACCCTCAAAGCCGATGGTGGCGATGGCCCACTTGGCGTTGGGGGCGTTGAACTCCTTGCGCCAGGCGTTGATCAGGTTCACCATGTTCTGTTCGTAGCGTGCCGCGTGGACCGGATTCTGATCCTTGTGCCCCTGCCACCAGACGAAGCCCGCGATCTCGTAGCCTTGGTCCTTGAACTGCGGGAACTTCTCGCCGAAATTGTCGAGCACAGCCTTGATCGAAGCGGTGTAGTCGTCGTACTGCTTGCCCGCGTACCAACCGCCGGGCTTGGGCTGGCCCTGCTCCACGGGCCAACTGCTTTCGGTGTCTTTGTAGCCCGCGTAGATCCTGCCATCGACGGTGTAACGCTCGCTGCCCGGCGGGAGAATGTCCCACGCCAGCGAGCGGTTGCCGATGTCCGCCTTCATGACGATCACCGGCTCGTCGTGATAGGTTCCCAGCACATAGCCCGCGCCCAGTTCCGGGCCGAATGTCCCGCGACGCCACATCGCCCCCAGCGGCTGACTGCCGCCGTTGCCAAGATAAGCGTCGCACACGATCACGTCCTGACGCACGTTCCACTTTCCTTCATCATCCACCAGGCAGGTGTAACGACCGTGCTCCTTGACGTAATACTCCATGTTGCCCCGTGGCTTGAGGTCCACGACTCGCAGCCAGAGCGACGCCTTGCCGCCCTTGGAGTAGTGGATCGTGATGGGGTGACGCTTGCCCGCTTCGAGCTTGATCTTGGTGAGCGTGGCTTGCCCGCCCTCCGCTTTGCGGTAGACCTCGGTGCCGTTGACGCTCGCCACCGCGTAGGAACTCTCTTCGAATCCCGCGTAGACCTCGTGCATGCCGGTCATCGGCACCTCGATGAAGCCCTTGACCACCACCGTGTGCAGCCCGTCGATCCTGGGCAGGTCCTGCGACACCGTTCCCAACGCGACCGTGGTTTCGACCGCGGGCTTCTCGCTGTGCTTGCTCGGGTCGGTGTCAGGCGAAACACTGCCCTTGAACACCCACGCCTTGGCGCCTTGCTCGTCACCCGTTGCATTCTGATAGACCCGCATCGGCAGCAGCGCGAAAGGCCCGATAGTCAAACTGCAAGGCTGCACGCTCGGGTCCGCCGAGAGCAGGATGCTGTGGTAGTGGACGTCGCCCCCCTCGACCCTGCCAAAGCCCACCGAGTTGGACTGACCGGAAAAGATATAAATCTTCACCGGCTTGTCCGTGCTCCCGGGCTTCCCGTCAGGCTTAGGCAACTCCGCTGGAACCGGATTGCCCGCCCACACCGGCGAGGCGGCCGCGCAACCCAAACCCAACACACTCGCGAAGAACAGAGCGCTGAGACCCATTCGTTGTGGACGCATGATCTTGACTCTCCGAGGGTTGATGGAGCCGCGCACCAAGAAATATAGAGCCTATCCCGTAAACCGCGAAGCAATACATGATTTATGGGTCAACCGTATTGCTTTGTTCCGTCAATGCACCGTGATGGTGAAAGTGTCTGCGAAACGAGCCTGCACGAGGGCTTACACCAATGATTGAAGATCCTCAAGGGTCAGTGTTTGCGTTGGCGAAAACGCTGCATCGGTCATGTAGCGGTGGATGCAGGCGAGCAGTTGTCGGGCTTCGGGGTGGTCCATCAGGGTCGGCAGATCGATGCTGCAGAGGAGCAGTCGGCCCTTGCCCACGCGGGCTTCGAGGATCAGACCGAGTTTATGATTGCGGTCGAAGCCGTCGATCACCTGCACGATGGGGTGGCAACTGCGGGGTAGGGAATCGAGGACCATCGCTCTGCTGTGCTTGACGAGTTGCCACCACTGCCAGTTGGCGTGAAACTCGGTGGGGAAGTCGCGGAACAAGGGGTGATTCGGGTCGAGCAGAATGCCCTGCGTTCCGGGGGTTTCGCCGCCGGTGATCGGGTTGGGCCTGCCTTTGATGCGGAACATGGGCGACCAGAAACCGGTCTGAAACGCCATCTCGACCGAGTGTCTCAGGTTTCTAGGTTCGGGCATGAGCAGGACGCTGCCGCCCGCTTCAAGCTTCTGACGCACCTGGTCGGACCACTCGCGTGACACGGTCACTTCCGGGGGCGAAGCGGTGTCGATCTGGGAGGGATAGACCCAGACTTCATAAGTGTTGCGATACTTTGTGCCGAGCAGTTCCAGAGTGAGTGTCAACTTCCGGGGGCTGGTGATGGCACGCAACGGCGTGTGGATCAGATCGACGTGGTTGACCTCGCCCGTCCGCAGAAGGTCGCTCTTGCACGAACCGGTGGCCACGATCTTTTCACCATCGCGCAGCGACCAGTTCACCAGCTGATCGCGCAGGTCTGTGGGCCCGTAATGTGCGACCTGGACGCAGCCGCGGATGTCTTCGTTGTCGGTCCAGGTGAGCTTCTTCATCCGCAGCAGCGGGACTGTCTCGCAGCAGAACTCGCGCCATTTTTCGGGGGGGATCAGGCCCTTGGCATCCATGAAGACGTCGAGGATGCCGATGAGCGCGGTGCCTTGGCCTGAGAAGTCCTGGATGTCGAGCAACTGGAATCCGCCGAAGCCGGGGGTGCGGATCTGAGCTTCGATATCTTCCTTGCGGCAGACGACCGAGAGCAGCCCCGAGGCGCGGTGGAAGTCCATCGCCTGGTCGAACATGCCCGCCTGCTTCAGACGTTCACGGAAGATCTCCAGGTTGCGGGCGCGCAGGACGCCGGTGTACTTCTCAATCTCGGCGTAGTTCGGATAGACCTCGAACTGAGTGACCTCGTGGCCGACCACCGGGACCGATACGCCGCGGAGACTCTCGCTGTAGTCCTTCATCGTGGAGGGCGGCTCGTGGTCGATGTGGCCGCGCGCTTCCCACGAGGCGCCGCGGATGGGCCTGCCTTCGATGGTCTGTTTGATGACCCAGAACTCGTCGCCCGGACGCTGCTTGACGTCCCAGTGGAAATGGTTGGTGCCCATGGCGTAGAGGTGGCGAGCGTCGAGCGACCGGAAGTGGTCGCACATCTTGCGCATGACCGCCTCGTCGCCGCCGATCTCGTTGCCCAGGGTCATCATCACGAACGACGGGTGATTGCCGAAGGCCGCGAGAATCCTTTCGCCCTCACGCGTGAGGTAGGCGGTGCGGACTTCGGGATCGCCCGCGTCGCCCTTGAGTTCGTCGAGGGTTTCGTAGGCCTTGGCGGGGGGCGTGTAGTTACGGTTCTGCGGATGGGTGATGCCGCGCTTGTTGGGCAGTTCGACCTGGAGGTAGATGCCCAGCTCGTCCGCCGCCGCGAACGCCGCCTCCGGCGGACACCACGAATGGAAGCGGAGGTGGTTGACGCCATAGTCCGCCGCGATGCGCAGGTGACGCAGCCAGTATTCCTTGTCCATCGGCGCGTAGCCGGTGATCGGGAAGAGGGCGCAGTCGTTCTTTCCCCGCAGGAAGGTGTGGCGGTCGTTGATGACAAACTGTCCGCGGCAGGCCGCGAAGCTGCGCAGGCCGCAGGTGATCGTCAGGCTGTCGCCGACCCAGTGCGCCACAGGCATCGCCCGCACCTGCATCGTGATCCGCAGCAGCGCGGGGTTGAACTCGTCCCATTGGGGCAGGCCCGCGGGCAGGATCAGCCGAGCTTTGATGATCTGCGTACCGTGCTTCACCAGCGTGCCCGCTTCCACCACGGGGATCGCGAACTTCTCTTGGCCTGCGACGACCTGTGTGGTGAAGGTGAACTCGCCCTTGCCCGACCAGGGCGTGTCGTTGACCAACTCCGCCACGATTTCGATGGTGGTCTGTCCCTGCTTAAGCCCCAGATCGATCGGCTCGTCGTCGTTGGGATTCGGTACGTTGTCGGGTTTGAGATTGGGGTACGCCTGGAGGCTTCGGATGTAGATGGGTTCGCGCACCTGCAATTCGATTCGCCCGAGGATGCCGTTCCAGTTCGTCTGCGTCCGTTCGTCGACCTGATGACACGGGCCCACCGGCGGAAGTTTGGCGTTGTCCACGAGGACGGTGATCGTGTGCTCGCCGGGCGTGAGCTGCCTAGAGAGGTCAAAGCGGTGCGGCGTGGAGAGCGAATCGTCGCTGCCCACCCACTGCCCATCGACCCAGACCTGGCTGTCCTTGGTGCGTTCGAGAAAGAGAAACATCTTCTTGCCCGCCAAGGCAGGATCGATCACCACCGTGCGCTGGTACCAGGCGGGGCCGATCCATCGCCAGACGCGGGAGAGACGGTCTTCGCAGCGTTCGTCGACGAACTCGCCGAGCTTGGCCTCGTCGGTCGTGCCCGGCAGGCGAATCTCGGTGGTGAAAGTTCGTTCCCACCAGCGCTGCTTGATGCCCGAACGCTCCGCGTCGAGCGCGACTTTCCAGACGCCGCTTAGGTCGATGGTCGTGTTCATGGTTTTCCAGGGAGGGATAGCGTCGTGCTCTTGGCCAAGGGATAGGACCGGCCAAACCAGTGAAGCGTGCCCTCGACCCCCGGCGGCAGCGCGACCTTCGTTTGCCAGACCTCGCCCACAAGCTTCATGGATAGCTCAACTTTCCCCGCTGGGTGCGGGACGACGCTGGTGATCTGGGTGAGCGCACCGGGCTGCGGCGCGATGCGGACCGAAGCGAACCCCGGCGCGTCGGGCCGAATCCCCGCCACGCTCGCGTGCAGGTGAAACAGCGGATGGCTCGACCAGGCGTGGCAATCGCTGCGCGCAGGCTCGGGCATCTCCAGCGGCGTCTTGAGGCCCAGGTCCACCATCTCCTTCCAGAAGTCCAGCTTCTTGAGAACCAGATCGCCCCGCCCAAACTGCGCCATCACTTCGAGCAGATAGAACGAGAAATAAACGGTGGTGCGGAGCAGGTCCGGCGCGGTGATGAGCGACTCGAAACAGCGCGCGCTCCGCTGGGGAAACCAACCGCTCAGCAGCGCCAGGCACTGGGCGTGTTCGCTGAACTGCGTGTGCGCCGGGTCGTCGGCGAACAGGCCCCGCGACTCGTCCCAGAATCGCTCCTCGAGCGCCGCGGCGATCCGACGCGCCCACTCGCGGTTGTACTGCGCCAGGTGCGGCTCGCCCAGCGCCTGCTCGAGCTGAGCCGCGGCGTTGAGCGTGTTCAGAAAGAGCAGGTTGACCACCGCTGAAACACTCGCGTTCGGCCCGGGTGAATTGATGAAACTCAAGCCTTTGACCCAGTCCATGAAGCTCCAGCCGGGCAGCGCCGGCAGCAGCGGAGCGTGTGTGTCCGGCAGCGCCTTGAACTCCTCGAGCAGGCATCGCATCCCCTTGATCCGCTGCTTCACAAACGTCGCATCGCTGCGCCACCAGGCGTAGTCGCGCAGCATCAGCACCCAGATCATGGCGAAGGTGCAGCTGAGCTGCCGAGGCTGACTCGGATACCGTTCGTGGACAAACCCGGTCTCCTGCCGGGACCAGTCGAAGAGCTCAATCCCGCGCTGGTTCAGGCGGTCTTCGCTGCTCATGACGTAGCTCGTGAGCATCTGCAGCCGGGTGTCGCCGACGTACATCAGCTGCTCGTAGTACGGGCAGTCCATGTAGGTCTCGTGGGCGCACATCTGGATCCCGCGCACCGCGATGTCGATTACCGACGAGAGTCGCGCATCGCTGCTGTGAAACTCGCTCTGATTCTCCAGCGGCAGACGGGTTTCCTCGAGCGTCAATCGTTCGAGCGTCAGGGGCTGATCGAGCGTCTGCACCATGATCCGCAGGTAACGACCGGCGCGCCACCAGTGCGAGCGGAAGGTGCGTCGCGGCCCGTCGGGCAGAAAGGTATCGCCGTTGCCCCGATAGAACTTGCCCTCCACGACGTTGCGATTTCCCTTGAGGCGGGCGTCGTTGACCTCCAACGCGTAGCCCATCCTTACGAAGCAGGACTCCGCCCAATGGATCGTCACGCTGGCGCCCGCGCCGCCAACGGTCGTGAGCTGCGGGAAAGCGGTGTGGTACTGCTCCAGATCGTAGAGCACGGTCACGCGCGAGTTGGCCGGCACCTGCACCGGCGATCGACCCTCCACGAACGCCTGCCAGCCCGGATGGGGCGCAGGATCGTCCGGCGGAAACGCGGCGTCCGCGCCGATGTCACTCACACTGCGGATTCGTCCGCCCGCGATGGGCCTGCGCAGCTGCTCAGGCAGTCGCGTCGGATAAAGCTTCCAGCCCGGAAGAATGGTGCCCGCCCCATGGTTTCGGCCCGCGTCGCGCACCACCACCGGGTCCACCTCCGCCGCGGGCGCAAAATAGGCTGCAGCGTCAATCGTGTAGTCCGGCCCGACCACGAAGAACACCCCGTCCAGCGACGCTTTGCTCGCCTTGACTCCGCCAAGCAGCGTCACCCTCCACGGGGCGCTGCCGGTGTTCAGGTCCACCGGCGAGTTCTCCGCCAGCAGCACGAAGCCCGGCTCGATACAGGTCTGCGCATACGGGCGTCCGGCCGGATCCAGACCCAGAAAGTAAACCTCCGCCACGAGTCGGTGCTCGCCCGGCGCGAGCGTCAGTCGATAGCTGTGGAAGCTCCAGTGCTCCACGTCGCTGCGGTCGGGCCCCATGCCCACGAACTGCCCGTCGCAAAAAAGCTCAAAGCGGTTATCCGCGCTGACGTGCAGATCGATCGTCGCCCCCGACTCGAGCGTGAAAGCCAGCGAGAATCGGCTGAAGCTCGCTTCGTCCCGCGTGCTCTGGGGATGACGAACCCATTTCCCGCGGTGGATCGGGTACTGGTGACGGATGTTGTTGTCCGCCGACAGCGGATCAGCAGGTATCGATAGTCGCTGCGCGTTCATGTCGCGTCTGAGATTACCACGCAAGCGCGGGCAAGGTAGGTCAACATGCGACAATAACCGCCAACATTTGCGACACCCAGCGTGGCCGGGTCTGCCTTTCCTCCACCTCTGCGCTGGACCGACCGCCGGGCGTCGGGCCTGTCGCATCAGGGCGGAAGCGATGTCGCAATTCGACCTTCAGGCAACGCCGGCACGTTGGTACCTTGATGGCATGAGGTCACGCCGAAGCATCGATCTGGATTGGCGTTTCGCCTTGGGGGAGCACTCCGAGGCCTGGCGCACGGACTTCGACGATGCTCCCTGGCGCTGGCTCGACCTGCCTCACGACTGGTCCATCGAGGGTGATCCGGACCCGAGTCATCCCTCGCGCGCCGCGGGCGGTTTCTTCCCCGGCGGCGTGGGCTGGTACCGCAAGTCCATCGATCTGCCCGCCGATCTGGGCGACCGTCGCGCCCTCCTCGAGTTCGACGGCGTCTACCGCAACAGCGAAGTCTGGTGCAACGGACATTTCTGCGGGCGAAGACCGTACGGCTACAGCAGCTTTCAATACGACCTCACGCCCTACCTGGTGCGCGGCCAGCCCGCGGTGCTGGCGGTGCGCGTGGACAACTCCCGCCAACCCAACTCGCGCTGGTACAGCGGGTCGGGCATCTACCGCCACGTCTGGCTGACGCTCGCATCGCCGGTGCGCGTGGGGCACTGGGGCACGTTCGTCACCATTCCCAAAGTCGCCGCCGATCGCGCCGAAGTTCACGCCGACGTCACGCTCGTCAACGACACCCAAACCACCTGCGATGTCGAAGTGACGGGCCGACTGTCCGGTCACGACGCGACGGGTCATCCTTCCACAACGGTCACGGTTCCATCCAAGGGCTCGACCACGATCCAACTCCTGCTCGACATCGCCCGCCCCAGGCTATGGTCCCCCGACGATCCGAATCTCTACACGCTGAACTTGGAGCTGCGGCACAAAAGCGACCTGATTGACACGCATAACACCAGGTTCGGCGTCCGCTCGATCCGCTTCGACGCCAACGAGGGTTTCTTCCTCAACGGGCAGAGCACGAAACTCCGAGGCGTAAATGAGCACCACGACGCGGGTTGCCTGGGCGCCGCGATCCCCGACGAGGTGCTCCGCCGACGACTCGCCATCCTCAAAGCCATGGGCTGCAACGCGATCCGCACCGCCCACAACCCCGCCTCGCCGACCTTGCTCGACCTGTGCGATGAGATGGGCTTCATGGTCGTCGAGGAAGCCTTCGACGAGTGGCGCGACGGAAAGACTCCCTTCGGATATCAGCTCGACTGGGACCAATGGTGGGAACGAGACCTCACGGACATGATCCGCCGGGACCGCAATCATCCGTGCATCGTGCTCTGGTCGGTGGGCAACGAGATCAAGGAAGTGCGCCAGGGCCGACCCGAGGGCCTGCCCATCATGGCGGCGCTCCGCGACGTCTGCCACCGTGAGGACCCCACAAGGCCGATGACCTGCGGCTGCTGCAATAGTCGGGAGACCCTCGCGGCGGGCTACGGCCCCTTGATGGACGTGTTCGGCTACAACGGCGGGGGCGGCGGCTGCTTTGACTACGAGAAGGACCACGCCAGCTATCCCGCGATGCCCATGTTCGCCAGCGAGGTCCCGCACACGCTGCAGACCCGCGGCGTCTACCGCACTCGCTCCTGGTACCGCGACCTCACACGCAACCCCAACGTCGAACGCCTGGAGGTCCCGCACCTCACCGACGAAGAGCTCTTTACCAACTTTGACGAGCACTATCTTTCGTCCTACGACAACGCCATGGTGCGCATCTCCTGCATCGACTCCTGGCGACGCACCAAGCAACTCCCCTACTTCTGTGGTGAGTTCCGCTGGACGGGGTTTGATTACTTGGGCGAGTGCTACGGTTGGCCCGCCAAGAGCTGGAGCTTCGGCGTCATCGATCTCTGCGGTTTCCCGAAAGACTCGTACTACTTCTATCAGAGCCAGTGGACCACGCAGCCGATGGTGCACCTGCTCCCGCACTGGACCTGGCCGGGGCTTGACGCCAGGACCATCCCGGTCATCGCGTACAGCAACTGCGACCGCGTGGAGTTGCTCCTCAACGAGCGGTCGCTGGGCGTGCGCGACCCTGACGACGCAGCCATGTGCCTGCGCTGGGATGTGCCGTATGCGCCGGGGACCCTGCGTGCGGTGGGCTATCGCCATGGCCAACCGGTGGCGAGCTGCGCCCACCAGACCGCGGGTCCGGTCGCTGCGCTACAGGTCATCTCCGAAGAGTCCACCCTCCGCGCCGACCGCACCGGCGTCGCGCACGTGGTCATCGCAGCGGTCGATGCCGAGGGACGCATCGTTCCCCACGCACGCGACTCGGTTCATGTCGAAGTCGTCGGCCCTGCGCGACTGCTGGGGCTTGAGAACGGCGACCCGTTGGACACGTCGAACTATCGACTCTCACACCGGCGCGCATTTCAAGGCAGACTGCTCGCCATCGTTCAGGCAACGGACCTCGCCGGTGAGGTGACGATCCGCGCCCAGGCCCCGGGGCTGCCCGAAGCGTTCGCCCGAATCCCAAGCCTCTTGCCGAGAGCAGCATCATGACCGCAGAGTATGTTCCGAACTCCGAGCGTCGCGGCGTGCGAAAGTTCAGCGGCGACAATCTGCTCCAGATCGCCATGCCCATGGGCGGCATCGGCGCGGGCTCGTTGAGTCTCAACGGCCACGGCGGGATTCAGGACTTCGCGATTCGCCACACGCCCGCGCTGACCGCCATGCCCGACGGCCACGGCACGCTCCCGGGCGGCTTCGCCACGCTTCACACGCACGCCACCGACTCGAACCCCGCCGTCACCCGCCTGATCGAAGGCCCGCTGCCCCGAGGCAAAATCTATGACCAGGGACTTCAGGGCCAGGGCTACCGCAACGTCAGCCACGCCGGACTGCCCCGTTTCAGTCGCTGCGAGTTTGAAGCGATGTACCCCACCGGCGTCGTTCGCCTGAGCGACGACTCTGTCCCGCTCCATGTGACGATCACCGGCTGGAGCCCGCTCATCCCGCTCGACGACCACCACAGCTCCATGCCCTGTGCTGTTCTGGAGTACGAACTACACAACCCCACGCGCGAGACGGTGACTTACGCACTTGCCTACCACCTCATGAACCTTGCGGTCAACCACGGGCGATGGGGCAAGACGCGCAACCGTGTCATCGCCGACCGCGGCGTCTTCATGCACAACCTTTCCGACGCGGACGATCCGAGCTACGGAAGTTGCACGCTCAGCAGCATCGGCCATGCTCCTTCGGCCATCAAGGCGATGTGGCTTCGCGGCCAATGGTTCGACTGGATCATGGCGCTCTGGCGTGAGGTCAGCAGCGGCGCACTCGTCCCCAACCAGGGCCTGAGCCACGACTCCCCCGACCAGCACGGCATCAACGGCGCGTCGATTCAGATCGCCGGGGCGCTCGCGCCCGCGGAGCGCGTCACGCTCCCCATCCTGCTCACCTGGCACTTCCCCAACGTCGATCAGTACCACGGCCAGATTCCCGAAACGCCACCGCCCTCGCCTTGCGACCCTGCCCCCGGCTGCTGCGATCCCAAGCCCGCTCCACCCAAGGTCTGGCATCCCTACTACGCCGCCCACTGGAGCGATGCTGCCGCCGTCGCGGATACCGTCCACCACAAGTATCACAACTTACGCCAGACGACCTTCACGTTTCGGGATGCCCTATATAGTTCCACTCTGCCCTGCGAGGCGATCGACGCCATCGCCAGCAATCTCGCCATCCTCAAGAGCCCGACGATCCTGCGACAGGCCAACGGCAACCTCTGGGGCTGGGAGGGCTGCTTTGCGGATCGCGGCTGCTGCCACGGTTCATGCACGCACGTGTGGAATTACGCCCAGGCGTTGCCGCACCTCTTCCCGACCCTGGAACGGACGCTGCGCGAGCAGGAACTGCTGCGTTCCATGGATGATCTGGGCCACGTCACCTTTCGGGCCGCATTGCCCGACGCCCCCACCACTCACGAGGGCCACCCCGCTGCGGACGGCCAACTCGGCGGGATCATGAAGGTCTACCGCGACTGGCAGATCACCGGCGACGACCGCTGGCTCCGGTCGATCTACCCCCGCGTTAAGCGCAGCATCGACTACTGCGTCGAGCGTTGGGACCCCGACCGTCGCGGTGCCTTGTTCGAGCCTCATCACAACACCTACGACGTGGAGTTCTGGGGCCCCGATGGGATGTGCACCACCGTGTATATCGGAGCACTGTCCGCGATGGCGTCGATGGCCGAGCATCTGGGCGAGGCGCAGACGGCAAGCGACTGCCGTTCTCTGGCACAACGCGGCTCGCAGTTCATGAGAGAGCACCTTTTCAACGGCGAGTATTACCAGCAGCAAGTGCTCTGGAAAGAGCTTCGCGACGCGTCATTCCGGCAGAGCATCGCCGGCCCCGCGAACGCGGGCGAACCCGAGCGCCAGGCGATTCTTCGCCGGGAGGGACCCCCTTACCAGTACGCCACGGGTTGCCTGTCCGACGGCGTGATCGGCGCGTGGATGGCGGAACTCTACGGCATTGAACATCCGATGGATGGGGAGCAGTTGCGGCAATCGCTTCGCGCCATCTATACATACAACTTCAGACCCGATCTGTGGGACCACGCCTGTCTGCAGCGCGCCGGCTACGCCAACGGGCACGAGCCGGGCCTGCTCACCTGCTCCTGGCCCCGCGGCGAACGTCCGGTGATCCCCTTCCCGTACTGTGACGAGGTTTTCACCGGCATCGAATATCAGGTCGCTTCGCACCTCATCCTGCACGGCGAAGTGGAACGAGGCCTGGCGATGGTCCGTGCCGCGCGCGGCCGCTACGAGGGCGCCACGCGCAATCCGTTCAACGAGTACGAGTGCGGCAACTACTACGCCCGCGCCATGGCCAGCTACGCGCTGCTCCAGGCGTTGACGGGATTCCGTTACAGCGCGGTGCGGCGCAGACTGGAGTTTGCGCCCAGGGTCAAGGCCCAGCCGTTCCAGGGTTTCTTCTGCACCGCGTCGGGCTACGGCACGATTGCGCTGACCGACCGTGGATTGACGGTCAACATGCTCGCCGGCGAGCTGCGCGTGGATACGCTGGTGCTGGGCGAGGGGACTGATCGAAAGGAGCTTGCCTGTGGCGGAGTCGCGCAGGTGGACCGACCGCTTCAGGTCAAATTGTCGTAGGTTCAAGGATCGACCATGGCAAAGCGCCCCAACATCCTGCACATTCTCACCGACCAGCAACGCTTCGACACCATCGCGGCGCTGGGCAATGCACGCATCAGGACGCCTGCGCTCGACCGGCTCTTCCGTGGCGGCGTGGCGTTCACCAGCGCTTACTCGCCCTCGCCGGTCTGCGTTCCGGCGCGATGCTCGATGCACTACGGGCAGTACCCGATGCGCACCGGCTGCTACGACAACGCCTGGCCGATGCCCACGGATCGGGCCTCCTTCATGCGGTTGCTCGCCGACGCGGGCTATCGAACCCACGCGGTGGGCAAGTGCCACTTCACGCCCGAGAAGTTCGCGCTGCGTGGCTTCCAGACTCGCGACACGCAGGAAGAAGTGCCGGCGCGCGACAGCGACGATTACACCCGCTGGCTCGAATCCCAGGGCTGGGGCGAGCTGCCCGAGCCGCACGGCGTCCGCGGCGATATGTATTACGTCCCGCAGGTCTCGCAGCTGCCCGGCAAGTTCCATCCCACGCAATGGGTCGGCGACCGCTCCGCAGCTTTCATCGAGCGGCAACGCAACGCAACGCAACCGTGGATGTTGTTCACCAGTTTCATCCACCCGCACCCGCCCTTCGCTCCGCCCTGGCCCTGGCACAAGCTCTACCGCACCGTCGATATGCCCCACCCGCACATTCCCGATGACTGGGCCGACCTGCGCGCGTACGTAAATCGACACCAGAACCGATACAAATACCGCGACCAGGGCATCGACAAGAACCTCGTCCGAACCATCAAGTCGCACTACTACGCCTGCATCTCTTTCATCGATTTTCAGATCGGGCGACTGCTCGACACGCTCGAGGCCACCGGCCAGCGCGACAACACGCTGATCCTTTTCACCGCGGACCACGGTGAACTCCTGGGCGACTTCAATTGCTTTGGCAAGCGCAGCATGCACGACAGTTGTGCCCGCGTTCCGATGCTCGTCTCGCGGCCCGGTCATTTCGAGGGCGGCCAACGCTGCGACCGACCGGCGAATCTCGTGGACATCATGCCCACCTTCCTCGCCGCGGCGGGCGTGGACGGTGCGGGACTCGAGATGGACGGGGTGGACCTGGCCAAGCTGCTTCGCGGGAGCGATCACCGCGCCGCGGTTCATTCGCAGTACCGCGAGGCCGGCACCGCCATTTATACCACCGTCACCGACGACTGGAAGTACGCCTACAGCGCCCCGGACCAGCGCGAGTTTCTGTTCGACCGCAGGGCGTCCACACTCGAAACGAGAAACCTCGCGGACGATGATTCCGCAAGGGCCACGCTGCAGCAGATGAGGAAGATGACGATCGATTGGCTCCGCGAGGGCGGCCAGACCGCTGCCCTCGACGGCGACCACTGGCGGCTGTATCCCAAACTGGAAGTCCCCGCGGAACCCGACAAACTCTTGTCGGCCCAGGACCGCCCGGGATACGAACTGCGCCTGCCGGGCTACACCGGCACGAAGTAATCACAGTTCTTTCGCAGAGCGATCAGGCGACGGTCGCGTCATTGAACTCGGCTGCGTCGCTCATCAGGCTCGGGTCTATGGCGGGCCTGACAGACTCGGCACAACCTACACGACGTCCATGCCATCTGCTCGCCTAGGGAGGCGGATACCCGCCTGTGCCCCAGGCTTTGGGGAACCAGAATCGCTTGGAGTCGAAGACTCCGTAACGATTGACCGACATCTGCATCGTCTTCTGCGTCTGGGAGTTGGTCGTGTTGTACGAGTAGGGTCGGACGCTCCCATCGGTGAAGGCGTAATTGGTGGTGCCGATGCCCTGATTGGTCGCCACGCCCAGGTCGCTGGAGCTATCGACGACGAAAGCGGCGCCCTTGACGTGGTTGGTCTGCAATCCAAGGTTCGCCACCATCGTGATGTCCGACGCCACGATGGAGTAAAGTCGGCCACGCACCCCGTCGGGAAAGTCTGAGTTCCTGAAGAAGTTGGTGGCCATCGTATCACCCGGCTTCTGGAGGAGGTCCGAGCGAACGATCGCTGCGAACTTGTTGTAATTCGGATGTGAGGACGAGAGCGTCGTGTCACGTTTGGCGCCGTTCTCGATCGAATCCACCACGTTGGCGAAGTTGGCGTAGTAGTTGGGCTTCAACCCGCCCGGGTGGTTTCTCACACCCTGCGGGCACTGCCAGACGCGGTTAGTGCTCGGAGTACCGCTGCCTAAGTAGGGGATCAAGTACGGTTTGGTGTCGCCTTGCTTGATAGTTCGCGGTGAATGCGACGGGTGATCCATCGTTGGCCAGCACTTCATTTCCATGCGGATACCAGTTCACGTAGTCACCCGCATAGGAGTTGTTTGCAATCATGATGCTCCGCAGATTGCTGGCGCACACCGCCAACCGTGCTGAGTAACGGGCGCTGTCGATCCCCGGCAGCAGCAGCGCGATCAGCAGAGCGATGACGCTGACGACCACCAGCAGTTCCACGAGACTGAAAGCCGATCTGTGAGAACCTCTGCTCCGCACGGGCATGATTCGACTCCATCTTGCCGCTTCGATGCGTTCCACACACTGACTCTGCACGAATCCCGACGCAGATCATTATCGTCACGATCCATTTTTCGTCAATAGTAAACTACCGTCAATAAATTATTACTTTTGCGGCTTTTATCAACATTGATCCTTAACGAAGAGCGTCAGCAGCCTCTGATCAAACTGATTCGAGACGCCGCTGCCCACGGCACGAAAATCCGCTCAGGAGGCCGAGCACTGGCCTGGAGACAGCCCTGCTCGGATATCCGACGGAGCACCGGTGGTAGTCGCAAAGACGCATGGTGTTTGTCGCAGTCATCGATGACTGGGTCAGTCTTGGCTGTGCTACCATTCGCGCTGGTGGTCTGGTTCGAGGCACAGGGCCCGCAAATCGATGGCTCAGCAACACTGCGTTACCCGTGTTTGCATCCTCCTGCTGACGCTGGGGCTGCTTGTTCCCTCTTCTGGTTTGGCGCAGACCGACGAAGGGCCCAATGAGTTGAAACTGCCGGGCCTGGTGATCCATGTCCAGGAAAATCATGTGGATGTGGAAGCGACGGTCTGTCTGGCAGAGGGCTATCTTGAGGTGATCGCTTGCACGAAGGGGAGCAGGGAGCACGAGTCGCTGGTGGTGGTGGCGGCCAAGCCGCAGCACATTCACGCGGCGCTGCTGCTGATCGGTGCTGAGCCGGGGCATCCGGCGATGCGTAAGCCGACGGACGAGACGAATGAGCGGTGGGTTGATCTTCCGCCTCGTGGCGAGCGCATCGAGGTTCGGCTGGTGACCGTGGACGCGAAGGGCAAGCAGACCGAGCACCTGTTGAGCGAGTTCGTGACCGACGAGGGCCAGGACGTTGAGCAACCCCTCGCCCACCCCGCGGATCAGCCGGAGGACCGAGCGGTCTTTCCCAGCACGTTTCTCTTCGCTGGTTCGCACATCGCCCAGAGCGAGGCGGGCGAGCGAATCTACCTCGCGGACCAGAGCGGGAACGTGATGTCGGTTTCCACGTTTGGGGACGAGGTGCTCTGTCTTCCGGGCGAACATTCGCACGACAACGCTTCGCTGATCTGGCGAGTGAATCCCCAGACCGTGCCGGCGGTGGGCACGAAGGTCACACTCCGCTTGCGTCGCAGCGAAGCTCAAGAGCCGATCGCTCCGGAGGCGAAGACTCCCTCGGTTGCGGGGGAGCGCTGAGCGTGCCTCCGATGATTCCACTCTGGACTCAAGGACCCACACGATGACGAACAGGCTGATGCACACCACGTTTTTGGCGGCGATATTGTTCCTGACCGCGGGTTCGGCCCCGGCGGCGGAGGCGGGGTACTACAAGGGGACGCACCTGTTCTCGATGCCGCCGGACCCGGCGAAGTCGGCGACGACGCTGACGCGCTTCGGGCCGGTGGGCATGAGCATCGACCTGATCCAGCCCGCCTTCACGATGCAGATCAAGAGCGTCGAGCCCGGCTCGCCCGCCGATGCGACGGGGCAGCTCAAGCCCGGCATGATCATCCAGTCGATCAACGGCGAGAAACTCGCGGACATCAACCCGCGCATCCAACTGGGCAACATGATCACCAAGGCGGAGGCGGGCAACGGGAAGATGCGGATGATGGTCTGCGACAAGCCCGGAGGCGAAGCGCGGGAAGTGGTGGTGCAGTTGCGGCCGATGGGACAGTACAGCCAGACCTGGCCGCTGAATTGCCCCAAGTCCGACAAGATCGTGCGAGACTTTGCGGAGTACCTCAAGAAGGAGAAAGCCAATCGAGGCTTCGCGGACATCGGCATGTTGTTCCTGCTCTCCACCGGTGAGGAGAGCGATCTTGCGGTGGTGCGTGACTGGGCGCGTGCCCGGGCGAAGATCAAGCCCGAGGGCTATAGCTGGCACGTCGGCTACGGCGGACTGGCGCTGGCGGAGTACTACCTCCGCACCGGCGACCCGGAAGTCTTCCCCGCGATTCAGGCGCTGGCGGATCACGCCTTGCGCATCGAGACCTTCGGCGGCTGGGCCAGTCGCGGGGCGTTGGGCAGCCCGGACTACGGCGGAGGCGGGGGCCACCTGAGCGCAGGCGGCGTCCTGGTGCCAGCCTATCTCCTGCTCGCCAAGGAGTGCGGCGCGGAGATGCCCGACGAGTCGCTGCGTCGCATCATGAAGTACTGGTATCGCTACGCCGGTCGAGGCAACGTGCCCTATGGCAACAACAAGCCGGAGGGAACCTACACCGACAACGGGAAGAACGGCAAGCTCGCCTTCAGCATGGCGGCGGCGGCGGCGCTCACGCCCGAGGGTGAGAACTCGCTCTATGCCCGCGCACGGGACGTCAGCGCGCTGTTCAGCTTCACCAGCACTTCGTTCATGCTCCACGGGCACACCGGCGGAGGCATCGGCGAGATCTGGCGCAGCGCCGCCATGGGCCTGCTCCGCGAGAAACGACCGGCGCTTTACCGCGACTTCATGGACCAGCGACGCTGGCACTACGAGATGTCACGCCGATGGGACGGCTCCTTCGCTATCCTCGGCGGCGAACGCTACGACAACGAGGAGTGGGGCGCGGGCTACGCCCTGACCTACACCGTCCCCCGCAAGACGCTGCGCATCACCGGCGCTCCGCCTACGAAGTATTCCAAGCCCTACAAGCTGCCCGAGCGCGCCTGGGGCACCGCGGAGGACGACGACTTCGTGTCGATCGACGCCATTGCCTATTCCGACGGCTCACGCCCGGACTTCACCAAGGACACGCTCGCCACCGGCGGCGCCATCGCGCTGCTCGATGTGGCCAAGCAGAAGCTCAGCGACGAGGACCTTCAGAAGTACATCCGTCACCCCACCATCATCACCCGGAACTACTTCGTCGATCAGATTGTCGGTCGCGGTGAGAGGTTCGTGCTGGCGTTGCTGAGCGACCCGGACGCGCGCATGCGGCGCCTGGCGCTGGAGGCGGCGTTCAAGCTCAAGCCGGTGCCCGAGGCGATTCTTGCGGGCGTGATCGCCTTGCTCGGTGACGAGAAGGAGTCTTGGTTCGTCAAGGAGCTGGCGCTGCGCGTGGTGGGCAATGGTTCGGCGGACCAGATCGCCCCGCACGTGGATGTGCTGCTGCCTTACCTCCAGCACGAGGAGTGGTGGCTGCAGCACTCCACGCTCGTGGCGTTGACGCCGGTGGTCACCGACCCGCGTTGCTACCAACGAGTGCTGCCGGCGATCGGAAAGTTCCTCGAGAGCAACCATCTTCACAACACCACGGGCCCGCTGCGTTGGGGCACGCTGCCGCAGATGTTGCGTCAGGCTCAGGGCGAGGTCGCGGAATTGGCCAGGCAGACCTTGAAGCAGACCTACACACAGTATGTGGAGTACCACCACAAGAACCCCGAAGTGGAGAAGCGCGTCAACCCGACGATGCGCGAAGGGATCGCCGGGGCGCTGGCGGCGCTGCCCGGCGGCCTGGACGTGCTCTACGAAGTCTCCAAGCAGCGAAGCCCGGAGCAGTCGCTGCCCTACCAGGACCTGTACCTCCAGGCGGACCCCACGAGGTTCAGTCCCCAGCTCAAGAAGGAGTTCGAAGAGATCGTCAAGACCCGGTTGATCCCCGAGTACATCGGTGCCAACCGCAGCTACCTCGTGCGCGAGCGCGACAACCGCGCCATCCCGCACGACTTCTATTACCGCGGCGAACGCGTTGCCGGGCTGGTGGACCTCTACCGCCGGATCGGCGTCAACGAGTACGAGTGGCACGATTTCGGCCCGGTCGCCACCGAGATGTCCTGGCACTACCTCACCTTCGATCCCCCCGAGGCCAAGGCGTGGGACATCGAGGCCACTCGCTATCGCCCCGTCACCGTGCCCGCCGGGATGGAGAACTGGTTCAAGCCCGAGTTCAACCCCGCGGAGCACGGCTGGAAGGTTGGGCTTCAGCCCTTCGGTGCCACCAACGGCAAGCTGGTCGGCGCGACGATCGACGGCGGCCGGACCGGAGCGCCGGTCGCCACCTGCTCCATGGACTTCTGTCGGCATCATGTGCCGATGGCGACGCTCTGGGACAAGGAAGTCCTGCTTCTGCGCGGCAAGTTCAAGTTCCCTCCGTTCAAGCAGGGGCATCGCTACCGCCTGCTCGTGGGCGGCATGTCCCACGTCGGCGCGGGTGAGGGATTCAAGTTCTACGTCAACGGCGCGGACTTCTGGGAGAAGGATCGCGGCGTAGGCAAGCGTGAAGGCGGGGTGCCGATCGATAAGCATTTGGACGCGACCCTCTGGCCCACGTTCAGCGGCCAGGAGGTCGATATCGCGCACATCAGCTTCATGGCCAAATACCGCGGCTGGATGAGCCGCCACCTGATGATCTGGGTGCAGGAGATGAAGCTTCCCCCGCTCGACGACGAGCAGTTCCTCAACTCCGCCCGGTTGTCGCCCATGACCTCCGCGGCGTGGCAGGCGCTACAGGACCCCGACAACGCCGACCAGGACCCCCGGGTGGGCATGTATCGATGGGACGGCAAAACGCAGCCCAACCCCGCCCTGCTCGGCGATTGGCGGTCCGTGGGTTTCATCGAGGCCAACGAGAAGTTCGACCCCAAGCGACCCGCTCGTGTGACCACCGCACTGTTTCCGAAGATCACCTTCACCGCCGACGGGCGAACCGACAACCCCTTGTTCATCTGGACCGGCGCTACGCTGCTGAACCTCGGCAGCAACGAGGCGCTTCAGATGGAGGTCCGCACCATCGAGGGCGTGGAATATCTCTTCGTGGAGCACGGCGGATTCCAGACGAAACACGGGCCCCACTGGAAGTCGCCGCAGTTCGTCATGCAACGGGTGAAATGATCTGAGGCCGCGATGAATGTGGCGCGATCGCCAGGGCGTGATTCTCGTGCGGGGCATCGGAATAATTGATCTGGCCGCCAATGAACGCAGATGAACGCCGATGACAACCTTGCGCTTGCAGGCTTATCGGCGTGAATCGGCGTCCATCGGCGGCTCAGGAATAGCGACACCAAGGGGCCACAGCCATGATCCGAAGCTGCCTGACGGTTCTACTCGTGTTGACCGCGACGGCGATGGGAGAGGTGACAGGGGCTGACCGTGAACTCGATCCCTCCACCACGCTCTGGTACGCCCAGCCCGCTGGCGACTGGCAAACGCAGGCGCTGCCCGTCGGCAACGGACGCCTGGGCGCCATGATCTTCGGCGGGATCGGACGCGAACGCATCGCTCTGAACGAGGACTCCGTCTGGTCTGGCGCACGGGTGGAGTGGAACCGTCCGGACGCCTCCGCCAACCTCCCAAAGATTCGCGAGCTTCTCCTGGCGGGACAGAACCCCGAGGCCGAGGCGCTCGTCAATCAGACCTTCACCTGCATCGGCGGCGGGTCCAGAGGCGGCGCCCGAGGCCCATGGGGCTGTTTTCAGGAGCTGGGCAACCTGCACATCGCCCGCACCGCCAAAGTTCCTTCGATCCCGCTCGCGCGCTGGAAGCTCAAGAAGCTCCTGGCTCCCAAGGAGGGTGATCGTGGCCGAATCCATGCGGAGATTCGGCGTCAGGTCGAAGAGGCTGCCGGGGTGGAGGCCGACGACAGTGGCTGGGAGGACTACGTCATCGAGGCCGGCAAAGCGATCCGGGGCGAACGCATGCTCCAGAACGATGACAAGGTCCTGCTGCGACATCGCGTAACGCTCACCACCGAGCAGGCCGCGGAGCTGGGCGTGCTCCGCATCGATCCGTGGACGCGGAACGGCAGCGTCTACGTCAACGGACAAAAGGCGGGCGAGCTCGTGGGCTGGCAGGGCGTGGGCCACGAGTGGTTCTCGAAGGACGTGAGCCACCTGCTCAAGCCCGGCGAGAACGTCATCGTCATCTACTGCACGAAGTATCGCAACCGAGGCGAGCTGCCCTACTCCGTACAGCTCGAGCCGAAGGAGAGCGTGGAGAGCTACCGCAGGTCGCTCGACCTGACCACCGCGGTCTCGAGGGTGCGTTACACGCTCGACGGCGTGAGCTATCTCCGTGAAGCCTTCGCCAGTGCCCCGGACCAGGTCATGGTCTTCCGCTTCACCGCCGACCAGCCCGGCAAGATTTCCTTCACCGCCACGCTCGACCGCTTGACGGAAGTCCAAACGACCGCTGACGGCGAGGCGGGCCTGGTCATGACCGGCCAGACCTCAAGCGGCCGCGACGATATCCCGGGCATGCGCTTCGTCGCGCGCTTACGCGCCCTGCACACCGGCGGGCGTGTCTCCGTCAAGGACAACTCGCTCGTCGTGGACGAGGCCAACGAAGCCGTGCTGCTCGTCGCGGCGGGCACCGACTACCAGGGCTTCGCCGGTCGCAACACACCCGACCCGTTGCAAGCCACCACCGACGATATCAACAGAGCACTCCGTAAGAGCTACACGCAACTGCTCGACGCACACCTCGCGGACCACCGCGGCTACTTCGACCGCGTGAGCCTGTCACTCACGGACGACGACGCCCGGAGCCTCGTCGCTGCCGCCATGCCCACCGACCAGCGACACGCAGAGCTTGCCAAAGGCAACCCCGACCCGGCGCTCGCCGCCCTCTACTTCAACTACGGTCGATACCTGCTCATCAGCTCTTCGCGGCCCGGCACCATGCCCGCCAACCTGCAGGGCCTCTGGGCCGAGGGCATCCAGACCCCGTGGAACTGTGATTATCACCTGGACATCAACGTGCAGATGAACTACTGGCCCGCGGAGGTCGCAGGCCTGGGCGACTGTCACACGCCGCTTTTCAAGCTCATCGAGTCCCTGCAGGAACCCGGCGCCAAGACCGCCAAGGCCTACTACAACGCGGACGGCTGGGTCGCTCACGTCATCACCAACGTCTGGGGCTTCACCGCGCCGGGCGAATCCGCCAGTTGGGGCGCCACCGCCACCGGCTCCCCCTGGCTCTGCGATCACCTCTGGGAGCACTACGACTACAACCGCGATCTCGACTTCCTCAAGTGGGCCTACCCCATCATGAAAGGCTCCGCTCTGTTCTTCCTCGACATGCTCATCACCGACCCGAAGACCGGCTACCTCGTCACCGCACCCTCCAACTCGCCCGAGAACGCGTTCACCATGGCCGACGGTCGCACCGCTCGTGTCTGCATGGGACCGACCATGGACAACCAGATCCTCCGCGAACTCTTTCGCAACTGCATCGAAGCCTCGCAAGACCTGGCCATCGACGAAGAGTTCCGCGAGCAACTCAAGGACACTCTCGCCAAGCTTCCGCCGAACAAGATCGGCAAGCACGGCCAGATCATGGAATGGCTCGAAGACTACGACGAGCCTGAGCCGACCCATCGCCACGTCTCGCCTCTCTACGGCTTGCACCCGCACGACGAGATCACGCCCGAGGACACGCCCGAACTCGCACAAGCCGCCCGCGTTACACTGCAACGCCGCGGCGACCGCAGCACCGGCTGGTCCATGGCCTGGAAGTCCAACTTCTGGGCTCGACTCCACGACGGCGATCACGCCCACCAACTGCTCCGCATGCTCATCGGCGGCGGCGGATCCAACCTGCTCTGCCAGCACGCCCCGTTCCAGATCGACGGGAACTTCGGCGGAACCGCCGCCATCGCCGAGATGCTCCTCCAATCTCACAATGACCTGATACGCCTGCTCCCCGCCCTGCCCGACGCCTGGCCCCACGGAAAGATCACCGGCTTCCGCGCCCGCGGCGGGTACGCTTTGGACCTCGATTGGAAGTCCGGCAAGTTGGTCCAAGCCACCGTCCACGCTCTGGCCAAGACCGACCGTCCGATCCGGTTGCGCTACGAAGGCCGGACCCTCTCGATCAATCTTCGCCAAGGTCAGTCCCGCATCCTGACCGCCAAAGATTTTGAGCCTCAGCCCTGAACGTCGCACGCTCCGGGACACTCCGGCCCGCACCGGCCAACTGTGAAATGGGTCGTCCGTGAATGCCGGTGGAGGGAATCGAACCCACACCCGATTTATGGTCGGAACGGATTTTGAATCCGTCGCGTCTGCCAGTTCCGCCACACCGGCTAAGCCAGTCCTGCATTGTCGCCCAAGGCGGAAAAACCGTCAAATCCTCATGTTTTCTCGGGTTTTATGGGGTAACACCCGGTGTCAGTTGGGCCGTTACTCGCCCCGACGCGTAAGGTGAGTTAGGCGCTGTTGGGGCGCGTTTGGGTCACGTCGCCCCCCCCGCTGCGCTCCCCGCTAAGTCGGGGGAGTTTCTCGACGGCGGCGGCCTCGTCCAATAAACCGAGGTGGGTGTAGACCTGCATGGTCAGTTCGATGGTGCTGTGGCGGGCGAGCTGCTGGGCGAGTCGGGGGTGGACGCCGGCCCGGGCCAGGTGGGTGATGTAGGTGTGGCGCAGGGCGTGGAAGTCCACCACGCGGCCCGCCTCGTCGATCCGGGCTATGCCCGCATCCGCCAGGTCCGCCGCGAGCATCCGCGAGAGATCGACGAGCCGGGGCAGGCGTATAGCCCTCGCGCCCGGGGCCAGGAGCTTTATCGCGTCCCGCAGGTGGTCGGCCAAGTCTACGGGTATGACCTGCACGTCCTGACGGCGCCGCTTCGAGTAGGCGGCGGAGACGGTGACGGTGTAGGGCGGGTGGGTCAGTTGGAGGTCGGCGGGGGTGAGGTGGGCGATCTCGCCGGCCCGCAATCCCGATCCCAAGGCCAGGCGGTAGAGCGTGCCACGTTCTGTTCCGGTCAATCCGCAGCGGACCGGCCCGCGCTCCGCCGCCGCGATCAGGCGGGCGGCCTCGTCTTCACCCAGCGCACGCCGGCGATGGCGTCGGTTGGGGGTGGGCAGGGGTCGGATATCGTCCCAGGGATTGTGCCAGGCTTGCCGGTGGGCCACGAGGTAGGAGCCGAAGGCCCGCAGCGCCGTGACGTAGTGGTTGTAGGTGATGTCGCCCAGTCCCCGTGTCCGCAGAGCCGATAGACGGGCGTAGACCAGGTTCGGGGAGGCGTCGGAGATGGCGCCTAGACCGTCGAGCAGGGATCGGACACGACGGTAGCTGTAGTTGACGTGCTTGGCGCTGAGGTGGCAGCCCTGCAGATGGCCGCACCACTCGTTGAGCAGGGAGAGCAGCGGGGTAGCGGCGGCGGTGGCCCGCGTCTCCAGCACGCCCCAGCGGGCCAGCAGGTCGCGTTGGTGGGCGCTGGCGCCGGCGGTGATCCACTGCACCAGGTCGTCGGGCAGGGGCCGACACTCGCGGCGGTGATCGACGAGGCGCTCGAGGGTGCGACCGAGCCACAGGGCGTGGCGGCGCTGCCGGCTCTCCGAGGAGATGGCGCGTCGCAGCCCGCGGGCGTCGGCGAACCTGATCCACCAGACGCGGCGGCCCTTGCCTTTGAGGTACACTTCCACCGACGACATTTTATCATGATTCACAGTACCGATTCACACTCATTGGCGTGCTCGCTCTCCCGCAATGCACCGCTGGATGTCGTGGCTACGCCACCGCTTAAACCGCGGCTGGTCGATCGCCGGCCTGGGCAGGGCGCCGGTGAGCACCATTCCCCGCACCTTGCGCGTGGAGCACTGCAGCAGCCGGGCCAGGTCCAAACAGGTGAGCAGGGGCGGCTCGGTCAATCCTGGACCACCCAGGCGTTGTGTATCCGCTTGACCACCTTGAATTGCGCCCATCGGTGCATCTCCTTGGCAACTTTGAACTTCACCTTGGCGTCGTCACGCCAGAATCCTTTGATCTCATGGAACTCGATCCCCTGCCTGGTGATGACCATAAAATCCGGGATGTACCAGGTGCGGTCGGCCAGGCGGAGCTTTACCGCCTCGAAGTAATAATTCAGGATGTCGCCGCTAAGTGTGAGCATGTACAAGTGTTTCGAGTAGTAATCCTCAGTGCGGTTCATTTCAGCGCGCTTGCCCTTGACACGGACCGGGACGCACGAGGCCAACTTCAAGCCCTTGTTGGCGAGATACTCGTTGATCTGGCTGCTGGTGATGGTCATGCGCCGCTCTCCGATCATGGGGTTGACGCGGTTTCTAGTACACGATTAACCTCGGTCTTGAAGTAGGCCATGGGGCGGTCCTTGGGTCTGGCGCGGGCCACCAGGGTGCTGCAGCGCGAAAGCCGGGCCGCCCCCTGCTCCCGGTCGAGGGACTCTGGCCAGACAATCTCGTGGAACAGGTTGATGGTGTCGGTGCGGTCGGAGGCGTGCTGGCTGCCACCCTTGGCCCACAGGCTCGACACAGTCAACATCCACCACTGGTAGCCGGTGGTGCGGTTGACCGGACGGCTTAGGCCGCCGTCGCTCTTCAGCAACGAAGACGAACACGAAGGATTTTTGAGCGCTTTTGCAAGCGAATTTTCGCCCTGTTTCGTTATTCGTTCAGCGCGCGCTGACTCTTCGCCTTCGTGCTCGTTAGGCGCTCCGCTCCGCTCCGCTCCGCTTCGCTCTGTTCCGTTATGCTTCGCTTCGCTTACGACCGGCGGTCCGGCAACGCCGTTGCCGTTGGATCGGTCGTGGGGTGGCAATGGCGTTCCCACCGCGGTGAGCAGCGGAAGGTCTTCAGTAAGTGGCTCCCGTGTCTGCGGGTCTAGGGCCTCCAGCAGGCCGATGCGTGGGTGCTGCAGCGCCTCGATGCAGCGGCGGAAGCCTTGGGCGGGAGCGCGGCACAACACTTCGAGGTCCTCCGGTCCCAGTGGACCGGCCTCGTCGGCGAGCAGCCCTCGCCGCTGGCAACGGCTGGCTTGACGCAACATCAGCGTCAGGTACCCCAGCAGTTCAACCCCGTCCTGGCGTGCCACCAGCCAGGACAGGGCGCGTTCGAACTCGTCGGCATGGGTGCCGTTAGGCAGGGCGACGTATGTATGCACGGTGGCCTTGCGCAAGGACGCACGCTCGAAGAGCTGCTCCCATCGCTTGAAGCGGTAGAGCGGCTTGAGGCTCATGTTTTCCCCTCCCGCCGCATCTCGGTCTGGGCCACGATGTAGCCCGATGGGTCGATCACGGTCAGCAGCACGCCCCGCACCGTGATCCTCAGGGTTTCGCCGGCCAGGTCCACCTCGGTGGCGTAGACTGCCGGCTCGCGGCGTTCGGGGGGCGGCGGGTCGTGGGGCGTCCAGCTTTGCAGATCGGGGCGGCCCGAGCGCAGCCAGCGCTTGTAGTGCACGCCGCACATCCCCTTGGCGACGGCTGGATCGCTACAGGTGGGCACGGTGCACAGCGCCCGCTCTTTGACGGCGTGCTCGACCGCGGGGAGGGACTCGATGGCGTTGCGCATGACTTCCCATCTGCCTTCACAGCACGGGTCGGAGCACCACACCACGACCAGGCTGTCATTGATCCACTCACGTACCAGTCTCGCCGAGCACCGCGGGCAGTAGCCGTGCTTGGGCAGGTCCACGTACGGGTCATACCCCGCCGGCAGGCTCTCCATGGTTCACCCCGCGGCCAGCCACACCGACATCAACCGTCCCGATCTTCCCGCCCGACGGCGGGTGTCGTGCGCCCGCACCCGGCCAGCGTGGGTGAGCATGATGCGGGCGCGGCGGATCGAGGAGTCCTTGATTTCGGGTCCGATGTCGCCGCGCTCGATCAGGCCCACGTATATCTCTTCGTCGGTCATGCCCGCGTCGCCCGCCAGCATCAGCACAGACATCACCATGGCCTCCTGGTCCGCCGCGTTCGCCGCCTTGTCCGCCGCCGCCCGGCTGGTGGGGCTATGCCGCTGGTAGGGGGTCGATCCGGCGAAGAGCAGTGGCGGGGCTTGGTCGGTCATGCTCGGGTCGGGCACGGCTTAGTCCTCCGGGTAGTGCCAGGTGTTTGGGGCCTTCTTCACCGCGTCGTACACGGGGTCAATCTCGGTGTAGTTGGGGTTGCGGGTCACGGGCGTGCCTTTGGGATGACATAGCATGACCTGACACTGTCCGGTGACCACGTCCATCACCTCGGTGATGATGCCCGCCACCTCCTTGGGGTAGCGGGGCGAGCCGGAGAGCACGACGTGCACCGTCGTGGCCAGGTCCTGTTGGCCCACGACATGGTTGGGCGTGCGGCTCGGCTGCCGCGCCTTGCATGGCTTCGCCTCTTCGGTAGTCGGCACAAAACTCACGTCTTTGGTCATCTCACGATTCCTTTCGTGGTAGGGGTGAAGGTCGGTCAATCGAAGAGCTTGAGGAACACGAACGCCACCACCAGTAGCGCCAGCGGGATCAGGCCCACGACCAGGCCATCGACGAACGCCCCGACTTCGCGGGGGTCGGGTCGCAGCTCGTGCTCGTCCTCGCCGTTGCCGAAGCGGGCCAGCGGGGTTTCGTTCCACGTTGCACGATCACCGTCGTTATTGCGGATCGTCGTCATAGGGGTCTCCGATCTGAGAAGCGCAGAATGGGCAGCGTCCCGGGGCGCGGCGGCCCCGGACGATGGGGAAGAGTTCGCGGGCGCCCTTGCGGCGGCGGCGCAGGTATCCCTTGCGCCGCAGCGCCTGCAAATGCTCGTGGACGGTGGACCGTCCACGCTGGGTGGCCTTGGCCAGTTGGGTGATCGTGGGGGTGGTGCCGTACATCTGGATGGACAGGACGACATGCCGCAGCACCGCGGCCTGGGCCTCGGTCAAACCTCGCGGGATAGCGTCCATGCCTGATACCATTCATCACAATCTGTTTGTTCTGATGCCGCTGCCGGCGCCGTAGCTGATGCCTTCGTCGTCGAAGCCGAGTCCGTCTCCGCTGCCTTCGTCGTTGCCGGCGCCGTCTCCGAAGCCGAAGCCGCGGCCTGCGCCGGCGCCGAAGCCGCTGCCGCTGCCGCTGCCGCTGCCGTCGCCGATTAGTGGCAGGTCCATTCCTTGACACTCTCAAT
>CAZBXW010000017.1:34212-49375 GCA_964496285.1 uncultured Phycisphaera sp.
CCGCTGCCGCTGCCGTCGCCGATTAGTGGCAGGTCCATTCCTTGACACTCTCAATAGACTTGCGGGCGGCGTCGGTCACGCGCAGGATTTCTATTACTTCGGTGAGCAGCACCTCGTCCACCGGGGCTGGGAACATGCAGGCTGCGGGCCTGCTGGTTCCCCGCATCGCCAATTCCGACAGAGTGGCTGCTCCCGACCACGACCAGATGCGGCGCGCCTCGGTCAAGATGACCTCCTTGCCCTCGCGGCTCTTGAGGTTGCCCGCGAATACTCCGGCGGAGTAGGTGCGCGCGATGACGTAAGTGCCTGGCTTCATTGTGCCGCTCCTTATATGAGTTAACCCGTGACCAGCATGGCCTTGATCTGCTCCGTCAACTCCCGCGTCAAGCCCGTCATTTCCTCGCGGACCGCCTCCCGCACCATTTGCTCGATGGCCGGCGGCATGTCGTGTTCGGGATTCTCGGGCGGGTTGGATTCGGTCTCGACCCACGCCGCCGAGCCGCGGCGCCCGCGGGGACCGCGTCTGATCGTGGGGGCGGGCGTGGCACCGCGGTCAGGACCGGCGTCCCCGGTCTGGGCGAGCGGCAGGAGACGTAGCCGCCGGGCCTCGCGCCAAGCCGCGGAGTCGGTCTCGGGTTCCGCTGGCGCGGGCGCGGGCGCGGGCAGGGGCGGGCGTTTGCCGCCGCCGGCAAACAGTTTTTTATCTTTTTTTTGTGGCATCTTGTCCGTTCGGCTTATGTGTGGTATGCTCGAGGGGCACAGCCAGGGACGGCACCCCCAATCCGTGCTGCTCCAGGTAGAAGTCCGCGATCGCGTCGGCGGTCTCCGTCAGAGTCCAGCGATTGCGCAGGGAAATCATGCGGAACTTGGCGCTGGTCGCGGGCCGGAGTCGGACTCGGGGTTCGGAGGCTATTGCGGTCATGGTGATCCAGTTGGTTCACTATTGAACCACATCCCTATCGGCTTGTCAAGCCGGTTTGGATCAATTTGTTTCCATTTGGATCAAAGTAAGACGTGGATTGAACCGCATCCCGCCCTGTAGGCTGTAGATGTGAACGACTTGGAAAATCTACGCATCCGCCTGCACGCCGCCGCCAAGCAGCGTCTGGACGCGCTGTGGAAAAACAAGAAGATTTCGCAGCAGGAGGCGGTCGAGCAGATACTGCTGTGGTTTGTCGAGCAGGACGACCTGCTGCAGTCGGCGATCCTCGGCCAGATCGGCGAAGAGCGTCGGCGCGAGGTGGCCCGCATGGTGCTCGAGCGCATGGCTCGAGATGCCCCGGCCAAATCATCTCGCAAAGCCTCGTAGCACAGACCGCGGGATCAGGGTGGCTGCGGGGCGTGGCGTCAGGCGTGCGCGTGGTTTGGTACGACGATGCCGGGGCCGGGGCGATAGCGAGGATCACACCCACATGAAAACCACAACCCGATTGGTGTTGGGCACCATTTTTTTTGTGGTGCCGCTGACGCTGCTGGCCTGGACGGTCTGGCCCACGCTCTACCGTTACGACCGCACCAATCTCGACGGGCGCGTGGTGCTGGTCCGCGTCCACCGCTTCACCGGACGGGCGCAGCGGCTGACGCGGCAGGGATGGGAGGGTTGCGGCTCAAGCGAATCCGGGGATTCCGACCCCGAGGTGCGCTACGTGCTGCCCGACGGCACCGTGATGCCGCGGGGTCTCACCCCGGTCTACCCCGGCGATGATTGACTCTGCGGCTGGTGCCGCTTCAGAGCGGTGCGGGCCACCGCCACCATCTGCCGCTCCACCTCGCGGGCCAGTGTCTCGTCGCCCCGCTGGCGGGCGTCCTTGGCCCGGGCGTAGAGGGATCGGATCGAGCGCATGGCGCCGGCCAGGTCCGCCGTCTGTCTCAGGCCCTGGCGGAGCGGGTCCAGCCTCCGCGGGTCCACCCGCTCCTCCTCCAGCCTCTGGATCAGGCTCTTGAGGGCGGCGTGCCGATCCGCCGCGTCGAGCACGTCCTGCACGCTCTGCGCCCGGTAGCCGCGGGGTTCCTTGACAAACAACCGTCCGAAATACGGGGCGTCGGCGACCTCGCGGGCCAGCGGCTGATCGCTCACCAGTCGCTCGGCGACCTTGAGCAGGTCGTTCATCTGGGCGGTGAGCAACTGGCTGGTGGCGTATTCCAGCCTCACCGGGCTGACGCCCAATTCCCGTCCCACCACCTGCGCCCACCGCGGCGTGGTGCGGTAGGCCTGCAGCGCCGCGGGGCGGTCCTGCATGTAGCCCGGGACGATCGGATGGCCGTAGAAGGAGGAGTAATTGGCTTGCAGTTCGATGGCCACCCGCAGCTCGGTGGTCAGCAGGTCGGTGAGGCTGGGCAGGCTGGCGGCGCGTTTGACGACCTCCAGTGCCGCCGTCTGCCCCTTGATCCCCTCGCCCAGCAGGTAGCTCTCCATCAGGTTCCAGCCCATGCTGGTGAACGCTCCGGGCGGGCCGTAGTCGTGGGGCAGGCTCAGGAACCGCCCCCCGCCCACCTTCAGCGGCATGAAGCCCATGCGTTCGTGCTCGTTACGCTCGCGAAGTTTTTCCTTGTCGTCGTCGTCGAGCAGCAGGTAGTTCAGGGCCGCGGCCAGGGCGGCGAGAGTGGCCATCCAGCCCAGCATCATCCAGTTGGCGTTCCGGCGCTGCACGTCCGGGTCGGTCAGGGCCTTGTAGAGTTGCCAGTTGATCTGCTGGGCGGCATTTATGAACAGGCCCATGCGGTAGGCCTCGCGGGCGCGGGGCGATCCCGCCCTGGCCGCGAACATCCCCGTCACCCGCTGGGCACCGGCCTTGGCACGCTCCAGGCTGGCCCCGCGGCGGAGCAAGGCGAAGGCCTGGCCTTCGCGGGGCAAGGTCTCCATCATCTGGCTGACCCAGTGGCCCATGCTCACGGTGTTGAACCAGTGGACGGGCTTGAGGGCCAGGGCCGCCGCCTGGCCGGGGAAGTGGCGGAGCTTGTCCAGGGCCGACATATGCCCGTACCCGGGCAGCACCACGCCGTCGGTCAGTTGGTCAAGGAAGCGCTGCACGCGGGTGCGGTGCTCGATGCGGTGCACCGACTCGTAGGACTTGCTCATCAGCTCGCCAACCTCGCGGGCCTCGGGGAAGCGCCCGGTGAGCCGGTTGTAGACTCCCAGCAGCAGGTATACACCTGGGATGAAGCGCTCCGGCGTCTCGCCGAAGAGCATGGCGGTGGGCAGGTCGCGGACGATTGATCGCGCAGCAAAGACCAAGTTCTGGGTGAGGGCGGCCTTGCGTTCGCGCTGCACTCCGCCGGCCAGGTCGGCCATGAACTTCATCGCCTTGCCCGGTTGATCCACCTGGGCGAAGAAGTCGAAGAGGATGGGGTCTTCGACCTGGAAGTAGTGGCGTTGGCCCCGCTCGGTCAGGCCGATCACCCGCACCGCCCGCGGTCGGGTCTCGCGGAAGATGTTGACCGTGTTGCCCGGCTCGGCGATCTGCACGTCCTCGGGCTGGACCTTGTCCTTCTCGGGCATCTGGGCGGGTTCGATGCCCGCCTCCTTGGCGGCCTTCTCGTTGAGGTAGTCGGCGATCACCCGCCGCTTCTCGTCGTGCTGCAGGGTGGCGACCTTGACCATGTCCAGACGCAGCGGGGTGAGCATCCGTCGCACCGCGGCCTTGATCTCCAGGGGCACGGGCAGGTCCCCGGCCTTCTCCGTGGCCTGCACCAGGGCGTGCATCAGGCGGTTGGTGTAGTAGGCGTCCAAAGCCTGGGCGGTGCGACGCTCCACGGCGTCGAGGATGGAGCGGTAGGGTTCGTGGCTGCCCACGGCCCGCTCCACGCCCACGCTCGGGTCGGTGCGCCCTCGTCCGCCGCCCCGGTACGCCGGCCCCAGCGGGTCGGACTCGATCCGTAGTCCGCTCTGCCGCGGCAGCGGCCAGTAGCTGTCGTAAGCCTCGACGATGTCGATGGCCTGTTTAGGCGTGAACTCGCCGCTGAGCAGGCCCACCAGCACCAGCTTGTCCATGTAGGCGTTGAGCCTGTGGTACTGCTCGTCAAAGTGCGGGTGCAGGGTGAGCAGCCGCTGCATCTCGCTCTCCAGCAGCGCGGGGCTGAGTCCCTCGGTCAATCCGGGGTAGGCGTGGCCCTTCTTCTGGTAGCGGTCCAGAGCGGTGCGCGTCCAGCCGTAGGTCTCGAAGGCCTCCCAGCGTCCGGGCTGGCGGCCCACCGCGTCCATGATGTCGGCCACGGTGTAGTCGGTGAGGTAGAGGTACTGCCCGTGGGTGCGCTGGCCGCGGAGCTTGTCCAGCCCGAAGCGGAAGATGAGGTTCCACTGCCGCTTGATGTCCTGGTTGTCCATGACGCGGGTGATGGGTTCATCGCCGGCGGTGAAGACGCGCAGGCCCCTGGGGGCTTGGCGGCTTTCGGGGCCGTGCAGGGCGCGGTAGGTCTCGCCCGCGACGTTCAATCGCGTCTGATAGGCCGAGCGGTAATCCGCCGGCGATCCTTCCAGCGAGCGCTCCCATTGACGGGCGGCTTCAACTCCGGCCCGGGAGAGGACCTTCCACGCCCGCTTTCGGAACCCCTGCTCCAGGGCGGCCTCGCCGCTGAAGAGGCTGTAGAGCAACCAGTCTCGCATACTCATCAGGGTCTCCAAGAGCCGGGCCTTGCGCGGCACATCGGTCATGTAGGAGCGGAAGACGGCCTGGGGTGAACGCTGGGCGTGGGCCTGGATCAGCCGGTGGGTGTCGCGCAGGGCGGAGAGGGCCTGGGGCAGGTGCTTGGCCAGCAGCGCCTCGATGCGGTTGGTCAGGGCGTTGTTCACCGCCTTGGGGTTCATCAGGTAGAGCCGCGTCCACTCGGCGAAGCCCTCGTACTCGTCTTGGGCGGAGGCGAAGCCGTCGCGGCGGCTGGCCAGCTCGATGAGCTGGGAGCGGATGCCGTCGAGGGCCTTGGGGTCGCGGTCCTGAAGCAGGGCGCCAAGGGCGTGGCCCGCCTCGTGCAGGTCGATCTGCCACTGCCCGGTGCGGCTCCTGACCACGTGCTCGCGTGCGAGGTAGGTGGCGGGGTGGCGCTGCGTGAGCTGCTCGCGGCCCACCCGCAGTTGCACGTCCAGGGCGGCGAGCAGGTAGGCGACGATGGAGCGCAAGCCGATCCGCTGGCCCTGGGTATCGGCCCGGATCGCCTTGAGCAGGGTCTGGCCCGTGCGGGTCTCCGCGGGCAGGTCGGTGTAGGCCGAGGGCGGGCCGACGTGGATCAGGGGCGGGGCCTTGCCCGCACCGCCCAAGTCTGGGAGCTGGGCGGCCTGCGGCTTTGAAGGGGCGGGCAGACCGCGAATCCTATTGATCTTCTCTTGCAGCGGAACTACTCGACGCTCGGCGTCGGGAATGGCGTCGGGGTCGTTCATCGCCTTGTCGTAGGCGAAGTCCTGGATCGTCCGTATCTGCTTCTCCAGCTCACGAACCTCACGCTGCTCCTTAGCGGTCAGCGTTTTCACCTCGGGGGTCCCCGCCGCGTCTGGGGATTTTTGGTCATCCGCCGTGAGCTTGTCTTCGCCCAGCAGTTCGTTTTCGAGGTCACGGTATTCCTTTTCCAGCCGGTCCAGCTCCGCCTGCCTGGGCCAGGTGGCGGCGGCCTTCTCGCGCAGCACCGGCAGGCGCGCCTCCGCCTTCTTCATGGCGTCGCGGTGGTAGTCGACATGATCCTGCACGTGCTTGCGGAGGTGGCGGAAGACCGCGAGCAGGCCGGTGGAGCCGCGGACCTCGTGCTGAAAGAGCAGCTCGTCGGTCTGGGGGTGCAGGAACGAGACGATGGACTCGCCTTGAGCATGTTTAGGGATTCGGCTCGTGATCCCCACGCCGTTGATGTCGATGCGTGCCTCCTTGTCCAGCGCCTGCTGCACCGCCTGGTTGAGCAGCATGCGGGCCTTCTCCGCCTCCTCCCCCTTGGCGCGGTCTGCGGTGAACGTGCCCTGGTCGGTCTTGACCCGCCAGATGGCGTCGGGGCGGTCCATGTCGGGCACCAGGGGCAGTGCCGTCTCGTTGCGATTAAGGAATGTGCGGAAGTATTCGTTGTCGCTCAGCACCCGGGCGATCTCGTCGCGGGCGGTGCCAATCTCGTTCTCCGCGGCCCGCCGCATCAGGCGGAGCTGGTTGAGCTGCGACTCCAGTTCCGCCTTGCGCATCACCCGTGGGTCGCCGGTCATCAGGGCCACCTGCTCGCCCAGGGAAAGCGTGACCTCGTCGGCGGCGTCCTCGAAGTCGCTGCTGTCCAGCTCGGCGTTGAGCACGCCGTTTATCATGCGCGCCTTGTTCTCCAGGATTTGGTAGATGGCCGTGTCCAGCGACCCCTCCACCCCGTAGCGCAGGATGTAGACCTCCTCGTGGGGGTTGCCCTGGCGGATGATGCGGCCCTCACGCTGCTCCATCATCGCCGGGGTCATCATCCGCGGCGGGTCGAGGTGGTGCAGGGCGATGAGCCGCTGCTGCACGTTGACGCCCACGCCCATGCGCTCGGTTGACCCCAGCAGCACCCGCACCCGCCCGGCGTTGAGGGCCTCGAAGAGCTGTTCCCGACGCTTGTCGGTGTTGTAGTCGTGGATGATGGCGATCTCCCGCTCGGGTATGCCCGCCTTCACCAGCTTGGCCTTGATGTCCTGGTAGAGGTTGAAGCGGGCGTTCCGATATTCCTCCAGCTCGCGGCGCTCCCGCTCCTTGGCCAGCATCTCGTCATTGTCCAACTCTTGCTTTTCCGTGTCCGTGTCCGCCTCCACGCCAATGGCCGCCTCGACCGAGTCGGACTCGGCGATGTCGCTCGCCCTTCCCCCCTCGAACCCCTCCAGCTTGTCGAGGACCATGGGGGCGAAGCGGTCGGCGAAGACGAGCTGGGTCTTGCCCGGGTGCTGCTCGTAAATCTTCTTGATCCGGCCCACCGCGATGTTGACCTTGCTGCCCGGGTCGTCGCCGGCTTGAGGGTCCACCAGCCGCGGGTCGAGGCTGGCCGCTGATCCCATCTGCATGGTGGTGATGGGGACCCAGGAGACCTCGCGACGTTCACCTGGCGAAAGGTCGTTGAAGCGTTGGTAGATGAATCGGACGCGATCGAACACCCGCTCCAGCGCCGGCCCGGGCCGCACCACCACGGGCTCGGGCTTGCCGCCGACGATCTTGGGCACCTTCAGGCCCAGCTTCTCGTTGCCGATCTGCACGTCAAAGCCGCTGCGCACCATCCGCACCAGCTCGCGGGCATTGACGAACTTGTTGAAGCGGGTCACCGACTGCCACCGCAGCCCGTAGTTGTACTCGACCCGGGTGCGGGTATCTCCGAAGGTGTCGGCGAACTGGTCGAAGTTGGTGATCTGGTACTCGTCCAGGACGTGGGGCGCGGCCATCTTGAGCATGACGTAGACCTCGGCCATGGTGTTGGTCACCGGGGTGCCGGTGGCCAGCACCACGCCGCGGTGGTCGGGGCGGCGGCGGCGGACGAAGTCGCACTTCATCTCTGCCATGATCGCCCGGTTGCTCGCCTGGCTGGGGATGCCCTTGACGTTCTCCTTGCGGGTGACGATGGGCGCCCGCTTGTAGGCGTGGGCCTCGTCGATCATCAGGAAATCCACCCCCAAGTCCTCGAAGTGGATCGCGTCCTTCTCCAGTTTTTGCAACATCTTGGCGAGCTTGGAGGCGAGGTTGTTCTTGGCCGTCTCCAGTTGTTTGACGGTGGGGTCCCTTTCGTCCCCCTTGGCGGCTTTAATGCTCTGGCGGATTTCATCTTCGAGGGCTTCGAGTTTGGCGTCGAAGTAAGCCTGGATGGTATTTTTTCGCACCTGCAGGCGGTCGAACTGCGGCTGGGTCATAATCACCGCCTCGTAGTCGCCGCCGGCGATCTTGCCCATGAAGCGGAGTCGGTATGCTTTTTGGAAGCTCTTGTCGTTGGCCACCAGGATGCGGGCGTTGGGGTAGGCGCTGCGGTAGGAGGCCGCGAACTGCCCGATGGTGGCCTTCTGCACCACGATCAGGACCTTGTTCGCCAGCCCCAGTCGGACCATCTCGTGGGCGGCCACGATCTGGCTGTAGGTCTTGCCGCTGCCTACGCCGTGGGCCATCACCCCGCTCCGCTCTTGCAGGATGCGGGCGACCACGTTCAGGCGGTGGGGCAAGCGGTAGACCTCTTTGCTTAGTCCGGGCAGGGCCAGGTAGTCGCCCTTGGGGTTGGGGGGCACCATCGAGTTGTTGATTCGGTTGTACTCATCTTCAAGCAACTCGCGCACCGAGCGACCATCGATCCGGGTCTGCGTGGTGCGATACCATCGGTCAAACTCCTGACGTATCTTCTCGATCTTCTCTTTGGCGAGTTCGACGGCCTCGCTGTCGGGGATGCGCTTGTCCTCGTCGTCGGGGTGGGGCTTGGTGATCTTGGGCGTGGTGTTGTCCAGGGCCGCCGTCAGCAGGGCGTCTCCCTTGAGCTTGCTGCTGACCCCCCGCACGAAGTATACGTCGGTGATCTCCGTGGTCGTGTCGTCCTCCGGCACCACGGTGTGGCTGTTGCCGGCGGGCGAGTAGTGCACGTCCGTGGGCGTCTTGAAGAGTTCGCTGGCGAAGGCGCTCTTGACCCCGTCGGGAATCCATCGGCTGCTGAGGGTCAGGGCCACGTTTTCCAGCTTGACCCGCGGGGGCTGGGCCGTCTCCAGCTCCTTGACGTTGACTTGGTACGCCGGGTCTTCCGCGGCGGCGGCGCGGGCCTCCTGCAGCTTCTTGCGCACGTTGCCCGAGAGGTATTGGTCTCGGGACACGAGCTGCTCGCTCATCGGGTCCTTGAACGCCCTGCCGCTCTCGATCACCAGCCTCTTCGCCTCTTCTTTGCTGGTGCCCAGCAGCCTGGCGATCAGGTCCATGTCCACCTTGCCCAGGTTGCCCAGAGAGATGGCCACCGCGTCGGCGGGGTTGTCGGCGTGGTCGGGGATGCGCGGCGGCACGTAGAGCCGCTTAGTGAAGATGGGGGACTTGATGTATTCGTGGGTGACCTTGCCGGTTTTCGGGTTAATGCCCTCGACGTGGGTCTCCAGGCCCAGGACCAACTCGTAGTCGGGATCGTCTTCCAGCCAGCGGTACGGCTCGTTGTGCGGCTGGTAGTGCGACCACGGCTTGCCGTTGACCTTGCGGATCGAGTCGTACACCTGGTTGAGGGCCAAGCGGGCGTCGGCGATGGCTCCCTCGTCAGCCCCGTCCACCTCCAGGTCGATCAGTCGGCGGTAGACCATCCTCAGTTTGTGGTAGCGGCGGGCCACGTTCAGCCGCTCGCGGGTCTGATCGGCGGAGAGGGGCTGCTCGAAGTTCTTCTCCCCGGAGTGTTTGAAGTTCAGCCAGTGCGGCTCCACGAGCTGGCCGTCCTCCACCACCCAGGGCATTTCCTTCTCGTCCAGCACCAGCTCGCCCTCGCGCAATCGCCCGGCCATCGCCCCGCCCGTGACCACCGGCGCCGCCGCCGTGTCCTTGGCGTCGGTGAGCTGGGCTTGGAACTGCTCAACGGGAAATGCCGCCACCGCCTCCCGCATCTGCTGCTCCAGGTCGCCGGTGGGATTGAGGGTGTACTCGTCCTTAAAGTGCATCGAGCCGCTCATCGCGTGCTCGCCCAGCACCATCTCCGGGTGCTTGGCGAAGTACTCGTTGATCCTGAGCGGGACCTGTACCCCCTCCTTGTTGGCCACGGTGCCGTGCTCGACCACCTCAATGAAGGGTTCGCCCCGGTATTGGGTCTGCCCCGGAAGACGCTTGCGGAAGACGATCAGGTCGGTGATGACCGAGGTGTCGGCGCTCTTCTTTTGGGCGGTGTTGGGCATCCTTATGGCACCCACCAAATCGCCCTGCTCCGCCCAGGCGCGGCGCACCCGCCGGTCCAGCGAGTCCAGGCTGAAGTGGCTGGTGATAAAGACCATCAGCCCGCCCGGCTTGAGCATGTCAAAAGTGCGGCGGAAGAAGTAATTGTGGATGGACAGCCCGCCGTGGTCGCGGGCTTTGACCTTATAAGCTCCAAAAGGCACGTTGCTGATCGCCAGGTCCACCGAGTTGGGCTTGATGGGGGCTTCCTCGTAGCCCATCTGCAGCACGTCGGCGTCAGGGTAAAGCGCCCCGAGCAGCCTGCCGGTGGTGTTGTCCAGTTCCACCGCCACGACCCGCGAGCCGCGGTGCTCCTCGGGCATTAATCCAAGGACGTGGCCCACGCCGGCGGAGGGTTCGAGGATCACCCGACCGGGACCGCCCTTAAAGCCCAGGCGGTTGACCAAGCTCCACATGGAGCGGATGACCTGGGCGCTGGTGAAGTGGCTGTTGGTGGTGGCGGCGCGGGCCGAGCGGAACTCGGCGGAGTCCTCGCCGCCCAGGGCCTCGGTGAGCTGGCGGAACTCGTCGGCGTGCTTGACGTTGGTGGGGCTGAACGCCTCCCCCGCCCAGCCCCAGCCGGTGAACTGGGCCATGGCCCGTTTTTCTTCGGGCGTGGCCTGGCGTCGCTCGTTCTCCACCTGCCGCAGGATGTTCAGGGCTTTGAGGTTGGCGCGGAGCTTGCCCTTGCGTCCGGGCGGGGCGAGCACGTCGCCGGCGGCGATGCGGTGGTTACGGTCCGGTCCTATGTCTACGGGGCCGTCTGCATCTGATCCGCGAACGCCGCCGCGTAGTACGGTCCCATCTCCTGGCTGAGAATCTTGAGAATCTTCTCTTGGTTCGCTTGGCTGAGGCGTCTCCAGGTCCGCAGCATCGCCGCTTCCCGTCTTCGTGCCAACGTCTCCGCCTCGCTCGCTTCCTGGCTGTCCGGGTGGTGAGCCGTCTCCAGCGGGTCCTCTTCCTCCGCCAGGCGGTGCAGGCGTTCCCGCAGCACTATGGCCCGGCCCTGCAGCATCTGGGAGAGCAGGTGCGGGTCGGTCTCCGCCAGCAGCCGGTCGATTGCGTTGTCTTCGCTCATCGTCGGTCTCCGTACTCATTATACCACGTACGGTATCTGTAGGGTATTCGGGTTGCGGATTTTTCTTGACATTTTCTTGTTTATCGTCGATAGTACCGGTGGAGCCGGTGCCCGTGGAAATGACCCCCTTCCCAGTCTCTGATCCTGACTTCTGGCTGCTGGAGCTGGGCGAGGAGGATGTTCCTGTCGTCAGCGGCAAGGGCGGTTCGTTTGTGCTCTCACCCAAAGGGGACTGGATACCGCTCGAAAAGTTCGGCTTGCGGTACGGTTGGGGCGGCGATGACAGCCCGTACTCGGTCTCGCGGGAGCGCTTCGACGCGGCGGTGCGGGCCACGTTGGCGGCTAATGCGGTGGCGTAGGCCGCCCGGCTCTCTTGGTACAGCGCATCCACGTCCTCCCGCGGTAAACCGGATTTTTCCGCAGCTTCGATGCGCTCATAGATGGCGTGGCCCTTGCGCGACTTGGCCGCCAGTATCTCGGGGATGTTGTATTGCACCTCGACCACCAGGCCCGGCTGCTCGGTGGTGATGTTGGTCAGCAGGTCACGGTAGCCCGCGTCCTGTCCCTGGGCCTTGAGCTTGGTGTTGTACACCCCGTCCTCGGTCCAACGGTCCTTGAGGCGTTGGGGTGCAAGATCGGACACCGCCCCGCTTTGCAAATCGCGCAGGGCGTGGAGGATTTGTTCCTCGGAGTCGCACACCACGGTGCAGCGCATCAGGTCCTCGCCCTCACTGAGGGCGGGCAGGTAATCCACCTTGTTGCCGGTGCGCAGCTCTTCTTTTTGCTTCGCCTCGACGATCTTACGGTTCCAGCGGTGGGGTTGCTTCAGAGGGCCGATGGCCAGCCCGTCCTGAATGCCCTGGCCCATGCCCACTTCCGCCACCAGCTCGCCGGACAACTCGCCGTGCACCGAGCGCTGGCGCCCGTAGCGATCGGCCAGCTCGCGGAAGCGGGCCTCGATCTTCCCCCGCGAGCGCCGCAGGGTGCCATAGGCTTCCACCATCTCCGGGACGTTGCGGGCATCGATCTCTTCCACCGCGTTGTGGGGTTTGCCCAGGGTCACCAACTCGTGCAGCACGGCGTCGGCGATGGCCAGCTTCGGGTCCTGGTCGGCCTTGCCCGCGGCCTCCAGGTACGCCTTCCACACCGGGACGCGGCTGTCGTCGTCCTTGATCTGCTCGGCGATGACGCGGCGGGAGAACTCGGAGTCGGGCAGGTGCACCTCCACCGGCATCTGCTGCCAGCCGCTGCGGAGGGCGGCGCCGTAGGTGGCGTTGCCGTCCACGACCACGTACTTGCCGGCGTGCTTGCCTCCCAGGGCGATGACGGTGATGGGCTTGCGCCCGGGGATGCCGTCCTCGGCGGCGGCCAGCATCAGCACCATGGCGTTGTCCACGCTCTTGGGCTGGGTGTCAGGATGCTTGAGCGGGATCAGATCGGCGACTTTGACCGTCTGATAGTCGGGCCGGTCCTTGCCCGCCGGGGCGGATTGATCGAAGTACAGGGTGGGGTCTTCGGCCAGAGCCGTGGGCACGGGCTGTGCCGCGGCCCACGCTTTCCGCTCCGTCTTGCTCATCTCCGCCAGCGGCTTGCGGGCGGCGAGTCGGTCGGGCCGCAGGTGCTCGGGCAGCCTGGCGAGAATCTGCTGCTGCCGCTTGACGGTGAGTTTACGCCATGGAATGTTGGCGGGGATGTGCTTGATCCCGGCGGCGCTGAGCGCCACGCGCCGGTCAAAGACAGTCAGCCTGCGGTCCCACCATAACTCGGGGTTGGGCACCGTTGCCGGCTGCGGCGCCACCGGAGCCGCGGGGGTCGAAACGCCCCGCCCGCTGGCGACCGCGGCCACCGAGGGTTGCCCTGGCTCGGCGGGTTGGTCGGTGCGCTGCGGGGCATACACCGCGGCGATGTCCCAATAATCGGCGGCGTGCTGCCTGCCCAGGTCGCTGTTCCAGTCGATCTTGCCATCGGCGGCGGCGCGCTCGACGGCGGCGCGGTGGTTGTTGGCTCTGTCGAGTTTGAGTATGGCTCGCTCTAGTCCCTCCCTTGCGTGCGGAGCGCCAGCTTCCACCCGCTTCTGCCACTCACGCACCTGGTTGGCCAGCGCCCGGCTGGTGAGCTTGCCGGAGTAACGATAGCCACGAGTGACTGCGTACTCGCGCGAGGTTTTCCACGCTTCCCGCTCTGGAATGGGCTGATCGCGGGCGATCGCGTCTTGGGCCTCCGCCGGCACGGAGGACGCGGCGGGCGGCTCGGTGCGCTGCGGGGCGTCGATCGGCGGTTGACTTGTGGCGCTAGTACGGTTATCAAGCGGTTCGCTCGACGCAGGTCGGGGGATTACACCCTCGGTTGGCGGTGATTCGCCTTCCGAGGTTTTTTTGTCTGAGTCGGCGGGGCGGACTGCACTGGCCGACTCGCCGGGAGCCACGGCTGACGCTGCTGGCATCGGAGCAGACGCGGGTGCCTCCGAGGACGGCGTCGGGGCCGCAGCCCGCTGCGCTTCTTGCCCAATCGCCCTTAGTTGCTCGCCGATCTGCCTGCCCGCACGCCGCAATCGCGCCTGCTCGTATGCCTGTCTCCGCTCGAAGTTCGCTGACTCGCTCAGGGCGGTGGCCGGTCCCTCGATGGCACCACCGGCGATGGCGCCGGCGGCGAAGGACCGCGGAGCTTCGCTGCTGAACTTCTCCCATGCCTCCGCGAAGGCCGGTCCCAGCGGCTCCCCGTCGCGGTATGCCTGGATCACGTCCGCCGCCGCGTCACCCGCCGCCGATACCACCTCCTCGACGCCCTCGACTCCAGAGCCGGTGAGCATCACCATCATCGTGCCCATCACCCGCTTGAAGATCGGGGCCTCGTAGGCTTTCAGGCCGATCTTGACCGCCATCTTGCGGACCTTGTTGGTCAGCAGGTCAAAGCCCATGCGCTCCGAGCCGCCCTCCACCAGGCCCGCCACCGCCGCCGGAAGCGCGTCCATCCCTTCCCGCCGCTTCTGGCCGTAGGTCGAGAGACCAAACAGCGCCGGCACCAGCCACTTGCCCACGATCGGCGCCCGATTCGCCATCAGCAGGGCGGGGACCTGGGAGAGTGAGGAGCCGATCGCCGCGGGGGCGTCGCTGAGCCAGAAGCTGTCGTCGTACTTCGGATTGACCTTGGCGCGGGACTGGATGTTGCGGGCCGCGGCGTCGGCCAGGTCCTCGTCGATCAGATGCAGGATGCCGGGAATCTGCTTGGCCCCGATCAACGGTCCGTAGGAGTCGAGCATCGAGGAGACGGCGTGCCGCAACGGGCCGATGGTCTGTCCTTCGTCGAGCGCGGCTTCTTGTGCCATCTCGACGCCCGACATCTCCGGCTGGCCCGAGAGCAGCAGCATCTCGTTGATGAGCGGGACGCGGACCTCGAAGGGCATCTGCCGCAGGGCGTCGGCACGGGGGCCGGGGGGCAGGCGCCGCGAGAGCGGCAGCGAGGCCTCGGCGTGGTTCTGCGGCTTGGCCCAGCCGATCCGCGGCGGGGGCTGTCCGAGACTCGACGGCTCGATGTATAGCGCCGTCTCCTTCTCCGGGGTCAGCGGGTTGTCAAGAAACTCCTGGGACAATCCGCCCCGATCACCCGCAGCCAGGGGATTGGCGCTGGCGGTGGCGGGCGTGGGCGTGGCGGGGAGTGCCGGCAGGTGCTGTTGGTAGACGGCGTCGGCCTGGTCGGCCAGGCCCGAGTCGAGGGCGAAGTCTGGGCCGTAGGCGAAGGCGAAACGGTCAGCGATGCTGGCCCGCAGCGGGTCGATCATCTGCGGCGGGGCGATCTCTTCAGCAGGCGGTGCGAGTGTCGAGGCCACGGGCGTGGGCCGCTGCGTTAGGAGCTTTTCGGCGTTGATCTCGCCGGCCTCGGTCCACTGTTCGTGGGTCAGCGGCGGCTGGGCACCGGGGTCGCTGCGTAGGTTGGGACTCAGGCCACGAGGCAGGGACGGCAACCCGTCCTGATGGCTGTCGATGGGCGTGAGACCCCGTGGCAAAGGCGTAGTGCCTTGAGCCGGCTCAGAAATCGGCGTTAGACCGCGAGGCAGAGTCATCCGTCCGTCTCTTCGCCCGCGGGTTCGACCGCGGGTTCGACCGCGGGTTCGACGTAGGCGCTCCCGTCCGAGTAAATCCATCGCCCATTGATGTAGGTCACAGTCCGACCTTCCTTGTCCAGCGCCTGACGCGGGGTGCGGGCCAGGTACTTGGCCAGGCTCTCGTTGGCCCGACGGTGCTTGTAGTAA
>CAZBXW010000017.1:49475-64159 GCA_964496285.1 uncultured Phycisphaera sp.
GGTGCGGGCCAGGTACTTGGCCAGGCTCTCGTTGGCCCGACGGTGCTTGTAGTAATCCCGCAGGGTGGCGTTCTGCTGCTCACGCTGGGCGGCCCGCCCCGCCGCCGCCTCCTTGACCCGAGTCTTGAAACGCTTCTGAGCATCAGCGCCGGCCTTGCCGGAGTAGTCCAGGATGTCCTGGGCGTCGGAGGGATTGCCCCGCGGCGACAGCGGGTCGGGCATGGCCTGCTCCGCCGCGGTGAGCACGGGCGGCGGTCCCACCGGCATCCCGAGGTTGTTCGTGGAGCTGATCGCCCCACTCGCCCAGCCCGGCGCTTTGCCCCGCCCCGGCATGTAGCCGCGGGGCAGGTGGGACGGCATACGCCTAAACATATCCCCGCCCTGGATGCTGCTGATCCCCGTGCTGCGGTTGGGCGTGAGGTACTTCTGCGGGTTGGCGGTGATGTCCTGGCTGACCCGCACCCGATCCAGCGTGGCCCGGGCATCCCGGAGCGTCCCGGCCACGTCCGCACTCGCCGGGGGCGGCGGAGCCGGGGCGGGCAGGGGCTGCTGATAGAGGAAATCGCCCGGGGTGCCGCTTCGCCTGCGGTACTCTGGACTGCCCATGTAGCGCTCCTTGTCGAGCTGCACCTCGGCCCGGGCGATATCCATCGGACTGGGCGGGGGTGGCGTGGGTAAGGATGGCGCAGCGGGTGCGGCCTGGGCGGGTGTCTGGGCCTGAGGGCTGGGCGTCTGCTGCGTGCCGCGGGAGGAGCTGGTGTCAATGATCTGCCTGGCCTTGCGGTAGGCTGCCAGTTCTTCATCGGTGGGTGGGCGGCGGGGAGGCATGGGGGGGAGTCTCCTTAGCTGGCGGGCGTGTCGATCTCGACCCAGAGGTACGGTCCCAGCACGCCGGTGGCGCTGGTGTAGTCCATGAATGCCACGAGCATGTCGCCAGCGGCCAGTGTAGTGGTGGACAGACTTCCGCTCTTGGGCGTGTTGTCGGCGTCGGCTTGGGTGAAGTTGATGGTGGCGGAGAGGACGCTGGCGAGGGCGGCGGCGCCGGCGGTGGCCTTGTAAACGTCGAACTTCACGTCCGCGGTGGTGCCGCAGTCGCGCAGCGTGGCCTTGACCGCCCGGATGGTGCAGGCCCCGCGTGCCACGAAGACCGTCTTGTAGGTGTCGGCGGCGGGGGCGGCGTCGCCCGCCACCCCGAAGTCCGTGCCCGCCATGATGAGGTGGCGCAGCTTGGTCACCTCGATGCCGGCGGCGGCGGCGACCGAGGCGTTGCTCACGGCTCCGGACGCCAGGGTCATGCTCGAAGCGCTGAACGAACCTGTCACCACCAAATCAGAATCAATGCGGGTTTCGGCCATGGGAAGGACTCCTGGTTAAATCTGGGGTGTGAGAGCGGGCGGGTCGCAGCCGCAGCCGCCATTGTCATAATCGCGCTTGGGGTCGTAGCCCTGCGCTTCGAGTTGGGCCTCGACGGGGTTGACGCCGCGGCTTGTTCTTTGCGGGCAGGCGGCGCAGGTCCCGTGCGAGGGCGTGCCGCCGTAGAGCGACAGGGCGCACCGACCGTAGTGCGGGTTGCCGAGTTCGATGTAATGGGCGCAGTCGGGTTTCATGACACGGTGACGGTGATGGTGGCGTCGCTCTGCCCGATGGCGGTGTAGGTTCCAATGATTCCCGTCTCGCAGGGCCGGGTTCCGGCCCAGCCAAACCCGTCTCCCACGTCGCCGGAACAACCCGTTCCCGATATCTGCCTCCAGCCGATGTTGACCTGCCAATCATTCACGTTTTTGAAGAGAAAGATCGAACCCTCGACCGCCGCGCCAAGGATATATCCCGCAAAGCACTCGCCGGGGTTGTAGTAGCTGAAGCAGGCCACATCCATGCCCGGCCTCGTCACCACGCGAGAGAACCCGCCGTCGCTGCAGGTGCAGGGGTCGGTGTCGCCGAGGTAGTCGACGGTCGGCGCGGCGGAAAGCGTCACGGTGACGGACGACGGAAGGTGGGAGTGACAGGTACACGGGCAGCAGCAGTCGCGCACCATCTTCCACGCGCCGCCCACCAGCTTGCGGGTGAGCTTCCAAGTCGTGTCGAGGGTTCGTGTGAGCTGGGCCATGATTACGGGCAGTCGTAATAAGAGGCGTCGATGTCAGTCCAGTTAGCATCCTCGTTGTCGGTAACGAGCACGTAGGCTGTTCGGGTTTTCTTCTGCAGCTTGCCGGCCGAGGTGTCCCATCGGACCTGGGTGATGTACGTCACCGGCACCAAGGCCACGTCCGCGGCCACCACCCCGTCAAGTCCCCGCAGATGTCCCTTGGCGTCTTTGCTCAGTTTCCCCACCTCTACCTGCAGCTCGAAATTGGGCGTCGCCCCGGTCACCGACAAGGTCACCGAACCTACATGGGCGTCGTGCCCCTGGGCGACGGCGTGGGTGTGCTGCACGTCCAGCGATGCCCCGCGGACGTGACCCTTGGAATCGAAGGAGACGCAGGTGGCGTGGGTGGGCACGATCCAGGCATCGCCCAGCACCGCGATGGTGTCGGCCTCGGCTTGGGCGTTGCCGTGGGTCAGCACCACCCCGTAGGGCGAGTTGCGGACGTGGCCCCGGGCGTCGATGCTCAGGCAGGTGGCGTGGGTGGGCACGATCCAGTTGTCGCCCGTGACCGGGGCGGTGAAGCTCTCGGCCTGGGCCACCGCGTGGGTGTAGGACACGCCGGTGGGGCTGTCGAGCATGTGCCCCAGGTCGTCGATGTCCGCCGCCGCCGGCGAGCCGGGCACCAGCCACAAGTCCCCGCTCACCCCGAGTTGAAAGTCCGTCGAACTCTGCGCCGTGTGCGCGATTCGCAGCCGGTCGCCCACCACGCCGGCCTCCTGGGTGAGGCTGATCCAGGGGCTGGTGGACACCAGCTTGTCTTCGAGGTATCCCGCCGCCGAGTCCGAGCCGTCCACCTTGACCTTCTCGTCGTCGCCGCCGCCGCCTCCGCCCCCGCTGGCCGAGATGGTGAGCGTGCCGTCGCCGCCGATGACGTGCCCGGTCTCGTCCCACTGCAGCTTGGTCTTGCCGCTGAGCGTGACGTTCGACCCCGCCACGAAGGTCAGGGTGTAGGCGGCCAGCCCCTTGCGTATATGGGAGACCAGGTAGCTGCCCTCGCCGTCGCGGGCCGCGGTGATCCAAGTCTCGTCGCCGTAGACTGCCCACAGCCCCGCTTCGGTGCTGAGGATGAGCCGACCATCGCCGTAGTCGTCGATGAGGATACCCGGTCCAGCGACCAGCTCGACCAGGCAGCGGCTGAAGTTCTGGTCGATGGTATCGCCGATGACCTTGTCGGTCACGGAGACGCCGCGCGGGTAGGGTGTCATTCCGTTGTCAGGCATGGACCGGGAATACTCCGCTAAAGGGGGTGGTGTCGCTGATGAGTTCGGTAGTCACGGCGTACCAGGAGCCGGGGTAGTCGTAGCGGACCTGGTGCAGCCACCTAGTGGGCCGGTAGCTGAACGCATACTCGACAATGAATCTGCGACCGCTGGGGTACTGCAGAGCGGGACGGACGTTGACCGCGTCAAATCGCAGCGTCTGCGGCGCCGCCACCAAAGCGCCAATTTGGAACGAGTCCTCATTGAGCAGGCCGAGCTGACTGTGAACGGTGGGCGTGGGGTCGGCGAGCAGCACTGTGGGGAGCACCATGCGGAGAATCTGGAAGGTCCTGGGCTTCCAGGTGTAACTGTTCGCGGGGATGATCGCGCCCACGATTGCCGATGCGATCCATCCGCTGAAGCCGCCGTGGTGGAGCCAGAGCCAACTCAACTGCACGTATCCGCCGCGGCTGCGGACCAGGTCGTTGGCGGGCACGGGGGGGATGTCCGACTCCGACCATCCGTAGCCCAGCCGCACCATGCGTTTGCCCGCGGCGTCACCGCTGGATACCGAGCACGATGAGAGCGGCAGTTCGGTAATGGCGTGGTGCTGCTCGCCGGCGGCGGCGATGGCCTCGTCGATCGCGGCCTTGTTGGCCAGGTTGTTCTCGGTCAGCCCGGTGACCTCGGCGGTGCGCGTGGCCCGCATCCCCAGTCGGTTCCGCCGCGGAATGGTGATCGAGGTGCCGGCCTTGATGTCGTTCTTGACCGCCATGCTACGCCGCCGCCTCCGTCACCGTGGCGGCCTCCAGCAGACAACTCAGGGCCAGCGGCACCTCGGTGGCGCCGCGGCGGGCGCGGCGCTCCAGGGCGTGGACGAAGAGCGTGCCCGTGATCGTGTACCCGGTGTTGAAGATGATCGTGGCGCTGACCCGGGTGCCGGCCTTGAGGGCGTTGATGCCCACCGTGTTGCCCGTGCCCGCGATCGCCACCCCCACCAGGCTGATGGCGCCGTAGAGGTATCCGTTGGTGCTGTAGGTGGGCTTGGTGTCGCCGTCTCCGGTGTTGTCCCTATAGCGCGTGCTGTAGCGCTCCACCACCGACTGCACCTTGATCTTGAAAGACGTGCCGCTCAGTCCGATCTCCACCGTGGTGGACATGCCCAGCAGCGCGGGCACCAGGATGTCAGGCATGACGCATACCCTTTCAATCGGGATTCCAGGGGAATTGATGCAGCCGCAGGGTGGCGCCCACGTTGGTGGCCCCGGCCTGACGCAGCTCGCGTAGCCTGTTTTCGTACAAGCGCCAGAGGGTCATGGCCCGCCCGCTGTCCTCCGAGAGGTGCATCAGGTGGGCCGGCGCCCCGTATTGAGCAGCGGCACTGAGCACCTCGTCGGGGAGGTCGAAACTGATCGTGGCCGAGGTGCCCGGGGTCCAGGTCGGGCCGCCCCTCCAGTAGTACAGCCGCAGCGGGTAGGCCATCTCCGGGGTGGGGTATACCCAGGCCTGGCCCAGCTCCGGCCCGAAGCCGATGCTGTGGGGCCGCCCGGGCGTGGCCAGCGGGGACTCGTCGTAGTAACGGCTGCGGTCGATGTACCACGGCCCCGAGCCGCGGTGAAAGTCGAGCAGGTCGGGCACGGCGCGGATGGTCAAGGGGGTGCCGGTGGGCACCTGCACCAGTGACCAGTAACTGTCGTTGGGCGGCTCATTGTCGCTGGCGGCGGTGTGGGCCGCGGTGCAGACGTACCAGGAACTGTCCGGGCTGCCGTCGCCCTGCACCAGGTCGTTGACCGCCACGCTGCCCAGCGCCGCCGACCAAGTGCCGCGGGAGTGGTAGCCGATCTGGGCGTCGATCAAGCGTCCGGGCAGGAAGTCGGTGGCGGTGACCCCGGCCACCGTGAGGCTCGACACCGTCACCCGGGGGTCGTAGGCGGTGAGCGTCACCGTGCCCACCACGCGGCGGCAGTGGGTCTGCAGCGCCGCCTCGTCGATCGCCTGCTGCAGGGCCACGTCGATCTGCGAGGGGGGATAGGCCGCGTCCCCGCCGCGGACGGCGAAGAGCACGCGGGTACGGAGATCAGCCAGGGTAAGGGCCATAATCAATAGCGACAGCACGGTTTCCCGTGCTGCCGCCGGGTGGAAGAGGGCGGGTTCAGTCGTTTCGCATCTTCGTGCAAGTCAGCTCGCGGACGGTCAGGCTTTTGGCGGCGGCCTCGCCGCTGGCGGTCACCCCGATATAGGGGATGAGGTCCACGTTGGCCTTGAGCGCCTGGGCGCTGCCGGCCTGGGCGACCTTGGCGTCGTCCACGTAGAATCGCGGGAGACGGTCCACGTCAATGCTGATCTCGATGTGGTATTCCTTGTCCGCTTCCAGGGTCAGCCCGGTGGCGGCGGAGTAGTCGGTGCCGTTGTTGGACCAGTAGGCGGTGAGCACGCCGCCCGCGGCCATGCGCAGGAAGACCTGATTGTCGTCCGTGGCCACCACGTTCGTGTTGGTGAGCTTAAATCCCGCCCAAATGACGGCGTTGGCCACCGAGGACCCGGTCTTGATGATGGCGTCGAAGGTGCAGCGGTCGCTGGTGTTCCACTTGCTCGCGGTCCAGGAGGTCTGGGAGGTATCGAGGTGGGGCAGCAGGATGCAGGAGTCGCCGTCGGCGCCGGCGGTGGTCATCTTGAAGCCGCCGCCGTCGGCGAAGGCGATGGTGGCGGTGGCGATGTTGGTGCCCAGCAGCTCGAAGTCGAGGTTGGTGGCCACGCCGATGGAGGCGTTGACCGCCGGCAGACGCTGGAACTGCTCGCGGAGAATGGTCCGACCGTGGGTGGCCGGAGCCAATCCGATGTTGTTTGAGAGGTTGGTGTATGGCATTGGCGTATCCTTGTATGGGGGGTTGAAGAGGTTCAAAGGGGGGGCGGGCGGAAGGGCTATCGGCTCCTCCCGCCCCCCGACCACGGGTGACTATCAGGTGGTGGTGAAGCCGGTGCCGCGCCACTGCAGGTCGGGACGGTAGCAGGTCCAGCGGAGCTTGGCGTTGATCTTCTTCCACAGGAACTTGAACCCATCCTCTCTCGCCTCCCAGTCCGCCCGCCACTCGTACTGCTTGAAGTTGTTGTTGGCCTGGGCCTCGAAGAGGAAGTACTCCGGGCTGAGGATGTAGATTTCACCGCTGGGGCAGTCGGGGTCGTAGGTGATGTAGGTGTCGTCCTTGCGGATCACCGGGAAGGCGGTGCTCACCGACCCGAGCAGCTCGGGGATTTTCGCCCCGCTGTCGAAGATGGTGTGCTTGCCCTCGGCCTCCGCCGCCAGGATGCCCCAGAGTTCGGCGGTGGTGATGGCCAGGCGACCGGCCCGCGGGTCCTTGCGGGCCATGCCCGAAATCTCCGTGGAACCGACCTTGTCGGTGATTCTGATTTGGCGGAACATGGCCAGCAGCGGCTTGGTGGTGCTCACGTAGGTGGCGCCCAGGGCCGAGGCGATCTCCGCCGCGGTGTTGGTGCGGCCCTTGAGCACCGGGTAGACGGTGCGGTCGCGGCAGGCGTAGGTGCCGGTCAAGGAGCAGACCGACTGCAAGCCCAAGAAGTCGCTCCAGAGCCGCTTGCCGGTCTGGTCGGAGGCCGAGACCGTGCCGGTGTAGAGGCGGCGCGAGATGTTGTCCAGCCAGGGCTGAATCTGCATCTTGATCGCCTCCTCCATGAGCGAGGCGATGGCCAGGTTGCCCTTGGCGTCGTCCAGGGTGTCCTTGCGGATTTTGATGGCGCTCCACCAGTCGGTCCAGCGGGTCTCGGCCAGGTCCACCAAATCGTCGGCGAAGACGCTGGAGGTGGGGGTGCGCCCGTCGATGTCCACAAAGGTCGGTTCGTCGGGCTGATCGAGCTGGATGCGGAAGCGGTGATTGAAGGACCCGACCTGCTCGATGACCTTGCCGCGGGGCAGGGCGGCCCCGCCCCAGATGGCGGCGGCGGTGGGGTCGCCGAGCATGGACTTCTTGGCCAGCGATCCGTACATCACGCAGAGCAGGGGCTTGGCGCGCTGGAAGGTGCTGATGAGTTGTTGTTTGACGAGGTGTTCGCAGTAGGCTTCGACTTTGCCGGGATTAAAAGGCAGTGTGGTGGCAGGCACGGGAGGTGCTCCATGTCAGGAGCGCCTCGACCCATGAACTAGACCAGGCCAAGCGGGATGCCGTTCGCGTCGAACTGCAGCTCGCTCTCGTTGTCCTGGGCGTGTCCCTGAGCGGAGGCGCCGGTGATTCCGGTGCCCTCCGGTGATCGGGAGCGACGTGCCGCCGCGGTTTTCGGCGGGCTGGAACTGGCCTTGGCTTTGAGCGCCGCACTCTCCACCGCGCGGTAGGCCTCGGTGTAAAGGGTCTGGCGCAGGGCCTGGGACTCTTCCGCGGACAACTTCGACAGCGAGGGGAACGCACGCAGCCTTTGCTCGTAGGTCGCCAGCACCTGTTGGCCTTGGCCCTTCATGTGGGCCGGGGTCATCTCGTGCCGGTCGAACTCCTGCACCCATTGCTCGGCCTGTGCCGCGCTCTCGCGTTCGAGGCGCGTCTGCTGGGCCACTTCCTGCTTGAGGCGGCTGATTTCCGCGTTGAGCAGGCTACGCACGGCCTTGATGTTGGGCACGTCCTCGTCGCTCAGGTCCAGCTCCTGCGGATCGCTCTGCGGCTCCTGGGTCTCGGGCCTGGGGTTGGCGAGGGACTTGCTGAGCTGCTCGACCATCTGCTGCAGGGCCTCGATCCGTCGCTCGCTGTTGGCGTGCTTCATCTGCAGCTTCTGCAGGGCCTTGCCGGCGGGCGAGTCGGGCTTGATGATCGCCTCGTCCGCATCGTCCGGCGTTTCGGGGTCTTCCGCGGGTGAGTCCTGTAGCTGGCCGTTATCGCCGGGCGTGGCTTTGTCGGGGACGCCGATGCCGTCGATCAGTTGGTCGAGGGCCTCGTCCCCGCCGAGCGGGTCCTGATCCGCGCCGTCCTGGGTTGCAAGGGTGGCCGGGCTTCCGGGTGTTTCCGGGGGCTGCGGGGTTCCTTCCGCTGTCGGGTTGCGGGTTGAGTCTGCCATGATCAGTGCTCCTGATCCGCTGGGTGGCGATTCACTCCGTTGGCTTTGAACCTCGCTAAGGCGTGGGTGGCGCAGAGTGGTGCTTTGAACCTGCTGACCGAAGGTGTTTCATCGGGGCCGGACCATCCGGCCCCACGCGGACACCTTCGGACTTCCGCGATGTCCGTGCAAGGCTCTGGGGCGCGTTGTTTTGTGGGGTTTAGCACTACACGCCATAAGCCCCAGGGCCGGCAAGGGAAGTCAGCCCGCCGGCCCTGTTGAGGGGCGTCGCCCGCCGCGGAGCGCGGCGGGGTGTGGTGTAAGGAGGTCCGACTAAGGCGAGGCGGCGGAAGTCGGGTCGGTCACGGGCTGAGACGCCATCGCCGCCACGTCCTCGGAGCGGCGTTTGTCCAGCTCGTTCTCGGGGTCGGGATAGTTGCGACGCTCCAAGTAGGTCGCCCGGCTGATGACCCCGCGGTCAAAGTCCTCGATGGCGGTGATCGAGCGTACCTGCTTCTGCTCCGCCTGCCCGACCACCTCGACGCTGACATCGTAGCTCAGGGCGCGCACGCTCTCCCGCAGCATGTCCCTCAGCCCCGCGGGGTACTCCGCAAGATAGCGCTCCCACTCCTCGTCGGCCATCCAGTCGAGGATCGCCTGCATCTCGATGCGGGCCAGGTAAGTCAGGGCGTCGGTCATGCTCGCGGCACGGAACCCCAGCGGCCCGCGGGCCTGGCTGGCCAGGGTAGCCACCGCCTTGCCCGAGATGTTGGAGAAGGGGGTCTTGCCCTGCAGCACCTCGACGTGGCCCGACAACTCGTTGTCCTGCGCTAAGGCCACCTCCAGCATCTTCACCGCCCAGTCCGGGAAGGGCGGCAGACTCTCGTTGAAAGTCAGGTTGCCCCGGGTCATCTCCATCATCTCGGCGTAGACCGCGTCGTCGATGCGGTACGTTGCGAAGGGCGTGCCCGATAGGGCGCCCTCGGCGCTCTTGAGCAGGTCGTAGAGCGAAGCGATCATGTATCGCGGCCCCATCGTCCGCGCCCGCAGAGCCGAAACGATCACCGTATAACAGAAGTTGATGGTGTCCTGGTTGTCCCGCAGCTTGTTGCCGTCGGGCATCCCGTGCGGGTTGTAGGGTATGGGGCTGGCCTTGACGTAGGTCAAGGGGATGTCCGCATATGGACACTCTCGATCGTCGAGCACGCCGGCGTGGTCTTCCCCCCCGGTCCCCCCGGCATCGGCCAGGACCGTGAGCTGGCGGATGCCGCATCGGGCGCCGGGGGTGGACGCGGCGCAGAGTTTAGCCGGCCAGGACTTCTCGCCCGGCAGCGTCGGTACCCCGTCGGGCAGCTCGTAGCGGGTGACCACCTCCACCAGCGGCTTCCCGCCGTCGTCGAGGATCGCCGCCCCGTCCGACCCGACCACCGGCCTGCTCTCCTCGATGATCCTGACCCGCCCTTGACGCTGGGCCTCCTCGGGCAGCATCGGGCAGTAGTAGGTGTAGCGTTTCCACAGCGTGCGCAGCCGCACGGTGGGCAGGGGACGCTGCACGTGGGCGTAGGGCCGCGGCTCGTCGGACTCGCCCGTTCCCTGCGAGGCCACCCGTTCCAGCAGGGCCTGGTGCTCGGGGTACTCGTTGATCGCCGCGCTCAGCTCGACCTCCTCCTCCAGCCCCGCCCAGTTCGCGTCCTCGATCCAGTTGCTCTTGGGGTCGTAGACCACGTTGAGCCAGTGCGGCACCCGGTAGACGGAGCGCTGGCGGTGGCGGTCCCAGCGGTACAGGATCGGGCAATCTCCAACGATGTTGCTCAGCACCTGGGCGGTGCGGATGTGGTGGTGAAGGAAGCCCAGCTCGGCCATCTTGTCGAGCAGCCGCTGGAAGACTTTGGCGCGCACCGCGTCGTCGATGCGCACCAGCTCGCGGGGGCCGAGCACCGCCGGCTGCAGCACCCTTCCCACGGGGTTGGGCTGTGGACGGGTCAGGGGCAGCAACGCCTCCACGACCGCGTCAGGGAGGGGATCGAGGGGCTTGAGGGCGTCGAGCTGGGGCACGCCCGCGGCTCGCAGCGCCTCGAACACCCCGGGGATGGTCGCCGCCGCCCGCGCCAGGCGGCGCAGCCCGTTCTCGGTGAGGAAGTGCGATGGCGGGTCTCCGGTCTCCACCGGCGCCACCGAGCGGAGCGGGGCCTGCTCCAGTTGCGCCGCGGTGATTGCCATCACCGCCGGCTCGAACTTGTTGATGGTGAACTGCTTTACCCCCTCGGGTGCGGAGTGTTCGTACTGGTCGCCCAGGAAGTAGCGCACGCTCCGCCGCCGCGCCTCGCGCAGACTCACGCCCGGGCGGATAGCCACGTCCAGGGCGGAGCGCCCCGCCTCGAAGTGCTGGTCCACCCACTCCGCCAGGTTGACCCGGGTACCGGGTTCGTGGGGTCGAGACTCCAGCGCGACCTCGCGCGAGATGGGACTGTCGTGGGGGGTTGACATGGGTTACTCCTTCCACCCTTCGCCCAACTGGGCCGCCCGGCGACGCGCCTCGGCCAAGAAATCCTGGTGCTCCACCGCCCCCCGACTCCAGCCCAGCGACCGCAGCGAATCCGCCCCGCGGCTGCCCCGCGGCGCCCAGGCCATGCCGCCCGTCACCGCCAGCGCGCCCACCACCACGCCCGCCACCCCGGCGCGTGCTTCGGACGGGGTCAAATAGACCAGCACGCAGAGGGTCGCCGCGGCCAGGCTCAGCAGCAGCGCCGGGATCAGCCCAGAACGCCGCCCTGAATCGGTTTGGACCGGGTGGGACGCGGGGACGGGGGGGGGCTTAGTGCTCATAGCTCGTGTACTCCAGGGTAGGCGCGTCGTAGGTCAATCCGCGCTCGGCGATCAGCTCTTTGAGCGCGTCGGTGGTGTGATTGTTGCGGTCCTCGTACCGCTCCCCGCCGTCGTACAGCTCGCCGTCCTGCTTGAACTTGTGGCTCCAGCTCTGGTGCTCGCGGATGGCGTTGGGGCAGGTGTCGAAAAAGAGCAGCTTGTCCAACTCGAACCACATGCGGACCTTGGCCACCATAGCGTCCTCCTCCACGGTCGAGGCCCGCACGCCCTTCTTGGTCTTGACGCCGGCCTCTTGGAGCAGCTCGGCGATGCTCTTGGCCCGCCGCCCGTAGCCCACCTGGTTTCGCTGGTATATCGCCGGGTCGGCCACCAGGCGACCATCGAAGCGGTACCTCTCGTCGCCGCTCATGGCCTTGATCTTGGCCGCCTGCTGCGGGATGGTGTGCTCGGTGACGTACATCTCGCGGTACACCACCGCCACCTCGCGGTCGAGCGTCTTGCCCGCCCACACCCCCCCAGCCTCCCGGGGCACTGGGAACCCCACCGGCAGCAGGCACACCCACAGGCACGCCGAGGGGTTTGAGTAGCCGTAGTCGTAGCAGCGGAAGAGCGCCTTCGCGTCCAGCGCGAAGGGCCGCACCACGTGCTTCACCACGTCGAACTCTCTGTAGACCACACCGAACATCGCCCCGTCCTGCCCGTCGATCACGACCTTGGCGTCACGCTCGGGCAGACTGCGGCGCATGGCGAGCACCTCGCCGGCGGGCAGGTTGTGGGCGTTGTCCGCGGTGCCGAAACGGGTCACGAAGATGGTGGGGTCGGCGGCGCCGTGTACCCGCTCCTTCTGCCACGCCAGGCGGGGCACGTAGTCCATCAGCAGCCAGCCGCGGTAGTCGGTTAAGCGCATCCGCAGGCGGGTCAGCAGCGGCTCGTAGCTCGCCTCCGTCCACCACACCCCCGCGACCGCCACGCCCTCGAAGGTGTTGAGGTCCTGCTCCTCGGTCTTGAAGGTCACCGTGCACCGCCCCCGCTGCTCGGGCAGTGTCAGGGGGAGCACCGGGTTCTTGCCGAAGCCCATTTCCTCCCGCCAGGGCCGATGCCGGGGGAACATGGACCTGGGCAGGAACTCCCACATCCAGCGCTGGGGCAGCTTGTGCAAGTCGGTCTCGGTCTGGGCCACTACCCAGAAGTCCTCGCCGTCGCGGGCACGATCGCGGAGGTAGCGGCAGAAACAGAACCCAGCCACCGCCTGGGTCTTGCCTGAGCGGTTGGCCCCGATGGCGGCCACGGTGCGGTATTGACCGGTCCAGAACGCCTGGGCCACCGCCAGTTGCTTGGGGCTGGCCCCGGGGTTGCCCGGCACGCCGTTGCCGCGGTGGTCTCCTGGCGATGACGAGGGGCGCATGAACAGCTCGATGCGGTGGTCGGCCAGGACTTGCCGGGCCGCCGCCAGCTCGTAGGGCGACATCTGCGCGGCGGCGGGGCTGAGGATACGGTCCTGCAGTCGCCAGACCTCGTCAGCCGTCCAGGCCACACGCCACACTCCCATCAGCAGGCATATCCACACCCACATCGTTTATCCCTTCCCCTCTGCCGCGGCATCGGGGTGCGTCACGGGACGTTTACCCCCGGGCAGCGAGGCCCGCAGCTTTTCGATCTCGTCGGCCATGCGGGCGGCGTTGATCGTCTGGTCGATCACGTCCGTGTCCTTGTACCGCGGGTGCAGCTTGCTCAATAGGAAACGCTGCATCTCGCCGTCGGGCTGGCGTCGCTCGTCGATCATCTCGCCGTTGTGATAGACGCGGATGATCTTGCCCTTGACCGCTAAATCGAACGCCGCCGCCTCGACCATGTCCGCCGCCTCCCGCGCCACCGCCTCGAAGCGGGCCGGGTAGGTCGGGTCCTCGCGGAGCCAGCGGTAGTGCGCCCCCCGCTCCACCGGCACCGCCTTGGCCGCCCGAGTGATGTCAAGACAGCGCGCATACGCGCCTAAGAAGGCGGCCTGGTGGGCCTCCTTGTCCGCCCGAGGCCGCCGCGGGGTCTTAGGCGTCCGTGCCTCGTCGTCGTGCTTTACCATCTTGCGAACTCAGCCTTCAGTTGCCGCTCCAGAACCAGCACTTTCGAGTCCGCGGTGACCGTCACCCGCACCCGGTAGACCGCCCCCTCGGTGAGAGCGATGGTGTGGGGAATCTCCCCCCACCAAGTCGCCCCGTCCGCCGTCAGCGCGATCGACGAGCCGCTGACCGTCGCCCCCGTCGCATCAATCACCGCCGCCGTCACCCCGCTGACCGTGCCCGGGGCCAGATCGGTGCGGCGCAGGCGGATGGTGTCCACCTTGACCAAGAACGTGGACCCCATCGGGTAGTAGGCCAGGGCGGTCTGGGGCATGTCGGCGCGCATCACGTATTCTCCATAGTCACGTCCAGGGCGGGATGTCCCGCCGCCCGCGTCTGCAGGGCCGCCAGCGCCTGAGCCTCCCCGTCCAGGGCCGGCCCCATGTACACCCGGGCCTGCAGCTCGTTATCCGACCAGACCGGACTCGACCACCAGCCAATAAACATCCTTAGGTAGTCGAAAAACCCGCTCATCACGACACCCCGGTGATCGGGTCAGCCGAGGCGTTGCTCGTCACCGTCTTAGTGCCAAGCGTCGTTGTGCCGTCGGTTTTCTTGACCGTCAGCGTGCCGGCGGATACGGCGGACTCCTGCGCCTGCTGCACCAGCCCGTAGGCCGATCCCAAGCTCAGGGCGTCGCCGTCGCTCGACGCCTCGACGTTGGACATCTGGCGCCGCAGCGTGTGGTCGGCGATCTTGTTGGCCGTTGATGCAGCAATCACCACCCCGCTCGTGCCGGTGTCGTCGAGGATGCCGCTCACGTCTCCCGCTACCGCCGACAGGGCCGAGGCGGTGGCGTAGTCCGCCGATACCAGCGTTCGCGCGTTGAACTCGCTCACCGTGGGCAGGGCGTCCAACTGCGTGTCGAGGTTCGCGGACGCCAGCCCCACTGCGGCCCGGATGCCCGCAGCGTCAAGGTCGTTCAGGTCGCTGGGAAGCTCGGTCAGCGTCTTGATGGTAAAGTGCTGCGTCACCGCGTCGGTGTGGGTGAAGGTCAGACCGATCACATCGCCGTTCATCTCGCCAGCCGTCAGGTTGACCGACCACAACCCGTTACCCTGGTGCACCAGGATGTTGGTCAACGCCGTCTGTACACCGCCGTCGATAGTCACGAATCCGTTGACCGTGCCGGTGGTGATGTCCGCGCCGGTGGTCTTGTTGACCATGCCAACCGAGAAGCCGGTTACGGCGGTGTTTTTCTTGAAGCTCATGCCGCGATCCCTCCTCCTCCGATCAGACGATTGACGTTTGTAAACCACGCCCTAAACGGCGGACGCGAACCAGGGACGCCGCACGTCATGCCGATTACACGGCAGTGCTCCGCCACGGTGGGCGAGTTGATCGGTGCGAAGCTCGGCCCGCGCG
>CAZBXW010000018.1:0-56781 GCA_964496285.1 uncultured Phycisphaera sp.
GAGCGCGTGGTTTGGGTCCACGAGGCCGCTGGTTCGAATCCAGTCACCCCGACTTTCTTGATCAGGAATGCGGCCAAACAAGCGCGGTCGGCTTTCTTGCAGTTTGTAAACGGGTAACATTCTTCTCCGAAGCAATGCCAATTCAGACTGACTGGCCGAGCCGACGGGACTTACGAACCGTGATGGGGGACCTCTCGATCACTCGGGTGCAAGATGCGATAGCCGCGTGTGCTCGGCGTCGTTAGGACGCCAACGGCCATAGAGATTCCATGCAAGAGAACCGCACGAGCCTGCTACACCACTGCCTCCTTGTGTTGGGTGGATTGCTCTTGAATGGCTGCGCCACGCAGTACGGCTGGGACTATAACCTCACGCAACGCTGCGTCCGGTCGATGATGCCGTCAGAAATGAATGCTTACCAGGACATGACGGATGGGAATCATGGACATTCGTGGATGGTGAGCGTCACGTCACAGAGGGGCTTCCAGAACAATCCGAAACCCAGCGGTCAAGCCTTTCCAATCAATGCCCCCGGCAGCCCGGTCACGCTACGCTGGGCAAGCGCTTCGGCGGGCCGGAAAGAAGTCACCCTGACGACCGATTTCATCCAACACACGCACCCTGCGAAGGAACCGGGCTACTTCGTCTTTTTCCAGTTCGGGGACCACAAACACCATGGTGGGACGCAGGTGTGGCCGTCGCCCTTTGACCTGCGTCTGCGGTTCAGCGCACGCTACAAAGAAGTCCTGCCACGGGGACAGGACTTCGGCCGGACCCGGTGGATGGCGATGATGGTCGCCTTCTGGACCGACACGAACGGCAACCTCAAATCGCGAATGATCGAGGTCATGCCCTACGTCTCTGAGACCTGGAAGCACTCTCCATGGTCCGTCGATCCAGACCGGGGGATCATCAATCACGTTGTCAGTGACACGCGTGAATACGTGGCTGTCCTCGGAGACGTCTTCGGACAAACCACGCAATCAGTGGACGGCACCCGGTATCAGGACTACGAAATCAACTGGGGTGGGGTCCTCGACTACCTGACCTCGACACCCGTCATCTGGACCCGAAATCCAACCCCTGGTCAAACCTATCTGACACCGCCGGGGTCCTCATCTGATGCCTCCGTGGTGGCAGTAACGCTTGCGACCGAAACCCACGTCCGCGACGATCGAACCAGAAGCGCTCTGAGTGAACTCACCTTTCGCGGCTTTCGTGTGGACTCCACCGACCCGCAGGGACACATAGTGGGTCGCAAGGGAGACAAAGGGGGACACAAAGGTGTCAGAATGATTTATTAATATCGTTGTCGATTACCATAATGCATCCTGCCACCTTATCTACCCTCGAATTGTGCCAAATCGGGTTGGACAGTCTTTGCGCGACCGTGAGAAAGCTCGACCCTCAGTGGACACCGCAACTGGACTCGACTTGGCGCGAGCAGATGCGCCCCGGGATATCACTGATTGCTTCGCTCTATAACCGGTAACCAGGAAAGCCGATTGCCACCGCCAGATAACCAGTCATTGCAGCCGAAGGGGTAAAGAGGATAAGTACATTCTTGACGGCAGGTGGCGGGCGGATGCGACGAAATAAGATGAAGAGGGGCGTTACCGGCAAGATCAATCGCGTCTAGGAGCTTGGGTGAGGCGGCCCTTCTAAGGAGTCTGCAATGAGTCCTCTCGGACGATCGGCATCGGTGATCGCCATCGCGGGTTTTATCTTCGGCGGTGTCTCATGGGCGTTGGCAGCGCCGCCGCATCTGGATGTCAACCCCAAGGACCACCCGCCGCTGAACATCAAGAATGACAAAGCCTCGCATTATCCCAATGGCACACCGGCTGCCTTTCGTGGTTTCGCTGACCCATGTATTCGCAAGGACCCGGCCTCCAACACGCTCTACATGCTCTACTCCTGGCCCCACATGGAGTACCTCGGTCCGAGGCGGACGGATTTTGCCACCGGCGTCGAAACGCACGCGGCCTATTCCACCGACGGCGGAAAGTCCTGGCAACGCGACAACCGGGTGCTTTGGCCCAAGACGCCCGTGAAGTGGACGGACCCGAAGACCAAGGAAACCAAGGACGGATTCCTGTCCCATGAAGTGCCCAACTTCGTGCCCTGCCAGGTTGAGGGCAGCACGATCTGGGTCGCAGCGCGGCTGGATTATTTCCTTGCCCGCCAGGGAAACTACAAAGCGCGCGACAACCGATCCTTCTGCCTGCGCATCATGGCAGCGCCTGGCGTGCGTGAGTTGGCCCACGCCAAGCCCATCACACTGGGCCACGACGGGAGCTCGCCGGACTGTGCCGTGACGCTCAACGTCTGCACCCTGTCCGATGACTTTCCTTCCGTGTTCATTCCCAACGAACCCGCGTTGTATGCGAAGGACGGACGCTTGTACCTGGCCTTCGTCGTGATGGCCTTTCGGGGCGCCACGCCGGACTTCGCCAAGTCGTTCATCGCGGTGCTCTGCACCGAGCCCAAAGGTGAGATCGATTCGTGGCGATGGAAGTATCTTGGCAAGCTCGCAACGCATGCCCAGGCCAAGGAACTCGCAGGCGAGGCACTGACCCAGATCGATTTGGCCACCGCGAAGGATGGCAAACTCGTGGCCCTGCTCACCCCGGAAGCATGGAACGACGGACTTCGGAAGGGTGAGGGGGAAGCGGATGCTTTCTACGGCATCACGCACAAGGGATGCACGGTCGTGGAGGTCGCCTCCTTGGATGTGCCAGCGCTGGCTCGCAACGGCGATGGCACCCTCGCTGTGCGTGCCGTGCTGACCAGTTCCGTCCAAGGCGAACACGGCCCCGGGGCCGCGGGCTACGACGCTGCGAGCGACACGGGCATTCTTCTGACGCTGCGGGGCATCGAGGCTGCCAGAGAACTTGTCTGGACCCTGCACCCCACGCGGTTGCATCCCTGACGCACACCCGCCTCGCCGTTGACCCGGGGTTACACCGCTAAGGCGGCGATCTGTTCGTTGGCGCTGCGGAGTCGGGAGGTCAGGACCTTGACGAAGTACTCGAGGACCTTGACGCTCAGGTCGGGGTGCTGTTGGTGCAGGCGGTCGTAGGCGTCGAGCGACATGGTGTGACAAACGACGTCGGTCAGGGCGTAGACGTCGCTGGAGCGGCGGCCACGGTCGATGGCGGCGATCTCGCCAAAGACCGAGCCGCGGCTGATGCGGGCGAGGGTCTGCCACTGACCGGGCTCGATCTCGCGTCGGACCGCGACGAGCCCAGCGGCGAGGAAGAAGACCGAGCTGGCCGGTTCGCCTTGGGCGCACAGCCGCACGCCGGCGCGGTACTCCTCTCGGGTGAGGAATGCCGCGAGCGTGAGCGTCTGTTCCGTGGTCAGTCGCTGGGCGAGTTCGAGCTGGTGCGGCGCCAGTTCGTCGGCGTCGGCGTCGGCGGTGTCGCTCAGGTGTCTGCCGGTGAGCAGGCTCTGCTCGCAGGCCTCGATGGCGTCGTCCAGGGCGTCGAAGAAGAGCACGTGCGGATGGTCGACGCGGAGCAGCAGCTCGGGGACGCGGGTGCTCAGGGCGACCTGTCGGTCCATGCTGGCCAGGTGACGGACCAGGGCCTCCACGCCCGCGGCGCCGACGGTGTCCATGAACTCCATGCGGGCGAAATCGAGGATGACGTGCGAGGCGTCCGGTGCAACGCGGCTGACCTGGCGCTGCAGGGCCTCCATGCCGTCGAACTCCACGTCGCCCTGGATCTCGAAGACGGCCACGGCCTGGCCCAGCTCGCGGAGTCGTGCGGCGTCGGTCATGGATCGGACGCGCTGGGAATGACGTTGCGCCAGCGTGGTGTGTCTGCGGATGACGGAGCGAGCGGGCCTGCCGGCGGCGAAGAGGTGAAGGCGGAATCGGTCGGAGAGCTCCTTGCACAGGCGTACGCCGCGGACGGAGTTTCCGTGCCGGTCCAGTCGCGGCGAGAAGGTGCCGATGCCCATGCGTCCGGGGAGCATGGCGAGGATCCCGCCGGCGACGCCGGACTTCGCCGGCAGGCCCACGTCGTAGAGCCACTGACCGGCGTAGTTGTACATGCCACAGGTGGTCATGAGGCTGAGCATGTCGTCGACGAACTCGATGGCGATGGCGCGCTGCCCGGTGCGTGGGTTGACGCCTCGGTTCGCCAGTGTCGCGCCCATGACCGCCAGGTCCTGCGCGGTGACGAGGATGGCGCACTGCTGAAAATAGAGGTCCACGCCCGCCTCCACGGGATCGCCCACCACGTCGAAGTTGCGCAGCAGGTGAGCGATGGCACGGTTGCGGTGGCCGGTGTCGCTCTCGGAGCGATACACCGCGTGGTCGACGGTCACCGGCCGGCCCACGAACGCCGCGAACCACTCGAGCATGCGCTCCAGGGCGCGCTCGCGGTGCTTCTGATAGATCATGCTGCTGACCGCGATGGCGCCGGCGTTGATCATCGGGTTGAGCGGTCGGCCGCTTTTGGGCTCGAGACTGATGGAGTTGAAGGCTTCGCCCGAGGGCTCAACGCCCACGCGGCGGGCGACCGCTTCGGCGCCGCAGTGGTCCAACGCCATCGCGTAAGCGAAGGGCTTGGAGATGGACTGGATCGTGAAAGGAACGTCGGCGTGGCCCAGGGGGTAGAGCGTGCCGTCCATCGTGGCCAGACATAACCCGAACCACTCCGGGTCCGCCTTGGACAGTTCGGGGATGTAACTGGCGACTTCGCCCCGCGTGTCGGAACGGATTGCGTCGAAGATGTCCGAAATAGAGGCAGTGAAGGGGCAGTAAGGGACCGTGATTGCCTGTTGCATGGGCATCTCCATCCGGAAATGAGGAACCACCTAGATGCAATGCAATCGCTATGCCGGAGCCGGAGGCACGGTCGAGGGCGAGGTCGGAGTCTGGGGCTCGGACGAAGCAGGCTCCTCGTCGAGGTCCAGCTCGAAGAGCTTGCGCAGCGCCGCGGCGTAGAAGCCCAGCGGGACTTCGGCGCGGCGATGGTCCAGAGCGGTGAGCGGCAGGTGCAGGATCTTGTTGATGAGTCGGTGCGTGTGCTCCTCCAGAATCGCCGGCGCCTGAGCGTGGTCGGCGGCGGCGAGCTTGCGCAGCGTGCGCTGTCGCTCCTGCTCTCCGATCGCCGTGAGCTTGCTCCGCAGGGCGCGGACGAGCTGTCCCACGTCGCGGTGCTGGAGGTGACTCAGGCACTCGCCCGCGGCGCGGCGAACGAGCTGCTCCGCCTGTTCCACCTCCGCCTTGCGCGACCCGAGCGTGGTCTGCACCACGCTCTGCAGGTCGTCGAGGTTGTAGAGGAAGACGTTGCGAAGCGAGGCGACGGCCGGTTCCACGTCGCGCGGAAGCGCGATGTCAATGAGGACCAGCGGTCGTCCGCGGCGACGCTGGACGATCGGCGTCATGCGCTTGGCGGTGAGGATAGGGTCGGCTGAGCCGGTGCTGCTGATCACAGCGTCGGCCTCGAGCAGCAGGGCGTCCAGCGCTTCGTAGGGCCGAACTCCGCCCCGCTGCGGGTCCAGTTGCAGCAGCTGCGCCAGGGCGGCGGCGCGGGACTCGGTGCGGTTGGTCAGGAACAGCCGGCGCGGTCGCAGCGGCATCAGGTGCCGCAGCGTGACCTTGGCCATCTCCCCGGCTCCGATGGCCAGCACCGTCTTGTCGTCGAAGCGTTCGAACACACGTCGGGCGAACTCGACGGCGGCCGAGCCCACGGACAGGCGGCCCGCGTCGATGCCCGTCTGCGTCCGCACGCTCTTGCCCGTGGCCAGCGCTTCCTGCATCACCGTGTGCAGCACCGGGCCCACCGTTCCTGCCGCGCGGCTCCGCTCGTAAGCGCGCTTGACCTGGCCGAGGATCTGCGTCTCGCCCAGCACCATCGAGTCCAGCCCGGCGCAGACGCGGAAGAGCTGCACGATCGCCTGCTCCTGCTCGCGATGGACCAGCGCCGTGGCCAGCTCCTGCGACCCGACCCCCGACGCCTGCGCCAGGAAGTCGCGCAGGTCCTCGACGCTCGGCGGCTCGTGCACGGGCCTGGCCAGGTAAAGCTCCACCCGATTGCAGGTGTCCAGCAGCGCCGCCTCGCAGCGCGGGAAGCGCTGCTTCAGCGCCGCCAGCAGGTCGTGCGCCGACTGGGGCGTCTGCGCCAGCTTCTCGCGAAGCTCCACGGCGGCGGAGCGGTGGCTAAGCCCGAGCATGAGCACTCTCACGAGGTCCGCACCTCCAACGGCGCCGAACCGAACGCGCCGCGACCGCCCCCCCGCGTGGCGATCCCGAACACCAGCACCAGCAGCACCAGACCCAGGATCGACAGGTAGGCGGCCCTGCTGCCTCGGAAACTGGCGCTGCCCCGCGCGTTGACCAGCAGCGCATAGACGCCCCACGTCGTCACCGCCAGCACCACCTTGGGCGAGTGCCACCAGCCCGCGTGCTGCGCGCCCTGTCGCAACGAGATGAGCACCAGGCCCATGACCATGCCCAGCGTCAGCAGCGCAAAGCCCAGCGACGAAGTGCGCAGCAGCAGGCGCTCCAGTTTCTCCAGGCTCACCCACGGTCGCGTCAGGTCCTCGGCGCGCTTGCGGCGCAGGCTGCGCTCGCCGTAGAGGTACATCACCCCGCTGGCCGCCGCCAGGGCAAAGAACACCACGCCCACATAGACCAGCAGCAGGTGGGCGCTGGACCAGACGGACGAGACGTTGAAGTTGTGCAACGTCCAATAGCTGGCGCAGATGCCCCAGGCCAGGAGGACCCAGAGCAGCGGCAGGCCAAAGGCGCAGACGCCCGGGAAGCGTTGCGGAGTTTCAAGGTACAGCAGCGTCATCGCCAGCAGTGTGGCGATGAGCAAGATGCCGTCGGCGTTGGTCGCCAGCGGCGCCCAGCTCCGGTGCACCACCGTCTCGCGGTAGGCAAAGAGCAGCAGCGATCCGACGGCCAGCGCGAGCAGGAGATGCCGGATCGCTCCGTCGGTGTGCGGCGCGGCCCCGCGGATGCGCAGACGCAACAGCGCGAGCACCGCGCCCAGCAGCGCCACGACGGTGAGCAGGATCATCCCGAAGGTCGTCAGAGCGTCGTGCATAAAGGAGAGGCGTCGAGCTCCGCGCCTGTTCGCCGCGCGGGGGTTCCACGGAAGCCGCTGGGGACATTGTAGTAAGGGGATCAGACGAAGTAGCGGACGCGTTGCTTCTTGAACTCCCGGCCGCTGTAGGCGACGTGGTGCTCGGTCACGCCCAGGGGCCGCAGCGCTTGGGCCAGCCGCGTCACGACAGCCCGGACTTCCTCGCGGGTCCTGCCGTGGATCATGGTGTAGAGGCGATAGGGCCAATCCTCGTACGAGGGTCGGTGGTAGCAGTGGCTCACCTGGGCGACCTGCGCCGCGAGTTGGCCGGCCTGGTCCACGACGTTCGCCGCCACGCGCCAGGCGACCATCGCGTTGGCGGAGAAGCCCGCGTGGCGGTGACGCAGGATGGCCGCGAACCGCCGTAGCGCCCCGGCGCTGCGCATCCGGGCCAGCCACTGCGCCAGCTCCTCGATGCGCATCCCCATCGCCTCGAGCGCCGGGGCGAAGGGCTCGATCTCGCAGGGCAGATCGTCCTGCGTGGCGCGGATGATGGCCTTGTCGCGCTCGGTTAGAGGCACAGCCCGCTCGGTGCGTGGGCCGCCCGCCGCGGCCGGGGGGTCCTCCTCGCTCATGGGCAGGCGCACGCCGATCTTGTACGTCCGCATCGCGGGCATGGGACGGACCACGTCCAGCTGCGCCCTGGATTTCAAGCGGTCCAGGTGGGCCGCGATGTCCTGGCCGGGCGGCGTGGCCAGGGTGAACCAAAGGTTGTAGTGCGCCTCGCGTTGGTAGTTGTGGCTCACGCCCGGGTGCTGGTTGATCACCGCGGCGGCCGACTCGATGCGCGACTCGTCCACCTTCGCCGCCACCAGCTCGCTGGCGTAGCCCAGCGCTCTGCTGTCGAAGATCGGCGAGATCTGGCGGATCAGCCCCTGCGCTCTCAGGGCGCGGACGCGACGCAGCGCCTCCTCTTCGGGCAGTCCAAACTCCCCCCACGGCCGCGCCTTGATCGGGAAGTCCGCCTGCAGTTGGTCGAGCAGTTGTCGGTCCCGAGCGTCGAGCGACGGCGGCGCGGGCGGCGCACCGCTGCTCGCGTGTTCATGGGTGACGCCGCGGGGCATGGTCAGCTCCTCTGGAGCGATTCTTCGCTGTCGCTGGGCTGGTGCGTCGCTGCCCCGTGGGTCGAGGAGGTCACGACCGGTTCGCCCGTGATCTCCTGGTCGGTGAGGTAGCAGCCCGGATCGCTGGCCCAGGGGTCGCCGGTGGCGAGCTCCGCACGGGCGCGAAGCGATCCGCCGCAGATCGCTTGGAACCGGCAGGTCCCGCAGCGCCCGGTGAGCAGCGGGAGACGATCCTTCAGTCCCGCCATGATCGGGTCGCTCGTGTCCGTCCAGATGTCGCTGAACTTCCGCGTCTTGACGTTGCCGAAGCTGCGGTGCATCGAGAACTGATCGGCGTGGACGTTGCCCAGGAAGTCGATGTTCGCGATGCCCACGCCGCTGGAGTACCTTGCCCCGCCGTTCCACGAGAGCATCTCGAGCACCTGTTGGGCGCGTGGATGACCCTGGCGCAGCATGCGCAGGTAGAGGTAAGGCCCGTCGCAGTGGTTGTCCACGGTGAGGATCTCCACGCGTCTGCCGCGGGCGATCAGGTCGTGGGTGCGGTCGAGGATGGTGTCGATGGCGGCGCGCGACTCGCCGGGCGTCAGCGCCATGAGACTGGCCCCTCGTCCAGCGGGGCAGAGGTGGTAGAAGCAGGCGCGGTCGATGCCCTGTCGCTCGATGAAGTCGAACACAGCCCCGAGATCGCCCGCGGTGTGGCGGGTGAGCGTCAGCCGCAGGCCCACCTTCTGGCCCGCCTCGACGCAGCAGCTTAGGCCCCGCATCGCCCGGTCGAAAGCGCCCTCCATGCCGCGGAACTGATCGTGCACCGTGGCGCTGGCGCTGTCGAGGCTGATGCCGACGTAGGCGAACTTGATCCGCATGAATCGACGGGCGATCTCGGGGTTGATCAGCGTGCCGTTGGTGGAGAGGACCACGTGCAGGCCCAGGCTTCTGCCGAACTCCGCCAGCTCGAACAGGTCGGGCCGGGTCAACGGTTCGCCCCCGGAGAAGAGCACCGCGGGGACCTTGAACTGCGCCAGGTCTTCAAGCACCGTTCTGCACTGAGCCGTGGTGAGCTCCCCGGGGTAGTGCTGCGCCTGCGAGTCGGTGTAGCAGTGGACGCACCGGAGATTGCAGGTGCGTGTGAGGTTCCAGACGACGATGGGCCGCCGATCGCGCGCGCTGCGCGCCAGCGCCATCCTCTGGTGCGGGGGCGGGTCGATCTGCGTGACGGCGCGTCCGTAGCGGTGCGGCGTGCTTGGCGTTTCCAGACCCGAGTAGAGGACGGAGATATCGATCATGATTCGCAGGGGTTGGGGACCGTGCGATCATATTACGGACTCATCGCTCCGAAATCTAGTCGCTGCGTTTCTCGTGTGAGCAGCTCGCGGATCGTGTGCCACCTGTCGGGGGCGTGTGAATGAGTGTTTGATGAGCCGCCGATGAGCCGCCGATGAACGCGGATGTAACTCGGAGCACAACTTCTTCAATGGCGTTCATCCGCGTTCATCGGCGGCTCATCTCGCCATCGCACCGCGTGCAACTCTTAAGGGCGAACCCGGCGCTTGTTAGTTTTCTTCCGTGCGCCGCTTTGGCTGAATTCTTGCGCAGCGGACGCGGTGTTCTAACAGGAGCGCTCTACCTTCTCACGCGTGGCGACGCATACGCCACTCGCTGGGGGCCCAAGAATCTTCTGAAGCGTCAGCAACACGGAGGTCCGCGATATGTCCACCAAGATGTTCAAAATGGTTGGCGTGGGAGTTGCAGCGGTGCTCGCGACGGTTGCGACACCGACTCTGGCTGCGGAAATCCCTTCGATCGAGCTGACTTTTCCGAATCTTCAGCCCGACGTGTTCACGCGCGTCACGACGCCCACGCACGCCGTCTGGGACGCGGACGCGATCGACTCCGACACTGGAATCCTGTACGTGGTGAGCCGGTCGAGCGCTGCGGGCGCTGGCGCGTTGATGCTGATGAACGCGACGCTCATCAACGCCGTCAACGCCAACACACACACCAATGTCCCCGGGCAGGTCGGGTTGAACGATCTGTCCGAGACGATCTCGATCAACGGCAAGGGACCGTTCGAGATCACCGCGGCGCGCGACAGTCAGGGTAGCCCGTTTCTGACGGGGGTTCAGACGTCGCTGGTCATGCGGGTCGCGCTGGACCACACCGCCGACGCGGTCACGCTCAACACAAGTTACACGGGCAATTTCATAGAGGTTCGGGCGCAGCTCGGGGGTTTCACCACTGAAACAGAGGACAACGGCGCCGCCAACACGCACACGATCCTGCGCTCCGCCGAGTTCCTCGCCTTCGGGGCTTCCGAGGGTGCGTCGCTCGAGTTTGCCTGGGTGTTGGAGGACCACCCGACCACCAATCTTGACCCCACCGCGTTGGGCTTGATCGACCTCTTCGAGGGCGCATTGGGCGGAACACTGCTGGATTACAACATCCTGTACACCGGGACGGGCGGCGCCCACTCCAAGAGTGTGGGCACGGTGGATTTCGACACGAGTCACTTCGCCAGTGACTTCCGCACCTGGAGCAGCAGCTCCAGCCCCACGAACGGCAAGAACGCTCGCAGCTTCGTGCCCGAGCCTGGGTCGTTGGCGGGGCTTCTGGCGATGGTCGTCATGCTCGCTACTCGAAGGATCGCGCGATAACTCATGCTCGCTTTTCGAACAATGATGCGCAAGCATTGTTCTGCTCAATGTCAGCACCTTTTCACCGCAAGACCCCATATTCAACAGGAGGGATGACCATGCTCAAGCAACTCACCCAACAGATTCGCCGCGCTCGCGCGGCCGCCGTTCAGGCTGAACGCTCCGCCCCCGGACTGGAGAGGCGTCCGAGCTTCGAGGCGCTGGAGAGCCGAAACCTGCTGACGCTCATCGGCGTGGACGCGATCCTCCAGTTGCCCTTTGCACAGTACGACGTGTCGGGCGCGACGCGTTACGACGCGGCGGCGGATCGGCTGGAGGTGGACGCGATCCCCTTCGCCTTCATCGATCTGCTGGGCGTCGCGGCGGGCATCGAGAACTCGCCGACCAACGGGCTGGCGGCGATGAACATCCGTCTGAACGTGGACGAGACCGGCGACGCCACGAGCGTGTCGTTGGTGGACGACTTCTCGCTCTCGGGTCGGATCGACGGCCCGGCCTGGGGCGTGGACCTGGACAACGACGGCGACACGGACGTTGACGACATCTTCGACGGCGTGCTGCTGACCGGCGAGGTCCATCCCGACCAGGGCTTTGGCTTCCTCGACAGTGCCAGCGACCCGACGGTTCAGTACGACTTCCGCTTCGTGGTCACCGGCGGCCTGCTGCAGCCTCTGTTCTTCGGCAAAGACATCGGTGTGGTGCTTTTCTCCACCGAGCAGCCCGGCGGACTGCCGCAGTTCACGGGCAGCTTCGCCTCGGACTTCGGCGGGTCGGCGGACGGGTTCCTCGGCGCTATCCCCGCTCAGCCTAGCAACGCCCTGCCCATCTCCGGCCGGGTCTACCACGACACCGAGAACGACGGCGCTGACACGGGCAACGTCGGCATCGAGGCGGTCGAGATCGAACTCATCGACGAGGCGACCAACACCGTCATCGCCACCACCTTCACCAACAGCACGGGCGATTTCTTCTTCGCCGACGTGCCCACGGGCAGCTACACGCTGCGGCAGAAGGCGCAGCCCGCCGGCTTCCTCGATGGCAAGGAGACCGCGGGTTCCAGCGGCGGAGCGGTGGACAACACCCAGGACTCCAACACGATCACCGGCGTAAGCACCGGCAGCATCTTCAACAACTTCGGCGAAATCCTGCCCTCGTCCGTGGGCGGGACGGTCTTCCTCGACGCCGACGCCAGCGGGCTGTTCGACGGCTTGGACACCGGCATCGAGAGCGTCTTCGTCACCCTCTCGGGCACGAACGACCGCGGCGAAGCGGTCAACACGATGCTGAGCACCTTGGCGGACGGGTCGTACGACTTTACCGGCCTGCGTCCAGGGACGTACAGCCTGACCGAGACTCAGCCCATCGCCTTCCTCGACGGCAACGACGTGACGGGTAGCGCCGGCGGCCTCGCGGGCAACGACGTGATCAGCGCCATCCTTCTGGGTCAGGGCGTCACCGCGGTGGGCTACAACTTCGGTGAGCTGCCCACGCCCGTGACCGGGACGATCAGCGGGTTCAAGTTCCGCGATGTCACCGGCAACGGCAACAGCGCAGACGACACCGGGCTCGAGGGCACCACCGTCTACATCGACGCCAACGACAACGCCACGCTCGATTCGGGCGAGCTGAGCGCCGTGACCGCCAGCGACGGCAGCTACAGCTTCACCGGCCTGGACGCGGGTTCTTACATCGTGCGTGAGGTGGTCCCCACCGGTTGGCTCCGCACCGGGCCGACCCTTGTGGATCACTACGACGTGGTCCTGGCCTCGGGCGCCACGGTCACCGGCATCGACTTCACCAACGCCCCGATCCACGACTGCGAGATCTCCAACGTCAGCTTCCTGATCAACGGCAGCACCCTGGTCACCAACCTCCGCGGGAACACCGACCAGGGCGATCTGGTCGAGGTGAACTTCACGGTCGGCGGCGACCACCCGATCACGCTGACGCTGGTGAGCTATACCGCGCCGGAGTCCTACTTCAACGCCAACACCGCCAGCCAGCAGGAAATCTTCGACGTGGTGACCGGGGTGTTCGCCCCGGGCGTGTACACGCTGGCGCTGAGCGTCTTCGTCCCCAACAGCAACTACCAGATCGATTTCGTCTGCGGTGAAGCGATCGACCAGCTCGGGCCGGCCGGTAGCAATATCTTCTACTCGCCCCAGCACCGTCTGATCAGTGCTGACAACGACGGCATGGTCGAGGTGCGAGCCGACGCCGCGACCGTGGCGGGCAGCGTCTACGAAGACCTGGACATGAGCGGCAGCCTGACCGCGGGCGACGAGGGCATCCGCCTGGCGCTGGTGACGCTCATCGGCGTGACCCACTCGGGCCAGAGCATTACGCTCACGCGCTACACCAAGGCCGACGGCAGCTACATCTTCGACAACCTCGAAGCGGGCACCTACACGATCACTCAGACTCAGCCCGAGTACTTCGCCGACAACGCCGAGACCGTGGGCAGCTTGGGCGGCGACGCCTCGGTCAACGATGTCATCTCCGGCATCGTCGTGGCGGCGGAGCAGGATGGCGTGGGTTACAACTTCGGCGAACTGACCGGGGCGACGATCGACGGCCTGGTCTGGGACGACGCCAACGGCAACGGCGAGGTGGAGCTGGACGAGTACGCCATCGCGGGCGTCACCGTGCTGCTCACCGGCGTCAACGACCTGGGCCAGAGCGTGAACCTGAGCACCGTCACCGACTCCGACGGCCTGTACGAGTTCGCCGGCCTGCGAGCCGGCACTTACCAGGTGCAGGAACTGCAGCCCGCGGGCTACACCGACGGGGTTGACCTCGTGGGCGAAGTCGAGGGCGTGGTCACCGGCAGCCTCGTCGCCAACGACGTCATCGGCGGAATCACCCTGGGCCTGGGACAGAAGGGCGTCAACTACAACTTCGCCGAGGCCACGATCGAAGGCACGCTCCAGTCGGGCATGACCGCGACCATCGGCTTCTGGAAGAACAAAAACGGCCAGGCGCTGCTCAAGCAGATGAACGGATCCTCGTGCTCCACCGAGATGGGCAACTGGCTGGCCTCCAACTTCCAGAACATCTTCGGGCACACCAGCGGAAGCCTGAGCACGCTGAATAAGACCAACAGCCAGGTCGCCGAGGTGTTCAAGAAGCAGTTCAATGTCAAGGATCAGAAGCTCAATGCCCAGGTCATGGCCGTGGCGCTGGCGATCTACGTCACCGACTCGGACCTGGCCGGCGGGACCTACGCTGAGGCTTATGGCTTCACCGTTGATGCCCTGGGCACCGGCGCCGCCACCTTCAACGTGGGCAACGCTGGCGTGGCGCTGGGCGTCGAGAACGGGTCCATCCTCACCGTCCGCGAGATCCTCGACCGCACCAATGACTTCGCCTGGCAGGGCATCCTCTGGGACCTCAACCAGAACGGCAAGGTCAACACCGGCGAGGAGCAGGACATGCGTAACCTGGCCAACGAGTTGTTCACCGCCATCAACGAGACCGGCGACATCCAGGGCTGATCGCCTTGGGCCTGATCGCTGGCCTTTAGCTCGGGCGCGTCAGGAAAGCTCGATCAGGCCGCTGGGCGGCACCGCGAGCGCGTGGACGCCCGCGGTGAGCTTGACGCGGGTTTGGCTCACGCAGCGTCCCGTCGTATCGAACGTCGTGGCGCTACGCTCGGGTTGATCGCGGTCGAACTCGACGACGAGCCGACGGCAAGGGGTGGCGTTGACGAGCATCACGCGTGGGGGCAGGATCCCGGTCAGCGGCGCCACGGCGTCGTCGTAGACCCCGACGATCCGCTTCTGCGGCGTGGACCCGATCACCACGGGGTACATGGCCTCGGGACGCAGTGGTTCGAGTTGCCCAAGGAGCAGGGCGTCGCGATGCTCGCGCCAGAACGAGTGCCAGAAGCCGAGCATGGCGCGGTGGTCCTCGGGAATGCGGTCGATGAGCACCGAGACCTGCGGGACGGAGAAGAGGACGTTGAGCAGTTGCAGTGCCGCGGACGCCACCGGTTCGCCATGGTTCCACATGAACATGTCGCTGTGCACAGCGCTCGATCCCGCGGTGAGGCGCAGGTCCACGGTTTGCACGCGATTCTGGATGGCGCCCAGAGCGCAGTCGCTTGAGCGGAGCATGTTGGTGTAGCGGCGCATGCGTGGGCCGATGTACGCCTGTCGGAACTCGAACATGGCGTCGGGCTTGATGGCGGTGACCTTGTCGCGGATGAGCGTGAGGAATCGCTCCACGCCCTGGGCGATGCAAGGCGTGTCGCTTCCGTCGCCGGTGCGGTCGGGAACGCCCGGAGCCGGGATCATGCTGTCGATGAAGTCGATCTTGATGCCGTCGAGGTCGAAGTCTCGGACCAGTCGCTGCGTGCAGTCGGAGAGATACTCGCGGATCTGCGGGAAGCGTGGGTCGATGACGCCGAAGGGCCGATCCTCGTGCCCGGGCAGCAGCATCGACTTCCACCGATCGTAGGCGGGGCTGCGTTTGCCCAGGAAGGGCGTGGCGAACCAGAGCATGAACTTCATGCGCATGGCGTGCACCCGGCGGACGGTCCCCTTCATGTCGGGGAACTTGTTGGGGGATACGTTCCAGTCGCCGGCGCGCCCGTACCCATCGCGGTCGGGCGTCTCCCAGCCGTCGTCGATGATGACGACCTTGCAGCCCAGCTCGCTGGCGAGCTTGCACTGTTTCTCCAGCTCGCCCGCTTCGAGGTCCAGGTGGAAGCTGTACCACGTCGAGTAGAGCGGCTCCATCGCCGCCGGCGGCACGGGCATGGGCTTGTCCGGCTGAATCGTCTCCCACCAGTCCACCGCCTCACGCACCGCCGCATGCCACGCCACCGGGCGGGCGTCGAAGCGAACGGTCAGTGAGTAACTCGTGACGCTCGGGCGCGGCTGATCCGCGATGCCCACGCGGCAGGACACCGCCGCGAGCATGTCGTCCGCGCCGCAGTTGAGGTCCAGCGCATTGATCAGGTCCGATGCCGCTGCTGATTCAGCCCAAGCCTCAGCATGTGACCCTGCAATACACGCTGACGCAAGAGGTGCCCGCGGGTCATTGGCTGCGCCTGCGCGCCAGCGATCTGCGTGCCTTGTTCCACGGGCATGTCGAGTCCATCCACATCAACGGCGAGATGGCGAAACTCGAAGGCCGCTTCGACCACGAGTTCATGAAGAAGAGTTGGAGAGCGGTCATGGGTCATTACGCGGCGGCGATGATCCTCGTGCACGCCCCGCTCGCACGAGGCAGTGTGATCCGGGTGGAGTTGCGATTCAACGCCTTCGACCCGCCCGCGCCGGGACCGAGTCGTCCGGCGAGCGATCGCCCGACCGAGGAACGCCCCGATCCACTGGCGGGACTGACTTACAGTTACACCTTTCGTTCCGCTGCCAGCGCGGAAGCGAAGCTCGAGGATTGGCAAGTGGTGTCCGAGAGCCGGAGGGTGGTGCTCACCGCGAATCAGCCCGAGCGTCTGGAGTGCTGGAGGCTAGCGCCCGATGAGCTGGCGGTGCAGCACTTCGATGCCTACACCAACCCCTCCCACCCCGACGTGAAGACCGTGAGCGTGGGCGGTCACGTGCATGCGCTGGAACCGACGTTGCGCATGACCCGCATCACCCGCGATCCCACGACGCTCCGCGTGACGGTGCGCGACGCCCGTGGCCGGGATGCACAGTCCACCCCCAACCCTGTCAACCTCACCGGCCAGCGCGTCTTCTTCGGCGAGTTGCACTGGCACACCGAGGAGTCGGGCGACGGCGTGCGACCGGTGGAGGACGCCCTGCGCAGCGCCCGCGACGAGCTGGGCCTGCACTTCGCGGGGCCTTCGGACCATCTCTGCTGGGGCAACAGCTACGGCGGCAGGTACACCGTGGAGCACCAGCGTGACCTCTGTCTCAAGCACGAGCCTCCCGGACAATTTATCACGCTGCCCACGTTCGAGCTTTCCGGGCCTGAGGGTCACGCCAACGTCATTGCTGACTCATGGGACCTGCTGTCCGAGATCGCCAAGGAGACCGGCGCGTCGGCGTCCAAGGCGCCACGCCATCGTTTCCCGCTGCACGAGATCGCAGCATTGTGGCCGCCCGGCCGCGCGATCATAAGCAGTGCCGACCGGCAGGGCGTCGTCGCTGCGGATGGGCGACCCTGCTGGAACCCCTTCGACTTTCGGACGTCCGCGCCCAACGAGGTGGTGCGTCTGATCGAGATCCATCAAGTCCGCGGCAGCTTCGAGGACGGCACTCCCCACCGGGATTGGCTTATCGACTGCGGTCGGTGCGGCTCCTCCGCTCGCGCAGCACTGGTCAAGGGCTTTCGTCTGGGCTGCGTTGGCCGCCCCAAGAATGTGCAGTTTCAGAACGGCAAACGAGACTGGTGCTTCAGCCCCGACGCGGACCCGTCCGACGTGGACCCGGCGTGGAACAGGGGCTTGATTCCGCGCCAGGAGTTTGACGCAAGCTGGCAGGCGGTCCGGCGCGTGGGCCGTCACCGGGCGCGCCGATGCGGTACAACTACACTTCCACGACGCGGGCCACGCCGTCGATAATCGGGCCGCTTACCACTGGATCAAAACCCCATGACACAGATCAAGAGCAACACGACGATGGGCGCGATGTGGGGCGAGGCTTCCTCGCGGGGCCAGCCCGCCGCGCGCGGCTCGTGGTTCAGCAGGGCGCGCTACGCGATGTTTATCCACTGGGGCCTCTACTCTCACCTCGCCGGGGTGTGGCGGGGTCAGTCCTACTTCGGCAACGGCGAGTGGATCCGTCGCAACGCCCACATCTCGCGCGAGGACTACGCCGCCATCGCTGGGGAGTTCAACCCTACCGACTTCAGCGCCCGGGCGTGGACGCAACTCGCCTTGGACGCGGGGATGAAGTACATCGTGATCACCGCCAAGCACCACGACGGCTTTGCGATGTTCAAGTCCCACGCCAGCGCGTTCAACATCGTCGACGCTTCGCCTTTTGGGCGGGATATCTGCGCCGAGCTGGCGCAGGCTTGCCGCGACGCGGGTCTGCGTCTGGGGTTTTACTACTCGCAGACCCAGGACTGGCACGAGCCCGACGCCTACGGCACCGACTCGTCCAAGCCACCCACGCTGGAGGCGTTTCAGCGATACCTCGATACCAAGGCCCGTCCGCAGGTCCGCGAACTGTTGACGCACTACGGCGAGGTGGCGCTGATCTGGTTTGACACCCCCGGGCCGATGTCCCGCGAGGGCTCGCAGGCGCTGCAGGATGAGATCCGTGCTCTGCAGCCCAACTGTCTGATCAACAGCCGCATCGGCAACGGGCTGGGCGACTACGTAACGCTCGGCGATCAGGAGGTTCCCTCGACCGGCCACGACGGGTTATGGGAAACGGTGGATACCCACAACGACACCTGGGGCTACATCGCGCACGATACGAACTGGAAGAGTGCGCGCGAGATCGCCTCTCGACTGGTGCGTGTGGTGGCCCGGGGCGGAAACTATATGCTGAACATCGGCCCCGATGGGTTAGGGCGTGTGCCAGGTGTCTCGTCGGACACGCTGCGGCAGGTGGGCCGGTGGCTTCGGACGCATGGGGAGGCGATCTACGACACGCAGCCGACCGCCGCGCTGGACCTGCCCTGGGGCGATCTGACGCGGCGCGGGGACGACCTTTACCTGCATCTGCTCGAGCAGCCGCGGGAGGGTCGGGTCATTCTGCCCGGGCGATTCGATCACGTCGGCGAGGCGCACCAGCTGGGCGTTGGACCCGTGGCCTGCCGCGTGACTCCGCAGTATCTGGAGCTGACGCTGCCCCGCACCGCGGACCCCGCGATGGTCCCGGTGGTGAAGCTCCGCGCCTCGATGGTGCACAGCGCCCAGGAGCGCATGGCGTTGCCCGGGATGGCGTGTCGCTTGGAATCGTCCCGCGCGCAGCTGGTGGGCTGTCGGGTGGTTACGCGACACTGGATGGAAAAGTTCGGCGACTGGAAGTATCGCGAATGTATCGTTGACATGGCCCCGACGAGCAGTTCTGCTACTTGGACAATGACCCGCCTGGGGGAGGGGCTGTGCAGCGTTGATATCGAATACTCCGCTCACCCTGACGAGGCGGGGCACACGATCTGGCAGCTTGATATCAACGAGAGGACCACGCCCTTCCCCCTGTTTCCAACGGGCAATTATCTCACGCGCGAATACGAGATGGGCTTCGAACGCTTGATCTTCCGCTCCTACCGTATCGGCTTGTTCCACCTCGGCGCCGGTCCGCACCAACTGACCCTTACACGCCTGACCGGCAGCCACCGTGTCGATCTCCACGCCCTCACGCTTAACCCGGTTGTTGCCTGATGCCTGCCCAGCCGCCCAACATCCTGTTCATCCTCAGCGACCAGCACAACGCCAAGGTGCTTGGGCACGCGGGGCACCCGGACGTCAAGACGCCGCACCTGGATCGATTGGCGGCCCAGGGGGTTCGCTTCACGGCCGCGGTGTGTCAGAATCCGATCTGCACGCCCAGCCGGGTGAGCTTTCTCAGCGGGCAATACCCGCACAACCACGGGCACTACGGCTTGTCCGGCCCCAACCCGGGCGGGCTGCCCTCGATCTTCTCGCACTTGCGTCGTCACGGCTATCGCACCGCGGCGATCGGGAAGATCCACTGTCCCGAGGGCTGGGTCGAGTCCGCCACGGACGTCTTTCACGACACCTGCGACACGAGCGTGGGCGGTCGCTCGAAGGATTACGAATCCTTCCTGCGATCGCGCGGCAAGCTGGAGTTGGAGGACCATATCCGCATGCCCGAGTTCGGCGCTCGCGGCACCCAGAGCATGGAGGGGCGTGTGTCGCCGCTGAGCTTCGAGGAATCGCAGGAGGGGTGGACCACGGACCAGTCCATCGCCTTCATGCGGAGCAGTGCCGAGGCGCGCCAGCCGTTCGTCATTCAGGCCAGCCTGCCGCGTCCACACCAGTGCACCGCGCCGAGCGAGCCGTTCTGGTCGATGTACGACGGGCGTGGACTCACGCTGCCGCCCAACGCGGACGACGATCTGCGCGCCGGGAAGCAGGCGCCGCACCTGATCGCCGCCGCGGCTCGCTGGCGTCGCGGCGCGTGGGCCCTGATCGAGCCCAAGACTTTCGAGGCGGCGCGGAGGCGGAAGCTGCAGGGCTACCTCGGGGCGGTGAGTCAGGTCGATCACGCGGTGGGGCGACTCCTCGAGTTCCTGCGATCGAGTGGGCTGGAGGAAAACACGATCGTGGTCTATTCGTCCGACCACGGGGACTACGCCTGCGAGCACGGCATCATGGAGAAGGCGCCGGGCATCGGCCACGACGCGATCACGCGTGTGCCCTTCCTCTGGCGTTGGCCGGGTCGATTCAAAGCCGGTCACGTCGTGAGCGACGTGGTCGAGACGATCGACCTCAGCACCACGCTCTGCGCGCTAGCGGGCGTGGAGCCGATGGCGACCTCGGACGGAGCGGACCTCTCCACCATGCTCAGCGGAGGGGCGGGGGATCCGCAGCGCCTGGGGTTGACCGAGTTTGCCTGGAGCAAGAGCATCCGTCAGGGTCATTGGCGAATGGTCTGGTACCCCAGGGCAATGTTCCCCGCGGAGTACCCCGATGGTTTCGGGGAGTTGTACGACCTGTCGAGCGACCCGTGGGAGCGAAACAATCTCTATTTTGAACCGGCGCATCAGGTCAAGGTGCGAAGCCTGCGTCACGAACTGCTCGACTGGCTCGTCCGCACCAGTCGGCCGGTGACGTCCCTTGAAGTCTGCAACGGCGCCCAACCGCCGCGCCCTGATATGCAACGAGGCTATCGCGCCTGGACCAACGCGGACGGAAAAATCAGCCCCTCGGACCTGCAGCAAAAAGCGGGCAATCATTACCTTTGATCCTGACGACGGATCCAAAGTTCAGTTCATGAACGCCGCTTCTCAAACGCTTTTGGGCTCTCCTCAGGGTGATGGTTCCAAACCCGGCTCGCGCTCCGCTCCGCTGTGTCAGTTACGAACCGCGGTGGATCGCCGACTCACGCGCGCTCGCGACGCCGGGCCATTCATGTAGACTCGTGATGCCATGCGGTTCATTGACTGCGATCACTCGCACGCGCAAGCGATCCTGGCGATCCTGAATGACGCCATTGTGAACACCACCGCTCTGTACGACTACAAGCCGCGCACGATGGAGATGATGGCAGCGTGGTTCGAGGCCAAGCGACGAGGCGCTTTCCCGGTGATCGGCGTGGTCGCTGCAAGTGGCGAACTGATGGGGTTCGCTTCCTACGGGACCTTCCGGGGGTGGCCGGCGTACAAGTACACGGTGGAGCATTCGCTCTATGTCGCTCCGCAGTTCCGGGGCCGAGGCTTGGGCACGTCGCTGCTCCAGAAAACGATCGAACGTGCCCAGGCTCAGGACTATCACGTCTTGGTCGCGGGCATCGACTCCGCGAACGCGGCGAGCATCAAGCTGCACGAGCGGGCTGGATTTCAACGAGTGGGAACGATGCAACAGGTGGGCTACAAGTTCGGCCGCTGGCTGGACCTCTGTCTGTATCAATTGACCCTTCGAACGCCCGATACCCCGGTGGAGGGGTAGCCACGCGAGTCCGTGCAGCGGACAATTCCAGTTCCTCATGAGCCGCCGATGGACGCCGATGAACGCGGATAAGGCTTAAAAACAAGCTTTTCATCGGCGTGCATCGGCATCGATCGGCTGCTGGACTGGTTTGTTTAGAAAGTACCCCGGAGTTTGTTTACATGAAAGTGCGCGTGCTCGGTCGCACCGGATTAGGCGTGAGCGAACTGGCGCTGGGCGGGCTGTTCGTCTAGGCTTTTGGCGGGGAGTTTGAGCAGGCCAAGGCGGCGACGCTGCGGGCACTGGACCTGGGCGTCAACTATATCGACACCGCTCCGGGCTACATGAACAGCGAGGAGGTGCTGGGCAGGATTCTCGAGGGCGTGCGACCGCAGCCGATCCTCTCCACCAAGCTCGGCGGACGTCCGCAGCCGTTCGAGCCGCAGAATCGTGATCATCTCTACCGCTCCTTCGAGGAGAGTCTGAAGCTGCTCAAGCGCGACGCGGTGGACATCCTGATGATCCACGAGCCGGAACGGCAGAACCAGTATGGGTGGTGGACGGACCTGACGAACTTCACCGGCCCGGTGCTCGAGGTGATGCACGACCTGAAGAAGCGAGGCCTGGTCAAATGGTTCGGGTTGGGCGGCACCACGGCCTACGAGATGGCGCGGGTCATGGCGACCAACCAGTTCGACGTGGTGCTCACCGCGTTCAACTACAACCTGCTCTGGCGCGAGGCTGAGCACGAAATACTGCTCACAGCGAAGAAGCTCAACATGGGCGTGGTCATTAGGTCGCCGCTGCAGCAGGGAATCCTCGCGGTGCGCCACGACGAGAAGGTCAACGATCCGAGTCGCATCCGTTGGATCAGCCAGCCGCGTCGCGAGCAGTTGCGGAGGCTCTACCGCTACCTCGATGAGATCCAGATGACGCTGCCCGAGCTGGGCATGCGCTTCGTCCTCTCGAATCCCGATGTGTCCTGCACCCTCAGCGGCGTGCGTAGTGCAGCGGAGATCAACGCCAACGTCGCGGCGGTCGCCAAAGGTCCGTTGCCCACGGAGGTGCTCAAGCGGTGCGGCGAGATCGCGGCGATGCTTCCGTTCCGTCCCTACGAGGAGCCTTGGGGTCTGTCGTTTCACTTGGACACGGTGCTGTCGCTCGGAGGCTGCCGATGAAGGCCGCGGTGTGCGAGAGGCCCAACGTGCTCACCGTGCGTGAGCTGCCCGAGCCGATCGTGGGCGAACACGAAGCGTTGTGCGAGGTGCTCTACTGCTCGATCTGCACCGGGACGGACACGCACATCGTCGAGGGCAACTTTCCCTGGTTGGCGCCTTACCCTTTCATTCTTGGGCACGAAGCCATCGGCCGCGTGCTCAAGGTCGGCTCGAAGGTCCGCATGCTCCGTGAGGGTGACCTCGTCACCCGCGTCAACACTCCGCCCACCGGCGGGTGCAACGTCACCTGGGGCGGCTTTGCCCAGCGCGCCATCGCCAGGGACCACTGGGCGATGAAGCACGATGGCCTCGACCGCTCCACCTGGTCGGGCCACCGCGTCAACCAACTCCTGCCGGCGGACATCGACCCCGCAGCCGCCACCATGGTCATCACCTGGCGCGAGACGCTGAGCTATCTCACACGCATGGGACTCACCAACGGCCAGACGCTGCTCGTGCTCGGCTCCGGGGGCAATGGCCTGGCCTTCGTCGGGCACGCACGCAACCTCGGCGCCTCCCGCATCGTCGTCGTCGGCTCCCCCGGAAGAGGTCACGCCGCGAAACAGATCGGCGCCACGGATTACCTCGACTACCACCTCCAAGACTGGCCCGAGCAACTCGCCGCGATGCAACCCACGGGCTTCGATTTCGTCATCGACGCGCTGGGCCGCCTGGGCATGCTCGACACGGCGCTGCGCTTCGTCGCGGTCGGTGGCACGCTCGGGCAATACGGCGTGGTCGATTTTGGAAAGTGCACGCTCAACCCGCTCGGAGCGCGCGGCACCTTCCGCTACTACCACGGTCACTACGACGAAGCCGAGGTCCACGAGCAGGTCGTGCAGCACATGCGAGCCGGTCGCCTCGACGCACGACACTGGCTCAACCTTGATTCGCCTTACCCGCTCGACCACATCGCCGACGCCTTCGCGGCCCTGAAGCAACGCAAGCACGTCAAAGCCCTGGTGCGCCTCTAGCTCGACCCGACAGGGACACGTTGGTTGCGTTCCGAGCACCGCGCGGTCATAATGCGGAGCTTGTTCGGAGCCCAGAGTCCTAAGTACGTCACAAGAGGAAATCGAGATCGCCTTGGTTCACTCTTCCGTTCCCGCTGACGCGCCGCTGCACCCGCTGGGCGTGAAAGCGAAAGTGCTCCTCTGCAGCGTGTTCGGTCCGTACGCAACCGACGATCGATTCGGCTCGCGCGCCATCAACCCGATGGAGCTCTATCACAACCAGGTCACCCGCGTGCAGGGGCCGTTCTCGCTGCGCATGTTCCACCGCTCCTGGGGCCTGATGCTCATCCAGGCCAACCTCGCAGCCCCCTGCACGCTGTTGGACTTTCCCACGCTCGACCGCTTCGTCCGGGAAATCTCCACCCAACGCTACGACGTGGTGGGCATCAGCGCCATCATCCCCAACGTGGGCAAAGTCGAAGAAATGTGCCGGCTGGTTCGGCAGCACCTCCCGGGGGCGCGCATCGTCGTGGGCGGGCACATCGCCAACCTCCCAGGGCTGGACCGGCGCATCGACGCGGACCACATCGTCCATGGCGAGGGCGTCCGATGGTTCCAGCGCTATCTCGGTCAACGCTGCGACCAACCCGTCCGACACCCGCGCATCGTCTCGGGCCTGGGCGCTCGCACCATGGGTGTCGCCCTGCGCCAGGGCAAAGGCGACATCGCCGCCACGCTCATCCCCTCCGTCGGCTGCCCCATGGGCTGCAACTTCTGCTCCACCAGCGCCATGTTCGGCGGCAAAGGTAAGTTCGTCGACTTCTACCACACCGGCGAAGAACTCTTCTTCGTCATGTGCGACCTCGAGCGCGATCTTCACGTCCGCAGCTTCTTCGTCATGGACGAGAACTTCCTGCTCCACCGCGCTCGCGCCCTGCGCCTGCTGGAGCTGATGAAGAAGCACAACAAGGCATGGTCGCTCTACGTCTTTTCCTCCGCCAACGTGCTGCGTTCCTACACCATCGAGCAGCTCGTGGGCCTGGGGATTTCCTGGGTCTGGATGGGCCTCGAAGGCCAGAACAGCCAGTACCTCAAGCTCCGCGGGGCAGACACGCTCAGCCTCGTCCGCGAACTGCAGTCCCACGGCATCCGAATCCTGGGCTCCACCATCATCGGCCTCGAAGAACACACTCCCGGAAACATCGCGCGAGCGATCGAGTACGCCGTCAGCCACGACACCGAGTTCCACCAGTTCATGCTCTACACGCCCATCCCCGGCACGCCCCTGTGGCGCGAGATGAACACCGCGGGCAGACTCACCGACCCGCAGTGCGACCAGGTCTGCGACACGCACGGCCAACTGCGCTTCAACTTTCGCCACGCCCACCTGCCCCCCGGGAGTGAGACAGCTTGGCTGCTCCGCGCTTTCGAGCGCGACTTCACCGTCAACGGCCCAAGCATCCTCCGCATGGCGCGCACCACGCTCCTGGGCTACCTGCGTTACCACCGACATCCTGACCCGCGCATCCGTGCCCGCATCCTCTGGGAGTCGCAATCGCTGCCCACGACCTACGTCGGCGCACTGTGGGCCTCGCGCCGCTGGTTCGCTAACCAACCCGAGCTCTGCAACAAGATCGACGCGGTGCTGCGCGACATCCACCGCGTCTTCGGCTTACGCTCTCGCCTGCTCGCTCCGCTGCTGGGCCGCTACATCTTCCGCCAACTCCGGCGCGAGGACGCCCGCCTCCGAAACGGTTGGACCTACGAACCGCCCACGTTCTACGAACGCACGCACCAGCCCGAGTGCGACGTCGAGCCACGGTCGGTCGAAACGGGACGCCCCGCGTGGCACCGTCAATTAAGCCCGGGTCAATGAACCGGGGCCAATTGTTCAGTTCACCTCGTGTCAACGACCCTGGGCTAACTGCGACCCTCATTGCCCCTCGACGAGTTGATAGAACCCGCGCCCGGCGGACTTGAGTTTGCCTTGCTTGACCAGTTCGTCCCACACCGCGCGCGGGAATTGGTTGGGCGGCTGGATGGCGACGATGCTCGAACGGGCGCCGCTGGTGAGGGGGTTGCGGCTGGAGCCGATCTGCGATTCGTCGTCCAGACGCGTCACCTTCATCCGTTTACGGAAGGCTTTGAGGGCGCTCTTGAGCGTCTCGGGCGCGAGCGGATCGGCGGGGGCGGCGGGGGCAACGGGTGCTGAAGGAGCACTTCCGGGGGTGGGAGGTTTGACGCCACGGTTCAGATCATCCACAAGTTGCGCCAAGGCTTTGAGGTCGCGGGGTTCGCAGACCTTTCGCACCGTGGCGGGGTCGACGCCCAGGTGGGTCAGTGCGCCCGCGGCGCTCTCCCAGGCTTTGCGGACTTTCACTTCGCCTTCGCTCAAGTACAGCTCGCTCACCAGTTCGCTTAAGCGCGTGAGCATGATGGTGTCTTTGTGCTCGAAGTAGCGGTTGATGATGCCTTTTTGGTAGGAGTCGGATCCCATGCGGGTATTTTCCGGGGCCGGGAGGGCGGCGTCAATGCGCGGACTGAGGGCGCTTGACCGTGTGGCGGGAATGACCTAATTTAAGCGGCTCGCCGGTGCTGGCGTGCTGGCATCGCGGGCTCGTAGCTCAGTTGGCTAGAGCGCGCCCCTGATAAGGGCGAGGTCGCGTGTTCGAATCACGCCGGGCCCACTCCTGAAAAACCCCTTGGAGACAAGGGGTTTTCATTGCGCCCCGCGAGGATCGATCCGCGCTGGACAAACACGGGCGTTCACCGTCCACGGGTCATCGAGTAAACTGCGGGGCTCATGGCTCGCAATCCCCACAGTCAGCCTCGCCCGGTGGACCGCTACGCCAGGAGTCGCCAGGCCTTCGCCTTGGCGAAAGTTCGCTTACCCGGAGGCGTGAACTCGCCCGTGCGTGCCTACCAGGCCGTCGGCGGGGAACCTGTGTTTGCGAAGTCCGGCTCCGGCTGCCGCGTCACCGACCTCGACGGCAACGAGTACATCGACTACGTGGGCAGCTACGGCCCGCTGATCCTGGGCCACTGCCCCCCGGAAGTGGTCGCTGCCATCACCAAAGCCGCCCGCAAAGGCGCGACCTTCGGCATGCCCACCGAGGCGGAGACCAAGCTCGCGGAACTCGTCACCCGCTGCGTGCCCTCGATCCAGGTGGTTCGCTTCGTGAGCAGCGGGACCGAAGCGGCGATGAGCGCCATCCGTCTGGCTCGTGCCGCCACGGGGCGCGCCAAGGTCATCAAGTGCACCGGCTGCTACCACGGCCACAGCGACGCACTGCTCGTGGAAGCCGGCAGCGGCGCGACCACACTGGGCGTTCCCAGTTCGCCCGGCGTCCCCGAGTCGGTCACCGCGCACACGCTGCTGGTTCCCTACAACAATCTCGAAGCGGTGAAGCGAACGCTGGAAAACTTCCGGGGACAAGTGGCGTGCGTGGCGGTCGAGCCGATCGCCGGGAACATGGGGCTGGTTCCGCCCATCGCGGGCTACCTCGAGGGTCTGCGGAAACTCTGCGACGAGCACGGAACACAGCTGCTCTTTGACGAAGTGATGACCGGCTTCCGCGTGGCCTTGGGCGGGGCGCAGCAACTCTACAACGTCAAGCCCGACCTGACCTGTCTTGGAAAGATCGTCGGCGGCGGACTGCCCTGCGCCGCCTATGGCGGACGCGAGGACCTCATGCGTCACGTCGCGCCCGACGGCAAGATGTATCAGGCCGGCACGCTCAGCGGCAATCCGCTGGCCATGGCGGCGGGCATCGCCATGCTCGAAACGCTCATGGCCGACAACGCTTCGATCTACGTCCGCATCGAGACGCAGTCCGCCCGACTCGCCGACGGTCTGACACAAGCCGCCAGGGACGCGGGCGTTCCCGTGCAGGTCCAACGCGTGGGCAGCATGGTCTGCGTCTTCTTCGCGCCCACTCCGATCGAGAATTACGAGCAGGCCCTGACCTGCGACACGAAAAGGTTTGCCGCCTTCTTCCGGGGCATGCTCGACCGTGGCGTGATGCTTCCGCCGAGCCAGTTCGAGACCTGGTTCGTCAGCGCCGCCCACGACGAGGCCGCCATCGATCGGACGATCGCCGCGGCACGCGAGGCTTTGACTTCATCCCCCACTTGAAACCGAGAAATATTGTGAGTGACAAACTTCGCATCCTCGTGCCCGACAAGCTTTCCGAAGAGGGCCTGGCCCTCATCCGTGCTGCGCACGACGCGGAGGTCGTGAGCAAGCCCGGCATCACCGAGGACGAACTGGCCGCCATCGCCCACGAGTACGACGGCATGATCGTCCGCAGCGGCATCAAGGTCACCGCCAAGACGCTGCTCTCTCCCGCGATGCCCGGTCGGCTCAGGTGCATCGCGCGCGCCGGCGTGGGCGTGGACAACATCGACCTCGACGCCGCCACCGCGCGCGGCGTGCTGGTCATGAACTCCGCCGAGGCCTCGACCATCTCCACCGCCGAGCACGCCTTTGCCCTGCTCATGGCGCTGTGTCGCCAGATCGGGCACGCCTACAAGACCATGAGCGTCGGCGGCTGGGACCGCAACAAGTTCATGGGTCGCCAACTCCAGGGCATGACGCTGGGCGTCGTGGGCTTTGGTCGCATCGGTCGCACCGTGGCGGAACGCGCCCTGTCCTTCGGCATGAAGGTGCTGGCCTTCGATCCCGTCTTCGCCGCCGCCACCGCGCTCGACGGCAAGGTCCGCATGTTCACGCAGTTCGAAGCCATGCTCCCTGAGTGCGACGCTCTTTCCTTCCACGTCCCGATGACCGACGACACCAGGGGCATGTTGGACGCCCGCACCTTCGCGTTGGCGAAGAAGGGCGTGCTCGTGGTCAACGCCTCGCGCGGCGGCGTCGTGGACGAAGCGGCCCTGCTCGACGCCTGCAACAGCGGACAATGCGGCGGGGCTGCGCTCGACGTCTTCACCGATGAGCCGCCCGCCAAGGATTCGCCGCTCCGCACTCACCCGAAGATTCTCGTCACCCCGCACCTTGGCGCCAGCACCCACGAAGCCCAGGAAGCGGTGAGCCTCTCGGCGGCGCAGCAGGTGCTCGAGTACCTGCGAGGCCAGGGCGTGCGCGGCGCGGTCAACGCCGGGGGCCTGCGTGTGGACCTCTCGCCTCTGCAGTCCTGCTTCGCTGACCTCGTGCAGCGCATGGCAGCGCTCATCGCCCCGATGGTCACCCGCGGCATCGCCTCTGTAACTTTCGAACTCTCAGGCTCCGAACTCGCCCCCGTCTCCGGCACCCTCCAGCGCCTGGGCCTGATGGCCTTGCTCAAGGGCCGATTCGACGTGCCGCTGAACATCGTCAACGTCAACCACATCGCCGAGCAGCGCGGCATCCAACTGCGCGTGGTCATCAACGAAGACCCCTCCGGGCCCGCGCTCGCCGGCCCGCAACTCGCCCTGGAAATCAAAGGCCCCCCCGGAAGTTTGGACCCGAATACGCCTGCGGTGGACGAGACCCGCCGCATCGTCGGCCGGGTCTATCAGGACATGCGCCCGCGCGTGGTCGAGATCAACCGCTACTACATGGACATGGTCCCCGCAGGCTCGATGGTCTTGATCCAGAACGAGGACCGCCCCGGCGTCATCGGCCTCGTCGGCACCGAGTTCGGCCAGTCCAACGTCAACATCGCCGACATGGCCATCAGCCGCCGCGAAACTCCCGGGGGTCCCGCCACCGCCCTGATGGTCCTGAAGCTCGACAACGAACCCCCCGCCGCCCTGCTCGAACGCCTCAAAGCCCGCCCCGGCATCCTGAAAGTCGCCTCGGTGAAATTGCAAGCGGAGAAGAAGTGATCTTGCTGCGACTTGATATTCGATGGGTGCCACTGGCGGCTTGTCCGCCAGTGCGAAGACCTGCTGCAAACGACATCGCTTCTGACCTTCCAAACACCCGCCAGTCACCTGGTGGTCATCGACCCATGCCCTCAGGACTCCAGCGTGCCTTCGAGACCACATTCAGTAACCAGCTGATGAATCGGTGAGCAAAGGAACGCCGCAGGGTTTAGCACTGGCGGGCAAGCCGCCAGTGGCACCCGGCGGAGAAGAAGTGATCCTATTATTCAATGCTTATGAAACTTCTCGAATCGTAAGCTGTCCACGTTGATATTTGATTACCTCCTTTTGGGAATTCCCTAACAGAATGGGAAGCTCCGCCGCCGCTTTACCCAAGCCGTCGATGCCTGGATAGAGTGATTCACCAGTGATGTTCATCTGCCAAAGTTCGCGGAGCATCTGGGGCTTAGCAGATGATGGAATCGTGACCTTCCGACAGAAATACCCGGCCCTAAATCTGTTTCTCTTGAAAGCCTTGGCGATTGCTTCGCCGTGATCAATGTCTACGAGCGATCCGCAACTAAACCAACCCTTCTGTGCGGCCATACGCTCATCAGGCTGGCTGCAGGGAACGAAGCAAAGACTCATAGAAAGCCTAGAAGCTTGCTGAGGCTCATAATACAGCGGAAAGCCGTGTTTCCATTCGACCGGGTAGATCTGGCGCATCCGGTCGGAGTGTGCGCCGTTCTCTACCATCCATACTGAACCGTCTTTGTCGGGGTGTGCTGAAACGGCAAAATACAATGCAACATACGGAGAAACCGTCCAATCAAGCAAGCGAGTCTTCGCTCCATGATGCTGCATCATCTGGAACCATCGAAGGCGCACATCTGCATTTCTGTCGTTCATCGGTGGCAACAATTCAGGTCGGACGTACAAGTGGGCCCGGTTCTTAAAGTCATCAAGCGCTGCTTGTTCGATCTTATAAAGATCTGCACCGGATATCGTCATCAATTTGGCAGCCCGAAGCAGACTCGGTTTGAGATCGTAGTTTGAGTCTGCCACTCCACGAAACAAGAACCGATTCACTTGTCCGCGTCGGGGACGTGTAAAGTCACGCAAGAAATTCCTGAACAGGCCGAGAGTGCCCGCTTTCTGAGGCTTTGCGGCTCCGTTTTTGTTCCAATGACGTTCCCAGTCACTCGACATCTATTGCCCCTTAATCCGCCTTTGTTGAGTACTGTTTGTAACGTTATCAGCCGCGCGTGTCCGGGCAAGCTCGAACCAACGGATTTCATCCAATACATCAGTGTTCACATCTCTAATCCGTGTGTATCGGTGGTTTCAATTCCAAAACGCCGGGTGCCGGGTGCCACTGGCGGCTTGTCCGCCAGTGCGTAGGGTGCGCGATGTTCCTCTACCAACCTTCTGTCCAAGCATGCACGGTGGGCAGGTGTGGGGTCACGGTATCGGGTTGGTGATAGTGATGCCAACTCGACCAGTGCCAATCGGACTCGCGTGGAACCAAGCCGCGACGGACGGGGTTGGCGTGGATGTAATCCAGTGCCCCGCGAAGCGTCCCGGGGTCGGTGATGTTGCGGTCGTAGCCCGGGCCTTCCTGCCAGAGGCGAAATGCGGTCTTGCCCGGTCTTTCGACAATCGTCAGGCGGCTGAGCATGGGATCGTTTGTCTGCTGCATCCAGAGTTTGACCCGGTAAGAGAACGGCCTCTTGATCGCTGCCAGGAGCGGACTGATCGAGGCGTCGGGGCGGTGGGGAAACACCAGCAGGTGGACGTGCTCGGGCATGTAGACAAAGGCCAGCAGTAGAAATCCCTGCTTGGTCACCGCGGCATCAAGAGCCTTGGAAAGCATGCTGCGGCAAGCGTCGTTATGCAACAGCGGAAGTCGACGGTAACAGGAGAATGTCAGTTCGTGGGCGTGTCCGGGGATATCGAAGTGCTTGACGAGCTTTCGATGAATCGGAGCCGGCATCGCTCAAGGGTAAACCAGGGGCGGATAAGCCGCCAGTGGCAGATGGCACCCGGCGGGGCACAACGGTAAACCAAGGAGCGCGTGAACGCCGAGTGGTTCAGCACTGGCGGACAAGCCGCCAGTGGCACACGGCCAAGGGCACCCGACGGCTATGCAGGTCAGGACCAGAACGCCCGTAACGCCGTGACCACTTCGTCCTGCTCGGCGGTGGTCATCTCGGGGAAGATGGGCAGGCTCAGCACTTCGTTGCAGGCAAGCTCGGTCTGCGGAAATGAGCCGACGCTGTGGCCGAGGTAGGCGAAGCATTTTTGCAGGTGCAGCGGGACGGGGTAGTAGACCTGGTGGCCGATGCTGCGTTGGGTGAGGTGTTCGCGCAAGGCGTCGCGGCGGCCCCCCGGAATCCGCACGGTGTATTGGTTAAAGACGTGGTGTTGACCCTCCGCGGCTTGCGGGAGCGTGATGGGCAGTTTGGCGAGCAGTTCGTGATACCGGCAGGCGTGGACGCGGCGGTGGGTGGCGTAGCTGTCGAGGCGGGGGAGCTTGACGCTCAGGAAGGCGGCTTGCAGGGCGTCGAGTCGGAAGTTTCCGCCGACGAAATCGTGGTAGTAGCGCTTGCTTTCGCCGTGGACGCGGAGCATGGCCATGCGCTTGTGCAGGGCTTCGTCGTTCGTGGTGCAGGCGCCAGCGTCGCCCAGCGCCGAGAGGTTTTTCGTGGGGTAGAAACTCAGACAGCCCACGTCGCCGATGGACCCGGCGGGACGGTCGTGGTCACGCGCCCCGATGGCCTGGGCGGCGTCCTCGATCACTTTGAGCTTGTGTTTACGGGCGATGGCCATGATCGCGGTCATGTCGGCACACTGTCCAAACAGATGCACCGGCATGATCGCTTTGGTCTTGCCGGTGATGGCTGCTTCGATCTTCCGGGGGTCGAGGTTGAAGGTGACCGGGTCGATGTCCACGAAGACGGGCTTGGCGCCTAGCCGCGCGATGGAGCCTGCGGAGGCGAAGAAGGTGAAGGGGCTGGTGATGACTTCATCGCCCGGGCTGATTTCTAGGGCCATGAGCGCCAGGACCAGCGCGTCGGTCCCGCTGGAGACGCCCAGGGCGAAGTGGCTGTGGCAGTGGCTCGCCAGTTGCTGCTCGAAGGTTGCCACGGCTGGGCCGAGGATGAACGCACCGCTGCCCAGGTGAGTGGCGAAGACGTTGCGCAGCTGTTCGCTCAAGGCGGAGTGTTGTCGGCTGATATCGATTAAGGGAACGCTCATGGGGGAGATGATATGCGAGCGGGACGGTTTGTCGTCCGTCGCGGCTAGGGTTGCGGGGACGCGGGGCTTGATTCAAAGGTCGCCCGGAGTCGAAGCATGCTCTGCTGGCTGACGCGGATCAGGCCGCGACGGGGGCGGTCCAGGTCGAGGGTGATCAGAAACACCATCAGCACCAGCAGGGCGATGACGAAGGTGGAAGCGTGTCGGCGACGCCCGGTCAGGCCGCTGGCATAGGAGACGAAGCCCAAAGCGCCCGCCGCCACGGTGATGAGCAGGAGGAACACGCTGTCGGGGACGTGATCGTCCACGGCCTGGCGGCGGCGTTCGTTCAGGTCGATCATCTCGTTGAGCGACTGGGTGAAAAGACTCGCGGGCAGGGAGTAGGCGTCCTGCGCCAGGGCGGCCCGGGCGACGGACCAGAGTTGTGCTTCCAGCTCCAGCGACGTGGCGTTGGCGGCGTCGAAGCGAGCGCGGTCGATCCCCGCGTCGTAGAACTCCAGTCGAGAGTCGGTGTACCTGCGGAGCAGTTGCGTGGCCTGCTCACGCTGCGCGGGGGCGAGCAGACCGGCGCGCAGCACCGTGGTGCCGATGGCGTTGGCCTCCTCCACCACCAGCGACTTGCGATTCTCGTGCCGCGAGATGGACATCGAAAAGGTGAACGCCAGCAGCAGCCCCAGAAGCCCGAAGGACGCGGCTTGCAGCGCCGAGACGTGCGTGTCCGCGGGCACCACTTCACGGTCGCGTTGCCGGCGGCCTAAGCGGAACGCCGCCTCGATGGTGAACAGGAAGATCGCTGCGGCGACGATGAGCACCAGGAACTCGTTGACCAGACCGAGCATGGGGCCACCTCAAACGGCGTGTTTTGCAGAAGACCTGACGAAACGGAGCGTGCGAACCATGTTAATCAACATCCTCAGCCACGGTCGGCGCAGCCATGCTGGGCCCAGCGGCAAGGGGGAGCGTCACAAGAGTGTGCAGGCGATGATCGCTAACGCCAAACTCACAATCATAGCGCTATGCATATGTTGTGACTCTGCTACAATCGAAACTTCCCTACGGGAGTACGGGGACGGAGCGGGAGCGTGTCTGAGCTTAGCGGAGGTGAAGTGGCCCCTTGGGTTGGGTATGCGCCTGAGGTGTCGCCTCAGGGCGGAGCACAACCCGCCGCCAGAGCGGAGGATTTGTTCCCATGAGTAGACGCTACTTAGTCACCGGTGGGGCGGGGATGATCGGGTCCAATCTGGTCAAAGCGCTGGTCGCCCAGGGCCAGGAAGTTTACGTGATTGATAACCTCTGGCGAGGGAAATTGGCTTACCTGGAGGATGATCAGGGCGAGCCGGTGATCCCGCTTAAGAGCCATTTTCTGAACGCCGACTTGTTGCTGCCCGACGTGGCGGACGCCCTGCTGGCCAAGGTGGACTATGTGGTGCACCTGGCGGACATCGTGGCGGGAATCAATTATGTCTTTAGCAATCAGGGCGGACTGTTTCGTCAGAACGTCGTCATGAACTCCAACACCATCGCCTCGGTGCGCAAGTTCCGAGACACGATCAAGGGGTTCCTCTACGTCGGCACCGCGTGCAGCTTTCCTCTGACCCGACAGAACAGCCTGGACGTCGTCCCGCTGCGTGAGGAAGAGCTCTACCCCGCGCTGCCCGAGTCGGCGTACGGGTGGAGCAAGCTGATGGGGCAGTACGAGACGGAACTGATGCAGCGCGAGACCGGGATTCCCACCTCCGTGCTGATGCTGCACAACGTCTACGGGTCGCCCTGCGACTTCGGCGAGCGGAGCCAGGTCATCCCGGCGCTGATCCGAAAGGCGATCCGTCACCCGCGGGAGGACTTCGTGGTCTGGGGCAGCGGTGAGCAGGGCCGCGCGTTCATCCACGTCCGGGACGTGGTTCGCGGGATTCTCCTGGCGCTGGAGAAGGGCTGGAACCAGGGGCACATCCAGTTGGGCCCCTCCGTCTGCACCTCGATCCGCGAGATCGCCCAGACGGTGGTGAAGATCTCGCGCAAGCCCATCGGCATCGAGTACGACCTCTCCAAGCCCGAGGGCGACAAGGCGCGCAGCGCCGACTATACAAAGGCCAAGACGATCTTGGGATGGCAGCCAAGCGTCGATCTGTACGAAGGATTGCAAGAGCAGTACAGTTGGATAGAAGCCGAGCTTGAGCGGGCTTCGCTGGTCACCGCCTGACCCCCTTGAACACCGCAGTGGCCGCGGGTTTTCGTGCCCGAGCTTTTGAGCCCGTCATGCCGCAAGCCGCTCCAAAGAGTGAGATTGTCTTCGTCGTGGACGATAACAGTCGGGGCCACCATCTCACCTACATCATGATGATCGGGGGCATCTTTCGCGACGCGGGGTTCACCGTCGTGACCGTTTTCCCGCACAACCCCTCCGCCCCGGAGGCTCCGCAGCAGGCCAAGCGGCGCGGCTTGGACTACGTGCGATGGGACGACGAGTCGCTGCCGCCGAGGCAGAAACGATTCGGCGTGGCGCTGGGCAACATGATCCACGCCCATCGGCTGATCCGCGGCTGGCTCCGGCGCCAGGCGGCGGCCCCGGCGCGGGTGCGCGTCTTCTTTCCCAACATCGAAAGAATGATGCTGCTCAAGTGGTGGCACTACCTGCTCTTCAAGTGGCGGGCGCCCTACCAGTATGCTGGACTGCTCACCAGCGACGTGCTCAATCCTCAGGGCAACACCATCCCGCGCTTCTTCAAGCCCCGCAAGATGCGCTCGATTTTCAGCCTCAACGAGCTGGTGATGGACCAGTGGCGGTCCCGGGGCTTCCGCAAGGCGCACTGGGTCCCCGACGTATCCCCGGTGGATCTGCCCGCCTCTGAACCGGTGCTGGCGCAGCGCCTGCGGCAGTTCGCGCAGGGGCGGAAGATCATTCTGCTCTACGGGCATCTCAACCCGCGCAAGGGCCTGGGCGTGATGACGCAGGTGATCGAGACGCGCCTGCAGAGCGGCTTCTGCGTCGCGGCGGTGGGTCACATCAACTTCGACATGTACCCCCCGGAAGTGGCGCAGAAGCTGCGCTCCGCCGCGGCGGGCGAGCATCCCTCGATCTTCGCCTATCCCCATTACGTCGAGGACGAGCGCGACCTGAACGCGATCATCGCCATGAGCGATCTGATCTACGCCAACTACGTGGGCTGGGGCATCACCAGCAACACGCTCTACAAGTGCTCCTCGTTCAGGCTGCCCATCCTCGTCAACCAGGCCGGCGTGCTCGGGGCGCGGGTGAGAAAGTTCAAGATCGGCAGAACCCTGGTGGCGGAGGACCTCGACGAGATCGCCCAGGCGATCCGAGAGGTCACCGCGCAACCCCGCGAGAGTTGGGGGTTCGACGCCTTCCTCAAAGAGAACAACCCGATGCTGGTTCAGCAGAGCATCGCCCGCGCTTTCGAGTGACCCGGCGCGCCGCGGTGACGCACGACCGTTTGCTCACGGGGAGACCGAGGGAGTGGGCGACGAGCCCTCGCGGAGCTTCGCCCGCGCCCGCTCTCGGTTGGCCAAGGCTCGGGCGTGCGTGGGGTCGAGCTGGAGCGCAGCGTCGAACTGTTCCAGCGCTTCGCGGGTGCGACCGAGTCGGCCCAGCGCCACGCCGAACTGGTTCAACAGGTCGGGATTCCGTTCGCCCAGTCGGGTCGCCTTCTCGAAAGCGTCCACCGCCAACTGCGATTGGTCCAGTCGCAGCAACACATGGGCGAGCTGCGCGTGGGCCTTGGAGGAGTTCGGCTCGAGCCAGACCCAGTGGGTCAACGTGGCGCGCGCCTGCTCCATCCGGCCAAGCCGCGCCTGTCGGACGCCCACGAGCGAGAGCAGGAAAGCATCGTCGGGGTACGCCCTCAGCGCCAGCTCGAGGTGATGGAGCACCTGCTCGGGCGAGCCGCGCTTGGCGACCTCCAGCGCCAGCGCGTAGTCACGGTGGACGATCTCTTCGGGTTGCAGCCGCACCGCCAGCTCGAACGAAGGGATCGCGGCCTGGAGATCGCCGCGCCGACCCAGCAGGATGCCCAGGGCGTAGTGCGCCCGCCAGTTCATCGGCGCCTTGTGCGTCGCGTCGCGCCAGAGAAGGACGGGGTTCCAGTAGAGCCTGTTGCGCTGGACCGTGGCCGCCGCCAGTGCGCCAGCGACGCCGACCAGCAGCAGACCCCGCATGGACGACCGCGCTTTCTCCGTGCCCAGCCGTCGCGTGAGCGTGACCGTCAGCGTGACCACCAGGACCGTCAGCGGCGCCAGCGGGAGGTACATGCGGTGCTCGACCGCCAGGTCGTTGATGGGTAGGAAGCTCGACGTGGGCGCGAGCAGGACGAAGAAAGCCGCGGCGCAGAAACCCATCGCACGCCAGCGCCACAGCGCCACGCCGGTGGCGATCAACAGGACAGCGATGACACTCAAAGGCGCCGCGGCGGCGGCCCAGCTTCGGGTGGTCGGCCAGCCGTAGTCGATGCACTGACCCACCGGCCAGAACGCCAGGCGAAGGTAGTGCAGGACCACCGCGGGCTGGGATCGGGCGTAGTCCACAGGCGTCAGTCGCGCCATGCCAAAGCCCGCGGACACCTCATCGCTCTGCCGGATCGACGTGGGCGCCGACGCGCTCGCAGCGCTGCGAGGCCAGGCGTGGCTTAGCGCCGGCCCCACCACCGGAAGATTCAGCAGCACCAGCGGCAGCACCACGAGAAGCACCAGCGCGTGCAGCACGCCGCGCCGCCGCAGCATCGGCCCCCAACTGCCCGCCACGAAGATTCGGTCGTATAGCACCAGCAGCACCGGCGTCACCACCATCACCTGTTTGCAGCCCACGCCAAGCAGTGTGCAGATCAGCACACCACCGCTCCAGCCCCACGCCGAGTAACGGTGCGGCCCACGCTTCTCGGGGGCCGACGCGTCCTGGTCCTGCGATTCGGCGCTCGCCTGCCGCTGAGTCAGACGATCAAAGCAGTAGACCGTCAGCAACAGGAACAGGCCCATCATGGATTCGGCGCGCTGGATCACGTAGGTGACCGCCTGGGTCTGCAGCGGGTGCACCGCCCAGATCACGGCGCAGGCGAAGGCGAACCATGTCGCCCGGTTGCGAACACGCTCGTCCGCAGCCGCGGCGCGACCCCGGAGCACCGTGCTGCGCACGAGCGCCATGAGCACGACCGCCGCCAGCAGGTGCGTGGCGTTGTTCCAGAGGTGGTAGCCCCAGACGCTCAGACCATCACCACCCAAGAGCTTGTCGAAGCGGTAATTCAGCCACAGCGAGAGCGCGACGACCGGTCGGGGGTCGTGCGTGATCGCCTCGAACAGCGGGGCTTCCCAGATGGCGCGGCGGAAGACGATCCCCGGCTCGTCGTCAAACGTGAACCGGCCCGGCAGCGAACTGAGCCACACCGCCGCGCACGACACGATCAGTGCGGTGAGCGCCAGTCGATCATGGCGGTGAAGTCCGAGCATGCATCCTCGCATCATCGCTGTGCAACGGACCACCATCCTACTCCGCAGTCCTGCCAGCAATTGAACCCGCCGATGCCCCGGGCGTCCCGCGGTGAAGCTCGCCCGCGCGCCCCGTCACTTTGAGGCGGTGGCGCGTGCCAGACGCAGGCTCAGCACCCGCGCGATGTTCATCAGCAGCCGTGACGCCAGGTAGGGCGAAAAACGCCGCAGACGCTCCATGCTCTGAAAGTCCAACGCCAACAATTGCGCGTCCGACAGGGCGGTGACGTCGGCGGAGCGCGGCTGATGGGAGAAGAACGCCATCTCGCCCAGCAGATCGCCCGTGGTCAGTTTCGCCAGCGTCGTGCGCTGCCCCTCGTGCTCGCGGTGAACCTCCAGATCGCCCTGGACCACGACGAACATGCGGTCGCCCATCTCCCCGGCGCGGAGGACCGTGCTCCCCGCCGCGTGCGCCTGCACGTCGCAGGCCAGGATGATCTTCTTGGCCTGCCAGCGGCTGAGCCCTTCGAAGAACGGCGATTGCCGCAGCAGCGCCCCGCGCAACGGGAGTCCCAGAACGTCCCAGAGCGTGACGATCCGCGTGCGCGTCAGGAACAGCGGCGTGACGATCACCTCGCACACGAACGCCAAAACCATCGCCGCCGCGCTGAGCAGCCCGAACTGCCGGACCGGCTCAAAGCTCGACAGGCCCAGCGCCGCGAAGCCCCCCGCCAGCGCCACGGTGCTGATGAAGATCGGAGGTAGCTCGTCGCGCAGGGCGGCCTCCACCCCCAGACGCTCGTCCTTCCGGGCACGCGCCTCGCGATTGAACTGAACCAGCAGGTGCAGCGTGTCGTCCACGACGATCCCCAGCGAGATCGCCGCCACCATGCACGTCCCCACGTTCAGGCTGATCCCCGCCGCTCCCATGATGCCCAGCACCAGCGTGATGGGGATGAGGTTCGCCGCGAGCACCAGCAGCGCCGCGCGCCATGAGAGGAAGATCGCCCCGACCACGAGGAAGAGCGTGAGCGTAGTGCCTCCAAGCGAAAAGGCCTGGGCGCGGGTGACCGAATCGACGCCCTGGGCCACCAGTGCCGCCTGTCCGGTGAGCGTGTAGCGCACCGGGCCGAACCGTCCGCTGTCCAGTTCCCGCCGCAGCTCCGTGAGCAGCCGATTCAGCGCCGCTGTGTCTTGCAGGTCGCTGCGGATGACGATGTTGGCGTGAGCGAAGTCGGCGGTGAGATACGGCCGGTACTGCGCCCAGGAGCAGAAGAGCAGCAACTGCCGAACCGCCGCGGCGCTGTCGGGCAGCGATTCGTACGACGACCCCGCGCCGTGCAGTTGCCCGCGCAGGCGCTTGAGCAGGTCCGACACGGCGATCGCCGAATCGACCCCCGGTTGCACCCGTGCCCACTGCGCCACCGCGTCGAGCTGATGCAGGGCGCGAGGCTCAGCAAAGGCGTCGGGCTGCGCGTGCAGCGTCAGGTGAATGAACTTCAGTCCCGACAGCCGCTGCGTCAGGCGGTCCGCGCTGAGCACCACCGGCGCGTCGGGACGCACGAACGCCAGCAGGTCATTGGCCACGCGGATCCGCGACGCGAAGAGCAGCGCCGTGGCGGTCAGGATCAGGATCGCCGCGAGCACCACGCGCTGCCGCGCGTGCAGCGCGGGGATCAGCCAACGGGTCAGCGCCTCGGGTCCCCAGGGCGAGATCGTGCGGACCGCGTTGCGCGGGCGGATCAGCGGCAGCGTCAGCCTCAGACACGCCGGGAGAAACAGCAGCGAGATCGTGAATCGCCCAACCATTGCGAGCGCCGCCGCTGCGCCGAAGTCCTGAAGGATCGGCAGGTCGCTCAACGCCGTGGCGGCGAACCCCAGCACCGTCGTGAGCGACGTGAGCACCAGTGCGCCGGTGACCCGACGCGACGCGGCGGCCATCGCCTGGCGTGGCTCCAGCCCGCGCCTGAGCGCCACGCGGAACTCGTGAATCAGATGAACATCCCCCGCGGCTCCGACCACCAGGACCAGCACCGGCAGCACGTAGCTCAGCAGGTTCATCGGGACGCCCAGCAGCGCCATGCCCGCGTAGGCCCATGCGACCGCCATCGCCGCGTTGAGCACGGGCAGCATCGCCGCCACCGCGCTGCCCAGGGTCAGCGTGAGCAGCAGCAGCAACACGCCCACCGCCAGCGGGACGATCCATCGCTGGTCGTGACTCATCTGCCGCGTGAGCCAGTCGCGGGTCGCCGGGCCGCCCACCTGCTCCAGGTGTGTGAACCGACCGCGATGCGGCGCTAGCAAGGCCTCGATCTGCTGGGTCCTCTGCTGGTTGTCCACGCCCGCGGCCGGACTCAGAAACAGCGTGAGCACCGTTGCCTGACCGTCCTCCGAGACCACCTGACCGCGAAGCAGCGGGTTGTCGCGGGCGCGGTCCAGCGCCGCACGAAGTGCCTGGGGCGAGTCGTCGGCTCCGTTCCAACTGGGCGAGACGTGCAATCGCCCCTCCTCGTCCCGCACGTCGGGCAGTGTGAACAGACTCTCGACCCGCTCGACGAAGGGCAGATTCTCCAAGGCCCGGCTGATCTGTCGCAGCGCCGCCACGCGTTGCGGGTCCGCCAGGTCGGGATGCTCAGCGTAGATCGCCGCCGCCTCGTCGGACCCGAAGCTGTGTCGCGACGCTTCGTGGGCCGCTCGTTCGGCGCTGCCCCGCGCCACCAGGCTGTCGCTCGAGACGTCCACCGCCAGCCTCGCGGCGCCATTGAGCGACCAGGCGGTCAGGCCCAGCAACATCGCCGACACCGCCCACCCGTGCGCGAACGCGATAACCGGAAGTCGGCCCATGCTCCTAGCCTAAAGCCGATTGCTCGGTCGTGCGCGGGCTCACTCCGCGGTAACCTTCAGTCCGAGTTCGAAGATGAACTCCTCCACCTCTTCCGAGGTCCAACGCTCCAGCCGCTCAGGCGTGAACAACTCCGCGTCGAACTTTTGATTCATCCGACCCTCCACGACGTAGAAGCGCGTGGTCGAGCCGGTCTGATGATTGGTCATCACCGCCTGACCCGGACGCGTGGTCTGTCCACGCAACCGAGGCGAGTCGTAGTCCGTGGCGGTGAGCGTCTTGATCAGACGCCCGTTCCTGCCATAGAAGTCCACCTTGCGAAGCAGCAGGTGCTCCTGATCGATGAAAAGGTCGCGGTGCTGATAGGCGCTGGCGCCCGCCTTGCCGGACTCCGCAGCTCGAACGCGATAGCACATCAAGCCCTCGACCTCTTCGTCAGCCAGCCGCTCGTAGCTGTTCCACGAGGGCATCTCCTCCAACAGGTCCTCGAAGGTGTAGTCCGAGGAGAGGAACGCCGCGTGGCGAGCGTCGCCCACCAGCTGCTTCATCTTCCCCACCGTCGGCAGCAGGAAGTAATGATCCACCGTCTGCCGATCCTTCTCCATCGCCAGCACGGTGACGCCCTGCACCTCGGCGGGACGGACCAGACGCAGGAAATAGGACCGCCCCGTCTCGTACGACTGATAGGCCACGAGGAAGCGATACTCGCGCTCCGGCGCGTCCGCCGGTTTGTGCTGCATGCGGACGAACGCCATTTCCGAATCGGTGCGGAGCTTCGAGAGGTGCAGTGAAACGATCTGCTCTGCGGTCATCCCTTCACCCGCCAGCAGAGCCGAGCAGGTCCAGAGAACTGCGCCGCTCATCGCGATCAGTCGTCGGATCATAAAGATTCATCGCCTTGTTGAAGGGGTGGGGTCGGTTGAACAACTCAAAGACAAAAAATCGTAACATCAACAGCCGCAAGGGCCAATCATGAGATTCGTGTTACGGCCGGGCAGCGGTCAGACGCCGCGAGCGAGCGTCCGCGTCGTTTGAGCGTTGCTCGCCCGGCGTGCGGCGACGACTCCGTTCCATCGGTCGTAGAGCCTCGCCGCGTTCGACCTACAATCGGCAGGAGTTCGCTCATGCTTAGAGTCTTCGTGTGCCTGTGCGTCGGGCTGGTTGTGGGGTGTGCGGCGAAGAGTCCGGTGCGGGATGATGCGATGGTCATGAACCTCGACGCCGCCAAGCAGCAACTTCGCGTGATACGGGAGCGGGGCGTCGTCCTGCCGCGGCCGGTCGTGGTGCTCAGCGGGTTCGGCGATCCGGGCATCGCGTCCTCCTGGTGGCAGCGGCAACTGCGAGACATCAGCCCCGGCACACCAGTCGTCGCGGTGGCCTTCGCCTTCGAGACCAGTTTCGACGCCTGTCGCGCCAGGCTGCTTCGCGCGGTCGACGCCGCTCTGCCCAGCGACGACCCCGCGTGGACGCGACAGGTCGATGTCGTGGCGTTCTCCATGGGCGGACTGGTGGCTCGCTACACCGCAGCGCCCGCGCGCGACAGCCAATCCCCGCAGCGCCGCCTGCGAATCGCCCGGCTGTTCACCATCAGCTCCCCACACCAGGGCGCCGACATGGCCAGGCTGCCCGTCCCAGGCTCGCTCGTCCGTGACATGCGCACCGGCTCGGACTTCCTGGCCCACCTCGACGCGGCCCTGCCTCACCGCCCTTACGAGCTGGTCTGTTACGCCCGCCGCGGCGACGCCATGGTCGGCTCCGACAACACCGCGCCCCCGGGTTGGCCCCTCCTGATCGTCGACGCCCCAGCCTTCGAACTCCCGCACGGGCAAGCCTTCCGCGACCCCCGCATCGTCCTGAACATCCTCCACCGACTCGAATCCTCCCCCAAACCTCGCCACCTCCGTCCTCCCGCTGACCCGGCTCCGGAAAAATCATCCTGACACCGTATGCCCTCTTGTGCCCTTCCTTCGGCTCCAGAAAAATCATCCTGACACCTTATGCCCTCTCCCGCTGACCCGGCTCCGGGAAAATCATCCTGACACCGTATGCCCTCTTGTGCCCTCCCTTCGGCTCCAGAAAAATCATCCTGACACCTTATGCCCTCCCACCTTATGCCCTTCACCTTATGCCCTCGGGTGCAGGTGCCGTGTGGAAGCGCGGGGCGGGGTTCAGGGGCTTGCGGATCGAGCGGTGTCGTCTCGCGTCACGGGGCGGCGGGGGTGAAGGCGATCTCGATGACGCGGCCGTCGTTGAGGGCGAAGCGGGTGCGCCAGGAGCGGTCGTACATCGGGAGCAGGCGGATCGGCGGCGTGGCGAACTCCAAGGGGAGGTTGGTCAGGTCGCCGCCCAGGACGCGGAGCTGGGTGGGGGCCTCGATGAGCAGGAAGCTGCCCTGGTCGGTGGCTTTGAGCTGCAGTTCCAGGCCCTTGACTTCCAAGGTGTCACCGGCGGGGGCGAGGTTGACGGGCAGGAGCCTGGTGGGCTGGGGCGGGGTGTTGTCTTCGCTGCCGCGTGCGGGCCAGAGGGTGAGCGAGGCGTCGAACTTGCCGTTGGCGGTGCGCAGCCGCGCTTGGAAGACCTCGCGGGAGAGTTTGGTCCAGGCTTCGGCCAGGGCGGGCACGGTGGTGCTCTCCAGGGCGCGGAGCTGCTGCGTGAGTTGCAGCGCCATGGCGTCGTCGCCGCCGGCGGCGTTGGTGAGCGCGGCCACGGCACCCTGCGCCAGGGTCAGGTCGTTGGAGGGAATAAGCTCGTAGAGTTCGTCGACGGTGCGGAAGGCGTTGGCCCAGCGCGCCGGGTCGGGAAGACGACCCGCTTGAAGTTCCGTCGCCAGCCAGTCGATCACCGGGGCGTCGTCCTTGCGTTGACGGAGCACGGCGGTCAACAGCGGTTCGCGTCCGGTGTGGGCGCGGTAGATGCTGCTGATGAGCGCCTGCCGTTCGTTGGGCGAGCGCATCAGGAGCAAAGGTCGGACGGCGCCGGGGTATCCGACGAAGCCCTTGGCGGCGGCGGTGGAGGCTTCGCCGCGGCCCTGCATCGCCAGCAGCGCCAGTTCGTGTCCGGCTGAGAGGCGGTCACTCTGACGAGCGAGAAACTCCACGACGCTCAGCGGCAGCGGGTTCTGACTCAATGCCGCCATGGTCAGCTGGCGGAAGCGCGGGTCCGAGGGCGTGGCGTCGGTGGCGGCCGGGGTCTCCTGGCTGAAGGTGAACATGCGGAGCGACTGCCAGGCCAGGGCGCGGAGCGAAGCGTCGCCGATCTGCAAACTGCGGAAGAGATTGTGCGTCGGCGAGGGCACGGGGATCGGCGCCGACAGCTCGACGCCCTTGCCGGTGGCGCTCGCGTTCCGGCGTTTGCCGAACAGGGCTCCGAAGGCGCGTCCGACGGCGGGCGTGGCGGCGTCACCGGCAAGCTCGGAGTCGGCGAGGACCTCCAGGGTGGCGGTGATCAACCGGATGTCGCCGGCGCCCAGCAAGAGTTGATCGAGCCAGATCGCTGCCGGTTCGCTCGTGGGGGCGCGCTCGACGATGAACCGGACGGTGGGCAGGACGCGGTCGTCGGGCAGGGCGGAGAGATTGATCTGCGAGGCCATGGCGCGGGCGACGTCGCGGGTCATGTCCTGGGTGGCCACGAGCATACTCAGGACCTGCTCGGGCGTGGGGCCCTGCGGGTCGGCGAGCAACTGCCCAGCCGACCGCGCCGCCTCGCGCAGGGCAACGGGGTCGGCGATGTTGGCTTTGAGCATACTGCCCAGCGAGAGCAGCTTGGTCTTGGGGTCCATGTCCGCCGCCACGAGCTTGAGCAGCGACACGGTCGCGGCGGTGGGCGGGATGGTCGAGACGAGCTCCTTGATGAGCAGGCGGCGCGCCTCGACGTCCGCGCCTTCGAGGATGTGCTGACAGAGCTGATAGAGCACGTCGTCTGGCTGCGCCAGTTTGACGAAATGCCGCGACGCCAGCGCGAACGCGGCGGTGCGCAGCGTCAGCGGATGGTCGTCGCTGGCCACATGGCCGAACACCGTCTTGACCATCTCCTGCACCTGATCGCCCAATTGGCCCTGAGCGTCCAGGGCTGCGACCGAGACCATATTGCGCATCTGGATCAGTGCCTCCCAGGGCAGGGACCACGGGGTCAGGTCCGCGCCTTGCAGGTCCAGCGTCCGGGGCTTGCTCCGCACCTCGTAGACCGCGTAGATCAGCGGCGGGATCGGCGCGGTCATGTCCAGCGACAGGTCCATGACTCGCTTGCGCAGGGCGCGGAACTCGTCGCTGCGGGCGCGGTGCTCCGCCAGCGCCGCGGCGCGCCGAGCGTAGTAGGACCGATCGTCCTCGCCCTGGCCGCGTGACACGTCCGGCGCCGGCCCGGGGTTGAGCCTGCCCAGCGCCTCAGCGTTGATGCGCAGGGCGTAGTCGGAGGACCCGGTGATATCGCCGTTGACGATGACCCGGTCGAGCTTCCACGCCAGGGTGCCGTCGGTCTTGACGGTGATCCGCCGCGCCACCCGTGGAACTCCCTCGGGAAGTTCGCCCTGCTGCGTCGCTTCGTCGGCTTCGGTCTGTCCGGGGCGGACGTAAACGAAGCGGAAGAACGCCAGCTTGCCGCCCGCCAGACGCAGCGCCGAGCTGTTGAGCTCGTAGTCCGCCTCGCCCGCCTCCACGGTCAGAGGGATCTGCAGGAACTCGCGCCCGGGCGCGGGGCTGATCGTCCACACCGGGTCGGTGATCTGCCCGGGCTGAAGCTGCTCTTCCCGCAGCAGCGTGAGCGTGTCGAGCTTCACCTTGGCGTTGACCTGCGCCGGGGCGGAGTCCGTCTCGGGCTCCTCGGTCTGGGCCCGCACCGGCAGGCTCATCAGCGCCACCCCGAGCACCGCACCAAACGCCACGGACGCCGCCCGTCGAATGTCGCGCATCGCATGCACCTCTATGGGGGATACGTTGGAATAGGTCCGCCGCCGCGCTGACTTGTTATACCCCCACGACGCGCGCCGTGCACGCACAAGTCTTCGCCCGGTAGAGCGTCGTTGTCCGGCGGCGCCGGTCGGCGAGGCGCTCGAGGGGCCGACGACCGGGGTGGGAGCGTTGCGGGGTCGCTCACGTTGCCCCTGTTGGGGGGCTGATCTATTGTATTGCCCCCGTATCGAACCAGGGAGCACCGTGATGACTCAGACCAACGCCCGATTGGAGCAGGCGCGTGCCGCGCTCGCCGCGGTTGGGCAGGAACACGTCCTGCACTTCGCTGCCTCGCTGAGCGTACCGGAGCTTTCACGCCTGCTCGATCAGATCGACAGCATCGACTGGCCCGAGGTTTCGCGGCTGGTCGAGTCGCATGTGAAGCAGAGTCCCCGGTTCACGCTCCCGCCGAACCTCCTGCCGGCGCCGTGGTATCCCTGTTCGCCCTCGGAAGCGCAGAAGGCCAAATACGCTCAGGCGCGGCAGTTGGGATGGGACCTCATCAAGCAAGGCAACGTCGCCGCCTTCACCGTCGCCGGCGGACAGGGCACCCGATTGGGCTGGGACGCCCCGAAGGGAACCTACCCCGCTTCGCCGGTGCGCGGGCAGTCGCTCTTCGGCTGCATGGCGGAGTTCATCCTCAAGATGCGACGCAAGAGCGGCGCCATGATCCGCTGGTACGTCATGACCTCGCCCGTCAACGACGCGCCGACCCGCGCCTACTTCCAGCAGCAGAACTACTTCGGCTTGGGCGCCGACACCGTCATGCTCTTCCCGCAGCAGATGATGCCCGCCATCGACATGACCACCGGCAAAGTCCTGCTCGAATCCCAAAGCTCCATCGCGCTGTCGCCCAACGGGCACGGCGGATCGCTCAAGGCGCTCTGGTCCAGCGGCGCGATCGACGACATGCTCAAGCGCGGCATCGAACAGATCAGCTACACCCAGGTGGACAACCCGCTCGTCCGCGTCGTCGATCCGCTCTTCGTGGGCCTGCACGCCCTGGACGGGGCGCAGATGTCCAGCAAGATGCTGCCCAAGCGCGAGCCGCTCGAGAAGCTCGGCAATTTCTGCCTCGTCGACGGACGCATGAATGTCATCGAGTATTCCGACCTGCCCGACACGCTGGCGCACGAACGCCTGCCCGACGGACAGCTTCGTTTCCTCGCCGGCTCCATCGCCATCCACTGCATCCGCGCCGATTTCGTAAAGCGGCTCAACGCCTCGGGCAATTTCGGCCTGCCCTTTCACCGCGCGGAGAAGAAAGTCGCGCACCTCGACCTCGCCACGGGGCAGCAGATCAAGCCAGCGAAGAACAACGCCGTGAAGCTTGAAACCTTCGTCTTCGACGCGCTGCCGCTGTGCGAGAAGTCGATCATCTACGAGACGTCCCGGCCCGACGAGTTCGCCCCGATCAAGAACGCGGACGCTCCGGGCGCGAACGATTGCCCCGCCACGAGCCGCCAGATCCAGATCAACCGCGCCGCGCTCTGGCTCGAGCAGCAGGGCGTTCCCATCCCACGCCGGCCCGACGGCACGCCCGAGGCGATTATCGAGATCCCGCACACCACCGCTGTGGAGCCGGACGATCTTCGCGGCGTGAAACTCCCGGTCGTCGAGCGCGGCGCGACCGTGCTGCTCTGACCGGTGCGACCTTACGCGCCACGCCACTGCGCCAGACGGTAGTAGAGATTTCGCACGCTGATGCCCAGCTCGGCGGCGGCCTTGACACGATTGCCCCCGTGCCGCTGCAGCGCCGCGATGGCGTGCTCACGCTCCACCTCCGCCAGCGACACCGCCGCCGGGGGCGCCGCGGGAGTCGCGGGCGTCGGCGGGGCGGGTTCGCTGGACCCGAGGGCGCGGCCCAGGGCGGCCTCCAGTTCGCCCAGCGGGCAGGGCTTGCACAGGAAGTCCACCGCTCCCAAGCGCATCGCCCGCTGCGCCGAGGACAGATCGCCAAACGCGGTGAGGATGACCACCTTCGTCGCGGGCCAGCGCTGACGGAGTTGCTCCAGCAGCGCCAGCCCGTGCGTGCCCGGGAGCATCAGGTCCAGCAACACCGCCTGCGCCGGCGACTGCTCCATGCATCGCAGGGCTTCCGGGGCGTCGCCAGCCACAAGCGCCTGAAGGTCCATCTCCCGCACCGCGCGGCTCAGCAGCTCGCGCAGGCGTCGCTCGTCCTCCACGATCAGCACCGTGGCGCTCGGGACAGCGGTGGTTCGCTTCATGGCGCCTCCTCCGCCGCTGCCACAGGCTGGGCCTCCGCGCTCGATGCCGGGCCGACCAGCGGAAGCTCGAGGGTGAACGTCGCGCCCCGACCCGGCCCGGGGCTGCTGGCGTGCAGCGTCCCCTGATGGCGACGTACCAGCGCGTGACTGATGGACAGGCCCAGACCGTGGCGCGACGGCGTGTCGTGGCGGGCGCTGTAGAACGGCTCGAAGACGCGCGAAAGTTCCTGCGTCGTCATCCCCCGGCCACGATCCGTCAGACGCACGACCGCGCGGTCCAGGCGTCGGCTCACCGTCACCTCCACCGCGCGGGGCGGCGCGTCGTAGGCCTGCAGCGCATTGGAGAGCAGGTTCAGCAGCACCTGGCGCAGCAGGTCCGCGTCGCCGGCGATCCAGAGGTCGGCGTCGATGCGCTGCTGCACCTCGAATTCTCCGTAGAGCCGGTGCGCCAGCGCCAGCGACTGGTCCAGCACCTTCGCGATGGGCATCGGACGCAGCAGCATCGGCCCGGGCCCCGCCAGCGCCAGCAGACGGGAGCAGACCTCGGCGCATCGGCCCGAGTGGTCGGCCACGTCGCGCAGCGCCGCCGCGGCGTCGCGGAGCTGGGCGCTCGGGTCGCCCTCGCTCCGCTCCAGATGCCGCGCCGTCAGTTCAGCGCTGGCGCGGATGACCGACAGCGGGTTGTTGATCTCGTGCGCCACCCCGGCGGCGAGGAAACCCACGCTCGCCAGTCGCTCCGCCTGCGCCAGCGCCAGGCTCTGCTGGCGCACCCGGTCCTCCAGGCCGCGATACAGCGTGGCCAACTCGTCGGCGGTGCGGTTGAAGTGGTCCGCCAGCTCGAGCAGTTCCCCGTCGCCGCGCGGCTCAAGGCGGTGCTCGAATCGGCCTTGGCGCAGCTCCTGCACGCCCTGCGTCAGGTCGCGGATCGGGTCGATCACGGCGCGATACTGCTGCCGGAGCATCAGCGTCGTGGTCAGCAGCGACAGGCCCGCGCCCAGCGCCAGCAGCAGCATCGCCTGAGTTCGACGCCGCTGTGACTGACGGTGGATGTGCTCGATGTCGGCGCGGGTTCGGCTCGAAAGCTCCGACACCGCGTTCAGTGCGGCGCCGAGGTGCGCGTCACGATCGGCGGGCGGCGCTTGACCCGCCTGACGCAGCGACGCTTCAAGCCGCTGCAGCACCGGCTGACTCGGTTCCGTGCGCAGCAGATCACGGGCACGCACCTGGGCCGCGAGAATCGAATCAGGCGCGGCCTGGCCGGTCACCCCGCGAGCGCGATCCACGGCTCGGCCCAGCTCGTAGGCGTCGCGCAGAAGCTGGTAGGGGCGCAGGGCCGCACCGACCTGCGCGTCCAACACCCACAAGCCCCAGCCCCCCGCGCCGGCGATGGCCAGCGATGCCGCGAGCACCACGACGCCCGTCACCCACAGGCGTCGTCGGAGCGTGATGCGTCTGGCTTTGGCCATGTCGTAGGCAACAAAAGCTGCAACTTTTGCAGGATATTTCGCGCCCGCGCGGGACGCGGGTATAACCCAACTCATGACGACGCATCATAGCACCCGACGCACCGCGGATCGGCCAAGTTGCCAAGTCCCTGCACCCCCTTGGCCCGGGGCGTTCACCTTGATCGAACTGCTCGTGGTCGTGAGCATCATCGCGCTGCTCATCGGGATCCTGCTTCCGGCGCTGGGCGCGGTGCGCGTGGCGGCGCAGTCGACGGTCTGCGGCTCGAACATGAAACAGATCGCGGTGGGCTACTCGGTCTACGCGACGGACAACAACGGCGTGGGCGTGCCCGGGCGCATGGCCAGCGGAGCGAACAACCTCTACAACGTGGGCAACGGTACGGTCTGGCGTCCGCGCTGGTTCGTGACCATGGGCGCCTCGGCTGGCTTCTACGCCTTCGTCGATCCGCCTCCGGCCGACACCAACAACGCCAACGACAACTCCCGCAACGTGACGAACAAGATCTTCACCTGCCCGACCGTGCCCGACCGCACCAACAACCGAAACTACGCCTACGGTTACAACTTCCAGTTCCTCGGCAACAGCAGGAACAAGGCGAGCGGCGGGTTCATCCGCTTCCCCGTGCGGGCGGATTCGCTCACCTCCATCGCGGTGCTGTCGGCGGACTCGCTGGGCACCGCGGCGCACTTCGCCACGGCGGGACGCACCGCCTACCAGCCCACGGGCTCCGGTGTCCTCACCGCGCTGAGCAACCACGGCTGGTCGCTCGATCCGCCCCGGCTCACCGCCAATTCCGATAGCTGCGATGACGGGAATCGTCCGGTGCGCTCGGCGCCCGACGCACGCCATCGTGAGCGCGCCAACTTCTCGCACACGGATGGGCACGTCGAATCGCGCACGCCCGGTGAGATGGGTTACGTCATCGACTCGGACGGCAGGTTCAACGCCGACGGCGGGGCGGACAACAGCCGATTCTCGGGCACGGGCAAGAACGACGACCCGCCGCCGATCAGTTGAAAGCGCGGAGGTCGCAACGTCAGGCGCGCGACAGGTACGACCCGTCGGAGGTGCTGATGCGGATGATCTCGCCGGTCTCGATGAAGGGCGGGACGCGCGTCTTGAAGCCCGTCTCCAGCGTCGCTTCCTTGAGTTGATTCGTGGCGGTGGCGCCCTTGATGCCCGGCTGCGTCTCGGTCACTTTCAGGTCCACCGTCTTGGGCGCTTCGACCATGACCGGCTTCTCCTCGGCCACCAGCACGGTCACGCGGGTGTTGGGCTTCAGATAATGGATCGTGTCGCCCAGCAGGGCGGCGTTGATGGGCGTCTGGTCGAAGGTCTCGGTGTCCATGAAGACGTGCCCGGTGGCGTCGGTGTAGAGGTATTCCATGTCCCGGCGGTCCAGGCTCACCTCTTCCACTTCGTCGCCGCTGCGGAGGCGTTTCTCGATGATGGTGCCGTCGGGCACGCGCTTGAGCGTGGCCTGGATGAACGCCCGCAGGTTGCCCGGCGTGCGATGCTCCGCCGCGGTGCAGACGTAGAGGAAGTTGTCGAACTTCAGGGCGACGCCGGGTCGGATTTCGGTGGATTTCATGGGTCGGGAAGTATAGCGGGATTCCGAGCGCTCTGCAGGGCGGCGCGGACCGGCTAAGCCCCGAGGGGCGCCAACCGCCCGCCACATCGCCGCGGAGTGTGCGCTGCCCTCAAGGGCTAGGCAGTTGAATCACTTCGCCGCTCTGGAAGGCGCGGGCGCCGGTGACGCAGTCGCGCACGACGCCGGCGACCTCGACCGGGTCGAGCGTCTTTTCGGGCGGGATCGCCTTGGCGTCGAAGAGGCTCCGCAGCATCGGGGTTTCGATGGCGCCCGGCGCCAGCGCCACCGCCTTGATGCCCGCGCGTTTGCCCTCCTGCGCCGTGACCAGGGTGAACATGTTCAGCGCCGCCTTGGCGGGGGCGTACATGCTGAACCCCGGGAACGGCGAGAGGCTGGCCATTGACGAGACGTTGACGATCACCCCGGAGCGCTGCCGGGTCATCACCGGCCAGGCGGCGCTGGTCAGCAGCATCACGCTCGTCACGTTGGTGTCGATGGTGCGACGCCATTCCTCGGGCGTGATCTTCGCGATCGGGCACACCTGCGCCAGACCCGCGACGTTGGCGAGGGCGTCGATCCTGCCAAAACGCTCCACGGTGCGCTGCACCACGCTCTGCCCCACGCTCGGGTCGCAGAGGTCGGCTGCGAGCACCAGCGAGGGCGCTTCGCCCAACTCCGAAGCGGTCTGGCGCAGCTTCGACTCGGTTCGGCCCACCAGGACCAGTGCGTAGCCCGCCTGCGAGAGCAGGACCGCGGCCTGCCTGCCCACGCCCGATCCCGCGCCGGTCACGATCGCTGTCTTGGACTCACTCATGCCCGGATCTTAGGAGGCGTCGAGGCGTCAAGCCAGTTGGTCTATACTCCCGCCATGATGACCTCCGCGGGATCGATGCGGCTGTTTCGCGTGATGGGGATCAACGTCTACGTTCACTGGACCTGGTTCCTCGTGGCGGCAATCCAGCTGCAGAACCGCGGCCTGTTCCAGAGCGTCCACTGGCACGCGGCGATGTACCTGTCGCTCTTCGCCATCGTGCTGCTGCACGAGTTCGGGCACGCGTTGGCCTGCCGATCGGTGGGCGGAAGAGCCAACCGCATCGTGCTCTGGCCCTTGGGGGGTGTGGCCTTCGTCGAGCCCCCGCCTCGACCCGGCCCGGTGCTCTGGAGCATCGTCGCCGGTCCGCTGGTCAATGTGCTGCTCGTGCCGGTGACGCTGGTGTTCGCCGCCTGGGCCCACGCCAACGCGCGTTCGCTGCCGGGCGACCTGGTGCGCTACGCCAGCACCATGGCGATGATCAACACCGGCCTGCTCGTGTTCAATCTCCTGCCGATCTACCCGCTCGACGGCGGACAGATCGTGCAGTCGATCCTCTGGTTCTTCATCGGCCGCGCCAGGAGCCTGCGGTTCGTCGCTGCGGTGGGCCTCGTCGCAGCCCTCGCGGTAGGTGTTTTTGCGATCGTCAGTCAGGCGTGGTGGACGCTCATTCTCGCGGTGTTCATCGCCTTCGAAGCGTGGCGAGGCTTCAGCATCGCGCGCTACCTCGCGGCGCAGGAAGCCGCCGAGCAAGCCGAGAAGGACCGATGGTCGCAGATCTACGGCCGATGGGACGAGCTGGGTCGCCGCTGAAGCACCGTGTCTCGCTTGAGAATGATTCGTCGCGTGGCAGGGGGTCTGCGCTGCTCAGTCGCTGCCTACGGTCGCTTCGTGCGCTGCTCGTCCCGCTCCAACCCCCGGAAGAGGGGCTGTCAAGTTTGTCACGGTGAAGGGATTGGGAGGCTTCGCCGCCGGCCCCCAAGCCCCCTGGCTCCGCCTCGGAAGGGCATGGGCCTGTCCGCGGGCGTTCGGGAGTATTAGTCAGTGAGAATGCAACGGGCCTGACAGGCCCTTCTGGGGGGTAGGGGGTGGGGATTGGGGCGGGGGAGGGGCCGCGTCCCCCACCCCAACTTTTCACCGTTGAGCCGCTCGCAGCCTGATGCTTCTTCGCATTTGCTTGCGGGGTTGCAGGGGGACGAGCAGCGCAGCGATGCAGCGAGCCTTGGCCCGCGAAAAAGCGAGCAGCGCGGATCCCCTGCCTCAGCGACGTACCGTTCAGATTCACTCGCCCTGCCCCAAGGAGTACGCCTTCTGGCCGTCGAAAGCGCAGAGGTGCTCGGTCTTGATGAAGTCCAGCCCGGCTGAATCCACCTGCGCGAGCAGTTGCACGACCTGCGCGTGGGTGATCGTTGAGCCGCTCTCGCTCAGGAACCTGCATCGCCAATGGTCGGTGCAGAACGTCTCGGGGAATCCGTCGGGATAGACTTTCACGCCTCGGTTGGTGACCATCTTGAGTTTCAGGCCCGTGCCCTTCGCCAGATTCTCGACGCGTTTGCCCAGCACCGTCGCGGAGCGTTCAGCCTCGTCCCAGTGCAGGAACACGTCCACGCCCAGCAGGTCCTTCTTCGCTTTGACTTTCGCGCCGCGCGAAGTGATGAGCGTTTCTCCCGCGTTGTAGGCGACCGGTTTGAGCTGCTGGGGCTGCTGACCCAGCCGGGCGATCACCGCCTGGGCGAACTCACGCGTGCCGACTTTCTCTTTGCTCTTTCCTTCCTCGAAGACGTCGTAGGTGTGGACGCCGTCCTCGATGGTGCGGAGCCAGGCGTTGTGGACCTTCGCTGCCACTTCCGGTTGATTGATGTGCACGAGCATCTGCACCGCACCGAGCAGCAATCCCGAGGGGTTCGCCACGTTCTGACCGGCTCGCCGCGGTGCCGACCCGTGGATCGCCTCGAACATGGCGCAGTGCTCGCCGATGTTGGCGCTGCCCGCCAGGCCCACGCTCCCGGTGATCTGCGCCGCCACGTCCGAGAGGATGTCGCCGTAGAGGTTGGGCATCACGATCACGTCGAACACCTCGGGCGAGTCCGCGAGCTTGGCGGCCCCGATGTCCACGATCCAGTGCTCGTTGGCGATGTCCGGGTACTCCCTGGCGATCTCGTCGAACACCTTGTGGAACAAGCCGTCGGTGAGTTTCATGATGTTGTCCTTCGTGAAGCAGGTCACCTTCCCGCGGTTGTTCCGCCTGGCGTACTCGAAGGCGTAGCGCACGATCTTCTCGCACCCCGGACGCGAGATGAGTTTCAGGCATTGCGTCACCTCGTCGGTCTGCTGGTGCTCGATGCCCGCGTAGGTGTCCTCCTCGTTCTCGCGCACGATGACCACGTCCATCACCGGGTGCTTGGTGGCGATGAAGGGGTGGTAGCTGGAGCAGGGACGGATGTTGGCGTACAGGCCCAGCGTCTTGCGCGTGGTGACGTTCAGGCTCTTGAACCCGCCGCCCTGGGGCGTGGTGATCGGCGCCTTGAGGAACACCCTGGTGCGACGCAGCGACTCCCAGCTCGCGGGCTCGATGCCGGCGCTGATCCCCCGCAGGTAGACCTTCTCGCCGATCTCGATCTCCTCCACCGCGAGGTTCGCCCCCGCCGCCCGGAGGATCGCCAGCGTGGCGTCCATGATCTCCGGGCCGATCCCGTCCCCGCGGGCGACGGTGACGGGCACGGGATTCTGCGACACTGCGGCGACGTGGCTCGGGGAGGCGAGGGCGGTCATGCGAGGCTCCTGTAAAGTAGATGATTGTTTCACGAAATCAAATACACGAACTTGAGTTCGCGTACACGATATCGTACAATCGCGGGCATGTCAAGGCCCGCCCCCAGGACCCTCAACCCCGCCCCCGGAAGCGCCCCCGGAAGCGCCCCCGGAAGTGGCCCCGGAAACGCCCCCGCCGGCGACTCCTGGACCTTCCTCTCCAACCACGCCCACGTCCTGGTCTGCCTGGCACGCGACTCCGACCAGCGACTCCGCGACGTAGCCTTGCAGGTAGGCATCACCGAACGCGCTGTGCAGAAGATCATCGTCGAGCTCGAAGCCGCCGGCGTCCTGACGCGCCGCAGAGACGGCCGCCGCAACACCTATAAGCTCCACACCCAAAGCCCCTTGCGCCACCCCCTCGAGGCCCACCACACGGTCGCGGAACTCATCCGCCTCCTCGCCAAGTAACCCTCCGAAAGCTCACGCTCGCCCGGCGTGGTCGGTTTCCCCACGCTTGATACACTACCCCGCTCGCACCGGGTTCGTAACTCCCTGGCCCTCTTTCTCAAGGATGATCCCATGAGTTTCGACATCGAGTTCGTTCACGCCCGACAGGTCCTCGACAGCCGCGGCAATCCCACCGTCGAGGTCGAAGTGCAGCTCTCCGGCGGAGCCTCCGGCAGAGCCATCGTCCCCTCCGGCGCTTCCACGGGCGAGCACGAAGCTGTCGAACTCCGCGACGGCAACGACAAGCAATTCCTCGGCAAAGCCGTCACCAAGGCCCTCGCCAACGTCAACGACAAGATCCGTGGCGAGATCGCGGGCATGGACGCCCGTGACCAGCAGGCCATCGACACCGCCATGATCGACCTCGACGGCACGCCCAACAAGGGCAAGCTCGGCGCCAACGCCATCCTGGGCGTCTCCCTCGCCGTCGCCCACGCCGCCGCCAACGCCTGCGACCTGCCCCTCTATCGCTACCTCGGCGGGGCCGGCGCCAAGATGCTCCCCGTCCCCATGATGAACATCCTCAACGGCGGAAAGCACGCCGACAACAACGTCGACTTCCAGGAATTCATGATCCAGCCCTGGGGCTTCGACACCTTCGAGGACGCGCTGCGCTGCGGCGTGGAGTGCTACCACAGCCTCAAGAAAGTCCTGCACAAAGCCGGCCTCTCCACCGCCGTGGGCGACGAGGGCGGCTTCGCCCCTTCCCTCAAGGACAACGAGGACGCCCTGAAGGTCATCGCCGACGCCGTGGACGCTGCGGGCTACGACTTCGGCAAGCAGGTCTTCGTCGCGCTCGACCCCGCCACCAGCGAGATGTGGGACAAGCAGAAAAAGGGCTACGTCTTCTTCAAGTCCAATCCGAAAAAACTCTGGAAGAGCGACGAGATGGTCGACTATTGGGCCTCCTGGTGCAAGAAGTACCCCATCCGCTCCATCGAGGACGGCCTTGCTGAGAACGACTGGGACGGCTGGAAAAAACTCACCGACAAGATCGGCGACAAGGTCCAGCTCGTGGGCGACGACCTCTTCGTCACCAATCCCAAGTTCCTCAAGAAAGGCATCGACTCCAAGACCGCCAACGCCATCCTCGTGAAGGTCAACCAGATCGGCACCCTCACCGAAACGCTCGACGCCGTGGGCCTGGCGATGCGCTCCGGCTACGCCGCGGTGCTCAGCCATCGCAGTGGCGAGAGTGAGGACGCCACCATCGCCGACATCGCCGTCGCCACCAATTGCGGCCAGATCAAGACCGGCGCCCCCGCCCGCAGCGACCGCAACGCCAAGTACAACCAACTCCTCCGCATCGCCGACGAACTGGGCGACACCGCCACCTACGGCTCGACCACCTGGACCAAGTGACCGCCCCAGCAAAGCCGGGGATGGATCCATCCCCGGATCCCCCCCAGAAAAACCACCGGCCTGAGGACAGCCCGGCTCCGAAGCCCCAACCCCCACTTGATCCACTGAAAAAGAACGTTATCCTGCAATGCTCAGTGCTCTGACAACCCGCTGCCTGCGCCGACGGCAGCCATCATTCCCCGATAGCTCAATCGGTAGAGCGGCCGGCTGTTAACCGGCAGGTTACTGGTTCAAGTCCAGTTCGGGGAGCTT
>CAZBXW010000019.1:0-55933 GCA_964496285.1 uncultured Phycisphaera sp.
TGTCGCCGCTGCGTGTGACGGTGACCACCGCCGGGTCCTGCCCAGCCTCGGCGGCCGACAGGTCGTTGCCGCTCACGCCCACCGTCGGAAGCGGGACCGGATCGCCTAAGCGAGGCGAGGCGTCAGGCCCGGTCCCGGCGGGCACGTAGTCGGGGTTCGTGGTGAGCAGAATCTTGTCGGCCATGAACCCGTCTTCACGCATCCAGAGCGTGAAGGTGTGATACCCCGTCGTGCTGACGTTGATGCGAGACGGCTGGCTGGTGCCCGCGGTGGTGGTCTTGGACCAACCGAAGTTGGTGCCCCAGCCGGTCATGTTGTCCGAGTTCGAGAGGACCACGCCATCGAGGCCGGCGTGGACCGAGTCGTCCGAACCGCCGCCCGGCGCACGACCGCGGATCCAGACGTAGTAGGTCCCGGTCTGCGTGAAGTTGATGCGATAATCGATCTGCGGGCTGGTGGTGGCGATGTTGGAGGTGATCGACGTGGGGCTGCCGGGCAGCGCCTGCATGGCCTTGCCGCCCGTGGCGTTGGCGTCGTCCACCAACTGCCACGATCGATTGCTGCGTCCGACCTTGTCGTCGTAAACGTCCGCCTCCATCACGATGAGATTGTCCACGTCGGGCGTCTGCACATAGTGAGGCGGGAACTCCGGGGCACCCTGGCCCGAGAAGGCGATGACGTAGGAACCCTCGTCCGCGTCGTCGCTCACCAGGGTGAGCGTGGCGCTGTTGAGCGAGAGTGTCGTGGGCGAGTAGGTGACGAGGAAATCCATCGTCTGGCCCGGAGCGAGGGTCCAGTCGTCCTGCGTCAACGCCGGCGTATTGATCGGCGAGATCGAGAAGACGCCGCTCAGTCCGTTGGCCGCCGTGACCGTCAGCGTTCCGGTCCCTTCGTTGCGAACGGTGAAAGTCTTGCTCGCGGATTGGCCGAGGATCACGCTGCCGAAGTTGTACGCCGTGACGTTGTCGGGGGTCTCGAGCGTTTCCACGTCGATCTCCGGAACGGGCGGCAGATCGTTCAGCGCGATGGTGGCCTGGGCGCTGATCAACGCGCCCAACTGGTACGCCGCATCCGCGTTGAGCGAAAGGATCACGGACTCGGCGGTTTCGGTCTCGGTGTCGTCGATGGGCACGACACGGACGTTGGCGGTGGCGCCGGTGCTGATCGCCAGGCGGAACGTTCGGTTGACCTCGTCCACGTCCAGAATCGTCGCGCCCGGCTCGGTGGCGAAGGTGAAATCCTGTCCGTAGATCGCCTGACCGTTCCAGCTCATCAGCACGGTCAACGGCGTGAGCGGTGAGCCGTTCCTGCTGACCTGGAAGACCGCGTCGTCGAGCGGAAGCTCGCTGGCGGCGGTGTCGCTGGCGGTGAGGTTGACGGTGGGCAGCGAGAAGGCAAGATCGGTGGTCGGGCTCTGAGCCGGTCCGGTGCTGCTGGGGGTGTACCCACCGACGTTGGTCAGCACGATCTTGTCCACAATCAAGCCGTCCTCACGCATCCAGATGTTCAAGGTGTGGACGCCGGGGGTGGTGACGTTGATGGAAGCGGTGGGTCCGTCGATGGTGCTCTTGGACCACTTCCAGGTGTTGTTCCAGCCGTGCATGTTGTCGGCGGTGCTGGTGGCCACACCGTCGAGCCCGACGTGGACGCTGTCGTCAGCGCCATTGCCCGGGGCGAAGCCGCGAAGCCAGACGTAGAAGACGCCGGTGTCCACGAAGTTGATGCGGTAGTCCATCTGCGGACTGCCGGTGGTGTACCCGGTGGTACGGACCGCGCCGGAGTTGGACAGGGCCTGCATCGCGCCGGAGCCGGAGAAGCCGCTGGGCGAGGTCACGAAGGTCCAGTTCTTGCCGTTGCGACCGACGATGTTGTGGTAGTTCTCGGCCTCGATCGAGACGATGGCGTTGGAAGCGCTGTCCTGCTGGAAGGCGGGCGTGAGCGTGTCATTGTCGTCGATGGTCAACGTGCCCAGCACGTTGGTGCCGCGGGTGTAGCCGATGCCCGGTTGCAGCTCCACCGTCAGCGTCTCGGGTGATTCGGGGACGAAATCGTCCGCCGGCACGACCTGGAGCGTGGCGCTGAGGGTGCCGGGGTTGAGGATGACCTGGAAACTGCGCGTCTGGGCGTCGATATTGATGATCTGCGCTCCAGCGGAAACATTGAACGTGAAATCTTCATGGATGATCGCGGTCCCGGTCCAGGTCAGATCGAGCACGACCTCCTGGATGCCCGCGCCCGCGCGGGTGAGCGAGAACGCGGCGAGATTGACGCCCGGCTCGGACGCGAAGGCGTCGGTGAGCGTGAGGTTCACCGCCGGCGGCAGCGCCTGGACGAAGCCCAGCGTGAACGCCCCGAGCGGCGAGCCTTGCAGGTCGGTCATCGCGCCCTGCGCGATGGTCAGGGTGTGCGTGCCCTCGCTCAGGCTCTGCACGGTGAAGGCCACCGTGCGTCCGTCGATCACGGTGATGCCCGTGACCGGCTGACCGTCGATCAGCACGTCGCTCGGCTGCACCGAGGTGAAGAGCACGCTCTCGTTGAACTGGACGACGACTTCGGAGAGCGCCGCGACGGCCAGTTCGTCCTGGGCCGGGCTGGTGGAGACGACGACGAAGGGCGCGGGCGATGCGGTGTGCCCGCTGGCGCGGAGCGTGTACTCGCCCACGGTGCCGCCGACCGATCCGACGCGGAGGCGGTAGGCGCCGGTCTTGAGCGCCGTGTGGTCGATGCTGGCGTTGTGCCCGCCCGGTCCGCCGTCGTCGCTGCTGGCGACCATGATCCCGTCCGAGTCGTAGAGCTCGAGCACCGGGTCCAGGTTGTTGACGAACTGACCAGGCTCGACTCCGGGCGTGGTCGTGAACAGATGGAGTTGATCCCCCGCGTTGACCTGCAGGAGATAGGTGTCCACGTCCGAAGCGGAAGTGATGCCGCCCAGGGCAGCGCCGGTGTCGGTGATGTCCACCTCGGTGCCGTCCGCCACGCCCGGGGCTTCGGTGCCCACCACCGCGCGGTGGGTGGTGGTCAGGAGATAGTCCGAGGTGGGCGAGCTGATGCGGACGTAGTAGGTCCCGGTCTCGGGAGCGACAAAGTCCTGCGCCAACTGCCGGGTGCCGTCGGCGGAGGCGACACTGGCGGCGAGGAGTCGGCCCGTGTTCTGCGGCGTGGCGAAGAAGTCGTCGAGCAGGCCCGCGTCCTTCAGGGCCTTGTTCCACACGTTGGACATGATCTTGTACCCCAGTTCGGTGGGGTGGATGCCCTCGATGAACAGGTCGTTGTTCCAGCCGAACACCGCCTGCACGTTGCTGGACGTCACGTTGCCCTCGTTCAGCCCCCGCACCCAGTCGACGTACGGGTCGCCGTCGTAGTTGGCCAGGAGCTTCTCGGCGTTGGTCAGTCCGGCGCTGAGCTCCGGGTCGGTCAGGTCGATGCGGAACATGTCGGTGGCGAAGATCCGGTTGCGCACGGAGGAGGGCAGAGCGTCGAGCACCGCCGGGATCCCGCCCACCGTGCCGCCCACGTCGCCGAAGTTGTAGAGGTAGGAGTTATAGACGCGGCTGGGATCGATCGTGCCGTTCGTAGTCGCCGCCGCCTTGGGGATGATGCCCGTGAGGACGATGCGCACGTTGGGCAGTTCGTTGCCGAGGTAGCTCAGCAGGCGATAGAGCTGCGTGTCGGCATGGTTGCCGCCGCTGGTGTAGTTCTCGCTCGAGTTGATCGCCGACGCCGCGGTTTCCTTCACGGAGTTGGTGCCGATGTGCAGCAGGATCACGTCCGGCTCATCGATGACGCTGAACAGTCCGCCGTCGGCAATGCCGTTCACGTCGTAGTCCTGATCGATGTTGTTCTTGAGGCTGCGGTTGATCGTGGCGTTGTCCGCTTCCCAACCGCCCAGCCCGTAGTGCAGGTGCCAGCTCGGGGTCGCGCCCACGGGGTTGCTCAGCGTGCCGACAAAGGTGTAGGAGCTGGGCAGCAGGTTCGCGAGGTATTGGCGGTAGCCGCCTAACCCCTCGACGCCCGAGGGGGGCGAGCCGCGCGTGATCGAGTCGCCCAGCGCCAGCAACTTCACCTGCGTCTTGGAGTCGAAGATCGAGAAGGACGGGGCTGCGCCGCTCCCGTCGAGCAGCATGGACGAGAAGCTCACCCTTTCCCCCGCGAGCAGACTCAGTTCGTACCAGTCGTCGTTGGCCCCCGCGGCGCCGATCACCGCGCCCTGATGAACCTGGTCGTCGGCGTAGACCACCGAGGGATTGAGACTCTGCGCCTCGGACTGCAGGTTGTTGCTCGTTACGCCCAAGAGCTCGCTCTCGAGCTCAGCGTTGAGGTAGGCCTTGAGCGTAAAGCCGCCGGACGTGCCCGCCTCGGACGAAACGGTGATCAGATAGATCGCTGTCGTGGGGACCTGCGTGATCTCGATGAGCGCCGGCTGACCGGCCGCCGTCGCGGTGGCGGTGGCGAGCACCGCGCCGCCCTGGGTGCGGATCGTCACCTCGGGCCGGAGCGCGCCGTTGCTCGGCTGAACCAGCATCGAGATCGTCTGCCCCGCCTGAAGCTCGACCCAGAACGGGTCGGACACGACGCCCGAGGTGATCGTGCCCGTGGCCTGGCCCGCGTAAACCAGCGTGCCCACCGCGCCCACCGGCGCGAGCGTCAGCGGCGTGGGCAGTTCCACGCGCGAAACGTGCGTGAAGTCGTCCCCGCCCGTCCCGTTGCCGTTGCCGTCGAGCAGGTACCCGAACACGTCCAGGAATCCCATCGCGTTCGAGGCGAGCGTCAGGCTGTACTCGTTCTCGGGCAGTGTGTTGTAGGTCAGCGTCAGGCGATGGTTCTGAGCGTCGTAGCTGAACTCATCGGGCGTGCGCAGCCCGTTGCCCGCGCCCTGGAGCGTCACGTCCGAGGCGTCGATCACGCCGGCCTGCAACGCTTCGCTGAAGGTGACGGTGTAGGTGCGCGTGCCCGTGAGGGTGTCCGAAACCTCCACACTCACGACCGTCGGGGGCGTGGTGTCGAGGAACAGTTCCTGTGTGGAGACGTCGGTCCCGACGTTGCCCACCGCGTCCGTGGCGGTCACGATCACGTCGTACACGCCGTCGATCAGGCCCGGAACGAACGAGCCTTGAGGCAGCGTCCAGGTTCCATCGCCCTGGTTGATCGCCGCGAGGGTCTGCGATCCGACCGTGACCTGCACCAGGGCTTCGGGGTCGTCGACGTTGCCGGTCAACTCGGGCGATGAGTTGTCCGTGGTCAACGGGTTGACCGTCACCACCGGGGCGAGGGTCTCGATGTAAAGTTCGTCGACGGTGCCGTCCGAGGAGGAGTTGCCCGCCGCGTCGGTGGCGGTGGCCGCCACGTCGTAGGTGCCGTCCGCCAGCGCCGGGAAGATGGTGTTGTCCGCCAGGCTCCAGGTCCCATCGCCGTGGTTGGTGCCGGTGTAGGTCTGACCGTTGATCGTCACTTCGATGACGGCGGAGGGTTCGTTCACGGAGCCGCCGATCGCCGGGGTGCTGTCGTTGGTGCTGAGCGTCTCGACCGAGATCGTCGGGGCGGTCAGGTCGATCATCAGTTCGTTGGTCGTGGCGTCCACGCCGACATTGCCCACCTCGTCGGTCGCCTGCACGATCACGTCGTAGACGCCCTCGAGCAGCGGCAGAATCAGTCCGTCATCGGGCAGCGACCAGGTTCCGTCGCCGTGGTTGGTCGCCTCGTATACCTGGCCGTCCACCGTCACCTGCACGATGGCCTGGGGGTCATTCACCGTGCCTGTGAGCGGGGGGTTGGTATCGGTCGTGCCGAGCACGGTGACCGTGACCGTGGGCGGGACGAGGTCCACCGTTAGTTCGTCCAATGAGCCGTCCGTCCCGACATTGCCCAGCGCATCGGTCGCGGACACGATCACGTCGTAGACGCCGTGCGCCAGCGTCGCCACCACGCCGTCGGCCAGCGTCCAGGTGCCGTCGCCGTTGTTCGTCGCGGCGTAGGTCAGCGCGTTGACCGTCACCATGACCGTGGCGGTCGGATCGTCGACCGCGCCGGCGAGCGCCGGGGTGCTGTCCGCGGTGGCCTGGGTTTCGACCGAGACCGTCGGCGCCGTGGCGTCGATGAACAGCTCGTCCGTGGTGGCGTCGTACCCGGTGCGACCGATGTTGTTGGTGGCCGCCACGGTCACGTCGTACGTCCCGTCCATCAGCGCCGGAGTGATGGCGTCGTTGGCCAGGGTCCAGGTCCCGTTGCCGTTGTTCGTCGCGGCGAAGGTCTGACCGTTGACCGTCACCTCGACGGTGGCGTTGAAGTCGTCCACCGTGCCGGTGAGCTGCGGGGTGTTGTCGTTGGTGCTCAGCGTGTTCACCGACACGATGGGCACCAGGCCCACGTTGAACTGGGCGGTGTAGCCCTGCGAGGTCAGCCCGCGCACGTCGGTGAAGGCGCCGGGCTCGACCGTGAGCGTGTGGGTTCCGTCGGAGAGGAACTGGATGGTGAACGAGAGCGTGTCGCCGTCGACCACGCTCACCGCGCTGGCCGCCACGCCGTCGACCTTCAGGCTCGAGGCTGTCAGCGGCTGCGTCAGGTCGAGGTTCTGGCTCAGGTGAACCAGCACGTTCGTGGGCGACTCCTCGACGACCGTGAGGTTCGCCGGGTTGGTCGCTTCCACCACCAGCGGGTCGCTCTGCGGTGCTTCGCTGCTGCGCGTGACGGTGAGCAACTGGTCCGAAGCCGCTCCACTGACCTTGATGTAGAACGTCCCGCTGCTGGGCGCGACGAACTGGGTCACCTGCTGCTGCTGCGGGTCGGCGCCGTCGCCGCTGGCGGTGAGCAACTGGCCCATCGAGGTCGCGGTGGGGAAGTAGTCGGTCAGCAGCCCGGCGTCCGCCATGCCTTGGCGCCACACGTTGGCCATGATCTTGTACGCCAGCTCCGTGGGATGGATGCCCTCGAGGTAGAGGTTCGTGCTGTAGGCGGTGATTCCCGCGGTGGTCGTGGAGTTCACGACCGTCTCGTCGAGATTGTTGACCCAGTCGGCGTAGGGGTCCGAGTCGGTGTTGGCCAGCGCCAACTCCGCCGGCGTCAGGCCCTGGCTGAGCATCGGATCGCTCAGGTCGATGGCGAACATGTCCACCACCGAGATGCGGTCGCGGATCGAGGCGGGCAGTCGGCTGACCACCGCCGGGATGCCGCCGCGGCCCAGGCTGTCGCCGTAGTCGTAAAGATACGAGTTCAGCACGCGCACCGTGCTCAGGGGGCCGTTGGTCGAGGCGGTGGGCTTGGGCAGCATCCGCGCCAGCACCACTTTCGTATCGGGAGCCGCGGTGCCCAGGTAATTCAACAGGCGGTAGAGCTGCGAGTCGGCGTGGATGCCGGTGCTCGTGCTGTAGTTCATCGCCGTGTTGATCGCCGAGGTCGTGGTCGTGGAGATGGTGTTGGTCCCGATGTGCAGCAGGATCACGTCGGGCGTCCCGGTGACGCTGAAGAGTCCGGCGTCGGCGATGCCGTCGAAGTTGTAGTCGCTTTCGATGTTGTTCTTGAGGCTTCGGCCGGCGCCGGGGTTGTCCGCTTCCCAGCCGCCGCGGCCGTAGTGAAGGTGCCAGTCGGGCAGGGGGCCGAACGGGTTCTCGATGGTCCCGATGAAGCTGAAGTTCTCCGGCAGCATGGGGTGGAGATAGTTGCGGTAACCGCCCAGGCCCTCGATGCCAGCAGAGGAGGAGCCTCGGGTGATCGAGTCGCCCATGGCCATGACGGTCAGCGGGATGTTGCCGTCATAGATGGAGAACGACGCGCCCGCGCCACCGGCCAAGGCCAGCGAGGAGAAGTTCACGGTCTCGCCCGCGGCCAGGGTGATCTTGAACCAGTCGTCGCCGGTGCCGGCGAGCGAGACGATCGAGGCGCGCGACGAGTCGGGGGCGAAACTCACCAGCGTCGGGTCCAGGCTCTGCGAGGCCGACTGCAGATCGTTGGCCACGCCGCCGAGCGATTCGGTCTCCAGGGCCGTGTCGAGCAGGACCTCGAGCGTGAAGTCTCCGGTGCTCGTGCCTTGTCCCTGCACCGTGAAGGTGTACAGGCCCGCCACCGTGGCGGTCACGGTCTGCAGGTAGGCCAACGCGCCCGGGCCGGCGGCGGTGAAACTGCTCACCGTGCCCCCGCCCGGTGCGTGCATGCTCACCTGCGTGTGCAACGAGACTTCGGGCCGCACCAGCACCGACACCCGCTGCCCCGCGGTGAGGTCAAACGTGAAGGAATCCGCGTCGCCGGCGAACCCGATGTTGGCCGCCACCGAGCTGCCGAACACCCCGCTGCCCACGGCGCCCAGTTCGATCGCCGCCGGCAGGTCCTGCGTCACGATGTCCACGTTGTGCAAATGGACGAAGTCCTCTCCCGCCGTCCCGTTGGCCTCGCCGTCGAGGTCGAAACCCAACAGGTCCTCGAACGCCCCATCGCCGCTGAGCAGCGTGAGCGTGTACTGCCCCTCGGTCACGCCGGTGTAGGTGAGCGTGAGCGTCTGGGTCTGCGCGTCGTAGTCGAAGCCCGCGGCGGTGGCCGGGCCGGTCAGGTTCACGTCGCCCGAATCGAGGTCCGTGGCGTCCAGCGCTTCGCTGAACACGATGCTGTAGACCAGCGTGCCCAGCGGCGAATCGTCCACCGTGACGCTGCTGACGGTCGGGGGCAGCAGGTCCACCGTCAAGGCGTCAACGCCCGCGTCCTGGCCCACGTTGCCCACCGTGTCCGTGGCCGTCACCGTCACGTCGTACACGCCATCGCCCAACGCCGGGCTGATCGTGTCGTCCGCCAGGGTCCACGTTCCGTCGCCCACGTTCGTGGCGGCGTAGACCTGGCCGTTGACCGTGACCTGCACCACCGCCGTCGCGTCGTCGACCGTGCCAGAGAGCGCCGGCGAGGCGTCCGTCGTCGTCACCGGTGTGACCGTCACTTGCGGCGGCGTGGCGTCGATGCTCAGCTCGTCCGTGCTGCTGTCGCTGCCGGTGTTCCCCGCCGGGTCGGTGGCGGTCACCGCCACGTCGTACACCCCGTCCGCCAGTGGACCCACCACGTCCTGAGCGATGGCCCACGTCCCGTCGCCCAGGTTCGTTCCCGCGTAGGTCAAGCCGCTGACCGTGACCTCGATCACCGCGTTGGCGTCGTTGACCGTGCCGCTGAGCCCCGGGGTGGCGTCGTTGGTCGTGGCCGAATCGACGGTGACCATCGGGGCGATGGTGTCAATGATCAGGTCCAACGCCGAGGCGTCCGAACCGATGTTGCCCGCGGCGTCCGTGGCGAAGGCCTGCACGTTGAACAAGCCGTTGGTCAGCGCCGGAGCGATGGTGTTGTCCGCCAGGGTCCAGGTCCCATCGCCCTGATTCACCGCGGCGTAGCTGTTGCCAGCCACCGTGATGGTGACCGTGGCCGCCGCATCGTTGACGGCGCCGCTGAGCGCCGGGGAGGTGTCGTTGGTGGTCAGGCCATCGACGCTGACCGTCGGCGCGAGGGTGTCGATCACCAGTTCATCGACCGACGCATCGCTGCCGGTGCTCAGGTCCGGGGCCGTGGCGAGGACCTGCACGTCGTAGGTTCCGTCGGCCAGGGCCGAACTGATCGCGCCCTCGGGCAGTTCCCACGAGCCGTCGCCCAGGTTGCTCGCGGCGTAGGTCTGCCCGTTGAGCGTCACGTCGATGCTCGCCAGCGGGTCGCTGATCGTCCCGCTCAGCGCCGGCGTGGGGTCGTTGGTCAACAGGGAGTTGACCGTGACCACCGGGCTTCCGCTGAGCATCAGGCGCGCCTCGAGCGTCGCAACGCCCGCCCAGGCTTGCTCGGCCTTGAGCCAGCGTCGCTGGTAAGAGGTCAGTTGACGGCGCCACAAGGCGGCTTCACGACGACGTTCGCGGGTGCGCTTAGGCATGGAGTTTCCTTCATCCAATGGAGGACGGTTCAGCGGTCAAAAGGGTTGAGGGACGATGGGTGGAACGGAATGCAGGGCAGCAGGCCCGTTGCGTTGGGGTCAACGTGGAGGGGGTCGGCGACGCTCTTCGTCTTCGCGATGGACCCGACCCAGGAAGAGCAAGGCGGTTCGCCAGATGATCCACAAGTCGCGGCGCATGCTCTGGTGCTGGACGTAGGCCAGGTCGTAACGGATCCATTCCTGGAAGTCCGTGCCCTGTTCGCGGCGGCGCATGATCTGCCAGAGCCCGGTGATGCCCGGTCTTACACTCAGGCGAGCGTCGCGCCAGGGCGGGCAGTACTGGTTCTCGGAGAAGGGGCTGGGCCGGGGTCCGACCACGGACATGTGGCCCAGCAGAACATTGATGAACTGCGGGATCTCGTCGAGGTTGGTGCGACGCAGCAGGTGCCCCACGCGCGTGACGCGCGGGTCGTTCTCCATGAAGAACTGAGGTCCGTCACAGACATTGCCCGCGACGAGTTTGCGTTTGATCTGCTCGGCATCGCGGCGCATGGTGCGGAACTTGATGCACCCGAAGGGCCTGCCGCCGATCGACTCACGGTGATGCACGAAGAAGACCGGCCAGCCATCCTCGCGGACGATGGCCCACATGATCAGCGGGTACAGAGGCAGGGTGACGGTCAGGGCCACGAGGGACAGCGCGATGTCCAGGCTGCGCTTGGCGTAGCGGAAGAAACGAGGGCTTGCCCCGTTGCGTTGCCGGGAGGGAGATCGGCCCGCCGCGGCGATGCGGTCCCAGTCGATCGGCTCGAGCGCCGGCCGCGACTTGGGTTCGTCCCAGAGCACCGCCGGTCCCGCCATGCTCTGCGCCGAGGGCGTGGCGCGACCGGCGCCGATCCACAGCGGACCCATCGCGCGCCCCGCGGGGCGATACGGGGTCGAGGCGTCCACCCACACGCCCGGTTCGCCCTGCCGCACCCGACCCACCGCCGCCGCAGGTTCGTCCCATCGCTTGACCAGCTCGAGCACGTACTGCTCCTGTTCGAGGGGCGATTGACCGTCAAACCAGTGGCAGTTGGCGGTGATCGGCTCGCGCTCGTGGACGGTGGTGTGCCGCTTGAGGCTGCGCCAGGCGCGGCGGACGTTGGCCGAGGCCTGCCATCGCTGCGCCAGGCGGGGTTCTGTGGTCAGCGCGACGCGGCCGTACCTCGTGGGTGGGCCGGCGTAGGCGCGCTCCACGCTCACCAGGCGGTCCGTCGCGTCCACCCGCAGTCGCTCCTGGTACTCCCGCGCGCTGCGGGCGTGCGTCCTGACCAGCAGGACCCGCGGCTTAACCCACTGGATGCGTTTCACCAGCGGCGGCAGGTCCATGAGCAACAGCGCCCGGTCGTCGAGCAACAGGAACAGCTCGGCACGGCGAGCGATGGGCTCAGCGGCACGAGGACGGATCACCTGCACGCCACGAGACGACCAGTATCGCTCGTGCAGCGCCGCGGCGTCCAGGCCCCAGACGGAGCGCGTGGGGGCGGCCTTGGAATCAGGTTGAGCGAGGGTTTGAATCATGGGACCGGCAGCGGTTGCGGGGACTTCTGCCCACGGACATGGGTGCGGGCGCAGGCCAGGACCGCCGCGGCGAGCGGTCCGATCCGCGTCCGCAGATCGGTATCGACCGCTTCGTGCATCTCACGTCGCGTGGGTCGGCGGTGCCGTGCCTTGGTGGTCGAGGCAGAGTAGACGTCGAGCACCTCATCGATCGAGCCGCGGTTGAACACCGCGCCCAGCAGCCGCGAGGGCAGGTGCGCCATGCGCTCGATGATCCTGCGCGTCATCAGCCGGTCGTCACCCTCGGACACGACGAGCACCACGCCGTCGGCGGCGGCGGCGGCGACGGCGGTGGCGTGGCTGCCCATGAGCGGGCCGGTGTCCACGATCACCACGTCAAACTCGGTCCGCGCCTGACAGATGACTCGCTCCAGCGCCGCCGGCGCTAAGAGCGTGCCATGATCGGTGACGGCTTCGGCGGGCAGAAGGAACATCTCGCCCAGGGGCGGTCGCGAGGGCAGAGGCGGTTCGGGGTCCACGGCCGGGGCGGGCTGGGCTGCTTCGTGGTCGCGATGGCCGTTGGACCCGTTCGTGCCCGACGGGCCGGGGCGCGAGCCGTCCAGAGCCGGCACCGGCTGCCGCAAGATGGCCTCAAAGAGCCGATCGGCAGCCTCGGCGGCCTTGGCCTCGTCGGCTTCCGACGCCGCTCCGCCCTCGAGCGGCGGGGCGTGGGGCGCGGGGCGCGCGGCCGGGCTGTCCTCGCGCGCCGCGGCCCATCGTTGGCTCAGATCCTCCGACTCGGGCGCGCGGGCCACCGGCGTGTCCTGCGGCGCGGCAAGCACGCGCTCGCCATCGCGCGCGGGCTGCGGCAGCACTTCCGCCAAGCGGTGGGTCAGGCCTCCGCCGATCAGGTCGCAGTCCACCAGCAGCACCCGCGACCCGCTGGAGGAGAAAGACAGACCCAGCGCCACCGCGAAACTGGTCTTGCCCGACCCTTGCGCCGGGCCGCTCACGCAGAGCACTTTGCCCTCCTGGCCCAGACCGATCTGGAGCATCGAACGGACGTTGTGCACACACTCGGCCGCCATGATGGTGGCCTGGACGTCCAGGGGCTGGAGCGGGAGTTTGGGCAGCACGCCCAGCAGCTTGACCGGGGCGATCTCGCCGGCCGTGTCCACCAGCCCGCGGAAGCCGCGCCCGATCAGCCCCGTCAAGAGCACCAGCGCCGCGCCCGAGGCGGCCCCGAAGAGGCCGGCGATCGCCGCCACCTGTCGCTTGTTCCCGCGATTGGCGGGCGTGAGCGAGAACGAGCCGGGGTTCACCACCTCGATCCGTCCCTGCACGCGTCCCTCCACGCTCAGTTGTTCGATGCGGTAATTGGTCTCCTGCAGACGCCGGGCGACGTTCTCGGCTTCCTTCCGCGAGTTGGCGATCTCCATGCGCCGCCGCGCCAACTCCTTGATCTCGTTGTTCAGCTCGTCCAGGCGTGTCTGCAGGTCCTTGCGATGGGCACGGACCTGCTCGACGTTGCGGAGCTTGACGCCCGCCTGCGCCAGGAGGTCTCGGACCATCGGGTCTTCGCCGCTGGCCGCCACGGTGTCCCGGGCGGCGAACCATTGCTCGTTGAGCTTGGCCAACTCGTCGCGGAGCTTGAGCAGTTCCGGATGCGAGGGCCCGAAGCCGCGGCTCTCGCTGGCGACGATCCGCGCTTCGAGGTCGGCCCGCTGCGTCTGGATCCTCAGCAGGCGCGGGTCGGTCGGCGTGGGCGGCGCCGACTGCTGTGGGAACGCCGCCGAGGCGTCGACCTGCGAGAGCACCGCGTCGAGCTGCCGCATCTCGGTCTGCATCGACTCGATCTGCCGCACCTTGGCGTCGTAGTCGTGCTCGATCGCGTCCTGACCCTTCTCGTCCGAGAGCTTGTGCTCGAAGGCGTTGAGCCTGCCCAGCTCGCGGGTGAGCGAGGTCCGTCGTTCGTCGAGCATCTGCATGATCAGGCTGTCCCGACGCAGCTCGTCCTCCTGGCTGATCTGGACATAGCTCTCCACCAGCGTCGAGACGCCCACCCGCGCCGCCTCGGGGTCGGCGTCGGTGTACCCGATCTCGATCATGCCGCCCTTCTTCTCACGGGTGATGGTCAGGCCGGCCATGAACTGGTCGCGAGCCTCGGGCGTGTCGGCGCGGTTGAACTTGGCCCACGACGCCGAGTTGAACACCCCCGCCACCGCTCGGTCGCTGCGCATCAGCTCCATCTGCGCCGCGAGGTAGCTGTCGAACATGGGCATGACCTTGTTCTCTTCCAGGTCGTAGAGCACGCGCGGGATGACCGGGGCGATGTGGATCTGCGCCACGCTGCGGTAGAGGGTCGGGACCAGGCTGTGACCGAGCATGGCTCCCGCCAGGCCCAGCACGCTCGCGGTCAGGACGAGCCAGTGGTACCGCCCACGCAGCGCGGCGATGACGCGATGTCGGCTCAGCAGCCCGGCGCGGCCCTCCTGCGGCGGGGCGGTGGGAAAGGTCATGGCGGGCTCTGAGACGGTGGCGTGTGCAGCGATCACGGCAAACCTCCTTGGGTCAACGCTCGAAGTTCGGGTTCAATCAGGCCCGTGGCCCACCCCGCGTTGCGCTGGGCGGTGCGGGGGGCATCGGCGGGCATGAGCAGCAGGTACACCTGCATGGCGTTGTGCGTCAGGGCGGGATTCCCGCTCACGCGGGACAACGCCTGCTCCAGCGTGGCGACCACACGACCGTCACCCAGAACGATGAACGCAGCGACCTGAATGGTGGCGGACCCCGTGGCCAGCCGGGCGCGGTATCGGCAGTGCGACACGGAGAGCTGTCGCTGTCCGAGCGGCCAGGTCTGCACGGCACTGCTCTGAACCTGCCAACCCTCCGCCGCCAGGAAGTTCGCGTGCCAATTGGCGCGGAGCTCCGCCAGGCCTTGGCAGGGTTGGATCAGCACCACCATCCGGCCACCGGTCGCGGCGTGCTCGTAGGCCCGACTCACGCCCCGGTCGCCCCCGGGCAGGATCAGTCCCTCGATGGGATTGCGCACGTCTCGACCCTGCCACGCGCCGCACTGATACGGCAGCGCCGGACGCAGCATGCCCAGGTGGCTGGGGCGCGTCCTTGGCGCACCGGCGCGCAGCGGACTGAAGTCAAGAGTGCAAAGCACCAGACAGAGCATCAAGGTGATCCACGCCGGGACCCACCGCCCACGCCGCGGGTGAAGCTTTCGAGCCATGGCTAAACCTCGCTAAGGCCGCTTGGCCAAGTGGAAGTGGTAAGTGGGCACCCAGGCCCACGCCAGAAGTCGGATCAGTCCCAGGACCGCCAGGACGTTCAGCAGGACCATCAGCCACAGCGCCGAGCGTTCCATGAGCGAATCGGCATTGCCGGGCAGGTGCGGGCTCAGGAGCGTGATGAGCACCAGCCTCGCCACGTTGCAGGCCACCGCGCAGAGCGGACTGAACACCAACAGCAGCACGCGTGCCGTGGTCCGCAGCGGCAGGGCGAACGCCACGACGTAGGCCATCAACAGCAGGCCCATGGACATGCGGAAGGTGTTGCGCGCCGCGGTCATGGCGACTTCCACGCCCGCGACGTTGACGTGTGTGCCCACGAAGTCCGCCTGCACACCCAGCCAGGCCAAGGCTCGCTCGGCGCCCGCCGCCGTCACCCCGTGCAGCGTCGGAGAAATCTCCCCTCGCACCGTGGCGGGCACCGGGATGATGAACACCCACACGAGCACCGCCGGCGCCAGGCGGCGCAGCAGGTCGGTCCCGGTGGCGGCCACGATCGCGCCCAGGACGATGATCACCGCCGCCGCCAGCCATAACGTGTCGAGGGCGGTGGCCGCCCCGACGCCCCCGAGCGCCGCTCCAACGCCGACCATCACCGGGCCGACCCATCGTCCGCGGCCGGGGCAGCGCCAGAGCCGGGCACGACGGACCCACGCCAGCAGCAGGGACGCCGGCGGCACGAGCAGGAGATAGTGCCCCTCATGCCGGTGCAGCGCCAGCCAGAGGATTATCGCCCACTGCTGATGCGTGGCGATGATCGCCAGCACCGCCAGGCCCGCGGCGGCGGCGAAATGCACGGGACGCAGCGGGTCGCGTCCGGGTTGACGGGTTCGTCGGGTCATGGGGTTCAGTCCTCGTCGAAGCTGCGAGCGGCGATCGCATCGACCACCTGCTGGTGCTTGTGAATCCGCACGGTCGGGCCGATCACCGAGCGCACCACCATGGCGCGCGCCTCGACCCGCGCACCGGCGAGCACCACCGAGTCGTGGATAATCGCCTCGGGGTCCACCTGCGCCAGCGGTTCGACGACCGAGAACGCCGACCGCCAGGGCTCCAGGCTCAGCTCCCGCGCCAGGGTCGGGGGGGTTCGGCTGAGGTAGTACTGCCGCAGCGTCTGCAGGTACAGCTCGCGGTTGCGCGCCGAGCCGGTCACGCGTTGAGGCCAGCGCACGACGCGCGTGCTGTGCTGCGCCGCGATGGCGGGCAGCGCCTGTTCCTTGAAGTCCACAAACCCCAACGCCTTGATCTGGCGCAGCGCGGCGCAACGCAGGAGCATCACGTCGGCCGGCTCGTAGTCGTCGTGGCAAAGGATCGCCACGTCCGCGGGCTTGGCGCTCAGTTCATCGACCAGTCGCCACAGCGGTTGCAGGAGCACCATGCCGGCGCTCATGACCAACAGGAAGTCGTCGTCGTGGAAGTCCGCCGCCACGTCGTGGAGCAGCCCGCCGGTGCCTCGGAACTCGTAGGGATCAGGCTCGATGGGCAGCTCTCGTCCGCCGCGCCGATCCGACGCCTTGACGCTCTCCCAGTCCGCCAGCACGCGCCAGGGCACGGGCCGACCCAGGTGGGCGTTGAGCAGCAGACCTTCCTGTCGCCACAGCGCCGCGATGGACCGCTCCGCGGTGATCGGCAGGTCCAGCGTCAGCCGACCCAGGCGTCGCTGCCACGGGCACTGACCCACGGCGCCCGCCAGCAGCAGGACCGAGCGGATCGAGTCGAGCACCCGGCGTGAGGGCGAAGCCTCGTCGGCGGGCCGGAGCAGTCGCGGCGTCGTTGTGGGCAGAGGCAGGGTCATGTTGCTTTCTCCATGTCAACCCGTCGGACGCCCTGGCTCAGTCGCTGCCAGAGCGCCCCGGTCATAAGTCGCGCCACGTAGGGCAGACCGTCCACGAGATAGCGTCGCGCCAGTCGGCGCGGTTCCTGGCAGAGTCGGTGCAGCCACTCCAGGCCCAGCCGCTGCGCCCACCGCGGGGCGCGACGCACCTGCCCGCACAGGAAGCTGAAGCTGATGCCCACGCCCACCCACCAGGCGCTCGGGAGGAGGTGTCGAGCGTGATGGATGAGAACTTCCTGCTTGGGCGCTCCCAGGGCGACAAAGACCAGGCCCGGTTGCGCCGCCTCGAGTCGGCGCTCGACCTCGCGCACCGCGGCGGGGTCGCGCTCGAAGCCCATCGGCGGGCAGTAAAGACCCGCGATGCGCAGCGTCGGATACCGCTGCGTGAGCACTCGGGCAGCGCCCTGAGCGGCGCCCGGCGATCCGCCGAGCAGGAACACGCTCGTCCCGCTTCTGGCCGCCGCGGCGCTGAGCGAACTGATCAGGTCCGATCCCGCCACCCTCCCCGGCAGCGGTCGGCCGGCGATCCGGCTGGCCCAGACCAACGGCATCCCGTCCGCCACCGTCAGGTCCGCTTTCCGCAGAAGTTCAGCGAAAGCCCGGTCATGCTCGCACCGCCTCAGATAGTCCAGGTTGATCGTCATGAGCCAGCCACCGCGTCGCGCCCTCATCTCGCGCTCCACCCGTTCCACGCAGCACGCCTCACGCACCGCGTGCACCGTCATGCCACGCAGCTCCACTCTCGGGACGCTCCATCGCGGATCGAAGTCGGTGGTGCGAGCCGGCGCGTTCACGGAAGGCCTCCCCGCGAAGCGTTTCGGGCGTGGGCGGTGGCGGTGCCGGGCTGGTAGTAGTAGACGCGCAGGGTTTCCTGCGGGAAGAAAGCGCGGGTGGCAAAGACGCCACGAAGCTCCGCTGCGCCGTCGAGCCAGTGGGGCCGACCCGCGCCGGACTCGTACGCCGTCGTGGGCACCACGAACCAGGTCGGGGTCTGCAGCGAGGCCAGGTCCTTGAACTGGCCAAAGAGTGAGGCGACCCGGTCGTCGCCCAGGTAGTACATCGCGCCGGCGTGGTTGATCGCCACCACAGCGTCGTCCGCGGCGCGGTGCTCGTGGACGTAGGCGAAGGCGTGGCGGTAGCGGGCGCGATAGCCGTACCCGCCCGTGTAGTACACCACGTCCGAGACCGCCAGGCTCAGCAGCAACATGACCAGCGGCGCAACGGCGGCGATGACCCCCAGCCGTGGCTGGATCAGGCGATGCAGCAGCCCCGCGCCCATGCCCGCCAGCAACAAGTACCCGCCCAGGCTCACGAAGGTGTAGCGGACCGTCACATGGTGCATCGCCGCCAGAACGCTCAGACACGCCAGCGGCGTCAAGGCGCCCATCACCAGGATCGTGACGGTCCGAGTCCGTCGGCGTCGCAACGCCCAGGCGCCCACCGCCGCCATCGCCACCACGGGCAGGCCGACCTTGTAGAGATGGTCCGCCACCACGCGCAGCGGATGGGTGGCCTCGCGTTCGAGGAAGTTGCTGAACTTCGCCGGCGCGTGCCACCAGTCGTAGGCCATCAACGCGCCGAGCAGGGTCAGACCCAGCAGCGGCAGCGCTAGCCCCGCCAGCGCTAAGCCGTCCTTCTCGCCGCGCGCCCGCGCCACCATCCAGTCGAGCAGGAAAACGCCCAGGATGACCATGGCGGTGGCGTGACAGAGCGCCGCCGCCATCGCCGCTGCCACCGCCAGGCCGAGCGTCACGGGCGATCGGCGACGCACCGCGGCGACGTAGAGAAACAGCGCCAGGTTGAAGAACAGGAAGACCTGGGCGTAGAAACGCGCGTTCTGAGACCACTCCAAGTGCCACGTCGAGAGCGCCAGGAGCAAGCCGAAGCCCACCGCCGCCCGTCGCCCCGCCGCCCAGGCCGCGGCGAGCATGAGGATCGGGATCGTCGCCACGCCCACCAGGCAGGCGCCGATGCGGATGCGGAACTCGTCGATGCCCGCGCCGCGCCAGCGGGCGTAACCCGTGGGCGACACCGCCGCGGCGTCCACCCCGGTCAGCTCCAGCGCCACACGCGTGGGAAGGTACGCCAGGCTCTTGCTGAGCATCCCCTCGGGAAGCTCCAGGGCGTCGCGGACGCTGAACAGTTCGTCGTTCCACAGACTGGGCGTCGAAAGGTTCCACAGGCGCAGCCCCGCCGCCAGCACTGTGACGGTCAGGACCGCCAGCGCGAACCACAGCGATCGGGTGGTGTGCGATGCGAGCGACATGGTGGGATCACCGCGTTCGAGCGCGAATCGTCAGGACGGACAGCGCCAGCAAAAGACTGGCGGTGGAGGGCTCAGGCATCGGTGACGGGACAATACCGGCGTCGATCAGGCCCTCGAACCAGGCCTGGGCGAGCCGGTCGTACCCCAGATCGTTGGGGTGAAACTCGTCGGAGTAGTAGGGATTGGCGCCGAGGTAGCCCGGAGCCACGAGGCTGGGGCCCAGCACGGTTTCCACGTCGATCAAGGAGATCGATCCGCCGTTCGTGGGCGAATAGCTCGCCACAAAGTTCGTCAGCGCGTCGTTGAACGCCAGCACGTTGAGCATCTCCTGCGTCAGGGCACTGCCCACGGGGTTGAGGATCGGCAGGAGCGTGCTGACCACCACGTGCACGTCGGGGAGGGCGGCGAAGAGTTCGTTGAGCAGCCTGCGATACCCGTTGTTGGTCGCCGGAAAGAGAGCTGCGGTGTCGATGGGACTGGCGGAGTTCGCGTCGTTGGTCCCGACCATCAGCAGCACCACCTCGGGCGTCTGGCCCAGACTGTGGAGCGCCGCGTAGGTCTTCTCGGGTGTGCCGCCTGTGCCGCTGGTGAGCGCCAGGCCGCCGGGCGTGCCGTTGGCGGTGCTGGCGGTCTGGTTCAGCCGCGACTGCAACTGCCCGACTTTTTCGCCGGGCATCCCGTTGTGGAAGTCCACGTTGGAATTCAGTGGTGTGCTGGGGAACACGCCCGCGCCCCCGAGCTGGCCCGAGCGCGACATGTTGTTCCAGTGCGTGCCCACGAACCGGTAGTCCACGTTGGCCTGCGCCAGCCGGGTTCCCAGGCCCTTTCGGATGCTCGCGGGGTTGGCGGCGGTGGCGCTGGATAGGGCCGCGCCCGTGGCCTGGTCCGACACGGTGGAACCGTCGCCACTCATGATCGAGTCGCCCAGGGTCAGGATGTCGATCGTTGCGCCACGGGCGCTCGTCGAGTGGATCGTCCCCGCCAGGAACAACAGCAACACACACGTCACAGCACGCATAACCGTCGGTCTCGCCAATAAGGATTGTGATGTGCCACCCGCACGATGCGGCGGGGCGATTAAACCGAAAGGACTTCGTTCTCAGCAGGCTGGGCCCGCGTCTGTTGAGCGTCGGTCCGCAGACGACGAACCCGCGCCGGAGTGCCCACCGCCACCGCCAGAGGAGGCAGATCACGCGTCACGAGCGAGCAGGCGCCGACCACCGCGCCGCTGCCGATCCGCACGCCGTCGAGCACCGTGACGTTGGTTCCCAGCCACACGTCGTCCTCGATCACCAACGGACCGCGGCTGACGGCCGGCCGCTGCACCATCGGAATCGTGGGGTCGTCGATCGGGTGGTCCGGCGCCCCCACGCAGCAATTGGCAGCCAGGAGTGAGAATCGACCCAGCGACACTTGATGCACCGAACTCAGATGGCAATGAGGCCCAATGCTGCTGTGCTCGCCGATCTCGATGAAACCATTCCGGGCGTGAAGCACGCAGCCGCGCCCGATCATGGCGCCTTCACCGATGCGGATCTCCGCGTCCTGGCCTCGGGCGCTAAGCTCCACGCCCTCGCCGATGACCACGCCCGGGCCCAGGTGAATGCGGCCGGGGCAGCGCAGCACCACGCCACGTCCGATCACCACGCCCCTGGGCATCGATCCCATCAGGCTCCGGTACAACCTGGAACGAAGCCCCATGCCCGCCAGCCCGGGCAACGACCCGAGCAGGCCCGTGAGCAGTTCGTAGCGCAGCAGCGGCCACCAGCCGGGTCGGCCCACGAAGAGCTCGGCGTAACTGCGGAGGGGCGAGGTTCGGTGCTGCTGACGATTCATGAGGGTGTCGCCGCCGTCGCGTCGTTGACCGTTGGAGTTGTTTTGTTTTCGGCGAGGTACGCCACCGCGCCCAAGGCGCTGAGCAGCAGCCCCTTGGCGCGCATGATCAGCCCGGTCGCCAGCGCCGCGGAGGGACTCACCCCCACCTTGCCCATGGCAAAGAGGTACGCCCACTCCGCCAGGCCCACCCCGCCCAGCGAGATCGGCAGCATGGCGATGGTTAACACGACCGGACTAACCACCAGCGCATCGCGGTAGGTCATCGTCGCGCCAAAAGCCCGGGCGGAGACTTGGATGTTCCACGCCGCCAACAGGTAGAAGACCAGCGACACCGCCAGCGCCACCAACAGCGCCCCGGCATGGCCGCGGTAGGCGTCGATGGCGCCCTGCAACCGGGCGATCTTGCGGAAAATCTTCGAGCTCTCCCGCCGCGCCACGAAGCGCTGGAACCGGCGGTCGAGCACCACCCAGGCCAGCAGCAGGTACAGCCCCACCACCGCCAAGAGCGATCCGCGCACCGCCTGGCTCCACAGGTCACGCGGCGCCAGCGCGATCGACAGAGGCAGGGACATCATCAGCGCGGTGACGCCCAGGAACCGCTCGACGAAAACCGAGGCGATGGCCTGGGGCATATCCCCGATCCGCCGACCCATCAGGTAAGACCTCGCCACGTCGCCCCCGACGTTGCTCGGCAGGACGTTGTTGAAGAGCATGCCCACGAGGTAGAGCGCGAAGCAGGCACCGAGCGACTGCCTGTGCCCGCGCGCCGCCAGCAGCACCTTCCATTTCACCGCGCTGGTGAGCACCAGGACCGGTGCCACCGCCAGCGACAGCGACAGGTAAGTCAGGTCCGCGTGCAGCAGCGTCCGACCGAAATCCGCCCAGTCGAGCTTGCCCAGAATCCACACCAGGAACGCGGCGCTGATCACGGCCCGCGCCAGCAGGCCCAGAGAGAATCGCCTGCCCGGGGTTGTGCCGGGCGCAGGGTGCAGAGGATTTTCGTTCGGGAGGCTCATCGGGATTGTGTGGAAGGTCGTGCCGGGAAGTCCGCACTCTGCTCGCGTCCGGCGGAGCGCGGCGTGAGTCGGTTGACGTACCACGTGGCGCGTAAGCCGTACTTCCGCCATTGCCCCAGCCAGACGAGCGGCAACCCCAGGCGAGAGACCAGCAGCCAGAGCAGCGCCCGCCGCAGCCGCGGGAATCGCCCGGGCAGCAGCGTCAGTCGGAACAGCAGGTAACTCAGTCGAGCGCGACGGTCGACGGCGGGCAGCTTTCGGTCGTAACGGGGCAGAGGCCGCGAGGCTTGACCGAGTTTCTCGATCCGCACCTGCACCAGTTCGTTCTTCTGCCTCGCCACGCGGCCAAAGCTCTTCTGAACGTACTGTTCGTCCACCGCCTCGGTCAGGAACCCGGCGTCACGACAGACCCACTGGAGCGTTTCAAGTCCCAGCGCCGTGCGCGGCAGCACCAGCGTCCGTCCGTCGGCGTGCTGGTATCGCCCCTGCTCGTCGCGCGCGTACGGGTCGCCCACCGAAAGGTCCGCCAGCTCGTTGGTGTAGTCGAAACAGAGGTGGCACCGCGGCTGGGTGTACAGACTCATCAGGTAGTTGTAGACGCCGTCCTTGTAGTTCGAGTAGTGCAGCGGGACGTTCTGACCGCTCTTGAGCGTGGCACGCATGACCCCGGGCCAGTTCCCGCCGCGGTACTCCACTTTCGTGATCGCCTTGAGGTCCAACGCGTTGACCTTCAGCAGATCGGTCAGGGCGTCGCTGTCGAAAGCGCTCTTGCAGAGCAGACCCACGGTCAGCACGATCCTCCGCTTCACCTGCGGGAAGGCGTCCATCATCATCCGCAGGCTGTGGATGTGGCACGAGACGCCCACGAAAGCGATGCGCTGCTGCGGCGCGTTGCGGCCCTGCCGGATTACCTGTCGCAGCACGCTGACCATCGGTACCACGGTGTACTTCGATCCGGTGGCGGCGCGGACCTGCTGCGGATTGCGGGCGATGACCGGCAGGGCCTCCCACGGTCGATCTTCGTCCATGCCCGCGACCACCGCGCCGTCGATCCGTCCGGTCTCGAGCAGACGCACGAGCAGCTGTGTCACAAACCCGCCGCTGGCGCCGGCCAGACGGGTGGCGGGGTTGGCTGCCTTCACCAGCATGGGTTGTCCGAACCCGCCGAAGGACCCGAACTGCCGCACCGCGCCCGAGCCGCCCCGCTCACGCAGCCCCTCCAGGTCCAGCTTGTCGCCCGAGCAGACCCGCTCGCACACGCCGCACTCCACGCACGTCTGCGCGTTGACCCGCGGATAGCCCTCGGGCCCAAGCGTGATGCAGTCCGCCACCGGGCAGATCGGCAGGCACGCGCCGCAGCGGTGGCAGAGCTGATCCTCCACCACGTGCTCGATGCTGTTCTGGGTCAGGGGCATAACGGTACCGATCGTGAGGGATCACTTGCCTTCCACGGGCATCGTCGTCGTCGCCGCGGGCGGAGCCTCGATCGCTTCGTCGCTCAGGTGCCTGCGGATCAGGCTCGCCCCGCGCCGCGCCGCGGCCTTCTGGTCGGGGATCACCGAACGCAGGTGCGACGCCAGCCGCTCTCGCTCGTGCCACCAGCGCTCGATCTTCTGCACCGCGCCGCTGCCGGGCAGGTCCTGGCTCATGTTGATGCGATAGTCCCCCAGCCCGATGCTCTGAATGAACGAGGTGTTCTTCGGGTTCGCGTCCACGCTGATCACCGGCACGCAGAGCGAGGCGGCGAAGATCATTGGGTGCGTCCGCATGCTCACGTGCATCTGCAGCTTCTGAATCACGCCCGCCAGGTCGTTGTGCGAGTAGTGTCGGTTGGAGATCAGCCCCACGTGCTGCCGCTGCTGCACCGCCGCGAGCACCTGCTCGTTGATGGGCAGGTCCATGTGCTGGCTGGAGATCATCACCACTTCCACGCCCAGCTTCTGGACCAGCTCGTCGATCATGCGGGCGGCGTGCGTGATGAACTGCGGGCGGGTCAGCGCCTTGCGCCCGGGGAACGTATCGAGGTAGGCGCTGAGGGTCACGCCCAGGGCGGGCCGACCGGTCCGCAGCACGCCCGCCTGCTCGCGGACGGTGTCCAGCCGCGCCGCGGCGCAGGGCCGGACGCCCAGGGCGCAGTCGGCGCCCAGCGCCACGCGCTGCGTGGGCAGGCCCAGTTCCGCCATCAGCTCCAGCGAGTCCCGGTCACGCAGGATCACGGTGTCGCAGCAGCGCAGCAGGCGGCGCATCGCCGCCCGCCCGCGCTCGTGGGTGAGCGGACCCAGGTGCGCGTTGTAGAGCGCCACCGGCACCCCACGCCGCGCCGCCAGCGGCAGCACGTACGAGAGCGTCGTGAGGTAGTTGTGCAGCGGGTTGAAGTGGTGACGGTCGAAGAGGATCGCGTCCGTCACCAGCACCAGGTCGGCGCCCAGCGCCGCCCGCACCGTGGGCAGGCCCAGGATCTTCATCGACCCGGACCAGGGCAGCAGCGACACCGCGCGGACGTGGAACCGCCCGTAGGTCCGCTCCACGAAGGCGGGATTGATCGTCGGGACGTGGAACTCCACGTCCGGGCACAGACCCGCCACGTCCTCCATCAGGCCCTCCAGAAGGGCGTTGTCGCCGGCGTTGCGGCCCGAATAGTTGCCAAAGACACAGATGCGTTTCATGGCGTGCTCCTGCTCCGAGTTAATGAGTCGGCGTCGCCGCCTTGGCGTGCGACGCGCGGGACAGCGAATCCTTGAGGTACCCGTTCTGAAAGTACCACTGTGCCGTCAAGGCCAGCCCCTGCGCCAGATCGACCTTCGGGCTGTAGCCCAGTTCGCGCTGCGCCCGTTCGCTGGTGAAGGCGCGGTTCTTGGTGAAGAAGTCCAGTCGGCGATGGTGCAGCGGCGGTTCGAGCTTCAGCGGCTTGCACACCGCTTCGCACAGCGTGGCGCCGAGCTTCAGGGGCCAGAGCGGCAGTCGGCCCCGGGGCAGCGGCCGGCCCACGGCGCGGGCCACTTCCTGCGCCAGTTCGGCCAGGGTGGTGTAGCGCGGTCCGCCGAGGATGTAGGTCCGTCCCTTGGCCTCGGGTCGCTCCCCGCAGAGCATGATCCCCGCCACCAGGTCGTCGATGAAGGTCATGTGATAAAGCACCCGGCCCGAGCCGATCATGCGGAACCGCCCGGTGTGGATCGCCTTGAAGAGCTTGAGAAATCGCGTGTCGCCCGGGCCGTAGATCCCCACCGGTCGGAAGACGCACACGTCCTGGCCGCGCTGCATCGCCTCCATCGCCACCTGTTCGCCCTGGACCTTGGTGCGTTGGTAGACGTCGCCGGGGTGCAGCGGGCACTGCTCGTCCGCGGGGATGGTCGCCACGTCGCCATGGACGCCCACGGTGCTGCAGTGCACGGTGCGTCGAGCGCCAAGCTCCCGCGCCGCTTCGAGCACATGGCGCGTGCCGGTCACATTCACGTCGTGGTACACCGAGTCGGGATGCTTGCTCGATCGATACAGGGCCGCGATGTGATAGACGTGCGAGCAGCCCCGCACCGCGGCGCGCACCGCGTCGCGGTCGGTCAAATCGCCCTCCACCACGTCCATGCCCGCCAGCCGGAGCTTGGCGGCAGCCGACGCCGAGCGCACCAGAGCGCGCACCGCGCAGCCGCGCTGCAGCAGCGTCCGCGCCAGGTGTCCGCCGGTGAAGCCGGTGGCGCCCGTCACCAGGGCGATGCAGGAGTTGGGATTGGAAGCGCTCATGGCTGGGATGGCTCCGCGGGGCGTGACACGACTTGGACCGCGGGATCGCCCTCGATGTCCCGTCGGAGGTAGGCGAAGAGGTCCGCCAGTCGCCGCGTGATGCGCGTGTCGTCCAGCAGCAGATCGGAGACCGCCAGGGCGTTGAGGTAGTGCGTGGTATCGGCCAGGTCCCAGACCGCCTTGCGGCCGGGCAGGGAGCTGTAGAGGTCCTCTCGCGTCGAGACGATGTTGCGGTGCTCGAACCCGAACTGGCCGCAGTAGATCGTGGGGTGATCGGGGAACACCCCCTCGCTCAGCCCGCCGCGGTGGTAGTAGCGTTTTCGAATCTCGATGAAGCGGTCCAGCGAGACCCACGGGTCCAGCCGACGATCGGTGTTGAAGCGTTTGTGCCAGTATTCATCGCGACTCGAAGGATCGGACAGGCCCGCGCCCAGGATCACCGCGGCGGCCAGCCCCCGATCGCGGTCGAGCAGGCGTAGCACTTCGTTGCTGCCCATGGAGTGACCCACCACGATGACGTGGCGGACCCCCGGAAGCGACTTGGCGAGCTCGAGTGCCGACTCCGCCACGGGCATGGGGTCCCACGCCTGGATCGGAGCGTCATGCGCCGGCGCCGGGCTGGCGCCGTAACCCGGGTGGTCGACGCTGATCACATGAAAGCCCGCTTGCAGCAGGGCACGCCGCAGGACGCAGGCCGGCCTCTGGCGAGCGCCGTCAGGATGGGCGCCGTGAAAGAAGACCGCCGCCGAGGCCGAGGAGACGGTGGGCTGCTCGAGCCAGGCGACCGCGTGGGACGCCAACGCGACGCGGCGGCCCAGGCTCCTCGGACCCACGCTGATCGCCAAGGGGTAGGACGGATCGCGCGAGATGTAGGTGTACGTCTGTTGGGCGGTGCCCCGGTCGAGCATCAGCGCCACGGTCACCGCCGCGGTCAGCGCCGCCACCGGCGACCACTGAACCCAGGGAATCCAAGGTCGGCGTCGCGTCAGCCGGGTCGCCAGGGCGTCGCCGATTCCAGCCACGGTCAGGCACGCCACCGCCATCATCCCCATCACCGACCAGCCGCGCCACGGCACCGCCAGTTCGCCCGCCAGCGCCACCAGCAGCACGTCCATGGCCAGCGCGACCATGGGCTTCAGGTCGCGCACCGCCAAGGCGGCAACGACCGCGCCAACCAGGCCCGCGGTCCACAACGGGGCCCCGGGCATGAACGCCGACGCCGCCAACCATGTGGCCAGCGCACAGAGCAGCCATCCCAGGCCCCGGCCCAGGGCGAAGCGGGAGTGCGAGCGCATCGAGGCTCCGCTCAACCGCAGCGCCAACGCCACCAAGATCAAGATCCATTCACCCGACATGAGCTTTGCTCCTTCGTGATCCCTCCGCGGAATACTCGATGGTCTGGCGCTGTCCGTTCGCGCCGCGGTGCCTGAGGTCCAGCTGTGCCATCCGCTCTCGCACCGCGAGGTCTTCGTCCGGAAACTCACCCCAGGCGGTGCGGCGGAACATCAGGTCGTCGAGCGTCCGGACCGCCTCGTCGTCCCACAGACGCTTCACGGTCAGCGCCAGGAGGTGAGTCGGCAGGGCCAGCGCCCGGCGTCCGTCGTGCAGGTCCGCCTTGTGTGAGGCCGGGGTCCGCTCGGTGTGGGGACGCACCGCGGGCAGATCCCCCATCGCCACGCGCAGCGTCTTCTGCGCCACCAATCGTGCGGTGGTGAACTTGATCCCCGCCACGCTCACCAGGCCCCGTGGCCCGCCCTGCCGCGCGTGGTCCACGATGACTTCCCGCTTCGTCAGTTCCGTGTCGCCCACGCGCGTGGTGGGCAGAAGCCCCGCGTACACGCGAAGCACCTGCGAGCGGGTCACCTCGAGCCCCGGCAAGGCCGCGTTCAGGTCGGCGAGCATGGCTTGAATCGCCGGGGCAGGCGGTGTCACCGCGGCGCCGCTCGCTCCCGTCCAGGGCGCGTGATAAGTCCCGGCGAAAAGCTTGCCCCGCCAGGGCTGAAGGAAGTACATGCGAGCGCCCGGCGTCGGGGGCTGCACCGCCACCGCCCCGCGCGACACCGCCGGGCGGTCCAGCAGCAGATTGAACGCTAGCGAGGGCACGAACAGGTCCCGCGGCTGGCGGTCGAACAACTTCGCCACCCCGGGCGACCAGGGCCCGCACGCGTTGACCACCCGCGGGGCGTGGAAGGCGAAGGTCTGGCCCGAATGGGCGTCGCGACCGGTCACCCCCGTGACCTGATCGCCCAGCTTGGTCAAGCCGATCACCTCGACGTAGTTCAGCGACGCGGCGCCTAAGGCGCAGGCCCAGTGCAGCATCTCGATCAGCACGCGCTGCGAGTTGATCATCACTGCGTCGTTCCACGTCGCCCCGCCGGTCAAGCCGCGTTGATCCACCAGCGGCAGCCGCTCGACCACTTCCGCGGCGCTGATCACTCGGCCCTGGTCCAACCGCAGCTCGGTGGGCAATCCGCGGTTGCGTCGGCACGAGAGCAGGTCGTTGAGCGCCAGTGCCAGGCGGAACACTCCGGGCCGTTTCAGCCCCCGGTTGTAGAGCGGCATCAGACACGCCAGCGGCCGCACCAGGTCCGGGAACTGCCGCATGAACCAGGCGCGCTCACGGACCGACTCGCCAAAGCGATGCAGGTCCATCGACTGCAGGTAGCGCAGCCCGCCGTGCAGGATGCGCAGCGAGTTCCACGAGGTGGCGTGCCCGAAGTCGCCGCGCTCCAGCAGCAGCGCCGACACGCCTCGCCTCGCCGCCTCCAGCAGCAGGCTCACGCCGTACACGCCCCCGCCCACGACGATCAGGTCGTAGCGTCGCGCCGCGGCGGCTTGGGGGTCGGTCCGGATCATGCCGCCCATCTCCTGCGCCAGTCCTCGAGGACCATCAGGGCCCAGAGGACGTGGCTGTGATTGGCGCGCTGGTCCAGGTGCTCGCGCTTGAGTCGTTGCACCGTGCCCAGGTCGAACAGTCCGCCCTCGCGAAGCCGCCTCGGCGCGAGCAGGTCCTCCATGAGCGGGCGCAGCTCGGCGCGGAGCCAGCTCTTGATGGGGATGCTAAAGCCCTCCTTGGGGCGGTACACGCACGGGCGCGGGACCCGTCGGGCGGCGATCTGCTTCAGCAGCACCTTGGTGCGACCGGCGGCGACCTTGAGCGACACGGGCACGCGGAACGCCAGGGTCGCAAGCTCCTTATCCAGCAGTGGTACGCGCGCCTCGAGCGACACCGCCATGCTCATGCGGTCCATCTTGACCAGACAGTTGTCCACGAGGTAGCTCTTGGTGTCGATGTACAGGGCGCGATCGATGGGGTGGCGGTGCGCCACGCGACGCGCCAGGGCGGTGATGTGCTCGCCCACCGGGGTGACGAGCCGGCGCGCCGCTTCGGGGGTGAACAGGCTGGCGCGGAGGGCTTGGCCCACGAAGACGCGCCAACGGGCGTGGCCCAGCGAGGCGTCGTGCTCCAGGCCCTCGACAAAGCGCTTGGCCTTGTTGATCAGCCCCTTCTTGCCCGATCCCGGGTTCATGGCGCGGATCGCCGGCTCCAGCACGCCGGTGCGCAGCAGCGCGGGCACCCGTTCCCACTGCCGCGCCTTCTCCATCGCCAGGTAGGTCTCGTACCCGCCGAACAGTTCGTCGCCGCCGTCGCCCGAGAGCGCCACCGTCACCTTCCGCCGGGCGTGTCGGCAGACCATGTAGGTCGGGAAGATCGAGAAGTCCGCGATTGGGTCGTCCATGAAGTGCATCAGGCGATCGAACAGGTCACCGGCCTGCGGTCGGATCACTTCCGTGTCGTGCGTCACGCCCAGGTGCTCGGCGACGCGGGCGGCCCAGGGCAGCTCGTTGTAGGTCGGGTCGTCGAACCCGATGCTGAACGTCTGGGCGCTGCCGCCCATGTGGCTGACCACCAGCGAACTGTCCACCCCGCCCGAGAGGAACGCCCCCAGCGGCACGTCGCTCATCAACTGCATCCGTACGCTCCGCGCCACCGCTTCGTCCACCCGCTGCGCCCAGTCCTCCGCACTCCCTTGCGCCGGCGTCTCTTCCGACAGCGGCAGGTCCCAGTAACGCTGCACCCGCGCCAGACCCGAGGGCACATCCACCACCATGAGGTGGCCCGCTTCGAGCTTACGCACGCCCTGGAGCAGGGTCCCGCTGCCCGGGACGTACTCCCACGCCAGGAACTGGCCGACCTGATCCACGTCCAGCTCGCGCTTGACCCAGCCCGAGGCCAACAGCACCTTGACCTCGGACCCGAAGACCAGGCCGCGCTCGTCGAGGCTGAAGAAGACCGGCTTGATGCCCAGGTGGTCGCGCGCCAGCACCAGCCGCTTTCGCCGCGCGTCGTAGAGGGCAATGGCGAACATCCCGTTGAGCTCCTCCACGAAGTCCGGGCCCTTCTCCTCGTACAGGTGCACCAGCACTTCCGTGTCGGAGTCCGTGGCGAAGCGATGCCCACGGGCTTCGAGCGGGGCGCGGAGGTCGCGGTAGTTGTAGATCTCGCCGTTGAACACCACCGCCACGGAGCGATCTTCGTTGAAGATCGGCTGCCGCCCGCCGCCCAGGTCGATGATCGACAGACGGCGCATGGCGATGCCCACCGCGCCGTCCAGGTGCGTGCCGCAGTCGTCCGGGCCGCGGTGCTGCATGGCGTCGCACATCGCCAGCAGCTGCTGCTGCGTGGGGCGCGGCGTGGGATCGAACGAGACTAGGCCGGCGATGCCGCACATCAGTGAACGACCTCCAGGAGCTGACGCATCTTGGTCTCGTAGGCGTGGCGCGAGTAGGCGACCTGGTAAAGCTGCTGCGCCGCGTGGACGACGCGTCGGCGACGCTCCGGTTCGTTGATCGCCTCCAGGATGCCGCGCGCCATCGACGCCGGCTCCGGGTCCACCAGGAAGCACACCTCCTCGCTGAGCACCTGCGTGTGGGACCAGATGTTGGTCGCCACCAGGGGCTTGCCGCTGGCGAGCTGCTCGTAGACCTTCAGCGGGGTGTTGGTCCCCTCGCGTCGCGGCGAGACCAGCACGTCGGCGGTGTCCAGGAACTTCATCGCCTGCGACTTGGGCACCCGTCCGGTGAACACGCAGCGCTCGCCCAGCGACGCCCGGTTCGCCAGCTCGCGCAGCTGAGCCACCTGGTCGTTCGTGCCCCCGACCATCACCAGCTGCGCGTCGGGCCGCTCGCGCGTCACGCGCTCAAACGCGTGGATCAGGATGTCCAGGCCCTGGTAGGACTCGAACGTGCCGGCGTAGACGACGCGGGGGCCCGTCCGGTCGGGCATCGTCGGCTCCGCGACGCCGGTCGCTCCCGTGGCCGCCTGCTTCACCCGCACGTCGTCGAAGATCGAGTTCTCGATCAGGAAGTGACGCTCCGCGGGGACGCCCTGCTTCAAGGCGTAGTCGCGCAGGTCCGGGCAGATCGTGATCACCGCGTCCGCCGCTCGCAGGGCGCTGCGCTCCAGCGCCTCGAAGGCGCCGATCAGGAACCGCGACTGCGTGAACTTGAAGTTCGTCAACTGCTGCGGAAGGCTCGAGTGCATGTCGTAGACAAGCTTGAAGCGGAAGATCGGCTTGAGGTACCGGCACCAGAAGACCGCCTCCTCGTGGGCGTGGACGAAGTCGTAGCGGTGCCGCAGCAGCAGCGCCACGGTCCACAGGAGCATGAACACGTCCAGCACCGCTTTGACCGGCGAAGGTCCGATGGGGATGGGTCCGAGCCAGCGCAGCCTGGGGATGCGGATGATGCGCACGCCCGGAAGGTCCACGTCCTGACCCTCGCCGTAGGTCAACAGGTCTACGCTCACGCCCAGCTGCGCCGTGACGCAGGTGCGGTAGTACACGCTAAAGGGCGTGCCGCGGGGCGAGAAGAACGGTTGAGGAGCAATCACCAGAGCTTTCATGGCTTAGACCTCTCCGAGGCGGTCCGCTTGGGCAGGCGCAGCAACGCCTGTCGGAGCACGAACCGGCTCCAGGTTTCGCGTCGCCCGAACTCCTGCGTCTGCTGCAGCCACAGGCATCGCCGGAGCGACGCCAGCGGATGCGACAGGTCCATCGGACCGGTGAGCACGAAGCCGTAGCGTCCTGCTTTGAGTTCTTCGCCGCGCAGCGGCAGCGGGTCCGTCCCGGGCAGCAGTTTCAATCCCCGCGCCACCGCGGCTCTTAGCAGCGCCGGCCGCGGTGAATGATGCGGGCGACCGCCGTTGTCCCCCACCGCGATCTCGCAGCCCCACGACTGGATCAGCCGCCGCACGATCCGCCCTCGCCGACCGGACCACTTCCCAAAGCCCCAGGGCAGCACCGTGATCGCGCCCTGCGACACGGCCCACTCGACGGCGGCCTCGATCGGTTCGTCGTCGGGAAAATCGTGGGTGCAGGCCAGCGCCAAGACCTCCAGCCGCTCCCGCGTTCGCACCTGCCGCCCCGCCACCAGCAGCATCGGCAGAGCGCCTTGTCGGCTGCCCAGCAGCGCACCGGGCTCCGCGGTGGGCCTGAAGCTCCACGCCCCGGTCGCCGCTTCACCGCGGCGGATCGCCTGGAACTGATTCACCCCGGCGCACTCGGTGAGCATCAGGCAGGTCGCCGCCCGGCCTTCGATGCCCAGTTCCGCGGCGGCGGCGGCGAAGTTCCGTGACGCCGCCTCGAGCACCGCCCCCACTCCGTGACAGGCGTGCAGGTGCACGTGGGCGTCCACGAGCGTCACCGTCACCCCTTCGGCGCGGGGCGCCGCGTCACCGTGGGCGGTGGCCCGATCGGGTTGAAGGCTCAAAGTCGTCACCGCGATTCCTCCGGGTCAGATCACCGAGGGCTGATCCACCGACGCCTCGTCGGGCCTGCCGCGCGTGATCCGCCTGATCTTGTAGGGCGTCAGCCCGTGGCTCTCGTGGTAGATGCGCACCAGCAGCTCGGAGATCACGCCCATCATCACGAAGAGCACGGACATCAGGAAGGTCATCATGGCGAAGAGGACCAGGACGTTGTTGTTCAGGCGCACCGCGGTGTCGCCGAGGGTCAGCAGCCCGAACTTCTGGAAGACCGCCACCGTCACCGAGAGCAGCGACAGGAGCATCGATCCCATCGAGAGCTTGCCGAAGAAGTAGATGGGCTTGGTGAGGTAGTCGCCGAAGAACTTGACCGTGACCAGGTCGAGCATGACTTTGATGGTGCGTTTGAGGTTGTACTTGGTCTGCCCGACGGTTCGAGGGCGATGGTTGACGACCAGCTCGGTGACGCGGGCGCCGCGCCACTTGCAGATGGCCGGCAGGAAGCGGTGCATCTCGCCGTACAGCCGCACGTCCTCGAGGACCTCGGCGCGGTAGGCCTTGAGCGAGCAGCCGAAGTCGTGCAGCTCGCGGGTCCAGGTGGCGCGCCGGATGATGTGGTTGGCCAGGACCGAGGGCAGTCGCCGACTCATCAGCTTGTCCTGTCGGCTTTTTCGCCAGCCGCTGACGATGTCCCAGCCCGGTCCTTCGTCCAGCTTGGCCAGCAGGCGCGGGATGTCGCGCGGGTCGTTCTGCATGTCGCCGTCCATGGGCACGATGACCTTGCCCCGCGCCAGGCGGAAGCCCGCCGCCATCGCCGCCGTCTGGCCGAACCGGCGCGTGAACTGCACGAGGGTCACCCGGGGGTCGTGCCCGGACAACGCGCTGAGCACCTCCACGGTGCGGTCTCGGCTGCCATCGTCGATGAAGATCACCTCGTAGCGCAAGCCCGCTGCGGTGAGCACCTCGGTCAGCTCACGGTAGAGCGGCGTCACGTTGCCCTGCTCGTTGAGCAGCGGGATCACAACGCTCACGTCCACCGGGTCGCCCGGTTCGAGCTTCTTGTGGTGCGCGATCATGGAGGTTCTCCTAAGGAAAGGCGTTGGACTAACGGGCGGGCGCCTCGCGCTGGGTGCGGACCCAGGCGCGTTGCGGACGGGCGATGAAACCGACGTAGATCGGGAGCTTTCGCAGCATGTACCAGGGGGCCGCCAGCAGCGCGGTGGCGGGGATGCTCCGGCGCGCGAAGCGCGCCCAGGTCGCCCCGAGCGTGAGCGTGAGCAGCACCAGCGTCGCGGCCAGCACAAGCGCGGGGCCAAGGTCTTGCGTGATCGGCGCGGCGGCGGCGGTGAGTCCCAGGCCCGCGACCAGTCCCATCGTGAGCAGCGCCAGGGGCGGGACGCACAGGTCCATCGCCGCCGCCAGCGGTGCGAGGCTGGCCAGCCTCACGCCCCGCAGCAGCAAGCGCGGGGCGCGACGCAGCATCGCGCTGAGCAGCCCGTGCTCCCATCGCCGACGCTGGCCGGTGGCGGCGCGTCGGTCGCTCGGCAGCGTGCCCCGAACCCGGGCCGCGACGCAGAGCCTGGCGCCGCGGCCGGCGTGGATCAGGTCCAGCCCCAGCTGGCAGTCCTCCACGATGTCCGCCGTCGCCAGTTGGGCGCGGGCGATCTCCTCCCAGGGGAACGCCATGCCCGAGCCGGTGAGCAGCACGGGCAGGCCCAGACGGTCCATGCCCAGCGGCCGCACCAGGTTCTTGACCAGGAACGCGAACGCCGACACCGCGCCGAACGCCCCGCCCCGCTCGGAACGGTTCAGGAGATAGACCGCCTGCGCCGTGCGTCGGGTCTGCGCTACTTGAATCGCCAGGGCGTCCAGGGCGCCAGCGCCCAGCTCGCAGTCCGCGTCGATCACGACGACGATCGGCGGCGGGTCGGCACGGAGCGCCTGGACGCCCGCCGCCAGGGCGAACCCTTTGCCGCGACGATCCGGGTCGTGTCGCTCGACGACTTCCGCGCCCGCGGCGCGGGCCACCTCCGCGGTGCGGTCGGTGCAGTTGTCCGCCACCACGATGACTCGGTCACCCGTACACACCTGCGCGCGGACCGAAGCGAGCGTGGCGGGAAGTCCGATTTCCTCATCATGCGCGGGGATGAGCACCGCCACGCTCAGCCGAGGGGCTGCCGGTGCGACCGGCGTGCGTCGCGAACCGCGGTGGAGCATCGCCAGGGCGCACTGCGAACAGAACACCAGCACCGGTGCCGTGATGATGGTCGCCAACGCCCAGCACAGGATGTGGATGGCGTCGATCATGACGAAATCGTGGCCAAATCCGAGACCGAGGGAGCTGCGTCGGATCTCGCTTCGCTCCTGCGGAACAACTGAGACAGCAATAGAGCGCTGGCGTGAACGTCGTGCCGGGCGCGGACGCGTTGATGCGCTGCTTCGCCCATGCATTGGAGGTTCGCCCGCGGCGTATCAAGAACGGTCTGCAAAGTTTGCGTTAGGGCCTCGACGCTGCCGGCGGGGATCAACCAGCCGCACTGCTCGTTGACCAGTTCCGGGATGCCCGCGACCAGCGTGCTCACCACCGGGCGACGCATGGCCATGGCTTCCATGATGGCCACCGGCAGGCCCTCGGCGAAGCTCGGGAGCACCAGGGCTCTGCTGCACGCCAGCCACTGCCGGACCTGGGCGTTGGTCTGCCAGCCGGTGATTCGGACATACTCCCGCAGGTGGTGCTGCGCGATCAGCGCTTCGAGCGCGGGCCGCTGTTCTCCGTCGCCGGCGAGGATCAGCTCGAACTTCACGCCGCGCGCTTTCAGACGCGCGACCGCTTCAAGCAGCAGCAGCTGTCCCTTCTGTTCGCACAGCCGACCCACGCAGACCAGCCTCGGCTCGTCCGGCACGGGCACGGGTTGCGACTCAAGCAGGTCACGGTCCAGGCCGCAGGGGACCACATGAACCTTCGACCAGTGCTCGTGCCCGCACCAGCGGAGCGTCTGGCTTCGCCCGAACTGGCTCACCGCGACCACGAACGAGGCCGCCTCGATCTTGCGCTTAAGCCCGATGAACCGCGGCTTGTCGAACTCCTCGGGCCCGTGCAGCGTGAAGCTGAACGGCGGGCCGCCGAGCATGTGACAGAGCATCGCCACGGTGGCGGAGTTGGTCCCGAAGTGGGCGTGCAGGTGGGTGGTCGCCCCGCGTCGCAGCAGGCGAAGAAGGGCGCAGGCCTCCACCAGGTACGCCAGGTGCCGCAGCAGACCCCGGTCGGAGCACCAGCCCATCCGGATCGCCGCCGTGGCCGCCCGCGCCCAGCGCAGCGGCGAGGCGAGCATCGTGCCGACCAGCGCGGCGCCCAGACGCAGCGGACCCTGGTCGAGGATGACCGTGGTGCGCTGCGCCTCGGCGCGGTCGGCGTCGTCCACCACCGAGGCGTGGTTGGCGCGGATCGAGTAGCGATCCACGCTCAGGCCCGCGTCCTTGAGCGCCGCGATCTCGCGACGGATGAACGTCAGGCTCGCCATCGGGTACTGATTGATGAGGTAGGCCACGGACATGGGAGTCGTCTTCGACCCGAGCGGGGTCACTTGTACTCGATCAGCACCGCATCCCGGCGCGCCAGGCGTTGTCGGTGGAACGCGATCAGCCCCTGCGCCTGCGGGAACTTGCCCAGGACGCAGAACAAGGCGTAGAGCACGCTGGCGCGGGGCGACAGGCCACGCCGACGCATGGCTCGATGCACGCGCCACAGCAGCACCGCGTAGCCCAACGAAAGAACCAGGCTCGCGCCCCCGGTGGGGTACGCGGCGGCGAGGATGATCAGCGGCAGCGCCACGCCCCAGAGCAGGATGCTCGTGCGTTCGTGCACCCAGTGGCGAGCGGGGCTGGCGCCGTGCATCGCGGCGCCCTGGGCGTAGGCGTGGCCGGCGCGAACGTTGCGTCGCCACCACTGGCTGAAACGGGTCATGGTCGCGTCGTGCCAGGTCATCTCCGCGTCGAGCCGGTGGACGCGATATCCCGCCGCTCGCAGCCTCACGCACAGCTCGGGCTCCTCGCCGGCGATCAGGCGGGCGTTGAATCCTCCGACCGCTCGGAACGCCTCGACTCGCATCATCGCGTCGCCCCCGCAGGCGTGGGCGTCGCCCACCGGCGTGTCCCACTCGATGTCGCAGAGCAGGTTGTAGACCGATGCCTGGGGGAACCGTTCGCGGCGACGCCCACAGACCACCGCCAGGCGCGGGTCGTGTTCGAGCGTCGCCAGGGCGCGGGCGGGGAAGCCGATGCACAGCTCGCAGTCGCCGTCGATGAACAGCACGAACCGGACCTTTGGCTCGATCTGCAGCAGTCGATCCATCCCCGCGTTGCGGGCGCGGGCGGCGGTGAAACGCTGGCGACCGTCCAGCTCCACCACCTCGGCGCCCAGGGATCGCGCCAGGGTCACGCTGCCGTCGGTCGACCCGGAATCCACATAGACCACGCGGGCGATGGTGAGGCTCAGACTCTGCAGGCACCGCCGCAGTCGCGGTCCCTCGTTGCGCCCGATGACCACGGCTGCGACGCCCCGGAGCGGTGCGGAGGCGGCGTTCACGACACTAGCTCCATGGTGGCGGCGGACTGATCCGATCGGGCGTGAACCCAGCGGTAGCCCGTGCCGCCGTCGTGGCAGAGTTCGCCGCGCTTGATGCGACGCAGGGCGGCGCAGTCGAGTGAGAATCCCAGCCAGGGCGAGAGTTTCGACAGGTCCTCGTTGAACAGGGCCTCCAGACGACGCCGCGTGGCATCGCTCAGCTCCGGTCGGCGGTTCATCAACCACAAGCGCTTGACCGAGTCACGCACGCGTTGCGGGATCCACCGCTTGCGGATCGAGGACAGCACCGGAGCGTGGACGATCGCGTCGCGCCAGCCGCACGTCCGCAGCCGCTGCGCCGAGGCGTTCTGCGCTTCCATCCCCGGGTCCCAGGTCGGCTGGCCACGGTACCCCAGGAATCGACAGACCCGCTCAAGCTCGAACCGCGGACGAGTGATCAGACTCTCGAAGAAGACCGGCAGCACCGCGTCGCGGCCGAAAGCGTCAAAGTAGGGCTGAAGCTGCATCGCGTACTGGCTGTACTGGGTCAGCCGAGGGTAGTCGCGCACCGCCTGTTCCAGCGGGCAGTTGATGGTGCGTTCGGTCCACTCGTGGATGTACGCCGAGATCAGCCGATCCACCGGGTGACGCATGACGTAGATGAAGCGCGTCGCAGGGGCGGCGTGTTGGATGCGTTGGATCGTGCAGGGGTAGGTCGGCAGCTTGGTGTAGTGCGTGCTGGATTCTCCGCACAGGTCCTCCGCTGCGGCGCGGGCGAACAGGGCGCGGTACCAGTCCATGCCCCGGGCGTAGACCGCATCGTCGCTGAAGAAGCAGGGCTCCTTGGGCTCGGACATGACGATGCCCGGTTGCCGCGCCAGCTGCTCGTGCAGCGTGCTGGTGGCGCACTTCATCGCGCCGATGATGATGAAGTCGGGTCGGGGCCTCACGGTCGCGGGTCCTGTTGGTAATTGCGGAGTCGCATCGGCGAGCGCCAGTGCGTCCAGATATCGCGGACTTCAGACTGGCAGGTGTGCGGCTGCTTGTGGCCGACGGTTTCGCGCAGCAGCGCCACGCCGCGGCCGGCGGTCCAGAGCAGGTTGGTCAGCCACAGGCCCCCCACGCCGTAGAACTTCGCAAAGTAGCGGGCGCGCGAGGCGTAGAAGTACTCGGGTCGGCGGCGGCGATTCAGAGTCATCTCCTTCACCGGGTTGCTTCGCCCGCGCAGGTGCACGACGCGCGCTTCGGGCCAGTGAAGAACCTCCCAGCCCGCGCCGCGCGCCCGGCGACAGAAGTCCACGTCGTCGAAGTAGAGGTAGTAGCCCGCGTCAAGCACGCCCACCTGCTCGAAGACTTCCCGTCGGATCAGGGCGCAGGCGAAGCTGGTCCACTGGCAGCGCTGGGGCTTCTGGGTCACAGGCAGAGGGACGTCGAAGGGCCGCAGCACGCGGGTGAGCGGGCCGGTCCGCGCCGCGGCCAGGAACTCCGCCACCGGGTTGAGGTAGCGGAAGCAACTGATCTGAGGCGTGGCGTCGGGCCACTCCAAACGGGGGCCGATCACCCCAGCGCGGGGATGTCGCGCCGCGGCGTGGAGCAGTTGCGCCAGCGCCCCGGGTCGCACCACGGTGTCGGCGTTGAGCAGCAGCACCAGGCGCGGCGCCGGCCGCAGCGACAAGGCCTGCTCGAGCACCGCGTTGTTGCCCCCGGCGAAACCGCGGTTGGGATTGACCTGCGTCAGACAGACCACATCGCCCCAGCCCTGCCGGTCCACCGCGGAGCGCAGTTGCTCCATCGCCGAACCGCCCGTGCCGTTCTCGCACACCGCCGCGGCGGCGCGGTCCAGGGCGCGCAACTGTGGCACGAGCGACGCCAGGCAGTCGAGCGTCAGGTCCACCGCCTTGTAGCAGACGATGACCACCAGCAGGTCCAGGCCCGCGGGGATCGGGTCGAGTTGGGTCGTGTCGGGATTCATGCTCGCGCAGCGGTCTGCGGTTCGTGGACGCGCTGGTAGTAGTCCGCCAACTCGTCCCACGCCGCGGTGGCGCTCCAGTTCAGCTCCGCCGCGTCAACCGGGTCGGTGTTGACTCGAATGCGAGGCTCGGCGAAGTCGGTCTGAGTTCGCAGTTCCAGCGGGCAGGCCAGTCCCAGTCGGGGACGCATCTCGGCGGCGAATCGCTGCGCGAAGGCGCCCTGACTCTCGATGTATCCGCTGGGTCGGTAGTGCCGATGGCGCGCCTCGGGCGACGCCTGCGACACGAAACGGGCGTAGGTCTTGGCCAGCAGCGTGACGTGGATGTTGTCACGCACGTAGTCGGGGGTGTTCACCGCGGGAGTCTTGCCCTCGTACCAGTTGCGGACGAGATAGGCGGTGAAGCGCGGCTCCTCGAAGGGGCCGAAGGGGTTGGCGATCACGAACTTGTCAAAGGCCAGGCCCAGATCTCGGGCGTGGTGCTCCACGACCTGAGCGGTCAGCGCCTTGGAGAGTCCGTAGGCGGAGAAGGCCCGAAGTCCGTCGGAGCCGGCGCCTTCGTTGGGTTCAAAGACGCTGCCGGTGAGCACGACGCGGCGACAGGAGCGCTGCGCCATCGCGGCGAGCACGGCGCGCAGGTTGCGCGTGTTGGCCGCCAACGCCGCGGCGATATCGAAGTCGGAGCTCTTGTAGTTGCCCACCTCCGCGGCGTGGTGCGCCAGGACGTCCCAGCGGGTCTGTTCGGCGATGTCGGCCAGGAACGCCTCGTCGCCGAAGCTGCGGCCAAAGACGCATCGGCCCAGAGGCATGACACGCTCGACCCGGGCGCGGCGGAGTCCCTGGTAGTCGTCGAGCTTGCGACGGAAGCTCAAGGTCAGATCGTGGCCCGCCGCCGCCAACGCCTGCGCGAACCACATCCCCGTGAACGAACCGGCGCCAGTCAGAAGCACCTTCACGACACCACCTCCGCCGCGGGCTGCGGGTCGCTCAGGTGGTACGAGGGGTCGAAGGCACGATGGTTCTGGTCCTTCTCGGAGATGACGACCGGCTCGATGGGCCAGCGGATGGCGAACGCCGGGTCGTCCCAGCGCAGGCCTCGCTCCCGGTCCGGGGCGTAGACCTCGTCCACGAGGTAGAGCGCCTCGACCTGGGCTGTGAGGGTCACGAACCCATGCGCGAAGCCCTTGGGCACGTAGAGCATCAGTCGGTTCTCGTTGCTCAGCACGGCGCCGAAGGACTTGCCGAAGGTCGGCGAGCCGGGGCGCAGGTCCAGGATCACGTCGAACAGGGCGCCGGTGATGCAGCGGACCACCTTGGTCTCGGCTTTGGGCGCGAGCTGGTAGTGCATGCCCCGCAGCGTGCCGCGACGGGCGCTGAAGGAGTTGTTGATCTGGACGAAGCTGTCGACCAGACCGGCGCGGCGGAACTCGTGCGTGCAGAAGGCACGCGCGAAGAACCCGCGCTCGTCGCCGCGACGTTCCAGGTCGATCAGGAACGCGCCGGGCAGGGTGGTGGGGATGAATCGCATCGCAGGAGACTTCGGGTGGGAACGCGAGGGTTTGGGTGAGGGTTGCGGTCAGACGGAGACGCCGATCCGGTCCAGACGGTGCCGCAAGGTGCGGAGGCGGACGAACTTGTCGCTCTCGAAATCAGCGCGGCCAAAGCCGTGACGGGTCATGCGTTCAAAGAGTTCCTCCATGCCCGAGGCCAGGTCGTACTGGAGCTTGAAGTCGGGCAGGAGCTGGTAGAGACGGTCGAAGCAGACGCGATAGTCGCGGGGGTCGGGGCTGCTCTGGCCGGTGTAGGCGATGCGGGCGGAGGGGATCAATCGCTGGACCTGGTCCGCCACGTCACGGACGCGGTAGTTCTGGTGGTTGGCGCCGACGTTCACGGGCAGGTTGTGGGCGGTGCCCGCCGGCGCGTGCAGGAAGGCCACGAAGGCGCGGGCGATATCGCGGCAGTGCACCAGCGGACGCCACGGGGTTCCGTCGCTCATGATGCGGATCTCGCCGTACGCCAGCGCCGAGCCGAGCAGGTTGTTGACCACCAGGTCGATCCGCAGCATGGGCGAGTGCCCGTAGGCGGTGGCGTTGCGGAGATAGGTGGGCGAGAAGCCCGCGTCGGCGAGCTGCGCGACCGCCTGCTCGGTGTCGATCTTGGAGCGGGCGTAGGCGGTGAGCGGGTTGAGCGGGTCGTTCTCTTCGAGGTCGAGCTTGGTGCCCTGCCCGTAGACGGAGCAGGAGCCGGAGAACAGGTATCGTCCCACGCCGGCCTGCTTGGCCAGACGCGCCAGGTCGGCCGAGGCCTCGTAGTTGATGCTGTGCGTGATCGAGGGCGACAGGTCGCCCATCGGGTCGTTGGAGATCGCCGCCAGGTGGCACACCGCGTCGTGGCCCTCGAGGTCCCGGGCGCTCAGGTCGCGCACGTCCTTGACCAGGTCGTGGTCCGCGCTGACGATCGGCTCCCACTCGCAGCCCTCGAAGAGGCGCAGGTCGCACCCGGTGACGGTGTGGCCCGCCTGCTTGAGCAGGTCCACCAGGTGGACGCCGATGTACCCGCGATGTCCGGTGACGAAAACGCGCATGGTCTTACTCCTGGTTGGCCGCGGTTGAGACGCGGCGGAACGATGGGGCGGGGAAGGTCGAGAGCCAGGGCGCCTTGCCCGAGGCCCAGAGCTGGTTCAGGGCGTCACGGTCGCGCTGCGTGTCCATGCAGCCCCAGAACCCCTCGTGCTTGAACATCGCCAGTTGTCGATCTTCCGCCAGCCGGGTCAGCGGGGCGCGCTCGAGCACCAGCGAGGCGTCCATCGACAGGTAGCTCACGAACTCCCTGCGGAAGAAGAAGAAGCCGCCGTTGATCCAGTTGTCGGCGAACTCGGGCTTCTCGTCGAAGCGAAGCACCTCGTGGTCGGCGATCTTCAGCTCGCCGAAGCGCGAGGGCGGGTGCGTGCCCAGCACCGTGCCCACGCGGCCGTGGTCGAGATGGAAGTCGAACTCGGCGGCGAGGTCCGCGTCGGTCAGTCCGTCGCCGTAGGTCACCGCGAAGTGCTCGGCGCTCCCGAGGTAGCGCGCCGCGGCACGCGCCACGCGCGCTCCGGTCATGGTCAGTTCGCCCGTGTCCGCCAGCGTCACGTCCCAGTCCTGGTCGTGATCGATGGAGTGGACGGTCGTGTGGTTGGTCTTGAGCTCGACGGTGAAGTCGCTGTTCATTGTCGCGTAGTTGAGGAAGTAGGACTTGACGACTTCGGCTTTGAAACCCAGGCACAGGACGAAGCGGCGGAACCCGTGGCGGGCGTACAGCCGCATGATGTGCCAGAGGATCGGGTGGGGCCCCACGGGGACCATGGGCTTGGGCCGAAACTCCGTCTCTTCCTTGAGTCGGGTTCCCAGCCCGCCACAGAGCACGAACACGGGCACGTTCTCGCGTCGGATCGATGTCATGACGGGCGGCTCCTCAGGGTTGCGATTCCACGGGACGCCATCGGCGGCCCTTGCGCTGCGCCAGCGGTGTGAGCACACGCTCCAGGGCGGCGCCCCAGGAAAAGTCTCGGTTGTAGAACTGCGGTTGAAGCTCGCCACAGGCGCGGCGCTTCGCATCGTAGAGCGAGGGGTCGTCACGCAGGTTCTCCACCGCTCGCTGGTAGTCGTCCAGGTCGTCGGGCTTGACCTCCACCGCGGCCTGGGCGACCAGGTCCAGCGCCGGCGTGGCGCTGCTGGTGATGACCGGTCGGCCCGCCAGCACCGACTCCACCGCGACCTTGTTGAAGGCCTCGGCCAGTTCGCTGCGCGTGGGGACCACCACCACGTGGCAGCGGCCCATCGCCTGCGCCATCTGAGGGCGGCTGAGCCAGCCGGGCGTGTGAACCACGCCTTCGAGCCCGCGCTGCTGCACTTTCTGGCGCAGTTCTTCCAGCGCTCCGCCGCTGCCGCAGAGCTCCCACTCGTACCCGCCGGGGTCTTTGCGGTGCAGTCGGTCGGCGATCTGAAGCAGGTCGAACACGCCCTTGTTGCCCTCGATGCGACCGGCGAAGAGCACGCGGAAGGGACGGCGCGACAGCGGGGGCGGCGCGGTGAGGTCCAGACACTGGCGACGGTACTGCGGACGGACGTGGATCACCTCGCCCCGCAGCCGGGGAGCGAAGGTTCGCAGTTGCCGGATGCACTCGGGCGATATCGAGAGCGTGGCGGCGACGCAGCGATGCCAGAACGCGCCGTTGAGCCGCTGCACCAGGCGCTTGACGCGGCCCCGCGGCTGACGACCGGCGGGCCAGAACCCGTTGTGCAGCGAGGGCACGATCGCCACACCGAACCAGCGCAGAGGCCAGAACAGGAAATGCAGCACGTTCGTCGAGAGCACCAGCACGTCGGCACGGAACCAGAGCACCCTTGCGGTCAACCGCATCGCGTAGACGAGTTGACCCAGGTAGTAGCTCAGCCCGCCCGCCTCAAGCAGGGGCACCGCCAGGTGTCGCAGCGTGAATCGCGGCGCATCCACACGCCGGCCGTCGCCATAGGCTGAGGTCACGTACGCCACCGCGCCCATCTTCTGGCAGAGGTCGAAGAACTGGCTGCTGTAGGCGATGCTCAGGATCGTGTCTTCCTCGCGCCCCTGCGACCATTTCTCGAAGGTGCCGATCACGTTGCCCGAGCCGCCGGCGTAGAAGATGCGCAGCGCTCGTCGCGTGTCGCCTTGGGTCTGAGGGCGCGACGTGATCGCCGAGACCGACACCGGGTTGTCTCCGATCTGCGTCATGATTCGACCTTCGACCCGATCACCGCGCCCGGATCGGCCAAGCGGCGAGGGCGGCCTGCGCCAGCACCGGACGTGGGGCGGGGGGTCTGCTGGACACCGCCAGGAATCCGCTGAGCCCGCCGACCGCTTGGGTGTACACCTGATTCGGGAAGGCGTTGAACAGGGCGTCGACCGTGAACAGCGCGATGAGCACCGCGAACATGGCCACCGGCGCCAGCCCCGGCGTCACCCACAGCGGCGCGGGGTAACGACGGATCAGCACAAGCACCGGCAACACCAGAAAGCTCAGCAGCGCCGCCAATCCGACGAATCCGTTCTGCCCCAGCGTGATGATCCAGAGCCCGTCGGGGATGGTGCGTTTGCGGCCCTTCAGGTCGCCGTCGGGGTTGTAGATGCGCAGGCGGTCGAATCGGCCCCAGCCCAGCAGCGGGCGCTCCATCGCCTTCTCCGCCAGGGCGTCCTCGTTGTCGAGCCGGAACTGCAGCGACTGCGCCCGCTCGGGGCTGACGTATCGCTCCGCGAACCCGACCAGCTGCTGGCCCGTCCAGAGATTGCTCGCGCGCAGGCCGATGTAGAGGAACACCGCCAGAACCACCGCGACCACGGGCAGAGCGGTGCGGAACAGGCGGATGCTCACGAGCGTGCCCACCCCGGTGAAAAGCAGCAGCGTCGCGCCGGTGGCGCGGCAGGCGATGGCGCCCACCACCAGCACCATCGTGGCCGGGCCCATCCAGTTCCTCAGGACCGACCGCGAGTGCGCCAGGGATCGCGTGTTCCAGAGCCACAGCGCCAGGAGCGTGGCGGCGGACATCCACAGGCCCAGCATCAGGCCGCTGTTCATGAACACCATCGGCCGAAACCCGCCGAAGCGGAACGTCTTGTAGAACTTCTGCTGGTTAAAGCCGTACACCATCCGGTGCATCTGAGCGCCGAAGCGTGACTCCCAAAGGCAAAGCGGCGTGTAGATCAGTCCGGCGATGACCACCGCCGCCGCCAGCTCGCGCAGCCCCTCCACGTCGTTGAAGTACAGGCGACCGGCGACGTAAGGCACACCCCAGGTCAGCACCTGCGCCAGCACCGCGGAGAGTCCTTCGTAGGGCCCCAGTCCGTTGGCGATGGCGGTGGCGAAGGGGCTAAGGCACAGCAGGCTCGCCGGCGCGTCCATCCAGGTCGGTCGCAGCTTCGACAGCCTCGCCCAGTCGAAGATCGCGATGCCCCAGATCAGCCCCCACGAGATCATCGCGGACTTGGTCAGGTCGGGCACGTGCGGGAACCTGAACACCGCATTGGGAAGGAAGAGCACCGCGGTGATGGTCGCCACGAGGACCGCCCGACGCGGGGGCAACATCGCGAACAGCGCCAACACGAAGGGCACGTACGCCGCGAACGCCAGAGAGACCAGGAGGGTGTAGTTCTGCACGTCCGCAGGCTCACTTCTGCCAGGCGGCAAGGTCCTGGCCCAGCAGTTCCTGGACGCCAAGCGTGTCGGGACGGAACAGTTCGAGCAAGCGTTGGCGTGTGTCCGGCTTCATCGGATGCAGTCGGCTCCGCTGCTCCCGCATCAGCCGACGACCGATGAACGACCGCACCGCGCGCTCGACCAGGAAAGCGTAGACGTCGCGCCGGGTCTGCCGCGGCACGAGGTCCGCCACCGGCGCCACCACCGGCCAGCGACGCACCGCGCTCAGGGCGTTCTTGATCTGTTTCCGCGCGGTGGATCGCCCGCCCTCGTTGGCGCGGTGCGTCAGGTCGCCCATGTCGGGCCTGGCCGACAGGCCCAGGAACTCCAGCGTTCGCTCCACCACCCCGCGCGGGTCGCGCTCCAGTTCGTCGAGCGTCAGCAGCAGCAACTGTCGGCGATCAAAGAATCGCAGGTATTGCCGGATCTGCTGCAGGTATCGGCTGGCGTCGAGGATGGCGGCGTCGGTCTGGATCGCTTGCTCGAAGCTCATCGTCACCCCGGCGCGCATCTCGTGGCCGTAGTGCGAGTAGGCCCGCTCCACGGGGTGCCGCATCAGATAGATCAGTCGTGCCTGGGGCAGCAGGGCGTGCATCCGCGCCGCCACGTCGCCGAAGTGCGGGTAGCGCGTGTAGCAGGTGGAGGCTTCGCCGCAGACCCGCCCTGGGCCTGCGGGGGCGAACAGGGCGCGATAGTAGCCCTCGCCCTTGTCGTGGTGCCTGCTGAAGAACTGGGGCTCCTTGGGCTGGCACAGGTACAGGCTCGGGTGGCGCAGCAGCAGTTCGTAGAGCGTGGTGGTGCCGCACTTCATCCCGCCGATGATCAGAAAGCTCGGCAGCGGACCGGAGGCGACCGCGGCCGTCGCGGCGGAGGACGCCTGTTCATGATGGGCGGAGGCGAGAGTCATCGATGGATCAGCACCAGCGCCAGCCCGCGGCGATCGCCGCGACGCTCAGCGCCATCGCTCCAAGGTCGATCCAGGGCGTCCAGACATTGAACCGTCGGACCACAGCCGCCACCGACAGGTACTGCGCGAACCGACCGCAGCCCAGGCCCATGATCAGGCCTTCGAGTCCGCCGCCGATCCACCAGCCCGCGGCCATGCCGGTCATCAGCAGCACACCCCCGCTGACCTGGATGAGCATGAATCGGAAGGAATCGCCCTGCGCCACGGGCACCCGTTCGAGCGTCATGCACACGACGCTTCCGACGAACCCCGCCGCGAGCCACTGGAGCATCCAGCCCGCCTCGTGGTATCGCGTGTCGTAGAGGAGCTCGACGAGTCGATCGCCGAACACCGCCAGCAGGCACACCACCGGCAGCGCCACCGCCAGCAGCGACAGCCGGATGCGCGTGGCTTTTCGCCGCCAGTCCTGAGGCTGGTCCTTGCTCAGGCGTGCGTACATCGGGAACAGGACGTTGGCGGACGCGGTACGCATCAGTTGATCGATGGAAGCGGCCAACATCGCGGCGGTGGCGTAGACGCCCAGGTCCGCGCTGCTGAGCAGCTTGCCCAGGGCCGCCTTGTCGCCCTGCGTGATGACGAAGGTCACCGCGGTGCTCACGAACATCCACTTGCCCAGGTGCAGCATCGCCCTGGCTGCGTCGCGGTCCCAGCGCCACCGATTGCGGTAGCCGCGGATCAGGGTGTGGCTGATCGTCATGTAGACCAGGGCACGCACCAGACTCCCGAGCACCAGGGCCCAGACCGAGCGCATCGCCCAGGCCAGCGCCGCGGTGGCCAGGAGCCCCGCGAAGGTGCTGCCCAGCTCCAGCGCGGTGGCGCGGCCGAGGCGGACGTGTCGGATCAGCGTGAAACGCGCCGTGCTGTCGAAGCCACTGATCAGTCCCGCCACCGCCGCCACCGGGATCAGGCTCGCCAGTTCGGGCTTGTCGTAGAACCAGGCGAACAGGACGCCGCTGGCCGACGCGGCGATCCAGATCACCAGCCCGCGAACGATCTGCACCGCCCAGGCGGTGTCGAGGAACGCCATCTCATCGCCGCGACGGTGGTGCACGATGCTGGCGCGCAGCCCGAAGTCCGAGAACATCTGGATCGCGGTGATGGGCACCTGCACCAACGCCATCAGGCCAAAGGCCTCCGGGAAGAGCAGCCGGGTGAGCACCAGGCTGCTGAGCAGTCGCAGCGCCTGTTGGCCGGCGATGCTCAGGACCGACATGCTCAGCCCACGGGCGATCTGCGACCGTGTGTCCGATCGCGGCTGTGCATCGCCCCGGGGATCGCTCGATCGCCACGATCCGTCGATCGCCGAGGCGACCGCGGCGGCGCTGGACAGGGTCGCTCTGGCCTCGTTGTCCAGGGTTGCGCGATTCATCGGTCGTCAAGGCCCCAGTGAAAAACCTCCCGCCTTCGCGGCGGGAGGATACGGACAGCCTGCGGTCGCTTGCACCCAAGCCCGAACGATCAGTCGAAGGAGGACAACTGCATTCGCAGCGGCGAGTTGGGGTAGTCCATCAGGGCCTTGAACTTCAAGGCCTGTTCGATGGGCTGATCCTGATAGAGCAGGTGGCCCCACGAACCGTACTTGTTCTGAGGCCCCACGAAGTTGAATGCCACGAACACTCCGCCGCCGGCGCGTTCCCACTGGTAGAGGGTCCGCAGATAAGCCTCGTACATCTCCTGCGTGTTCTGCAGGGGGATCTCGTCCACGTCGTTCATGTGCTGGCCGCCCTCGTAGGCGACCAGGCTGATGGGTCGTCCGAGTCTGTCGGCCCACTCCTGCGCCAGGGCGCGGTGCGCCTCGAAGCGCGGCGGAAGCTTGGAGTCCGGCTCCGTGAACCCACCGAAGTAGCCCGAGCAGGACACCGCGTCGAACTTCCCGCCGAGTTTCTCCACCAGGCGTCGCACCACCTCGACGTTGGCCTGCTGTCCAGCCGCCACTCGGATCACCCGCGAGGTCTGGCCGGCGAACACCTCGTGCCAGATCGAGAAGTCACGAGCGGCTTCGCGGCCCCACAAGTCGTAGCGCCCGATGCCCTCCGCCAGCGCCGCGTTGTTGATCTCGTTGGTCTGGACGAAGTTCCAGTTCCACAGCTCGTTGGAGTACTCCACGTAGATCGGGAGCTCCGGCTCCAACCGGTCCCGCACCATCGTGGCGAAGTTCCGGACGAACTCGTCGTCGGCCCAGTGAGGCATGCAGAACCACGGGCCGGCGTCGAGCGTGTTGCACAGCTCGATCATGTACTCCAACGCCACGCCGTACCCGATCCGGTCCTGCGTGGGCCGCGTGGGCAGGGTGCGGTTGGCCCACGTCACGTTCTTGCTCCCGTTGGTCCGCTGCCAGTCCATGAAGCGGAGCACCCGGAAGGGCTGCAGACGCTCGAGGAACAGCGGGTGGAACGTGTCGCGCCCGTGCTCGAATCCGGGCATCCACACCCGCACGTCCCGCACCGGGTCCGACGGCTCGGACCGGTCGATCCGCAGGTAGAGCCCCTTGTTGCTGGGCTTGACGTTGATGACCAGCTTCGTCGTCCCCGCCGAACGACTGCTGCTAAGGAGCGTCGCGTCGCGGCCCACCGCGATCTCACCGTCGCCAGCGAACTCCACGGTGTACTTGCCCGCGGGGTAGTGGCCTTCGCAGTCGACGAACATCGTGGTCGCCGCGGCTTGCCCGGGGTTGAGGATCGGCCAACCCTCCGCGTTGGTGGCTATCGCCTGCCCGGTATCCCACGGACTTGCGCTGCCCGCGTTCTGCGAGAACCAGGGCTTGGACTGCTTCATCGCGTCCACGAAGACCCATTCTCGGTTGTAGTACGTCACCCAGGTCAGGTTGATGCCCAGATTCCCCGGCTTGGCGTTGCCCGTGGGCGGCGGGGGCGGGATCGGGGTCGGCTGGGGTTGCGGCGTCGGCTCGGGCTGCGGCTCGGGCGCTGGTGCGGGCTTGGGCTCCGGCGCGGGCTGCGGCGCGGGCGTGGGCGTGGGAATATCGCGGTCGGTCGTTGTCTGCTCCGGCGTCACCGGAGTCACCGGCTTCACGTCCACCACGTTGATCCAACGCGTCACCGACTCCTTGACGACGCGCAAACCGTTCTCAAGCACCTCCAGCCGCAACACTAGCTTGTTCCGACCCAGCGGCAGGAGGGAAAGCTTCTGCGACGTGATCTTCCAGGGCGAAGCGGTCAAGGTGTGGGCGAAGCGTTCGATCCGGGACTGCTCGATCTCGGACCAGCTCGTGATGGAGACTTGGCTCGCCGGCGGCATGACGCCCACCACGGCGAAGTCAAGGTCCTGACCCGAGCCGCGCGTGTAGGTCACGCCGTCGTTGAAGCCCGCGCGCAGGTCTGTGCTCACCACCGTGGTGGGCGTCGGCGCCGGGCTGGGCGAGGGGGCCGGGGCCGGCTCAGGCGTCACGGCCGGGCGTCGCACCTCCATCCAGTGGCTGACCATACTTACGACCGTCTTCTGACCGTCCTTGGGGACTCGCAGCCTCAGGGTCAGCTTGTTCGACCCCGGGGGCAACAGGTCCAGCACGGTAGAAGCGATGGCCCCGGACTTCGCCGGCAAGCTCCGTGAAAACTTGCTCACCAGCTCCTGCGTGGGGTTGTGCCACGACTGCAGGTAAACGTCCGCACCCGCGGGCAGGGTTCCGTCCACCACGAACTTGATGGTCGCGCCCGACTGCGACACGTAAATCGACGGCGGCGCGACGAACCGCACTGCGGCTGCGGTCTGCGCCCCTGCGGGAGTCGCGATTCCCGCCAGCAAGGCCCCGAAAGCCAGGGCCACGACCCCACGCTGGACCCAGGCACGCCCGGTGGAGGACGACAGGCTTAACATGACGGATTCTCCCTGTGATTCTCAGGACTGGCGCGGTATCACGCAACACCTGCACCACAGGGATAACTAATCAATATAGATAAACCCGCGCGTCCGGTATCCTGCACGAATTAACCATTATTTGCACAAGCTATATATCCCAGACCCTACGAACGGGACAGATTGCCCCATTTCGCGCCGCCGTTCGGATCTGTCACGAGGCCAGCGCGTGGGTCTCGATGGGGTCGAGCAGCGCCCCGTTGATCTCCAGGCTGGTCGCCTGGCCCAGCGCTTTGATCTGCAGAATCAAGCGGTCATTCCTGCCCAGTTCCGCCACCACGCCGCGAACTCCCCGAAACGGTCCGGAGCGGACTTCCACCTGGACGCCGACTCTCAAGTAGGGGTGCGGTTGAATGAGACCGCCCTGCTGCATGACGCTGCAGAGCTGCTGCAGCTCGTCATTCAATCCTGCTTGATCCGACACCGGGATGATCGCGGCCAAACGCTTGGCGCGGTCGAGATTGTAAACATCCTCCCGCCGCCCTCGGAAGAACACATACCCCATGAACATGGGCACTTCCACCGTGGTCTTGCTGCGACCGTAGTATCGCACGCTGCGCAGCATGGGAAGCAGATAGCTCAGCGACAGCGCGTCGAGGTCGCCCGCCACTGCCTTCTCCTGTCGGCTTCGGGTGTGCAGGACGAACCATGTACCGGTTGATTCCAGCGCCTGGCCAAGAAAGTAGCACGAAGGTGAGGGCATCGTTTTGCTCACTCCAAACGTAAGTTTCTTAACTCTCCCGACACAGGCAAGGCTCCGCCCCCGTCGCCTGGTCTTGCCTCTCTTACCGAGGCCGAACCAGCCTATCCAGAGGTCGAGTTCTAACTCGACAGGCACTTCCGTGTGCTTCCTTCCCTCGGGTCTCGACGAGGGGGACTCGAGACCCTGCTTCCCGTGCGGGGGCGACTCCGATCGCCTAACTGCTGCGGCCGCACGTCCACTTGCCGGGTCCAGACTCTTCATGCCCCGTGGCGCCTGTGCCTTGGGCACGATAGCGGCGACCCACGCGCTACGGGGTGTCTGCAACCACCTGATTGTCAGGTCTTCTCCCTCCCTGGGTGAGGTGCTCTATCTCAGCCCCTTCTGAAGACCATATGCTCTGCTCCTGCGGGACGGAGTCAATATTGGTCTACACCCTGCATTTAGTCAAGATGATAATCGCTTGATTACGACGGTTTTCCGTCCTCATTTGACGTGCACAACAGGATTCTAGCGATACGGTTTGAAGCTAGGAAATCTGGATAAGATGCGGTCTTGCGTCTGTCGATTGGAACTCTGGGTAATTTGGGGGATATACTGTCAATCGGTGGAATAATGAGCGTGGCCGCGCTGAGCGATGCGATCTTCATGCGAGGCTCATATGGCCTCAAGTGTTTCTGTGCTCCTCATTTGAGAGCAGGAATGTCGTGTTCTGACGCGTCGCGTGGCCTCCACGTCGCGAGGCGGATTGCAAATGATGCGTTATGAGTTCATAAGCACAGGTTTATAAATTACTGTTGACATGAAAGTATAAACGCGTGTATAAGGCGTAGTCTGAAGCATGCCCTAGAGTCAGAGTTGTTGCCGACCCGTGCGATTCCCGGAACGAGGAGAGAGCCCCGATGCGCTGTCACTTAGGTAGTTGGTTGTCGCGCCTTGCGCGCAAGGTGGCTCGCCGAGGACCAGGATTGGTCCCACGCCCGGCGAGCGGGCTTGAATGGCTCGAAGCTCGCCTGATGCTCACCGGCGGTCCGCTGGATCAGAGCGGAGAGTTGTTTGGTCCCGTCCTGGAATGGTCGCTAAGCAATCCCACCTACTCGGGAAATCCCTTTGACCTTAGCGCCAGCGTCACGTTCGTGCATACCTCTTCGGGTCAGACGCACACCACCTCGATGTTCTACGACGGCGCGGACACATGGAAGTTCCGTTTCACCGGGACTCAGGTCGGCGACTGGACCTTCAGCACCAGCAGCAGCGACGCGGACCTTGGCGGTCGCAGCGGCGCGATCGATGTGGCGCCCAACGCGGACCCCGAAGCTTACGGTTTCATCGTCCCTTACGTCGCGAGCGATGGGGTGAAATGGGCCCGGCAGAAGGGCAACGACGGTGAGGTCGAAGCCTTCGTGCCGCAACTGGTGATGTACGAAGACGCGGTGTCGAGCTACCTGGACAACCCCGCGCTGATCCAGGCTGACATCAGTCAGTTCTTCGACACGCAGGGGTTCAACGGGTTCCATCTGGCGCGCATCTCCGGTCAGTGGTTCAACGTCAACGGCACACGGACGGTGACGAGCCAGATGACCGACCCGGACCCGCAGACGTTTCGAGCGCTGGAGCAGCTGATCACCGCGGCGCACGAGGCGGGGGGCATGGTGCACATCTGGGCGTGGGGCGATCATGAGCGCGCCGAGTCGCCGCGCAGTCTCGCCGGTGGGATCAACGGCCAGATCGACCAGCGCCTTCAGAAGTACATCGCCGCTCGTCTAGGCGCTTTGCCCGGCTGGACGATGGGCTACGGGTTTGACCTGGCGGAATGGGTCACGCCCGAACAGTTGACCCAGTGGAACAGCTACATGTCCGCGCGTCTGGGCTGGGAGCACTTGCTCGGCGGGCGGGGACCGGGGCCACACTCCGGCACGGACCACTCCCTGGACCTTCAGTTCAGCCTCAACCAGGACTACGCCAGTTACGAGCACTGGGAGCCCAGTTACGACGTTTACGTCGCCTCCACCCAGGCCATCGCGGGCAAACCGGTCTTCTCCGAGGACCGCTTCCGTATCCGGGACGGCGGCGCGGACAAGGACTACGTGATGTCCCAGGTGCGTCGCGGGCTGTGGGATTCCACGATGGCCGGCGGCGTGGCCAACATCTGGGGCAATCTCACTCTGCCCGACGGCACGGAACAACCCAACAGCACCAAGTCGCTGCCTTTCCCTGAAACCAACTGGACCAAGACCTACTCGGTCTTCTTCAACGATCACGACCGCTTCGACAAGGACCTGCTTCGCGACAACAGCATCACCGATGGCGTGGCGCTGCGGACCCCCGATCAGAGGCGATTCGTCTTCTATAAGATCGATACCAACGCGATCCAGGTGGACCTGGCCGACATGGCAGGACCGCAGCGCGCCGTGGCGGTCGACGCCTTGGGCGCCTACGTCGAGATCGACCTGGGCATCCTTGATCGGCAGAACTACACCCTGAATCTGCCCTACGTCTCGGACTGGGCCATCGCGTTGGATGGCGACATCATTCTGACGCCGATCGTCACTGTCGATCCCTTGTCCACGAACGACACCACGCCTGATCTCACCGGCACCGTCAACGACCCGCAGGCCTCGATCGCGGTGACGGTCAACGGTCAGAGCTACAACGCGACGAACCACGGTAACGGAACCTGGTCGCTGCTGGGCAGCGCCCTGGCCGCCCCATTGCCTCAGGGCGTGTACGACGTGGCGGTCGCCGGTTCGAGGCCCGGTGGCTTTGCCGGGTTCGATTCGACGGTGGACGAACTGATCGTGGACCTGATCGACCCGACCGCTGCGCTGAGCCTTCCCTTGGCCGGTGCGCTGGAGGTGACGGAGGTCCTGAATCAGCGCGGCTACATCGATGTTGATTTCACCGACCTGTCCAGTGGCGTGGACCCGGCGAGCCTGCTCGACGCGGGCGCCGAGTTCAGCCTCACCGGCGCGGCGACCGCGGGCGTCGTCGTCAACGGGGCTGCCACGCACGTCACGGGCAACACCTATCGCTACGCGTTCACCGGCGCCTTTGCCGCCGGAGCGGTCACGCTGCAGTTCGTCGGCGATGCCTGGCGCGACCTCGCGGGGAACGCCGGCAACGCCGCGCCCACGGGCTTTACGCTCGTGGAACCCCCGCCGACCGTGGACCTTCTGGTCGTCGATTCGGCGACGAAAGAGGCGGCCGCCGGCGACACCGCCGCGGTCCAGTTGAGCTTCAGCGCAGCCCACTCGCTTTCCATCGTGCTGGACCTGACCTGGTCCGGTGCCGCGGTGTTCGCCTCGGACTTCACTTTCGTGGCCGGGCCCGGGCTGACGATCCTGAACATCGACCAAGCGACGCAGACCCTGCGTGTTGAGGCGGCGCCCGGAGTGACCGCCGGTGTGGTCCGCATCGCGGCGCTCGACGACACCGACCCGGAGTCCGCCCAGTCGCTGTCGCTGAGCCTGCGGCCCGGCCTCTGGTATGTGCTTGGCGCGACCCTCGACGCGAGCGTGACCGTGCTCGACAACGACTCGAACCTGGCTTATGTGCCCCTGCCCAGCGACCCGAACTTGATCGTCATCGAAGCCGAAGTCTACGACGACAAGTTCGACCGCAGGGGCAAGGCCTGGCAGTACGTGACCACGCCCAGCGGGTCGGTCGGCGGCGCCATGCAGGCGCTGCCCAACACCGGAACCATCATCAACAGCAGCGTCGAATCCACCAGCCCGCAACTGGACTACCGCGTCCGCTTCGAGCAGACCGGCAGCTATCACGTTTGGGTCCGCGGGCGATCGCCCAAGAGCGGCGTAGACGATTCGATCCACGCGGGGCTCGACGGGGACCTCACCAGCAGCAGCGACGCCATCATCGGGTTCGTCTCGGATCAGTGGAAGTGGTCGCGTACCACGGACAGCGCCAACGCTCCGGCCTTCGTCAACGTCACCACCCCGGGCGAGCATGTCCTGAACCTCTGGATGCGCGAAGACGGCATGGTGGTCGACCGCGTGATCCTGGCCAAGCTCTCGAGCTACACGCCGACCAATAGCGGACCTGTCGCCAGCCCCCGGCTGGGCGACCCGACCGTTCTGCCCACGGTGACCATCACCACCGCCGACGGCGCAGCAGCGGAGCCCGGACTTGACGAGGGCGCGCTCGCCGTGACGCGCACCGGCAGCTCCGCGGACGCACTGGCGGTCATGATGAGCTGGCAGGGACCGGCGGAACTGGGCAGCGACTTTGTCTTCGCTGCCGGACCCGGAGCCACGATCAGCAACATCGACACCGTCAACCGCACCTTCGTGCTCACGCTCGCTTCGGGCGCCTCCGTGGCCAACCTGCGCGTCGTGCCCATCGATGACGCTGCGCAGGAGGCCAACGAGGACGTTTCGGTGGCGTTGGTGAATGACTCGGCGTACGAGTTGGGCTCGCCGACGACCGGACTGGTCGTGATCGCCGCGAACGACACGCCCCCGGCCCCGGAGATCGACGTGGAGACGGCTGGGGTGTCGGACAACGTGCAGGCGTTGGACTTCGGGTCGGTGGGCCTGGGGGCGACCGGGACGCGGACGCTCACGGTGCGCAACGAGGGGACCGGGACGCTGCGGGTCAGCGCCGCGGAACTGGCGGGCGCGGGCTTCACGGTCACGCCCACCAACGCCGCGGGCAACGCCGGGGACGACCTGGTGCTCGATCCGGGCGCCACGGCGGACCTGACGGTGAGCTTCACGCCTTCGGGTCTGGGTCAGGCCACCGGGACGCTCACGCTGGTGAGCGACGACGCCAACGAGGGCAGCTACGTCATCAACCTCACGGGCCTGGGGGTGGCGCCGGAAGAGCCGCACTACATCCAGGAGGCGGGCGAGTCGAACCTGGTGGTGATGGAGGCGGAGCTCAACGACGGGACGACGGAGCGCAGCGATAAACGCTGGGAGACGGTGGCCTGGTCGGGAGCGTCGGGCGGCAGCGCGGTGCAGGTGTTGAGCAACCGTGGCCTGGTGATCACCTCGAGCATCGCCAGCACCAGCCCACAGGTGGACTTCAAGGTGAAGTTCGCGGTGGCCGGGACGTACTACGTGTGGGTGCGTGGCCTGGCGCCGGGCGGCGGGGTGGACGACTCGGTGCACGCGGGCATCAACGGGACGGTGTCGAGCGTCAGCGACAACCTCGGGGGGTTCAGCACCAGTTGGAAGTGGTCGCGGACCGCCGACGGGAGCACGGCCCGCGTGGTGGTGAGCACGCCGGGCATCCACACGGTGAGCCTGTACATGCGTGAGGACGGGTTCGTGGCCGACCGCATCCTGCTGACGACCAACAACAGTTACACGCCCAGCGGCGAAGGGCCGGCCACCTCGGCGCGGGGCGGGTCACAGGCGCCGGCGCTGCCCGTGGTGGGCGTGAGCAGCAACGACCTGTCCGCCGCCGAGGCTGGGCAGGACCCGGCGGTGGTCACCGTCACACGCAGCGGCGACA
>CAZBXW010000020.1:0-50256 GCA_964496285.1 uncultured Phycisphaera sp.
TGCCGCCAGCCCCGGCGTTGTCGATCAGCTCCAGCACCGAGGTGCCGCCGAGGGTAAGGTTGCCGGTGACGACCGTGCGGTCGGAAAGGCCCAGCAGCGGGTTCGCGTTGGGGGTGCCCAGCTCGACCTGCTCGGTGCCGTTCTGCGTGTAGGCACCCACGTTCTGAGTGCCGATGGAGTTGCCCGCCGCGTGGAAACCGCCCGCGTTGATCAGGACGGTGCCGTTGATGGTGCCCGTGCCGCCGAGGGTGGCGGCGGAGGCGACGGTGAAGGCGCTGGCCGCGACGGTCGAACCGTTGATCAACAGCTTGCCGGCGTTGACGTTGGTCGGGCCGGTGTAGGTGTTGGCTTGATCGAAAATCCAAGTGCCCGAGCCGGTCTTGTTGATGGTCAGGGTTCCCGACACACCGTTGTTGGCCAGGATCTTGCCGTAGGTGTTGTTGCCGGTGTTGGTGCCGCCGAAGGTGAGGTAGCGGGCCTGGTTGCCGGTGCCGTAGGTGTTGTTCACCAGGTTATTCGTGAATGACAGCGTGCCGGTGCCGGAAGATTCGATGACGGCGCCGTGACCAATCGTGCCTGTATCAATTCGGAACGCACGGTCCGTGCTGGCGTTCGCCGAGCCGACGTAGCGAAGGACAGTGCCGTTCTTCAGGTTCAGGTTGCTCGCAGCATTGTTTGACGCTCCGATGCTGCTGGCGACACCGCCGTTGGCCAACACGGCGACTTCCAGAACGTGATTAAGACCCGCATTATCGTTGATCGTGGTAGCACCGGTGTAGGTGCTCAGGCCGGTGAGCCTCAATGTGCCAAGCGTGTTGCCCTTGGTCAAGCCGTTTGTGCCACTGAAGGCCTGAGCGAACTCGGCAGTGATGCCGCTGGCGACGTTGATCGTGCGGGTGGCAGTCAGGGCGCTTGCACCGGTGTTGGAGAAGGTCAGGTCGCCCGTGCCGCCGACGGTGAAGTCGCCGCCGATCGTCACAGCGTTGGTGAAGGTATGGTCGGTGGCATCGTTGCTTTGGATGGTGCCGCCGATGAGAGCGATGGTGCCTGTGCCCAGGGCGTTGGCGCTGCCGACGGCGAGCGTGCCCGCCTGGAGGGAGGTTCCACCCGAGTAGCTGTTGTTGCTCAGGAGCGTGAGCTTGTTGGCGCCAATCTTGATGAGTGTCAGGTTGGTGGCACCGCCGTTGGTGATGGTGTTGCTTTCGATCGTATCCGTGGTGACGTTGAGCTGCAGGCCGGAGTTTCCAGCGAAGCTGACCGTGGAACCGACTTGACCGCCCAGCCCGCCGGTGAGCCCAGCGATGCCACCGTTGCCCGTGCCGCCGCCCCAGCCGCTGCCACCGTTGGTCACGGTGACGCCGAGGGTGGCGCCATCACTGACCGACACCGCACCAGTGGCAGGCATCGAGACCTTGCTGTTGAAACGCAGGATGCCTTGGCTGATGGTGGTGCCGCCGGCGTAGCTGTTGGTACCGCTGAAGACATGCTGGCCGATGCCGGTCTTGGTGATGCCGCCATTGGTGATGTTGCCGGAGAAGGTGCCAAAGCCGCTGGTCAGGTTGGAGGTCGTCTGGTCGGAGCGGATCGTGCGGGTGGCACCGCCGAGGTCAATGGCGCTCTGGAGAGTGCCCTGGCCGGTGGCGCCGGCGTTGAAGGATTGAAGGACGAATTCCGTGGGATTGAAGGTCGAGCTTCCCCATGTGATGGCGCCGAGGTTAAATGTGGCGTTGTTACCCGCGCCGCTCAAACCACTGATGCCGCCGGTGATCTGGATCTCGCCCGCTAACGAGCCTTGGGACTTCGTAAATCCGGTAGTCCATCGTGATTCCAAGACACCACCGGTAAGGTTGATGTTGCCGGTGCCAAGAGATTTCGGGGAATCCCCGTAGTTCAAAACGCCGCTATTGACTGTAACTTGCCCACTAAAGACGGGGCTGGGACTAGGACTCGAAGCGGTGTTGTCGCCTCCCAGCAAAAGCGCTCCAGTGCCATTTTTCACCAAAGCCCCGGACCCCGAAAGACTTCTGTGCGTGGTTTCATTCGTACGTCCGATCTGCGTCTGGCCTGTGCCATCAACGGTGAGTTGAAAACCGCCGTTGTCCACGTAGTTGGAGTTGGGGCTGATGGTGTTCTCGGCTACTTCAAGCTGGGCGTTTCCGCCAAACACGTAAGCCGCATTGTTGGTCCAGGTCTGGGCGGCAGCGAGGATGATCCCGCTGGTGAAGTTCATCGCTGCTGAACCGTTCTTGGTGATGCCGTTGTGAATCGTGAACGCGTTGCCGCTGGTGCCGAGGGCTGTGATGGCGGTCGTCTGCCCCGCACCGAAAACGATGCTACCGACGGTGACGCCGCCCGCGGCCACGCTGACCGTGCCTTGAGCGTAGTTCAGGGTGGCGGTGCCGAAGTTCAGAGTGTCGGCACTGGTGAGAGCCGAGGTGAGGGGGCCGGCACCAGCACCACCGATATCGGTGTTGAGGAAGTTGCTGGTGCCCACGGTGCCGGTTGTGTTGCCGAAGCCGGCGACGGTGCCGTTGCTGTCCCAGTAGAAGTCCACAGCAATCGTTGACGTAGTCGTGACCGCCACCGCCATCGCCGCAACCGCAGCAGCGGCGAGGGAGCGCAGCTTTCGCAGGTGGACAAACGTTCCCTTGGTGAGCGTGGCCGCGGGGGTGAGGTCGTTCGCGGTTGTCTTCATGATGATTCTGTTCCTCCTTTTGAGAGTTCCTTGCGTACGCAGAATGCCTGAACGGAGAGGGTGATCCCCCATGGCAAGGATGGAATCTGGGGTCGGAGTCAATTATGTAGCGGTTAATATCGGCGTCAAGAGACATTTTACGCAAATAACGCTGACATTTTGCGTCTAGCCGCCAATAAAAAGTGCAGGAATTATCAATCGCCACGCCGAACGGTACCGTTGGTGCCAAGTCCACCAACAGAGCGTTTTTCCCGGTGGCGACGGCGGTAGGTGACCGGGGTGGTGCCGTAAGCCGACCGGAAGGCGCGAAAAAACTGGTGATCGGAGTTGAAGTTGAGCGTATGGGCGATCTGTGATATACGCAAATCAGTTTTTATCAGTAATTTACACGATTCTTCAAGACGGCGACGACGAAACTCTTCGGCGACGCCTCGGCCCAACTCCCGCTTGAACGCCCGCTCCAAGGCTCGTCGAGAGACGCCCACGTGCTCGACAATCTGATCCACCGATAGGTCCTGACTGATGTGCTCCCACATAAACCGCAAAGCTTCCACAACTTGAGGGTCCGAGGCGGCGAGCACGTCCGTGCTCTGACGCTCTATGACACCCAGCGGCGGCAAACTCACAGTAGTCTGCTCGATCGCCTGGCCCTGCATGCGTCGCTCCAGCAGGTCCATCGCGGTTTGAGCGATCCGGTTGTAGTCGTGCGCTATGGAAGAGAGCGGCACCGCCGCGGTCTCACAGGAATAGAGATCGTTGCCGATGCCCAGCACGGCCGCATCCTGGGGCACGCGCAGCCCAGCCGCCAACGCCCATTCGAGGTATCGGCTGGCCGACAGATCGTTGAAGCCCAAAAGGCCTACGGGCAGCGGCAGACCTCGCAGCCACTGGGTGAACTCTTCCTGCCGCAGTTCCCATAGCCGTCGCAGATTGGTGGCGTTGTGCTCCACGCTGTTGCCCAGCAGCGCGGCCTTGGACCGGTGCTGATGGAGGTGACACTTCATGCCTCGCCGCTGCGCCTGTGCCGCCAGGGTAAGATAGATCGCCTGATAGTCGCCCCAAGGGTCGAACCCGACGCAGGCGACGTGTTCGAAGTCTCGATCGGCAAAGTGGTCCGCCGCGAGTACGCCGCACTCGCTTCCACCGGAGATGATCGCGGGAACCTTTGCGTCAAGGGGGTGTGGCCAGCGTCCAATCCGGACGATCGGCACGCCTTCGTTGAGCAACCGCTGGGCGCCGATGTCGTCCGCGGGGATGTCCATCAAGGCCCCGACGGGCAGCGGCCCGGACCAGGTCTGACCCTCGGTGGCGTTGAGGTTGCGTAGGAGCCAGCGACGCTCACGCGCCAGATCGAGCACGATCGACGTGACCGGATTCATCGTGTTCAACACCACCGCGATGGGCGTCCAATCAGCCCGTCGGCCGAGGATATCCTGCGTCAGATCGTGCTCGTCTACCACACTTCGAGCCTACGCCCGTCACCCCGCAGCGGCAAGTCCCAGCTCGGTTCTGTCGGGTCGTTCGGAGGGATCGGATGTGTCCTGTCGGTCCAGCTCACTGGTCCGTCCGCAAGAGGAACGGGCTTGAGCCGCCGACCAACGCCGAATCGTGATCAGCTCGCGGACGCAGGGATCGTCGCCGCCGAACGCCAAACCGAGCGGCCGATGCCCGGCTGGGAAGGCCTTGCGAGCTCGGGGGTTGCGTGGTTGGCCTGGACGGAGGGAACGTATTGACGCCTGTGCGCGTCCGACTTATATTGCGCTCTGATTAGGTGGGGCCTGAACCCGATTCGTGCGCGAGCCATCGCGGACATTCAGGCAGTCCTTCCCCCGACCGGACGCGACTCAAACGGTGAGCGTTGAGGTTCGTGGTTCCCTCATGAGAAGGTTGGCGTGCGTTTCCGAGACGACGGCTGCTGCGCTCTGCGTGACGGATGTGGGCTGCGCTAAGGCGGGATGTCGGAGGATGATGGTCAATTGAGCGAGCGGTCAGAGCGGCAGAGTCCTGACGATAGCGAAGTCATACCCTACAGGAGTCGTTGTGATGCCAGTACGACGTTGGCTGCGTGGTCTGAGGAATCGGGCGGAGCGTTCGTGCCAGGCAGCGGTGGCTTCGCCGCGATCGGCTGCGGGGTCCGGGACGACGACCAGTGGCTACGTCGGGCTGGAGAACCTTGAGCCGCGGCTGATGCTCAACAGCCTGGTGGGCGGCGACGTGTTCATCTTTCAGAACGCGGACGGCCTTTACGCCGACGGCTCGGAGAAGATCATCCGCATCACCACCACGGGCAACCTGTTGGTGGAAGTGATCGGCGTCACGCTCGACGAGAACAATCAGCCGCTCTTCGCCCCGATCCCGGGCAAGTTCCTCGCCAGTGACGTGGGCCGGACCGGCTTGGACGTCAACGGCGGAGTAGGCGGGCGCGACGGCGTGGAGCCGGTGACGCTCGACAACGCCAACGGCGCCCCGACGGACATCGTTGACCCATTGGCACCGGCGGACCTGAACCGGAACATCCCCGCGCCCTCGGCGTTGAACACCCTCGAGGCGCTGGCGAGCAACGCGGCGGGCGACACCTACGCCTTTAACGTCACGACGATCACGGAGCTGGTGGAGGACCCGGACAACCCCGGGCAGTTCCTGGACGTGGAGCGGGCGTTGGTGCAGTTGATCCAGCTCGACAACGCCACGGGTGAGGGCACCGTCGTGGCGGAACTGAGCGACATGGACCTGGACAACGACGGGACGCCCGACCTGATGGACGGCCTGGACACGACGCAGGCGATCCGGGCGGCGGACTTCGACCCGGTGAGCGGGCTGCTCTATTTCGTGGCGGACCTGCGGACGCAGGTGACCGCCGAGGAGACGCACGATTTCGACCGTCTGTTTTCGGTGGATGTGAACGCGGGCACGCGCGACGACATCCGCGCCAGCGTGGTGGCGGTCCCCGGCAGCTTTGGCGATACACCCGAGACGCCGCGCAGCGTCAACTCGATCACCTTTGACCAGACCGGCGCCGCGGCGTCGGTGATGTACGTGGTGTACGAAGAGGGGGACGCGGCGCAGGACTTCATCGCCACGGTGAATAATTTTGCCGCGGGCACCAACGCCCTGGCCAACGTGCAGGCGATCACCACGCAGGGCGCCAACGCCACCGGCATCACGGGCATTGCGCTGGTGGACGACAACCCCGCCGCGGCGGAGGTCTATGTCTACGCGGTGGACGCGGACACGGACAATCTGCTGCGCCTCACGCGCGGCTCCGGGCGCGCCTTGGTGCTGGGCTCACTGCCGGACCCGGACGACGGGAATGCGGGCAACGGCATCCGAGGCGCGGACCTGGCGTCGTTGACGTGGAACCCGACGTTGACCAACCCGTTCACGGGCGAGGCGGGCGTGCTGTTGGCGACGGACAAGACAACGGACGATCTGCTGTTCATTGACGACAGCTTCCGCTTTCCGTTCATGAACGCCTTCGCTTTGTACGTGGCGCAGGCCGACGCCAACGCGGGGATCTCCATCGCGCGGGCCTCGGGCGAGAAGATCGACAGCGGGGTGACGCCCTTCACCGGCAGCACGGGCGACTTCCGCGTGGCGAACCTCCAGGGCGGGGACGGGCTGATCGTGGTCAGCGCCAGCGACGAGACCGGCGAAGCCCTGCTGGGGATCAAGACTTTCAAGTTGGACGGCGAGGAGGGCCAAAACTCAGACCTTATTCCCATCATCGACGCGGCGCTCGGGGAGTACGGGCTGCGACCGGCGAACTACCAGGACGCGCAGGATTTGGACGCGGAGGGCCAACCCACCGGCCAGAACCTCACCTCGGGCCTGGTCGTCACCGACCAGCTTCTGGAGTTCCTGGATTCGGACCTGTCGATCGGCGAGCAATTGCTCGGGTCGGACTTCGACAACGTGCAGGGGCTTTCGGTGTCGCGTGACGGCATCGTCGTGGCCGTCAACACCACCGTCGGTTCGGACGACCAGCTGGGCATCGTCAGCGACGCGGGCTTCGTGGGCAGCGTCGTGACCGTCACCGGCCAGGAGGGCGTGCGCGGGCTGGACTTTGGCGACCTGGACTTCGACGGCGTGGACGAGCTTTTCGCGGTCTACGAGAGCGCGGGCACTCAGACGCTGGGCACGATCGACGTCGATACCGGGACGTTCACCGCGGTGGGCGCGTTGTCGGGAGCGATCGGCGATGTGCGCGCCATCTCGTTCTCGCCCGATCAGCGGCTGTACCTCGTGGACGCTGCGAGCACGCTCTACGAGATCGACCCGACCGACGCAAGCCTGATCGCCACGATCGGACACGTCACCGGCGATACAGACTTCGGAAGCTCGCCGGTGGTGCTGAACATCGACGACTTTGACATCAACGCGCTGGGTATCGCCGTCGCGCACGACCGTGACAACGGGCGCGTGGTGGACATCGATCTGAGCACCGCGGCGGCGGGCACGCTGCTGGCGACCACGCAGGGCACGATGCGCCCCACCGTCGGCGCCATCGCCTACGACTTTGCCAACGACCGCTTCCTGGCGGTGGACAACGTCACCGCTTCGCCCACCGGCACGGGCGGATCGGGCATCCTGATGCAGATGCTCGGCGGCGCTACGCCCACGCAGGCGGCGCAGGACCTGGGCTCGTTCCTGCTCGGCGGGACCATCACCGGGCACGTGGACGTGTCGGGTTCGATGGACCTCTTCTACGCCGGCTGGATCATCACCGGGCTGACCACGGGCCAGGTCAGCGGCAGTACGCTGGACACCACCCCGAGCCGACCGGGCAACTTCAACATCGGCGGCGATCTTCGCGACCTGATCACCCTCGACTCGCTGGGCACCGACACCGAGGCTGGCGACGGCAGCTCCATGGTTTACGTCAGCGGCACGGACGTGGTGGTGAATGGTCGTTTGGGCCAGCTGTACTCGCGCGAGTCGATCGCGGCGCACGTGAAGGTAACCAACAGCCCGTTCCTTCTGGGCCAGATGCTTCTGGACCTGAGCAACCAGGACAACCCGGACCTGAGCGATCCGAGCCAGCGCGAGCGGGAGACGTCCGCCGCCTTCTCGGGCGAGAGTGCCGGGGCGATCTTCGAGCGCATGCGACTGCCCAAGAGCGTGTTCAGCAACGACACCGCGGACACGGCGCAGTACCTGGGGACGATCGCCACGGGGCAGGGGACCCCCACCAATGAGGTGCAGCTGGGCGGCTCGCTGATCGAGGCGCCGGGCATCACCGATCTGGTGGACAACTATCGGATCGGCCTGATGGCCGGCGAGACCCTTGCGATCCGACTCCTGACGCTCAACCCCTTCTACACCGTGCGACTGGGCCTGTTCGATCCCGACGGACGCCTGGTGGCGACGAACTATTCCGACCACTACGACCTGTCGGCGCAGGAGTATTTCCAGTTCACGCCCGATCGTCCGGGCATCTATCGCCTGGCGATGGCGCGGGACGGCGACACGAACTTCAACGGGGCTGCGGACGACACGCTGGGGACGTCACCGTTGCCGGGGAAAGTGCCTTACCTGCTCTCGATCACGGGGCTGGACGACATCGCTCTGGGCGCGGTGGTGGCCGACGAGAACATCTTCGGCAGCTCCAACGTGGCGATCGTGGGCGTGACCAGCGGCGATCTGGGCGCCGTCAAGGCGGGCGGTGCGATCAACTACTTCAACTTCCCCCCTCCCTTCGGGCCCAGCTCGGACGTGGTGCTCAACAGCGGCAACCTTCGCGCCATCGAGGCGGACCAGATCGGGCAGGACCCCGACAGCTCGCAAGGCATCCTCCGCAGTCTGGCGTTCAATCTGACCAACGGCGATGTGGGCCTGGTCCGGTCGCTCACGGGCACGATGAACCTCATGGGCGGGTTCGTCGGCGGGTCGATCCAGATGGTCGACTCGGCGGGTCAGGCATTGATGCGGCTCTTCGCCACCGAGGCCATCGGCACGATCCGCGCCGCGTCGCTCGACTCGCTCCAGGCGAGCAGCACCTTTAACGTCAACACCGACGACTCGGGCAACGACGGCGTGATCGACCTGATCGACGTGGCGGGCGACTTCGGCACCGGGACCAATGGCGGCCCGATCATCGACACAGGCTTGGGCGGCAATGTCCGCTACATCAACGTCCCGGAAGGCGCCGAGGTCTGGACCAACACCCAGTTCGGCGTGGCGCAGATCCAGGCCATCACCTTCTCGCCCGGCGAGAGCATCAACATCGTGGACGACTCGGGCGGGCAGATCACCGTGGCCCCGGGCAGCGGCACACTCGAGGACGGCCTGATCGGCGCCGGGTCGCTGACGTGGCTTGGGTACGGCATCCCCGGGTCGGGCGGGTCGGTCACGATCCGGCTGACCTCCTCCGCGGGTGGCATGAACATCACCGGCTCGGGCGTGGCCAACAACCAGCCCGTCGATATCACCAATCTCATCCTCAACGGCAGCGGTCGTGACGTGACGTTGGACGCCAACGGTCTGCCCGTGATCGCGACCACCGGCGACAACCTTTCCGTCGCCATCACCGGCAACCGACCGGTGGACATCCTGAGCGTGCAGGGCGGCAACATCGTCAACATCACCAACAACACCCGCGGCGAGGTCGTCAACGTCGTGGCCGACTCCGTGGGCAATCTCTCCGCCCACACCATCGGGCTGGCCAAGAGCGCCACCGGAGCGGCGGTCCTGCCCCGCACCACCATCGCGGGCGGCGACGCCTATCCCTTCCTGGGTCAGAAGATCGGCGTGGTGGTCGCGGGCGATCTCGTCAGCGCACGCGCCAGGGCGGGCATCGGCAACCTGCTCATCGGCGGCTCCGTCCGGGAGATCATCGCCAACGACAACGTCAACGACATCCCCGGCGAAAACCTCGCCGCCATCGAGGGCGTCGTCGCTCCACTGTTCATCACCGGGACCGTGGGCCTGGTCAACATCGGCGAGGGACTGACCTACAGCGGCAACGGCGAGGTGGCCCTCTCGGGCATCTACGCCCAGGGCGTCATCCGCAGGGTCGTCAACCAGAGCAACGGCCCGGTGGCCGGCGGCTCGGACATCCGCGGCGACATTGTCAGTCAGACCGCCATCGACGAGATCGCCCTGGTCAACGGGTCGATCATCAATGCGGACATCCTCGTGCCCTCGGACATCGGCGACTCGCGCGAGATCTCCGGCGGCGCCATCTACCTGGATCAGCCCGGCGGCACGGTGAGCAGTCCCACACTCGAGATCGGCAGCATCTCCGTCTCGGGCACCGGCGGCATCCTCGGCACTCGCATCTTCGCCTTTGACGTGGGCAACGTCACCGTGGGCAGCTTCGGTCTGCTCGCCACCGACATCGAGACCGTCGGCGAGGGACGCATCGGCAACATCACCGCGGGCGGCTACGGCATCCGGCTCGTCACGCTCCAGGCCGGCTCCGACACCGGGAACATCACCGCCACCGGCACCGGGCAGCCCATCGCCCTGGGCTCCTTCTCACGCTCCTCGCAGTTCAGCACCAACTACACCTTCGACCCGATCTCGGGCCTGCCCCTGGATTTCGCCAACGATCTGTCGATCTTCATGCAGACCACCTCGACCTTCTCCGCGGGCCTGATCGGCGGCGTGATCGACCAGATCACCGCCACCGGCAACCGCAACCTGGGCACGGTCAAGGCCTACAACATCCTCAGCACCAATCCGTTCCTCCCCAGCGTCATCAACTACGCCAACGCCATCGCGGGCATTCAGACCCTGGCGGGCATCGAGAGATCCACCATCACCACCGGTCGCTTAGGTTCGCTGCGCGCCGGCGACAGCGTGACCGACTCGTCCTTCCAGATCGCTGGACCGCTGGGGCCTGTCTCCATCACCGGCGACCTGAGCGGCGGCTCCTCGCTCGCAGCCACCGGACCCAGCGGCACCATCGCCTCGCTCAACATCACCGGCGACCTGATCGGCTCGGTCCTGGCCAACGTCAGCATCGGGACCGTCACCATCGGCGGAGACATGGTCGGCGCACTGACCATCAACGGTGCAGGACTCACCGGCACCCAGCGCGCCCTCACACGCATGACGCTCGGCGGCAGCTTCACCCCCACGCAGGACGTCGTGATCGACGGCAACGCTGGGACCATCGAGGCGCGACGCTCGTTGGGCGCCCCGGGCCAGCAACTGCTCGTGCAGGGCCATCTGCAGAGCCTGATCGTCGGCTCCGACCGTGACCACGACGGGGCGCAGCTCAACCTCACCGTCCGCGTCCTGGGCGACCTGAACTCCGCGATGATCACCGGCGAGCTCAACGGCAACCTCGAAGTCCAGGGCAATCTCGGCTCGCTGACCGTCACCGCTGACCCCGCCTCTCTCGACGACATCCTCACCGGCGACCTCCGCGTGGGCGGCAACGCCACCACCGTCCGAGTCACCGACGGCAACGTCACGGGCCTGATCACCGTCCTGCGCGAGCTGGGCACCTTCACCCTGATGGACGGCGACCTCGAGGGTGCGCTCCTGGCGGTCTCGAACATCCGCTCCCTGGCCATCACCAACGGCTCGATCACCCCCACGGGCTCCGTCTCGAGCACGCTGGGCGACATCGCCTCGGTCTCCGTCCGCAACGGCGACATCCAGGGCTCCGTCTCGGCGCCGCGCGGAACCATCAACAGCATCACCATCACCGGGTCGGACCTGGGCGACGGCGTGAACCCGTTGAGCATCGTCGCGGCGGCGCTGAACACCCTGAACGTCGCTGGCTCGATCTTCGACGGCGTAACCATCACCGTCACCGGGCTGCTGCGGTCGGCCAGCGTGGGCGGGAGCATCGCCGACGGCGCCTCGATCACCGCTGGTTCGTTGGGCACGCTCAACGTCACCGGCTCAGCCGCGGGCGACATCACCGCGGGCTACAACGCCTCGGGCACCACGCTCACCGTGCGCGGCTCGCTCGGCGGCGCGGGAAGCGACATCTCGATCAACGCCGACACCACCGTGAACATCACCGGCAGCCTCCTGGCTGGCACCACGCTCGGGGTCGGTCAGAACTTGCGCAGCCTCACCGCCGCGGACATCGCCGGTGACCTCCTGGTGGACCTCTCCGCTGCCCGCATCTCCGCCGCCTCGCTCTCCGGCGCCAACGTGATCGCCGGCATGGACATCACCACCCTCGCCGTCACCGGCGCGGTCGTGGCGTCGCTGGTGCAGGTCGGCGCCAGCCGCGTGGCCGCCACCGGCGAATACGACGCGGGCAAGCGGCGTCAGGGACGACTCGGCAGCTTCTCCGCCAACAGTGTCGCTCAATCGATCATCGCCTCGGGAGGCGACGTCGGCTCGGCCAACGTCCGCACCACGGTGCTCGACAGTTCGCTCTCCTCCGGTCTGGTGCTCCAGGGCGGAGCGATCGACGACATCCTGGCGGGCGTGCTCGACCTGACTCTCATGGCGGACCGCGACGCGGCGCGCGTGGACGCCACGCTGCTCCGCGGCAACATGGGCCCGGTGAGTTTCGTCACCGCCACGGGTTCGAGCATCACCGCCGGCGTCGCGCCGGGCGCCGCGGGCGACTGGTCCGTGCCGACCCTCCTGGACTCGGTCACCGGCGGCGACAGCAGGATCACCAGCCTGCGCGGCGCGATCGGCGCGGGCAGTCGCGTCTTCTCCGACGCTCCGATCACCAGCAACTCCGCCACGCTCGCCGGTGGCACGATCGTCTCTGGACTGACCTACAGCGTCACCGCGGGCGACCTCTCCACCGTCGTCCCGTTGGAGACGCTCGTGGGCACAGCCGTTTCCGGCACGCCGCTCGTCTACACCACCCTCAGCGGCGACACGCTGACCATCACCATCTCGGGCCCCGGCTCGGTGCAGCTGCGCGACGAGGCCGGCGTGGACACGGACAATCTCGTGGACACGCTGGTGCTCCTGGGCACCACCAGCGCCACGACCGTGACGATCACCACCTCCACGCCCGGCGACGTGGGGATCGGCCGCGTGCTCGGGGCTGACGACGCCCCGCTGGGCACGTTCCGCTTCGACGGCGATCTGCTGGGCGTGGCGGGCGACATCGGCCTGTGGATCGACGGCCCGATCAACACCTTTAGCGTCCGCGACATCGGCGAGGGCCTCTTCGGTCAGATCGGCGGCAGCGTCGCGACCATGACGCTGCGCAACCTGGGCGACGCACGCCTGGTCGTGGGCGGTGCGGTGACCAACCTGACCATCGCCAGCGGCTCGGCCACGAGCATCTTCGCCCTGGGAGCCGCAGCACCCACCGGCGACGTGACCCGAATGGCGGTTGACTCCGCGGGCAACCTCTGGGTCTTTGACAGCGTCGCGGGAACCATCACCCGGGTCGACCCCGACACCGGCGCTGTGCTCAGCGGACCCCTGAGCGTCACCGACGCCGCCACCGGCGACGGCTTGACGCTCACCGGGATCGACTTCGACGCCTCCGACGATCTGTGGGCGGTGGCCAGCGTCGCCGACTACGCCCCGGTGATCGACGTCGGGGCGATCCTGCCCGGCGCTGTCCTCGCGACGCTGGCGCAGAACGACGCCGGACTCACCGTGGCGATCGACTCGAGCACCGGGTTCGACCGTCTGATCTCGATCAACCCTGACACCGGCGTGGCCACCGTCCTGGGCGAGGTGCGCACCGTCTTCAACCAGAAGTTCACCGGCGACTTCCTGGCGCTGGCGTTCAGCGCCGAGACGGGCAAGCTCTACGGCCTGGTCAGCGACCGAGACGGCGGCGGCGCCGAGGCGCCCAGCGTCGCGCTGGTGGAACTCGAAACCAGTGACGCCAACAACGACGGGGTCATCCGCGCCACCAACTTCACCAACGCCACCTTCCCGGGCGTCAGGCTCGACGGCGGGGGCGTGACCTCCGACTACAGCGCGATGTTCGTCCGTGACGACGGCGACGGCAACGACAACAACGACCTGTTCCTGATCCGTCGCAACGGCGCAGCGGACGAACTGGTGCAGTTGACACTCGCCGGCACGGGCGCAGCCGCCACCGCCACGCAGTCGCTGGTAGGCACGGTGCAGGTCGGCGGCAGTGACACCACGATCATCGGCGCGGGCTTCGACGCCCTGGGCACGGTGATCGCGCTGACGAACGACGGCGTGACCGCCCAGATGATCGCCTTTGACGTCGCGGCGCCCGGCGCCGGTCAGGCCTTGGACGCCGGCGGCGTGGTGAGCACGGATTTGGACGTGTTTGCCCTGGGCCAGACCGGATCGGTGCGTGCGGCTCTGGCGTACGACGCGGACGCGGCGGGTGGGCAGCTCTTCCGCAGCGCCGGCGAGGCGGTGCAGACGCTCTTCATGGTGGACACCCTCACCGGTGAGGCCACCCGCGTGGCGCAACTCTCGGCGGACGCGGCGGGCACGCCCCTGACCACGAATGTCCGCGGCCTGGCGATCGACACGGTCGGCTTGGGCCACGCCTTTGTCGTGGACGCCAGCGGTCGGCTCTTCGAGTTCGACCTGACCGCTCCGGTGGACGGTCTGCCTCAGGGCGGAGCGGCGCGCGGCGTGGTGAGCAACGGCGCTGAGGCGTTGGACATCCTCGACATCGATTTCGATTCCGCCTCTGGCCAACTGCTGGGTCTGGACGCGGTGCTGGGCACGGTGGTGAGCATCGACGCCACCAACGCGGTGGCGGTCACGCTGTTCGAGCGCGGCACGGTCAACACGAACAACGTGGTGGCCTTCGCCTACGACCCCGCGGACGCGGTGCTGCGTGCCTTCGACACCGACGCGGACGCTCTGGGCACGTTCAACGCGGCGCTGGCGGGGCCCTTCTCCAGCGGTTTGACCGCGGTGTCGCTGGGCACCGTGAGGATCACCGGCGGCGACGACTTCGCCGGACGCATCGAGGCCACCGGCAACACCATCGGCAGCGTCACCGTCACCGGCGACTTCACCGGCACCCTGGCCACGCTCACCAGCATCGCCTCCTTCACGCAGACCGGCGGGGACTTCGCCGGGCGTCTGCTGGCGGGACAGAACCTTCAGCGGTTCGCGCTCACGGGCGACGTCCTGGTCACCGGCTTGCTCTCGGCGGGCCTGGGCCTGCCCTCGGTCGTGATCAGCGGCGTCTTCGCGGGACAACTCACCGCGCTCACACTCGGCACGTTCACCGCAGGCTCGGTCTCCTCGGGCGGCAACCTGAGCGTGACGCGCGAGGCGGGCGCGGTCACGAGCACCGGCGACTTTGCCGGCGGCGCGGACCTGGGCCTGGCGTCCACCTTCACGGTCAGGGGTCTGCTCTCCGCCAGCGCCGGCGTGGTGCTCGGCGGCGCGGCGCGAAATGTCACGATCACCGGCGGCACCGCCGCGGGCAGCTCGCTGCAAGTCAATCGCCTGACCACGCTCAACGTCGGCGGCACCCACATGGGCCTGATCCACAGCTTCGGGAATGTGGACACCGCCACCTTCGCGACGGTCACCGACGGCGTGCTGGCCATCGGCCGCGACGCTCGCACGCTCAACGTCACCGGCGACGCCACCAACGCCCTGTTCTCCATCGGCGTGTGGATCGGCCAGGACGGCGTGTACAACACCGCCGACGACGTGATCTTCGGCGGCTCGCTCACCACCGCCACCTTCAGCAGGGACTACATCGACAGCGTGCTGGCGGCGGGTGTGCTGCCCAACGTCGTCTTCGGGCCCGGCGTGCCCACGGACCTGCGCGCCTTCATCGGCAACGCGGCGGCGGCTCAGATCAGCGCCACGGACTCCGCCGACGCCGGCGGCGCGTTCCGAAGCGCCCTGGGCACGGTCAATCTCCGAGGCCTGATCACCAGCTCCGCCGCCGATCGCCCCGCGCTGCTGACCGCTGCCGACAGCGTCGGACGCGTCACCGGGCCTCAGTTGCAGAACCTCACCACGCGGCAGTACGGCGACCCGCTCGGAGCCCCCACGGTGCTCTCGGCCGAGCTGATCAACGACGGCCTGATCCGCTTCGTCTTCTCCGAGCAGCTCAACAGCGCTGCGTTCACCGTCTCGGTGGACGGCAATGGCGACGGCGACCTCAACGACGCCTCGGACACCCAAGGCACTGTGACGATCGCCTCGAGCCTGGGACAGATCGTCAGCGACGTGACCCTGAGCTACTCCACGCTGACCGACGTGGGCGGCAACGACCGCGGCGTGCTGCTGGTCTCCAGGACCAACCCCGGCTTCGTCGGGCTGGACCCGGAGGTCACGCTCAGTGGCGACCTGGGCCTGCCGGCGATCTACGACCGTTCGGGTCTGCGTTCGATCGACCGCGACCTGAACCTCGACGGCGTCAACGACGTGGGCGAGGACGTCCGCGGCACGATCCTCGACGGCGACGCCGCCATCGTCCCCGACGGCGCCGAGGGCGGAGACTTCACCGCGGTCTTCAGCGTCGGCGACGCGCCGGGCATCTTCGTGGGCACCCCGCCTCAGGCCATCGACGCCGACCCGCTGACGGTCGTCCTCGACGGGCCCACCCGGCTGGTCTTCGGCGAGATCGGCGACAACGTCGACGGCAGCCCCTTCGACGCGGACCTCTACCGCGTGGACGGCCTGTCCGGTCAGTACCTGGCCATCGACGTGGACCCGGTGAGCGGCAGTTCGCTGCCCTCGAACGTGCAGTTGGGCCTGTTCCTCCGCGACGACCAGGGCACGCTCACCACGACCGACGACACCTTCGAGCTGGTGGCTCGACACGAGAACAGCGAGGGCTTCGACCCCGACGCCGACCTCTTCGCCGCCTTCGAGCTGCCCGAAGCGGGCGAGTACTACATCGCGGTTGTGGGCGACGGCGCCGGGCAGGGCACGACGGCGTTCGGCTACCGCTTGGAAGTCACGCTCGCCTCGAGCGACCTGGCGTTGGCGGCAGAACTGGGCGTGGCTCTGGTCGATGGTTCGCTGCAATTGCCCGCCGGCGATCAGCAGATCGCCTACGTCAACAACGCGGACAACCCGCCCAAGCAACTGGTCTACCTCAACATCACCGGCGGCACCACCACCCGCTTCACCCCGGTCGAGGGCGCTGAGATCACCTTCACCGAGTTCGTCGCGGGCGATCTGGACAGCCTGCTCACGGGCCTGGAAGACGAGTTGTTCCACGGCGGGATGGGCGTGGAGGGCGTCCTGGACAAGATGGTGAGCATCTTCCTGAACACCTCGCCTTCGCACCCCGGCGGCGGGCTGACCGTGGGCCAGATCGAGGACGCGGGCGACTGGGCGACCTTCAACGCCGCGGGCAGCGGGCTCTACTTCACGACCATGAACCCCGCCGAAGCCATCGACGACGGCATGCTCCCCCCGGGCACGCTGTTCACCACGCTCTTCATCGGCGACACCGCCAACGAGGACGTGGAGGACGTGTTCGGCGAGGCCAACCAGATCGACCTGGCCAACCTCGACAAGGCCGACGAGGCCATCCTCGTCCAGGGCAACTTCAACGGGCTGAGCACCGCGGTGACCGTCGAGGACCTGCTCGAGGAGTACAGCAACATCTTCGCCAACATCGCGGCGCACGAGTTGGGCCACCTCCTGGGTCTGAACCATCAGCCCACCAGCTTCTTCGACTTCATCCTCGAGAGCGACGACCCGGACAACGACGACCTGACGTTCGCGGACGAGAACCTCGGCGCAGGCCTGATGGCCTACGCGCCCACCTCAGTCCTGCTCACGCAACTGCTGCAGCTGGGAACCAAGGAGCTCACTCAGGTCGAGTTCCCGCTGGGCGACATCGACACACAGGACCTCTTGATCCGTTGGCTGGCGTAAGCACGACGCTGGACAGACTCGACATCACCCCAAGCCCGCGCCTCACCGGCGCGGGCTTTTTCGTCCCACCGCTACAATGACCTCGTGCCCCAAGCGACGAGTCAGCCGCGCACCATCCGCTGGCCCAAACTGTTCCCCTGGCTGCTCCTGGCGGCTGGCGCGCTGGTCTACGCCAACAGCCTCCGCGGCGCCTTTGTCTTCGACGACATCCTCCAGATCGTCGAGAACCCCGCCATCCGATCCTGGCACTCGCCGCTGTTTTATCTCAACGACCTTCGCCCGTTGGTGACGCTCTCGCTGACGCTCAACTACCAGATCGGCCAGCTGAACGTCGAGGGTTACCACGTGTTCAATCTGCTCGTGCACCTCCTGGTGGGGCTGAGCCTTTACGCGCTGCTCCTTCGCACGTTGGGGCTGATGAGATATCAGCCCCGCAGCGGCGTGACCGCTCACGGATTGGCGTTCGCCGTCACGCTGCTCTGGCTGGTGCATCCGTTGTGTACGCAGGCGGTGACCTACGTCATCCAGCGCGCCGAATCGATGGCGAGCCTGTTTTATCTGCTCACCCTGCTCACCGCTTCGTTCGCCATGACGAGCACGGGTCGCGTCGCCCGGGGCTGGTCGGTCCTGGCGGGGCTGTGTTGTCTGCTGGGCATCTCGACCAAGCAGATCGTGGTCACCGCGCCGCTGCTGGTTTTCATTTACGACCGCACGTTCGTCAGCGGCTCGTGGTGGTCAGCGATCAAACGGAACTGGTGGTTGTACCTGTGCATGGGCGCCTCGTGGCTGCTGCTGCTGCGCCTGCTGAGCTTCGGAGAGGCGCTGCGTGGGGGCGAGTCGGCCTCGGCGGGTTTCGATGTGCCTACGCTTCACTGGCTGGGCTATTTCCTCAATCAGCCCAGCGTGATCACCCACTACCTGGCGCTGACGCTCTGGCCGGGGACGCTGTGCCTGGACTACGACTGGCCGCTGCGATTCGACGTCGCCACGCTGCTGCCGGCGATGATTCTCGTGGTGACGATGGGCGTCCTGTCGGCGTTTGCTGTGCAGCGGGGCCATCCGCTGGGGGTCGTGGGCGCAGCTTTCTTTCTCATCCTCGCGCCCACGTCGAGCTTTCTGCCCATCGCGGACCCGGCGGTGGAGCATCGCATGTATCTGCCCTTGGCGGCGGCGCTGGCGGGCCTGGTCACCGCGACGGTCGCGCTGCTGGACTGTGGCGCTCGACTCTGGCGCACCGATCCGGATGGGCGGTGCGTGCGACCGACGTTGATGTTCCTGCTGCTGGCGGCGGCGCTGGGGCTGGGCTGGGCCACGCGCCATCGCAATGCCGATTACCACGACCCCGCGGTGCTCTGGAGCAAGAACGTGATCGCCACGCCGGGCAACGCCAAGGCGCACCTGGCGCTGGGCAAAGCCAGGCACAGCGCCGGCGACATCGACGGCGCTTTGGAGTCGTGGACGCAGGCGTCGCGCCTGGCGCCGCAGTTCTACGTCCCGGTGCACAACATCGGTCTGGTGCATCACCACAAGGGCGATCACGCCACCGCGGTGCGCTATTTTCTTCGTTCGCTGGGCATGCCCGGGACTTCGTATCTCTCGCACCTGCCTCTTGCCGACGCCTACGCTGCTCTGCGTCTGGACGCGCCGGCCGAGCGGCACTATCGCCGATTCCTTGAGCGGCGACCCGGGGATCTGACCGGCTCGAACAACTATGCGCTGCTGCTGGCGCGTCAAGAGCGATTGCCGCAGGCGATCGAGGTGATCGATCTGGCGCTGCGGCTGCACCCGGAGTCGCCGGTGCTCTGGACGCGCAAGGGATGGTTCCTGGAGGTGATGGATCAAACGTCCGATGCGCAGCGTGCCTACCTGCGGGCGCTGGAGTTGGACCCGGACCACGGTGGGGCGTTGTGTCGTGCGGCTGAACTGGTGGCGAAGCAGGGGGCGCTGGAGCAGGGCCTGGCCTGGGCGCAGCGCGCCGTGGAACTGGACCCGGCGGACCACGAGGCGCGGGTCGTCTGGGCGGGACTGCTCAACAGTGCTGGACGATTCGAGCAGGCACAGGAGGTCCTGACGCCCGTGGTGCGGGCGCAGCCGGGCCACGTCCTGGCGTGGCGCGGGATTGGCTTTGCCGCGGCGCGGCTGGGTCAACTGGACCGAGCGGCTGCGGCCTTGGAGACCGCGGCGCGGATCGACGCCTCGGACGCTGGAACGTGGGTCAATCTCGGAGAGGTGCGAGCGCGCCAGGCGCGCTGGGGCGAGGCTGAAGTCGCCTGGTCCAGAGCGATGCAGCTTCGGCCTTGGGACCGCGCCCTGGGTCACCGATGGGTCACCGCTCTGCGGAGCGCTGGTCGGGTCGGGGACGCCCTGCGCGAGCTGCGGCGGATGGCGCAAGACGAGAGCGACACGGTGGCGCTGCTGATGCTCGTTCGTGAACTGACCACGACCGCAGACCCGTCGCTGCGCGACCCTGCCGAGGCGATGACGCTGATCCAGCCGCTGGTCGAGGCGGTCGAGCGGGAAGCGCTGGACCCGGCCACCTCGGTGCGCGTGCTCGACGCAGCCGGGGCGGTCCACGCTGCGCTGGGGCGTCTGCCCGAGGCTCGCGCCTTGGCGGAGCAGGCGCTGCGACGCGCCGAGCAACTGGGGCAACCCGAGCTCATCCGTAGCATGGAGGACACCCTGTCGAGTTACACGTCCGTGGGCGTGGACCCACCAAAAGAAAAGGGTCGGCGGTGAAGCCGACCCTCGGGTGATCGAGTTGTTGCGGGCGGGATTACTCTTGCGTCAAGGTGTTGCCGCCGATCACTTCGACAGCGCTGGTGGAGAAGCTGGTGGGCAGAACCGCGCGGCCCGAAGCGGTGGGCTGCTCGTAGGAGACGTGACCGTCGCCCCAGCCGACGTGGCCTTCCCAGTCCGTGCTATCCCAGACCGAGCCGTCTTCGGAATCGGAGGAGTCGGCGCTGGGGCCGTCCGCGGCGCGGTCGGCGAGCAGCGGGGTCAGGGTGTCGACGTTGGCGTCATACTTCGGGTGGTCCGTCTGGAGGATGATGTACGAGAGCTGGACGCTACCGCCGTTGGTCGGGTTGCTAGCGATGCTGCCGCCCGCAGGCAGGGAGGCCGGTCTCTGGTCGAGGGGGTTGATGAGCAGCTCGACGCTCAGGTCGCCGGTGCCGGGCTTGGTGAGCAGGTTGACCACGGTGGTGGCAGCGGTAGGGCCGGTGTAGCCATCGGCGGGCATGACGTCGCCATTGGCCGAGGCGTACACCGTCATGTTCTGCGCGATGCCGCGCACCTGCGTGCCGTTCTTGGACTTGTTGGCGGATCGGCGTGCAGCGCCCAGGGCGGGCAGCAGGATGCCGATGAGCAGGGCGATGATGCTGATCACCACCAGCAGCTCGATGAGGGTGAAACCAAAACGCTTCTTCATGACAGGGACTCCCATAGGGGAAAGAAACTCGGTCGGAGCGGACCAAGCCCAGTCTCAGCCGCGTAACAGCGGCGTTGACGGTTCAGCGACAGGGAGTTTCGCTTTGGGGGGTCGGTCGTCGGTCCAGCCCAACGCGGGCTAAACCGGATGACGGACAATGCAGGACTTTGGTTTAGCCGACCCCTGCGGCGGTGCCCTTTCGCTGCGGGTTGGACAACCCGACCATACGTGGGACGAAACACTCGTCCCGTTGACGCCTCACGTTGAACCACGCTGGCTGATACCAAGCACCAGCAGCGTCCCCACGGAATTGATTACCCCGGAAACCAACCTATGTGAGTGCGCCATCAAGGGCGAAAGGATCGACGTTCAGGCGGCGTGCTTGGAGATAGATAAAGGGAATAAAAATAACGCTGTCAGGAGGGAAGGAACCGCACGCGCCCCACAATCGATCGGCTCGCCCGTTCTTAGGTCCCCAATACAACCGGGACAGGGTCAGCCGCACTCAGCTAACGGATCCTAACCGATCGGGCGTGGGGCGTCAAGGGGGATTGGGGGATTTGAGACCGCAAAACGCAGAATGAACAGTGACCGCCGATGGCCGCCGATGAAATCGATGAGTTTCGTGTCCTATCCGCGTCCATCGACGTCCAACGTAGGCTCACCGGGCATTGTCCCTGCTGGCTGCTTGCGATCCTGGCCTGATCCGACTTATCATGCGGCGATGGCCTACGGGCGATACCCGGCTCATCGACCTCGCAGGCTGCGCGGCAAGGCCCTGCTTCTGGAGGCGGTGGCGGACGTGACGGTCGCGCCCAAGGACCTTATTCTGCCGATGTTTGTGAGCGATAAGCCGGGGGCGGTGGCGGTCGCCTCAATGCCCGGGGTCAGTCAGCTGCCGGTGGCCGAGGCGCTGCAGCGGATTCGCAGCCTGTCGCAGCGCGGGCTGAAGCAGTTCCTGCTCTTTGGAGTCACTCCACCGCAAGCCAAGGATGAGCAGGGCAGCTACGCCTGGAACCCCGACGCCCCTGTGAATCGACTGCTGAGCGAAGTGCGTCAGGCGGGTTTGGACGTGCTGCTCTACGCGGACCTGTGCCTGTGCGAATATACCGAGCACGGCCACTGTGGGGTGTTGGGGGAAAGTGGCCAGGAGGCCGGGTGGCCGAGTGGTCAAGTGCCGACAGGTCATGTGCGCAACGACGCCACGCTCGAGAATCTTGGGAAGGCAGCGGTGGTTCAGGCCAGGTGCGGCGCGGACGTGGTGGCGCCATCGGGCATGATGGACGGCATGGTCGGAGCGATCCGCACCGCACTGGACCGGGATGGTTTTCAGGACACGGCGATACTCTCCTACGCCATCAAGTACGCGTCGAGCTTCTACGGTCCATTCCGCGAAGCGAGCGAGGGCGGCATGAAGTTCGGCGACCGGCGCGGGTACCAGATGGACTACCGCCGATCACGCGAGTGGCGCACCGAACTGGAAGCGGACATCGAGCAGGGGGCGGACATGGTGATGGTCAAGCCCGCGATGGCGTACCTCGACATCGTCCAGCAGGTGCGGCAGAGCTGTTGGCTGCCGGTGGCGGCCTACCACGTCAGCGGCGAGTTCGCCATGCTTCACGCGGCGGCGCAGCGCGGCTGGCTGGACCTCAAGCAGACCGTCCTCGAATCCACCTTCGCCATCAAACGCGCCGGCGCGGACCTGATCGTGACCTACTTCGCGGCTGATCTCATGGATTGGATGTAGGAAAACCATCCGCGGATCACGCAGATGATACGGATTCAAGCCAATACATTTTCTGACAGGATCACAGGATCAAGAAACGAGTTTGATCCACGCACTCATCCTGTCATCCTGTCAAGGTTTTCTTGTATTTGATTTGTGATATCTGCGTCACCCGCGGGTTTTCTGAAAGACCTCACGCATGTTCCCGAATATCCGACAACGGCTGGTCATCACCGCGGCGGCGATCGCGGGGGCGGCGTGTTGGTTGCCGATCCTTCCGCTGTTACGCGTGGCGGACCAGGGCTCGGGGCTGAGCCTGCTGGCGGACGGGTGGCAGCACGCGGTGATGTCGCTGCTGCTGGTGGCCGGGGCGGGCGTCCCGGCGCTGCTGCTGGGCGTGGTGGCCTCGGCGTGCGGCCATCCGCTCTCGGGCGTCTTCGCCGTCGCCGCGGCGCTGGCGGTCCTGGCGTGGCGCGGCGGAGCGATCGACGATGTGCTGCTCCGCGCCGCTTCGCAAGGAAGCCTGCCCGGCGTCTACCTGCGCCTCATGGCTGAGGTCCTGCTCTGGCAGGTGGGCGTCGTGGTCATGATGCTCATCATCGGAAAGCTTCGCTCGCCGCTGCGCGCCCGATATCCCGCGCTTCGTTTCGACGATCATCTGGGCGTGGACACGCAGATGAGGCTGCCCGGGCTCAACGCCCTGGCGTCCGGGGCGCTCTGCGCCGCCGTCGCCGCCGCTCTGGCGCATGGGCTGCTTCGCTCCAGCGACGCGGCTCAGATCACCTGGGGACTCATCCTGGCGTTCACCGTCGGCGGACTGGTCAGTCAATCGGTCCTGCCCGGCACCAACCCGGTGGGCCCGTGCTTTGCGCCGGCCTTCGTGGCGATGGCGGCCTACGCCTGGACGTTCACCGGCTACGCCGACGCCAACGCGCTGCTCGCGGCGTTTTTCAACCTCAACGGCACCGCCGCGACTCAGCCTCGGCTCACCGGTCTGGCGCTGGCGCTGCCAGTGCACTACATGTCCGCGGGTCTAGCCGGCTGCGCCATCGGCATCGCCTGGGCTCAGGCTCTGAACGCCGCCACCCTCGTCCGCGCTGCCGCGAGGTGATGCATGAGTCGCGCTGACCTCATCGCTCTGGGGCTGGACTTCGGCACCGAATCGGTGCGCGCCCTGCTCGTGGACCTGCAGGGCGTCGAACGCGCCTCGGCGGTGGCTCCATACGCCCACGGACAGATCACGCGTTCGCTCCCGGGCCAGTCTCAACCGCTGCCGCCCGACTACGCCCTGCAGCTTCCGCAGGACTGGATCGACTCCGCAGCCTTGGCGGTGCGCGACGCTCTGGAAAAAGCTCAGCTTCAGGGTCAGCAGGTCATGAGCCTGGGCGTGGACTTCACCAGTTGCACCATGCTCCCGACGCTGCGCGACGGCACGCCGCTGTGTCTGCTCGATCGCTTCCGCAACGTTCCCTTGGCCTACCCAAAACTGTGGAAGCATCACGGCGCCAAGTCCCAGACGCAGCGCATCAACGACCTGGCACGCGAGCGTAAAGAGCCCTGGCTCGAACGCTACGGCGGGACCATCGGCTTGGAGTGGTTCTTCCCCAAGGTCCTCGAAACGCTCGAACTGGCGCCGGAGGTCTACGACGCTGCGGAGGTCTGGCTCGAAGCGGGCGACTGGTTCGTCTGGCAGCTCACCGGCTCGGACGCCAACGATCTGGCGCGGTCCACATGTCAGGCGGGATACAAGGCGATGTGGAACGGACAGACCGGTTATCCCTCCTCGGACTTCTTCCGCGCCCTGCACCCGAAGCTCGAGCACGTCGTCCGCGACAAGATGCCCGGCAAGCCCACGCCCCCGGGCCAGAGCGCCGGCGGTCTATGCCCCGCTTGGGCCGCCAAGCTCAGCCTGAGCCCCGGCATCCCCGTCAGCGCCGCCATCATAGACGCTCACGCGGGCGTCCCCGGCGCGGGCGTCGCCGAGCCTTCCACTCTCGTCCTGGTCATGGGCACCAGCAGTTGCCACATGCTTAACTCCCGCGTCGAACGTCTGATCCCCGGCGTCGCGGGCGTCGTCTACGAAGGCATCCTGCCCGGATACTTCGGCTACGAGACCGGACAAGCCGCTGTGGGCGACTCCTTCGATTGGTGCCGCAGACTGGTCGGACACGACAACTTCGACGCCTTGAACGCCGCCGCCGCCAGTCTCGCCCCCGGCTGCGAGGGCCTGCTCTGCATCGATTGGCTCAACGGCTGCCGCACTCCGCTCATGGATGGCTCGCTCCGCGGAGCCTTCGCTGGCCTGACCCTGGCGCACAAACCCGAGCATCTCTATCGCGCTATGCTCGAAGCCTCCGCCTTTGGTCTTCGATGGATCGTCGAACTGCTCCGCGACGGCGGCGTCCCCGTCCGACGTTTCCTCGCCACCGGCGGCCTGCCCCACCACAATCCGCTGCTCGTGCAGATCTACTCCGACGTTCTGGGCGAACGCATCACCGTCCACCCCAGCAAGCAAGGCCCAGCCCTGGGTGCCGCGATCCTGGGCGTCCTGGCTGCGGGCAAGAAAACCACCGGCTTCGCCTCCACCTCCATGGCCATGCACGCCATGGCCAAGGGCGCGCCCGGACTCGATCCCATCCTCTACCGTCCCAACCGCGCCGCCAACAGAATCTACGACGACCTCTACCCCAGGTACCGCCGCCTCGCCTCAGCCCTGGGCAACCCGTAGATTGCCTGACAGCAGCCCTTGCCGTGCCGGAGCCAGAAACGGTTAATGGGCCGTACAGGACTCGAACCTGTGACCTCATCCATGTCAAGGATGCGCGCTAGCCAGCTGCGCCAACGGCCCGCTGAAGCTGCGATGCAGCTGCGAGGGGAGTTAGATTAGCACGGTGGGGCGTGGTTGTCGATGCGGGGGATTGTCGGCGTAGGCGGTGGCCAGCCGATAATGGGGGCGGGACGTGTCAAGGGACTTGCCATGCCTCGATGGGTTGCCACCCCGTTGGTTGTCGGCCTGATGCTCCTGGTGGGCTACGTCGGGTATCGCCTGGTCAAGGCGGACCTGACCATCGGCGTCTACGAGGATCGCTTAGCGTCGCTGACCAGGGACTACGAATCGCTCCGCGGCACCTACAACGAAGCGGTGCGGCGCACCGCGGTGACGGAGCTGGTGGTGCGCGAGAACCAGCTGAGCGTTCACGTGCGCAACGCGGAGGGCACGCTGCGCGTGATCGAGACGCCGTTCGACCCGCGACGCGAGATTTATGTGGACTACGCGGTGATCGACAGCCGCTTGTGGATTCGCCGGGTGTTTGACGCGAAGACTCCTCCGGAGCAGGGCGTGCTCATCGATCCGTCGCTGGCGGAGGTGGACTGGTGTGATCAAAGCGCGGCGCACGGCAAAGCGGTGTATCGCAGCCTGGGCGAGGGCCGCTGGGTGGTGAGCGTTTCGGGTGACGGTTCGCTCTCGCTGTCGAAGGCCAACCTCGACGTGCCCGCGCAACTCACTCCGCCCCCGACGCTGGGCAGCTACGAGGAACAGAAACGCGACCTTGAAAAACAGGTCGGCGGGATCACGCTGGGCGAAGTGCTCAAGCACCTGACCGGCTTCGATCACTGATTGTTTTCCCGGTCTTGACAGGGTGCGCGTGTGCGTGTATATTTAACCACATGGTTAAGTTTAACGACGACCCAAGACTCGATGCCGCCTTCGCGGCGCTGGCGGACCCGGCGCGGCGGGCGATCGTGGCGCGGCTGTCGCGCGGGCCGGCGACGGTGGGGGAGCTGGCTGAGCCGTTTGACTTCTCGCCCCCGGCGATGAGCAAGCACCTGCGCGTGCTCGAACGAGCGGGGCTGCTGCGCCAGCGACGTGAAGGACGCTTCCGTCATTGCGAGTTGCGTCCGTCGCCCCTGGAAGAAGCGGAGCGATGGCTCGAAAGCTATCGCCGATTCTGGTCCGCCAAGCTCGACGATCTGGCGGCGTACCTCGAAGAACCCTCCCCTCCAAGGAAACCCAATCATGGTTAAGCCTGCAGCCCCCGATTCCGTGCGTGTCCACAAGGTGCTTCGCGTTCCGCCCCAGCGGGTCTACGACGCCTGGCTCGACCCCGTGCAACGGGCGGCGTGGTGGTGCGCCAGTGAAGAGATGAAGCCCGGTCCGTGCGAGATTGACGCTCGGGTGGGCGGGAAATACCGTGTGGCGATGACGCAAGGCGCCCGGGAGTTCGCCAGCGTGGGCGAGTTCCTCGAACTGACGCCGCCTCGAAAGATCGTCTTCACCTGGGGCTGGGAGCACGACCCGGAACTGGCACGCGACTCGGTCGTCACCATCGAACTCTTCGACTGCGAAGTGGACGGCAAGCCCGCCACGGAACTGGTGCTCACCCATGCGGGCATCACACGACCGATGGACCGCAGCGAGCACAACGCCGGCTGGGCCGGCTGCCTGCGGCAACTGGGTTTTTTCTTTCACAAGACTGTAACGGTCTCTCTGTAGTATCCATCCCATCAACCAAAGGAGCCTCTCATGTCACAAGCGAGGAAGATCGGTCAGCAACTGGCGGAACTCTGCCGCAAGGGCGAGAACCTTAGCGCCATCGACACGCTCTACGCGGAGAACATCGTGAGCGTGGAAGCGATGGAGAACCCCGGATTCCCGCGCACCATGACCGGCAAGCAGGCGGTGCGCGGCAAGAACACCTGGTGGATGGAGAACCACACGATCCACGGCGGAGACGTAAAAGGCCCGTTCCCGCACGGCGAAGATCGCTTTGCGCTGCTGCTGAGCTACGACATCACGCCCAAGGTCGGCCCGATGGCGGGTCAGCGCATGCAGATGGAGGAAGTGGCGCTCTACACGATCGCTGGCGGCAAGATCGGGCGCGAAGAGTTCTTTTACACGATGGGCTGAGCGATGCGACGAGAGGACGTTCGGCGACGAGCGAACATGACGCCCACGCCTGTAGCCAACAGCATCGCCGACGTGGGTTCGGGCACCGTGTACTTGTAGACGAATAGCGAGTACGCACCGCCGTGCTCGGGCACGAACGGATCGAGAGGCCCGACCTCGATGAAGTAGAAACCGGTGTAGGGCAGCGTCGCGTCAAACAGGACGGGGTCCAACGATTCGGGTTCGTCGTCGCTGAACGCACCCGCGCCGTAGTAATCCAGAGGCATCCCCATCGAGTCGAGCAGGAAGAGCACGGCATCGGTGGTGTCGGCGTAACGCGGTGTGGTGCCGGGGGGATTGACGAAATTGAAGATGTCGGAAAAGATTTCAATCTGAACGATCTCGCCCGCCGTGCCGAAGAACTTGTAGTAATCGGTGAGCAGGGGAGGCATCGGGATGCCCTCGAGGAGGGTCGGCGAGATTGTGCCTTCGATGGCCACCGCCTCCACATCGAACAAGGGCGCATCGAAACGCGTGCCCTCCGGTTTGCCAGCCATCGAATTGAACACCGAGACCGTGTGGAAATCGAGCGTCTGCGCGGTGAGCGGCGAACCCGACACCATCGGCAACTCGGGGGCAGGCGCCAGGCCCATGGCTGAGAGCTTGATCGCCTCTCGGAAGCCGAAGTAGAGGTCGGGCGATAACAGTGTCCCGCCGCTCAGTGAGACCGAGGAGGCCAGCGCCATGACGTGTGAGGAGGTGGTGGATGCACCGGTGGGGCCTGGGTAGTCCGGGTCGAATCCAGTGGGTGACACGCCGATGCCTCCGCGGGGTGGGCCGAACGAATCGAAGTGACGCAGCCCGAGGATGTGCCCAAGCTCGTGAGCAGCGAGGTTGACACTGGCTTGGACCATATTTGCGGAGGTCTCGGGGATGGCAAATGCCGGGAGCAAATCCTTGGCCTGTACATAGGCCTCGTCATCGGGATCGACATTGAGAAAATCGATATGTTCGGAAGTTCCGCCATAGGGCCCGCCCCCAAAATTGAAGTACACCGTCGAGTGAGTGCTGCCCGGGATGGTCAACTCGAAGGTGACGCCGAACCCCGCGTAGATGTCCTCCAGTCCGCTCTTGATGAGGGCTTTCTCGGCAGGCGAATAGGCGTAGTCGCTGGCGTTGGGTCCGCCCGGTCCCGTATCGACGCCGGTGTAAGTATCGAAGTCGAGGTACACCGTCTGCGCCGCCCAAGCGGGACCGGCACTCAGACCTATGAGCAGCGCCGCCAGCCGAATCCCAATGGTTGATCGAAGGCGTGATCCGCGCATCTTCTGGTCCCCCTAGCACACCGTAATAAATGACTATTGAACCTGAACAGCGACAAACAACACAGAGGTGGTGTGTTATCCCTTTCGCACCAAGGTTCGAATGTCGCTCAGGCGAAGTAAAATGTTAAGGAAAATCTATAGAAAAGCGGCGATTTAACAGTTGGAAGCAGGGGTGATTCCGACGGCTCGTTCATGCCGGCGCTGCCCCAGACTCCGCAGCCGCTACCGACGGGCTAGCGTGCGAGCAGTGCGTCGCGGAGCGGAGCACGCCAGGAGCGCTTCGCGGGGTCATAAACGCCAAAGCCGGCGGAGAACTCCCAGTAGGACCAGCTCATGCCCAGTCGCTCCGCTTCGCGCGTGACGAATCGAGTCCAGCGCACGCGGCTGTCCATGTCCGCCTTCGAGTAAGCGCCGAACTCGCCGAGGTAGATCGGTCGATGGTTCGCCTTGCCCCACGCCGCGGCTCGCTCGAGCAGTCCCCGCAGTTGGGTCTGCTCCTCTTCGTTGCCGACCCATCGACGATCCCTCCACTGTTTGGCAACCTCGACCCATTCCGCGCCCTGATGCGTGAACTCGAAGGGGTCGTAGCAGTGGACGGTGACGATGAGGTTCGCATCGTCGGGAAGTTTGAGATTCTCCAGACCTGCGATGCTGCCCCAGTGGTCCGTCCCCACGATCACCGGCCGGGTGGGATTGGATTTGCGGATCGCCGCCAGCAGCGGAGGGATCGCGTCGTTCCATGTCTGGCCTTGGAGCTTGCCGTGAGGCTCGTTAAGCAGTTCAAAATAAACCTCCCGCGGCCGATCCTTGTACCTGCGGGCGATCTGCTCCCATAGGCCGACCAAGCGGGGCAGGTGCGCTGCGGGGTCCTTGAACAGCTCCTCGTAGTGGTGCACGTTGACCACGATGTTCAATCGATGCGCCAGCGCCTGATCGATCGCCCAGTCCACGCGCTGCGCGAAAGTCTCCTCGAGCGTGTAAGGCTCGTCCGTCAAGGCGTGAGCCGACCAACGCACCGGCAGACGCACGCTGTCGAAGCCCGCGTCACGAATCAGCTTGAAATAAGCTTCTTCAAGCGTGACGCCCCATTCTCCCTCGCGCGGGGCTTCCAGCGCGTTGCCCAAGTTGACGCCCCGGCCCAAGCGGGCGTTGGCAGCAACGATGTCCGCTGCACAGGCGCCGCTGACCGCCAACCCAAACACAGCCATGAGAATTGCGATGCGCATGGTTCACTCTCCGGGAATATACGAGATCACACCGGTCCACGGGCTGCTGGCGGTGGCGTAGAGCTTTTTCGGGATGCGACCTGCGAGGTAAGCCAGTCGACCGGCCTCGGTGGCGTGACGCATGGCGTGCGCCATCATCACCGCGTCCCGGGCGTGGGCGATGCCAGTGTTCAGCAGCACGCCGTCGGCTCCGAGTTCCATGGCGATGGTCACGTCGCTGGCGGTGCCCACGCCCGCGTCCACGATCACCGGGTAGTTCGCGTCGCCCTGCTTGAGGAGTTCGAGGATGATGCGGATGGCGTTGGGATTGAGCACGCCCTGGCCCGAACCGATGGGCGAGCCGGCGGGCATCACGCTCGCCGCTCCCGCCTCCTTGATCTTCAACGCCATGATCGGGTCGTCGCTGGTGTAGCACAGGACCTTAAAGCCATCCTTGACCAGTTCGCGCGTGGCTAGGAGCGTGCCCTGCGGGTCGGGCAGCAGCGTCTTCTTGTCGCCGAGCACTTCGAGCTTCACCCAGTCTTTGCCGGGGTTGTCGAGCTGTTCGAGCAGTTCGCGTCCCAGCCGTGCCACGCGCACCGCGTCTTCCGGCGTGAAGCAGCCCGCGGTGTTGGGCAGGATCGTGTAGCGAGAAAGGTCGAGGTAGTCCAGCAGCGACTTGCCCTCTTTGTCGATCAGGCGTTCGCGTCGCACCGCCACCGTGACCACCGAAGCGCCCGACGCGTCGAGCGACTGCTGCATGGTGGGATAGTCGCAGTACTTGCCCGTGCCCACGATCAGGCGTGAGGCGAGATTGCGGGAAGCGATGGTCAGGGGCGTGTCGAGAGTCATGATGGATGATCGATGAAGGATGATTGGTGATGTCAGAGCTGCGAGCTCAGTTGGCGACCCTGTGTTCTACCTCTTCATTCCGCGATCAGCAATCATCCATCAGCAATCAGCGGTCCGCTCACCCTCCCCCCACGAGCGTGACCACTTCCACGACGTCGCCCTCTTTGAGCGAGGTCGTCTCCTGCAGCTTACGGGGGACGACGTGACGATTGACCTCCACCGCCACCGCGGCCTTGGCCAGGCCAAGGTCTTCCACGAGCTTTCGCACCGTCGCCGGGTGGTCCATCTGGCGTTCGCTGCCGTTGACCAGTAGTTTCATGGGATGTGGAATTGTAGCTCAGACCAGCGCTCACAGAACTGAATCCCGCGGGGAGTCGCTCCACCTCAACGCGACCTGGCCGATGCGATTCAACCACGGGCAGCGCCGCCGCACCGAGAATCAACAGCGTGACATCGTGGGCGAGCCGTGCATCGAAGCCCAGGCCCACTCGACGCGAAGCTCGTGCAACTTGCGGAGCTGCAAAACCCCTATCCTCGATCGGGCGGGGTCACGACTTGGTGGTGTCTTCGACTTCGGCGTCGGGGGCGTGAGTCTTGACGGAATCGATGCCCGCGTCGCGCGAGGCTTCGGACTCGTACAGCTCACTGGTGCCGATGATCTCGTGGTTGCCGGCTTTGAGGACAAAGAAGGGCTTGCCAGAGGTGGACACCTTCTTTTCGTAGCGGGCGTCGAGCGAAGCGTTGCTCTTCACCGAAGCGATGCCGTTCTCACAGCCGGATTTGCTTGTGTACAACTCGCTGCTGAGGATCTTCTGGCCGTTGACAGCCTTAAGGCTGAACATGAACTGGCCGTTCTTGGAAAGCGCAATGACGAATTTGCCGGGCATGACAACCTCCGTTGCTTGGATCGATCCCTCACCCCTGCCACTCACGTCGAGAGGCAGCCGCGAGGAGAGTATCCGAGACGACGGTCGTGTCAAACGTTAAAAGTTCCAACGCTTGCCCAGACACTGAGCGGTATCTGCCAGTGGCATGCAATCCATAGTTCCTAGCCTGCACGGACAGCGGGGCCAGCGCCATTGCGGACCTGCCAGGGCAATCCGGCGCCCAACCAACTCTCCCATAGGTCGCAGCGCGCAACTCCTCTCCTCGGACCTGTACCGCGGACCCAGGCCTCAAACCACACGTCCCAGGCCCACCGGGTCTCCGCAACGCCCCGCGCATACTTCAGCCTTAAGTTTAGACTCGAATAGTGACGGGAAGCGCTTTGGCTTCGGGGGTGACAGATAAGCCGATGGTCGCTGGATGTTGACACCGGGCTGAGGACAGACCGGCTCGGATTCGAGGGAGATGGCGTGCTTGACGTGTGACGCCAGACAATGAAAAGCCCCAGGGTGGACCGGCCTGGGGTTTTTCGGGGGGGACGCGGGATGTCTCAGACGTCAGGGGGCAGCGGGGGTGCTGCCGGGGGTTTCGGGGGAGGCGAGGGGATCGCCCTCGACCAGAGCGCCGGGCTCGATTTCGCCGAGCATCTGAGCGACGAGGCGGGACTCGCCCACGGTGGTCTTGATCTCTTCGGGTCGCTCGGCGCCGGCGGCGGTGGCGAGGACGACGGCTTCTTCGAGTTGCTCCTCGCGCGAGGGGGCCTCGGCCACGGGGGGCTCGGCGAGCTTGCGGACCTTGATGGCTTGGTAGTCCTTGAAGCCGGTACCCGCGGGGATGAGGTGGCCCAGGAGCACGTTTTCCTTGAGGCCCTCGAGCTTGTCGATGCGGGCGGCCAGGGCGGCTTCGGTGAGGACCTTGGTGGTCTCCTGGAAGGAAGCGCCGGAGAGGAAGGACTCGCTCTGGAGTGAGGCCTTGGTGATGCCCAGGAGCAGGGTCTTGGCGGTGGGGGGCTTGCAGCGCAGAGCCTTGGGCGGCTCCTTGCCGTCGGCCTCCATCTTGGCGATCACTTCCTTGAACTCGCTCTTGGTGAGGATGGCGCCGACGGGGAGGTTGGAATCGCCGGGTTCCTTGACCTTGGCCATCTCGGCCACACGCTCGATTTCCTCGCGGAAGCGGAACTTGTCCACGACCTCGTTGGGCAGGAGGTTGGAGTCGCCGGGCGTTTCGACGCGGACCTTGCGCATCATCTGGCAGAGGATAATCTCGATGTGCTTGTCGTTGATCTGCACGCCCTGGGCGCGGTAGACGCTCTGCACCTCGTCGAGGAGGTAGTTCTGCAGGGCTTCCTCGCCCTTGATCTTGAGGATGTCGTGGGGGATGAGCGGACCTTCGATGAGCGGGTCGCCGGCGTTGACGAAGTCGCCGGTGTGGACGAGCAGGTGGCGGTCCTGGGGAACGTGGTGCTCCTTTTCGAGGCCCGAATCGCTCTTGACGATGATGGTCATCTTGCCGCGGCGCTTGTCGCTGCGGAGCTCGACGACGCCGGAGATCTCGGCCAGGACAGCCGGGTCCTTGGGCTTACGTGCCTCGAAGATCTCCGTGACGCGGGGCAGACCGCCCACGATATCGCTGGAGCCGGACACTTCACGCGGCTGACGGGCGAGCATGTGACCGGCCTGGATGATCTCGCCTTCCTTCACTTCGATGCGCGCCTTGGCGGGCAGGTAGTGGAAGTCGAGCATCTTGCCGTCGTCGCCCTCGATGACGATCCGCGGGTGCATCTCGCCCTTGTGCTCGATGACGACCAGGGCGGTGCCGCCGGCGGTGGTGGCGGCGGCTTTGCCCTTGGTCTTGGCGGCGGCGGCTTCCTGCTCGGGGCGGACGGTCTCGCCGATCACCACGTCCTCGAAGCGGACCTTTCCGGCCTTCTCGGCGAGGATGGGCGTGCGGTGCGGGTCCCACTTGACCAGCACCTGGCCCTTCTTCACCTTGTCGTCGTTCCTGACGAGGATGTACGAACCGTACTGGATCTTGTACTTCTCCAGCTCGCGGCCCTTGTCGTCGAGGACCGCGATCTCGCCGTTGCGTTTGAGAGTGACCAGGACGTCGTTGCCGTCCTCGTCCTTGACGGGGACCTCGCTGGCGTCGGTGATCTTGACGGTCCCGCCGTGCTGGGCGCGGTAGTCGGTCTCGACCAGGGTGCGGTGGCCCACGCCGCCGGTGTGGAAGGTGCGCATGGTCAGCTGAGTGCCGGGCTCGCCGATGGATTGAGCGCCGATGATGCCTACAGCCAGGCCCTGCTCGACGAGCTGGCCGGTGCTCATGTCCTGTCCGTAGCACAGGGCGCAGATGCCCTTGCGGGACTCGCAGGTGAGCGGGGACCGGACCATGACGCTGTCGATGCCCAGGAGCTCGATCTTGTGGGCAGCCTCGTCGGAGATGACCTCGCCGGCGCCGACGATCTGCTCGTCGGTGATGGGGTTGGTGATGGTCTCACAGGCGGCGCGGCCGATGATCGAGTCGCGCAGGGGCACGTCGATCTCCTCGCCCTTGTAGGTGGCGCGTTTGGAGACGCCCTTGCGCGTGCCGCAGTCGTGCTCGGAGACGAAGACGTTCTGCGCCACGTCGGCGAGCTTTCGGGTGAGGTAGCCCGAGTCGGCGGTCTTCAGGGCGGTGTCGGCCAGGCCCTTGCGAGCGCCGTGGGTCGAGGAGAAATACTCCAGCACGGACAGGCCCTCACGGGCGTTGGCGAGGATGGGGGTCTCGATGATCTCGCCGCTGGGCTTGGTCATCAGGCCACGCATGCCCGCGAGCTGCTTGATCTGGCTGACGTTGCCACGGGCGCCCGAGTCGCTCATGAGCCACACGGGGTTGAGGTAGAGGCGGCCCTCGGTGGTGCCGATGGGCACGGGCTTGCTGTTCTCGTCGCGGCGGTCGTTCTTCAGCTCGTTGAGCAGTTCCTTGGTGACCAGTTCGCCGCAGTGCGTCCAGAGGTCGAGCAGCTGGTTGTAACGCTCGCGCTCGGTGATGGCGCCAGCCTCGAAGGCACGCTCGACACGGTCGACCTTCTTCTGCGTGTCGGCGATGAGCTCGCCCTTCTTGGCGGGGATGCGCAGGTCGGTCAACCCGAAGGACAGGCCCGCGAGCGTGGAACGCTTGAACCCGACTTCCTTGAGCTTGTCGAGCAGCTCGATGGTGGCGGGGCGACCGAGGTAGGTGTAGGTGTCGTCGATGACGCGGGAGCAGCCCTTCTTGCCCAGGGCGCAGTTGTAGTAAGGCATGCCCACGCGGAGGATGTCGTTGAAGAGCAGACGCCCGATGGTGGTGACAATGCGGAGGTTGGCGGGCATCGGCTCGACATTGCCCTTCTGATCGCGGACGATGCCGGAGAAACGGTCCTTGACCATGCGCACCATGATGGGCGAATGGATGCCGATCTTCTTGGCGTCGTAGGCGAGCAGGGCCTCAGCCTCGTCCTTGAAGCGCGGGCACTTCTCGGGCTTGACGTCCTTCTCGCCGGGCATCGCGGTGATGTAGTAGACGCCCAGCACGATGTCCTGGCTGGGGCTGATGATCGGGTTCCCGTGCGCGGGGGAGAAGATGTTGTGCGTGGCGAGCATGAGCACGTGGGCTTCCGCCTGCGCCTCGACGGACAAGGGCAGGTGCACCGCCATCTGGTCGCCGTCGAAGTCCGCGTTAAAGCCGGTGCAGACCAGCGGGTGGATGCGGATGGCGTTGCCTTCCACGAGCACGGGCTCGAACGCCTGGATGCCCATGCGGTGCAGCGTCGGGGCGCGGTTGAGCAGCACGGGGTGCTGGTAGATCACCTCTTCGAGGATGTCCCAGACCTCCGGGTCCCGGCGTTCGAGCATCTTCTTGGCGCTCTTGATCGTGTCCGCCAGGCCGTGCTCCTTGAGCTTGCGGATGATGAAGGGCTGGAAGAGCTCCAGCGCGATCTTCTTGGGCAGGCCGCACTGGTGCAGCTTGAGTTCGGGCCCGACCACGATGACCGAGCGGGCGGAGTAGTCCACGCGCTTGCCCAGCAGGTTCTCACGGAAGCGGCCCTGCTTGCCCTTGATCATGTCGGTGAGCGACTTGAGCGGCCGGTTGGATGAGCCGAGCACCGGACGGCGACACCGGCCGTTGTCGAAGAGCGCGTCCACCGACTGCTGGAGCATGCGCTTCTCGTTGCGGACGATGACCTCCGGGGCGTTGAGGTCCATCAGCTTCTTGAGGCGGTTGTTGCGGTTGATGATCCGGCGGTACAGGTCGTTGAGGTCCGAGGTGGCGAAGTTGCCCGACTCGAGCAGCACGAGCGGTCGCAGGTCCGGCGGGATCACGGGGATCACGTCCATGACCATCCACTCGGGCTTGTTCTGGCTGCCGCGGATCTGCTCGACGATCTTCAGTCGCTTGGAGAGGTCCTTGATCTTCTGCTTGCTGCGGGTCTCGCGCAGGTCGGTGCGGAGTTCCTCCGCGAGCTTGTCGAGGTCCAGCCGCTGCAGCAGTTCCTTCACCGCGTCGGCGCCCATGTTGGCCTTGAAGGCGCTGCCGTGCTTCTCACGCAGCTGGCGGAACTCGTCCTCGGTCAGGACCTGACGCTCTTCCAGGCCAGTGCCCTCGCCGGGGTCGGTGACGACGTAGTCCTGGAAGTAGACGATCTTTTCCAGGTCGCTGGTCTTCATGCCCATGAGGTTGCCCAGCCTGCTGGGCATGGACTTGAAGAACCAGATGTGGACGATGGGGGCCGCGAGATTGATGTGGCCCATGCGCTTGCGTCGGACGCGGGAGTGCGTGACCTTCACGCCGCAGCGATCGCAGATGATGCCCTTGAACTTGGTGCCCTTGTACTTGCCGCAGGCGCACTCGTAGTCGCGTTCGGGGCCGAAGATGCGTTCGCAGAACAGGCCGTCCTTCTCGGGCCGGTAGGTGCGGTAGTTGATGGTCTCGGGCTTTTTCACTTCGCCAAAGGACCACGAACGGATGTCGTTCGGGGAGGCCAGAGTGATCTTGACCGAGCCATAGTCGTTCACGCGATCGTAGAGGTTTTCAGCCATAGAGGGAGGACTCTTTGATATAAGTATTTCTGAATGCAACCACCATCATCACGTCCCACGGAACTCGCCCGCGGGGATCTCGCGACGGACAGGGACTAACAGAACGTTGACACCTTCTGATTCCAGAGACTCCTCGACCACACTGAACAATTCGTAAAACGTGCCCATCTCGCGGTCATAGGGTGCGATTTCCACGGGCACGTAAAACCATGTCTTGTCAGCTTCAATACCGGCTTCTTCAACAATTCCCTCGGCCTGCACACGAGCCCGTTTCCCGGTCGGGTGTTCTTTCCGCAACGCTGTCTGCACAGCATTGGCAATTCTCGTTCGCGTTTCCGTGTTCATGATCCCAGCACCTCTAAACCCAGCAGCACCGCCGTGGCGTTTCGCAAGCCGATCAATGCATCCTCGGTCGTTGTGCTGGATTCATCCGGATTGTAATCCGCATTGATGCGTAGAGCCTGAAGGATCGAAAGCGAACGCTTGATGTTTTTTCGCACATGGGCCGCGTAACTTTTGCGATCCAGGTTGTTTGCCACCATCGAGAGTAACTGTCGATGTCCAGGGTTGTTCCCCTGATATCGAAACCGGTCGTAGCCCGAATCCGTCAACACACCAGTCAGAGCCGAGTATGCAGCAAAGTACGCTCCACTCACGGCGCTGCGTGAATGTCCGTGAAGGTGCGCCAAACGGGCCGCACGAAGACTATCACGACTCATAGCGAGCCAGCTCATTCCTCAAAATCCTCACAGGATGCTCCCCGCCTCGGCTTCGGCTTTCTCCAGGGTGATGTTCAAGCCCAGGCCCTTGATCTCGTTGCAGAGCACGTCGAAGGCCACGGGCATGCCCGCTTCGAGCCGATTGTTGCCCTTGACCATGCTCTCGTAAATCTTCGTGCGGCCCTCGACGTCGTCGCTCTTGACGGTGAGCAGCTCCTGCAGGATGTAGGCGGCGCCGTACGCCTCCAGCGCCCAGACTTCCATCTCGCCAAAGCGTTGGCCGCCGGTGCGCGCCTTGCCGCCCAGGGGCTGCTGGGTGATCAGGCTGTAGGGACCGGTGGCGCGGGCGTGGATCTTGTCGTCCACGAGGTGGTGGAGTTTGAGCAGGTACATGTAGCCCACGGTGGTCTTCTGGTCGAAGGGTTCGCCGGTGCGACCGTCGTGGAGCTGGACCTTTCCGCCCCAGGGCATCTTCACGAGAATCTCGTCCTTGCCCGGGGGCTGCTTCTTGTCGAGCAGTTCCTGGACGCGGGCGTCCACGTAGGCGTTGGCCTCTTCGACCGCCTTGTGGACTTCCTCCTCGGTGGCGCCGTCGAACACGGGCGTCACCGCCTGGAACCCGAGCACGCCGCAGGCCCAGCCCAGGTGGGTTTCGAGGATCTGCCCGACGTTCATGCGGCTGGGCACGCCCAGGGGGTTGAGCAGCACATCGACCGGGGTTCCGTCGTCGAGGAAGGGCATGTCCTCGACGGGGACGATACGCGCGATGACGCCCTTGTTGCCGTGGCGGCCGGCCATCTTGTCGCCCACCGCCAGGTGCCGCTTGGTGGCCAGATAAATCTTGACCATCTCGAGCACGCCGCTGGGCAGTTCGTCGCCGCGCTTCATGTGGGCGAGCTTGCGTTCCTTTTCCTTCTGCAGCGCGGTGATGCGGGGCCAGAACTGGCCGTAGGTCAGCAGCGCCTGCTCGCGGGCAGCCTTGGAGCCCTTGATCCAGTCGGGGCTGAAGCTCTCGATCTGCTCCACCAGCACCTCCGCGATATCGCTGGCGCCGACCTTCTGCCGCGTGGAGGGGTCGACCATGGGCGTGCCGGTCACGTCGTTGACCTGCTCGATCATCTGTCGGAACAGCTCGGCGCGGCGGGCGTCCATCTGCACCTCGTACTGCCGCATCTCTTTCCGGAGCGCCTTCTTCTGCTCCTCGTTCATGTGCATGCGACGGGAGAAGCGTTTGGCACCGATGACGATGCCTTCGGTGCCCGCGGGGACCTCGAGCGAGTCGTTCTTCACGTCCTCGCCGGCCCTGCCGAAGATCGCGTGCAGGAGCTTCTCTTCCGGGGTCAGTTCGCTCTTGCTCTTGGGGCTGACCTTGCCCACGAGGATGTCCCCGGGCTTGACGTAGGCGCCCAGGCGGATCACGCCGTTCTCGTCCAGACGTGAGAGCATCTTTTCGCTGACGTTGGGGATGTCGCGGGTGAACTCCTCGCGTCCGAGCTTGGTCTCACGGATCTCGACCTCGAACTCGTCGATGTGGATCGAGGTGAAGACGTCGTTGGTGACCAGTCGCTCGCTGATGACGATGGCGTCCTCAAAGTTGTACCCGTCGAAGGTGTTGAAGGCGACCAGGGCGTTCTTGCCCAGCGACAGTTCGCCCTGCGAGGTGGCCGGTCCGTCGGCGATGATCTGGTTCTTCTTGACCTTCTGGCCCATGCGGATGATGGGCCTCTGGTTCAGGCAGGTGCGTTCGTTCAGGCCCTGGAACTTGCGCAGCTCGTACTCGTCCGCGTTGTCCACGACGATCCGCTGGGCGTCCACATAGGTGACGGTCCCGGCGTTCTTGGCGCGGACGACCATGCCCGAGTACTTGGGGATCTCCTTCTCAAGCCCGGTGCCCACGCAGGGCGGCTGCGTCTTGATCAGCGGCACCGCCTGACGCTGCATGTTCGAGCCCATCAGGGCGCGGTTGGCGTCGTCGTGTTCGAGGAAGGGGATCATCGCCGCCGACACCCCCACGACCTGCTTGGGGCTGATGTCGATGTACTGCACCGTGCTCGAATCGACCTGCGACAGATCGCCGTCCACCCGCGCCAGGACCATGCCCTTGCTCACCTTGCCCTGTTCGTCGAGCGAGTCGGTGGGGGCCAGCGTGACCTTCATCTCCTCGTCGGCGCGGAGGTAGACGACCTTGCCGGGCTTGCCGTTCTCCACCGCGCGGTAGGGCGTGCGGAGGAAGCCGTAGGCGTCGATCTGGCTGTAGATGCCCAGCGAGGCGATCAGGCCGATGTTCGTGCCTTCGGGCGTCTCGATGGGGCAGATGCGTCCGTAGTGCGAGATGTGAACGTCGCGCACCTCGAACCCGGCGCGTTTGCGGTTCAGACCGCCCGGGCCCATGGCGCTGAGCGTGCGTTCGTGCTTGAGCTGCGCCAGCGGGTTGGTCTGGTCCACCACCTGCGACAGCTCGCTGCGTCCGAAGAAGTGCTCGATGGCGCTGGAGATGCTCTTGGAGTTGACCAGGTCCGCGATCTTGTGCAGCTCGCTGGGGTCCTTGACGCTCATGCGTTCCTGCACGGTGCGTCGCAGCTTCAGGAAGCCCTTGCGGAGCTCCTCGACCGCCAGCTCGTCGAGCGTGCGCAGGCGACGGTTGCCAAGGTGGTCGATGTCGTCGACATAGGCCTTGTCGCGGTTGTTGCGCAGGTCCAGGATGTACTTGATGACGTGGATGAAGTCCTCGCCGCGGATCTTCATCTCCGCCTCGGGGATGTTCAGCTCGAACTTCCGATTGATGCGGAAGCGCCCGACCTTGCCCAGGCGGTAGCGGTTCTCGTCGAAGAACTTCTCCGCGAAGAGCTGCTTGGCCTTGTCCACCTGCGGCGGGTTGCCCGGGCGCAGGCGGGCGTAGATCGCCAGCAGCGCCGCCTCGTGCTCGGAGACCTGCAGGCCCAGGTCCGCCTGCGCTTCCTCCGCGATGGTGTTGAGGATCAGCGGGTCCGAGGCGTCGGTGATGACCTCGATGCTCTTGAGGCTCGAGGCCTGCACCTTCTCGATGGCCTGCCCGATCTGGCACGCCGCGCCCACGATCTCCTCGCCCGTCTCCTTGTCGATGATCGCCGAGGCCACGTAGTGCTCGGGCTTGGCGTCCACCACCTTGATGCTCTGCACGTCGTAGAAGGTCTTAAGAAGCGTCGAGGTCGTGGAGTACTTCTCCTCCACCGCGCGGACGAAGGTGGTGGCGGGGATCTTCGTGCTCTGGTCGATGCGCATGAGCAGGGAGTCTTTCTTGGAGACCTCCAGCTCGATCCAGCTTCCGCGCTCGGGGATGATGCGTGCCGAGTGCAGCGGGCGGTCCGCCTCGGCCGAGGCGATGGAGAAGTCCACGCCCGGCGAGCGGTGCAGCTGGTTGACGATGACGCGCTCCGCGCCGTTGATGATGAACTCGCCCCCGCCCATCATGATGGGGATTTCGCCGAGGTAGATTTCCTCCTCGGGAATCTCCGCCACGTCGTTGCGGACCAGGCGCACGCCGACTCGGAAGGGCATGCCGTAGGTCAGCCGAAGCTGCCGACACTCATCGGGCGTGTAGCGCGCTTCGTCGAGCTTGTAGTGGAGATACTCGAGCTTCATCGTCCCGTCGTAGGAGACGATGGGGAAGACCTCGCGGAGCAGCGACTCCAAGCCGATGGACGTGTCCCGGCCATCGTGAGCCTTCTCCAATTGCACGAAGCGCTTATAGGCTTCCTGCTGAACCTCAACGAGATTGGGGACGGCGATCCCGTCCCCGTGCTTGGAATAGACGCGCACGGATTTCATCAGCATTGATCACCTCGACCAAGCCTTGGCGGCTAATGAACTGTTAACGAGCAAGCTGCGCCCTCAAAGCCCTGTCCCACGCGGTAGGGAAACGGGTAAGTATAGTCAGGACCGCGTCGCCCTGCAAGTTGAGTGCCACCGCCGAAAAACCGCGGCTTTCCGCGGCGGTCGGTCGGCGGTCGCATCACGCGCTGGGCCGCCTCAGCCCCGACCGCCCGCGTCGCCGACGTAGTGCAGTTGCACCTGGTTCGTCACGCCCTGGGCGCCGATGGGTTCGCCTTTGACAATCACCACGGGCTGGCCCGACCCAGCCCAGTCACGGTCCAGGATCAGATGATCGACCATCGCCAGGAACTCGGCCGCGTCGCGCGGCTGCGCCATCGCCGCCGGCTGCACGCCGTAGTAGAGCGTCATCCGCCTCAGCGCCGCGGGGTCCGAGCTGGCCGCCACGATGGGCACGCACATGCGGTTCTGCGAGAGGTATCGCGCCGCCCCGCCCTGCTGCGACCAGCAGACCACCAGCTGCGCCGCCATATCGCGCACCATCACGCCTACGCCGTGCGCCAGCGCCGCGGTGCGGTAGCGCGACTCCTGCGGACGCCGGGGCGGTCGGCGCGGGTAGGTCACGGTGTCCTCGCGCAGGTGCTGCTCGGTCGTGCCGGCCACCCGCGCCATGGCCATCACCGTCTGGATCGGGTATCGGCCCACCGCGGTCTCGCCGCTGAGCATCACCGCGTCGGCGCCGTCGTAGATGGCGTTGGCCACGTCGCTCACCTCGGCGCGCGTCGGGCTGGGTGAGTCGATCATGCTCTGGAGCATCTGCGTGGCGACGATGACCGGCTTGCCAAAGTCGTGCGCCAGCTTGATCGTCTTCTTCTGGATGCTCGGCACCTGCGCCAGGTCCATCTCCACGCCCAGGTCGCCGCGCGCCACCATCAGGGCGTCGGCGGTCTGGGTGATCGCCTCCAGGTCCGCCAGCGCCTGGGGCTTCTCGATCTTGGCGATGATCGGGACCGTCGCCCCGCCCCCGGGCGTCCGCGACTGCAACACCTCGCGCAGCAGCGTCACGTCCGAGGCCTGACGCACGAACGACAGCGCCAGAAAATCCAGCCCGTTCCGCAACGCCCAGTCGATGCAGCGATGGTCGTGGTTCGTCAGCGAAGGCAGCCGCAGCGTCGTGTCGGGGAGGTTCACGCCCTTGCCCGTGCTGACCGTGCCGCCTTCGGTGACGGTGCAGACCAGCGCCTCGTCCCGGCGATCGGTGGCGAGCATGCGGACGTTGCCGTCGTCGATGAGCACACGCTGGCCCACGCGCACGTCCGCCAGGACGCTCGCATCGTTGAGCGTGAACGCATCGCGCGCGCCCGCCACCGCGTCGCCCCCGCCGAGCGTCACGCTCTGCCCCGTGTGCAGCTCCACGCTGCCCTCGACCACCTTGCCCAAACGGATCTTCGGCCCGCACAGGTCGCCCAGCACGCCCACCGCCACGCCCAGGCGCTGCGCCGCGTCGCGCACCGCGGTGAGCAGGGCGTAGTGGCTCGCCTCGTCGCCGTGCGAGAAGTTGAGCCGAAACACCCGCGCCCCCTCCTCGATCAGTCGCGCCACCGTCGCGGCGTCGCGCGTCGCTGGGCCCAGTGTGGCGATGATCTTCGTCAGGATGAGCGGCGCAGAGGACACCAGCCTCATGGTAACTTCATACGCATGGCCTTACACGCCCAGCCGCTCCGCTGCGTCAGCATCGACGTGGAGGACTACTTCCACATCGAGTCGGCGTACCGCGTCGTGGGCCCGTCGCGCTGGGGCGATTGGCCTCCACGCGTTGTGGCCAACGTCGAGAGACTCCTGGGGCTTTTCGAGAAACACCAGCAGAAGGGCACTTTCTTCATCTTGGGCCATGTCGCCCGGGAGCACCCGCGCGTGCCCCGCATCATCGCCGCCGCCGGCCACGAGATCGCCAGCCATGGCTCGAACCACGACCGCCTGCATCGCCTGAATCCCGCGCGTTTCCGCGAGGACCTGCTCGCCAGCAAAAAACTCCTCGAAGACCTCACCGGCAAGCCCGTGCTGGGCTATCGCGCCCCGACCTTCAGCGTCACGCGCCAGACCGCCTGGGCCTTGGACGTGCTCGCCGAGTCGGGCTTCGCCTACGACGCCTCGATCTTCCCGGTGAGGCATCCGCTCTACGGCGTGCCCGACGCGCCGGACCGGCCGTTCATCGCCACGGGCCCGGGCGGCGCAAGCCTCCTGGAGATTCCGCCGCTGACGTGGAGCCTGACCGCCTCGAAGAAGCTGCCCGTCGCCGGCGGGGGCTACTTCCGACTGTTGCCGCTCTGGTTCATGAGGCGCGGGCTTCGCCAGGCCGCCGCCCAGGGGCGACCCGCGATCCTCTACTTTCATCCCTGGGAGTTCGACCCCGATCAGCCGCGCATGCCCTTGTCGTTCACGGGTCGCCTGCGCACATACACCGGCCTGAAGTCCGCGCTGGCGAACCTCGACCGCATCATGGCGATGCCCGGACGCACCGGCCCCATCGCCGACCACCTTGACGAGTTCCGCGCTCTGGCGCAGACCAATCTCAAGCTTTCCGCCTAGAACGCACGTCAGAGGCGCAGGTCCACGTCGAGCATGGCGCCCTTCTTGGCCGCCTCCATCGCGGTGACGATCACGTTCATGGCGCGGTAGCCCTCTTCGCCATCGATCGCCGGCTTCCTGCCCTTGAGGATCGCTTCGGTGAAGGAGTCGATGATGCCCGAGGCGACCTGCCGGGTGTTGCTGGCCACGGCGCCCACCGCGTACCGCTCCTTCTGGCCGGTGCGGTAGTCCACCATCACGCCCCATTCGCGATCCATGGCGATGCGCATCACGCCCTTCTCGCCGTAGAGGATCGTGCCGTTGTCCTCGATGTTGCCGTAGTTCGTCCAGCTGATGTTCATCGAACCCACGACGCCCGAGGCGGTCTGCATCGTGACGAAGGCGTTGTCGTCGAGCGGGATGAGCTTGCCCGAGGCGTCGCGCTTGTCGCGTGTGGTGATGATGCCGCCCACGCGGGTGATCTCTTCGCCCAAGAGGAAGCGCATGAGGTCCGCTTTGTGAACGCCCAGGTCTCCGCAGACGCCCATGACCGCCGCGTCTTTCTTGAAGAACCAGCTCTTGGCGCCGTCGACGCTCCATCCGTCGGGCCCGGGGTGTTTGAAACTGGTCTCGAAAGCGAGGATCCTGCCCAGGCAGCCGGTGTCCAGCACCTGCTTGGCCTTGGCGTGCGGGGGCATCAGCCGCTGGTTCATGCCGATCATCAGGAACTTCTTGGCCTTTTTCGCCGCCGCGAGCATCGCCTTGGCGTCGGCGCGGTTGGTGGCCATGGGCTTCTCGCAGAGCACATGCTTGCCCGCCTTCAGAGCGTCGATGGCCTGCGGCGCATGCAGGACATTGGGGCCACACACCACCACCGCGTCGATCTCGGCGCTCTGGAGCATGAGCTTGTAGTCGGAGTAGGCCTGCGCCTTGTACTTTGCAGCGAGCTCCGCGGCTCGGCCGGGCGCGGGGTCCACCAAGGCCGCGACGCAGCTCTTGGGGTTCGCCGCCGCCTCGGGGATGTGTCGCCGTTGACCGATCGCCCCGCAGCCGATGATGCCGTACCTCACGATCGCCATGACGTGACCTTTCAGAAAAAATGCGCCCCGCCGATCTTCGAGAGACAACAGGCTCAGGCCAGGCCGGCTCTGATCAAGTTCTTTTCTTCGCGCTCTTCGCTTTCTTCGTGTCTTCGCGCTGAAAACCGAAGGTCTGTCGCTTCACGTCACTTCACTTCGCTGAGCTTGACCGGGCAGCGGTTCCTGGCCGACTGCGTGACCGCTTCGAGCACGCGCTGCGTCTGGTAGGCGTCGTCGAAGTCCGGGAGCGGGACGAGCGGTTCCTTGCCGCCGATCACGTTGAGGATGTCCGCCGCCTGATTGATGAACCCGTGTTCGTAGCCGATGGCGTGTGCGGTGGGCCACCAGGCGCTGGCGTAGGGGTGACCATCGCCACCGGAGGAGACGTTGATGGTGCTCCAGCCCTGCTCTTTGCCCGGCAGCGTGTTGTCGTACCACTCCAGCTCGGTCATGCGTTCGAAGTTGAAACGAATCGCGCCCTTGTCGCCGTGGATCTCGATCTTGTTGCCGTTCTTGTAGCCGGTGGCCAGCCGGGTGGCCTCGAAGGTGGCCACGGCTCCGCCCTTGAACTCGGCGGTGAAGACCACCGCGTCGTCGACGGTGGACTTGGTCTTTTTGCTTGCAGTGGCAGCGCCCTTGCCGGAGATTTCACCGCCCGCGCTGCCGGCGATCACGTTGCGCTCCTTCACGAACGTCTTGAGGATCGCGCCGTTGACCTCGGCGACCTCATCGCCGGTGATGAATCGTGCGGTGTCGATGGAGTGGGCGCACAAGTCGCCCAGCGCACCAGAGCCGGCCACCTCGCCCTGGAAGCGCCAGAGCATCGGGGTGTTGGGCCCAGCCCAGTCCTGAAGGTAGAAGGCGCGGACGTGATAGATGTGTCCGAGCCGACCGCTGCGTGCCAGTTGATACGCCAACGCCACCGCCGGGCAGCGACGGTAGTTGTACCAGACAAAGGTCCTGCTCTTCTTGGCCTTCCTGGCGGCGGCGACCATGGCGCGGGCGTTGTCCAGCGTGTTGGCCAGCGGCTTCTCGCAGGCCACGTGCTTGCCCGCCTCCAGCGCCGCGATCGTCTGCTCCACGTGCACATGGTTGGGCGTCACCACGTCCACCAGTCCGATCTCCGGGTTGCTCACCACGTCCTTCCAGTTCGTGCTCCAGTTTTTCCAGCCCCACTTGGGCGCGAACACCGCCAAGTCGTTGGCGTCCCGCGCCGCGATGGTGTGCATCACCGGCTCAACCGGCAGATCGAAAAACTTGGCGACCTTCAGGTATGCATTGGAATGAGTTCGGCCCATGAACTTCGAGCCGATCAGCGCGACGTTGATCTTGGGCGTGGCCATGCGAGGGGACTCCGAGGCTTCCGTGGAGCTGGACCGAGCGACGCGGCGGGGAAGGTATCACCCTCGTTCGGCGGATGCAAGAGGGGAAGCACATCCGCAGATGACGCAGATTCCGCAGATCAGGAATCAAGAGGAGAGTGGACAGGATGACAGGATCAAGGCATGGATCCGAACAGGAATTGATCCTGTTCGATCCTGAAATCCTGTCAGAAATTCCTTGGTGTTCATCTGCGAAATCCGCGAAATCTGCGGATCCGCATTCAAGGCTGGATCACTACTGTGCTCGAGCCGTCGGCCAGGAGTTTGAAGACCGCGGCGATGTCGTCGTCGCCCAGGCGGACGCAGCCCATGGAGCGGGAGTTGCCCACGGATTGCGGGTCGATGGTGCCGTGGATGCCGTAGCCTTTGAGCTCGGCGGTGGCGGGGGTGGTTCCGTCGAGGGCGATCCAGAACTCGCCGATGGGGTTCTTCGGGTCGTCGGCTTGAAAGTGCTCGCCGGTGCGCGGGTTGGTCCAGGCGGGGTTGCGGAGCTTGCCGCCTTTGCGCAGGACGAACGAGCCCACCGGCGTCGATTCGTTCTCGCCCAGCCCCACCGGGAAACTGCGGACGTAGATCGATTGGCCCTGCGCGTCGCGCAGGAACACGTCCATCCGGAAGTCGCTCTTGTCCACCGCCGCGTGGAAGGGGCCTTGAACGACCTTGAGCTTCTGGCCCACCCAGATGCGTCGTGCGTCAACCTGGTTGATCTGCTCGATCAGGTCCGCGGTGATCTGATACTTCGGTGCGATGCGCGCGAGCAGATCGCCTTCCGCGACCGTGTGTGCGGCGACGGTGGGATCGCCCGGGACAATCTCCTTGGAGAAGACCAGCCGTTGGTTGACCGCGGTGAGCGTGTCACGAATCGCCTGGGCGTCGCGCGCACCCGCGGACGGGAGCGCGGCGCTGAGCACAGCGCGGCCCTCCACGAGCTTGCCCGTCTCGACCAGCCGCATGCCCGGCGCAATGGCGGGTGTCGGGGCGGGGGGCGTGGCGGTGGGGCGATTCACCGCCGCAGGCGCAGGGGAAGCGATGATAGGCGCCGGCGGTGGGGCAGTGGTTGTGATCGTCGGCGCGGGCGCCGGCGCCACCGCCGACCGGGGCTGAGGGTCGATCGTCAGAGTGGGCGGCTGCGGCGGCGGAGTGGGAGCCGGGGCCGGCGAGGACTCCTGCGCCAACGACGTGTCCGGCGAAGCGAGTTTCAGGCCCAAATACACCCCGCCCGCGATCAACCCCAGCAGCACCACCACGACCCACGGTCGCAGAAAACCCCGGCGTCGCCGGTGGCTGTCGGAACTCATCGGCGTTCGCTTGATCCCCGTCCGACCGGATTGTGAGGAGAGAACCATGATCCGTCATGCTCCCTTAGGTGTAGGGTCCGGCAGCTTCCGTGTCCGGACCCATTCGAGGAACTGCGCGATGCGCTGCTCGTGCCCGCGCTGCGTGGGGACATAGTAGGTCTTGTCCACGCCCAGATAGTCTTGATCGACAAACCCGGTGGGGTCGTCGTGAGAATATTGGTACCCGCTGGCGTTACCGAGCTTTTTCGCGCCCGCGTAGTGCCCGTCACGCAGGTGCCGGGGCACGGGAATCGTCCGGTCCTCGCGAACGTCCTTCATGGCGGACCAGATCGCCACCGCCGAGGCGTTGCTCTTGGGCGCGGTGGCCATGTAGATCACCGCCTGCCCGAGCGTGAGCTGGCACTCGGGCATGCCGATGCGCTCGGTGATGTCGTACGCCGCCGCCGCGACCTGGATGGCGTGAGGGTCGGCGTTGCCGATGTCCTCGCTGGCGAGAATGGCGATGCGTCGCGCGATGAATCGAGGATCCTCCCCCGCGGTGAGCATCTTCGCCAGCCAGTAGACCGCCGCGTCCGGGTCGCTGCCGCGCATCGACTTGATCAGTGCCGAGGCTGCGTCGTAATGCTCGTCGCCCGTGGCGTCGTAGATGATCGCCTTGCGCTGGATCGATTCCTGAGCGATGTCGAGGTCGATCAGAAGAGGTTCGGGGTTCGGGGATCGCGGCTCGGGGTTTGGGTTTTGACCCCGATCCTCGAGGCTCGCACTCCGCATCCCGCTGAGCACCGCGATCTCCAGCGCCGTCAGCGCCCTTCGGGCGTCGCCGTCGCACGTCACCGCCCAGTGCCGCAACGCATCGTCGGTGACGCTGACCCTCAGCTTGCCGTACCCGCGCTCCTCGTCCGCGATCGCCCGCCGCAGCAGCGCCGTGACGGCGTCCGGGGGCAGCGGCTCGAACTGGAAAATCTGTGAGCGCGAGACCAGCGGGGAATTGACCGCGAAGAAGGGGTTCTCAGTGGTGGCGCCGATGAGCGTGATGACGCCGCGTTCAACGTCGCTAAGCAGGATGTCCTGCTGCGCCCGGTTAAAGCGGTGGATCTCGTCGAGAAACAGGATCGTGCGCTGGCGGTCGTTTTCGAGTCGGCTCCGGGCTTCGTCGAGTACCTGTCGGACTTCCTTCACACCCACGCCCGCGGCGTTGGCGCGCTCGAAGCGTCGCTGCGTGTGCGCCGCGATGAGCTCCGCCAGCGTGGTCTTCCCGCTTCCGGGGGGGCCATAGAAGATCACGCTGGTGATGCGGTCGGCTTCGAGCATGCGTCGCAGCAGCTTGCCGGGTCCGAGAAAGTGCTGCTGCCCGACGAACTCGTCGAGCTTGCGCGGGCGCATGCGCACCGCCAGCGGATGTGCGAGCTCAAGGTTATTCCGCTTCTGTTCGTCCCATAGGCCTGCCATCAGCGGCATGATAACCATCGCTTTAGCGTGGGCGATTCCTGATGACGATGGGGCCGACCCTAATCTGGAAATGGAGTGCAGCCTTTCTATGAACGATAGAGCGTTCGTCAAGAGCGGACTTGCGACACGAACTTCGAATCGTCAACGAAGTATCTCTCAAAGCTCCCATCTGGAAAGAGGCCCGGTCATGACCCACTTCCGTAACCTGCGATTTCGCACCAAACTCGCCCTGCTGAGTCTGTTCATGGTGACGGGCTTTCTATTGTTTGCGATGCTGGCATTCCACACACTGAGGCAGACGAAAGTCAACGGCCCGATCTACAGCCAGATCATCACCGGCAAAGACCTGCTCGCCGACGTGCTTCCTCCGCCGCAGTACATCCTGGAGTCGTACCTGGTGAGTTTTCAGATGGCCTCGGAGGAGAGCCCGGAACGTCTTGCGAGACTGATCGAGCGGGTCGGTGTGCTCAAGTCAGACTACATGACCCGGCATCAGTTCTGGTCGGACCACCTGTCGAGCGGGCAGATGAAAGAAGAATTGGTGCGGCACTCGTGCGAGCCTGCGCTGGAGTTTTTTGCCATCCTCGAGACTCAGTTGATCCCCGCCGCCCGCGCCGGAGATCGCGACCAGGCCAAGCAGATCGTCGCGGGACCGCTGACCGAGCATTACGAAGCCCACCGCGCCGCGATCGACCGCGTGGTCGAGGTCGCCACACGCTTCGCCGCGGATCACGAGCGTGACGCTGCGGCGCTGGTGCGCCAGTCGATCTGGATCATGGGCGCTGTCGTAGCGGCCACGCTGCTGGGGTTGGTGCTGCTGAGCTGGCTGACCGCCCGAAGCCTGCTGGTTCCCCTTAAGCGTCTGTCCTCCACCATCGCCCGGGTCGAGTCCTCCAACGACCTGACGCTTCGGGTGGATACGACCGCCCGGGACGACATGAGCGAGCTGGGCGGCTACGTCAATGCGCTGCTCAACCGGTTCGAGCAGGCGCTCCAGGAGGTCGGACAAGCCTCGCGCGAAGTGGCGGCCAACGCCTCGCAGATCGCCGTCACCAGCGATGAAATGGCCAGCGGCATGAAGGAACAGGCCTCGCAGGTCACGCAGGTCTCCAGCGCCATCGAGGAGATGTCCAGCTCCGTCGT
>CAZBXW010000021.1:0-46819 GCA_964496285.1 uncultured Phycisphaera sp.
GCGCTGGTGACGCAACCGAGAGCACCGAGTCACACCAACCCGCGTAGAACGCAGGGAATGGCACGTCCATGTGGGGTCAGACAAGGCAATGCACCCGGAAGGACTCGAACCTTCAACCTTCTGATCCGAAGTCAGAAGCTCTATCCAATTGAGCTACGGGTGCGTGAGAGGGGCGCGGAGTTCGGGGTTTGGGGATCGGGCCTGGGTCGAAACCGACGAGAGTTTATCAGGGGCGGCTTGGGGTTCCAAACCAGTGGTGGGTGATCGGCGACTGGTGACTGTTGTGTTACCAGACTCTGCACGCTGATTCCCGCGCCCGGAACCCCGAACCCCTTCCGCCGCCACGTCCGGGATAACCTGCGTCGTCGTCACAAATGGCATTGATGGCTTAAGTGGCGCGGTCGGTGCGACGATACCTCGATGGAACACAGCCATGATTCCTGCGCCCGCTCTATCTCGAAGCACGGTTCGCACGCTGCACGACGCGGCGTTTGTGTGGGTGAAGCGCGGCATGGACGCGACGGCGGGGGCGGTGGGCCTGGTGCTGGCGTTGCCGGTGCTGGTGCTGTGCGGGTTGTGGATCAAGCTCAGCGACGGCGGGCCGGTGCTCTATCGCCAGTGGCGTGTGGGGCGCGAGGGCTGGCTGTTCCGGATCTACAAACTGCGGACGATGCGTCTGGACGCCGAGTCGCAGGGCGTGAGATTCAGCAGCGCCAACGATCAGCGGATCCTGCGGGGCTGCGGCTGGATGAGGCGGAGCCACATGGACGAGCTGCCGCAGTTGTGGAACATCCTTCGGGGCGAGATGAGTCTGGTGGGACCGCGACCGGAGCGTCCGGAGGTCTTTGAGAACTTGCGTCCGACGCTGCCGCAGTTGGAGCGGCGACTGGCGGGCCCCCCGGGGCTGACGGGACTGGCGCAGGTGACGCAGGGATACGCGAACGACTTGCCGGGGATGCGGCGAAAGCTGGCATCCGATCTTCGTTATCTGAGGCGCAAGAGTCTGCGGCGGGAGCTGTCGCTGCTGCTGCGGACGCTGCCGAAGTTCTGGGATCGATCGGCCTTGTGAAAGGAGAACAGGTGATGCGTGGCACGCTACGACAAACCCGAATGGCTGGACTGCTGCTGCTGGCTGCGGCGGTGGTGCTGCTGACCGCCGGGTGCGAGAAGTCGTTCACCGACTACGACGCGTTCGTCAAGACGCCTCGCCCGCTGGTGAGCAGCGCGGAGTATCGCCTGGCGCCGCCGGACACCATCCTGATCGCCTCGAAGGTGGTGCGTGAGATCAACGGCCACACCGAGACGATCCGGCCCGACGGCAAGATCACGCTGCCGCTGCTGGGCAGTGTCTTCGTCGCGGGCCTGACGGTGGAGCAGGTCAGCGCCAACCTGCAGGCGATGGCGCAGGAGTACTACCAGGAAGCGGACGTCTCGGTGCGCATCATCGGGTACAACAGCAAGAAGTTCTTCGTGTTCGGCGAGGTGGCGGCGCCGGGGGCCTACCGCTACGACGGCGCCAACACCATCCTGGGCACGCTGGCCGTGGCGCAGCCCACAAGGCTGGCGGACCCGGCCAAGATCCACATCCTGCGACCGAGCAAGGAGGGCGACGTGCGCCGCCGCATGACCATCGACATGGACAAGATGGTCAAAGAAGGCGACACCTCGCTCGACGCGATCCTCGAAGAGGGCGACATCGTGTACGTCCCGGCCAATCCGCTGGCGAAGGTCGGCCTGGCGCTGCAGCAGGCGCTGCTGCCCCTGCAGCCCGCGGCGCAGACCGTCGCTGCCCCGGCGGACATCGGCTCCGACCTGGACCGCAAACCCTACGACAACACCGGCGGCAGCGGCGGAAGCCTGCCCTGACCTGATCTGACCGGACTCCACGAGAACCGATGCTCTTCGGAGCGGGAACGAGACCGTCCCATGAAGCACACCCCCGACCAACTCAACACGATCTTCGACGCCTGGGAGACGCTGCGTCGCCACCGCTGGCGATTTATCTTCCCGGCCTTCCTGGTCACCGCGGTGGTGCTGGCCATGGGCATGATCCTGCCCAGGAAGTATCGCGCCGAGGCCACCTTCGAGCGACGCACCGACATGGTGCTGGCGGAGATCATCAACCGCGGCGCACCCGAGACCTACCAGGACCCGCGCGCCACGCTCTACGAGGAACTGGCCGGTCAGCCCGCCGTGGATCAGCTCGTCAAGGACCTTAAGCCGCTCTTCACGCAGCGCTACGGCTACTACGACCCGCAGATGCTCGCCGCCGAGCTGGGCAAACGAATCCTGATCAAGTCCGACATCGCCTCGCACAGCGTTGACCGCGTGCGGGTGGGCTTCACCACCGACGATGCCCTGCTGGCGCAGGAGGTCGTCAATCGCCTGGTGAGCAACTACATCACCCGCACCCGTGCCGCGCTGGACGATCGGCTTCAGCAGACCCAGGCCTTCTTCCAGGCCGAGGTGCAGCGCGCCCGGCAGACCATCGAGGAGATGGAGAACCGCAAGGTCGCCTTCGAGATCGATCACGCGGCGCTTCTGCCCGACTCGACCGACGGCGTGCCCAGCGCGATCCAGCAGTCCCGAAGCATGCTCCAGACGGCGCAGCAGAACCTCGACGCCGCGACGCTGCGGGTGGCGGCGCTGCAGCGCGCTCTGTCCGCCACGCCGGCGCAGATCCCCAGCGTCGTCAAGGCACGCAACCCCGAGCTCGATCGGCTGGAGTCCAAGCTCCGCGAGGCCCAGACGCAACTGGCGTCCATGACCGGGCCCCTGAAGATGACCGAGCGACACCCCGACGTGCTGACCACCCAGCAGGTCGTCGCGGACCTCCAGAAGCGCGTGGCCGGAACCGAACGCGAGGTCGTGGTCCAGACCAACATGGCTGCTAACCCCAAGCACAACGAGCTGGACCTTCAGCTCACCGACGCCCGGGCGCAGCTCCAGGCCTACGAGGCGCAAGTCGCGGCGATCCAGAAAGAACTCGACGCCCGCAACGAAGAGTCCGCGGACCTCTTCCCCGTCCGCGCCGACTACCGCAAACTCTCGCGCGAGGTCGAGCAGGTGCAGCGCCAACTGGCGTTCTGGGAGGACAACCTCCGTCGCGTAAGCATGGCGCAGACCGCCGAGACCGGCAACCGCGGCGTCCAACTGCAGTTCATCAAGCCCTGCGGCCCGCTGACCCTTCCGGTCTCGCCCAACCTGGTGCAGCTGCTGCTGGCAGCCATCGCCACCGGCGCCGTCGCCGGCGCTCTGGGCGTCTTCTTCGCCGCTCGCGCTGACGAGAGCTTCACCGACGGCGAATCGCTCGCCAACGCCTTCAATCTCCCGCTGATGGGCTCGGTGAGCGAGATCATCAGCCGACAGCAGCGCACCATGCGTCGCCTGCGAAACCTGGTCATCTTCCCCACCAGCGCCGCGGCGATGGCCGGCGTGCTGCTCTTCATGATCAGCGTCCTCTACGCCAACCTCGAGCAGCCCGCGGCGGCGGCGGCGGCGTCCGATCCCGCACCCGTACCCGCTGAACCCGCTCCGGCCTCCACCGAGTCCGCCCTGCCCATGACTCCTTCAAAGGACTGATCGAGCGATGTACCACAAGTTCTACAACTTCACACTGCTGCCCTTCGAGAACACCCCCGACCCGCGCTTCTTCTACGCCTCCGAGCAGCACCGCGAAGCCCTGGCGGCCATCGAGTACACCATCCGCATGCGCAAGGGCTTCGTCCTGATCACCGGGGACATCGGCTCGGGCAAGACCACCATCGGCCGCACCATGTGCGAACGCTGCGCCGACAAGGCACGCATCGTCCAGGTGCTGCACGGCCACCGCGAGAACATGGGCGTCCTGAAGCAGATGCTCCGCGCCCTGGACATCCGCATCCGCAAGGGCGACGACCACGGACGCATGCTCGAGCGGCTGCACGAGTACCTCATCGAACAACTCCAGGAATCGCGCCCCGTGGTGCTCTTCGTCGACGAAGCGCAGACGCTCAGCGACGAAGCCCTCGAAGAACTGCGGCTGCTGTCGAACTTCGACACCGCCACGCAGAAGCCTGTGCAGGTCGTGCTGATCGGCCAGCCGGAGCTGCGCCAGCGCATCCGTACGCCTCAGCTCGCCGCCCTGCGTCAGCGCGTGGTCATGGCCAAGCAGCTCCGACCGCTCAACGCGGTGGAGGTGGCGGCCTACCTCCTGCACCGCCTCCGCGCCGCCAGCGCCGACCCCCGGCACGTCCAGGTCGAGTTCACCGAAGCGGCGATCCGTGACCTTCACCAGTTCACCAACGGCGTGCCGCGTCTCATCAACGTCGCCGCCGACAACTGCCTTTTGCTGGGTTATGTGCGGGAGACCCGGCAGATCACACCGGCGATGGTCCGCCGCGTGATGGAAGACATGATCCCGAGCTTCAACGACGCGGGCAGCTCGTCGCCACCGCTAGGACTCACCGGCACCGACGACGCCCGACCCACCCTCAGCCTCGCGGGGAACCTCTAATGGGATACATCTTCGACGCCATCAATCGTGCGGGCGACGACGGGCGCAGGCCCGATGCGCAGGAGCCCGCCTCCGGCGCCACGCCCATCAACGAGGGCCTTCGTCTCACCGAGCCCCCGGCGCCCAGCGAGGCTCCGCCGCCCGCCGCGGACTGGACCCCGCCCAGCAACACCAAGGACTCCACGGGCATGGCGGAGGAGAACGCCGACCTGTCGGGCCTGGACGAACGACTCGTGGCGCTGCTCGAACCGGCGAGCCTCATGGCGGAGGAGTACCGCGCCATCCGCACCGGCTTGCTGGCGCGGACCCACCAACGCCGACACACCGTCTACACCATCACCAGCGCCACGCCCCAGGAGGGCAAGACCATCACCAGCCTGAACCTGGGCCTGGCCTTCGCTGAGCTCCGCAACCGCTCCACCATCGTCGTCGAGGCCGACCTGCGCCTGCCCCAGTTCGCCAAGCTTCTGAACCTCCGCTCCACGCCGGGGTTCGTCGGCGTCCTCGAAGGCGCCTGCCGCGTTCAGGACACCATCCTTCGAGTCCCGGGCACCACGCTGAACGTCCTGCCCGCCGGCCGCGGCGTGAGCAATCTCGCGGTCCAACTTCTGAGCGGAACCCACTGCCCCAACGCCGTCAAGTGGCTCAAACAGCACTTCGACCAGGTCATCATCGACACGCCCCCGGTCGTCGAACTGGCCGACGCGGGCATCCTCGGCGCCCTGAGCGATCAGGTCATGCTCGTGGCGCGCATGAACCGCACCCCGCGACAGCTCGTCGATCAGGCCATCCGCACCCTCACCAGCTACAACGCGCCGGTCGCAGGCCTCATCGCCACCGACCAGCAGGTCACCCGCCGACGCCACTACTACCGCTACGGCTATCGCTACGCCTATCGACACGCTTACCGCTACGCCAAGGCCGCCTAGTCATTGCAGGCTGAGCATCAGGAGCGACGGTTTCGCCGAACTTGGGTCGAGTTTGAACGGGGCGGCGGGAGACGCCTGGACGATGGGGCGGAGGGCGAGAGTCCGGGGTGGACCGCAAGGGAAAAGTCACAAGGCTGCCAAAGACCCGACCAAGATGTCATGTCCGAGCAAGCCCACGACAAACCGTCGCTCCTGATGCTCAGCCACTGCGTGCCCCAGGCCCACGGGCGCGCCGCGCGCGCCCGCGCCTGGCAACTCCTCCAGACCTTCGCGCACTCCCACCGCGTCTTCCTCCTCACCCTGGCCGACGGTCCCATCCACCTGCGACACTGGCGCGCCATCCACCAACTCGCCTGCGGCTTCGTCCTCCGCCGACACCCCTGGTCCCTCACCGCCCCCGTGCGCAACACCGCGGAGCTGTGGGAACATCAAGAGTCCTTCCACGCCGCCCTCGTCACGCATCCCTCGCTCTGGCACGCGATCCAGGACGTCGAAGCGGAGTATCAACTCTGCGATCTGGCGCTCCCCCGGAGCTGCGTCCATGAACGCTTAGCCTCGCTCAAACGCGGCCTGACCCGCTGGTGGCACGCCCGCCGCGCCGCCCACTGGCGAAACCTCGAACTGCACGTCAGCCGCCACTGCGACGCCCTGCTGTTCTGTCGCCAGGAAGACGCGCATCCCTTCCTCGGTTCGGGCTGCCAAACCTTCGTTCTTCCCCCGCGCGTCGAACCCGCCCCTGCTTCCCACCCACGCCTGGCTCCCCCCACCGCCCCCCCCACCGACGTCCTGGCGCAGCTGGGCTTCACCCCTTCCACGCCCTTCCGCCAAGCCGCCTGACCCTCCCCGACGTGATCCCCACGTCAACCCGGCACCTTTTCCACTGCTCTCCTCCAACACTTAGCCCCGGGCCACTGACCCGGGGCTAGATACAAACCACCCCGCCCCAAGCGAGCCGAGCCGTCCCCGGCCCCAGCCCCTGCCCACGACAACCCGGAACTATCTTTAATTCATCCCGACACCTTTTGTGCCTCGACACCTTTTGTGCCTTTTGTGCCCCTGTGCATGAAGTGCGACTCTACACGGGCGGGCAAGCCGCCCGTGGCACCCGCGCGGGGCTGTGGTGCGGGGCTTGAGGGCCCCAACCTCAAGGACTCTCCACAATTGCATCATTGTCTATCTGGAACCAAGCCCCTGTTGGATTTGGCCCTCCAAAACTAGAATAGTCATTTCTCCAAATGTCTGGAACCTTATTCAATTCAACAGAAGAATCGGAATAAAGAGCATTAACTCCATTTTCATGGTTAATAAAGACTGTATTGTAGTAATGCCAATCACCAATAGCAGAAATCCTCTTTCCTTCTTGATTAATATTAGCGATTCCTTCTTGTGGAACTCCGCTTTGATAATAAGATCAAACACTATTTTTACCTACAACTCCAAAATTCTGAGCACCATTATTAACATCATTAATTGAATAAATATGTTTAGCACTAGGACAATAAAAAGCCCTGGCATCCCCGTTCATATAATTAGGAACAACCCTTCCATAATGCAAACTTTCATTCGTACCGCCAGTCCAAATACCATTAGAAGAAGCTAATAAACTCGAAACACCAACAGGGGTCAAGCCATTATTATCAACCGCGTAATTCATTGCCGCGGTGCCAATCTGCTTTAGATTTGAACCGCAGCTCGCGCGCTTGCCCGCTTCCCGCGTGCCCCCCAAGGCGGGAAGCAGGATGGCCACCAGAATCCCGATGATGCTCACCACCACCAGCAGTTCGATCAAGGTGAAACCATGTAGCGGCCTGGGCCGGCTGCTCAACGCCTGCTTCCCCGGAGTCCCGCCACGAGGGACGGAGTACGACCGGCGGCGACCGGAACGGACTGAAACAGGCCCAGAAATGTCAGCCATGGGCATCCCCGTCAGCGACAAAATGGTCCTGCAATTGTCGCTGCTCCACCCCGCTAGGTCAACCCCCCCCGGAAGTGCCCCCGGAAGTGCCCCGGAAGTGCCCCGGAAGTCCCAAGGAGTTGCCCCGCCTGGCGTGGAAACGCGGGGCTAACTGTGCATGAAGTGCGACTCTACACGGGCGGGCAAGCCGCCCGTGGCACCCGCTCGGGGCTTGAGCGAAAAGGTGTCAGGGTGGAGCTTACGCGGCGACGGTGAGTCGCAAAGGAGGCGCAAAGGGTGTCAGGCGCAAAGGGTGAGGCGCAAAGGGTGTCAGGATGATTTATTCCAATTTCTGGTGAGCCGTTGTTCATCCCGGCACTCCTTCCATCACTGGTCTGCGAAGATCGACACGATGTCCGACCTTCTTCATTAATGCCGACACCGCTATCGCCCCGTATTCGTCTGGGCCACGATTCCACCTTTCTTCGGTACGCTCGATTTTCACGGTACGTCCTACGATCATCCCGTCGTCGCTGGTCTACTCACCCCAGCCCTCTGATGCAAGGCCGGGGGAGTCGGCAGAGCGTATTGTCACTTGTTTGCCGGTGGCGGGATCGTGTTATTCTCTCCGGATCGATCCGACCGGCACGCGTGAATGGACCCGCATGGAAGACCGCGTGGATGGAAAGTGGCGAGCGACTCTGCGTGCCCTGGCGGCGGCGTTCCTGTTCGGGATCGCCACGCCTTTCTCGAAGACGCTGCTGAGCCAGTTGCGGGCGAACCAGTTGGCGGGGCTGCTCTACCTCGGCGCGGGGTTCTGTATGCTGCCCTGGGTGATGCGACGCTGGGGTTCGGGCTGGGCGAGGATTTCAGCGCGGTGCAGATCGTCGCTGCGCTGATCCTCACCGTATCGATCGTGATCCTCTTCCGCGACAAGCACGAGCACGTCCACGAAGCGATGACGCACGAGCACGAACACTCCCACGACGACGGCCACCACTCCCACAAGCATGCGCCGCAGGTGCGCGGCAAGCACACGCATGTTCACACCCACGAGCCGACGACGCACCGGCATCCCCACTGGCCCGACCTGCACCATCGCCACGCGCATTGACACGGTGAAGACGACGCCCGGCAACCTCACGCTCCCACGCCTTGCTCCTGCGGATCGCGTCGCCGCGTATGCATGTCGAACTCCGTGTGGTAAGAATATGGAGGGATTCACCCCCAAGCGAGGCCTGTTTATGCGTTACTGCCTTGGTGTGCTGATCGTGGTTGTGGCGATGGGATGTGAGGATCGCGGCCGAGCCTACGCGCCGCCGCCGCCGCCGGAGGTCGGGGTGGCCAAGCCCACGACCGGGACGGTGACGAGCTACTGCGAGTTCACCGGGACCACCACTGGGGTGGAGGAGGCGGAGGTTCGGGCGAGGGTCAAGGGATTTCTGAAGGAGATGCACTACGAGCCGGGCGGGATGGTGAAGGAAGGCGACCTACTCTTCACCATCGATCCGAGCACGTTCGAGGTGGCGGTGCGACAGGCGCAGGCGCAGGTGAACGGGGCGCAGGCGGCGTTGGACATCCTCACGGTGCAGTACACGAAGATCAAGGACCTATTCGCCAAGCAGGCGGCGACGGCGTTGGAGGTGGACGAATGGAAGGCGAAGGTGGACCAGGCGCGTGCGACGCTCGACGGCGCCAAGGCGTCGCTGGCGGCGGCGGAGCTGGACCTGTCGTTCTGCGAGGTGCGTGCGCTGATCTCGGGCCGGGTGAGCGAGAACCGCGTGGACGTGGGCACGCTGGTGGGCGCGGGCGACGCGACGCTGCTGACGACGGTGATCAACGACAGCCGGGTGTTCGCGCGTTTCGACATCAGTGAGTCGGACCTGCTGCGCTTGCGGAGCGAGCAGCGCGACCGCGGCGTAGACCCACGCGAACTGGGAACCGTGCCCATCGAGATGAGCCTGTCGAACGAGAAGGACTACCCGCACCGGGGCGTGATCGACTTCGCGGACAACACGGTGGACGCGACGACGGGGACGATGCGACTTCGGGCGGTGTTCGAGAATCCCGAGGGCCTGCTGCAGCCGGGCTTGTTCGTGCGTCTGCGGGCGGTGGACACGACCGGCCAGATGAAGCTCGTGCCGGAGTCGGCGCTGGGGCGGGACCAGGGCGGACGGTTCCTGCTGGTGGTGGGCGAGGACGGAACGGTGGAGCGTCGCGGCGTGGAGGTGGGGCCGACGCTGGGCGAGATGCGTGCGATCAAGAGCGGGATCACGGGAGAGGAGGCGGTGATCGTGCGTGGTCTGCTGCGTGCCCGACTCGGTGCGAAGGTTCAGGCCAAGCCGATCTCCGCGTCGTAATGGTCCCCCATCGAGGCCCGATCATGAGTCATTTTTTCATTCGTCGCCCGATCTTCGCCGCGGTGCTGTCGATCGTGATCAGCATCGCGGGGCTGGTGTCGGTGTTGTATCTGCCGGTGGCGCAGTACCCGGAGATCAGCCCGCCCACGGTGCAGGTCTCCGCGGTCTATCCCGGCGCCAGCGCCGAGGTGGTGGCCGCGACGGTGGCTGCGCCGATCGAGCAGCAGGTCAACGGCGTGGAGCGGATGCTCTACATGTCCTCGCAGTCCGCCAACGACGGGTCGTACAACCTGACGGTGACGTTCGAGCTGGGCACGAACCTGGACATGGCGCAGGTGCTGGTGCAGAACCGCGTGTCGCTGGCGATGCCCACGCTGCCCGAGGTGGTCAAGCAGACGGGCGTGACCACGAAGAAGAAGTCGCCCAACATCCTGCTGGTGGTGAACGTCTACTCGCCCACGGGCGAGAAGGACCAGTTGTTCATCAGCAACTACGCCACGATCCAGGTGCGGGACGAGCTGGCGCGACTGCCGGGCGTGGGCGACGTGACCCTCTTCGGGCAGCAGGACTACGCGATGCGCTGCTGGCTCGACCCGGACGTCATGGCGCAGCGCAACCTCACGAGCCAGGACGTGGTGGCGGCGCTGCGGGAGCAGAACGTGCAGGTCGCCGCAGGCGCCATCGGGCAGCCCCCCGCCCTGCCCGGCCAGGCCTTCCAGTTCACGCTCACCACGCTGGGCAGGCTCGTGGAGCCCGAGCAGTTCGGCGACATCATCGTCAAGACCGGGTCCGACGGCGCGGTGACGCGCCTGCGTGACATCGCCCGCATTGAACTGGGCGCCAAGACGATGGACCAGGGCTCCACGCTCGACGGCAAGCCCGCGGTGGGATTGGCGATCTTCCAGCTCCCCGGCTCCAACGCCCTGGCCACCGCCGAGGGCATCCGAAAAAAAATGGCCGAGCTCAAGCCCCGCTTCCCGCAGGGCGTCGATTACGCCATCGTCTACGACACCACGCCCTTCATCAGTCAGTCCATCCACGAGGTCTTCAAGACGCTGGCGGAGGCCTTCGTCCTGGTCGCGGTGGTCGTGCTCGTCTTCCTGCAGAACTGGCGCAGCACGCTCATCCCGCTCATCGCGGTGCCCGTCTCGCTCATCGGCACCTTCGTGGTCATGGCGATGCTCGGTTTCAGCTTGAACAATCTCTCGTTGTTCGGCCTGGTGCTGGCGATCGGCGTGGTCGTCGACGACGCCATCGTCGTGGTCGAGAACGTCGAGCGCTGGATCGAGAAGGGTCTGCCCCCGCGTGAGGCGGCCTTCAAGTCCATGGACGAGGTCACCGTTGCCGTCATCGCCATCGCCTTCGGACTCTCAGCGGTCTTCATCCCCACCGCCTTCGTCTCGGGCATCACCGGGCAGTTCTACCGGCAGTTCGCGCTCACCATCGCCACCAGCACGCTCATCTCCGCCCTCAACTCGCTCACCCTCAGCCCGGCGCTCGCCGCCATTCTGCTTAAGCCCAAGCACGAGCAGAGGGACATCCTCACCCGGCTGCTCAACCTCACGCTCGGCTGGTTCTTCAAGGGCTTCAACTGGGTCTTCGAGAAGATCACTCACGTTTACGGCGCCCTCGTCGCGGGCTGCCTGCGCGTGTCGCTGGTCATGCTCCTCCTCTACGCGGGACTGATGTGCCTGACCTATCACGGCTTTACCGTCGTGCCCACCGGGTTCATCCCGAATCAGGACAAGGGCTACCTGCTGGCCAACGTGCAACTGCCCGACGCGGCCTCGCTCGAACGCACCGCCAAGGTCATGGCCGAGATGGACGAGCTGGTGTTGCGAACACCCGGCGTGGCGCACAGCGTGGGCATCCTGGGGACCTCCATCCTGCTCAACGCGGCGGGCTCGAACTACGCCTCGATGTTCATCGTGCTCGACGAGTTCGAGCAGCGTCAGGCCCCGGAGCTTTACAGCGACGTCATCGCCGCCAAGCTCAGCCGCGAGCTGTCGCAGAAGATTCCCGAGGCGATCATCGGCGTGTTCGGCGCTCCGCCGGTGGACGGGCTGGGCAACGCGGGCGGGTTCAAGATCATGATCCAGGACCGAGGCGACCGCGGCGCGGAGTTCCTGCAGAACGAGGTGGACCGCATCGTTGAAGCCTCCCGCGCCCAGCCGGCGGTCGGCGGCATGTTCAGCCAGTTCCGCGCCAACACGCCTCAGCTCTTCATCGACGTGGACCGCACCAAGTGCAAGTCCCTGGGCCTGCCGCTCTCGGAGGTCTTCGCAACGCTGCAGACCAACCTCGGCGGGTACTACGTCAACGACTTCAACCAGTTCGGCAGAACCTGGCAGGTCAAACTCCAGGCCGACGCCCCCTTCCGCATGGACACCGACAAACTCAAGTCCATGCGCGTCCGCAGTCAGAATGGCAAGATGATTCCCCTGGGCACGCTCGCCAAGGTCCAGGAGATCACCGGCCCCTCGATCCTCACGCGCTACAACCTCGTCCCCGCCGCGTCGATCAACGGCGTGCCCGCACCCGGGATCAGCTCGGGGCAGGTCGTGCAAGCCGTGGGCCAGCTCGCCGACGCGGAGCTCTCCACCGGCAGCTCCTACGAGTGGACCGAGCTGACGCTGCTGCAGATTCTCGCGGGAAACACCGCCCTCTTCATCTTCCCGCTGTGCATCCTCTTCGTCTTTCTCACCCACGCCGCGGAGTACGAGAGCTGGGCCCTGCCGCTGGCGATCATCCTCATCGTGCCCATGTCGATCCTCAGCGCCCTGGCAGGCGTCTGGTTCTGGGGACTGGACAACAACATCTTCACGCAGATCGGGTTCATCGTGCTCGCGGGCCTGGCTGCCAAGAACGCGGTGCTCATCGTCGAGTTCGCCAAGCAGCAGCAGGAGCAGGGCAAGAACGCCCGTGACGCGGTGATCCAGAGCGCCAAGCTCCGCCTCCGTCCGATCCTCATGACCAGTTTCGCCTTCATCCTCGGCGTCGTCCCGCTCATGCTCGGCACCGGCGCCGGAGCCGAGATGCGCGTCACCCTGGGCGTGGCGGTCTTCTTCGGGATGCTCGGCGTCACCCTCTTTGGATTGTTCCTCACCCCGGTTTTCTTCCTCGCACTCCGCTGGCTCTCGCGGCAGACCGCGTCGATCGCTCACGAGACCGCCGCCACGGAGCCCGTGACCGCCCCGGCTCAGCGTCCCGCGGAGCCCACGCATTGAGACGGACCTGCGCTCGACCGCTTCTTTGCGTGGATCAGCCCACGTCGGCACGCCCTTGCTCAACGTGCAGCGATAGAATCCTCCGGTGCCTCCGCCGCCCCTGATCGCTTCCGGGTCGATGCGTTCCGCTGTGCTGGCGGGGGTGATGGCGTTGCTGCTGGCGACATCGCTGGGCGCAGCGGTGGCGCTGTGCCGACTCGCGCCGATGACCGTCGGGGAGTTCACGCTCCTGGCGCCGCGGAGTTGGCGCGTGCAGATGGGCGTGGACGCCGAACGATTGGCCACCGTGTCGCACCCTCGAGCCGCGCCGGGCAGCGGTCCGAGGCTGCTCCTCTGGTCCCACCGCGCCACCGCGCCCACCGCGCCACAGGCTTTCCTCGACGCCGCCAAGGCCTCGCCGATGCTCGCCGGCGGCGCACCGGTTCAGAACGATCTGCGGACCAGCACGCTGCGGGTCGGACCGCTCACCGGGCTTCGTTACGCCGGTGTCGCCTACCACCCGCAGAATCCCGATGTCGCCTCGGCGCGCGTGATCGCGGTGCTCACGCTCGAGGGCAGTCGATGGTGGACCTTGGCGATGATCGTCCCCTTCCAGGTCACGCCCGGCTCCACCCTGCAACGCGAGCTGAATCGGTTGCCCCACGAAGCGAACCTCTTCGATCAGGCGCTGGCGTCACTGAAGTGGCGTGGACTCCGCTTCACCGGCAGTCACTGGACGATCCTGTCCGGGCCGCGCGTGGCCAAGACCCCTGCGGACCGCAACGCCCCCGTGTGGTTCATCGATGAATCGACGCATCGCCTCCGATCGCTGCGGGTCCGCCGCGAGTACGACCTCGACATCAGCGATGACAAGAACCCACTTCATCCGCGATCGCTGCTGAGTCTGGCGTACCGCAACCTCTTCGGCTCCGATCCGGGTTCCGATCGCATCACCCACGAATCGCTCCAGGACCTCGAGCTTTGGTGGATGCGCTTCCCGCTGCCCCAGGGCGGACTGGAGCGGCAATGGTGGCACGCACGATCGGCCGCCGGCGTCCTGGCCGCTGAGCTCACCTGCGAGGCCGACGATCTGGCTCAGGCCCAGGCGTGGGCCATCGCTGCGCTGCGCAGCGCGGACCTTCCTGTGGCTCGGATCGACGTGGAAGCAGCGACGCAACGCGGCGTGGACATCGTCGAGGCCTGCCGCGACCGTTTTGAGAAGGAAGGCCCCCCACCCGCGCGGGGCTGGGAGATCCATCAGGACCGTCAGACGCTGGGCTTCGTGGTCGAGCGATCTCGCAGCCTCACCGACGAACAGGGCCGACCTTGGATCGAGCAGTCTCTGCTGCAGGCCGCCGGCGCTCCGCCCGGACCGATGCTCTGGACCGAGCAACTGCGGCGCAGCAACCCGCGCGGGGACACCTTTGCTCAGCGCACCAGTCGCCTGCTGGCGCAACCCGATGCGGGGCCCGGCGCCGCCGTCGGGGAGATGGACGTGCTCACGCTCGAGGCTCGCCAGCTCGCTGCCCATCGCCGAACCGACGAGGGCCTGCAGCGACTCTGGACGATGCAGATCGTGCCCAACTATCTCCCGCCCGCGTTCGAAGATCGCTGGCCCATCGGACCGATAAGCACGTTAAGCCCCGGCGAGGGCGAAGCGCTGCTCTGGGTCTCGCGCGGCACAGGCCCGCCCGTGCCCTGCTGGGTCGCATGGCATTCCAACCTGCGACTGCAGCCGGTGGGCTGGCTCGACGCCGACCAACGCGGCCTGGACCCGACCGGCCTGACGATCAGCGCCGAGCACCCGTTGCCCTTGACCGCGGGCGCTGCCTCGACCGTCCTGGCGACAAGCACCCTGGACGAGATCGAGGATCGCTTCCGCTGGGCGCAGCCGGTCCTCAGACAATGGAACAGCCCGTCCACGCCACTACCGGAGCACTCCGATGAAACGCAGCCTTGAACCAACCGCGATCCTGTTGCTCGCCCTGTCCGCGGCCCTCTGCATGGCGGACGAGCCGCAGTCGCCGCTCGCACCGCAGCGCTGGCGTGAGCGGACCTTTGGCGTGTCGATCCGCCCGCCCTTGGGGGCGCAGATTCACGAACTGACCGCCGACGAGGCGCTGGTCCGTATCCTGGGCGACCCGGGCTACGCCATCAAGCTCGCCATCCGCGCCAGCGCCAACGACGTGAACATCGCTGTGGTCAAACGCACCGCCACGGAGCAGTTCGGCACGCTCTACCCCAGCGCCGCCATCGTCATCGACGAGGACATCAAGCCCGCGGGTCGGCCCGGCGCCCTGCTCGCCTTTCAGTACACGGACAAGCGGCAGCAGGCCTGGCTCGTGGCGCAGGCCTTCATGCAGATCGACCCGCGCAACATCGTCTTGGTGCAGATGGACGTGCCCGCGGCCCACAAGGACGCCACGCTGCCGCTGTTCCGTGCCGTCATCGAGAGCCTGCAGGTGGACGACCCGCGCACGATGGACAATCGCAACCGCGAACTGGTCAAGGCCGGGCAGGCCTGGCTCGACCGGCTCGACCCCAAGACCCTGCGGCAGAACGCCCTGAGCGATCAGTGGTTCCGGATCGTCCGACCCGGCCCCGAAGGACAGAGCGACATCGGGTACATGCGCCTCTCGCAGCGCGACGAGTCGGTCATGGGCAAGCCCGGCATCCGCATCGACGTCCAGGCGCGATTGAAAGTCGGCGAGCAATTCTACGACAGCCTGAGCAACTTCTTCCTCTCCGACGATCGCCAGCAGGAGGTCTGGTCGGTCAAGACCACGGTGCGACCGGCCGGCGCCGCCAAGGTCAGCGACGCCGGCCCGCCCAACGCCTCCTGGGCGGAGACCGGCCTGCGCGACGGGCCCGAGATCACCGTCAGCAAGCAGACCCCCAGCCGGGTCAAGGAAGAGAAGTGGCGTCAGCCCACCGTGGGCTACCTTTCACAGGTTGAGTTATACATTCTTCCGTCGGTTATGGCACGATCCAAGGAGGGCTCGATGGCGTTCTACGCCTACAATCCCGCCACCGGAAAGATCACGCTTCGACAGGAAAACGTCCGCCGCACACCCGAAGGACTGGAGCTGGTCTCGCAGCCCGCCCCGGACCAGGGCGAGCAGGTTTCTTTATATGATTCGCAGGGAAAACTTCTGCAGCGCAGACTCCCCGACGCAAGCCTGCTCCTCCCCGCCAGCCTGAAAGAGATCGCCGCCCTCTGGGACGTTCGCTAAGATCGAGCGTCGCCGCCGGGCAGGGCGTTGTCGGGATCGGCCCGGCGCCCGGCGGCGCGACCGGCGGGGACACGCATGAAGTATCAACTCATCGGCATCGATCTGGACGGCACCCTGCTCGACGCGCAGGGGCGGGTGCCGCGCGCCAACGCCATGGCGGTGGCGGCGGCCATCGACGCCGGGGCCACCGTCGTCCCCTGCACCGGGCGCGCCTGGATCGAGAGCCGCTCGGCGCTGGCGGAACTCCCGGGGGTCGATCGCGGCGTGTTCGTCACCGGGGCGGCGATCTGCCAGGCCCGCTCGGGCCGAAGCCTGGACCTGGCGGTCATCGAGCCTCACCTGGCGATGGAACTGGTCGAGTTTCTCGACGGCGGGCCCGAGGCGGTTCTGGTCTTCCGCGAAGCCTCCTCGTGCGGCCACGATTACCTCGTGACCGGCCGGGGCGAGCTCACCGGCAACACCCGCTGGTGGTTCGAGCATGTGGGCGCCAACGTTCACTTTCAGCGACAGGTCACCGCGGACGACCTGCACCACACGCTGCGCGTGGGGATGGTGGCCAGCGAGCAACGGGTCCGCGCCCTGACGCCCCTGATCCACCGGCACTTTGGCGGGCGCGTCTTCTGCCACAGCTTTGCGGGACTGCAGACGCCCAACGCCACGGAGCGGTTCCACGTGCTTGAGGCCTTCGCCGCCGGCGTGGACAAGTGGCGCGGCCTGACCTGGCTGGCGCAGCAGCAGGGCATCGCCCCGCAACGCATCGCGGTGATCGGGGACGAGATCAACGACCTGACCATGCTGCGGCAGGCCGGCTGCGCCGTGGCCATGGGCAATGCTGTGGAGCAGGCCAAGAGCCTGGCGCACCACGTGACGCTCCGCAACGACGACGACGGCGTGGCGCACGCCATCGACCGCATGCTCAGCGGGGAGTGGTGAGTCGCTCAGGGCCAGGACCGAATCACGGTCACGTTTCGGCGACCTGATCGGCCGGGTCCGCGCAGAAAATCAGTGACCCGCGCCGCCAAGCTCAGCAGCGCGAACACCACGCCGCCCACCAGCACCGCCGCGAGCGTCAGCAGCAGCAGCGGGATCACCACCACCAGCACCGCGGCGATCAGGGCGCTGCCGGCGACCCACGACGGCTGACGGCGCATGAAGACCACGCGCCGCCTCAGGCGTTCGAATTGGTCCGAGGCGTTGAACCAGGGCTGTGCCATGTGATAACCCTAGTCCACGCTCGGCCCAAGAGCAACGGCGAGGCACGCGTCGCTACAGCCGTCACAACCCGCGCCCCCGGCTGACGTTTCCTACAGATCGCTGCGGGGCGATCTCCGGGATGAAGTTCAGCCGCTGGCACGTCGATGCAACTGCGGAGCCCAACGAGGGATCATCAAGGGAGGGGAGGCAGTATGACTCAGGCGCCCGTCAAGACCATGGCACCGGCCAAGAGCGCGACGACCGAAGCACCGGCCCACCCGGGCGAGGCGATCGTCCAAGGCGCGATCAAAGAGATCAGCCACATCGCCACGCTGCCGGAGATCACGCTCAAGATCATCAAGCTCGTGGAGGACCCGGACTCCAGCGCCCAGGACCTGAACAAGGTCATCACCAACGACCCGGCGCTGGGGGCGCGCATCCTGAAAGTGGTCAACAGCGCGTTCTACGGACTGCCCGGGCAGATCGGCTCGATCAACCGCGCCATCGTGCTCCTGGGCCTGAACGCGGTGAAGAACATCGCCATCGCCGCGAGCTTGGCCAAGCTCTTCCGTGGCGGACAGATCAGCCCGCACTTCTCGGCGCGCGACCTGTGGACGCACTCGGTGGCGGTGGCCACCGGGACGCGGCTGCTGGCAGAGAAGGTGGGCCTGGGCCTGCCCGACGAGGCGTTCCTGGCCGGATTGATCCACGACCTGGGCGTCATGGTCGAGATGCAGGCCAAGCGCAACGCCTTCGTGGAGATCGTGGAGAAGGTCCACGCGGAGTCGGCGGTGAAGTTCCGCGACGCCGAGGCCTCGGTCATCGGCGCCAACCACGAGCAGTTCGGGCAGGGCCTGTGCCGGGCGTGGAAGTTTCCCAACAACTTCGCCAACGTGTGCGGCTACCACCACCGACCGATGGAGCTTCCCGAGGCGCAGCGGACGCTGCCGGGGCTGGTCCACGTCGCGGACATCCTGGCGCGACGCGCGGCCATCGGGTACAGCAGGACCGTCGAGGTCGAGGCGGCGTCGGCGGAGCTGATGTCCTCGGTCCGGCTGACGGATCAGCAACTCAACGAGGTCTTCGAGCAGCTCCCGGGCGCCATGAGCGAGGCCGCCACGCTGCTCAACGAGTCCGCGGGCTAGGCCCGAGGCGGACGCACGATTCCGGGCCAACGTTTGGGCGTCTCTCTTTTCCCTCCGGGCGACGATTCGCAAGAATTGTCGCCTTTTCTGTTGATCGGAGTTATCCCCCAGCGGTGCTCGAACACGAGCCCTTCCGCGCTTTCGACACGCTGGAGGACTGCCGCCTCTGGCGCGAGAAACATCTGCCCGCCCGGCTCGGTCATGGCCGCGTTTGACTACCGACACGCTCAGGCCATGCGCGACGGCACCCGAGCTGCGCGCGACGACGCCGTCAGAGCGTCTTGCCCAGTTCGTGGATGGCCTGGGCGTCGAGGACCAAATCGTTGCGGGTGAAGAGCGAGCGAATGGCGGCCTTGTGGATTTTCATCTTCGTGCCGCCCACGCCGATGGCGCCGTAGCAGACCACGCCGAGGTGCTCCTGCGCCTTGTCCGTCACGTTGACGCCCTCGATGCCCAGCGGGGGGACGGCGTTGAGGTCGATGGCGACGCGCAGCGCATCGCAGTGCTCGAAGCGGTCGCGTGAGATGAGCTGGACGCCCGCGGCGCCGGCGGCAACGAGGACGCTCACTCCGCGCATGGCGCCGACCAGCGCCTGGTCGTCGTGCGACTCGAAGGCGGTGACGACCTGGGCCTTGAGCGCCTCGTTGACCACCCGCGCCGCGTCCTGAGCGCGTTGCATGAAGCGACTGGCCAGCACGACCGAAGCGCCTTCGAGTCCGAGCAGACGACAGACGCGCTGGCCCACCGGGCCGGTCCCGCCCAGGACCATGACCCGGGCGTCGCGCAGCGGGGTGTGCCGCCCTGCCGCCAGCACCGCGGCGGCGGCGGTGGTGTTCGACCCATTGCTGTCGAGCATGACCGAGACGCGCATGGGCCCGAAGAACGTCCCGAGCACCCGCGCCAGGACCGCCTCGCCGGCGGCGACGTTAGCGCCGCCCACGAAGATCGCGGTGTGCTTGAGCTGGTCCACGCCGCGGGTGAAGATCGCCCCGTGCACCAGCGACTCGACCTGTTCGAGCGACACCGAGCTGTGGGAGAAGAGCTGCTGCACGCCCGCGTCCACCGCCACGACGCGGTCGAAGACGCTCGGCTGCGGGTCGGGGTCCAGATGGATCAGGATGCGCTGCGGATCGCTCATGGGGCGACGATCATACCGCAACGTCGCGGCGCAGCTGCGCCACCAGGTCCGGCAGCGTGATATCGCCCTGGGGCAGTCGCACCGAGTCGGCTCGCGCCAGTCGCTTCTCGAACCGCTGCGCCGCGGCGACGACCGAGGAGTGGCTACGTCGCGCCAGCAGACGCGCGATCTCGGGGTAGCTCATCATGGTCGTCAGCCTGGCCACGTGGACGAACAGGTCGCGCCCGAGCACGACGTAGGCGGTGCGCGTGGGTCCGACGATCTGACCGCGGCTTAGCTGCAGACGGCGCTCCAGGGCGTCGAAGATCGCCTGCGGCGTCACGGGCTTTCGCGGGGCGATGGAGCGCTCCGCGGCGTCGAGCTGGTGCAGCAGCGTGCAACCGACCTCCACCGGCGATTGTCCCGACGGGCGGGCGGCCTGGTCGGTGAGCGTGGCCAGGGCGTGAAGCTTGGTGAGCACCCCTTCGATCTCCCGGACGCTCCCGGCCGTCCGCGCCGCGAGCATCTGCACCACCGTCTGCACCAGCGAGAGATTGCGCTTGGCCGCCAACGCCTGGACGATCCGGACGCGCATCGCGGTGTCGGGCGGAGTGACCTCCACGACCATGCCACGGACACATCGGCTGACCAACGCCTCGCTGAACTGCCGGATCAATCTCGGGTGCGAGTCGCTCGCCAGAACCAGGCGCGACCCGCTCAGGTCGATGGCGTCGAAGCTGTGCAGGAACTCCTGCTGCGTCTTCTCCTTGTCCGCGAGGAAGTGGACGTCGTCGATGGCGAGCAGGTCCAGGCGACGCACCTTGGCGCGGAAGCGCTCCAAGCTGTTGGTGCGAATGGCGGCGAGGAAATCGTTGGTGAACTGCTCGCCGGTGAGGTAGAGCACACGAGCGTCGGGCCGTCGCTGCAGAAGCCGACGGCAGACCCCCTGGAGCAGGTGCGTCTTGCCCAGGCCGCATCCGCCGTGGATGAACAGCGGCGAGGGGGCGGCCGGCGTGGCTTGGGCCAGCTGCACCGCCGCGGCGTAGGCCATCTGATTGCATGCCCCGACAATGAAGTCGTCGAGCGAGTGTCGCAGCGAGGCGACGTGAGGCTCGCGGCCCGGCGCGGCGGCCGGGGGATTCGCGGACGCTGCGGAGGGCGGGGTGGAGGGTGTGACCGCGGGCGACCGCTGCGATTCCACGCACAGCTCCAGCGTGGCCGAGGCGCCCAGCTCATGTGCGACCATATCGCGGAGCTGGACGCCGAACTGCCGCTCGATCCCCTCCGCGACAAAGCGGTTGGGCAGGCTCAGCCGCAGTCGGCCTTGGCCTTCGTCGTGGCTCAGCTGCGCCCCACGCCCGAACCAGATTCGGAAGCGGTGCGCCCCGACCGTCTGCTCCAGGCGACGCGCGACACGTGTACAGACCGACTCCCCGGTGAGTGTGGCACTCACTGCAAACCCCCTTGTTCCCGTGCTGTTCAACTGGCCCGACGCTGACGAAGGGCTGACCGATCCGGCGAAACGACGACCACCACGATCGCGGTTGGAAACGTTGGAGATGGTTCCATCCGGCACTCCGAGGCGATCGGCAAGCATGATCGGCGGATCGGCGCGCCGAGCGGTGATTCAATCTTCACGCGCTCGACGACCGATGCATCACCGGGCACACGCCTGGCCCGCGGGGTGACAGTCCATTGCCACGTCGCGGAAGATACGGCGCAACGTGTCGGCGATCAACGGCGTGGAGCGCACGGCGTGGCGCGATTTCGCTCATGCCGCGCAGATTTCAGCATTTGGCGCGGGCGTGATTTTTTTCCACGCGGGCGGGCCCCGCTGCGGAAAGAATGTGGAAAAGGAGCCTCGGATTTCCGCGCCGCTTCACGGCAGTGCAAGAATCAAAGCGCTTTTGCGCGAGGTCGAGACGAAACCCGACTCTCGATACAGCCGGATCGCCGGGGTGTTCGCCTCGTCCACCGCCAGCAGCAGCGTGCCTACGCCCCGAGCGCGGGTCGAGGCCAGGGCGTTCGTGACCATGGATCGGCCAAGTCCCTTGCCGCGCCACGCCGGCGTCAGGCCCAGGTACACCAGCTCCATCGCCGAACGCTGCGGCACCGCGTTGAGCAGCGTCACGCCCACCGCGTCCTGCCCGTGCAGCAGAACCGTCCACAGCTCGGGCGTGAAGCGACCCGTGGCGATGTGGCCCGCGAGGATGTCCTCGATCGTGCGCAGGCCCAGCAGACCCGGGCAGTCCAGCGTGCCCTCGTAGCTGCCGAGGATCGCGCGGGCGAAGAGCGGTCGCGCCGATTCGCTCCAGCGCACCGCGGTGAGTCCGGGAGGCCAAGGCGCCGCCAACGCCGCCCCGGCTGCGGCACGCTCCATGTAGATCAGCTGCGCCAGCGGCGAGAATCCCGCCGCAAGCACCGCTCGCTCCTCGACGCTCTGATGCGGATCGAGCAACACTTGCACCAGGCGCAGCAGCGCGGGGTCCTGGGCCGCGGCCATGGCGCGAAGCAATTGAGCGGTCAGGGCCTGGCGATCGGCGGAGGTGGGGCTGAGAAAGACCATGCCCGTGCGGCCGGCGTTGGGCACGATCAGGGACGCCGCCAGCAACTCCGACCCGCGCGCGGCGCACCACAGCTCGTCGATGCAGAGGTTGTAGGAACGGGCGAAGCGCTGGAACTGCGCCGCGGCGTCGTCGTGCAGCCCCACGCGGCCGGTCAGCAGCAGCGCGAGTGTCGCGTCGCGTCGCTCCGGGGCGGCTCGCTCGAAGCGCACCGCATCCGATTCCCCCGCGGCGCTCCACCATCGACTCACGCCCGCCATCGCTCGTTTCCCTGGCCGCGTATTGACCACGCCCGCGGCGGCCTTACAATAACCTGCGTCGGCCAAGACCGTTTCCCCCCTGGCGAGTCCTCCCCATGCGCAGCGCTACGACTCTATTGGCCATCGTGTTCGGCGCGATCGCTGTCCCTCACGGCCTGGCGTACCCCGAGCCGTCCCTGGCGTCGCGCGCCTGGCAGTTCGACTTCAACTACGCCGCGCCAAGGCCCGTGGCGGTCAAGGACTCCACCGGCGGCGTACGCTGGTACTGGTTCCTCGCCTACAAGCTCGTCAATCGCACCGATACCGAGCGCTTCTTTGTGCCCGAGGTGGTGATCGCCGACGACGAGGGGAACATCATCGAGCCGACGCGAAACCTCGACCCTTCGGTGTTCGCCGCGATCCGCGACAAGCTCAACAACCCGCTGCTGGAGCGCCCCGACCAGGTGCTGGACAAGGTGCTACGTGGCGAGGACTACGCGCGCGAGAGCGTGGTGGCCTGGCCGGCGTCCGTGGACGCCAAGCCCGCCGAGGTCTCGCTGTTCATCACCGGGCTCTCGGGCGAAAGCGCCGACGTGGCCGACCCCGTCACCGGACAGAAGGTCACGCTTCGCAAGACGCTGCAGTTGACCTACCAGATGCCCGGCAGGCCCGACAGCCCGCAGGCGCAGGAAGTTATCTTCAAGTCCGAGACCTGGGTGATGCGCTGATCGCCGTGCATCGGGCAGGCCCAGCCTCCAGCCGGTACCTCGCGTCGCTCACTCCAACACCTCAGCGACCAGCACCCGTGGCAGACCCTCATGGTCCGCCAGCACGCGCGCGTTGATCAGTCCCGCTTCGCTGGCCAGCTCCAGCGCCGCTCGCTTCTGCGATGCGGCGATCTCCACCAGCAACTGCCCGGGCCTCTGCAGGTGTGCCGCGGCGCCGCGGATCAACGGACGAATGAACGTCAGCCCATCGCTGCCGCCACGCAGCGCGTGCTCCGGCTCGTAGTCCTTCACGTTCGACGCCACCTGCTCCCACTCCGAGTCGCTGATGTAAGGCGGATTGCTCACGAGGTAGCGCACCCGAAGACCCGCCAGCGGCGTGAGCAGATCGCCCTGACGGAACTCCACCAACTCCTGCACCCCCTGCTCCCGCGCATTGTGCTGCGCCAGTTCCAGAGCGTCGCTGCGGATGTCCGTGGCAATGACCCGACAGTCACGGATGTGCTTGGCCAAGGCGATGGCGATGGCGCCGCTGCCGGTGCCCACGTCGGCGATCACCGGCTGAGCAAAGCCCGGCGTCCTTCGCGCGTGCTGGATCACCTGATCCACCAGCGTCTCGGTGCTCGGCCGAGGGATCAGCACCCGAGCGTCCACCCGCAGCATCATCGAGAAGAACGGGCTCACGCCCACGAGATAGTCCACCGGCTCCTGCCGCGCCGCTCGCTCCACCAGGTCCCGGAACGCGGAGCGCTCCAGGTCGTTCGCGGGACGGTCCGGGTCGATGTAGAGCTTCAGACGCCCCACGCTCAGCACGTGCGCCAGCAGCATCTCGGCGCTCAGCCGCGGCGAATCCACGCCCTTCTTCGTGAAATACTCCGTCGTCCACGCGAGCAACCGACGCGTCGTCCAGGGTTCGGCAGCAAGAGACATGGCGATGCCGCATTGTAGTACGAAGCAGACCCCAGCAAAGCGCAGCAAGCCGGTTCCGAGCGATCCGCGGTCGATCGGTCGGCCGGCGAAAAATCGATGTCGCGCAAGCCTGCGGGTCGCCACTCACGCCGCCGCCACGCGGCAGCCCGGGGGCTTGCACAGGCCCAGGAAACGCTTGAGCGCATCGACGCAGCGTCCGTCGAGCTGGCGCGGCGTCATGCTCTGGAGCACCGCCATCGCTTCCTCCACCGTCACCGCCGGACGATAGCGACGATCCTGCGTCAGCGCATGAAAGAGGTCCGCCACCGCCACCACGCGCGCCGGTAGCGACAGTTCCCAGCCGCGCTTCCCCTGCGGATAGCCCGACCCGTCCAGCCGCTCGTGGTGGTCCGTCGCCGCGTCGGTCAGACCCTGAAGCTCAGCGACCCACGGCACCGCCTCGAGCATCTGGCGCAGGAACGCCACGTGCTCCCGGCTCTGCTGCCGCTCCGCGATGTTCAACACGTCGGGCTTGAGCAGGATTCGCTCGGGCGTGGCGAGCTTGCCCAGATCGTGCAGCAACCCCGCCAGATGCACGCGATGGATCTCCTCGGGCCTCATGCCCAGGTGGAAGCCCACGCCCGCCGCGTAGTTGGCGACGTTGGCGCTGTGGAACCGAGTGCAGGCGTCACGCCCGTCCACCGCGTCAGCGATGGCCCGCACGAAACAACGAAACATCTCCCGCTGCGCCGCCAACTCTCGCTGCAGCACCCCGGGCAGCCCACGCTGCAGCCCCCCCACCCACCGCGGCTCGATCCGCGCCAGCGACTCGGTGAGTTCGACCTGCTCAGCGTGCTCGACCTGATCAATCTGTTCGATCATGTGCAAAACCTCCCCGGAAGCTATCGGTCCTTTCCGCGCCCGACTTCTGGGACTCAACGACGTCCGGATAATCGTTCTATCCCGACGGTGGCACCTGGGTCAGCGTCACGCTCTGACCCTTCCCCCTTGCCCGATCCCGAGCGTGAAGCTGCAGCGTCGAGGGTCATTCCTCTCCGTGATGAAGGTATCGAAGCCGCCGAGGGTGTCGGTGCGGACCTCCTCCATCTAGCCGGAACGGTCGAGGAGGAAGGCGATGTGGGTGTAGTTCGTGTCGGTCATGGCGGCAGCTCCTTGTAAAAAGATCAGGCCCGGACCATCCAGGCCAATGCAAGGAGCGTACCCCCCGGGCGTGACGGCGTTAGGTCAGTGATGGAAACACAGGGTGATGTGAGCGACGGGGATAATGACGTGAATTATGGACGTGGACGTGAAAAATGTACTTCGTACATTTTCTTGACGTACATTTTCTTGAAAGGTCCAGAAAATGTACGGAGTACAATATCCGCGTCAATATCCGCTTCCGAGATTAGCGTGCGTCCGTGTGAACAAGTCATGATGTGTCAACGGGTGACCTGGGTCAACCGCTGGTACACCCCCCATGCAGCGTCGAGGTCGAATGGGATGCTCAGCCGGCGGTGGAGCAGGCGTCGGAAGTTTGGCCACGCCATCGGGCGGCCGAGTCGGACGGGGCGAGACAACTCGTGCTCCGCTGCTTTCAGCGCGGGGGTCGGTCGCGGTGGTTGTCGCTGAGAGAACCTCCGTGGGGCACCGGCGGTCGCCTGGGCCTTATCATCGGCAAGATCGACGTTGCCTCCGTCGCCGCCCCCGCTTACGTCTTGGGGACAGGCATCGTGATTCTTCCCACCGACAACCCCCCACGAGTTCATCACGAGCGCCTCGGTCAGGCACATGGAAGGACAGAGTTCCACTTCCGGCGTCGAGACCGTTTCGGGTCGGAGTTGTGTTGCAGGGGGTAAATTGGGATAATTAAATCCGGAGTAGCAAATCTCAGCCGCTCACGGCGTCCATCTGTCAGACAACAAAGGAGACGTGCCCATGAAAGCCCGATCGAGCACTCGAACAGGGCAGAGATGTTCTTGGCGCGCTGTGGATCGGGTTGTCGCAGCGATGCCTTTGCTATTCGTTCTGCTGCTAACTGCTGGTTGTGCGGGCCCAGACGGGGTTCTGGAGCCACCCGTTTATGCGGGCGGGACGAGGGCGATCACTCGTACGCCGACGGTTGGCACACCCACGCGGCGGTATGCCGAGCGCTTCGTCCCTGGCGAGGAGGAACTGGAAGACGGAGAACTGCGGGTGACCATTCTGGGCAGCGGCAACCCGTGGAACACCCGTGCTCAGGCCTCGGCCAGCGTCCTCGTTGAAGTCGGGAATCCCGAGCGTGACATCCTGGTTTTCGACCTCGGCAGCGGATCACTTTCGAATTATGCGAGCCTGAAGTTGCCGGTCAACAAGCTCAACAAGGTCTTTCTGACTCATCTTCACGCCGACCACATGAGCGATATTCTGACGCTCTCGGGCAGTTACGCCAAGGTCGGGCGGGCGGACGGGCCGGTCTATGTGTGGGGGCCGAGCGGGACCGAACCCCGGCTGGGAACCAAGCAGTTCGTCAAGTCAATTGAAGAGGCGCTCGCTTGGGATACCGCGGCTGGCTATGGCGCGATTAACCCACAGAGCATGAGGATCGTGGCGTCCGAGTTCGATTGGAGCAAGACGCAGGCGATTTACGAGAAGAACGGGGTGAGAGTGACGTCCTTTCCCGTCATCCATTGCATCAGCGGCGCGGTGGGCTATCGACTCGATTTTGCGGGGCGATCCATGGTCTACTCGGGCGATGCGCGTCCGACCAAGTCGCTGGTGAAGGCCTGTGAAGGCGGAGTGGACCTGTTGATCCATGAATGCTTTCCGCCCGCCGAGGCGCTCGCGGCTGCTTCGGGTCTTTCCATCCAGAGGGCGACCATTGCACTTGAAGCTGCCCACACCTCACCCAAGGGTGCGGGAGCGGTCTTCAATCTCGCCAAGCCCCGGATGGGTGTGCTCTTCCATACCCTACTCCCGCCGAAGGTCATCCCCATGATTTTTGAGGAGCTTGGCCAGGTCTACAGCGGGCCCGTGGTCCAAGCCCAAGATTTCACCGTTTTCAATCTCACGAAGGATGCAGTCGTTGCACGGCAGGCCAAGGTCTTGGATCAACTCCCGCCAATCCCTGGCGTACAGAACGAGACCTTCGTGCCGACCGAGGCGCCCGCTCCGGACTGGTGGAAGCAAGAGCTTGTTGAACTGGATTAGATGATCGGCTCCAACCGTGGTGATCGGTCATGCCCCAACAGCGAAGTCGAAACGAGTCTTACACAGGAAATCAGCCCGTCATGTACATCCAATCAATCATGTGCAACCTCTGTTCCGCTGTGTACGCGGTGTTTCCTGCGCCGTTGGGTGGCGTACTGCCCAGCCGTTCGCGTCGGTTGGCATTCGTCGCCTTGTTGGCGATGCTCGCGTCGTCGAGCGCAGGGGACACCCAACCTGCCTCAGATTCTCAGGATTCTGCACCCGCGATTGCCCCCGGCGAGGCCGAGCCTCAGCCCGCCCACCCGCCCGCGCCGCAATACTCAGGGGACCCCTGGGAGCGATCCACGCTCACCGGTGATTGGGGCGGCAGCCGCAATGAACTGGCCCAGAAAGGCATCACGTTAGATATGTACCTGACGCAGATCTACCAGGGTGTGATCGAAGGTGGCATGGACAAGGGGTGGCAATACGGAGGCCGTGAGAACGTCGCCCTCCATTTCGACATGGGCCGGATGGGGATCCTGCCCGGCGGATCGGTCATGCTTGAGGGCGAAGGCAATTACGGCGAGTTCGTCGGCACGCCTCAGACGGGCACCGTACTTCCCGCCAACAGCAACCTGCTCTTTCCCAATACGGATGGACCGCAATTCAACCTGTCACAGGTCCTGTACATGCAGTTCCTCTCCCATCACATGGGCTTTTTCATCGGCAAGATCGACGCCACCTCCGGTGACGCCAATGCGTTCGCTCACAGCAAGGGCGACCGCCAGTTCCTCAATACCGCCTTTGCCTTTAATCCCATCATCTCCGTCGCTGCGCCCGCTTACGCCTTGGGCGCAGGCATCGTGATTCTTCCCACCGGCAACCCGCACGAGTTCATCATTACCGCCTCGATCATGGACATGGAAGGACAAAGCTCCACCTCTGGCTTCGATACCGTTTTCGAGGGCGGCACCAGTTTCACCGGCGAAGCTCGCTACACCACCCACTTCTTCAATCTCACCGGCCACCAACTCCTGGGCGGGATGTACTCCGATCGTCTCTACACCAGCGTCGACCAGAACCTTCGCAACTTTATCATTCCCGGACTGCCGATCCAGAAGTCCAGTGGGGCATGGGCGGTCTATTACAACTTCGATCAGTACCTTTACCAGCCTGATGCGAACGTGAATCGAGGCTTGGGCATCTTCGGGCGATTCGGCATTTCGGACGGTGAGGCCAACCCGGTGCACTACTTCGGCAGTGTGGGTGTCGGCGGCAAGGGGCTGATCCCGGGTCGAGAGAATGACCAGTTCGGCATCGGATTCTTCCGTCTTTGTCCCTCAGACAGTCCCGCGCTGGACACGTTGGGCTTCCGAGAATCTGAGGGCTTCGAGGCTTATTACGAGATTGCCATCACCCCATCGGTCCTGCTGACGCCGGATGTTCAGGTGATCAAACCCAGTCAAGAGAACGTCGACACCTCAACCCTGTTGGGCGTACGTCTGACGGTGTGATACTGATGGATGGAGCCTTGCGTGAATGTCCAGAGCGACCGTTCAATCTCGTGACAGGACGGCGATCCGTAGACAACCGCTCATCGGTGCGGACCGCTTCCTGCAGCACCGAGGCACCTGATATGATCCCACCGCGTTTGGTCCATTCTCTCTCTCTCAGAATGCGTCTGTGTCCATCGTCTCGACCAGCCCGTTGTCCGTGCGATGAAAGGAGATCGGACGTGCTCAAACTCAACCGCATCGGCGTGATCCTGCTCACGATCGTGGCGATGCACTGGATCGCGCCCGCGAGTCACGCGCAAGACGCGGCGGGTGGCGATTCTCCCTTGAAACAGGAGGAGCTGGACCAGATGCTTGCCCCGCTGGCGCTCTATCCCGACTCACTGCTGACGCAGATTCTCATGGCCAGCACCTATCCCATCGAGATCGTTCAGGCGGACCGATGGGTCAAGGCCAACCCAGGTCTGAAGGACCTGGAACTGACCCAGGCGCTGGAGAAGCAGACCTGGGACGCGAGCGTCAAGTCGCTGGTGAACTTCCCGGACGTGCTGGCGTCGCTGAGCGATAAATTGGAGTGGACGACGAAGATCGGCGACGCCTTCATCGCCGACCAGAAGCGTGTGCTCGACACCATCCAGAAACTCCGCGACAAGGCGCTGGATCAGGGAAACCTCAAGTCCGACGAGCAACAGACCATCGTCGTGCAACAGCAGAACACGCCCACACAGGTGATCGTGATTGAGCCGACCAACCCGCAGGTGGTCTATGTCCCGGCGTACAACCCCACGGTGGTCTACGGCACATGGTGGTACCCCTATTACCCGCCGCCGGTCTACTACAAGCCGCCTCACTATCCCGTGGCGACGGCGGCCGTGGGGTTTGGCCTGGGTTTCGCGTGCGGAGCGGCGTGGGGTTACGCCTGGGGGGATTGTGATTGGCACGGCGGGGGCGTGAATATCGATATCGATCGGAATACCACCATCAACAACAACATCGACCGCTCCAAGTACAAGAACGAGATCAACCAGAGCAACCTCACTTCGAAGGACGGCAAGGGCAAATGGCAGCACGACGCCTCGCATCGCAAGGGAGCGTCGTACCGCGATCAGGCCACCGCGAGCCGGTTCGGCGGAACCTCCTCACGTGATGCGGTGCAGGCACGGGAGAACTACCGCGGCCGCGCCGACGCGGGGCGACAGGACCTGTCCCGCGGCGGAGCGGGATCGGTCGGACGCACCGACAGCGGACTAGGCTCAAAGCCCAGCGTGTCCGATCGAGGCGGAACCGGCGTGGACAGTCGCACCGGAGCCGCCGGCGCTGACCGCGACCGACTAGGCGTGAGCGACCGAAGCGGGTCGGCCAGCCGGGACAGCGCTTTTTCGGGCAGCCGCCAGAGCGGACAATCCACGCGCAGCGCCAGCCAGCGTGGCTCGTCCAGCCGCTCTTCGTCGATGAGCAGCGGCGGCAGCCGTGGCGGCGGTGGCGGGCGACGCTAGACGTCTCGAGGCACGGTTATTCAGCTTCCACGTGAGAGATCATCGTCCGGTGTTTCTGAGGAGTGCATCATCATGATCAACCGCATCCCGCGTGCATGGACTGGTTTGTTGCTGCTGACCCTGACGCTTGTGACCGCCTGCACCCAGAGCAAGCAGAGCTTGATGGAAGACCTGGCCGGGACCGAGCAGCGATTCGCCTCCGCCGACGAGGCGGTGAACACGCTTGTGGCGGCGCTGCGTTCCGAGGACCGCCAGACGCTGTCCCGTGTGCTGGGCGTGGGCTCTGACAAGCTGATCTCCTCCGGCGACGAAGTGGCGGACCGCAACAACATCAAGGAGTTCCTCGCCCTCTATGATGCGAAGCATCAGCTCGCCGTCGAGGCCCACGGGTCGATGAGTCTGACCGTGGGTGAGAATGATTGGCCTATGCCCATCCCGCTGGTCAAGGATCCACAGGCCGACACCTGGTACTTCGACACGCTCGCGGGCTTGGACGAGCTCATCAATCGGCGCGTAGGGCGCAACGAACTGGCGACGATCCAGACCTGCCTGGCACTCGTCGACGCGCAGCGCGAGTACGCCTTCGCGGACCCCGACGGCGACGGGTTGCACGACTACGCCCTGAAACTCCGCAGCAGTGAGGGCAAGAGAGACGGACTCTACTGGCCCACCTCCGAGGGTCAGCCGCCCAGCCCGATGGGGCCTCTCCTCGCCCAAGCCACCCGCGAAGGCTACACCGTGGGGCGTGTCGGACTGGCCAAGCCCAAACCCTACCACGGCTACCATTACCGACCGCTCATGGCCCAGGGACCCGACGCTCCGGGGGGCGAACTGGATTACCTCGTCAAGGGAAAACTCCTGGGTGGATTCGCCCTCGTGGCGTATCCGGCAGAGTACGGCTCGAGCGGCGTGATGACTTTCATCGTCAGTCACAGCGGCGACGTCTACCAGCGCGACTTGGGCGACGACACGAGCGGTCTCGCCCAGCGGATGAAACTGTTCAACCCCGATGCGGGCTGGCAGAAGGTGGACGTGACCACGCTGATCCAACCCTAGCAGTCTGCAAATGGTTCGGCCCGGACCCCGTCCCGCTTTGAGGACCGGTCAGGGAACAACATGTCGAGCCGTCGCATTCATTGCGCGTCACGCTCGTCGGCACGGTCCTGCGCCGTGTGGCGCAGCGTCGACGTCGGTACGCCAATGCCTGCACGGCCGGGAAAGGCGCAAATCGTGAGTGCAACTACCCTCTCGAATCCATCAGCGACAACCGCGGAACAACGCCGGCTTGACGAGCACGCCGCCCGGGGCGTCCCCTGGAAAGCCTGGGGGCCATACCTGAGCGAACGCCAGTGGGGCACCGTGCGCGAGGACATGAGCGAGCACGGAGACGCGTGGAGCTACTTCACCCACGATCAGGCCCGATCACGAGCCTACCGCTGGGGCGAAGACGGGCTGGCGGGCATCTGTGACGACCGACAGCAACTCTGTTTTGCACTGGCGTTGTGGAACGAGAAAGATCCGATCCTCAAGGAGCGACTCTTCGGGCTTGCCAACAACGAGGGCAACCACGGCGAGGACGTCAAGGAGTATTACTTCTATCTCGACAATACTCCCACGCACTCCTACATGAAGTATCTGTACAAGTATCCGCAGGCGGCGTACCCCTACAACGACCTGGTGAAGACAAACCGAGAACGCGATCGCAGTTCGCCCGAGTACGAACTGCTCGACACCGGGGTGTTTGACAAGGACGAGTATTTCGACGTGTTTGTGGAGTACGCCAAGGCCTCGCCGGTGGATATCCTGACCGAGATCACGGTGGTCAATCGCGGGCACAGGACGGCGGCGCTGCGCGTTCTGCCCACGCTCTGGTTCCGCAACACCTGGTCGTGGGGCGAGAACGCGGCCCGGCCATCGCTGCGCGAGGCGGGTGCGAACCTGATCCTTGCAACGCACTCGATTCTGGGTGAATGGTCTCTCGAAGCCCGCGACGCCCACGAACTGCTCTTCACCGAGAACGACGCGAACACGCTACGCCTGGTGCACCTGCCCTGTCCTTCGCCGCATGTCAAGGACTCGATCAACGACTACATCGTGCACGCCCGGCATGGCGCGGTGAACACGAAGAAGTGCGGGACCAAGGCGGCGGCGCACTACAAACTGAAGGTCGACGCGGGTCAGTCGCAGACGCTACGGCTCAGGTTAAGCAGCCGATCGAATGCCGCGCCTGCGGGGTTCGACGCGGTGATGCGTGCCCGCCGCAGCGAGGCGGACGATTTCTACGCCCACGTGATCCCCGCCTCACTCGACGCCGACGCCCGCAACGTGATGCGTCAGGCCATCGCGGGCATGCTGTGGTCCAAGCAGTACTACTACTACGACATTGACAAGTGGCTGGTCGAGCATGGAGCGGACCCCTTCAACCCCAAGAGGCGGGCGCCTCGCAACGAGCACTGGCACCACATGTACAACGCCGATGTCATTTCCATGCCCGACAAATGGGAGTACCCCTGGTACGCCGCGTGGGACCTGGCGTTTCATGTGCTGTCGCTCTCGCTCGTGGACGAAGCTCTGGGCAAGGAACAACTGGAGTTGATGCTCCGCGACCACTACCTTCACCCCAGCGGGCAGATGCCGGCGTACGAGTGGAACTTCAGCGACGTCAACCCGCCGGTCCACGCCTGGGCCACGGTATTCACCTATCGCCTGCAGAAAACGCGACACGGACAGGGCGACGCCGACTGGCTCGAGCGTTGCTTCCAGAAATTGCTGCTGAACTTTACCTGGTGGGTCAACCGCAAGGACCGCTCGGGCAACAACCTCTTCGAGGGCGGGTTCCTGGGACTGGACAACATCGGCGTCTTCGACCGCTCCGCCCCTTTGCCCACCGGTGGGCATCTCGAACAAGCCGACGGAACCGCCTGGATGGGGCTTTACTGCCTGAACATGCTCGAGATCGCCACCGAGCTGGCGTTGCTCAAGCCCGCTTACATCGAGATGTGCCTGAAGTTCGCCGAACATTTCCTGTGGATCGCCTCGGCCATGATCCATGTCGGACGCGACACCGGCATGTGGGACGAAAAGGACGGGTTCTTCTACGACGTGCTGCGACTGCCCGACGGCAGTTCGCAGCGGCTTAAGGTCCGCTCCATGGTCGGGCTGCTGCCCTTGTGCGCCGTGTCGATGTTCGAGGGCCAGTTGATCGACAAGTACCCACAGATGCGCGAACGCTTCGTGCGCTTCCTGAGCGCCAAACCCGAACTCGTGTCTGCCATCCACGATCCACGACTGCCCGGCTGCGCCGGTCGCAGGCTCGGCTCGATCCTGAATGCGGATCGGCTCAGGCGCGTGCTGACCACCATGCTTGACGAGAACGAGTTTCTCAGCCCCTTCGGCATCCGCTCGCTCTCGCGTCGACACGCCATCGACCCATTCATCATGACCGCCGGCGGGCGCGAGTATCGTGTGGCATATCTGCCAGCGGAGTCCGACAGCGGAATGTTCGGCGGGAACTCCAACTGGCGGGGGCCGATTTGGATGCCCGTCAATGCCCTGATCATCCGCGCCCTACTGCAGTATTACGCGTACTTCGGCCAGTCTTTCACCATCGAATGCCCCACCGGGTCCGGCAGAATCATGAACCTCTACCAGGTCGCCGAGGAAATCTCGCGCCGATTGGCATGTCTGTTCCTGCGCGATGACAAGGGTCGCCGTCCCGTTCACGGGTCTTCGATGAAGTTCCAGACCGACCCCCACTGGCGAGACCTGATCCTGTTCTACGAGTATTTCCACGGTGACAACGGCGCGGGGCTGGGTGCCAGCCATCAGACCGGGTGGACCGGGCTCATCGCTCGGTCCATGCACCTCTTCGCCTCCACCACACCCGAACTGATGATGCAAACGGGCAAGATGGCGGCAGTCTCCGCGGTGCCCGGGCCTCGGTCTGGCCGCGCTTCAAGCCGCAAGCGTTGATCGCGCAAGTCAATGACGCCTCCAATCCAATCGCACGGAAGGCTACTCGCCATGAACGACCTGTCTCATGCCCGCACGGACACGCCCACGGAACACTCGCCCCGCAGCGCGGCGTTGCCGGAAGATTTCTCGCTCGTGCTCGGGGGGCCGCTCTACCAGTTCTACCTTCGTTTCCAGTTGGCGCGGCCGACCATGGATTTGCTCCACCGGCGTGAGATCGCGGTGATGGTCATCACCTGGGTTCCGTTGCTGGTGCTCACAGCGCTGGGCGACAACCTGCTCGCGGGGGTGCAAGTCCTCTTCTTCTTCGACATCGATGCCCACGCGCGTTTTCTCCTGGCCCTGCCCCTGTTGATCGGCGCCGAGTTGATCGTGCACCGGCGGGTGCGGGGCATCGTGGAGCAGTTCCGGGAGCGGGGCATCGTGGCGCCGGAGGTTGACGAGGCGTTCGACCGCATCATCGGCAGCGTCATGCAGCTTCGGAACTCGGTGCTCGTTGAAGTATCGCTGCTCCTGCTGGCGTTCGTCGGGGGATACTGGTTCTGGAGCGCGCACATGACCCTCAACGTGGCGACGTGGTACGCAAGGCTGGAAGACGGGGGCATGCGCCTGACGTGGGCTGGCCGTTGGTTCGCCTTCGTCAGCCTGCCCATCGGCCGCTTTCTCCTGCTGCGTTGGTACTTCCGGTTTCTGCTTTGGTACATATTCCTCTGGCGTGTTTCGCGGCTGCCGCTGCGTTTGAACCCGTTGCACCCGGACTGCAGCGGTGGGCTGGGGTTCATCAACTCCAGCGTTGATGCCTTTGCCCCAGTGCTGGTGGGCCAGACCGTTTTTCTGGCGGGCTTCATCGCCAGCCAGATTTTTCACGCCGGGGCGACCTTGCCGCAGTTCAAGCTCGATATCCTGGGATATCTCGTCACCCTGATGCTGGTCGTGGTAACTCCGCTGAGCTTCTTCGCCTTCCCGCTGGCACAGGCCAAGCGAGTATTGATGCGTCAGTTCGGACGATTGGCCGGTCAGTATGCCGATGCTTTTCGCAGCAAGTGGCTGACCCCCGCGTCCGGAGCCCTGCCCAACGAGTCGCTGCTGGGCAGCGCCGACCTGCAGTCGCTGGCAGATTTAGCGAGCGCTTACGATACGGCGCGTGGCATGCGCATGATCCCCATCAGCAAAGCCATGCTCCTGCGACTGGCGATCATTCTCGTCATCCCACTCTTTCCCCTGACCCTCACCATGATCCCACTCGAGGAACTTGTGGATAGAGTGCTGCGTTCGATCTTGTAATACCCCCCGCGGATTCTGAAAAGGGGGATTCTGAAAAGTGGTCTCCTCCCCGGATCCTGATCCATTTCGGGCGCAATCCAGGTGGACAACGGCCCCGAGTTCATCTCGAAGGATGTGGACCTGTGGGCGTATTGGAACAAGATGAAGCTGGACTTCAGCCGACCGGGCAAGCCCACGGACAACGCAACGGTCGAGTCGTTCAATTCACGGTTCCGTCAGAGGTGTTTGAACATGCACTGGTTCCTGAGCCTGGCTGATGCGCGGGAGAAGATCGATAGCTGGCGAGTCGACTACAACGGCGTTCGGCAACACAGCAGCCTGGACCACCTGACCCTGAATCGGTTAGCGGCTCGGTGTCCTGTTTACCGGTAGCGACTGACTGCACTTGAAGTGGACCAAAGACGGGGAGAGGACCAACCCTCAGGTAAACTCTGGTCTGCTAACCGGGGGAAGGTCAGTCAAGACCCCAGAAACGCGACTGCCTAGGAGATGTCCCGGCCACAACACAGTGCAACATACACTCTTTCAGATGAGTGGACTACAGTCAATGTCCGAAGCATTGAGCCGCCGAGAATCGAGCACCGCGTGAAACTAGGCGAAGAGATACGGGCGCGGCAAAGCGATCGATGGTATCTTGGTCATCATCGCCCGCTTTCGACATCTGAGTTTCCGCCCTTTCCTAGACTCGAAGGGCTCGTTGCGAATGATCAACGCCAGGTCGCTCTTGCGCTCCTTGATCCGGTGCTGCACCATGCTGCGGGGCAGGACGCCCTGGTCGCCCAGGTCCGCCAGGTCTGGACCGCGATGAAAGCCGGCCACCACTACGCCGCCCCCTCGCCGATGCAGCGATCGACCTGCCCGTTCAAACGAAGGTTCCCGGCGTTCATGGTGGCGGTTTCAATTCCAATGCGTCACACTCGGTGGATGAAGAAGCCCTCGCGTGGATACGGTAGAGCTGGGCTGTTCTACGGTTTCAATCTTTGTGAACCGGCGGTGCTCTGGAAAGCTGCGTGTGACGATGGGGCTGGCTACATCGCATATTGCATGGATGGAATTGGGGCTAGACGTGTCGGCCTACCGCCAGAAGTGTTTGGTCGTCCAAGAGCGGGCCTGCGCCTGTGAAGCTGCGAACGGCGCGTGAGATGGCGTCCACCGCTGAAGCGGGTGTTGCCGGTACGGGCAGGGTACGTAGCACTTCATCCAGGCGTTCCTCGCCGAAGAACTCTCCCGCGGGCGACCTCGCCTCCGTGATTCCGTCGGTGTAGAACAGAGCCAGGTCGCCATGCCCGAGCACGACTGTGTTCTCCGTGTGGGTGCAGGGTTCGTCGAGCATCCCCAATGCGGTAGCGCCTTCGCTCGCCATCGGCTCGACGATTCGCTGTGATGCTCGCAAGAGTCGGGGCGGATTGTGTCCCGCGGAGGAATAGGTCAGGATCCCGGTGGCTGGATCAAGAGCAAAGGATAAGGCGGTGACGAAGACGCCCCGCTTGGGCAGGCCCAGCAGGCACAAACGATGGTCGGCGTGGTCGAGCAATGACGCGGGGCCTGTGAGTTTAGACCAAGACGCTTCACGCACAATGGTGCGGAGGACCACCATCAACACCGCGGCGGCTGCGCCCTTGCCGCTGACGTCGGCGATCAACACCCCCAGCCGACCGTCGGGCATCTCGTCGTAGTCGTAATAATCCCCGCCGGAGAGCTGAGCGGTCTGATACGAGGCCGCGATGCTGGTGTGGGCGAGCACCGGCGTGGCCGGCGGCAAGAGCCAGCGTTGCACATCCGCAGCGGCCCGCAGTTCCGAGTCCAGCGCGCGACAACTGGACTCCAATTGACGGATCAGTGTTTGGCCGTGAATCGTTCGATCAAGAAAGGCGCTCATCATCGCCAAGCCGCACAGCTCGGTGGTGCTGCAGGTGTGCGGAGAAGGCCCGAGCATGACGACCATGCCGGTGGGCAGCGCCTTCGCAAACAAGGGAAACGCGATCAACGAGCGGCTGCCCCGCAGAAGGTCCAGAGCGGGATCGGAAGCTTCGGGCGCGAGGCTGTCGATCTTCTGAATCTGACCTGAGTAAAGCAGCGTGGCCAGGAGTCCTCCCGAGCGAACCTCAGCGGACTCTGCCAAAGCGCTGCCGCGATTCGCATCCCAGGTGACGCAGCGGATGATGCGATACTGCGGTGCTGTCAAACCCGTGTTGTTCAGAACCAGGGCGTGGTCCACACGAACGCGATGATGGACGTGTTCGATAAACAACCGGAGCATGTCGTCGGGATCAGACAGGGCGCTCATCGTCTTGAGCAGCGCGGTGGTGGAGTCAACGTTCCACATGGCGACGATCCTTTCTTCCAATCGCTCCTGGAGAAGCGACCGGACAGGGCTGAAGGGTTCGAGTGTCCGACGCGGACTCGTCGATGGAGTGGGTCGGTGTGGTTTACGAGCAACAATGGACTGGGGGTGAAGCGTGGTCATTGCGTGACGCCTTGTGCTTGGGGTGTGAGTGTCGTGTCTGTGGGTTTCACAGCGGTTCGGACGAGACCGCGGACGACGTAGTAGAAGACCGGGGTCAGGAACATGCCGAAGACGGTGACGCCGATCATGCCGTAGAAGACCGCGGTGCCCAGCGTGCGACGCATCTCGGCTCCTGCGCCCTGAGCGATCACGAGCGGGAACACGCCGAGGATAAACGCGAATGACGTCATCAGGATGGGCCGTAGCCTGACGCGCGCCGCTTCCTCCGCGGCGGCTGAACGGGACACGCCTTCGGTCTCACGATCGCGGGCGAACTGGACAATCAGAATCGCATTTTTGGCTGCCAACCCCACGAGCACCACGAACCCGACCTGCACGAAGATGTTCACGTCCAGCCCGTACAGCGCCAGACCTCCCAGCGCGCTGAGAAGACACATCGGCACCACGAGGATCACCGACCAGGGCAAAGACCAGCTCTCGTAGAGGCCCGCCAGCACGAAGAAGACGAGAATCACGCCGAACGCAAAAGCGCTGAACGGGTTGTTCCGAAGATCACGGAACTGCTCCATCTTGCCCGCCTGTTTCTGAAGATAACTCACCTCGGTCCACTCGGTGGTCATATTGCGGGGCAGGTCTTGGCTGAGTTTCTCCATGCTCGCCAAGGCGTCGCCCATGCTGGTCCCCGGCAAGGGAAGACCATTGATCGACGCGGCGGGGAACATGTTGTAGCGAGTGATCTGAACCGGCCCGGCGCTGTCTTGCACCTCGGCCACCGATCCCAACGGAACCATGTCGCCCTCGGCGTTCCGCACCTTCAGTTGCTTGATCGTTTCCGCGTCCGTGCGGAAGGGTGCGTCGGCCTGAACGTTGACCTGCCAGGTGCGACCGAAGCGGTTGAAGTCGTTGACGTAGTAACTGCCCAGATACCCCTGCAGCGCGTCGAAAACCTCGGTCAGAGGCACGCCCATCGACCTGACTTTTTCGCGGTCGATGTCCACATAGAGCTGAGGGGTGCGGGCGCGGAACCCGTTGAACAGCCCAATCAGGCCCGGCTGTTGATTGCCCTTGGCGGTCAGATCATCGGCGTGGGCCTGAAGGGCGTCAAAGTCCACCTCGCCGATGCCTTCGACCATCAGCTTGAAACCAGCGGACGTTCCCAGGCCTGAGATCGGCGGAGCACCGAAGACCAGCACTCGTGCCTGCGGGACTTCATTCTTCAGGCGTTGGCGGATCTCGGCCGCAATCGCGTCCGCGCTGAGTTCAGGTCTGCGCCGGTCGTGGAACGGTTCAAGGATGACAAACACGTTGCTGTAGCTGGAGCTGTTCGCGTTGAGCACGTAGGACATGCCCGGCAGGCTCAGCGTGTGGGCGACCCCGGGGGTCTTCAAGGCGATCCGCTCGACCGCGTCGGTGACTTCGAGCGTGCGTTGCAGCGAGGCCGCGTCGGGCAACTGGATGTTCGTGACCAGGTAGCCCTTGTCCTGCATGGGGATGAAACCCGTGGGAACGCGGGTGAAGCCAAGGCCAGTCAGACCGATCAGCCCGACGTAGATCAGCAGCACGATGACGCTCAGGCGCAGGCACCATCCAACGGTTCTGCCGTAGACCTGCGTGGCAAGATCGAAGAGCCAGTTAAAGCCACGGAACAGACCGCCCAGCACCCAGTTCACAGGGCGAATCATGAACCAACCCAGCGCTCCGCCGACGACCGCGCCGGGGAGGAAGAGCGCCGATTTCGCTCCCATAGAAAGCAGTGCCCCAATCACGCCGCCGGGCGCCGCGTGCTCGCCGCTGTGTCCCTCGCCCGCCGCCAGACCCAGGTGCGAACCGAGGATCGGCGTGAGCAGCCAGAGACTCACCAGACCGCCGAACAGGGCGAAGCTCCACCAAGGCAGCGCCTCCTTGTTGGGATGACCGTGTCTCTCCGACCGACGTCCGCCGAATACCCACGCCGCCCGCGCCGGGGTCATGGTCATCGCGTTGACCGCCGAGATCAGCATCGACACCGAGATGGTGACGGCGAACTGGCGGAAGAACTGACCTGCCAGCCCGCTCAGGAACGCGCTGGGCAACAGCACGCTGCTGAGCACCAGGGTGATGGCGATGATCGGACCGGTGATCTCGTTCATCGCGTCGATCGTCGCCTGTCGGACCGGCTTACCCATTTCCAGGTGACGCTCGATGTTCTCGAGCACGACGATGGCGTCGTCGACCACGATGCCGATCGCCAGCACCAGACCAAACAGCGTCAGATCGTTGAGCGTGAAGCCCATCAGGCTCATGACGGCGAAAGTGCCCACCAGCGACACCGCTACGTCGATCACAGGCAGCAACACGGACTTCCAGTCCTGCAGAAACAGCAGGATCACGATGGTCACAAGGATCACCGCGTCACGCAGTGTGATGAACACCTCGTGCACCGACTCGCGCACGAAGGGCGTGGTGTCGTAGACGATGCTGTAACTAAGACCGGCGGGGAATCGTGTCGCCAGCTCGCGCATCTTGGCCTTGATACGGTCGGCGGTGTCCAGCGCGTTGGCGCCGGGCAGCAGGTAGACCGCCAAGCCTGACGAGGAGCGTCGGTCCAGTCTCGCCATCAGGTCCTCACTCCTGGCGCCCAGCTCGGTTCGGCTCACGTCCTTGAGATAGGTGATCTCCCCGCGGGCGCCGGTCTGCACAATGATGTTGGCGAACTCATCGGGCGTTCTGAGCCGACCCAGGGTGCTCAGCGTGTATTGAAAGGCCTGACCCGCGGGGACGGGCGGCTGACCGACTTGCCCCGCCGCGACCTGCACGTTCTGCTCGCGCAGGACCTTCATCACGTCGCCGACCGTCATGCTCCGTGACGCCAGCTTGTCGGGGTCCAGCCAGATGCGCATGCTGTAGTCCTGCTGGCCCATGACCAGTTGGTCGCCCACGCCCTCCAGACGTGCGATAGCGTCCTTGAGCTGGATGGTGGTGTAATTGCTCAGGTAGAGCGAGTCGTAATAGGGTTTGCCCGTCGCGGGATTGTCCTCGGCGTACAGGCTGATCGCCAGAAGAATGTCCTGCGAGCGCTTCTTGGTGGTCACGCCGATCGCCCGTACCACTTCGGGAAGGGTCGGTTCAGCGATGGCCACGCGGTTCTGCACCAGAACCTGTGCCATGTCCACATCCGTGCCCAGCTCGAAGGTGACGTCCAATGTATAGGAGCCGTCGTTGTTGCTCTGCGACGACATATACATCATGTTCTCCACGCCATTGACCTGTTGCTCGATGGGCGCCGCCACCGTGTCGGCCACCACCTGGGCGTTGGCGCCGGGATAATTGGCGGAGACACGGACCATCGGCGGAGTCACCTGCGGGTACTCGGCCACCGGGAGCAGACCCGCCGCGATGGCCCCGAACAGCACGATGATGATCGAGATCACCCACGCCAGAACCGGACGGTCGATGAAGATTCGCGCCAGCATGACATTGCTCCTTGGCTGAAGTTGATGATCACCGTGAAGAGTCAGTGGCTGGACACAACATCCACCCGCGTCGTCGTATCACCGCTTGGATCGGACAACAGGGTGGACATGTCCACAAGTCTCGGCTTGACCACCGCGCCGGGTCGGACCAACTGAACGCCGGTGACGATCACCTGTTCCCCCGCGTTCAGGCCCTGGGTGATCTCGCGCAAGCCCTCGTGCATCGCCCCAAGACGCACGGGACGGATGGTCACCCGATCTTCACGGTCCACGACGTAGAGAACCCGCTGCCCCTGGTCCGTGTCCAGCGCACGTTCGGTGACCAGCAGGGCTTGGTGCGGTGCGCTGACAGGAACACGGACGCGGGCGAAGTATCCGGGAGTGAGCACTTCTTGCGTGTTGCGGAAGACGCCTCTGACGCGGAGCGTGCCGGTCCTCGGGTTGACCTGGTTGTCCACGAAATCGACGATCCCGCGGTGGGGGTAACCTTCTTCGTTGGCCAGGCCCAGCCAGACGAGTATCTCAACCTCATCGGGCATGCCCAGCTTGCCCTGGCGGACCAACTGTTTGACGCGCAGGACCGTGCGCTCGTCCGCATCGAAGTAGGCGTACATGGGGTCCACGGACACAATCGTGGTCAGCGTAGTCCCGCCCACCTGCCCGGACTGGATCAGGTTTCCCTGGGTGACCATCGCCCGCCCGACCCGACCGGCGATGGGCGAGGTGATCTTGGTGAACCCCAGGTTGAGTCGGGTCAGTTCGCACGCCGCCTTCGCAGCCGCGACTCTCGCCTCCGCTTCCGCCAGGTTCGCCGCGATCTGGTCAGCCTCCTGTGCGGAGGCGGCGCCTTTGGCGAACACCGACTGGATGCGGTGAAAGTCGATCTCGATGTCGTCGCGTTGCGCTTGCGCCTGTGCGATGTTGGCCTGCGCCTGAGCCAACTCCGCCTCATACGTCCGCGGATCGATCTCAATGAGCACCTCACCTTTCTGAACCAGGGCGCCCTCCTTGAAATGGACCTTCTCGATGTACCCCCAGACCCGGGCACGCACTTCCACGGTATCCACCGCGGCGATTCGTGCGGTGAACTCCGCGTACTCCGTCACCTCGCGTTGCACCGGAGTGCTGACCGTGACCGACTGCAGCTCAGGCGTGTGACTCTCGTCCGATAGGCGCTTGCAGCCCCACCCGCCCAGCGACATCACAAGGACCAGCGCGGCGGCGAACGTGACTTCAGAGGGATGGCTCGATGACATGAACAGTTGCTCTGCTGACATGGCGGGGTCTCCTTTGTGTCTAATGGCGAAGGGCCGTGAAACGATCGTCACTCGATGACCTCCAACTGTTGTGCATGAAGCAATGCTCGAACCGCGGCGGGCCTGACTGGCTTGGGGAACTCCACTTCGCACAACATCCCCCTGGGTGAGAGCCAGACTCCCACCACCACCCCGATCGCGCCGCGTGGCAGAGCGTGCAGGCAGTCGTCCTCTTTCAAACGAACCTCGGCATCGACTCGTACGGGTGGCATGGCATTGACTCCGGACGAAACCTCTCTGGCTCGTCATGAATGTCCTTCTTGACCTGCAGTCGATGACTTCGTCTGACACGAAAGCGATTGCCGTGCCAGCCAGAAATGAACTCGTAAACATCTATTCAGCCATGCTTAGCAATCACAGCGCCTTGGCTGCCTCGAGGGTCGAGTACTTGACCGTATAAACAATTGACCCCCGATTCGATTGATAATTTGTCCGTACCGGTTAAAACGGGGGGATGGAACCTGAGTGCAACCCTCCCATTGACTACAAGTTTGTAGTGGGCTTCCTGCTGGAGATGGTCCAGCAGCAGTCGTTGGACCAGCTCGTTCATAAGCTGCTTGCCAAAAGCCTGGAGGAACCTGGCGCGTCCGTGGCCGCGGTGGTGATTTGGCTCATCGAGAATGGTGATCCACGACCCGCAGAGTTGTCCAACTCGGATCACCCCAACATCGCGGGAACCGGGAACCCCCAGTCTCTCTACGCCGTGGCAGGGATCGCCAGCAAGCCCCACGACGCCAACGAGCAGCCCACACGATTTCCCGATCAACTGGCTCGTATCCCTCTGGGCAGCGGACCGATCGGAAGAATGGTGACGACCAAAGAGCCTTGTCTGATTTGCGACCTAGACCGTAAACCAGAGGAATGGACGGACACTGCCGGTTGGTTCCAATCGCAACACATCCGTGGTTTCGTGGCGGTGCCTCTGCTTCACCAAGGCCAGGCGCTGGGCGTGTTGGGGTCCTTCCATCACACCAACCCGCCACCGGAGCGGCTCGAGTTCGGACGAATCGTCGCTGAGCATATCGCCGCCGCCGTCGTCATCGTGCGTTCGTTCGAGGAAGTCCATCGACTCAAAACGCAACTCGAGCATCAGAACGCCTACCTCCGAGCCGAGGTCGTCGAGGCCAAGGCCTTCGGAGACCTGGTGGGCCAAAGCGGTGCGTTGAGCCGGATTCTTCATCAGATCGATCTCGTCGCTTCCACCGATGCTTCGGTTCTGATCCTCGGCGAGACCGGCACCGGTAAGGAACTCATCGCCCATGAGATCCACCGCCAGAGCCACCGCCGGGACAAGCCGTTGATCCGCGTCAACTGCGCTTCGGTTCCCAAGGACCTCTACGAGAGCGAGTTCTTCGGGCACGCCAAGGGTGCCTTTACCGGGGCCATTAGAGACCGCGTGGGACGGTTCGAGATGGCGCAGGGCGGAACGTTATTCCTCGATGAGATCGGGGAAGTGCCCTTGGACCTGCAGAGCAAACTCTTACGCGTGCTTCAGGACAAGCATTACGAGCGCGTGGGAGAAGACCGCACCCGTCGCGCCGACGTACGGATCATCGCCGCCACCAATCGTGACATCAAGAAGGAAGTCGAGGCCGGCCGCTTCCGTGAAGACCTCTACTACCGCCTGAATGTCTTTCCCATCCAGATCGCCCCCTTGCGGCAGCGCAGGGACGACATCCCGCTGCTCACACAGTATTTCTTGCAACGGTCGGTCAAGGAACTTCGCTGTCCGCAGCCCCGACTGACCCAAGCGGGTCTGGATCAACTCCAACAATACGACTGGCCCGGCAACGTTCGAGAATTGCGGAACGTGATCGAGCGAGCCGTCATCCTGGCGCGGGGAGGCGTGCTGGAGTTCGACCTGCCCGTCGCCATCACCCCCGCGCCCGCCCAGCCCCTGCCGCCTCACCGCGAGCATGACGAGCCAGCATTCCTCACCGAAGCCCAACTGCGACAACGTGAGTGCGACAATCTCCTACGAGTCCTCGACAAGACCCGATGGAAAATCAAAGGCCCCGACGGCGCAGCCGAACTTCTGGGCGTGAAGCCGAACACCTTGCTGGCGAGGATGAGATCGATGAAGCTCAAGCGACCGCAATAATGGACTTCCCCACAAACAGGGAGCGCGCCGCGGGACAACACAATGGCTGTCGAAGGAGCACACCATGGCCCGACGGAAGGTCCAATGGGAGTTCAAGGAATCCGCATTCCCGTTCGACCAGCAGAAGGGCTGCAGCATCGCCCTTGCGATTCAAAGCCTGGGCATAGACCCGGAAGCCTCCGCGGTTGGCTGTTCAAGTTCGTATAGAATTTGAAAGACTCAATCCCTATTCTGAGGCAGACTGTGCCGCTCTCGCCGTACCCATGATGCAAGCATTGGGGACATGTCCACCGTTCGTAGGGATGCCTACTCACAGTCCACGGGTACATCTTCTAGAACATCAATGGAAGGGAATTCCTGCGCCGAGGAATTGCGATTTCGCAATGTGACGTGGTGCCGATGTCGAGCTTCAAAATTGGGGCCGCGGTCATCAGGCTGCGGAGATTCCTCACCGGGGGAGAATGGCGAGATCTAGCTACTCTGATGAAAACCCCCTCTCGAGCCCGCGCCCCCTCGCCGATCCAATGCTCGGCCTGCCCGTCCATGGGAGGGTGGCCTGCGTTTCAGGGGCAGCAGGAGGTGCGGACCGGCCCGGTGGCCCGCCACCTTCTCTCGAATCCACCGGCGGTAGGTCTTGACGGCTATGATCTCGATGACTTCATCCAAGCGATGGCCCAGCGCCTCACCCGCCCGCAGTAGACGCTCTGGGTGGTGTGGACCGCTCTTCTCCCGCCTCCGAACCACATCGGCGACCTAGGCCAGGCCTTCTGGCCCGCGCACGACCGGCGAAGCGATCTCGTAGGTGCGGTCGTCATCAATGACGAAGAAGGCGTGACTGTAAACGCACCTCGTCCACACGCGAGTTGACGACGAACGATCACTGCAAATGGTAGGTCGCTGTCAAGGTGAATGACTCACCCGGACGCAGCTTGATATCGGTGAATGGCTCGACGCTCAGATACGGCGACAACATATAGATGACGACCCGATCGGGCTTCGGCTGCTGCTCGACACTGATCGTCGCCCCGGCGAGATGGGACCATGTCGCACGCCAAGGGGCGGATCCCTCGTCGTGACTGATCAACGGAAGCCAGATCGATTGTTGCTGGGCAAGTGGTCGGCGGAGTCGCAGCTGACCCTCCTCGAACCGCAGGCTCGCCGGGAGTGAATGACCCGGAGCCACCGCGTGCGCGGGTCTGAACGAGAGTGTGTAATCCGGGGAAACCTCTTGCCCATCGAGCAAGACGAAGTTGTGGCAGTAATAATCGGTTGCGAACGGTTGTGTACCTGTATTGGTCAGGGTTCGTTCAATGACAAAGCCCGGCCGATCAGGTAGAAGTGCCACCCGCGTTCGCTGTTCATAACCCCAGCCGCGTGGCCCATCGACGGCCTGTACCGCGATCGACTGCACGGGCGTGGACTCGATCCGCCATCGCCCCCCATCCACCAACGGATAATCCCGTCGAAAGAAATAGGGCTTGTCATCAGTTCGCCTCAGAACGCCGATGCCGATCTTGACAAAAGACTCGCCCGGCCCCGCTTCTTCGTAACCCAACGGTGACGTCATGCCATACTCACCGGCCGTACCCGCAACATGATCATCCCGGCCCGGGTCATGACGGTCCCGGTCGATAATCGGCCCAAAGTAAGCGTGCCCCGCGGCGGTTCGGGCCAGCAGCACCATGCCCGCCCGGTCGAACCGTGAGGCGGTGTTGAACGCCAACGCTTCATCCGCTTTCATGAGCAGCACTGACGCATGTTGATTTGATAGTTCGATCAGAGGGTATCGATTGGCCCACAAGTCCACGATAGGCACGCGTCGAGAGCCTCCGCAACCCAGATGCGCCAACATCACCGGCAGGTACAGTGCGATCACACGGCCGATGGTGCTTGGGGTCATCGCGGTCCTTTCATCTGCCAGGGCAGCCCGGGTTTCACCCTTTATGATCGCACAACGTTATGATGCATAGAAACAATTTAAGGCCACCTCTAATAATCCCCCTTGACGCCCATGCTACAACATCGCTGACGGTTTC
>CAZBXW010000022.1:0-40985 GCA_964496285.1 uncultured Phycisphaera sp.
TCGCCGCCCTCGCCGGTGTTGCTCTTGCCGCCGATGCGGTTCATGGCGATGGCCAGCGTCTCGTGCGTCTCCTTGGAGATCGAGCCGTAGGACATCGCCCCGGTGCAGAAGCGCTTGACGATCTCCTTGGCGGGCTCGACCTCGTCGAGGGAAATGGTTCCTGACACCTTTGTTTTGAAGTCGAGCAGGCCGCGGAGCGTGCAGCGTCGGTGGGCGTCGTCGTTGACGAGCTTCGAGAACTGCTCGTAGGCGCCCCGGCTGTTGGTGCGGGCGGCCACCTGGATGGCGGCGATGGTCCGGGGGTTCCACATGTGCTGCTCGCCCTCGGCGCGCCAGTGGTAGTCGCCGGGGTTGGGCAGCGTGGGCAGTCGCACGGTGGACCGAGCGGGGAAGCCGATCTCGTGTCGGCGCAGGGCTTCCTGGCCCAGCACGTCAAAGCCCACGCCCTGGATTCGGCTGGGCGTGCCCACGAAACAAAGGTCGATGACCTGGTCGTTCAGGCCCACCGCCTCGAAGATCTGGGCGCCCTTGTACGAAGCGAGCGTGGAGATGCCCATCTTGGCCATCACCTTGAGCATGCCCGCGCCCATGCCCTTGACGTAGTTGGCGACGATCTTCTCGTCGGTGATCTCCGCGTCGATCAGCCCCTCGCGACGCAGCTGCCACATCGCCTCGAAGGCGAGGTAGGGGTTGACCGCGTCGGCGCCGTAGCCGATCAAGCAGCACATGTGATGGTTCTCGCGCGCTTCGCCGGTCTCGAGCACCAGGCCCACGCGGGTGCGGTCGGCGGTGCGCACCAGGTGATGATGCACTGCGCCCACCGCCAGGAGCGAACTGACCGGCACGCGATCGGCACCCACCGCGCGGTCGCTCAGCACGATCAGGCTGTAGCCCTCGAAGATGGCCGCGGTGGCCTCGGCGCAGACGTGCTTGATGGCTTTCTGTAATCCCGCGGCGCCGTCGCTCTTGGGGTAGGTGATGTCGAGGGTCTTGGCTCTCCAGCCGCGGTGGTCCATGTGCTTGAGCGCCGCGAGCTGCTCGTTGGTGAGGATCGGGTGCGGCACGCGCAGGCGGTGGCACTGTCGCTCGGTGGTTTCCAGGACGTTGCCCTCGGGCCCGACGGAGCACTCGAGGGACATGATGACGTACTCGCGTGTGGAGTCGATGGGCGGGTTGGTCACCTGGGCGAAGAGCTGCTTGAAGTAGTCGTAGGTTAAGCGCGGCTGATCCGAGAGGCAGGCCAGCGCCGCGTCGTTGCCCATCGAGCCCAGCGGCTCCTTGGCCTGCGTGGCCATGGGGTGCAGGATCATGTTCAGGTGTTCGGTGGTGTAGCCGAACGCCTGCAGACGAGGCAGAAGCGTGTCGCCGTCGAACCCGGCGACCTTCTCCCGCGGCACGGGCAACTCGCTCAGCTCCATGCGCTGGTTCTGCAGCCACACGCCGTAGGGCCGGGCGGTGGTGATGTTCTTCTTGAGCTCCTCGTCGGCGATGATGCGACCCTGCTCGAAGTCCACCAGGAACATGCGACCGGGCTGGAGTCGTCCCTTGGCCTTGATGTTCTGGGGCGGGATGTCGAGCACGCCGGCTTCCGAGGCCATGACGACGCGGTCGTCGTTCGTGACGTAGTAGCGCGAGGGGCGAAGCCCGTTGCGGTCGAGCACCGCGCCGATGTAGCGACCGTCGGTGAAGGGGATCGACGCCGGGCCGTCCCAAGGCTCCATCAGGTTCGCGTGGTACTCGTAGAAGTTGCGCTTGTGCACCGGCATCGACTCGTGGTTCTCCCACGCCTCGGGGATCATCATCATCACGCACTCGGGCAAACTCCGGCCCGAGAGCAGCAGCAGCTCCAGCGCGTTGTCGAACATGCCCGAGTCGCTGGTTTCCGGGTCGACAATCGGCAGCAGACGACGGAACTCCTCGCCGAAGGCGGCGGACTTCATCAGGCCCTCCCGCGCGCGAAGCCAGTTGACGTTGCCGCGCAGCGTGTTGATCTCGCCGTTGTGGCACATGAAACGCATCGGCTGGGCACGCTTCCAGTTCGGAAACGTGTTGGTCGAGAAGCGGGAGTGGACCATCGCCAGGTGCGAGATGAAGTCCTCCTGCTGCAGGTCGGCGTAGTAGGGCAGCACCTGCTCCGCGGTGAACTGGCCTTTGTAGACCACCACCCGGCTCGAAAACGAGCAGACGTAGTAGCTCTTGAGCAGCTCGAAGTTCAGCGCCTGGATGGCGTGGTAGGTCTGCTTGCGGATGAGGTAGAGCTGGCGGCAGAAGCTGGTGCGGTCCAGCCGATCCGCCGCGGCGATGAAGACCTGCTCGATGTGCGGCTCACCCGCCCGCGCCGAGGGGCCGATGTCCGCGCGGTCGGCGTCCACGGGAACCTTGCGCCAGCCCAGCAGCCTCTGGCCCTGCACGTCGATGTGACGCTCGAGCATGCCCTTGCACGCCCGGCGTTCGGTCTCGCCCTTGGGCAGGAAAATCTGCCCCACCGCGTAGTGGCCCGCCTCGGGCAGCTCCACGCCCAGATCTTCCCTGGCCACGCGACGGAAGAAACCATCGGGCAGACCCACGAGGATGCCCGCGCCGTCGCCGGTGTTCTTCTCGCAGCCGCAGGCGCCGCGGTGACTGAGGTTGTGCAGCACCGTCAGGGCGTCGGTGACGATGCCTCGGCTCTGCACGCCCTTGACGTGGGCGACAAAGCCCGCGCCGCAGGAGTCCTTCTCGTGCGCCGGGTCGTACAGGCCTTGCTTGACGGGAAATCCGCTCAGGTCGGTCTTCATCGTGGGGTCCTTGCAAAACAACGCTTCATCGCGTGGACAGCGGCGCAGGAACGGGAGTGGAAACGGGAGCAGAAGCCGGCGTGGACAACGCCGCCGCCTGCGCCTTGGCGACCAGGTCGCAGTCCGGGCCGGCGTGCCGGAGCATGTAGTCGACGAAGGCGCGGACCTCCGGCCGCATCGACGCACCGCCCTGCCGCGCGTGGATGATCCCCAGCGGTCGGTGCAGCGCCGGTTCGAGCGTCACCGCCGCCAGCGTGCCCGAGGCCGCCTCGCGCGCCACGGTCCGCCGCGGCAGGATGGCGAACTCGTCGGTCACCGTCAGGGCGTTCTTGATCGTGTCGATGTTGTCAAAGACGTTGACGATGCGCGGCGAAGCCCCGTGCTCGCGGAGGTAGCGCAGGATGGCGCGGCCCACGGGCAGCGAGGGCTCGAAGTTCACCATGGTCCAGCCGGTGAGCTCCCGGGCACGGATCATCGGCTTAAGCGACAGCGGGTGCGTCGGGGCGCAGACCACGGCCATCGTCTCGTCGCGCAGCGGGATCACGCCCACGTCGCGCCAGCGCGAGGGGTAGGAGACGATGCCCAGGTCGCAGCGTCGCTGCCGCACCGCCTCGTGCACCTGCTCGGGCCGCTTGTATTCGACCACCACCTCGGCGCCGGGCACCCACTGCAGGAACGACTCCTGAATCTGCTGCAGCAGATCGATGCCCGCGGAGTAGATGGCGTCGACGTGGATCGGCGTGGGCTCGTACCGCCGACGCATCCCCGCCACCCGCGCTTCGAGCTGGTCGTAGCGCTGCAGCAGGTCGGCGCAGCCGCGCAGGAACTCCTGCCCCGCGTCGGTCAGCGCCGGCGGACGCACCGACCGGTCCAGCAGCGTCACGCCCAACTGCTTCTCCAACGCGCTGACGCGCTGACTGGCGGCGGATTGCGTGATGCGATGCTCAGCCGCGGCTTTGGAAAAGCTGCGGTGACGCGCCACATCGCAGAACAACCTAAGGGTGTCCATCGAGGCATCATAACATAAGGAAGTCTAATGTCAAATGAGACAACATCAGAAAAACTTATGATACGCTGAGCCATGACCCACGCCGATCTGACCCCAACCGCCACGAGATAAGCGCATGTCGCAGAATTGATAAGAGACGTGGATCAGGGTTCATCGCGAGGGCTCTGAGGGGGTCAGGCGCAGCAGCGATCGCAGTCGGCAGAGCAGATAGCAACGCCATAGCGACAATCGGTAGGGCGTCAGTCGCAGGCCGCGGCGCATCTCCGTCAAGCCCTGGGCGGCCTGACCTCGAGACCAGAGCAGGACGTAGCCTCGCTTCCAGAAATACTCGTTGGCCAGCCGCACTCGCCGCGCTGCTTCTTCGCGTGGCGTCAGCTTGATTTGATGCGCCAGCTCTTCGTACCCGCGCGCCGCGGCGGCGGTGATGCGCAGGTGTTTCTCGGTCGAGACGCCCTGCGCCGAAGAGGAGGAGTTCTGAGCGTGAGCGCGGTAGACGAGATGGACCTCGGGGATGTAGGCGAGTCTGAAACCGGCCTTGATCGCCCGAAGCGGGAAGAGTTCGTCTTCGCCCTCGTTGCGGTAGTGCGCCTCGAAGCGACGCCCGCGGAACACCTCGGCGCGGATGACGCTGGTCTGCAGGAAGCAGCAGAGGTTGTGCAGCAGTCCGGTGCGCACCGTGTCGGGGTCGTCCAGCACGCGTGCCTTGCCCGCGGGGGCGCATCGCAGCGCCAGGAGCGGGTGCGGCCGGTCCTGTTCGTGGAAGTGGTTCTCGCAGCGGACCTCGCCGGTCTCGAGCACCACTTTCCTGGCCGCGGCGTAGACCCACGCCACGCCCTCGTGCCGGTGCAGCACGGTCAGGCAGTCGGTCAGGTGCTGAGGCAGCCAGAGGTCGTCGCTGTCGTAGAAGGCCACGAACTGGCCGCGGGCGTGGTCGAGCCCGGTGTTCCGCGCCGCGTAGGGACCGGCGTTCTCCTGTCGCACGTAGCGAACGCTCTGGGGCCAGTCCCGGGTCAGTCGGCGCAGTTCCGCCTCGCTCGCGTCGGTGCTCCCGTCGTCCACCACGATCAGCTCCCACGCGGCGCAGGTCTGCTCCCGGATGGCGCGCAGCGCCTCGGGCAGGAAGGCGGCGCGATTGTAGATCGGCATGACGATGCTGCAGAGGCTGTGGGATGGGGGAGGGTCGGTGGGGTTCACGAGACGGCCTTGGGTGTGAGGCCCAGCACGGCGCGGAGATGGGCCAGCAGATAGACCTTCCAGAACGCCGGTCGCCAGGGCCGATGGGCCATGCCCTGCCGGAACGCCGCGAGCGCTTCGCGCGTTTGTCCGTTGCGCCACAGCACGGTGTAGCCGTAGTCCCAGAACGTCAGCTGCGCCACGAAGTCCAGGAACTCGCGACGCACCCGGGGCGAGAGCCGCGGCAGAAGGTCCAGCAGGCTCTGCATGGTCGCCACGCGCTGCTGGTAGAGCCTGATCCTCTGCGCGATGGAGTCGGCGCCCAGGCGGGCGCTGACGTTGCTCGCGTGATCGCGGACCACGAGGTTGACCTGGTCGAGGTACGCCGGGGTTTTTCCGTGCGCAAGGAGTCGGAAGAGGTAGGCCCAGTCCTCGTTGTTGCTGGTGCGGGGCATGCGCAGCTCGCGCACCGCCGCGGCGCGGAAGAGCATGGTCCCGAGCGTAGAGAAGGAGTGATCGCGCAGCGTGGCCATGACGGCGTTGGGGTCGTCGATGACGCTCAGGCCACCGACGCGTCGGGTGCGGAGCTTGAAGAACGCCTTGGGCTGTCCGTCGGGATGAAAGTTCGATTCGAGCAGGACCTGTCCGTCGGGGTGCCGAACACGCCGCAACGCGGTGAAGACGAAGTCCGCCGCGGGGGCCGCGAGCAGGGCGTCGAGGCAGTCGCGGAGGTGGTGGGGCAGCCAGAGGTCGTCGCTGTCGAGGAAGGCCACGAATCGGGTGTCGAGGGCAAGAAGGTCGAGCCCGGTGTTGCGTGCCGCGCCGCAGCCGGCGTTGGCCTGCTTGTGATAGCGAACGTTCTGGCGCACGCCCTTGGCCCAGTCCGCCACCACCGCCTGCGTGTCGTCCGTGCTGCCGTCGTCCACGACGAGCAGTTCCCAGTCGTCCACCGTCTGCTGCGCCACCGAGTCGAGCGCATCGCGGATCATCGCGGCGCGGTTGAAGGTGGGGATGATGACCTGGATGCTCGCCACAGGGTCAGGTTCCCGCGGGTTGAGGCGTGCGCCGAAGACCTCGGCGAAGGGCCGCGACGAGCCAGAGCTTCCAATAGGCTGGATTCGTCGGGTGTAGGGCGATAGCGCGCCGGTAATGGGCCATGGCCTGCTTCACGTGGCCGTGGGACCAGAGGATGTTGTAGCCCACGTCGTAGGCGTGCTGACGGGCGGCGCGTCGGCGGACCCAGCCGCGACGCGGTCCGGTGAACTCCGGCCTCTGGAGCAGCATCTCGATGGCGCTCGTGTGCGCCGTCATGCGGCTCAGCCGCGTCTGCACGTCGCCCCGGCCCCCGGCGTTGGAGCTTTGCCCGGTGTGCATGCGGTAGACCACGTCCACCTGGTCGAGGTAGGCCACGCCCAGCCCGCACGCCAGGATGCGGGCGCAGAGATTCAGGTCCTCACCCAGACGCACCACGGGGAAGCGGATTTTCTTGAACACCTCGGCGCGATAGATCGACCCCTGCAGTCCGCCCAGGTGATCGTCGCGCAGCACCAGTCGCAGCGCCGCCTCGTGGTCGGTCAGCACCCAGAGCTTCCCGCTCGCCCGCCGCGGCAGCGACAGCAGCTCTCGCGGCTGGCCCTGCGGATAGAACGAGTGTTCCATCAGCGTGCGTCCGTCCACGAGGTCCACGCGCTTGCCGGCGGTGAAGACCCAGTGAACGTCGGGGTGGGCGTCGATGGCGTGGAACACGTCGTGGAGGTGGTGGGGCAGCCAGAGGTCGTCGCTGTCGAAGAAGGCGACGTAGGGCAGCGTCACCTCGTCCAGGCCGCGGTTGCGCACGGCGCCGAGTCCCTGGTTCTCCTGGTGGACGTAGACCCAGGGTTGGGGCAGGTCGGCGGTCAGGCGATGAAAGACCGCGCGCGTGTCGTCGGTGCTGCCGTCGTCGATGAGGATCAGTCGCCAGCGGGGGAACGTCTGGGCGCGAAGCGCCTGGAGCGCTTCGGGCAGAAACCTGGCGCGGTTGTAGCAGGGCAGGATGACGTCCACCATCGGCTGCGTCATGCGGCGGCCTCCACCCCGGCGGTGGGCGGCAGCGGCACCCGACTGTGGCGTCGCATCGTGGCCAGCCGATCGCCGCAGGCGAAGTGCCAGACCTTCACCGCAGGCGTGTCGTGCCAATCGTGGTGCTGCACCCAAGTCTCGGGCAGACGACGGATGGGAAACTCGCTGCGCCACAGGGCGTAGTTGACGTAGCTCTGGTCGCCCAGCGGCGCCATGGGGTGCGACTGGAGCAGCCGATCGATCGTCCGACTCCAGGCGTCCATGGTGCCTTCCATGTGCGCGGGCGCGAAGCTGAAGGTCGAGCAGTTCACACCCCGACGCCAGCGTCCCAGCAGCAGGTCGTGGTGCAGGCGTCGCTGGGCGGCGGAGAGGAAGAACCCCGCGTGACGCGGGTGCAGCACCGACTGTTCACTGCTGCAGACCCAGAGCGAGCGATCGTCGGCGAAGAGCGGCGAAGCGTCGGCGACGGCCAGGGCGTCCAGGTCCAGGTGCAGCACCGAGTCGTAGCCCCGCAGCGGCAGCAGGCGGACCTGCCGGACCCGCGCCAGGTAGACCTCTTGTTTGTTGCTGAGCGTCTGATCGAAGGGCACGCGCGTGACGCCCGGGACGGCGAGGTCCTGAGCGTTGGTGAGCAGGGCCACGTCGCCGTCGAATCGGCCCGGCCCACGCAGGTGCGCCAGCCAGAGGCGGAGGAGCTCGGCGGTGTGATCGCCGAGGTAGTCCGGCTCGTTGGGCCCGCGGTAGTAGAAGGACCAGACCAGCCGCTTCATGCCGCGGCCTCCCGTGGGGCGTGAGCCGGGAGCGACGGTTCGTGGCCCAGGCCCTGGAAGTTGCTCCGCGACTGCGCCAGCACCGCTGGGAGCTTCTCGCGGATTCGTCGCGACAGTTCGTGGCTGAGCGCCAGGCGTCGCCGCAGCAGCGCCGCCAGCAGCGTGGCGTCCGAGGGAAGCTCCGGCAGGGGGATCAGACAGTCGCTCAATCCGAAATGGCGGAACTGACCCTCGAACTTGCCCTGATACGGGAAGCCTGTGACCGCGGCGCCCATGCCCAGGGCGGCGATGCCCAGGTGCAGACGGCAGGTGAACACATGCTGACACATGCCCGCGATGCGTTTGAGCACCCGCGCCGAGGGGAGCGGGTGGACCCGCGCGGTGGCGTGGGGCAGCGCGGCGCGCAGACGCTCGTGCAGCGCCGCGAGGAACTCGACGCCGCCCTGCTCGTCGTGGGGCAGACAGAGCACCCCTACGCCATCGGTCCGCGCCAGCGTGACGCAGGCGCGCGTGATGCGATCGAAGAAGGCATCGCGGCCCGCGCCGGCGGCCTGGCGGGCGCCGACCACCACGTCGGTGAAGTTCAGTCCCACGACGCGGCCGGCGAAGCGGTCGAAGAAACGCCGCAGCTCGGGGTCCACCTCCTCCAGCGGTGCGGGCTCCACGAGCAGCGCCAGGTCGGCGGTGAGCTGGGCGTGCGCGACACCGCCTTGGAGTAGACGCTGCAGCGAGACCTCGTCGCGGACGAAGAGCTCGCCCCCGGCACGGACGAAGGCGTCAAAGCGGTCGTAGAGCGCGGGGCTGGAGGTGTCGTTGATGGAGAAGCCTACGACGCGGCTGGGGACGCCGGCGCGTGCCGCCAGACGCATGGCCAGGAGCGAGCCTTCGCTGCGTGCCACGCTGTAGCCCTCGTCCAGGACATCGCAGCCCACCAGCGCCAGGGCGTCCTTGTCGTGGAGGAAGCGGAGCCAGGCGGTCTGCTCACGGAAGCACCAGGGGCTCTCGAAGATCGGGGCGAAGCGGTCGTGGATAACCAGGTCGGGCGCGGGCTGGAGATTGAGGATGGGATGGCGACTGGTCTGGACCAGGTGCAGCGGGCGAACGCCGCGGCGTTGGAGTTCCTGGACCGACGCCAGCAGCAGCGCCTGATCGCCGCGGTTGGCCTCGGGCACCGGTGGACAGCCCAGCACCACGCCCCCGCTCCCGCGCCGGCCCATGCGGGCGGCGCAGCTCAGCGCCAGCACCACGGCGCGCTGCATGTTCAGCCGAGCGCTCATCGCGGCTTCTCCGTGGCGCTGCCGCCTAGGCTCCAGCGCGAGGGCAGGACGAGTCGGCCCATGCGGATCGGTTCGCTCACGCTGCGACCGCCGATGACGCCGGGGGCCACCATGAAGTGCGCCGCGGCGCGGATGCAGTCCTGCATGACGCGGCTCTCCCACACCTCCACGTCCACGCGGTAGCGACCCGGGACCAACGGCAGATCGTCCACCTCGCAGTGGATGACCTGGCCGCTTTGCGTGAAGTCCCCGTCGCCCTCGGCGGTGGGCTTATTGCGCAGATCGATGAGCCACTGCCCGTGGTTGTCCAGGATGTTCAGGACGCAGGTCGCCTCGCGGATGGGCTGGGTCAGGCCCACGGTGATGCGCAGCGGTCGCCCGGACATCGGGGCGCCCGGTTCGCCCTGGGGTGTGAGGCAGTTCACTTCGACGCTGCGCACCCGGCAAGGCCCCTGGCCCTCGCGGTCGGTGCGCTGCGACAGTTCGTTGCGGGCAGAGCTTTCCAGGCTGCTGAGGTACGACTGCACCGCCTGCGAGGCCCCGCCGTCGAAGATGACCCGTCCCTTGCTCATCACCACGCCGCGGGTGCAGAGCGTCTCGATGGCGCCCATGTTGTGGCTCACGAACAGGACGGTGCGTCCGTCGCGTGCCACGGTCTTCATCTTCTCCAGGCACTTCTGCTGGAACTTCATGTCGCCCACGGCGAGCACCTCGTCGACGATGAGGATCTCCGGTTCGAGGTGCGCCGCCACGGCGAAGGCCAGCCGCACGTACATGCCGCTGCTGTAACGCTTGGCGGGCGTGTCAAGGAACTGTTCGATCTCGGAGAAGGCCACGATCTCGTCGAACTTGCGTCGGATCTCGCCGCGGGTCATGCCCAGGATTGCGCCGTTGAGATAGATGTTCTCGCGTCCCGAGAGCTCGGGGTGGAACCCGGTGCCCACCTCGAGCAGGGAACCGACGCGGCCGAAGAGCTCGGCGCGTCCGGTGGTCGGGTCGGTGATGCGGGAGAGGACCTTGAGCAGCGTGCTCTTGCCCGCGCCGTTGTGGCCGATCACGCCCACCACCTCGCCCTGGCGCATCGACAGGTCCACGTCGCGCAGCGCCCAGAACGTGCCGGTGGCGCCCGCGCCCGAGCCGCGCACCCGACCCCAGAGCTCGCCCCATCGCTGCCGCAGTGTGTCGGCGAAGGTGGGCTGCGCGTGCACGGCGCGGGCCCCGCCGCCCAGCGCGTAGCACTTGCCCAGTCCCTCGGCTCGGATCATCATCGCGGTCATGCGGTGCTCGGTTACGCCACGTCGGCGAAGTCACGCTCCACACGGTTGAAGTACATCGCCCCCAGCAGCAGCATGAGCAGGGCGGTGGCGGCGGAGATCCACAGCCCCGTGGTGTGAACGCTCGTGCCCAGCAGCACCGCTCGGAAGTAGTCGATCGCTCCGCTCATGGGGTTGAGCCCCAGGGCCCAGCGCCACTGCTCGGGCACCAGCCGAATCGGGTAGAGCACCGGGGTGAGGAAGAACCAGATGCGCGTCAGGAAGGGGACGACGAAACGAAAGTCGCGGTACTTGACGGTGAGCGCCGCGAGGAACAGGCTCACGCCGGTGGCGGCGGTGGCGGTGATCAGCAGCGCCACGAGGCCCAGCAGCGCCTGCGGCCCCACGCCGAACTGGTAGTAGACCATCAGCCCCGCCAGCACCAGCATGGCCACGAAGAAATCGACCAGCGGCACCGCCACCTGCGACAGCGGCACGAGCAGCCGCGGCAGATAGACCTTGCGCAGCAGATTGGCTTCGCTGACCAGGCTCATGCTCCCGGCGTTGACCGCCTCGTTGAAGAGCGTCCAGAGCAGCACGCCGGTGAACACGAAGACGGCGTAGGGGATCTCGCGGCCCTCGAGGTGCTCGACGCGGTCGGCCAGGCCCATGAAGTGGCCGAAGAACACGGTGAAGACGAGCATCTCCACCAGCGGTCGCAGCACCGCCCACGCCGGCCCGAGCACCGCCTGCTTGTAGCGGACCTTGACGTTGCGCGCGGTGAGGATCCAGCCCAGGTCGCGGAAGCGCCACAGCTCCGCCAGGTCGATCATCCGCCAGCCCGAGCGTGGGACGATCACGAAGCTGGGCCTGCGCGGGGCGTCCGAATCGGAAGCGTGGGCCGCGGCGTCCTCCATGGTCGTCGAACGATTCACGAGTTACCGGCCCCTTTTCGCGGGGCGGCGCTGCGCAGCCCCATCGCATTATCGAATCTTGGCCCCACGCGGTTTAACGCGCCGCGGGTTCCGGAGCTTCGTCTGCGCCGCTTTCCACCGAGCTACCCTGATGACCGATAGTATAAGCGCCCGGTCCGCTTCGGACCCAGACCTTATCGTGCCCGACCCCGCTGCCAACCTCGATGTCCTGCTCAGCCAGCGATTCATCCCCGAGGTGGGCGGGTCGATCACCTGGATGCACCAGGCGTATCAACGTTGGCCCACGCCGGTGCACGTGGTGACGCATGACTACTACGCAGCCCCGCCTCGGACGCCCGAGTGCCCGGGCACGTTCGAGAGGCCCGATAACGCGGGGCGCGACCACGTTCAGGAGGCGAACCTGCGGATGCATCGCATCGACTGGTTCCTGCGCGACTGGGGCCTGCAGAGCGCACGGCAGTGGCGGCGCTACCTGCGCGGGACCCACGCGGTCTGGCGGGTGGCGCAAGCCCACGGACGGCAGGCTGCGCGGGTTCGGGTCCACTGCACCCATGCGCTGCCCGAGGCCCTGTGCGTCGCGCCGCTGCGCGCGATGCCCGGCAGAGACTGGCGGGTCATCTGCTACGCCCACGGTGAAGAGGTGACGGCGTGCGCCCTGAGCCGACAACTGGCCTTCCTCATGCGTCGCGCCCTGCGTCATGTGGACCTGGTGATCGCCAACAGCAGCTCGACGCGGGCGCTGCTCGAGCCCTACCTGCCCACGACACCGGGGCGACCGTCGGTGCAGGTGATCCATCCGGGCGTGAGGCTCAACGAGTTCGACCGTGCAGCCGAGGACGGCCGCGCCTGGCGCGCGGCGAACGGTCTGGACGAGCGGACGCTGATGATCCTGACCATGGGCCGGATCGACCCTCGGAAGAACCACGCGGCGGTGATCCGAAGCCTGCGCGGGCTGAGCGAGGCGCTGGGCGCGGAGCGGCCGTTGGTGTACGTGATCGCGGGCGTGGGCCGCGCCAGGCCGGCGTTGGAGGCGTTGGCGCGGGAGCGGGGCGTGTCGGCGATGGTGCGGTTCCTGGGCGGCGTGAGCGCGGCGCAGCGCGTGGCACTGTTCGGCGCCTGCGACGTCTTCGCGATGCCCGGGGTCTACGACCGAACGGACGTGGAGGGGTTTGGGATCGTGTTCGTGGAAGCCGGGGCGTGCGGGAAGGCGTGCGTGGCGGGGAAGGTGGGGGGCCAGCCCGAGGCGGTGGAGCACGCGCGGTCGGGATGGGTGGTGGACGGCACGGACGACGCGGCGGTGTCGAGGGCGCTGCGGCTGCTGCTCAACGACGCGACGATGCGACGGACGATGGGCCTGGCGGGCCGGGCGCGGGCGGAGGAACTGGACTGGTCTCGCGTGGCGGCGCGCACCGTGGCGTGCGTCGAAGCCCTGGAGACGCAGCCCAACAGCCGGGCGATCCCCGCGGCGCAAGACGCCCACGCCGCCGCGGCCCTCTCGAGGACGCGATCATGATCGGGTTCTACTTCACCTGGATGCTGGCGATCACCGGCACGCTCTACGGGTGGATCAACCCGCTCTATGGGCTGATGGTCTACTGGGCCTTTGCGCTGCTGCGACCGCAGTCGCTGTGGTTCTGGTCGTTCGGTGGCAGCGGCTCGCGATTCAGCCTGTTCATCGGGATCGCCACGCTCGTGGGTTGGCTGGGCAAGGGCTGCGGCGACTGGAGCAGCGCCCGCTGGGTCAAGGCGCCGCTGATCGGCGTGGGGTTCTACCTGCTGGCCAACGCGCTGGCGATGACGATCACGCCGGTGGACAACGCCAACGCCTGGGACCGCATGTCCGAGGTGCTCAGCGATCAGTTCAAGATCGGGCTGATGCTGCTGCTGACGATCTCGCTGGTGACCGAGGCGGCGAGCATCCGGGTCTTCGCCTGGGTGGTGACGCTGACGCTGGGGTATCTGGCGTACAACTTCAACATGCTCTACCTCCAGAACCCCAACTTCCTGCTCAACCGCGGGTTCGGCGGGGTGGACAACAACGGGGCGGCGATGATCATGGCCATGGGCGTGCCGCTGTGCTTCTTCATGGCGGTCTACACCCGTAACTGGATTCTCAAGGGGCTGTGCCTGCTCATGGCGATGTTCATGGTCCACGCGGTGATGTTCAGCTACTCGCGGGGCGGGATGCTGGGCATGATCATGGTGGCGTTGCTCCTCTTCACGGTGGCCATCTGGACGCTGCCGAACAAGTTCCTGACCGTGGCCCTGGGCGTCGTGGGCGTGCTGGTGGCGCTGGTGCTGGCGGGCCCCGCGGTGCGCGAGGAGTTCAAGAGCATTTTCGTGGGCGCCAACGCGCTGGACGCCTCGGCCGCCAGCCGCTTCGCCACCTGGGGCGCCGCCTGGCAGTGCTTCCTCGAGCACCCCCTGGGCACCGGGCCGCGAGGCTTCAATTTCCTGGCGCACCAGTACGGTCTGTCGCGGGGCAAGAGCGTCCACAATCTGTTGCTGCAGACCGCGGCCGACTCGGGCATCCTGGGCGTCACGGGGCTGTTGATCTACTTCGTGGGGACCATGTGGTCCACCTTCACCATGACGCTGCTGCCCACGGCGCGGCGGCTGGTCTGGCCGGTCTACTTCGGGCACATGGTGATGATCGCCATCGCCAGCTTTCTCGTGAGCTCGATGTTCATCGGCGTCGAGTCGGTCGAGGCCAGTTGGATCGTCGCCATGGTCGGGCTGGCGACGGTCGGATACGTCCGCACCGTGGCGGAGCTCGAACCCACCGAAGAGACGCCCGACCTTCCCGAGCTGGAGCAGGTCCCCGACCCGCATCGCGGCAAGCTTGTCGCCGCCTGAGCACGCCACCCTCGCGGGGTCGCTACGCCGGCTTGCGCGCAGCGAGGGTGACGCCCAGGAAACCCGAGACGATCGATCGTCGTGCGATCGCGCGCCGCAGCGGAGCCGGCAGCGCGCCCAGCAGCCCCTCCACGCAGCGCATCACGAACATCGGGACGCGGTAGAACCGTCCGCCCAGCGAAGCGAAGCAGCGGACCTCGTCGAATCCCGCCGCCCGCATCAGGGCTGCGGCGCTGCCCACGGTGTACTCCACGAGATGGAACCCGCGTGGCGTGTCGCTGAAGTGTCGGGACACGTCGTGAGGCCCCGACAGTGCGCTGGGCGTGAGAAAGACGTACCACCCTGCCGGCGACAAGGCGCGGAGGACGGCGCGCGACTGCTCCATCGCGTCCTGCGGGTGCAGGTGCTCGAGCAACTGGTGCGAGTAGGCGACGTCGCACTGGCCCGGAGGCAGCGGGACGCTGGTGCCGTCGCTCAGGACGAAGCGGAGATTCGGGGGCCGAGCCTGGGCGTGAAACATGGCCTCGGTGACGTCCAGGGCGTAGACCCGCGTCACGAGCGGCGCCACCGCCCGCGCCAGCTCGCCGTCGCCGGTGCCGATCTCGAGGAAGCGGGTGCCGGGGCGGAGAAAGCGGCGGAGCAGTCGCATCTGAAGGTCGGTGATCTCGTGCTGCCAGGAAGGCGTGCGGGTGATCTGGGGATGGTCGGGCACGCGAGCGAAGAGTTCGGTGTAAACGACGGGGTAGAGCTTCTTGCGTGCTTGAGCCGGGGCGTGACGGAGGCGGTCGGCCAGCTCGCGTTCGACCTCATAATGGGCCCGCAGACGTTCGGGGCTGCGCGACGCAGAACGGTGTTGAGAACCCGGCTCGCTCATTCTTGAGGCTCTTTGATCCGATTCATCAAGTTTGACGTTCGCAGCCGCTTGGTTCATCTTACGTTCATCGGTCTGTCCTAGACGCATGATCACCCGTTCCCCCAGGCCCGTCGTCGCGCAGCTGCTGCACCGCCTTTACTTCGCTGGCGCCGAGGTGCTCGCGGCGGACCTGGCGCGGCGGATGGGCAGACCCGGCGATCCCAACGCGCCTTACACCTTCGTCTTTCTCTGCCTCGACGAGATCGGGCCTCTGGGCGCACAACTCCGCAGCGAAGGCTTTGAGGTCCTGCACCTGAAGCGCAAGCCGGGCATCGATCTTTCGGTGGCGCAGCGCATCCGCAGATACTCCAAGCGATTGGGCGTCTCGCTCATGCACGCGCACCAGTACACGCCCTTCTTCTACGCTTCGTTCTCGCGCGGCGTGCGCTCCACTCCGCCGATCCTCTTCACCGAGCACGGGCGCCACTACCCCGACTACCGCAGGCCCAAGCGCGTCATCGCCAACAAGTTTCTCATGCGACAGAACGACCGCGTGGTGGCGGTGGCCAACTGGATCAAGCAGGCGCTCATCGACAACGAGGGCATCGCCGCCGAGCGCATCGAGGTGCTGCACAATGGCATCGACCCCGACCAGTTCCGCTTCGACGCCACCGGCTCGATCCGCGCCGAGGTCCGCGGGGAACTGGGCATCGCCCCGGACCAGCTCACGGTCATTCAAGTCGCTCGTTTTCACCCGGTGAAGGACCACGCCACCGCGCTGGCGGCCTTCGCGGAGGTCGGCAGAACACTTCCCGGGGCGCTGCTGCTGCTGGTGGGTGAGGGCAGCGAACGCAGCAAGATCGAGGAGCAGGCGGTGGGCCTGGGCGTCCGCGACGCGGTGCGCTTCCTGGGCGTGCGGCAGGACGTGTCACGCCTGATGGCGGCCTCGGACGTGTTCGTGCTCAGCTCGCTCTCGGAGGGCGTCTCGGTCACGCTGCTCGAGGCCATGGGCTGCGCCCTGCCCATCGCCGCCACCGACGTGGGGGGCAACAGCGAAGTCGTCGCGGACGGTCAGACCGGGCTGCTCTCGCCGCGCAGCGACCCTCACAAGCTGGCGGCGAATCTCCTGCGGCTGCTCCGCGATCCCGACCTTCGCCGGAACATGGGTCAGTCCGGTCGCCAACGTCTGCTCGAACGCTTCGTCCAGGCGCGGAACCATCAACGCTATCATGCTATTTACCAGCAGATGCTCAATCCCCGCTGAGCCGCTGGCCGATACTCACCTGAACAAGGATGTTCACCTTGAATCCTCACCGCTTCCTGGCCTCGTTGGCGCTGCTCCTGGCAGTCTGCGTCGCGGACGCCGGCGTCGATTCGCAGGCCAAGGCCATCGTCCGCTCCGGCGAGCTCCGCTCCACCAAGGTCAGCCTCTACGCCCTGGACCTGGAGACCGGCGAGAACCTGCTGAGCCTGCACAGCGACGAACCGATGCTCCCGGCGAGCAACCTCAAGCTCGTCACCTCCGCCGCGGCTCTGTCGCTCCTGGGCGCGGACTACCACTTCAAGACCGAGCTGCGACTCCTGTCCGCCGCCCCGCTTCCCGCGACGCCCGGCCTGCCCTCGCTGGCGATCATCGGCGAGGGCGACCCGGCCTTCTGCGACAACACCCTGCTCGCCTCGCTCGCTCCCGAGGTCAACGACCTGGACAAGATCATCGCCCTGTGGGTCGAGCACGTGAAGAAGACCGGCGTACGCCATTTCGAGCGCCTCCTCGTGGACGACCGCGTCTTCGATCGTCAGTTCGTCCACCCCTCCTGGCCCAAGGACCAGCTCACCGCCTGGTACTGCGCCCAGGTGGCGGGCATCAACTTCAACACCAACTGCATCGATGTCTATCCCGAGCCGCAGACCCCCGGGGCCGCCCCGCGCGTCCGCATCTACCCCCACGCCTCGTTCATCACCACCATCAACCGCGCCGTGACCGGATCGGCTGACACCTTCTGGGTCCACCGCGCCGAGGGCAGCAACGACCTGACTTTCATGGGCAAGATCAAGAGCCGACGCGCCTCGGCGATCAACGTCACCCTGCACGATCCGCCGATCTTCTTCGCCCAGCTCCTGGCGCAGCGACTGGCGGAGGCAGGCATTCGGATCAATGGCATCCAAAGGCCCGAAGACCAGACCCGGCTGCCGCCGGGGCAGACGCTGCACATCGTGCAGACCGGCATGCGACCCATCCTCGCCCGATGCAACAAGGACTCGCAGAACCTCTACGCCGAGGCCCTGCTCAAACGCATCGGGCAAAGACTCACCGGGTCGCCCGGGAGCTGGGAGAACGGCTCCGCCGCCGCCCGCGTGTTCCTGAACCAGAAGCTCGGCCCCACCGCCGCCGTCGTCCGACTGGCGGACGGGTCGGGCCTGTCCCGGGACAACCGCGTTACCGCGCACGCCCTGGTCGAACTGCTCCGGGTCATGGCCGCGGACCCCGCCAACGGCTCGCTCTACATGCAGAGCCTCTCCGTCGCCGGCGAGGACGGCACGCTCGACAACCGACTCGAAGCCAAGCTCGCCGGTCAGGTCTTCGCCAAGAGCGGCTACATCGCCGGCGTGAGCTGCCTCTCGGGCTACCTCGCGCTGCCCAAGCCGCAGGGCGGCCTCCGCACCATCGCCTTCAGTTTTCTCTTCAACGACCTCGACCCCAAGGTCTCGGTCCACCAGGTCAAGGGCCTGCAGGACAAACTCGTCCGCCTGCTCGATGGCGATCTGGCCAAGCAACTCGACTCCACCCGCTTAGGCGGCTGACCCACCGGGCTGAGGAGAGCCCGGCTCTGACCCTCTGAATCCGAGCCGGGCTCTCCTCAGCCCGGTGTGTGTGGCGGTCATGGGGTGGTTGCGGGTGTTGCGGGGGAAGGCTGCGACGATGTGGTTGGCGAAACCTGGACTGGAGTGGCGACGCGCGTGAAGAGAAACCCGGATGCTCCGCAGCAGGTCAGCAGCAGTAGGCCGCAGATGATCGTGAGCACCATGCCGATGGTGCGTCGGCGCGGAGAGCCGAGGCGTTTGATGCCTACCTCACGCAGGTCGGCGCCGCATTCGGGGCAGTTGAGTTGGGACAGCCCCCGCACCGCGTAGCCACATTTCCCGCAGGACATCTCGTTCTTCGCGGAGGCAATGGAACTGCCGGAGGTGGCCCAGAGGACGATGCCAGTGACCAGACCCGCCAGCAGCAGAAGAAGAATCCCCAGCGGAATGAGCATTCCAATCGCCATCATGGTCAGCGTGGCTTGCCTAGGACCAGGGCGACGTTGTGCCCGCCGAAGCCGAAGCTGTTAGACATGGCGTTGACGACCTTCCCCTGGCGAGCGGTGTTGGGGACGTAGTCCAGGTCGCAGTCGGGGTCGGGCGTGGTGTAGTTGATGGTGGGGGGGATCTGGCCGGTGTGGATGGTCATCGCGGAGATGACGGCTTCGATGCCGCCCGAGGCGCCCAGGGCGTGGCCGGTCATGCTCTTGGTGGAGCTGACGGGGATCTTTTTCGCGTGGTCGCCGAAGAGGCGTTTGATGGCGCGGGTCTCCGCCGCGTCGCCCAGCGGGGTGCTGGTGCCGTGGGCGTTGATGTAGTCGAGCTGATCGAGGTTGAGTCGGGCGTCTTTCATCGCCCACTCCATGGCACGAGCAGCGCCTTTGCCGCCCTCGTCCGGAGCGGTGATGTGCGAGCCGTCGGCGCTCTGGCCGTAGCCCAGCAGCTCGGCGTAGATGCGTGCGCCGCGCGCCTTGGCACGCTCCATCTCTTCGAGCACGACGATGCCCGCGCCCTCCGCGAGGATGAACCCGTCGCGGTCCTTGTCAAAGGGGCGCGAGGCGTGGGCGGGATCGTGATTGCGTTCGGACAGTGCGCGCAGCGCGATGAAGCAGGCCAGCCCCAGCGGAGTGACAGCGGCTTCGGACCCGCCGGAGATCATGATGTCGGCGTGGCCGTGGCGGATGCAGTTGGCGGCGTCGCCGATGGCGTGGGCCGCCGAGGCGCAGGCGCTGGTGACCGCGGCGTTGGGCCCGTGGATGTGATAGTAGATGCTGATGTTGCCCGAGCCTGCGTTGCACATGAGCTTGGGGACCATGAACGGGCTGACGCGGTCGGGGCCTTTCTCGAGCATCCTGGCGTGGCCGTCGGCGAACTCCTCGATGCCGCCGACCCCCGAGCCGACGATCGAGCCTGCCCGCCAGGGGTCCTCCTTGGCGAAGTCCAGGCCCGCGTCGTTCACCGCGTCGATGGCGGCGTTCAGGGCGTACTGAGCGAAACGATCCAGCCGCTTGGCCTCACGCTTGTCCAGGTTCGGAGCGGTCCAGTTGGCGATCTCGCCGGCGAACTTGGTGGAGAAGGCGGCGGTGTCGAACTTGGTGATGGAGCTGATGCCGGTCTTGCCGGCGACGAGGTCGGCAAAGACGCTGGGCACCGAGTTCCCCAGGCTGGTGACCCAGCCCAGTCCGGTGATGGCGACGCGTCGTGGAGTCATAGAGTGGCGCGGGATGGCCTGGGCGTCATCGTCGTGCGCCGCCGACCTCGGGGCGGCGGGGCAGTGACGGGCGCACCTCAGCCCTGCTTGTTCTTGGCGACGTGTTCTTTGATGAAGTCGATGGCCTGCCCGACGGTCTGAATCTTCTCCGCCTGCTCGTCGGGGATGGAGGTCTCGAACTCGTCCTCGAACTCCATCACCAGCTCGACGGTGTCGAGGCTGTCGGCGTTCAGGTCGGTGACGAAGTTGGTGTTGCGATTGATCTCGCCCTTGTCCACGCCCATCTGCTCCGCGACGATCGCGATGACCTTTTCTTCGATCTGATTTTCGTCCATCGTTGCGCTCCTGCAAGGCCAACCCGTGCGTCAGCCGGTGTTCAAGGGGTTAGAGGTATCCGTAAGTCCGCAGACTATAGCGAAAGCGTCGGTCCGTGCCAAGGCGGGGGCGATCCGGGGGCGATCCCGGGGCGGCCTGCGCCAGGCCCGATTCAGCACATGGTCATCCCGCCGTCCACCGCCAGCACCTGCCCGGTGGTGTACGAGGCCTCCTCGCTGGTGAAGTAGGCCACCGCGGCCGCCACCTCGCACGCCTGCCCGAAGCGACGCAGCGGCGTGATCGTCTTGGCGCCCTCCTTGATCGGCTCGGGCAGGTTCGCGGTCATGTCCGTCTCGATGAACCCCGGCGCCACCACGTTGGCGGTGATGTTCTTCCCCGCCAGTTCCTTGGCCAGACTTTTGGTCAGCCCCAGCACGCCGGCCTTGCTCGCGGCGTAGTTCACCTGGCCCGCGTTGCCCACCAGACCCGACACGCTGGAGATGTTCACGATCCTGCCCCACTTGCCGCGGACCATCGGCTTGGCGGCGGCGCGGCAGGCCGCGAACACACCCTTCAGGTTCACCCGGATCACCTCGTCGAACTGCTCGTCGCTCATCCGCAGCACCAGTCCGTCGCGCGTCACGCCCGCGTTGTTCACCAGGATGTCCAGACGACCCTGCGCCTCGTACACCGCGTCGATCATCGTCGCGATCGCGCCGCTGTCGCCCATGTCGCAGGCGCGTGTCTCGGCTGCGCCGCCGGTCGCCTCGATGGCCGCCTTGACCTCGCTGAGCTTCTCCGCGTTGCGCGCCACCAGCACCACATGACGACCCTGCCGCGCCAGCGACCTGGCGATCTCCGCCCCGATGCCGCGCGACGCGCCGGTCACCACCGCCACACGTCTGCTGTTCATCTCGCTCATGGGAACTCCCAAAGAAGTGGCGCAGTGGCCAAGTGGTCTGGTGCGCTTACGCCGAGGCATCGGTGGTATTCACTGGGCCACTTGGCCACTCTCGGCCTCACCCCGGCTCCGCGAAGTTTTCTACCTTCGTATTGCGGTCGATGCGTCGCATCAGGCCCGAGAGAACTTTGCCCGGCGCCAGCTCGATGTAGCGACCCGTGACGTTCCCCACCAGCCAGCGGCAGTTGTGCTCCCACCTCACCGCGCTGGTGAGTTGCTCCACGAGCAGCCGCTTGATCGTCGCCACGTCGCTGCCGTGCGCCTCGCCGGTGACGTTGGACATCACCGTGCAACGCGGGGGCTGCATCGGCGTCCGTTGCAGCGCCGCGTCGAGCTGTTCCGCCGCGTCACGCATCAGCGGTGAATGAAACGCCCCCGCCACCGCCAGCGGCGTGGGCTTCAAGCCCATCTCGTTGGCGACCGTCACCGCTCGCTCGCAGGCGTCCGTCGTCCCGGTGACGACCACCTGCATGGGCGAGTTGTAGTTAGCCGCCTGAAGGATGCCCGAGCCGCGCGCCTGGTCGCAGAGCTCCGTGACCTTGGCCTCGGTGACGTCGCCGGTGAGCGCGACCATGCTTCCGCCGTTTTTTTCCGCCGCTTGCTGCATCGCCTGCCCGCGCAGGCGGACGAGTTTCAAGCCGTCCTCGAAGCTCATCGCCCCCGCTAAATGAAGCGCGGTGAACTCGCCCAGCGACAGCCCCGCCGTCGCCCCCGGGAGTTCGCCCAGCACCTCCTGTTCGCGCAGGGCATGAAAACAGGCCACCCCGCAGGCGAAGAGCGCCGGCTGCGACACATCGGTGCGGTTGAGCTGCTCCTGCGGACCTGTGAAGCAAAGAGCCGCCAGGTCGAATCCCAGAATGCGATTCGCCTCCGTCAATACTTTGGCCGCGGCGGAAGACTTCTCCGCCCAGAGCTTGCCCATGCCGATGTGCTGAGCGCCCTGTCCGGGGCACAGAAGAATGTCGGAGGTGAGTGTGTTCATGACGGCTTGCTCACAGCTTCCACAAACTGCTCGCCCACGTCAGCCCGCCGCCCAGGCCCACGAAGAGCACGTAGTCGCCCGCCTTGAGTTTTCCGGCGGACACAACCTCGTGCAGCGCGATGCCCACGGAGGCGGCGGAGGTGTTCCCGAAGCGTTCGATGTTGATCGCCATCTTCTGCGGGGGCAGGCCCAGCTTGTCGCGGGCGGACTCCATGATGCGGATGTTCGACTGATGCGGGATCACCATCGCCAGTTGATCGGGCGTGATGCCCGCGGCGGCGAGCGTGTCGTCGATGCACTTCTGCAGCGTGGGCACGGCGAACTTGTAGATCTCGCGCCCGTTCATCTGCAGCGTGTTGAACTTGCCGGTGAAGATGTGGTCGGTGGCGGGGATGTCCCGCGGGTTGCGTGGGCAGTAAAGCTCGTGCCACATGTTGCCGTCGGAGTGCATCGATTGGTGCAGACAGCCGCGCGACGGGTCGGGGTCCGCCACGAAAACCGCTGCGCCCGCGCCGTCGCCAAAGAGCACGCAGGTGTTGCGGTCGTCCCAGTTGGTGATGCGCGACAGCGCCTCGACGCCCACGACCGCGATGGACTTGTAAGGCCCGTTGCGGACCAGGCAGTGCGCCAGGTTCATCCCGTACACGAACCCGCTGCACGCCACCGAGATGTCCATCGCCCCGGCCGGCGCCGCCCCAAGCTCCGCCACCACGCGCGCCGCGGTGGAGGGAAACGCCATCTCCGGCGTAAGCGTGGCGACGATGAGCAGGTCCAACCGCGACGCCGCCACCCCGGCGTTCTCCAACGCCTGCTTCACCGCGGGGATCGCCATGTGGATGATGCTCTTGCCCTCTTCGAGGATGCGGCGCTCCTTGATCCCCGTGCGCTGCGTGATCCACTCGTCGGAGGTGTCGACCATCTTCGCCAGATCAGCGTTGGTAAGCACCTTCTCAGGAAGGAACACGCCGGTGCCGGCGAGGCGAACGCCGGGGGGTGAGGCATGGCTGCTGGCTGATGGCTGCTGGCTGATGTTCATGCGGGTACAGGATACCGACAGCTTGGCAGGTCTTGGCCTGACATCAGACATTATCCATCAGGCATCCGACATTACGCATCGCTCTCCGCCACCGGCTCGAGCTTCGCCAGGCGCTCCACGATCGCGTCGTTGACGCCGAGCTTGGCGAAGTCGATGGCGTTGCGGATGGCGGCCTTGATGGTCCGCGCCTCGGAGGAACCGTGGCAGATGATGCAGATGCCGTTGGCGCCCAGCAGCGGCGCCCCGCCGTACTCGTGATAGTCGTGCTTCTTGTAGATGCTCTTGACGACCGGCTCAAACTTCATCGCCAGCTCCGGGTCGATCTCGAAGATCTCGTGGGCGATGGTCTTGAACAGTCCCGCCGCCAGCCCCTCGGCCAGCTTGAGCACGACATTCCCGGTGAACCCCTCCGTGACCACGACGTCGGCTTTGCCGTCGAACAGGTCCCGGCCCTCCACGTACCCGACGTAGTTCAGGTGCGCGTCGCTGCGCATGAGCTTGCTGGTCTCTTTGACCAGGGCGCTACCCTTGGCCTCCTCCGACCCGATCGACAGCAGTGCGATACGCGGGTTGTCGATGCGTGCGATCTTGTTCGCGAACACGCCGGCCATGTGCCCGTATTGGTGCAGGTGGTGCGGCTTGGGCTCGGGGTTGGCGCCCACGTCGCAGAGCACCACCGGGCCGTAAAACGTCGGGATCGTCACCGCGATGCCCGGTCGATTCACCCCCGGCAATCGACGCATCGACATCTGCGCCGCCGCCACGCAGGCGCCCGTGTTCCCCGCCGAGATCACCACCTCGCAGCGACGGCTGCCGCTGCGTCGGTGACCGCCCAGCTCCGCCATGCGCACGATCGAGCTGTTGGGCTTGGTCCGGATGGCGGTGACCGGCGGGTCGTCCATCTCGATCACCTGCGTGGTCGCCTCGATCTCCAGCCGCGGGTCCTTCCAGAGCTTCCGCTCCGCCAGCTCCTCACGGATGATCGACTCATCGCCGATGAGCACCAGGCGGTCCTCCGGGCGGAGCATGTCCACCGCGTCGAGACTGCCTGCGAGGATCGCGTCCGGGGCGTGGTCACCCCCCATGACGTCGATGGCGATGCGCACCGCGGGTCATTCCTTGGAGGAGGAGAGGGCCAGCTTCAGCCCGGGGCGGACGTAGCCGCACTCCGCACAGGCCGCGTGGGGGAACTTGTTGGCGCCGCAGTTGGGGCAGCGCACCGCCGGCGCCGGACGCAGCGCGTTGTGGGAGCGGCGCATCTTGCTCTGCGATCGGGTCTTGCGTTGACAGGGGATCATGAAACGTCCTTTCCAGACTCGCCAGGCGACTCACATTCAAGCCAAGTAAGGTAATCGCACGCCGCAGCCGCGTCAAGTCCGCCTCACCCGACCCAGCCTCACCGCCGCCCTCCGGGCTTGACGCACCGGTTATCATGGCCCCGATGACCGCAGGCTCCGCCGATTCGATCGCCGACGCGTTGCGCCACCACGCCCAGCCGCCCGCGCCGCGCGAAGAGGAAGCCTTCGCCGCGGAGATCGACGACGAGTCAGGCGACGTCGTGGGCGAAGTCACGCAGGAGCCCGCCTTCGAAGCCCCGCCCCCGACCACCCGCCGCGCCCCCACGAGGCGAAAAAACAACAACGACGGTTTGAAGCAGGTCATGGCCCCGGTCTTCATCACCGTCGGAGCCTTGATGCTCGTCCCCGCCCTCTGGGCGCTGCTGCACCTGCTGGGCATCACCACCTCCACCAAGCCCAACGCCAACCTGATGGCCTACGTCATGCTCCTCTGCTGGCCCATCGCCCTGGCGCTCATCGCCACCGGCAGCGTCCTCGTCGTCCAGACGATCCGCCGCAAGTCATGACCGTTGAGAACCCGGCCAGGGGCGCTCCACACCCGGGCGAGCGTCGCCACATCGCCGGGTCGGAAACTGCCCCGGGTCATTGACCCGGGGCTAATTCCCCGACACCCCGCACATCCGCCACAACTCTTCAATCCCCAGCGAACCGCAACCCCCGAATCCACCACAACGAGACCAAGTCCGGACCCGCTAACTTGACCTGTCCCGCCTGTATCCCCCGCTTGTGGCCCTCGCCATAATGCATCCTGACACCTTTTTATTTCCACCTTTTTATTTCCATCCTGACACCTTTTTATTTCATTTTTGTTTCAGCGATCGTGCCGCGTGATTACTGTTCTGAAAGCCGCATAGTTTTTGCGGCTCGCAGCGCAGGATTCGGGTAGGGTGGGCCGAGTCCTCGAGGCCCGCCGTGCTGGTGATGGGGTCGTTCAGTATTCAGGAAGAACGTCCCGGGGGCGTTTCCGGGGCTGGCTGGACGCTACACTTGTGGGTTGTCTAACGCGGGAGGTTTCTATGCGGAATCTGGCGTGGGTGCTGGTGCTGGTCACGGGGTCGGTGGTCTGGGGGCAGGCGCAACCGCCGCGGGCGGAGGGGGCGCGGGTGGGGTGGATGGAGATCGCTGACGCGATGGCGGATTACACGCCCAGGATGAGCTGGGCGTCCACGGGCGAGATGCTGTCGCTGCGCGGCGTGCTGGAGCAGTTGCAGACGGTGGCCAGCGACGACGCTTTCCGGGGGGTGACGATCCATCTGGACCAGGCGGACCTGACGCTGGCGCAGATCGCGGAGATCGATCAGGGCATCGCCAAGGTTCGAGCGGCGGGGAAGAAGGTGCTGGTGTACTCGGAGGCGTACGACCTGCGGAGCTACCTGCTGGCGTGCTCGGCGGACCGTGTGCTGCTGCTGAAGAAGGGGACGCTGGAGCTGGCGGGGCTGGGGATGGAGGAGATGTACCTGGCGGGGCTGATGGAGAAGGTGGGGGTCAAGGCGGACCTGATGCAGGTGGGAAAGTTCAAGGGGGCGGCTGAGCCGCTCACGGGCAGCGCTCCGAGCGCGGAGTGGAGCCAGAACATCGACGCGCTGCTCGACGACGCCTACGACCAGATGCTGCAGCGGATCGCGACGGCTCGGAACCTCAAGCGCGAGCAGGTGGAGGCGGCGCTGCGCGACTGCTGGACGATGAGCGACAAGGACTACGTCAAGCGCGGGCTGATCGACGAGCTGGTGGACCGCGACCTGGTGAGCGCCACGGACGCGGCGTTCGGGGAGGACTTCGAGTGGGACACCGAGATGGGGCGGGCGAGCGTGAATCCGCAGATGGACAATCCGTTCGTGATGTTTCGGATGCTGTTCCAGGGGGTGAAGCAGGAGGTGCGTCGGCCGTCGATCGCGGTGGTTCACGCCTACGGGGAGATTCACAGCGGCCCGAGCAGCAGCGCCGGTTCGCCGCGTGCGGGGCTGTTCAGTTCGGACTCGATCGGCAGCAGAACTATTGTCGAGACGCTGGGCGAGGCGGCGGACAACGACATGATCAAGGGGGTGGTGCTGCGGATCGATTCGCCCGGGGGTTCGGCGCTGGCGAGCGAGGTGATGTGGCAGGCGATCCGTGAGCTGGCGGATCAGAAGCCGGTGTTCGTGAGCATCGGCGACGTGGCGGCCAGCGGCGGGTACTACATGGCCTGTGCCGGGACGCGCATCTATGTCTCGCCGACCTCGATCGTCGGGTCGATCGGGGTGGTGGGGGGCAAGATCGTGCTGGGGGGACTCTACGAGAAGATCGGGGTGTCGGTGCATCGGCGGACGCGGGGGCCGATGGGTGACATGTTCAACTCGGTCTCGCCGTTCGGGCCCGAGGAGCGAGCGGCGGTGCAGAGCTCGATGCAGCGGACCTACGAGCAGTTCACCGACCGCGTGACGACGGGCCGTGGCCGAAAGATCGCCGACGTTCAGGCGGTGGCGCAGGGGCGCGTCTTCACCGGGCGTCAGGCGGTGCTCAACGGACTGGCGGACCAGTTGGGCGGGGTGGAGATCGCGGTGGCGGACCTGGCGGGCGAACTGGGGCTGGCGCCGGGGAGTTACGACCTGGTGGACCTCCCCGAGCCGCCGAGTCTGGCGGAGTATCTGGAGCAGGTCTTCGGCGGCGTGTCGGCGCCGGGGATCGAGATGACCGTGGCGCAACAGCTGATGGGTCCCGCCGGTTGGGCGCAGGCTTCCTCGACGCTCGAGGGACTTCTGCTGCTGCACCGCGAACGCACGCTGACGCTGCTGCCGGTGATGCTCCGCCTGCGGTGAGGAGCGTAAGACCGCGGACGAATCGCGCTTGCTCGGATGAAAAGGTGTCACGGATGAAAAGGTGTCAGGATGAACGGATGAAAAGGTGTCAGGATGATTTACTAAGGCGGGAGCGAGTTGAAGAGGGCGTTGTCGCCGAATTGAACAATTAATCATCCTGACACCCTTTCTCTGATGACACCCTTTCTATTCTTGGCGTTAAGCGGGCAGCTAAAGGGGGGCTTGCGATAGTCGACGATCTAAGTCCGGTGCCAGACGCGATAGAGTGCCGGCAGCAACACTAAGGTCAGCAGGGTGCTGGAGATCAACCCGCCGATGACGACCGTGGCCAGGGGGCGTTGCACTTCCGCGCCGGTGCCAGTGGCGATCGCCATGGGCACGAAACCCAGGGACGCGACCAGGGCCGTCATGAGCACGGGCCGAAGCCGCGTCAGGGCGCCGCGCTGGATGGCTTCGTCCAGGGGTACGCCCTCGTGGCGGAGCTGGTTGATGAAGGTGATCATGACCAGCCCGTTGAGGACGGCCACGCCCGAGAGCGCGATGAAGCCGATGGCGGCGGAGATGGAGAAGGGCATGTCGCGCAGCCAGAGCGCCAGGATTCCGCCGGTCATCGCCAGCGGCACGCCGGTGAAGACGATCATGGCGTGCTTGACCGAGTTGAAGGTGCTGAACAGAAGCAGAAAGATCAAGAAGAAGCAGACCGGCACGACGATCTGCAACCGCTCGCGGGCGGCGATGAGGTTCTCGAACTGTCCACCCCAATCGATCCAGTAGCCAGCGGGAATCGTGACCTGCTGCTGAAGTTTCCGTTGGGCCTCGGCGACAAACGAACCGATATCGCGCCGACGCACGTTGGCCTGTATGACCACTCGCCGTTTGCCGTTCTCCCTGCTGATCTGGTTGGACCCCTCGGCGATCTGGATCTTGGCGATGGATCCTAGGGGAATGAAACCCGGCCGATGGGCCTCGTCCGCAGCGATGCCCGTCGCATGATCCACGGAGGTGAGCCGCACTGTTTCAAGAACACCCTCGCTTTGAGGCAACGGGATGGGCAGATGCTGCAAGGCGGTGATGTCACGGCGGATGTCGTCGGGCAATCGAACCACCAGGTCAAAACGTCGGTCGCCTTCAAAGACCAACCCGGCCTCTCGTCCACCAATGGCCACCGCGATGACATCCTGGACGTCGGCCACGTTCAGTCCGTGTCGGGCAATGGCGGCGCGGTCGATCGCCACACTCATGACCGGCAGCCCCTGGGTCTGCTCCGCCTTGACGTCCGCGGCGCCGGGGATGCCCTGGAGCACTTCGGCGATGGCTTGGGCGGTGGGCGTGAGCTTGTCGAAGTCGTCGCCGTAGAGTTTGACCGCCACGTCGCTGCGGATGCCGGCGATCAGCTCGTTGAAGCGCATCTGGATCGGCTGGGTCCACTCGTAGTTGTTGCCCGGCAGATCAGCAACAGCCCTCTCCATGCGCTCGAGCAACCGCTGCTTGGTGACGCGCGGATCGGGCCAGTCTTCCTGCGGCCTGAGGATCACGAACGTGTCCGAGATGCTCGGGGGCATCGGGTCGGCGGCCATCTCGGCGGTGCCGGTCTTGGAGTAGACAAGGGCCACCTCGGGAAACCGAGCCAGCGCCTTCTCCACTTCGAACTGCATCTCGGTGGACTGCGTGAGACTCGTGCTGGGGATGCGGATGGCCTGTACCGCGATGTTCTTCTCGTCCAGTGTGGGCACGAACTCCTGACCCAGTTGCGTGAAGACCACGAGCGACAGGACGAACGCCACCACTCCCGCGCCCACCGTCGCGTATCGGAATCGAATCGCCCAGCGGAGGGTGTGGGCGTAAGCGCGACTGGCGGCGTGGACGATGAAGCTTTCTTTCTCGCTGACTCTGCCGGTGATCACCAGCGCCATCATGGCCGGCACGAACGTGAGCGACAGAACGAACGCCGCGACCAGGGCGATGATGACGGTCAAGGCCATGGGGTGGAACATCTTGCCTTCGATGCCGGTGAGGGCGAGGATGGGGACGTAGACGATGATGATGATCGCCTCGCCGAAGGCGGTGGCCTTGCGAACTTCGCGGCTGGCATCGAAGACGGTGTGCAGCCGCTCCTGCGTGGTCAGCGGTCGGCCCAGGCGGTGCTGCTCCTGCGCGAGTCTTCGCAGGCAGTTCTCCACGATGATGACCGCCCCGTCCACGATCAGGCCAAAGTCGATGGCGCCGAGCGACATGAGATTCCCGCTGACTTTGCTCTGCACCATGCCCGTGGCGGTCATCAGCATCGACAGGGGAATCGCGGCGGAGCAGATCAGTGCCGCCCGCCAATCGCCCAGCAGTAGCAGCAGGACGACGATGACGAGGATCGCGCCCTCGGCAAGGTTTTTCTGAACGGTGCCGATCGTCGCGTTGACCAGGAGCGTTCGATTCAGGACGGTGCGTGTGCGGGCGCCCGGCGGCAGACTCTCGCGGGCTTGGCTTAGCCGCTCGAGCACCTGCTGGCGGGCGAAGTAGATGTCCACGCTGTCCTCGAAGACGGCGGTCACCTGCGAGAAACCGTTGCGTGACAACGAGCGGGTGTACTCCAGGCCGGGGGTGCCCGCCAGCGCCGTTTCGATGGGGAACGTGATCTGCTTCTCGACCTCGATGGGCGAGAGGGCGGGGAAGAGCGTGTTGATCTGCACCTGGTTGTTGGTGATGTCAGGCACCGCATCGATGGGCAGGCTCTGGAGCGAGAAAAGCCCCACGACGGCCACGCCGATCGTGCAGAGCAGCACCAACCAGCGGTGCTGGACGGAAAAACGAAGAATGGACTCGAGCATAGGGTGTGATCTCTCCGGGTTAGTGAGCGTCGGTCACGCCCGCGCTTAGTGCTCGTGGTCGGCACTTCCCTTGCCGTGCTCAGCCTTGAGCATGAAGCTTCCCGCCACGACAAACAGTTCGCCCTCCTTGATTCCCGACACCACGGGCAGCAACCGACCCACGGAGGGCCTGACGTGGATCGGGCGCTTGGCAAAGGAGTTCTCCTCGCCCCTCACCGGGACAAACACGACCAGTTCGCCCTCGACCAGTTGCGTGGCTTCCTCGGGAATGGCCAGCACCGGCTCGTGTCTGCCGTCGTCGCCGGACTCGGTGATGATCGCTTGTGCGAACATGCCCGGGCGCAGCGCCCGGCCATCGCCCTTGATCTCGATGCGAACCGAGACCGTGCGGGTGTTGGGATCGAGCGTCGGGGCGATGAACGTCACCGCGCCATCCAACGGCTCGCCGGACAGGGCGGGCACCGTGACTTGGGCCTTTGCCCCTGGCGCAACATGGCTCAGGCGGGACTCCGGCACGTCCGCCAGCACCCACAAAGTGCTCATGTCCGCCAGGACAAGCAGGGCCTCCCGGTCAGGACTCACCAGTTCGCCCAACGTGGCCTCGCGTTCGATGACCTGCCCGTCGATCGGCGCACGGACGGTGTACTGCGGCGCGATCTCCTTGGATCTCTCCAAGGCCTGCACCGACGCCTGATCCATCCCAAGCAGGTGAAGTCGATTCTCGGCGGCACTGGCCTGCGCCTGCGCCGCAAGTTGCGCACCCAACGCGGCCTTGTGCTCGGCTTCCCGTTTCTGCACTTCCGACAGCGCGATGCCCTGGCTCTCGTCGTAAAGCGCTTTGGCTCGTTCGTGAGCAGCCCTGGCAAGATCAACTCCCGGGCCAGCGGTCTCCACCGCCATCCGCTTGAGCAGGTAGTCGCTCTGCGCTTCGCCCAGGTCCGGGCTCTGCACGATCAGCAGTGCGTCGCCCTTCGCGACCTTGTCGCCGATCTTCACTCTGATCTCGGACACTCGGCCGGACAGGGGCGAGCCGACATGCGCCATCCTCTCAGCGTTGAACGCCACGCGCGCCGGGGCATGAATCGTGTCCACTAATGCGTGCCTGCGTGCCGCGTCGATCCGGATGCCCGCTCTCTTGACGCCTTCCGCCGTAAGCACGACCTCTTCGCCATGCGCGCCCTCGTCGGGGTGGTTGTGCCCCGCGTGGTCGTGGCCGTCCTCTTCTGCGTTGCCGTGTTCTGCGTGTCCGTGCTCTTGGTGATTGGGCTCAGCGTGATCGTGCCCTGAGTGATCGTGCTCAGGGTGTTCGTGAGCATCATGCTTCGGGGCACTGGCGGCACCGGGTGGCCTAGCCCGGTCGCAGCCCGCAGCAGGGCCCAGGGCCACCAACAACGCGGGAAGTATCAGCAAGGGTGTGCTCTTCATGGTCGGGTTCCTTACGGGTGGGGTTCAGTGGGTGGGGCAGCCGCCGGTTGCGTCGCAAGGCTCGCGGCCGGTACGCCCGGCCCGCCGACCGCCCGTTGGAGTCGGGACAGCGACACCGCCGTGCGACGCTCCAGTTCGATCCGTTTCGCCTGCGCCGTCTGCAGGTCCTGATCCGCCAGGATGAGCGGGATGATGTCGCTTTGGCCGGCGCGATACTGCGATTCGGCCTCGCTGCGGCGACGCTCCAGCAACGGGATCAACTCCTCGCGGAGGCGCTGACGCGCATCGATCGCCGCGCGGTAGGCCGCATGGGACCGACGCACTTCCTCAACCACCAGGCGGCGGATGTCGGTGAGTTGATGGGCCGCTTCGAGTTGACGAGCGCCGACCAGGTCGCGTTGGGCTTGCCCGAAGTCGAAAACGGGCAGTGGCACAACGAAGGCCGGCCCAAGGGTCCAGTCGTCCGCCCCGGACTCCACCGTGCCCTCCGCTTCCACGCCGACCTCGGTCCCCTCGAAGACGCCCCAGCGCGCCTGCTTGAATTCCACCCCCAAGGCGCTGAGCTCCCACACCTTGGCGGTGATCTCGGGGCGGTGGTCCGGTCCAGCCTGCACCCATGCGCGTTCTTCCGCCTCGCGGGCGATCGGTTCAGTCCAGACCTCCAGCGGCCACGCCAGGTCTCCGCTGGGTATGCCGATGAGTCGAGCCAGTTCCAGCCGGGCTTCTCGCTGCTCGAGTTGGCTCTCTGAAATCTCCACCTCCAGTTCGATCATTTGCGTTTGAAGCGTGGTGACATCCAGTCGCGTCCCCTCGCCGCCTTCGAGGCGTGAGCGAGCCACATCCAACAGGCGATCCGTCAGTCTTCTTCGCTCCTCGAGCACCGGCATGACCGCTTCGAGGGCTTGAACCTGTGCGTAGCGATCCTGGACCTGAGCCAACACGTCAAGGACCACCACCACCGCCTCGGCGCTGGCGGCGCGCAGCCGATGGTCCGCCGCCGCGACCCTGCCGGGCTTCTGCAGCAGCGCCAGCAGGTCAGCCGCGATGCCCGGTTCCACCGTCGGCGAGCCGCCACTGATCGGGAACTTGAGCAACACCGTCAGCACCGGTTTGGGCAGCAACCGCTCCTGGTGCGCCTGGGCGAAGGCCTGTCGCACACGCGCCAGAGCCGACCCAATGGCAGGCGAAGTGGTCAACGCCATGCGGATCGCATCGGCGCGGTGAAGCCTGTCATCGGGAATCACCGGCGCGTCCAGGGAACCGCCGGTCATATCCACCGCGATGAGAGCCGCATCACCCGTCAACTTCGCCGCGGTGACCTCGAGGGCCGGCCACTGCGGCCTGACGGAACAGCCAGCCACCATGATTGGAAACAAGGTCAATGCCCAGCGTGTCCTCGACTTCACCATGCGAACCACATCCTGCGTAAACCGCTTGGAACGCGACACCGAAGCCTGATTTGAGCCTCTGGGTCAAGACGCCCGTACTGGCCACGAGACGGCAGACCCCGACCGTGGGCCGGCGTCAGCACGCAAGATTGGAGGGAGGTCTACACCCGCAAGACGATCGTGCGCAGAGCAGCACACGGATCACCGGCGGAGAGAGGCACGGACGACGCGGGCGAACTCCGTGGGGCCGCCGCGTATACGTCCGTATAGGTGAAAAGCTGCGCCAACACGACAGCCATCGTGAGCGGGCTTCGCTCTTGAGATGAACGTGATGCGGGCACATGATCCGTCTTCACCGGGAGGGGGATGTCAACGCAGGGCTCGCAGTGAGCGTCGCCGTCTTCGTGATCCATCGTGTTGCTCGACATATCGCCGCGGGACGGATTCGCACACGGCTGGCCCGCGGGCTCGACGGCGACGTGACCGTCTGCTCCGTAGCACAACACACTCGTCCCGGGCAAGCCGCCGGGCGTGAGCACATGGCCGGTCAAGATGAGAGCGACCAGAATCGTCTGTATCGAGCGGTGACACATTTCAGTTTGACGATAGTCCAAAGCGAGCAGCGATTTCCGTTGCAGCGTCGTGATCATTGACATGGCCGTCTCCTCCAAGACGCGGTCACAGCCCTTGTCTTGGACTTTGGCCAGCGTGCCGCGTGTCGGGGCCACCCGCCAAGGCAAGGGGGCATGGTGTGGCTTGGGCTTGGTCTGTTCTACCCCGCTTTTGCCCGACTTCATCTTGAGATCGATGGTGAACGTCCACCCGTCGGGAGGTCTTGGATGACGACGAGCGGGGCGCTGCCGATGGATGTGATGAAGGGAGCTCAGTCTCTCTTCGCGATGACGGCGTCCTCGCCCGGCGTCCGACCGGTTGCTCCATCCTTCACGGGCGACCTGCGGTAGTTCGGGTTGGCCTTCGGGATGACCGCGTCGGTGTCCATCAGGAATGCGTCGATCAACCCCGTGAGTTCATTCACCACCGCAGGTTGGTCCGCGGCGAGATTATTCGTCTCGCCGATATCGTTCTTCAGGTTGTAGAGTTCCAGGCGATCCGTGCCGTTGTCGTTCTTCGCGTAGCACCGGATCAGCTTCCAGTCCCCCTTGCGAACCCATGTCGCCGGCCAGAATCCGGGGATACCAGCTTCCTGCGTCTCGTTGCCGTGCGGGAAGTGGACATAAACCACATCGCGAACGAGCTTCTGCCCAAGGATCGCGGGCATTTGGTCCAGGCCGTCCACCTTCGGCATCGACTTGGGTTTGATGCCCGTCATCGCGACCAGCGTCGGGAACCAGTCCACGCTGCTGAAGAGCGCCTCGCTCGTTCCCGCAGGGACCTTGCCCGGCCACGCGACCAAGCATGGCACCCTCGTCCCGCCCTCGAAGTTCGACCCCTTCCCGCTCCGCAGCGGTGCGTTGCTCGTCGCGGGTGTGTTCTCGTAACCTTTCGGGTGGGTGGCCTTCGGTGGGCAAGCCCACCCGCCATTGTCCGAGGTGAACACGACGATCGTGTCTTGGGCGACCTCCGCTGCCTCAAGCGCATCGAGCAGTTGGCCCACCGCGTGGTCCATGCTCTTGAGCATCGCCGCATAGAGCGGATTCCGTTGCGCAGCGTTCGCGTCGGCCCTCTGCCTGAACTGCTCGATCAGCTTCGGGTCGCCGTTCCACGGGCTATGGACCGAGTAAAGCCAGAAGTTCAGGTAAAACGGCTTGCCCTTCTGGGCCGTGATAAACGTCGCGGCTTCGCCGGCCATCCATGCGTCGATGTGTTCGCCCGGTCTGCCTTTGTACCGCGGATCGTCGATGAACTTCCACGGGGCGAAGTACCCACCGCCTGGCCCCGCAGCCCGCGGCGTGTGTGGGATGTCCAAGTCGAAGCCCTGATCCCTCGGCTCGTACCCCTCCCCGTGCCCCAGGTGCCACTTCCCGAAGTGCGCGGTTGCGTAACCCGCTTCCTTGAATACCTCGGCAAGGGTGACGTACTCGCTCTTGAGCCGGGTGAGGCTATCAGCCTGAATCACGATGGATTTAGCCGACCCGCCGGCAAGCCGCTTCTCCAGGTTGATCGTGGGCAGGTGACAGACCGGTGCGGTGATCCCGGTGCGAGCCGGGTGCAGACCCGTGAGGAGGCTCGCCCTCGTCGGCGAGCACAGCGGACTGGCCGAGTAATAGTTGGTGAACCGAACCGCTCGGTCAGCAAGGCGCTTCAGGTGCGGCGTGTCATGGAACGTGCTGCCGTACGGGGTGAGGTCCACCCAACCCAGGTCGTCCGCCAGGATGAACACGACATTGGGCCTGTCAGTGGCGCACGCCTGGCGGCTCACCCAGAACAAGAACATCGCCACCAAAGGCAACGCGAAACGCACGCCATAATCCTACCATCGTCAGCGGCGCTCCGAGCGCTGACCATCGACCGGGGCAGGAAGCGGCAAGATGAGGTGTCAGGCAAGATAAGTCGTCAGGACGCGGACCATAATTCATCCTGACACCCTTATCATCCCACCCTTATCATCCTCCTGACACCCTAATCATCCCCCTTATCATCCAACCTACCGAGAAGGGTTACGCCACCTGGCGCAACCACGCCGCCAACTGGAGAAGTTACGATCAAAGCCAAGCCCCGCGTGGGCGGAAGTGCGCGCACCCGATCCTCGACCTTTGTTACCCCGAGGGTCGGCCCGCGAACGATTATCATAACCGGATCAATCGTGACATGGACAATCACACGCGTCTGACTTGGTGGCGGGGAGCGAAACTGGGCCTGTTTGTGCACTGGGGGTGTTACAGCACCCTGGCACGAGGCGAGCAGGTGATCCTTCGCGATCACATGCCGCTGGACGAATACATGAAGATCGCCGCCGACTTCAAGCCCGCCGCCGACTGGGCAGACAGGCTGGCCGAGCAGGCGGTGCGGATGGGCGCAAAGTATGTCGTGCTCACCACCCGGCACCATGACGGGTATTGCCTCTTCGACACCGGGACGGACGATTTCAACGCGGTGAAAACCGGGCCCGGCCGGGACCTGATCCGGGAGTACGTCCAGGCCCTGCGCCGCCACCACCTAAAGGTCGGCCTCTACTACTCCATCGTCAACTGGCGTTGGCGCGGCTTCTGGGACCCGGCACGCTATCCCGAGGACTTGCCCAAGATCACGCGTCAGGTCCACGACCAGGTCAAGGAATTGATGACCCACTACGACAAGATCGACATCCTCTGGTACGACGTGTCGGCGGTGCCGGGCAGCAGTACGCCGGGGGCACACGGCTACCAGCGCGCGCCGCTGGGCCCGACCAGCGCGGAGTTTTACCGCTCGCAAAAGCTCAACGCGATGGTCCGCGCGCTGCAGCCGCATATCCTCATCAACAACCGCAGCGGCACGCCGGAGGACTTCGGCACCCCCGAGCAGCACGTCACCGCCGAAGGCGAGGGCCGGGCCTGGGAGGCGTGCATGACCAAGAACTTCGCGCCCAACTGGGCCTGCGTAAACCACTCGGTGGCAGACAAGTCGGCTGGGCAGATTCTCTACCACCTCATGGACGCTGTACGCAAGGGTGGCAACTTCCTCTTCAACATCGGGCCCGACACGCAAGGATATGTCACGCCGCGCGACCGTGCGGCGCTCGACCTGATCGGGTCCTGGCTCCGGCGCAACGGCGCAGCGGTCTTCGATACCAACGGAGACAGCATCACCCTCGGCAACGGCCAGGGCGCGTGCTACCACTACGGCATGTTCACCACCCGGGGCACGACAGCCTATCTGACGCTGTTCTTCTACCCGCGTGACTACCTGGTCGTGTCGAAGGTCGGTGGCGGTTTGAAGTCCGCCACGATCTTGGCGACCGGTCAACCGCTCAAGGTCGAGCCGCTGCGTAACCACCGCTACAGAATCTCAGGGCTCCCCCGCGATATGCCAGACGAATTAGCCTCGGTGCTGAAGCTCGAGTTTGAACAGACCCCCTACACTTTGGAGTGGACCGGCGCTGACTGGCTCGACGGCAAACTGGCGTAGCTCACCACCCCAAGCCGGTGACTTAGGTCCAGGATCCCTGGAAACCGGTTGATACAAGCCAACTTTGACGTTCTTTCACGGGCAGGCGACAATGCAGGACTGGCTTAGCCGGTGTGGCGGAACTGGCAGACGCGACGGATTCAAAATCCGTTCAGATCCTATCTGCACGCCTGTATAACAAGCACAATCTGCATCATCTCTTCGGATCGGGGAGCGCAGCGGGGGGGGCTGTGCGCACGCCTTGACTGGACATCGCGGAAGTAGGTGAATGGCGAGGCGAAGTCTGCACGACGCCTGGTGACGTTGTGACATACCAACCCTTTTTAAGGAGATTCTCATGATTCGACTTGCGGTCTTTGTCCTGTGTTTCATGTCTTTCGTTGTTTCGCCTTTGCTGGCTATGCAGGCGCAGAACCAGCCTGTCTACACCACCGAACAGAAGGCGTGGCAGGCTTCGGGTCTGGTGTCAGTGGCGGATCAGGCCGTCGTCCAGACCGCCAGTATCGTCTATGACTATGCTGGCTTGCGGACACTGTTCTGGGCAAGCGACGCGGAACCGACCGGGGAGACGATCCGTGCTGAACTCCATGCGATCATTCCGTTGTTCAACGAAGCGCTGGACGCGGTGCGGAGCGTGCAGAGTATTGTGCGAGCCAATGGCGGGGAGTTGCGGTCCCAGACCTACCCCCTGATGACGACCGAAACGGATATTCGAGGTATTGCCATCAGCAATTGGGGCAACGACGCAAACCGAAAGGCCGTTGCGTCATCTGCTTGGACTACTATTGCCGGGAATGGTTCGACGCTGCTTCCGCCTTACGCGGTTGGCCCTAACCTGAAGCTGCCCATCACGACGAACTGGCGCAGGTGGATGTACGTGGATGTCGAAGTTCGCACACGAAAGACCGAGACGAGTTCTTGGTCGGCGTGGAAGCGGCAGAACGGAGTGTTGTCTTACGGCGTCGGCGAGTTTGCTGGCAACGTGGAGTCGGCCACGATCATGGTGCGTGAGGTGATCCGTCCTCACCCGCTGGTGCAGGCCGACGCCCGGCTGCTCGGTAGGTGCGACGAGGCGCTGAGCACACTGGCCTCGCTACAGGCCAGAATCAACCAGGCGACGCCGAAGATCAGGGCCGCTTGGCCGATCACCCAGGAGTACGTCGGAGACGTGGAAGATCAGGCACGGTTCCACATCGCCAACTATCTTATCATGAACAACCATCTGCGCGAGGCTCGTGTCGTCACTCAGCCCGACGGGAAGCCGTACCGACTCATCACCAAGTGGTAAGCCGATGAGCGACTTCCTGCGAGAGTTGGCGACCGTGTTGCTCGCTGTCGCGGCAATGCTGTTCGCCCTCTGGCGACTGCTCTATGAAGAACCCACGATCCTTGTCGGTTCGTGGGGAAAAGTGGAAAAACTCAACGAAGAAAGGACACATGACATGCCCACTGTTCCCGGAATCCGAATCCGTCACACGCTGCCGCAGGTGTATGGTCGCGACATCGAGCAGCTGAAGGTTCACCTGATCTATTTGCATCCCGACCTCGGAACGCGCGAGCACTTCTTCGACGTGACGGGCCATACGTCGGTGGAGATCGTCGTGCCGAAAGCCGTCGAGGGCGTGCAGAGCTACTCGCTCACGCTGATTGCTACTGATACCAGCGGCAACACGGCGACGAGCGAAACCTACGTCGGCGTCCTGCGCGACGAGACTGCGCCGACCATCGAGGGCACGTTCGGCGACCCGACCGAGGTGGGAGCCGAGGACATCGAGTACGAGGCTCCGCAGGAGCCGCAGGAGCCGACGCCCAACTAACCCGTCACGCGGGAAAGCGCTGGGGAACCCGGTGGCCCGCGATTGAAGGAGAGCCACATGATGACTCGATATCCAAACATCTGGCGAGGACTCGTGAGCGTGGTGCTGTTTTTTGCGCTCGTGGCGGGCATCGTCTTTGCGATTTGCTCCGTAACTGGCTGCGTGACTGTCGGCCAGCGTGAGGCGTCCATCATCGAACAGCAGGCCGTCGTCGCGACGGAGAAAGCCCAACGTTCGCCTGGGGACGCTTACCTCCAGAGCAACGCCGACGCCTGGCGTTGGTGGAGCGACTACGCCAACGGTAAAAAACCGGAAAGAAGTGAGCCATGAGCGCGAACCCGACCGATCCTGTTGTTGCCGCTGTAACTGTCGTGAAGCCGGTGCTGGATGAAAAGGTGCAGGCGTATATCAACAAGCAACTCGAACGCTTGCGTAAGGCGTCACCGATGGTCGCTGATGCGGTCGGGCCTCTTGCGCCTGCGGCGTATCGCCTGATCTCAGACAAAGGTCTCGCGGATGTGAAGGCGATCTTAACCAAGCTTAGACCGGAGGTGTTGACAGAACTGGTTAAAGCGATGACCAACGAAGAGTTGGACGCTTATAACCGCGACCTCGCAGACCAGACCTTTCAAGCTGCGCTGGACTCTTATGCGGCTCAACAATTAATCAACAGCGCAGTAGAGACGGCCTTGCGGGTTGCCGTCGTCGCGATGTTCGCGGCGGCGGGGCTTTAGCTCACGGGCACTAGTCAAAGCGTTGAGGATTCATCTGGAGAAACCAGTGGGTCTTGAAGTCCATGAAGAATCGCCGAAGCGGGAACTTCCTCCAGAAGAGGGCGAAGAGTCGGAGCTTCCGTCGTTTTTCTCGGTTGCTGCGCTGATGAGTTTGCTCGCCGGGGTGGGTCGGCTGCTGGTGACGCTCTTGGGCTTTGCGCTTGTGCCACTCCTGACGGTCTACGGCGTTGAGCAGGCACGTGCAGAACAACTCGTTGGTGCGTGGGCGTCATTCCTCAGCGGCTTGCTTGTGCTTCTGGCTCTCGGATGGGTCGCGTGGCGTTTACGTGAGCGGATTTTCAGGTTCATTCTCGGAAGAAAGTACGAGCCATGAATCACTTTGTTACTCTGATTCTCTTCGTGGTCGGGTTTGCCCTTGGAATGTTCGTGGCATACCGAGCCGGTCGGGTCGGCTCGTCGTGGCGGACCAGGCCCAAGACGGTCAGCGAAGGCGAGGCGTGCTCGCATGTACGTGTGCGTAGTCGAGACACATGGACCCGCAAGGTCGCCGAACGTCGTTTCACGCCGGATCAATGGGAGACGGCTCGCCTCATCGCCGCCAACAATCCCGACGACGAAAGGGTTGACTAATGGGATCACTCGATGCAATCACGATGGGAGCGGTGGTGGGAATCATCATCGCTGTTGTGCAGCTTGGCGACCGGCTATGGAAAAAATCAGTGCCGGATCAGTCCAAGGATTGCGAGCGCGACCATGGTGAAATCCGTGAACTGCTTAAAGGCATGGCTGCCGCACAGCGGGACATGATGAGTACCATCACCCTTTCAGAGAAGATAGCCGCTGAGCGGCACGCGGAGACGCTCCGGACGATCGAAAGAACCCGTGTATGATCGATTACGCCCAGATCAGGCGTCCGCCCAACACTCCATTTGCAGTCGTGTAGGTGGAGTCTGGAGCGTGGTTAGTGGTCAACGCTTATGTAGGGACACCACATTTTTTGACACCGAAAGCAAGACACAATTGGAAAGCAGACATGAAACTTACTTCAGAAATCCTAAATCAGCTGGCGTCTGCGGTGCAGGCTGACATGTCCGCGAACCACGAGACTTCGCTGCTGGCCAAGTCTGATTACCCGGTGATTATGGGAATGCTGGACGCAGGGCTTGAGGCGTTTGAGGCCGCGACGATCGCGCAGATGCCCGAAGCGGTGCGCGACTTTGCCGCAGCCAGTCCGGGTCGCGCAAGGGAACTTCTGATCCGGCTTGTTAAGGCGAGAGCCGATGAGAATTTACCATTGACGGGAGGTGAGTGATGGCGGCGGGCAACACACTCTATGTATGGAAACCGCAGGCCAACGAGCCTCCGGCGAGCAACTTTGCGACGCTGGACACGCGGAACGGGCATCTGGTTCTGGACTTCGACGCGACGACACAGGAAACCGCGATCTTCAGTGGCGTCATGCCGCAGCACTACACGGGCGGCGGCATCACGGTGATCGTCTACTGGTCGGCGTCAAGCGCGACGATCGGGACAATCGGATGGGATGCGACGTTCGAGAGGACGACTGGACAGGACATCGACTCCGACGGCTTTGCGACGGCTCAGACCGTATCGGCTGCCACCGTGCCTGCGACGAACGGAGAGGTCACATCGTCGAGCGTGACCGTCACGGCTGGACCGTCAGGCACGGACTCCATCGCGGCGGGAGAAGCGTTCCGGTTGCGGATTCGCCGCGACGTGGCCAACGACACCGCCTCTGGCGACGCGGAGCTGTGGGGCGTGGAAATCAGAGAGGCGTGACGTGGCTTACTCG
>CAZBXW010000023.1:0-25147 GCA_964496285.1 uncultured Phycisphaera sp.
CCCGAGAGTTCACCGCACAGGCGGAGCTGCCCCTGGAGTCGCGCGAGCGCGAGGTGACCCGCAAGCTGCCCCCGGGCCTGACGCGGCGGTACATCCTGCGCGCCGCCAACCCCCGCGCCGCCCGCTGCCTCCTGCAACGCAGATCGCTCGACTTCCTTCAGACCCATCCCGGCTGGCACATCGAGGGCGGGGGCAGCTGGGTGAGCGTCTATCACTACGGCCACCGCGTCGGCGCAGCTCACGTCGCGGACTTCTGCAGAGACGCCTTCCAGGTGTTCAGAGCGTTTCGGCTCAAGTAGCGAACGGACAATGTCAAATGCAGAATGAGCAATGGATGAACTTTGAGAAAACGAATCAATGAAGCGCCACGTCGTTCGCACCCATTGTTCCTCCCCCACTCACCGTTCTTCATCCCTCATTCCGCTATAATCCGTTTTGATGAAATCCACTCCGACCCCCCGCCCCGCACGACTGGCGCTGCAGGACGGCTGCGTCTTTCACGGTCGGGCCTTTGGCGATCCCACGCCTGGCTCCGTCGACGGCGAGGTCTGCTTCAACACCTCGCTCACCGGCTATCAGGAAATCCTCACCGATCCCTCCTACGCTGGGCAGATCGTGACCATGACCTGCCCGCTCATCGGGAACTACGGCGTCAACGAGGTGGACCTCGAATCGCGCGCGGTCTTCGCCCGCGGCTTCGTCGTGCGCGAGCTGGCGCAGCTCGTCTCCAACCATCGCGCCACCTCCGGGCTCGAAGACTTCCTGGCACGCAACCGCGTCCTGGGCATCACCGGCATCGACACCCGGGCGCTGACCCGCAAGCTCCGCGTCACCGGGGCGCTCAACGGCGTCCTGAGCACCCTGCCCTCGGAAGAAGTCACCGACGAAGAACTCGTCGAGACGGCGCGCAACTCTCCGGGGCTGGTCGGCCGAGACCTCGTCGCCGACGTCGCGCCAAGGTCGCCGGCTCGCTGGCAGAAAGACCTGGGTCAGTGGCGCCCGCTCCAAGGCGAAGTCCATCGCGGCGAACAGCGCTTCCGCGTCGTGGCGCTGGACTGCGGCGCCAAGCTTAACATCCTGCGCAATCTCGTGGACGCGGGCTGCGACGTGACCGTGCTGCCCTACGACTCCCCCGCTGCTGCGATCCTCGAGCACCGACCCGAAGGACTCTTCGTCTCCAACGGGCCGGGCGACCCCGCTGCGGTCACGCCCGCCATCGCTTCGCTCAAGTCGCTCCTGGGCAAACTGCCCATCTTCGGCATCTGCTTGGGGCATCAACTGCTCAGCCTGGCGCAGGGCGCAACGACCTACAAGCTCAAGTTCGGACACCGCGGCGGAAACCAGCCGGTCCAGAACCTCCACACCGGAAAGGTCGAGATCACCAGCCAGAACCATGGCTTCGCGGTGGACGTGCAGAGCCTGGAGCGCCTGGGCAGCGAACCGACCCACATCAACCTCAACGACCGCACCCTCGAAGGCTTCCGCCACAAGACCCAACCGCTCTTCGCGGTGCAGTACCACCCCGAGGCCAGCCCCGGGCCTCACGACGCCCGCTACCTCTTCGACTGCTTCGTGGACATGATGCGCACCGGCCAAAGCCCCTCCGCAGAGCAGATGGACCAGGCGCAGCGACGCAGAAACGAGCCCACGCGGCTTCAAAACAGGTAAACAATGCAAGAGCTAAGCTTGATTATCGATAGAATATCGTAAGCCAAGCACAGGATTAAGGTTAGGTAAAAACCCTTAGTCTGGGTATGATTTGCGCGCTGCGATTGCATCGCTGGCTCACACGAGCCTAGCTTAAAACTAACGCTCCGCCGCGTCGAAATGAGCGGAAATCATTGCAGAACAATTGCATTTGCAATCCGATTGGTTAGTGTATTAGTTAAGAAGCAGATGGCCAACATGTGACCGCACGGACGCCGGTCGAGCTTGGCAATAAGTTCCCGAATGGGAAGAATGTGAGAGAGACTATGGGGATGTTGGATATCACTGGTCAGAGTACCGCTCGACCTATCGCACGCACTGCGGGCGTGTCGCCTCGCATCGTGGGCGAAGGCACCGCGATGTCGCGGCTGCGAACGCTGGTCGAGACGATCGCCAAACGCAACTGCACCGTGCTTGTGCAGGGCGAGTCCGGCACAGGCAAGGAGCTTGTCGCACGACAAGTCCACGCCCTGAGCCCGCGGCGGCATCGTCCCTTCGTTCCCGTGGACTGCACCACTCTGCGTGACACGCTGCTCGAATCGCAACTGTTCGGCCACGTCAAGGGCGCCTTCACCGGCGCCGACAAGGCCACTCTGGGTTTCATCCGTGCTGCCGACGGCGGAACGCTCTTCCTCGACGAGATCGGCGAACTCTCCCCGCAGGTGCAGGCCAAGCTTCTGCGCGTCATCCAGGAACGCGTCGTTATCCCGCTCGGCAGCACCGAAGCGGTCCCCGTCAACGTCCGCATCGTCGCTGCGACCCACCGTGACCTGAAGAAGATGGTTCAGGACGGCGAGTTCCGCGAAGACCTCTTCTACCGCCTGAACGTGGTCTGCATCGAGGTCCCGCCGCTGCGCGAACGCGTGGAGGACATCGGCCGCCTCGCTGAGCACTTCCTCGCTGAGCTCTCGCGGCTCTACCAGGAGCCCGCCAAGAAGTTCGCCCCCGACGCTGTGGACGCCATGACCAGCTACGATTGGCCCGGCAACGTCCGCGAGCTGGCCAACGCGGTGGAGCACTCCTACATCCTCAGCGCCACCGAAGTCATCGCCTGCAACGATCTGCCCGAGATCGTCCGCACCGCCGCCAGCGAGGCCAAGCTGCCCTCCGACGCCAGCGTCCCCACGCTTCAGTCCGCTGAGCGAAACCTCCTGATGCGTGCCCTCCGCGCCAGCAAGGGCAACCAGGCTGTGGCGGCTCGCATGCTCAACATCGAACGCCACCGCTTCTACCGCATGGTCGCCCGCCACGGCTTGGCGACCCTCACCAAAGTCTGACCCCCCCAGTCTGCCCCCCCGCCTCATCCCTACACCGCTCCAGGGCGATCCAACCCAACACACATCGAACCCCGCCGCTCTCCGCCGCGGGGTTTCTTGTTGCGCAGCCTCCTCTGAGTGGCTGCCAACCGATCCATCGCGAATCAAACCCAATAAACGCGAGCCCCTCCGGGCAAAGTGGGGCTGTCAAACGTCACGCATGACCACAGCCCCCCGCCCTCACCGCCGCATCGCTCCGCGACGCTTCGAGATTGATTGGCGTCTTGACGGGACCGACGGCAACCCTCGTCATCCTGCCCAGGCCTGCGAACCGGTCAGATTCGGTCCACCGGGCGCTCAACGCTCCGCCGCGACCTGCCGGACCGCCTGGTCGAGCAGTTGATCTCCACCCTGGCTCTTGAGGTACTCCTGAGCCAGGATCTCGAGCGCCCAGAGATTCGTGGCGCTGGCGTCGTCGAGATCGTCCAACCCCCGCGACAGCGCCACCTGCATGCGGATGTAGTGGTTCTGCTGGAGCACCTGCGCCGCGATGTGGTCGGTCGCGTCCGCCGATCCGTCCATCAGCACGTCGATCACCGGCAGCATCCACTGCACCGGGCCCCACCCCTGCGCTTCCTTGAGCGAGATCGTGCGGGTCTGGTGTCCGGTGCCCATCGAGAGCACCACCAGGTCTTCCAACCCGCTCCCCGTTCCTTCGTCGTGATTGAACTTCACCGCTTCCGCGATGGCGCAGGCGGTGGGATTGTTCGCCACCACTCCCCCGTCGATCAGCGAAAGCTCCTGGCCCTCGACCTTCAACGCGGTGGCGGGAAAGTATGTCGGCGCCGAAGCGCTCGCCTTAACCAACTTCCACACCGGCAGCGGCTTGTACTCGGGCTTGATATTCCTGAACACCCGCGCCTCACGCTTGATCGTGTCATACGTGGTGATCAGGGTTGGCTTGATCTTGAGCTGCCCGAACGTGGCGGGACCGAAATACTCACGCAGCACGCGTTCCAGCCCCTGGTCGCTGTATTTCGGCACGCTCAATCCTTGATCGAACGTCCGAACGAATCGGCTCCACAGCTGACTGGGCAGACTCGGGAAAATCTCGCGTGCCCGTTCCTGGTACATCCGCACCAGATCGCGCGCGGGCACCGCCATGCTCACCCCCGCCGCGAGAATCGCCCCGGTCGAGCTGCCCGCCACGAGGTCGAAGTACCGATGAATCGGCCCCCCCAGCTTCTGCTCCAACCGCTCCAACCACACCGCGGTGATCAACCCCCGCACCCCGCCTCCGTCGAGACAGAGCACGCGACGACAACGACGCGATTTCGTGCGATTCACCATGACGGCGACTCATTCAGTGCCCGTGGTCTTGGCCTTGTTGAGGGCGTCGAGGATGATGCTGTTGATGTACTTCAATCTCGAATCCACAATCTCTTTGGAGTCCGCAGACGTGTAGTACTCATTGACTCTGTCAGCGATCGCGCGCAAATCTGCTTCTGCTCTGTTGGGGACCACTATCGATAGTTTGCCAGCGATCTGACGCACCGCGGCTTGCTCTTGTTCGTCAGGCAGATCGCGGATTGCCCTTAGGAGCTCGTGAGTCTGAGATATGGTTACCTCAGCTGCGCGCAGCTCATTCTTCTCGTTGACTGCTTTGATCGCCCGCGTTTCCGCCTCGACTGCTTCGCGTATGAGACTTAGTCCATTGTAAAACGAGCCTCGCTCGTGGTAGTCGACCGCGTCACGAATGGCATCATCGACGGAGTAATCCGTGACAGGCAGTTTCGTTTTTTGATCGATCACGGTGAGTCGAAACTTGCGGCGATCTTCGCCGATGGCACGAGTCAAAGATTCAGTAAGGGCGTTACGGTAGACCTGTTCGTTGACCAACGACCGAGCGGCATTGGTGCCCGTCGCGGCGGCGGAAAGCCCCCGGGCTGTAGTCTCCGCAGCAACGGCTGCTCCACCGCTTAGAGCGGACGTAGCCGCACCAAAAATGAGATTAAAGAAATTGTCTGTAGACTTTATCGCAGAAAGATGCGCCGAGGTAACTCTGTCTGAAACACCGAGGATGGCTGCCTGCAATCGATTGCGGGCAAGTCTCCCGCTTTCCTTCAATTCCAAAGCCTGTGAATAGAGACTCTTTGGGCCATCGCTTCCCGTGAATGCATACGGATTGATGGTAATGGACTCGTCGTCAGCGAAGAGGCCTGTTTTTCGCACCCTTATGTCGGTTTGTGCCTCATCTGAGCTGATGATGTTGTCTACCCGGTAATGCTCCGCACATCCCACAAAGGTGAGGATCACAGCCAACATCGATGTCACCTGAAGAAGTCTCATCTTGTTTCCATTCATCGAGGCGTAACAAGTGTTGATGGCAACTGCCCCCCCCGATCCGACGGCAGACGCCGTCGGCCCCGATCGAGATGTGGACGGGATTATCCAGAATGTGATGCGCAGGTCAATTGGGGGTTGCACCTAGTGGGGTGACATGTTTGTGGCATTTAACAATGATGTGACGGAAATCTTTGTTGAGAAGTGTGGAGAGGTGCGCAGAGGTGGCGTGGACGAGAGGTGGAGGCGGCGGATGGGTTGGGCGGGGAGTCGCGTGGCAAGGGGCGCGGAGGGGGACCGGGCCAGGATGGCCAGGCTATGTGGGGAGAGGGAAAAAAAAGAACCCCGCGAGCGGTGAAGCTCACGGGGTTCATGAAGCCGGCGACGACCTACTTTCGCGCTGATGCACTATCATCGGCGCGGCGGGCTTAACGGCCGAGTTCGGGATGGGATCGGGTGTGACCCCGCCGCTGTGGTCACCGACAAAAGCGGGTGATCTCGTTAGAGAGCAGCCGCCGTGGGTGGCTTATCTGGCGATTGTTGTTTTGTGCAGCACGAGGGTGAGTTCGGAAACTATAGGTTGAAGTATAGTTTTCTTGAGGAGGGTGAGACCCGGCGCGACTGGTCCTCTGGGGCGCTCGCACTGAAGTGCGAGCACCTTGGTGGGGCGAGTCGGCGCAGGGTCGGTGTGATAAAGCGATCGACCGTTAGTACCGGTCACCTGAGGGTATTTCGACCCTTACAGTTCCGGCCTATCAACCCGGTGGTCTACCGGGGGTCTAACGTGGCTTGCGCCACATGCAATCCTGATCTTGAGGGGGGCTTCCCGCTTAGATGCTTTCAGCGGTTATCCCTGCCGGACTTAGCTACCCAGCGTGTGGCCTGAGCAGGCCAACTGGCGCACCAGGGGTCCGTCCATCCTAATCCTCTCGTACTAGGGATGACTCCTCTTAAGATTGCTCCGCCCACAGCAGATAGGGACCGACCTGGCTCACGCCGGTCTGAACCCAGCTCACGTACCACTTTAATGGGCGAACAGCCCAACCCTTGGGACCGCCTTCAGCCCCAGGATGTGATGAGCCGACATCGAGGTGCCAAACCGCATCGCCGCTATGGACGCTCGGATGCGATCAGCCTGTTATCCCCGGGGTACCTTTTATCCGTTGAGCGATGACCCTTCCACACGGGATCACCGGATCACTAGGGCCCGCTTTCGCGACTGCTTGACGTGTAAGTCTTACAGTAAAGCCGGCTTGTGCCCTTGCACTCGCCACGCAGTTTCCAACTGCGTTGAGCCGACCTTTGCACTCCTCCGTTACAATTTGGGAGGAAGCCGCCCCAGCTAAACTGCCCAGCTAGCACGGTTCTTCGCCCAGATTCATGGGACGAAGTTAGGTCACAAATGTATCAAGGGTGGTATTTCACCGCTGCCTCCGCCCCGGCCGAAACCGGGGCCTCAAAGGCTCCCACCTATCCTACGCATGACGCATTCGTGGCCAATACCAGCCTACAGTAAAGGTCCACGGGGTCTTTCCGTCTTGCTGCGGGAACACGGTATCTTCACCGCGTCTTATATTTCACCGAGTCGGTCGTGGAGACAGTGCCCAAGTGATTACGCTATTCATGCGCGTCGGAACTTACCCGACAAGGAACTTCGCTACCTTAGGACCGTCATAGTTACGGCCGCCATTGACTGGTGCTTAAGTTGCCAGCTTCGCCTTGCGGCTGACCGGCTCCTTTGACATTCCAGCATCGAGCAAGCGTCAGACTGTATACGTCCTCTTGCGAGTTAGCACAGTCCTGTGTTTTTGATAAACAGTTCCCCGGGCCTCTTCTCTGCGCCCTTCTCTTGCGAGGGAGGGCCCCCTTGTTGCGAACTTACGGGGTGAGATTGCCTAGTTCCTTCACGACCGTTTTCTCGAGCGCCTGAGGTTATTCACCATGCCTACCTGTGTCAGTTTTAGTACGGACAGACGTGTCGTCCACGAACGGTTTTTCTTGGAACCCATCATGCCAACATCGGGATCAAAACGCCCTTAGCCTTGCGGCAACGGCATCGCTTGGGGGCCGCTTGACACTTTGAATCCGTCACGTCGCTTCAACCTTCACGTCTGGTGCAGGAATATTAACCTGCTGCTCATCGACTACGCTTTTCAGCCTCGCCTTAGAGTACCGACTAACCCTGGGCGGATTTACCTTCCCCAGGAAACCTTAGGCATTCGGCGGGCAGGATTTTCACCTGCCTGATCGTTACTTAAGCCGGCATTTTCACTTCCTGCCGCTCGACGACACGTTGCCCGTGTCGCTTCAACGCTGACAGGAACGCTCCTCTACCACTTGTCTTGCGACAAGTCCACAGCCTCGGTTCTCATCTTATTCCCGATCATTATCGGCGCTAGGATCCTCGACCAGTCCGCTATTACGCGTTGTTTAAATGGTGGCTGCTTCTAAGCCAACATCCTGGCTGTCACGGCACCCTAACTTCCTTTAGAACTGAGATGAGATTTGGGACCTTAGCTGGTGGTCTGGGTTCTTTCCCTTTTGTCCATGGACATTATCGCCCACAGACTGACTCCCACGACAGAGCCCCGCAGTATTCGGAGTTTGATTGAAGCGAGCAGCCGGTGAGGCCCTCGACTTCATTCAGTAGCTCTACCCCTGCGGGGTGTAACGTGAGGCTAGCCCAAAAACTATTTCGAGGAGAACGAGATATCTCCCAGTCTGATTGGCCTTTAACTCCTACCCACAGTTCATCGCAGAACTTTTCAACGTTCACGCGTTCGGGCCTCCAGGAGGTGTTACCCTCCCTTCACCCTGACCATGGGTAGATCACGAGGTTTCGCGTCTGACCCCTGCGACTAGTCGCCCTATTCAGACTCGCTTTCGCTTCGGCTACCCGGGTGTACCGGTTAACCTTGCCACAGAGGCCAACTCGCCGGCTCATTATGCAAAAGGCACGCCGTCATCCGTCCGAAGACGGACTCCGACCGCTTGTAAGCGTGCGGTTTCAGGTACTATTTCACGTCCCTCATCGGGGGACTTTTCATCTTTCAGTCGCCTTACTGTTACGCTATCGGTCGCTCAGTAGTATTTAGCCTTGGGGGGTGGTCCCCCCTGCTTCATACGAGGTTTCACGAGCCTCGTATTACTCTGGAGCACCTAGGCCACCTTTGCTCGCTGCTACAGGACTATCACCTTCTCTGGTTCGGGATTCAGTGCCGATTCACAGCAATCGCGGGTGTACCACGTTGGTGTCCACAACCCCGGTCCGAAGACCGGTTTGGGCTGGTCCGTTTTCGCTCGCCGCTACTTACGGAATCGATGTCTCTTTATTTTCCTGTGGCTACTAAGATGTTTCAATTCACCACGTTCGCCTCGGCCACCTATTCATTGAGTGGCCGATACCCTTGCGGGTGGGTTTCCCCATTCAGAAATCCCAGGATCACAGCTTGGTTACCAGCTCCTCTGGGCTTATCGCAGGTTCCCACGTCTTTCATCGCCTCTGAGCGCCAAGACATCCACCGCACGCCCTTAGTAGCTTGATCACACCGACCACACGCCGAGGTCCTGACCAATCGCAACGCGTCGCGTAGCGGCTGGTCGTTTTTCTTTGTGTTGCCGGTATCACCTTCGTGACGCGATCTACGTCACGACTCGGGGTCGCTTCAGAACGAAGCACCCCGAGAGCTCCTCAAGAGCTCACGCTCGGTGTTGCACAAAATAAATGTGCAACCGCCAGATATCCACTTGTCAAAGAGCTCCAACTTTGGCTTGTGTTGCCTCATTGAGCAGTTCCGGGGAGGACCAGCTGTTCCCAGCTGTTGTTCCCTCGGTACATTCTATCGTCGTTTCACCATCCCCTGATTCAGCTGACGGTCGAAGGGACCGTTAACTCAGCTGCCCGACGATCCGACTCGCATCGTCAAGGCTTCTCGGGGCAAGGAGGGAAGAGTATACCCAACGTTAGGGCTGTGTCAAGTCGGCCTGTTCGCTGAGTAGAACTTCGACTTCCCCGCCCTGCATAATAGCTGCGATGTCTCGAAAAAACGTGTTCAGGACGCTCATAAGAACGTTTTCGCCACGATGTGGATAACTCCGTCTGAGAAGCCGGGGATGTACCCATCCCCGGGTCTACCGCATCTCATCCCCATTCCACCGGGCTGGGGACCGCCCGGCTCTGAAGGTCAGGGGGATCGTTCATCCAACGTTGTCCTGCTGTAAAGGTTGTGATAAGTTGTGGAGCTTCGGCTGGCGGAGACGACCTCGCGATGAAGACCAGTCTTATCTCCGATCACGAGCGCGCCAGTGATCCGCCCAAATCCAGCACGCGCCCGCGCAGCGCCCCCGCTTCCCTGCGCGACGCAGCGATGAACTGCCTCGACGCCGCGGTGACGCAACTGCTCTCGCAGCAGAAGCCCGAGGGCTACTGGTGCGCCGAGCTGCAGGGCGACTCGATTCTCGAGTCCGAGTACATCCTGCTCAAGTGGATTCTGCACCAGGAGAACGACCCGCGTCTGCCGCTGATTGCCAATTACCTTCGGAGCCTGCAGACTCCCGGGGGCGCCTGGGTTCAGTACCCCGGCGCTAAGGCGGACCTGGCCGCCACCGTCAAGGGCTACTTCGCGCTCAAGCTCATGGGCGATCCGCCGGAGGCGGCGCACATGCGTCGTGCCCGCGAGGTGATCCACGCCGGCGGCGGCGCGGAGAGGTGCAACAGCTTCACGAAGTTCTACCTCGCGGCGCTGGGCCAGGTGAAGTACGACGCGGTGCCCTCGATCCCGCCGGAGATGGTCTATCTGCCGCGATGGTTCTATTTCTCGCTGGACAAGGTTTCCGCTTGGACGCGGACGATGATTACGCCGCTGTCGATCGTGACGAGCTACCGCCCGATCCGAAAACTCCCGCACCGCCTGCGCATCGACGAGCTGTACGTGGATGAAAAAGCGCGTCATCGCCTGACCGCCAACGGCGACGCGCACCGCACCTGGTCCACGATCTTCTTCTCGCTGGACCGTGTGCTGAAGCTGGTGGACCGCTTCGGGATGACGCCGCTGCGCAAGCGAGCGCTGCTGCGCATCGAGGATTGGCTGATCGACCACACCGACCGGAGCGACGGCCTGGGCGCGATTTTCCCGCCGATGGTCTACATCCTCATCGCCCTGCGCTGCCTGGGCTACGCGGAGGACCATCCCAAAGTGCGCGAGGCGCACAAGCACCTGGACGACCTGATGATCCACGACCCGGATCGCAATGAGATCCGCATCCAGCCCTGCTTTAGCCCGATCTGGGACACGGGGATCGCCGCCTACGCCCTGACCGAAGCGGGGCTGCACCACGAGTCCGAGCCGGTGCGTCGCTGCGCCGATTGGCTGGTCTCCAAGGAGTGCCGACAGGTGGGCGACTGGGCCGCCAACGTGCGTCACCCCGTGGCGCCCAGCGGCTGGTACTTTGAGTTCAACAACGGGTTCTACCCCGACGTGGACGACACCGCGATGGTGGCGATGGCGCTCAAACACATCGGGGGCGAAGAGGCGATCGCCTCGGCGCAACGCGGCGTGGACTGGATCCTGGCGATGCAGAACGAAGACGGCGGATGGGCTGCCTTCGACCGCACCGTCGAACGCCCCATCCTCGAACACGTCCCCTTCGCCGACCACAACGCCATCCAGGACCCCTCCTGCCCCGACATCACCGGGCGCACGCTCGAGTGCCTCGGCGCGCACCAGCTGCCGCTGACCCACCCCGCGGTGCAGCGCGCCGTCAACTTCATCCGCATCAAACAAGAACCCGAGGGTTGCTGGTTCGGTCGCTGGGGCGTGAACTATCTCTACGGAACCTGGCAGGTGCTCTGCGGCCTGCGGAAGATCGGGTACGACATGAAATCGCCATGGGTGCAGCGCGCCGGGCACTGGCTTCGCAAAGTCCAGAAGGCCGACGGCTCCTTCGGCGAAAGCGCCGACACCTACGAGGACCGCTCGCTGATGGGCCAAGGTCCCTCCACCGCGAGCCAGACCGCGTGGGGCGTCATGGCGCTCATGGCCGTCGCAGGCCCGGATGATCCGGCGGTCCAGCAGGGCCTGCGCTGGCTCATCGACACTCAAACGCCCAGCGGAACCTGGGACGAACCCTGGTTTACCGGCACAGGCTTCCCCCGCGTCTTCTACCTCAAGTACCACCTCTACCGACTCTACTTCCCCATCATGTGCGTGGGCCGATGGGTTCATTCCTCCCGGATATAGCCCCGCCATCGTGGCGGGGCGCGTAGATTCACCGATAAAAAAAACCCGGCCAGGAAGGCCGGGCTATAGGTTCGGGATTGACCGGACTCAGATCAGCCCTGCTTGGCAGGCTCAGCGGGCTTCTCAGCGCCCGCAGCGGGGGCTTCCTCGGAAGTGGCAGCCGCTTCGCCTTCCTTCGCCTCGCACGCTGCCTTGTCCTTGGCCTTGGCAGCGGCCTTGTCCTTGCAGCCGCCGCAGCCTTCGCCAGCGTAGGCCGTCGCGCCCAGGCCCATCGCGGCGCCCAGAGCCAGCACAGTCAAGAGGGTCTTCAGTTCCATCGTGGGTCCCTTTCGGAGAAAAACGTGTGGTGGATTTCAAGCACGAAATACATCTTAGGCAGCCACTTCGTTCCAGGTCAAGCCAGCCACCGGGCTGGGGACAGCTCGGCTCGGAAGCTGCGGACGGCGCGGGTCTGAATCACGCCGCGTCGGCTTTGAGCTGGGTGATGAGCTGGTTCACCATCGCCTTGGCGTCGCCGAAGAGCATGCCGCAGTTGGGCAGGTAATACAGTTCGTTCTCGACGCCCGCGAACCCGGGGTTCATGGAGCGTTTGATGACGTAAATCTGCCGGGACTCGTCCACGTTAAGAATGGGCATGCCGTAGATCGGGCTGCCCTTGGCGGTGCGGGCGGAAGGGTTGGTCACGTCGTTGGCGCCGATGACCAGGGCCACGTCGCACTGCTCGAACTCGGCGTTGGCGCCGTCGAGGTCCAGCAGGTGATCGTAGGGGACGCTCGCCTCGGCCAGCAGGACGTTCATGTGCCCGGGCATGCGTCCGGCCACGGGATGGATGGCGTAGCGCACGGTGATGCCGCGCTGCTGCAGGACTTCCGCCAGTTCCTTGACGCTGTGCTGCGCCTGCGCCACCGCCATGCCGTAGCCGGGCACGATCATGACGCGACTGGCGCTGGCGAAGGTGATGATGGCGTCCTCGACGGTGTAGCTCCTGGCGCTGCCGGTGACGATGGCGGTCTGCGCGGAGGAAGCCTCGAAGCCCACGCCGCCAAAGAGCACGTTGGCGAGCGAGCGGTTCATGGCTTTGCACATGATGTTGGTGAGGATGACACCGCTGGCGCCCACGAGCGAACCGGTGATGATCAGCGCCATGTTGTTCAGGACGAACCCCGCGAAAGCGCCTGCGATGCCCGAGTAGCTGTTGAGCAGACAGATGACCACGGGCATGTCCGCCCCGCCGATGCCGATGACCAGCAGGACTCCCAGCAGCAGCGAAGCCGCGGCGATGACCGGGACGATCCACTGCCCCTGCATCGGTTGCGCCACGAGATAGCCGCTCAGCGCAAGACACGCGACGGTGAGCAGCGCGACGGCGGCCTTCTGGCCGGGGAACTGGATGGGCCTGCCGGGGGTGATCTTCAAGCCCTGGAGTTTCCCGAAGGCGATCATCGACCCGGTGAAGGTGACGCCGCCTACGAGCACGGTCAGCCCGATGGCCAGCAGTTCGCTCCAAGGGCGAGCGGTGACGTGCGGGTCCATGACGCGCGTGAGCAGGCCCAGGTTCTCGATGAATACCCTGGGCAGGGCTTCGCCGACGCTGCGCGAGACGGAGTTGACGTAATCGCCACAGGCCACGAGCAGCGACGCGAGCCCGCCGAACCCGTTGAGCAGCGCCACCATCTGGGGCATGCCGGTCATCGGCGTCTTGACCGCCAGCAGCAGCCCGAGCACGGTGCCGATGATCAGTGCCGCGACGATCCAGGTCAGGCTCAGCGTCTGATCCTCGCCCATGTAGAGGATGGTGACGCCGCCCGCCAGCGCCATGCCCACCGCGGAGATGAGATTGCCCCTGCGCGCGCTCTTGACCTGGCTCATCATCTTGAGCCCGATGATGAAGAGCACCGCCGCCAGGAGATAGACCAGGCCGATGGCGTCCGTGAGTTGTAAGGCGAGGGTGGTCATGATGAGCGTCTGGATTAACGATTCTGACCGGATGGCCGGATCAAGAGGAATGGACCGGATCAGATCAATCAATTCATTTGGATTCGGATCCGGCTCATCCTCTTCATCCGGCCATCCGGTTAAAAATGAACGCCTAGGACTTCCGACTGGGCTTGAACATGCGGAGCATGCGGTCGGTGACGACGTAGCCGCCCACGACGTTGATCATGGCGAAGATGATGGCGATGAAGCCCAGCACGGTGGCCAGGAGCTGGCCGGGGTCGTTCAGCGCCTGGCGCGTGGAGTAGGCCGCCAGAAGCGCGCCGACGACGGTGATGCCGCTGATGGCGTTGGACCCGCTGGTCAGCGGCGTGTGCAGCAGCACCGGCACGCGATTGATCACCTCGAATCCGATGAAGATCGCCAGCGTGAAGACCACCAACGCCACCACCAGCTGCGAGAGCGGCGAGATCGGATTAGCGCCGAAGAGCGCGAGAGTCAGGGGAAGCATGGGGGAGTTTCCAATGAGCAAGATGGAAGGCCTTTGGGAAGATCAATTCACCACCTTCGCCACCATATCGTTCACGATCTTTCCGTCGTGGGTGATCGCGGCAGCCTTGAGCACTTCGTCCTCGAAGTTGAGCGTGAGAGTTCGTGGCTGGGCCGATCCCCCGGGCGGCGCGGGGAACAGCTCCGCGAGGAAGGCGATCATGTTTCCCGCGTAGACCTGGCTGGCGTGGACGGGGACGAGCGAGGGCAGATTGAGCGTGCCGTCGATGACCACGCCACGGTCGGTGGTGTGAACCTCCCCGGGCCGGGTGGCTTCGCAGTTGCCCCGGCTGGCCCCGGCGTCGGCGGCGAGGTCCACCAGCACGCTCCCGGGCGACATCTGCTCCACGACGCTGCGCGGGATGAGCATCGGCGGAGGCTTGCCGAACACCGCCGCGGTGCAGATCACCGCGTCGGCAGCGATGACGTGTTTGGCCATCAACTCCGCCTGCTCACGCCGCTCCGCCTCCGTCTGCTCCCGCGCGTACCCGTCCTTGGTCTGTGCGTCGCTGCTCGCGGTGGGCAGTTCCACGAAACGAGCGCCCAGACTCAGAATCTGCTCCTTCACCACGGCACGCACGTCGTAGGCCTCAACGATGGCGCCTAAGCGTTTGGCGGTGGCGATGGCCTGCAACCCCGCCACGCCCGCGCCGATCACCAGCACCTTGGCCGGCGCGATCGTGCCCGCGGCGGTCATGAGCATCGGAAAAACCTTCGGGCAGTGGTTCGCCGCCAGCAGCACCGCTTTGTAGCCCGCCAGGTTCGCCTGCGAGGAGAGCACGTCCATCGACTGCGCTCGACTGATGCGCGGGACAAACTCCATCGCAAAGGCAGTGAGCCTCGCTTGCACCGCGGCGCGCACCAGCTCGGGCTGCTTCAGCGGCGCCAGCGATCCCACCAACAGCGCCCCCGCCTTCATCCGCTGCGCCTGCTGCGCCGTGGGCGGCTGCACCGTGAGCACCACGTCAGCCTCGGACCAGGCGGTCCCGTCGCTCACCACCGTAGCGCCCGCGTCGCGGTACTGCTCGTCGTCGTGTCCGGCGCCCCTGCCCAGGCCCGCTTCCACCAAGACCTGCAGACCCATCGAGGCGAGCTTCTTGACCGCCATGGGCGTCAAGGCGGTGCGACGCTCCTGCTGCTGCGACTGGTTGGGAACGAACGCCCTCATGTGAACCCACGCGGACTCAGGCCATGTAATCTATCAAAAACCCCCGGAATGGGTGGCCGCCGCGCCCGTGCGATGTACTTCCCCCCCCCCTCCCCCCCGCCAGCCCGAACGCCAGACAGGCGCAATAAAAAACCCCGCTGCCGCCGAAGCGACAACGGGGCGGAGGGGAGAAAGCTCTTCTTTAGTGGAGTTCGGCTACTCCGAACCCGGTTCTCCACTTTTTAGCTTATCACGACGAGAAAATCAAGGGCGATTTCTTACCTATTTTTACCAAACGTCAGATTTAACCCTATTAGGAGAACCGTTCTCGCGCCAACAGGGCTGCTCCGATCAGGCCCGCGTCGTCCCCGAGCTTGCTCGCCACTAGGTGAACCTCCTCGGCGAGCGAGCGAGGATGCACCGCGTGCTCGAACGCCTGCCGCACCCACTTGACGTAAACATCACCCAGGGCTTCGGTTAGACCTCCGCCCAGGACCACGCAAGGCAGACTGAGCAGCGTGACCGCGTTGGCGATGGCGATGCCCACATAGCGCGCCGAATCGCGCAGAACCTCGGTGGTCAGCTCGTCGTTCTCGTCCACCGCACGGGCGAGCATCTTGCTGCGGATGTTGTCCAGATCGCCCTCGGTCAACTTGCTGATTTTGCTCGGATGGTTGGAGAGAATCAGAGCTTTGATCTGGTTGACCACCGCGGTTCGGCTGGCGTGCTGCTCGAGCGTTCGCTTGCCCAGCGCCGCGTCGGGGAAGAGCGTGGTTTGTCCGATCTCACCGCTGGTCATGAAGTGGCCGTGGTAGAGCTTGCCGTTGATGACGAATCCGCCGCCGATGCCCGTGCCCACGAAGACTGCCAGGTTGTCCTCGTAGCCGCGCGATGCGCCCAGGACGTACTCGCCCCAGGCGCCGACGTTCACGTCGTTGTCGAGCGTGACCGGAACGCCCAGTTCCCTGGCCAGGCGTGGCCCGATGTCGAAGCTGTCCCAGCAGAGGTTCACCGCGTTGGAGACGACGCCTGTTTTGAGGTCGATGGTTCCGGGCGCGCCGATGCACAGGCCGCCGACCTGTTCGATGGGCAGGTGCGACTCGTCCAGAGCCTCGTGGACGACGTTGACGATGCGCTGCAGCACCGCGTTGGGGCCCTCCTGGGCTTTGGTCTTGGTCTTGGCGCGCGCCACGAGTTTGTCGCGCGCGTCCAGGACGCCCACGGTGACGTTGGTGCCGCCAAGGTCGATGCCGATGTGCAGCGCGTCTGGATTGGGCATGGGAAGGTTCCTGTGATTCGACATTCAACGCAACGAGGCGAAGGTCACGACGAGCGCGAAGATCAAACGAGTCTTTGTCTTTCTCCAACTCTTGTTCGTGCTCTTCGTGACCTTCGTCCCTTCGCGTTTCAATTCGTTGTCCTGAGACTCTCGAATCCGACCGCTCTCTCCAGCATACGGGCTGCGCGGAGCAGGGTAGACTCGCCATCGGGCGCAGCGAACAGCTGCAGCCCGAGCGGGAGCGATTGGCCATCGCGTTGCGTCACGCCGCCGGGCAGGCTCAGCCCCGGGATGCCCGCGAGGTTGCAGTTGACGGTGTAGAGGTCTTCGAGGTACATGGCCAAGGGGTCGTCGATCTTCTGACCGATCTTGAACGCCGGGCCGGTCGTCGTGGGGCCCAGCAGCACGTCGCACCGCTGGAACGCCTCGATGAAGTCGCGCTGGATCAGGCGACGCACCTTCATGGCGCGCAGGTAGTAGGCGTCGTAGTACCCGCTCGACAGAACGTAGGTCCCGAGCATGATGCGACGTTTGACTTCCTGGCCAAAGCCCTCGGAGCGCGACCGAGCGTAGAGGTCGATCAGGTCTACCGCTTCGGCGCTGCGATGGCCGTAGCGCACACCGTCGTACCGGGCGAGATTGCTGCTGGCCTCAGCGGTGGCGACGATGTAGTAGGTGGGAATGCCGTACTCCGTGTGCGGCAAGTCCACCTCGACCATGCTCGCGCCGCACGAGGCGAGCAAGCCCACGGCCCGCTGCACCATTTCACGCACCGCCGGGTCGTTCGCGTTGGAAAGATACTGTTTAGCCAGTCCCACGCGAAGTTCGGGGAGCGGTTGGGCGACGTTTGCTGCGTAGTCCTCGGCGGCGGTGTTAGCGCAGGTGGAATCCAGCGGGTCGTGGCCCGCGATGACGCCCAGCAGCAGCGCGGCGTCCGCCACCGTGTGCGTCATCGGGCCCACCTGATCCAGACTGCTGGCGTAGGCGACCAGGCCGTAGCGCGAGACCCGCCCGTAGGTGGGCTTGAGTCCGACGATGCCGCAGTAGGCGGCGGGCTGACGGATGCTCCCGCCGGTGTCCGACCCGAGCGCCGCGGCGCAGAGTCCGGCCGCCACCGCCGCCGCCGATCCGCCGGATGACCCGCCGGGCACCCGCTGGTGGTCCCACGGATTTCGCACCAGACCCGAGGCGCAGTTCTCCGAGCTCGAACCCATAGCGAACTCGTCGAGATTGGTCTTGCCCACGATCACCGCGCCCGCGTCCTCCAGACGCTTGACGACGGTGGCGGTGTAGGGCGAACGAAAGTTCGCCAGCATTTTCGAGGAGCAGGTCGTGGCCCCGTACTCGGTGCAGAGATTATCCTTCACCGCGATCGGCACGCCCGCCAGTGGGCCGCTGCGCCTGCCCTCGTCCACCCCTTCCGCCTGCTGCACCGCTCGTTCGTGAAAGACCTCTCGAAAGGCGTTGAGCGTGGGATTGAGCCTGTCGATGCGGGCCAGAAAATGCTTCGTCACGTCCACCGCGCCGACGCGCTTCGACGCCAGGGCGTCGCGCAGCTCCACGAGGCTCAGCCGATGCCAGTTGCTCACGAACTGGCCCCCTCGCCCAGAACTTTCACCACGCCAAAGAACGGCTCGTCCTTGTGCGGAGCGTTCGCCAGCGCCTGCTCCACGCTGAGCATCGCCCCCGCCCCCGGAAAGTCCCCCGGATCGTCCTCTCTCAAAACATTGCTCATGTCCATCGCGTGAGACATCGGCTCCACGCCGCTCACGTCCAGCTCGTTGAGCTTCGAGACATACCCCAGCACCGCAGAAAGTTGCTGCGCGAAGTGGCGAACCTCGTCGTCGCTAAGCTTTAGCCGCCCCAGCCGGGCGACCAGCCGCACTTGCTCTTCGCTGATCCCGTCCGCCATGCGCGACAAGCTATCATGGACGCCATGCCCCACGCAAAGCTGCTGGAGTGTTTTGCCAACCCCAGTCCCGGGCGTCCGTACGTCATCGAGCACGTCGCGGAGGAGTTCACCAGCCTCTGCCCCAAGACCGGGCAACCGGACTTCGGCTCGGTGGTGGTGCGCTTCGCGCCCAATCGTTTCTGCGTGGAGCTCAAAAGTCTGAAACTCTATCTGCAAAGCTTCCGCAACGAGGGGATTTTCTACGAGGCGGTGACCAACCGCATCCGCGACGATCTGGCCAAGGCAATGAAGCCGCGCTGGCTGGTGGTCGAGACCCACTGGAAGGGCCGCGGCGGCATCCGCTCCGTCATCACCGCCACGCAAGGGAAGGTTCCAGCAATTCGAGATCATGATGAATCGCCGAGGAACGCCGATGCACGCCGATGAATGGCTTGCGTTTGATCTCGATCCGCGTTCATCGGAGTTTATCGGCGGTTGATCATCGCACACACCGGGCTCAGGACAGCCCGGCACTGCGGGACAGCGCGGCTTGCTTTCGCTATCTTGTCTCTCCAATGAGTGTGCTCATCGATTCCAACACGCGTGTGATCTGTCAGGGCATCACCGGCTCGGCGGGTCAGTTCCATACCACCGGGTGTCTGCAGTACGGGACCAGGATGGTCGGCGGAGTCACGCCGGGAAAGGGCGGGACGAAGGACGCTAACGGCCTGCCAGTCTTCAACACCTGCGATGAAGCGGTCAGGGCCACCGACGCCGACGCCACGATGATTTTCGTGCCCCCGGCTTTCGCTGCCGATGCGGTGCTCGAAGCGGCGGACGCGGGCATCAAGATCATCGTCTGCATCACCGAGGGCATCCCCGTCATCGACATGACCCGCACCAAGGCGGCGCTCGAGTCGCCCCGTTTCAAGGGCGTGCGGCTGATCGGCCCGAACTGCCCGGGCATCATCACGCCCGGGCCCGGGGGCAAGGGATGCAAGATCGGCATCATGCCCGGGTACATCCACAAGCACCGCAGCGAGGTGAAGTCCAGGAAAGCCGTGGGCATCATCTCACGCTCCGGCACGCTCACCTACGAGGCCGTCTGGCAGACCGCCAACTTCGGCATCGGACAGACCACGTGCATCGGAATCGGCGGCGACCCCGTCCGCGGCACCGGGTTCATCGATTGTCTTGAACTCTTCAACGCCGACCCCGAGACCGACGGCATCGTCATGATCGGAGAGATCGGCGGGAGCGACGAAGAGAAGGCGGCGGCCTACATCAAGGAGCGGGTGAAGAAGCCGGTGGTGAGCTTCATCGCCGGTCGCACCGCTCCGCCGGGCCGACGCATGGGGCACGCGGGGGCGATCATCTCCGGCGGCGAAGGCGGCGCGGAGTCGAAGATCCGCGCCCTGTCCGCCGCGGGCTGCCACGTCGCCGACTCCCCCGCCGCCCTGGGCTCAACCATGGCCAAGGCGCTGGGGGTGTGATGCCGGTCAAGGGCTGCATCGGCAGATTACGCAGATCGCACTGGTTCGAATCCGATACGAAATGCCTGGACAGGATGACAGGATCATTGCATGGATCCGATCCATGGATTGATCCTGTCATCCTGTCCATTTTTTCTGTTGGACTAAAACCTGCGCCATCGGCGTAACCCGCGGATTCATTCGTTTTTCTGACGAATGACAATCTCCTGCACGATCGCGTCCACGCTCTGGGTCCCGTCGATGATCGTGCAGGAGTCGGGCTCTTCCAAAGCAGAACACTGACTCTCGAGCAGGTCGGGTTTGAAGAAGTGGCCCGGACGCGCGTGCAGGCGGCGGAGCAGTTCCTGGCGCGGGACTTTCAGGTAGACCAGCAGCACCGCTTCGCCGGGGCGGATCAGTTGATCGCGGTAGGTCTGCTTGAGGGCTGAGCAGGCGACGACCGCGGGAATCTTCTGCCGCAGGCAGAACTCGATGTGACGACGCACCGAGGCGAGCCAGGGGGCGCGGTCGGCGTCGGTCAGCGGCTGGCCTCGCGCCATCCTGGCGATGTTGGCGGGCGGATGGAAATCGTCCGCGTCGTCGAAGCGGCAGCGCAGACGCTGCGCCAGGGCGCAACCGATGGTGCTCTTGCCGCTGCCCGAGACGCCCATGAGCAGGACGACGTGGGGCGTCATCGGGTCGGGCGTCGCGGGTTGCGACTGTAGGAGGGCGAGCGATCCTCGGGCGTGGCCGATTCCTGCGCCGGGGGCTCCTCGCCGCCGGTGAGCCGACCGAAGATCATGCGTCCCGCGGAGGTCTGGATGGCGCTGGTCACCACCAGCTGCACGTCCTGACCCAGTTGAGCGCGGGCGCCCTCGACGACCACCATGGTGCCGTCTTCGAGATAGCCCACGCCCTGGTTGGCGGCCTCGCCGGGCTTGACGATCTTCACCGCCATCGACTCGCCCGGGAGGACCACCGGTCGCAGCGCCTTGGCTAGGTCGTTGAGGTTGATCACCTCCACGTTGCGCAGCTGAGCGATCTTGGCGAGATTGAAGTCGTGGGTCATCACCCGCGCCCGCATCGTCTGCGCCATCGAGACGAGCTTCTGGTCCACCGTGCCGCCCTCGGCGTCGGCGTCGTCGATGGCCACGTCCACGCTCGTGTCGTCCTGCAGTTTCTTGAGCACCTCCAGCCCGCGACGCCCGCGCGCCCGGCGGAGCTTGTCCCCCGAGTCCGCGATGCCCTGCAGCTCGTTGAGCACGAAACGCGGCACCACCAGCAGACCCTGCATCACCCGCGTCTGCACGATGTCCAGCACCCGACCGTCGATGATCGTCGAGGTGTCCAGCAGCGTGGGCCGCTGACCGCGGATCTCCTTGGCGAACTCGACGTACGGGATCACGAACCGAAAATCGTCCTTGGTCTGAATCACCAGCGAGATGCCCAGGTAACAGGTGACCAGCCCGATGAGCACCTTGACGCCCTGGAGCACGATGGCGTAGCCCTGGGGCGTGATCGAGGTGGGCGGAGGCATGATGACGCCGATCAGGTCCACCATGAACGAGGCAGCGTACGCGGCGAGCAGACCTCCGATCAGCCCCAGGAAGACGCCCGAGAGCGCCGCCAAACGCTTGCGACGCATGAACACGTCCATCGCAACAATGGTCAGACTCACGCCCATGGCCAGGCCGATCGCCGCCACCACCTTGGAGAACGAGGCGCTCTCGGTCTCCTGAAACGAAATGACGTACAGGGCAGCGACCGACGCGGTCAGAACCACGAACGCTCCACGCAGGATGTATAGGACCATGGCAATGGACTCGGAAGATGATGGGATGAGATCAACCGATGAATGCCCGCATTCTAGCGAGCTTCGCCGCCGAGCCGCGACGAGCGGTCCAGAGCCCGGAGTATCTCCGGCCTTCCGCGACGCCTATCTGATATCATCGCTCCCGCGGCGCGTGGAAAGGCGGCCGGGCCCGGTGCACGGGTGGATTCATGAACCGGGTCAGGCCTTGACCGGAGCAGCCCTAAGTGACGTTCGCCCGGTGCCGCTGGTGTCCTGGCCGTCTTTCCGTGAGCCGAAGTGGAACGGTTAGCTGTTGGCGATCAGCAGTCAACCCGAAGTCAAAACGAATAAACAGGCCGCCCACGATGTCCTCTTACCATTCCGAGCTCACAGCTACCAGCTAACAGCTTGATGCTTCCCCCATGGCCTACACCGTCCTTGCCCGTCGCTACCGTTCCAACGCCTTCGATGAGCTCATCGGGCAGGAGACGATCGCGCGGACGCTGCTGAACGCCATCGCCACCGGGCGCGTGGCGCACGCCTACCTCTTCACCGGGACGCGAGGCGTGGGCAAGACCTCGATGGCCCGGCTCTTCGCGCGGGCGCTCAACGCCCCGGACACTCTGCCCCAGTGTCCCAAGCCCAAGGGCGTGAGCTTCCCCCCCGCCGACGTGCAGCAGCGGATGGCGCAGGCGATCATGGTCGGCCAGGACATGAACGTCATCGAGATCGACGGGGCGAGCAACAACTCGGTGGACCAGGCGCGCGAACTGAACGCCAACGCAGGCCTGACGCCCACGGGCAACGCTCAGTACAAGGTCTACATCATCGACGAAGTGCACATGCTTTCGACCCCCGCTTTCAACGCCTTGCTCAAGACGATGGAAGAGCCGCCGAGCCATGTGAAGTTCGTGCTCTGCACCACCGAGGCGCAGAAGCTGCCCGAGACGATCCGGTCGCGCTGCCAGCGATTCGACTTCCGCAACATCCCCGCCAAGCTCATCCAGCAGCACCTGGCGCAGGTGGTCCGGAGGGAGCAGGTCCCCGCGGACGAAGCGGCGCTGCAACACCTGGCGCTGCTGGGCAACGGATCCATGCGTGACGCCCTGTCGCTGCTGGATCGGCTCATCGCCACCGCGGACCCGGGCCAGCCCCTAAGCGTGCAACTGATCGAACGCATGCTCGGCCTCCCCGATGGCCAGCAGATCACCGCGATGATCGACGCCATGGCGCAGGGCGATGCGCGTCGCGTCCTCGAAGCCGCCGCGGCGCTGATCGCCAAGGGCGTCGGCGCCGACCAGCTCGTGGGCAGCCTCGTGGAGCGGCTGCGCCAGCTCATGCTCATCCGCGCCTGCGGGGCGCAGAGCGAACTGGTCGAGCTGCCCGACGATGCTCGTGACGCTGCCCAGACGCAGGCGCAGCGGTTCGACACCGCCGGCCTGGTCCACATGATCGCCCTGTGCGAAAGCCTGCAACGCAACGCCAAAGGCAGTGCCAACCCCCGCGCCCTGCTCGAAGCCACCCTCGTGCGATTGGCGCTGGCGGAGAAGATGGCCGACGTCACCGCCCTGCTCGCGGGCAAGGCTCCCTCGCCCGACACCGCCGAAAAAAAAAAGCCCCTCCCCCCGGAGGTCCTAAACGCCCGGCCCGCTCATCGTGAACTTGCGATCGCCCCCGCTGCACCCTCCACACCCAGCGCCTCACCGACCGAACTCTGGCCCGCATTGCTCGCCGGTGCTGCTCAGCGTGCCCCGCTGAGTTGGGTTCAGAACCTCACCTTCCGCGGCTTCGATGGCAGAACCTTGAAGGTCGCCCCCGCCGCGGGCAACCGCGAACTGACCCACTTCCTCACCCCCGCTCGCCTTGATCAACTCGCCCAGCTCGCCGGCTCGGTCCTGTCTCAACCGGTGCGCGTCGAGCTCGACGCTCCCACCACTCCGCCCCCGGAAGCATCGCCCGCCGTTGCCGCTCAGCCAACATCCAATTCTCGCCAGGAAGCGATGTCCCTCCCACTGGTGCGTCAGGTGCAGGAACTCTTCGACACGACGGTGGTGGACATCCGCAACGAATCGAACGCCTGACCGCGTCTGATCACGCGGCTTGATCGAGGGTCGGAACGCTGACGATCTGATTAAAGCGGATGAATGCGAAACGATTCGACTTGGGACATCCATGGAAGAACTGCCACTGCATGATGGCCGGCAGATGGGGGTTGTCCACCTCGTAACGGTCGCCGCCGGTGGAGTTAATGCGAAACTTCTGAAAGGGCTCGCGTTCGAGCATTTCCTGAGTGGTGTCGAGCATATCGCAATAGCCTACCCGCTCAGTTCTCGAGCGATGAATACCCCATGCTTGGATCACACCACCTCAGGAGCGATCACTCTTCAAGCTTGCGCAGGCCCAGGCCCAGCTCGGCTAAGCGTTCCTTGATCTCCAGCAGGCTGGTCATGCCGAAGTTTTTGACGCCCATGAGTTCAGCCTCGGTGCGGAGGCACAGGTCGCCCACGCTCTGGATGTTCAGCAGCGTCAGCGCCTTGCGGGCGCGGACGGAGAGGTTCAGTTCCGCCACGGGTCGGACCAGGTGCGGGCTTTCGCCGCTCTCGGCGCGGAGCTGCTCGATGACTTCCTGCTTAGCGCCGCCGGCGACCTGGTCAGCGACCTGGCCCAGCCTCAGGCCCTTCTGCGCCAGCATCGCTTTGATCTCGTCCAGGCTCGACTCGCCCACGTTCTTGTAGCTGCGAAGGTCGGCTTCGGTGGTGCGGAGCAGTTCCGAGAGCGTGCGGATGTTCATCTTGCGAAGGCAGTTCCGCGTGCGGACGGACATGTCGAAGTCGGTCACGGGCGTTTCGAGCAGTTGGGCGTCCAGCTCGCTGGGGTCCAGCGGCTGATCCTCGATGACCATGGCTTTGCTGGCCATGATGTCCTTGATGTACAGGCGTGCCCGGTTGTGGTTGGGTTCGGTGGCCAGCACCTGCCGGATGCAGCGTTCAGCGGCGGCGTACTGGCCCCGGTCCTCGTAGAGCACCGCGAGGTTGATCAGGGCGTTCAGAGGCGGGTTGGGCTTATGGACGCACTCTTCGTAAAGGTGGATCGCTTCGTCCTCTTCGCCCACCAGGTCCAGCTGGTACGCCAGACGGAAGCAGACCTCGGAGTTGTCCGGGTCCGCGGTGAAGGCTGCCTCGAGTGCCTCGATGGATTTCAGACGCTCCCCAGCCGCGTGCGCCTTGGCGCTGGCGTCGAGGTACTTGGCGGACATCTCCGTATCGCGAATCTCGCTCGATTCGAGCAGCGCAGCACCCTTGGCTGAGGTCATCGTGGCTTGGCTCCGTGGTGGGGTTCCCTGCTAGCGGAAGGTTCAAAACGATCAAGCAGTTTAACCAACATGTGAATGTTGGGCAAACTTCCCTTTGCCCTGTTGGTCCCGGACCCCGGGCGTGGTAAGCTACTTCTCAGTCCTCGACCCGGGTCTGTCGAGGGACGAGGACCCGGGTCTGTCGAGGGACGAGCAAAACACGACGTGGGCGGATGTGTTGGTCG
>CAZBXW010000023.1:25247-36182 GCA_964496285.1 uncultured Phycisphaera sp.
GACCCGGGTCTGTCGAGGGACGAGCAAAACACGACGTGGGCGGATGTGTTGGTCGCTGCGGGCTCGATCGGGGAGCCTGCTGCGGAGCGATGTGCATTTCCAGGACAGCCCTATGGACCACGGCGTCGGGCGGCTCGAGCAAGGATTGCTCCCGCCCGGGGCCGGGGTACTGGGAAATCAGAAAATCGAAACACAGAACGCAGAACAGCCCAGAGGGGCGCTGCGGGTTGTCGATCTGCAACGCGTGCGGCCCGTGACCTCGACACTCACTCGACGAATTCGCCCAGATGGTCGGGCGGGTAGGCTGCGGTGGGGCCGACGATGTAGCCCAGCGCCACGAGACGGTCGATGACTTTGACGTTGGTGGGATCGACCCAGAGGGCCTGTCGGAGCGAGCGGATCTCGCGGTCGCGGTCGCCGATGGACCGGTAGAAGTCCGCCATTTTCCAGTAGGGCGTGACGTCGCCGGGCGGTGCGAAGCGAGCGGTCTTGCGGAAGGCCACGGCGGCGCCGTCGGCGTCGCCCATCAGGGTGAGGTAGCGTGCCTGGCGCAGGTAGTCGGTCCATTCACCCTTGTCGCGGGCGCTGCTGTCGAGCAGCTGGTGGAGTTTCTCCCACTGCTTCTGACGGTAGAAGGATTCCGCCAGCCCGTCGAGGATTCGGTCGCGCTCCAGGCGTTCCTCGCGCACCGTCAAGGCGCGCTCCAGCAGTAGCTGCGCATCGAGCGGCTGGCCCAGCACCAGCTTCGTCTCGCCCAGGAGCATCATCGCCTTCCAGTCCGATCCGTTCTGGGCCACGGCCTGGGTGAGCATGCGGTGGGCGTCGTCATACCGGCCGCGCTCCATGGCCTCGATGGAGCGTTGTCGCAGGTAAGGGTTCGACGCCTGGCATCCCGCCAGCACACCCCCCGCCAGCGCCAGCAGCAACATTCGACTGACTTTGTTCATGGACGGTATCCTCAATCAAACCTGCGCGACGGTCAAGTCCGCCTTCGGGACATGAAGCGGGCAGCACGCTACCCTGATCGTTGTATGGCGCTTCGCCTGCCCACCGTGCTGCTGGAACACGTGACCCGCGCGGGTCGGCACTTCGATTGGCTCCTGGCGGACCCGAGCGACCCACCGGGCCCGCTCTGGACGGCAAGGGTCGCGCATCGGTCCGCGGGTTGGGCGCTGCTCGGGGCTTTTTCGCTCACGCCCCTGCCGCCGCACCGCCGGCGCTACCTGACCGTTCAGGGTGACATCGGCCAAGGCCGCGGGCGGGTGCAGCGCGTGGACGAGGGCTGGTTTGAGCCTCGTCTGTGGACCGTGTCGCGCCGCGTGCTGAGCCTGTCGCTGCGCGGGTTCCGGGGCGAGATCGAGCTGCGACGACGCAGCCAGAAGTGCTGGATCGCCCAGGTCCGCAGCGTTGCACCTGGGCAGGCGTGGGGCATTGGCGCCGAGGCGGGAGCGATGCGAGAGGGGCGCGAGCATGTCTGAGAGCGATCGACCGCTGCGCATCTTGCACCTGACGAGCGGGTCCGACGCCGGCGGGATCAGCCGGTACCTCTACGAGATGTGCACCGCCCTGCACGAGCGAGGGCACAGCGTGAGCGTGGCCGGTGCGCGCGGCGCGTGGCACAGCGTGTTCACCGGCGCGCCCTGGCCCTGGCTGGAGCTGCCGCTCAACGGCGGGCCGCTGGAGTTGTTCCAGGCCAGCCGATCGCTGCTTCGGGTGCTCGAACGTGAGCCGGTGGACGTGATCCACGCGCACTACCGCAAAGCCACGTTGGTCGCGCGACGCCTGGCCAACGCGCTGCACGTCCCGGTGCTCTTCACGCTTCACCTCACCGGCATCCCGCTGGGATTCCCCTGGGGGTTCCTCACCGACTGGGGCGACCTGGTGCACACGCCCTCGGAGCACGGGCGCCGCTGGCTCCTGTCTCACGCCCACGTCAGGTCCGAACGCATCCGCATCCTGCCGCACGGCATCGACGCGCGCAAGTTCCCGGTGTCCGACGCGGCCGACCGCGAGCAGGCGCGCCGGGAACTGGGCCTGCCGGTGTCGGGCCGATTGGCGGCGTTCGTGGGTCGCTTCGACACGCCCAAGAACGAGGACTGGATGCTCGACCTGGCGGCGCGCAGCCGCTCGACCCTGCCGGACCTGCACGTGGTGATGGTCGGCGGCGGGCCGCACGAGGCGCAGCTGCGGCAGCGCGTGCGCGACGATCAGCTCGAGTCGCGGGTGACGATCCTGCCCTACCGCGATCCGCTGCCGATCTACCGCGCCGCCGACGCGGTGCTGCTGCCCTCGGCGCACGAGGGGTTCAGCTTCGTCAACACCGAGGCGATGTCCGTGGGGCGACCGGTCCTGCGCACGCGCACCGCCGGCGCCCAGGAGCAGATCGTCGAGTCGGTCACGGGCGTGTCCACGCCGATCGACCACGAGGCGTTCCTGCAGGGCGCGGCGGCGATGCTGAGCGATCGGCAAGCCATGCAACGCATGGGCGAGGCGGCGGCGAAGTTCGTGCGTGAGCGACTGACCCTCGACCGCGCCGCGACGGCGACGATCGACCTCTACCGCCAACTGGTGAACCGTGGCTAGACGCTTCGCGCAGGCCAACGACGTGGACCGCGATCAGCCCCACTGGTTCCACCGTGACTACTGGCCGCTCCGCTTCATCCGCCGGGGCGTGCTGGATTTCCTGGCGCAACACGCAGACGCGCTGCGCGGCAGGAGGGCGCTGGACTTCGGCGCCGGCGACAGCCCCTACGCCCAGCACTTCGCCGCCCGCGGCATCGAACTGCTCCGCGCCGACGTGGGCACGCCGCGCCCGGGCGTGGTCCAGATCGACGAGCAGGGACGCACCCCGCTGCCCGAGGGGTTCGTCCACGCGGTGGTCAGCACACAGGTGCTCGAACATGTGGCGGACGTTCAGACTTACCTGCGCGAGGCACATCGCGTACTTGCGCCAGACGGTCTGCTTTATCTATCCACCCACGGAGCCTTCATCCTGCACCGACATCCCACAGATTTCCGCCGATGGACGGTGGATGGGCTAAGATTAGAGCTTGAAGCAGCGGGATTCGTGGTGGAGAATATGACGCCGCGACTGGGCATGCTCGCCTGCGCCACTCACCTGCGCGCCATCGCGCTGGGAGGCCTGACGCGACGCGTTCCAGGGACGGGCTGGCTGCGACCGATCATCTACGGTCTGGCCAACGTGAGAATGGCGGTCGAGGAGCGACTGACCCCCGGCAGCGCCATGGAGGCGCACCCGGAACTGCTCCTGACCACCGCGAGAAAACGACCCTCGTAGACCCCCCGGGGCGGGCGATCCATGACCAGCACGGCAGGCAACCCGGCTCGGATCGCGTGGCTGATCACGCTGCTGCTGACCCTGCCCGCAGCGGCGCAGGAACTCACCGCTCAGGCGTCGCTCGTACGCCCCGTGGCCAACCCCGTGCCCCGCAACGGCGGCGTCAGACCCGCCATCGGACTGACCCGACTCGAACGCCAACTCGGCAAACAAACGCCCACCGGCCTGGGCGTGGTCGTCTCGCACGTCGAGGGCAATCAGGGCGACTACCTCCCGGCGATCAACACCAGCCACTTCGCGGGCGTGGCCTTCGAGCCGATCTCCGGCCCGAGCATCGTCAACGCCCACGCCCAGGCCACGGCGCGCGTGATCTACGGGCGCAACGGCCTGGCGCCGGGCGTGCACCGCGTCAACGCCTACTCCAGCTACCACTGGGTCCGCTCGGGCCTGCTCCGCACCGGCACGCCCGAGGCGCCGCTGAGCGACGACAGCCGCGTCGTCACCCACAGCTGGGTCGGCGGGGGCGACGATGCCTTCACCCGTGAGGCGCTGCGCCGCGTGGACTGGGCCATCGACACCCACGGACTGATCATGATCGCCGGCGTCAACAACGGCATGGAGACGCGCGTGCCGGGGCTGATCTGCAGCGCCTACAACGCCATCGCCGTGGGGAACTGGATCGGCAACAGCAGCGGCAACTACACCGTGGTGGACGTCGTGGGGCGATGCAAACCCGACCTGGTGGCGCCCAACGGCCAAACCAGCTTCGCCACGCCCACCGTCGCCGCGGTGGTCTGCCGCCTGCTCGAATGGACCGACCGCATGGACGACGAGCGCGCCGGTCGGCCCGAGGTGATCAAGGCGGTGCTCATGGCCGGCGCGGAGAAGCCCGAGAACTGGTCGCGCGACGAGCGCCGACCCCTCGATCATCGCTTCGGCGCCGGGCGCCTCCGCGCCGACCGCGCGCACGCCATCCTCAACGCACCGGCGGCGCAGCCCACCCCAGCGCTCGTCCGACACACCATGGCGTGGGACTGGCGCGACATCCCCGCGCGCGACGAGCAGCCGAGCGAACTCGCCTACGAGTTCGAGGCCGGCCAACCCATGGGCGAACTCTCCGCGGTGCTCACCTGGCACCGTCGCATCGACGGCCGCGTCCTCCAAGACATCCTCACCAGCGAACCCCGCTGGGTCGATACGCCCCGCTCCGCTGAGCTTTCGCTGTCGCTGGTGCGACTCGAGAGCGACGCGAGCCAGACCGTCCTCGATCAGTCCGCCAGCCGAATCGACAACGTGCAGCACGTGTACGTCAAGAACCTGCCGGCGGGGCGATGGCGACTCGTGGTGCAACGGACGGACCGACTCGACGAGGCGTGGGACTTCGCACTGGCGTGGCGCATCGAACCCCACACGCCGCCCAACGCGCCGCGACGCTAGTCAACGCACCAGCCGCCCGCCCTTGGGGTGCGGCAGTGGCAACACCTCCACAAAACCGCGCCGCAACTCCTCGTCCAGTTGATCCCACTCCCGACCCGAGAGCGCCGCCCAGGACTGAGGCGATCGCTCCGCCAGCGCCCGCGATAGACGCCGATCCACCCGCGTCACGTTGGCCTTGGCGTAATAAAGCGTCGCGGGATGATTCGCCGCCAGGTCCGCCACCAGCAGCTCAGACCGCCCCACCCGCTTCCGCAGCAGCTCCGCGGTGCGCAGGCCCGGGTGCGCTCGGTTCTCCGCGTGAACCATCAAACTCAGCGACACCGAGGCCAAAAGGACCAGCGCCAGACACCACCGCACCGCCCTGCCAAAGCGCCGCCGCGTCAGATCCGTCAGCGCCCCGACCATCGCCGCCAGCCCCAGCGCAGCGATGAGCAGCAGCATCGCCAATTGCTGCGGCTCGGCTCGATAGGTCATCACCAAGAGCGCGACCTGCGCGACGAAGTAGACCACCGCGGCGACCCCGAGGCATCGCGCCGCTGCCTCGACGCCCGCCACGGTCAGACCGCCGCGGTGCCAGAGGTGCGCCAGTCCGCCGACGGCCAGCGCCGTGGCGGGCAACGCGACGTAACCGTAGCGAGGCTCGGCCATCAGCGCCGGGGCGCAGGCGATCATGCCGCCGATCGCTGCCCCGAGGTGGAGCCTGACCGACGCGGGCGCTTCGAAATCCGGGCGGTGAAAGCCACGGACCAGCAGCAACGGGATCGCCAGCGTCACTGGCAGAGCGTAGAGAAACAGCGTCACGGGCATCGCCGCGGCGCGCAGCAGACGCTCCACCGAGGGGCTGAACAGTTTGCTGGCGAGTTCCGCGGTGCCCACGTTGCCCTTGGCTGCCGACGACACGTCGCTCACCGCCCAGAGCCACAGCGCCAGCGGCAGCGCGCCGACGAGGACCGGCGTCCACCATCGCCACGAAGCCAGGGCACGGCAGCGCCGCATCGCCACCGCGGCGCCCGCCACGCCGCCGACCACCGCGGGCAACCCCGTGGGGCCCTTGGTCATCCACATGACCGCCGCCCATCCGCAGGCGATGAGCCAGAGTCGCGCGGTTCGTTGCGGCTGATCGAAGACCATCCGCAGCACCGCCAGCAGCAGCCCCGTGGCGGCCAGGCAGTTCAGGGCGTCGATGTCGGCGCTGCGGTTCTGTTCCCACATCGGCAGCATCGCCACGAAGGCGCAGCCCGCCGCCAGTCCCGCGGCGCGGCCAAGGGCGTTGCGCGCCGCCTGCCAGAGCAGCACCGCGGTGAACACCGACGCGGCCACCGAGACGCTGCGCCACAGCGCCGGTCCGCTCGCGCCCAGCGTCGTCTCGAGCAGCGCCAGCAGCCAGTACTGCATCGGCGGCTTGGCCAGGTAGACCGCCCCGTAGAGGTGGGGCACGATCCACTCGCCGCTGCTGACCATCTGGTGCGCCGTCAGGGCACGGTGGCCCTCGGTCCCCGAGATGGGCGATCCGCCCAGACCCCAGAGCGGACCGGCCAGCGCCAGCAGCGCCACCCACAGCCCGTCCCACGCCGGGCCACGATCGACACCGGGCTTGCTTGGAGGCTCGCTCAAAGTGCGCGGTTCACGGTTCGAAGTGCGGCAGAGGGTCCGGCACGCTCGCGATCACGCCGCGCTCCACCAGCATGCGCGACAGCTCGCCGATGTTCTCGTTCATGAACCGCAGCAGTGTCATGCCGTTCTCGCTCTCGCGCCAGTCGTAGCGTCGCATCTCCTCGACCGCTTGTCGCGTCGTCCAGCCCTGCACCAGCACGCGGTAGCAGGCGACGACGCCCCCGGTCCTGCGACTGCCCGCGGCGCAGTGGACGAGCACCGGCTTGCCCTGCCGCCGCGAGGCGTGCATCACCGCGATGGCGTCGGCGTAGCTCGCGATGTTGCCCGTGCCAAGCCCGCCCAGCGGGAAGCGGAACCCCTCGAGCCCCAGTTCTTCGATGGCCTGCGCCTCGGCCACCTGGTCGGCGCACATGGCTTCGTCGCCTTGCAGGTCGATCACCACGCGCACCTGGTGGCTCTGGAGCGTCTGGCGCACCAGGCCGCGGTGCAGTTGACCGCTGCGGAAGATCGCGTTCGACTCGACCGTCCCCCACTGCCTGGGGTAGAGGCGGGGTTCGATCACTTCAAACCAGAGCGCCGCGGCTGCGCCGGTGGTTGCCGCCAGGACGGCCGCGACGATCAGCCAGCGACGCCATTGGGTTCGGACTTGATCGCTCATGGATGGCGTTTCCGCAGCCACACAGCTCAACCATCGTAGGCGTCGCGCCGCGGTGTCGCAAGCGCTTGGATACCATGACGCGGTGGACTTTGCCGGCCTGGATCTGCCCTGGCGACTGGACCCGTTGCGTGCCCTGCAGCGTTGGCCCCTCGAGCAAGCGCTGCTGCTGTTGCACTCCGGGCGTGTCCATCCGCGGTGGTCGCGGCACTCGGTGCTGGCGGAGCCCACGGGCTGGTTCCGCTTTGACGCCACGGGATCGCACGTTCAAGGCTCCGCTGCTCCGCTGGCGTCTGCGCTCGGTCACAAGCCGCTCACGGACCTGCGAAGGCTCCTGCGAAGCCTTCCCGGAGTCTGGATCGGCTGCATCAGTTACGACATCGCGCGCTGGATCGAGCAGATCGGCTCAGCCGCGCGCGACGACCGCGACTGGCCGATCCTTGAGCTGGCGCACTGTCCTGGCCTGCTCGTTCACGACGCGATCACCGAGCGCTGGCGAGCGGTGGGTCAGTGGGCCGACGGCTCGCACCCGAAGCTGGACCGGCTGGAGGATTTGGCGTTGGACCGGTCGCACTTCGCCGCCGGCGAGCCGGTCAGCGTGTTCGACCGCGCCGCATACGAAGCCGCGGTGCGTCGGGCGCAGGCGTACATCGCCGCCGGCGATGTGTTCCAGGTCAATCTTGCCCAGCGTTTCACCGCGCCCTTCCGCGTCGCCTCGGTGCGCGGCTGCCGCTCGCTCTACCTCAGGCTGGCGCAGGTTTCGCCCGCCTGGTACGGGGCCTATCTCGAACTGGATCAGGGCCGATGCGTTGCGTCGACCTCGCCGGAGTTGTTCCTGCAGGTCGATCCGGACCGCACCGTGACGACGCGGCCCATCAAGGGCACCCGGCCCGCGAACGTCGAGCCGCACGAGCTGCTGGCCAGCGCCAAGGACGCCGCGGAGCTGCACATGATCGTGGACCTGTTGCGCAACGATCTTGGCCGGGTCTGTTCCTACGGCACGGTCCGGGTTGAGCAGTCGCGGGTCATCGAGTCGCACCCCACGGTGCACCACGGCGTGGCGACGATCACCGGGCAGATTCATCCGCGACGTGACCTGGTGGACCTGCTCCGCGCCACGCTGCCGGGCGGCTCGATCACCGGCGCCCCGAAGGTGCGCGCCATGCAGATCATCGAGGAGCTCGAGCCGGTGCGTCGCGGCCCCTACTGCGGGTGCATCGGCCTGCTCAGCGCCGAGCGGACCTGCCTGAGCATCGCCATCCGCACGCTCCTGGTGGACACCGCCGCTGAGCGGGTGGATTTCTCCGTCGGCGGCGGGATCGTCGCGGACTCCAGCCCCGCGGCCGAGCACCAGGAAACGCTCGACAAAGCGCAGGCCATGCTGCGGGCGCTTGGAGCGTAAGAGAGTGGCCCAGAGGCCCAGTGCGCGGACCCGGACTCAAAGGCTGACGAACGCAGGCACAGGGCCGTTAGGCCACTGGGCCACTCTCCTCTACAATCCCGCTATGCCCGGAAACACGTTCGGTCAGGCGCTGCGCGTCACCACCGCTGGGGAGAGCCACGGCGCGGGATACGTCGCCATCGTGGACGGCGTGCCCGCGGGTCTGGAATTGTCCGAAGCCGACCTGCAGCCCGACCTCGACCGCCGCAGGCCCGGACAGTCCAGGCTCACCACGCAGCGACAGGAGCAGGACACCGCCCGCATCCTCTCGGGCGTCTTCGAGGGCGCCACCACCGGCACGCCCATCGCCATCCTGATCCCCAACGAGGACCCGCGCTCCAAGGACTACAGCGACATCAAGGACAAGTACCGTCCCGGACACGCCGACTACACCTTCGACGCGAAGTTCGGCGTGCGCGACTATCGCGGCGGCGGTCGGTCCAGCGCCCGAGAGACCTCGGTGCGTGTGGCGGCGGGCGCGATCGCCAAGAAGCTGCTGCGACACTGGCACCACGTGAGCATCGTGGGCTACGTCAGGCAGGTCGGCGATGTCGTGGCGGAGGTGCGCGATCCGACGGCCGTGCGGTTGGAAGAGGTCGAAGCCACGCCGGTGCGCTGCCCCGATCCGACCGCGGCTGCCCGCATGATCCGGCTCATCGAGCAGGTCCGCAAGGAGCAGGACTCCGTCGGCGGCGTGGCGGAGATCGTGGCGGTCAACGTCCCGCCGGGCTGGGGTGAACCGGTGTTCGACAAGCTCAAAGCCGACCTCGCCAAGGCGCTCTTCTCGCTGCCCGCGGTGCTGGGCGTTGAATACGGCAACGGGTTCGCCTGCGCCACGCTGCGCGGCAGCCAGAACAACGACCTCTTCGCGCCCCCCGCGCTCACCACGAGCAACCGACACGGCGGGATGCTCGGGGGCATCTCCTCGGGCATGCCGGTGCTGCTGCGCTGTGCCGTCAAACCCACCAGCTCGATCCCGCAGGAACAGGCCACCGTGACGCGCCAGGGCCAACCCACCACCATCGCCACCCAGGGCAGGCACGATCCCTGCCTGCTTCCCCGCTTTGTGCCCATGGCGGAGGCGATGGTCGCCCTGACGCTGGCGGACCACGCCCTGCGCCACCGCGGCAGCAGACTGTGACGCCCATCGGGCGATACACTCAAACGCCATGCCCTGGGGCCCGGAACTTCAGACGCTCAACACGCCAGCGAGCTGGTGCAACGCGGCGGGTCGGGTGGACCGCTCCGCGTGTGCCGCGATCACGCTGGCGGGGTTGCGTCGCTTCGGGCACCGGCCCGCCTGGCGCGAGTCCCGAGGTGAATCGCAGGCGGGCGCCCTGCGCAAGAGCGTGAAGGTCTGGAGCGAGGCGCGGTCGAAGCTGCACGTCACGAGCCAGACGATCGAGGACCTGCTCTCGGTCGTGCCCCCGCGAAAGCTCTCGGGTGATTGGCGGGGCCAGAAGTCGCAGGCGATGCACGTCCCGAACTACGGCAGAGCAAAGTATCGTTGCCGAGGGAACCTCGTGCCGCTGGAGTCGGTGCTGCCCATCAACCCCAACCAGGGCGCCACCCGGGGCAAGACCCACGGATTGCCCGGCCCGATGGAGTGGTCGCAGGCGATCGAGCTGGAACGATGGCGCCTGCACGCCACGCTGCCCTACCCGTTTCTCATCTGCCCTGATTGCCGGGAGAAATGCAAGGTCTTGTTGTTGCCCCTGGCGTGGGAGGAGGAACTGCGCGACGCCCGATTGGCGCAGTTGTATCTGGAGTCCCACCCCGCCCGCACCGAGGAGGCCCGGGCATCGGCGAATCGTCTGTACGAACGTTATCGCGTGTTGTTCGCCCCGCGCCGCTTCGTGTGCAAACGTTGTTTAGGCGTGCGCTACGGATATGGCGACCGCCCCCCAAGACCGGTCCAAGATGGCCCGGCTAGATAGCCCCGCCATCCTGGCGGGGTATGCGTGGGATTCACCGCGGGGTTAGGTTTTAAGAGCATCCTCCAAGCAGAGGGGCACGGCAAGCGTTTCCGTGCAGTGGTGCTTCCCGATGGGCGCATCCGATGGGATGGACGGTTTTTCAACACGCCATCAGCTGCGGGATGCGTCGTTCGCGGGGGCAACAAGACCAACAGCTGGACGTTCTGGTCGTACGAATGTGCGCCGGGGGAAAGGGTGAGATCGACCACGTTGCGTCGTTGAAAAAGAAAAAACCCGTCGTGGCGACGGGTTGGAAGAGACGAAGTTGAAAAGTGAATCAGGCGCTTGGCGTGTGAACAGTTGGGAAACCTTGGCATATCGTTGCCGATACGTTAGCCCCTTTCGGGGACGAGGATGAAGCTGACTACAAGTGAGGTGGATCGCTCCACGAGAGGGTTCGCGTCGAGTGAAGTTTTCGACGTGAGCTCTTCGTCCCCGAAGGGACGACTCACAGGGAATATCCTTTAGAAAGGAGGTGATCCAGCCGCAGGTTCCCCTACGGCTACCTTGTTAC
>CAZBXW010000024.1:0-31714 GCA_964496285.1 uncultured Phycisphaera sp.
GTCCTTGAGCGTCACGTAGGTCGGGATGCGACCGGCAAGGTTACGCACCGCCGCGACGACCTTGGCCTCCTCGCCCAGGTCCTCGCGTGACAGGCCGAAGATCTTCAGCAGCTGCTCCAGGTCGATCCACGTCGTCATCGAGTTGTAGTAGGAGAGCTGGAACTCGTCCTGCTCGCGGGGCATGGCCAGGCCCTCGACGAGGCGGACGCGCCCGTCCACCCGCGCCAGTCCGCCGCCTCGGTCGTCCACTCGTCGCGTGATCACCTCGAAGCTCAGGCCCCAGCCGCGCTCGATGTGCGTCCCGAGCAGCCCCGTGTCCACGTCAGCGCCCAGCGTGTCGATGTTGTGCAGCATCAGGTAGCGCAGCCGCGGATGCGAGGCGTACAGCCGCGACAGCACGCCGTTGCGCAGCAGGTTGGCGACCTCGAACCAGTGGCCCACCGGGTGCAGACACTGCTCGGGCAGGTTGTCGGTGTAGTCGCTGCCCTCGCCGGCGGACTGCGCCCAGTTCATCAGCGCCGCCTGCACGCTCTGGCGCATCTTCTGCCGCTGCTCGTCGAGCACCTGGTGCGCGGTCTCCTCCCAGGCGAAGCGCAGGTCGCGCACCGTGGGGACCATGCGCAGGCCGATGGACCGACCGGGCGAGAGCAGCAGCGGCCCACGGAACCCCAGGTCGTCGTGGTCCTTCAGGTACGAGGCGATCGGCTCGTGGGTGAGATAGCTCGTGGCCACGAGGTGCGGGACGACGCCGGCGACCTCGTGGCGGACGCGTCGATTCTTGGCCAGGTGGACCTCGAGGAAGCTACGGTGCTTGCCGCCGATCTTGCAGAAGGGGTGCAGCGCCTTGACCACGCCCGCCCCCTGCGTCCAGCGACTGCCCACGCCCGCCGCCAGCGTCAGCACCGCCACCGCTCCGCTGCGGATCGCCTCGCGCCCGAGCTTGATCGTACGCTCGCTCGGCGGCGAACGCAGGTCCAGCACGTCGTCCTCGCGCACGTCCTCGATGGTGGTGCTCGCGGGCAGTCGGTTCTGCGACAGGCCGATGCGGCCGGACGTCAGCGCCGCGCGAATCTGCTCGTGCTGCTCGACGTCAAAGCCGTTGGCGGCGAGCGTCAGACGCAGATCGGCCACGACGCTGGACGAGGCGGCGCGGGGCAGCATCCGCTCCAGCAGCGTCTGCATTCCCTGCGCCAGTTGAGCGTCGCTGCGCCAGGCGGCGCCCAGTCGCTCCAGCTCGCCTCGGGTGGCGCGGGAGAGGCTTCGCGGGTCGGCGCGGAGCCAGGCGGGAACCATCAGGGCGTAATACGACGCCGGCATCCGTCCGTCCGCCGCGGTGAGCAGTTCGCCCCACGTGCCGCGCTCGTTGATGGCGAAGTCGTAGACCACCGGCTCCATCGCAAAGGGCAGGGCGTGACGCAGCTCGTGGCGCGTTCGGCTCATCAGCGCCTGGAGAAACGCCTGCGCCTGCGCCTGACGCGCGGGGTTGACGATGAAGCCCATGCCACCGCCGGACATCCCTCCGAGCATCCAGAAGCCCCAGAAATCCTGCTGGAAGTGCGCCGCGGTGCGGTCGATGAGCGTCTGCGTGTAGAGGTTGTTGGCCGACGGAATGATGGTCTGGATGGGCTGGCTGAAGTTGAGCGTGGTGGCGGCGCCGACGGCGGGAATGTCGCCGCGCTTCAGGGCGTCGAGGATCTGGTCGAGCACGGCACCGGCCTGCTCGCGGGCGCGCCATTCCGCCTCGCTGCGCAGCAGGTACTTCTCGGTGACCATTTCGAGGATCGGCCCGACGTTCTGCGCCATCCCGCCGTGCACCAGCACCAGCGACCGCGCCAGCATCTCTCGGGTCTGGGGCGACGCGTCGTGGTGGTCGAGGATGCGATGGTTCGGGAGCAGTCGTCCGCGCGAGACGCCCAGCTCGGGGTCGCCTTCCTGTGCTGGGGCGCCGCAGATGAGTTTCATGCCCGGCCAGACCCCCCCGGAGTCCTGCCAGCCGCCGCCGGACCCGCCGATCCATTCGCCCAGGATGGCGCGTGCCGCGACGGTGCGGCGCTCATGCTCTTCGAGGCTGCCCGTGAGCGACTGCGTCTGCGCCGTGGCGCGCATGAGCAGGCTGATGAGCGAGGCGAGCAGATTGGTAGAGACCGCCAGTCGCGAGCCTTTGGGGATGTCGTTGACCTTCGAGACGATCTCCAATCCCAGCCCCGGCGCGACGACCCGGCCCAGCAGGTCCGCCAGGCTCTGCTCGGAACCCTCCAGCCCCGCCGGGATCAGGCCCGAGGCGATGACCGCCGCCTTGATCAGACCCAGGTAGTCGCGCGCGAAGTCGAAGACTTCCGACATACTCGTGATCGTCGCGCTCACCCCGAGGTCCAGGCTCACCAGTCGCAGCACCGGCTCGTCGATCACGCGCAGGTAGGTCTCGATGGGCGGGATCGGCCGCGGGTCGCGCCCGTGCACCGCCAGGTCGATCGAGACATTGAGCACGCGCGCCCCTTCGGGGTAGTCCATGCCCAGGAAGAAAATGTCGCTCCAGGCGCTGTGCGACAGGTCCATGCGCACCGGCGTGCGCTCGGTGAGGATGGGGTAGGGCTCGGAGGTGTCAGCGCGGCGGAGCAGTTCCGGACGCAGCCGCAGCGGGTGGTCCATCGGGTGCCCGGTGCGGAACATCCATTGGTTGCCGCGCACCGAGCGGACCGAGCGTCGCACCTGGTTGGCCAGGGTCTGGAACGCCAGATCGCGGTAGGCGGTCGCCAACGCGCTGGCGATGCCCTCGCTCAGTCCCTGCCGTCGCTGCTGCGCCAGGAACAGATCGATCGCCTCCTCGAAGCGACGGCTCAGCAGGTGCGTATAGCCGTCGTAGGGGACCAGGGCGCGGGCGGTGTGCGGCAGTCGCGGCGGAAGGTGGTAGCGATACGTGGCGGACAAGAAGAACAGGGCGCGGACGCGCTGGTAGAGGTTGTCGCACGTGCGTCGGAAGTGGTCCAGCTCGGAGCACTGATCGAGAATCGCCTGCGTGGACGCGTCGCGGCTGAAGGACTCGAGCGATCGGTTGCGCACCGCTGGGTCGTCGGAGGTGATGATGCAGAGCAGTTCGCCGGGCATGGGTCGTTACTCGATGGCGGAGCGTGGGAAAGTCGATCTGGATGCGGCGAGGCCTAGTCGCCCTTGGCGGTGGTGCTGGCCAGGAGTTCGACCAGCCCGGTGAGGATTTCGTCGCGGTCCTGCCCGGCGAGGGCGAAGGCGAGCTGCGCGGTGGTCAGCCCGTACTTCACGCCGATGTTGTAGCGCGAGCCTTGGCACTCCAGCGCGAGGTACTTCTCGCGTTGGGCCAGCTGCGCCAGAGCGGGCGAGAGCTGAAGCGTCTGGTCCTGCGGCAAGGAGGCCAACAGGTCTTTGAGGATGTCCATGATCGGCGGAGTCAGGACGTGCATGCCGAAGAACGCCAGGTACTGCCCGGCGCGCAGGCCCGGCACCGCCAGGGTCTGCTCCGCCTGCGTGGGCGTGGGCTTCTCCATGACGTGCTCGACTTCGTACAGGCCCTGCTCGCGCGGGACGCGACTGCCGCCGATCACGCCGTAGTAGGGCAGCATCGCTTCGCGCGTGGCCTGCACCGCCGAGACGGCGCAGTCGTGCCGGACCGCCGCGTCGATGAGCTGCTGGCAGCATCGCCGATCGCTCTTGCTCAGGTAGAGATGGTCGCCCACGAGGTGGACGAAGGGTTCGCCGGCGGTGAAATGGATCGCCCGCGCCACGGCGTCGCCGTAGCCCCGCGGCTGGTGCTGTTCGAGGAACGTGATGCGCGAGGTCAGTTCGCCCAGGCCGTCACGGTACGCCGCCTCGTCGCCGGTGCAGATGATCAGCGCGATCTGCTCCACGCCCGAGCAGATCACTTCCTCCACCACGATGCGCAGCGCCGTCTTCTCCACTCCGTCACGATCCACCAGTCGCTGCAGCGGCAGCAGCCGTTGCCCTCGGCCCGCGGCGGTGATCACAGCTTTACGGATTTTCATGGATCGATCCTTCTGCCAGCGGGGCGCGGGCCCGAGCCCGGTCACTCGAGGCAGCGTTTGCGATTCGGAGCGTGAGTTTAGCGAGGCTTGCGGTTTTGGCGAAACGCGAGACGCCTTGGGTATACAATCCTTCGCTTCGCTACGTGATCGTTCGGCCTCCCACCATGCCCTCGGACAAAGCCACTCTTGAATCGCTGCGCATCGACCGCTCCGGCGCTCCGCGGAAAGGCGCCGGCGTGGCGATCCTCGTGGTGTTGGCGCTGCTGCTGCTGGCGGCGGGCGGGGCATACGTCTGGAACTGGACGCCCACGCCGACCGTGCGGACCGTCGTGGCTGTCCGAGCCGAGCAGGGCGGGGGTCAAACGCTCCTGAACGCCTCGGGCTACGTCACCGCCCGGCGACAGGCCACCGTGTCCTCGAAGATCACCGGGAAGGTCGTCGAGGTGCTCATCGAAGAGGGGATGAGCGTTGAAGCGGGGCAGGTCCTGGCGCGGCTGGACGCCTCGAACGTGCAGCGCGACCTGGCGCTGGCCGAAGCGCGACTCAGTTCGGTCACCCGCGCGGTGGCGGAGACGCAGCCCAACCTCGATCAGGCGCGGCGAGAGCTGGCGCGACTGGAGAAGCTCTTCGCCGCCAACGCCGCGAGGCAGATCGAGCTCGACCGCGCCCGCACCGAGGTGCTCACGCTCGAATCCCGCCTGGACCGGCAGCGCGCGGACGTCACGGTCGCCCAGAGCGAGGTCGCCCTGTGGAAGCAGCAGCTCGACGACACGATCATCCGCGCTCCCTTCCCGGGAGTGGTCACGTCCAAGGACGCGCAGATGGGCGAGATGATCTCCCCCGTCTCGGCGGGCGGGGGCTTCACCCGCACGGGCATCTGCACGCTGGTGGACATGGGGTCGCTGGAGATCGAGGTGGACGTGAACGAGAGCTACATCAATCGTGTGCGTTCGGGCCAGCCGGTCGCCGCCACGCTCGACTCGTACCCGCAGTGGCGCATCCCCGCCAGGGTGATCGCCATCATTCCCGCCGCGGACCGGCAGAAGGCCACCGTGAAGGTGCGCGTGGGCTTTGAGGAACGCGACGAACGAGTCCTGCCGGACATGAGCGTGAAGGTGGCGTTTCAGGGTGAAGCCCCGGACCAGGGTGCTGCGTCGAGTCCGTTCACGCTGCCCAGGGGCGTGCTGCGTCAGCGTGAAGGACGCGACGTGGTGTTTGTCGTGAGCCAGGGCAAGCTCGAACGCAGGGCCGTCACCGTCGCGCAACGCACGGGCAACGAGGTCACGCTGACCGCGGGCGTGAACGATGGAGAGCGACTGGTCCTCGAAGGGCCCGCGGAGCTCGAAGACGGCATGCGTGTCAAGGAGTCGCAACCGTGATCCAACCCGCTGGAAACCCGCTGGTGAAGGTCGGCAACGTGACGAAGACTTTTCGACGCGGGTCGGAGGAGATTCACGTGCTCACGGGCCTGAACCTCGACGTGGCCCCCGGCGAGTTTCTCGCCCTCATGGGACCCTCCGGGTCGGGCAAGAGCACGCTGCTGAACCTCATCGGCGGGCTCGACCGTGCCCAGTCCGGGGCGGTCGAGATCGGCGGCGAACGCATCGACCAGATGAGTGACCGTCAGCTCGCGGCCTGGCGTGCCCGTCATGTGGGTCTGGTCTTCCAGTTTTACAATCTGATGCCCGCGATGAGCGCCGAACGCAACGTCGAGCTGCCGCTGCTCCTGACGCACCTGGGTCGCGCCGAGCGTCGCAAGCATGTGGCGGCGGCGCTCTCGGTCGTCGGTCTGTCGCATCGGGCCGGTCACTACCCGCGAACGCTCTCGGGCGGTGAGCAGCAGCGCGTGGGCATCGCCCGCGCCATCGTCACCGATCCCACTCTGCTGTTGTGCGACGAGCCCACCGGCGACCTGGACCGCGCCTCGGGCGACGAGGTCCTCTCGCTGCTGCAGGCGCTGAATCGTGAGTACCACAAGACCATCATCATGGTCACCCACGACCCGCACGCCTCGGCGCGCGCCACCCGCACGGTGCATCTGGACAAGGGCCAACTCACCGCGGAGGCGCCCCGGTGAAGTACCTGGCGATCCTCCGCGCCAATCTCAAGCGTCGCCGACTTCGCACCGCGTTGACGGTGCTGAGCATCCTCGTGGCCTTTACGCTCTTCGGACTGCTCTGCGCCCTGCGCGAGGCCTTCACCGCGGGCGTGAATGTCGCCGGCGCCGATCGCCTGGTCGTCCGCCACAAGGTCTCGCTCATCCTGACCATGCCCGCCAGCTACCGCGACCGCATGGAGCGGATCCCCGGCGTCAGCTCGGCGGTCTACTGGACCTGGTTCAACGGCATCTACCAGAACGAACCGAAGAACTTCTTCGGCTCCTTCCCCGTGGACCCCGAGCCGTTCCTCGCCATGCACACCGAGTTCGCGCTGTCGCCCCAGGCCAAGCAGGCGTGGATGAGCCAGCGCAACGGCGCCGTCGTCGGACGCAGCCTGGCGGAACGATTCAAGTGGAAGGTCGGCGACACCGTTCCGCTCATGTCGCCCATCTGGCCCAAGGCGGACGACGAGCCCTGGGAGTTCCAGATCGTGGGCATCTACGACGGAACCAAGAAGGGCACCGACACCACCGCCTTCTTCTTCCGCTACGACTACTTCGACGAGGGCCGCGCCCAAGGCAAGGGCGAGGTCGGCTGGTACATGGTGCGGGTCGCCGACCCCGACCGCGCCGCGGACATCGCCCTGGCCATCGACCGCGAGTTCGCCAACTCGCCCTACGAGACCAAAGCCGAGCCCGAGGGCGCCTTCGCCCAGGGCTTTGCGCAGCAGATCGGCGACATCGGCACGATCCTCATGGCCATCCTCTCGGCGGTCTTCTTCACCATCCTCCTCGTCGCGGGCAACACCATGGCGCAGGCGGTCCGCGAGCGCACGGGAGAGATCGGCGTCCTCAAGGCCCTGGGCTTCACCAACCGGTCCGTCCTGCTTCTGGTCATCGTCGAGTCCTGCCTGATCGCCGCGATGGGCGGGCTGGCTGGACTGGCGCTGGCGTACGCCATCACGCTCCAAGGCAGTCCGGCGCCCTCGATGCTCCCGGTCTTCTACCTGCCGCTGCGCGACGTGCTCATCGGTGGGGGGCTGGTCTTTCTGCTGGGCCTGCTGGCGGGGCTGGCGCCGGCGGTCCAAGCCATGCGTCTTCATGTCGCAGTGGCGCTGCGGAGGCACGCGTGATCAACTGGATCGTTCAGGTTGTCTCGATCACGCTTTTCTCCCTGCGGACGATCCCGCAGCGGCGCGGGTCGGCGATCACCGCCGCGGTGGGCATCGCCGGCGTGGTCATGGTCTTCGTGGGCGTTCTCTCCATCGCCGAGGGCTTCCGCGCCGCCATGACCGTCGCCGGCGCAAGCGACATCGCCATCGTTCTCCGCACCGGCGCCGACAACGAGATGACCAGCGGGCTTGGTCGCGAGGAGACGCGCTTGATCGCCGACGCCCCGGGCATCGCTCGCGGCGAGGCGGGGGCGCTCTGCTCCGCCGAGCTTTTCGTCATGATCAACCTCCCCAAACGTTCCACCGGCAGCGACGCCAATGTGCCCCTGCGCGGCGTGGAACGGTTCGCCAAGGAGGTGCGCGGCGACGTGCGCCTCGTCGCGGGACGCAGCTTCGAGATGGGCAGGAACGAAGTGATCGTCGGCCAAGGGGCGGCCCGCGCCTTCGCCGGTCTGGACGTGGGCGGGACGATCCGCGTGGGCCAGAACGACTGGAAGGTCGTGGGCGTCTTCGCCGGCGGCGGAGGCGCGACCGAGTCCGAGATCTGGACCGACGCCGCTGTGCTCCAGCCGGCCTACAACCGTGGCGATGCGTTCCAGTCGGTCCTGGCTCGCCTCGAATCGCCAGGGGCCTTCGACTCCTTCAAGGACGCTCTGACCACCAACCCGCAGCTCAAGGTCCGCGTGCTGCGACAGGCCGACTACCTCGCCGAACAGGCCACCGTCCTGAGCTCGTTCGTCACCGGGTTCGGCACCACCGTCGCTTCGCTCATGGCGCTGGGCGCTCTCTTCGGAGCGCTGAACACCATGTACAACGCTGTGTCCGCCCGCACCAAGGAGATCGCCACCCTTCGCGCCCTGGGCTTTGGGCCAAGCCCGATCATCCTCTCCGTGGTGCTCGAATCCTTGGCCCTGGCGCTGCTGGGCGGCGGGGTCGGCGCCGCGCTGGCGTACCTGATCTTCAACGGCTACCAGGCCGCGACCATCAACTGGCAGACCTTCAGCCAAGTCGCCTTCGCCTTCACCGTCACGCCCCGATTGCTCCTGGGCGCCGTGATCTGGTCCATCGCCATTGGCCTGCTGGGCGGCCTCTTCCCCGCCCTCCGCGCCGCCCGACTCCCCATCGCCGCAGCGCTGCGCGACGAGTAAGATTTTCAGAGGCGTAATGCCCCTCGAACATGCCCGTGCAAGAATCAGCGAAGCGTTCAAAACTCAAATCCTCGGCGGGAGTCCGATGTGCGCCCGTACGCCCTTTGGAAGATTCGCTCAATAGAAGACAAGCAGAATCGTACAGCCGCTCTCGGACCAGACGACGGCAAAGAATCTCATATCGCTTGGCGTAGGACGCGGGCTTGAACTCGGGGAAAACAGGGAAATGGGGTTCGTCCACCTTCACCGGTTCGCTCGAACTCCGGCAGTCTTCGAGCAACATCAGATAACCTAACCAGGGTCGTGGAGATTCGGCGAAGGCTCCTTCCCGGTACGCGGTCCAAAGGTCGTGAGCGCTGCCCACCGCTTCTTCGGTGCGATTGTTGAAGTTGTTGCCGAAGGAGGGTCCGATCTGCGACTTGACCTCGATCACCGCCACAAGACTGCTCGAGGAGGCGACCACGATGTCCCACTCTTTGGTGGCTCGGAAGTAGCCGGGCAGAATGGTTCGTCTCCGCTCCACACATATCGCAGTGGGATCGACCCCTGTTTCGACGACGAGCTCCCGCACCAGAGCAACGAATCCGTCGAGTTGTTTTCCTCCGGTGACCGCGGCTCGACTCCCTGCGTCTTTTCGGCCGCTCTTGTCGCCTTGCCTCAGGCCCTGTTTGGAACGCGTGCGCCAGAAATGTGCGACCGCACGTTCAACTCTTGTGCGTAACTCCTCGGGCATGGGACGATCCCCGGATCATGGATGCGTGAGCAACTGGACTCGCCCGAAAAGGTCGCGGGTTTCATTCTGCACTCGGCGGCAGGACTTTTCGTAGTAAACCGGGTCGATTTCGACGCTTTGACTGTGGCGTCCGCAACGGCTGGCGGCCAACGCGGTCGACCCGGTGCCCATGAAGGGATCGAGAACCGTGTCTCCCACGAAACTAAACATGCGGATCAAGCGTTGCGCCAGTTCGACCGGGTAAGGCGCGGGGTGCTCTCGCGTCGAAGCACCGGTGAGGTCCGACCAGATTTGTTGGAACCACTGACGGTGATTGGCCTCGGAGATCACGCTTAGCAGTCGCACCGTGGGATCGGGACTGCGATAACCGCCGGGTTTGCGCTGCATGAGGATGAACTCGATGTCGTTCTTGATAACCGCATTGGGTTCGTAGGGTTTGCCCAGGAAGCCGCCGCCGCTGCCTTCGACCTCGTGGGCAGCGTTGGCGATCTTGTGCCAGATAATCGGGGCGAGATTGTCGAACCCGATGCGGCGACACCGCTCCTGAATCGAAGCGTGCAAGGGCACCACGGTGTGACGACCGTTGTTGCGACGCCGGGAGAGGCAGGCGTCGCCTACGACGCACACGAGTCTGCCCCCGGGCACGAGCGCCTCGAAACACTGTCGCCAGACCTCGTCCAGCTGATCGAGGAATTGTTCGTAATCCTCCACGTGACCGAGCTGACCTTCGCCGTCGCGGTAGCGCTTGAGTGTCCAATAGGGCGGCGAGGTCACCACGAGATGCACCGGTTTGCCCGACAGGAATTGCATCTTCCGTGCGTCGCCCAGGTGCAGCTCGTGCGTTGTGGGCATCTGTCCGAGCGTGGACTCGATCTCGGCACAAAGCGGCGCGTCTTTGGCCACCTGGGGGATCAATCGGTCGGTCACGGGCTTGCCCCGCAGTGCTCCGGGCAAGAAGCTCGCCATGTCTTGTTCCAGCGTCGTGAGCACCGTCAATGAGTGTAGCACTGCCGACCCATCGCACGCAGCAGGCTGCGCGTGGCGGTGAGCGGGTTCTTCGCGCTGCAGACCGCGGAGCTGACGGCGATGCCGCGGACGTCGGTGAGTTGTCCGACATTCTCGGGGGTGATGCCGGCGATGGCCAAATGCGGCAGGCGGTTCCAGCGCAGGTATCGAGCGAGGTAGCGCGGGCCGACGATCTGGTCCTTGTGCTTGGTGGTCGTAGGGAACATCGGGCCCACGCCGCAGTAGTCCGCCCCGTCGCGCAGGGCTTGGCGCGCCTGCGACAAACGTGAGGTGCTCACGCCGATGAGCAGTTGTCGGCCCACGAGTCTGCGGGCTTCGCGGCAGGGCAGGTCGGTCTGACCGAGGTGGACGCCGTGCGCTCCGCTGAGCAGGGCGACGTCGGGGCGGTCGTTGACGATGATGGCTGCGTCCCGACCCAGGGTGCGGACGAGCCAACGGGCGCGACCGAGCAGCTCGCTCGCGTCGAGATGCTTCTCGCGCAGTTGCAGACAGTCAGCGCCACCCCTTACCGCAGCGCGGGCGACGCGTTGCCAGTCGCCGTCGGGGCAGAGCGATTGCGTGAGCAACACGCACAAGCGCCACTGCCGGGCGCAGCCGGTCGCCAGGGCGAGGGTCAGGCGTTGTTCGAGGTCGTAGCCGCGGTAGCGCAGCTTCTCGATCGCTCTGGCCAGGTCCCCCGGCAGAAGTTTGGCGTACTCCTCGATGGATCGCAGGGCCTCGCTAAGACGTTTGCCTGCGGCCAGGGCGACGTCGGCCAGGCTGCCGCGGGCAGATTCTCGCGGGGTCTTGATGGCGGCGCCCACGTCGCCGGGCGCGTCACGGTTGGGCGTGAGCGGCAACGGTTCCAGCGCCGCTGCCAGGTCGTGGCGTAGGGCCTTGAGTCGGCGGTTGAGGTCTGCGTCGTCGAGGCAGAAGCGGGCAGCCTCCTCCATCACACGCAGGGCTTCGCGCGCCCGGTTGGTGTTGGCGTCGAGGATGCGCAGCACGCTGGGCATGACTCAAGACCCCATCGACTCGTCGCTCTTGCCGCGATAGATGAAATAGAGATTGCGAACGTAGATGATCCACCCGAACGATTGGCCCAGCAGCCCCACGGGGTCTTTGCGCCAACCGAAGTAGATCAGCAGCATGCTCGCCCCGACCAGGCTCATCCACCAGAAGGCGGTGGGCACGACGGAGGCCCTGTGTTTCTCGCTCACCGCCCATTGGACGATCATGCGTCCGGTGAAGAGCACCTGGCCCAGAAGGCCGATGCTCACCCAGAGGAAACCCATCGGCGAGGAGACGTTGAGCAGACGTTCCGCCACGCCGCGCAGCGCCTGGTCGTCGTAGAGCCTGCGCGAGAAATCCTCGGGGCTGACGCGGCGCAGTTCGCCGTCGTTCTGGCGGAGCATGATGTAGTGCGAGCCGTCGGCGCTGCGATAGACGGTGGCACGGTCGTCGGCGCCGCGGAGCTGGACCTTGAAGTCCACGCCGCCGGGGGGGAACCCGGTATCCTGAGCGTAGGTCAGGCCGATCCAGACGCACAGCGCCGCCAGCAGCAGGACTTCCAGGGCGATGACGTATCGTCGCTTCATGCTTTTCCTTGCCGCGCGATGGGCGTGGCGGAGACGTCACGCTGGCGCGAGCGCATCCAGCGCACGGTGAGCAGGTCGAAGAAGCCGGCGAACCCGCGGTTGAACAAGCCCAGGCCGTACTTCGTCACGCCCGCGGCGCGGGGCCGATGGACCACGGGCATCTCGACCACCTTGCCGCCGAGGATCCGGGTGTAGACGGGGATGAAACGGTGCATGCCCTTGAACTGCAGGGGGAGCTGCTTGGCGAATCGGGCGCGGAGGACGCGAGCGGAGCAGCCGGTGTCGCGGACCGTATCGCCCAGGAGCCCGAGTCGGGCGAATCGGCCCACGGCGCTGCCCAGGCGGCGCACGAGGTTGTCGCGTCGCGCCGCGGAGCGGTCGCCCTGGACGAGGTCGGCGTTCTGAGCGTGGAGCAGTTCAACCATTCGGGGCAGCTCGGCGGGGTCGTTCTGCAGGTCGGCGTCGAGCGTGGCGATCAGCGGCGCCGAGGCGACAGCGATCCCCGCCGCCATCGCGGCGGACTGACCTTGGCGCACCTGGCGGCGCAGCGGCAGCACCCAGTCGTGCTCCGCCGCCAACTGCGTCAGGATCGAGGGCGATGCGTCGTCGGACCCGTCGTCGACGATGATGAGCTGCGCCCGGATGCCACGGTCGCGCACGCCGCGCCGCACCTGCTCGACCAGCGGGCGCAGGTTGTCCGCCTCGTTGAGCGCCGGGACAACGATGCACAACTCCGGCGTCGACGCCGCGGGCGGCGCGGGCGGCGAGGGTGAGCGCGCGGAAGCAGTCAAGGCGTGCTCCTGGTTTCGAGACCGCGCCCGGGGCTGTGGACTTCCCACAGTTCGCCGCCGGGGACCGTGACGCTGGTCATGAGTCGCGCCTGAGGGTCGCGCCTCAGCGCATCGGGGGCTGGGTCCGTTAGGAGCAGCACGAACCGCGGGCGCTGCTTCTTCAGCTCGTCGAGCCCGTCGAGGTTCAGTCGCGGAGCGTGAAGGTCGGCGTAAAGGAGGGTGTCGGCCAGAGGCGACGGCTGGCCCGCGGCGCTGTCGGTGGCGATCGAGCCGACAAGCCGGTACAGCGGGCGGTCGCCCACCGCCAGTCGGAGCTGCTCGCCGGAGACCTTCGCGGGCGAATCGGCGCGGGGGGAATCGAGCATCGTGGGCAGCGCAACCCACGACAGCGCCCAGAACCAAAGCGCCCAGGCGACCGCGGCGAAGAGCGGCAGATGTCGGATCGACCATCGCCACGAGAGCGCGATGATGCCGGTGAGCACGACGATCATGCCCAGGGTAAGAAGCCAGCCTGGGCTGGGGCTGACCGCCTCGTGGAGCCAACCGTTCTTGACGAGCCAGGGCTGGAGCTGCAGGAGCAGCGGCAATGCCCAACTGGCGAGCGTGAGGAGGAGCAGCTGAGGCCAGCGGAGCAGACGCCAGACGCGTGGGTAGCGTCCCTCGTCGGCGAGGTCGGCCCAGCGGACGAACGTGGCAGCCACGAGCAGCGACGCGATGGGCAGCACGGGCAGGACCTGCGAGCGTCGATCGCTCATGACCTCCACGGGCAGGAGCATCGCCACGGGCAGGAGCCAGACCCATCCGATGACCAATCGTCCGCGTTCTCCGGCGCTGGAGGTGGACCAGAACTGAAAGGCTGCGCCGAGGAGCCAGAGCGTCCATGGCGCGAAGGCCAGGAGCAGCCAGAGCGTCCACTGACTGCTGTGTCGCAGCAGTTGCAGGGGCGAGGTGCGGTAGGCGTTGGCGAAGCTGTCGATCCAGAGACGCCAGGCCTGGGCGTCCTGCTCTTGCACGAACAGGGCCCAGGGCATGACGAGCAGGACGCCGATAAGCACCGCCGCGAGCATGCCCAGCAGATGGCCCACGCGATGGGGACAGACCAGCACCATGAGCAGGATGGGCAGGACCACCAACCCCAGGGCAGCGGAGCCTTGGAGGTAGATCGCCATGCCCGTGGCCAGTCCAGCGACGGTCCAGCCGATGAACTGTCGCTCCACCGAGGGTGCGGGGCGGAAGGGACGAATGGCCCAGAGCGCCGAGGCGACCGCCAGGACGCTCCACGCCGTCTGGTGCATCGGCCCGGCCGCCAGCCGCGCGTGGTAGAGGAACACCGGGCTTGAGCCGCAGATCAGCGCCGACGCCAGGCCCGCCGGTGCGCCGGCGAGGGAGTGGCCCGCCCAGTAGATGGCGGCGAGGGTGACAAGGGCGGCGATGACCGAGGCGAGGCGCGCCAGGACGATGCGCTGCTCGACGCTCAGGTCCGAGTCGAAGCGTCGCGCCGCAGCGAACATGCTGTTGTGCGACCAGGTCAGCCCCGGCGGGCGGCGCGTGAGCACTCGCCCATCGCGTCGCGGCACGAGCTTCGAGAGCGTCATGCCCCCGGCGCTGGGATCGCTCGAAGTGCGGAGGTGGCGATCGGTCTCGAACGAACCGGCCAAGGCGCGCGACTCGAGCGGGTCGATCACGTCGGGCCGATGCAGCTCGAAGAGCATCGCGGGCATCGACAGCAGCACCGCCGCCGCCAGGAACACCCAGGTGAGCCAGCGGCCGCGGGCGTCGGTGGGTGCCGCACGGGCGCGGACCTCGTGGGAGGACTCGCGTCGGGGCAATGTTCCGGGCTTCACCGCGTCGCTCGCGCCGCTCAGGGCCATGAGAGAGCCTGGGTTCGACTCGTGGAGAGCCCGATAGTGTAGTCTGAGCTTCGCCCGGGCGAAAACAGGGATCGTCCCTCCTCCCCCCAAGCCGGGGACGCACCCGTCCCTCGGGTACAGCTCATGCGATCCCGCTTCGCCGCCGGGCGACCGCCTCCGTCGCAGCATCGTCAGCGGTTGCGTGGCCTCTGAAGATCGGCGATAACACTCCGCCCGCGATGGCGCATGGCTGCATCGCGGAGCGAATCACGCACTCATACTCGGAGCGACCGATGGAAACGACGCTACTGTTTCTCAAACCCGACGCGGTGCAGCGTGGCCTGATGGGCGCGATCCTCTCGCGCTTCGAGCGCAAGGGCCTGAAGCTCATCGGCGTCAAACTCATGCGCGTCCCGCGCGATCTGGCCGAGCGCCACTACGCCGAGCACAAGGGCAAGCCCTTCTACGAGGGACTGCTCAAGTTCGTCACCAGTTCGCCGGTGCTCGTGCTGGCGGTGCGCGGCGATGAAGCGATCACCGTCTGCCGCAACCTCATCGGCGCGACCAACGGCAAGAAGGCCGCCCCCGGAACCATCCGCGGCGACTTCGGGATGTCCGGCGGGATGAATCTCATCCACGGGTCCGACGGCCCAGAGAGCGCCGCGCGTGAGTTGGCACTCTGGTTCACCGCCGCGGAACTGCACGATTACGAGCGCACCAGCGACCGCTGGATTTACGAGTGACCGGCGTGCGGCGCAGCGGGGCGCGGCGTATGCTGTGCCGGGCATGGGCACGCAATCCACGCGAAGCGGTGGCCAAAGCACGGCGAGACTACTCTGGCTGCTCACCGGTCTGGCGATGCTCTGCGGCCTGCGCCTGGCGGTGGGCTCGACTTTCCTGGGGGTCCCGGCGTGGGACTCGCCCGTCCTGGGGCTCCGCGCCTTTCGATTGCTCGAGGCGGTGATCGTCGGCGCCGCGCTGGCGGGGGCGGGGGTGGCGCTGCAGGCGCTGCTGCGCAACCCGCTGGCGGAGCCTTTCGTCCTGGGGCTTTCCACCGGGGCGGCGCTGGGCGTGATCGTGCAGTTGTGCGCCAAGTTTTGGTTGAGGTTCACGCCGCTGCCGCAGCACGCGGCGGCGATGCTCGGCGCCCTGGTGTGCATGGCGCTGGTCTATGGCGCAGGCCGGCGTCGCGGCGTCGTGGACCCACTGGGGCTGCTGCTCGTGGGTGTTGTGCTCTCGACGATCAACGGGGCGATCATCATGCTCCTGTCGTACCTCGCCGCGGGCGAGGCGGGCATCCGTGACGATCTGTCGCGGTGGATGCTCGGGTATCTCAACGAGGGGCTGGACGCCTGGACGGTCTGGACGGTGGGGGGGGCGACCGCGGGGGTGCTCGGCTTGCTCGTGATGCGCGGCAGGGCGATGGACGTGGCGAGCTTTTCCGCCGACGAATCGCAGACCCTGGGCCTGAACGTGAACCTGCTGCGAACGCAACTCTTCCTGAGCGCCAGCGTGCTGGCGGCGGGCGCGGTGGTGGTGGCGGGGCCGGTGGCGTTCGTCGGCCTGGTCTGCCCGCACGTGGCGCGGCTGCTGCTGGGCCCGCGCCACGTCACGCTTCTGCTGGGCTCGGCGATGCTCGGGGCGATGCTGATCGTCTCCGCCGACACCGCCAGCGCCTGGGCGAACCTGGCGCTGGGCATCGGGCTGGTCCCCGTGGGCGTCTTCACCGCGATGCTCGGGGGCCCGGTGTTTCTGTGGCTGCTGCGGTCACGACTGGGGCGCGGCGAGTGATGAGGGGCAAACCAAGGCGAGCGGTGCGTTCCGAGCCCAGCGGTCCTGAGCCCGGTGCTGGCGACGCGGGGATCATCCGTCACGTCGCTCCCACCTCAGGCTGAGGATTCTGAACTTTTCATCTCCTGGCCCGCGTGCCGGTCGATAATCCTCGAATCCAGCGACCGAGCCTGCTTATGACCCAACGCCCCTTTGACGGCTTCGCCAAGACCGGCAGCGACGCAGCGGTGGAAGCGGCGTTGGCGGAGCACTGCCAGCGATTCCACGTCGACCCGCTCGACGCGGTGAAGCTCTTTCCCGTGCTGGCGCGGAGGCAGTGGCTCAAGCGTTTCCTCGCCCACGCCCAGCTCTTCCAGCTCACGCTCGAGGTGCCCGGCGACATCGCGGAGGTGGGCGTGTTCCGCGGGCAGGGCCTGTTCACCTGGGCCAACCTGCTCGAAGCTCACTGCATCGGCGACCGCACGAAAACAGTCTACGGGTTCGACAACTGGGAAGGCTTCACCAGCCTCGCTCCGCAGGACGGGCAGGTCGAGGCTCACCTTCAGAAGCAGGTGGGCGGGTTCTCGCCCGGGGCGTACAAGGATGAACTGCTGAGCGCCTTGGCGATCTTCGATCAGGACCGCTTCATCCCGTGGAAGCCACGAATCAAACTGATCCAGGGCCACATCGAGACCACCGCGCCGCGCTTTGTGCAGGACCATCCGGGGGTGCGCTTCAGTCTGGTGCACATGGACTGCGACCTCTACGCCCCGACCAAAGCTGCGCTGGAAGCGTTCTGGCCCCGCGTCAGCCGCGGCGGGCTGGTGCTCTTCGACGAGTACGCCATCAAGGAGTGGCCCGGCGAGACTCAGGCGGTGGACGAACTCGTGGCCCAGCTCCCGGGGGCGATCGTGAAGAAACTCACATGGAACAACGTGCCCGCGGGCTACCTCATCAAGAGCTGACCCGTTCTCACCGGCGAACCCTCCATGACCGACACCCGTCTATTCCACGAGCAGGGCTACCAGGTGATTCGCGGGCTGCTGCCCTCGGACGTGTTGCGCGAGGTGGGAGATTTCCTCCGCAGCGAAGCCGACCGCGCCTTGGAACAGCTGTGCTCGCTTTGGGGCCTGTCCTGCCTCGCCCAGATTCCCGCAAAGATCAACAGCCTGGCGGACGATCGGCAACTGCAGCGGATGGATCCCGCGCTGCGGCAGATCATGTCCGGTCACTTCCCGCTCGAGACCCGTCTATCGCGGAGGCTCTGGGCCATCCCGAGACTGACCTGCGTGCAGGCGATGCTTCGCCAGGCGCTGCGCTACGACGAGCTGTTCATGCACATGCCGCCCACCGCACGCTTCGTCCTCCCGGGCAACGTCCACGCCGGCGTGCCCGCCCACCAGGACGTGAGCTACAACCGGCACATGACCGACTTCCTCACGCTTTGGGTCCCCTTCACCGTCATCGACGAGCAGTGCGGTGGCGTGACGGTTTTCCCGGGAAGCGAGCGTCAACCCGAACTACCCACCGACGCCACACAACGTTTCTGGCGCACCGGCGTCCCCACCGCGGGCTACGAGCGCATCCACTGCATCATGAACCCCGGCGACGCGCTGCTGCTCAACCCCTGGATCATCCACGAATCCGCCCCCAACCGCTCGCAGCGCACCCGCATCAGCATCGACTTTCGCTTCTTCTCCGGCCGCAGCGCGTCCCTGAAGCACTGTCTTGACCTGCGCCGGTGGACCGTGCTGGAACCCCCGCTTCCAAGGGCTGACGTCGCGTGACTCATGCTCAATCGTGCGCCCCGGCCAGTCGGTCCGTGTCGGCGAGGGGTTCGTGACGTGTCACCGTGGGCGCGCGGGTCAGGTGCTTGGGGGTTGAACAGTTGGGAGAAAGCAACAATCAAAGCCCCGCGTCGTCGTTGAGTTTGCAGGACCTCCCGGGCATCCTCAAGAGGCTCGTCAAGACGCCTTGGGTGTGGCGTGAGGCGTGGGGCGAGTTGCACCGACGGACCAGGGAAGATAGAACAGTGGATCATGTCGGTTGGGTCCCCTCTGAATCGTTCCGACCCGTCGCCCCTGCGGCACGACCCGGCGGTGGACGCTGCGCTGGAGCGCTACTGGAAGCGCAACCTGCTCGTCATGCGGGCGCTGCTGCTGCTCTGGGCCGTCGCGGGGCTGGGCTGTGGCGTGCTCTTCGCGGACTATCTCAACAAGCTGCCGATCAAACTCGGCGGGTTCCCGCTGGGGTTCTGGTTCGGGCAGCAGGGTTCGATCATCGGCTTCGTGCTGATCATCCTGCTGTACTGCCTGCTGATGAACTGGCTGGACCGAACGCACCACCGTGAGCTCGAGGCCCTGCGTCGTCGGGGCGATTCCACCACGAGGACCGACGCATGAGCGTGAAGCTGTGGACCTACCTCATCGTGGGCGGTACGTTCACGCTCTACCTCTTCATCGCCTGGATCTCGCGGGTCAAGGACACCAAGGGTTTCTACGTGGCCGGGCGTGGCGTGCCCTCGATCGCCAACGGCATGGCCACCGGCGCCGACTGGATGAGCGCCGCCTCGTTCATCTCCATGGCGGGCATCATCTCGTTCATGGGGTTCGCCGGCGGGCAGTTCCTCATGGGATGGACCGGCGGGTACGTCCTGCTGGCGCTGCTGCTGGCGCCGTACCTCCGCAAGTTCGGGCACTTCACCGTCCCGGACTTCGTGGGCGACCGTTACGAATCGAACCTCGCCCGCTCGGTGGCGATCTTCTGCGCCATCTTCGTGAGCTTCGTCTACGTCGCGGGCCAGATGCGCGGCGTGGGCATCGTCTTCTCGCGGTTCATCGACGTCTCGATCGACCGTGGCGTGATCATCGGCATGGCCATCGTCTTCGTCTACGCCACGCTCGGGGGCATGAAGGGCATCACCTGGACGCAGGTCGCCCAGTACTGGGTCCTCATCGTCGCCTTTCTGATCCCGGCCTTCGCGATCAGCGGCAAGCTCACCGGCGTCTCCCTGCCGTCGGTCGGCCTGGGTTCGCAGCTCCTGGCTGAGCCGACCTACCTGCTCGACAAGCTCAACCAGATCCACGCCGACCTGGGCTTCTCCAGCTACACCAACGCCTTTGGCTTCGAGAGCGCCGACGACCGTGTCAAGCTGCTCAACCTCTTCTGCGTCACGCTGGCGCTGATGGCGGGCACCGCCGGCCTGCCGCACGTCATCGTCCGCTTCTACACCGTCAAGAACGTCCGCGCCGCGCGCTGGAGCGCCTTCTGGGCGCTGCTGTTCATTGCGCTGCTCTACCTCACGGCTCCGGCCACCGCGGTCTTCGCACGCTATTACTTGATCGACAGCCTTCAGGGCCGAACCCAGGAGCAGCTGCCCACCTGGTTCCGAAGCTGGAGCAAGACGGGCCTGATCCTCTGGCTCGACGACGGCGACGGCAAGCTTCGCTACTCCAACCGCCCCGACAACGAGGTCTTCCGCGCTGGCGCCGTGGCCTTTCAAGGGCAGAGCTACACTCTGGACGAGCTCCGCGTCGATCATCAGAAGTGGATCGACACCCGCGGCGGCGAGGGCCGCGACTGGCGACCCATCCTGCACGCCAACAAGCTCAGCGGCCCGGACCGCGACATCATGGTCCTGGCGGTCCCCGAGATGGCGGAGCTCTCCAACTGGATCATCGCGCTCGTCGCCGCCGGCGGGCTGGCGGCGGCGCTCTCCACCGCTTCGGGTCTGCTCCTGGTCATCTCCTCGAGCATCGCCCACGATCTTTACGCCCGCATGATCAACCCCAACGCCTCCGAGGCCAAGCGCCTGCTCGTGGGCCGAACCGTCATCGGCATCTCCGTCGTCATCGCCGGCATCTTCGGCATCTACCCCCCGGGCTTCGTCTCGCAGGTCGTCGCCTTCGCCTTCGGCCTGGCCGCCTCGAGCTTCTTCCCCGTCATCGTCCTGGGCATCTTCTCCAAACGCATCGGCACCTTCCCGGCGCTGGCGGGCATGGTCGTGGGGCTGCTCTTCACCTCCATCTACATCATCGGCACGGTGTACGGTGGATGGTCGTACTGGTGCTTCGACATCGAGCCCACCGGCATCGGCACGGTGGGTATGGCGCTGAACTTCGCCGTCACGCTCGCGTTGACACCGCTGTGCCCCGGACCGAGCCAGCAGGTCTGCGATATGGTCGATTCCGTCCGCGAGCCCGAGGGGGCAGGCCCCGCCCTGGAGATCGAAGCCGCCCCGGAGCACTGAGCCGCCGGCGCACCCGGGCGGAACCCCCGTACGATGATTCGAGTCGCGCCCTCCCGTTGCACGCCCCCTCGGGAAGGGCCTGACCGCGAAGCTGCGTCATGGAGCAGAATGTGCTGGCCTCGTTGCACCCTCACCACCCCCGTGTGATGGTCCGTGCCGAGCACTTCGAGCAGCTGCGCCGGCTGCGCGACGAGGACGCCGAGTTCGCCCGATTGTTGGGGCGGCTTCGCCAGCGCGCAGAGGAGCTGCTCGAAGCGCCGGTGTCGACGCACGACATCCCCGACGGCAAACGCTTGTTGGAGGTCAGCCGACGGGTGGTGGAACGCGTTTACCTTCTGGGTCTGCTGCATCAGATCGACGGCGACGTGAAGTGGCTTGAGCGGTTGTGGCGGGAACTTGAGGCGGTGGCCAACTTCCCCCACTGGAACCCCTCGCACTTCCTCGACACCGCCGAGATGGCGCACGCGGTGGCGGTGGGCTACGACTGGTGTTACCACGCATTGAGCGATGAGCAGCGCTGCGTGCTGCGCGAGGCGCTGGCGCGTCATGCGCTGGCGCCCGCGCAGGCGGCGTACGACGCTGCCGAGTGGTGGACCCGAAGCCTGAACAACTGGAACGTCGTATGCCACGGCGGATTGGCGAGCGCTGCGGTGGCGCTGGGCCAGGAGATGCCTCAGCAGTGCTTACGAGTCCTGACCCAAGCCATGCAACACACGCCCATCTGTCTCGAACAGTTCGCTCCCGACGGCGGCTGGGCCGAGGGGCCGTCTTATTGGCTCTACACCATGCGCTACGTCATGGTGCTCATCTCCTGCCTGGACGCAGGCGGGCTGGACGCCCAGCCCCTGGTGTCGCTCCCGGGGCTGGCGGGCTCGGCGCTCTTCCTCACCCACTGCACCGGACCGACCGGGCTGATCTTCAACTACGGCGACGCCGGGGAGCGCAGCGGCGATAAACATTCGCAGCAGGCCGCTCTGGCGCTGTGGAGCGCCCGACGCTTCGGACGCGATGACGCCCTGTTCGGCTGCGAACTGGGCGATGCGGTCCACCCCCTGGTGGCCCTGTGGTGGCATCGACCGGCGCAGGTTCCCACCCCGCCGCGCGACGCGCGCTTCCGGGGCGTGGAAGTGGCCACGCTCCGCTCGCAATGGCACGACCCCGACGCCTGGTACGTCGCCGCCCAGTGCGGCCGCAATCGCGTGGGGCACAACCAGATCGATCTGGGCTCGTTCGTCCTCGACGCGCGTGGGCAACGCTGGGTCACGGACCCGGGCCCGGACGACTACAACCTCCCGGGCTACTTCGGCAAACAACGTTACGACTACTACCGCAATCGCGCCGAGGGACACAACATCCTGGTGCTCAGCCCGGACGCCTCGCCCGGCCAGCCCCCGGACGCGGGGGGACTGATCACCCGTTTTGATCCCGACCCAACCGATCCGAGTTTCGAGATGGACCTGCGGCAGGCGTATCCGTTGTCCAAGCGTTGCCTGCGCCGGCTGACGCTGCAAGGACGCTCCGCGTTGCTTCTGGAGGACGAACTGGAATGCCCAAGCCCGGTGGAGGTTTTCTGGTTCTGCCACACCCGTGCACGGGTGCTCATCGCGGAGGACGGTCAGGCCGCCACGCTCAGCTTGGGCGGAGGGCAGCTTGCGTTGAGGATCGAAAGCTCGTCGCCTGTTCGGCTGGACGTGATGCCCGCGCAGCCGCTGCCCGCTTCGCCCAAGCCCGCGGGTCAGAATCCCAACGACGGGTCGAAGCTGCTCAACGCCGCCTTTGGCAGCCGCGTCAGGGTCGGCGAAATCCCCCGCTTCGGTCCGCCCGATCCCGCCAAGGCCCTGCGCAAGCTCGCGCTGCATTACCGCGCCGTCACCGACCTTCGCCTGCGCGTGACGTTTCGCTGACCCATCACTCGAACCGCGCCCCGGTGACGAAGATCATCGCGTCGTGACGCAGCGTCTTGTCGTACATGCCCCATCGAAACGCCGTGTGACCTTCGGGCCGATCGTAGTGGCCGGCTCCGACCTTCTCCCCGTTGAGGTACACCTCGTAGTCGTGCCCGTTGTCGCGGACCCGCAGGTGAAAGCTCTTGCCGGTCATCCCCGTGGCGATGGTCCGATCTTCCTGGTGCCGACGATGGTTGAGCACGATGTCGCCCTGGTCCGTGAGGTTGATCATCACCGACCAGTCGTTGACGTTGTTCTTGGCCTGAAAGATGGCGCAGGAGTGGGGCTGGACGATGGTGTAGGTCCCCTCCCACGCGTGCCAATCGCCTCGGGCCCAGCGCAGGCCTGAGAACGCCTCGATCCGCGCCGCGTCGGGTCGGTCGTTGCGCACGTTGTGCTCGCCCTTGAAGAGCCTGAACACCTGCGTGTTCCCGTCCTCCTGGTACCACCGCGTCCAGCGTGCGAAGTCTTTGCGCGGGATCGAGCTGTTGCCCAGCGTGTGGATGGAGATGGCCCGGGGGATCGGGTTCTTCCCCGTGGCGCACCTCTCCACCACGTCGTTGTTGACGTCGATCGTGGACCCGGTGAGCCCCTCCACCGAGTTTCGCCCCACCGGGATCGCCTGTTCCGCGAGCAACTGATCGAACGCCCGATCGCTCCCGTCCCGGCGATAGAGCAGCGACTCGCCCGTCGCCTCGACGCTCGCCGCACCTGCCGCCGGGTCAGCCGCGAAGACCCAGCCCACCGATCCAAGCACCAACATCAGCGTCACGAATGGCATGGCCTGTTCTCCGGGATCACTTCGGCTCTCTGGGAGTTTACCCGCAACTTCCCGCGCCGTGGTGAAGATCGATGCACGGCCAGCGCGACCGAGTGGCCCGTGGCGACAAGGTCGTCGATGAAAACGCCCGCGGGGGTGTGGCGTTGAATCTCGTTGAAAACCTGGCTGGAGATATGGAGGTTGCCGTCGGGCGCGGTCGCGATGTAGACCGGGTTGTTCAGCCCGTTGGAGTCGTTGATGAAGGTGCTCAGAAAAGCACAGGTGTTCCTGTCGTAGTGGAGGATCGAGTCGGTTCCGAAGCTGGCCACGAGCACGTCGCCGCTGCGCTGCAGCATGCCGTGGGGCGGGTCCAGCCCGCCGGACCCGGCGCTGGCGAAGGTGTCGATGAACGCGCCGGTGTCGGGGTCGAAGCGAAACACCTCGTCGCTGTAGAAACGACTGACCTACAGCGGATCCGCAGCGGCGGCCTGTTGGAGAAGGCTCCAGCCGAGCAGTGCCGGGAGCAAGATTCTTCCGAGCTTTTGCGCCGCGAATCCTTTGGGGTGATGGACTGAGGTTTTCAGGCCGATCATTGTATAACTCCATACCACAATAAACCCACGAAAAACTTGTCGAAATGAGGCAATTGACAGGAATAAGGTCCTTGGTGATGTTCAACGACCACGGAGAATGGACCGAATCGTAGACACAAGTCGGTGCCGTGAGAAATTAGGTAAGGAATCGAGCGGGGTGATCGCTCGGCGGGTGCCGTGTTCGATCACTTGGTCTTGGTGACTCGGACGAGCACGAGGGTCAGGTCGTCGCTGCTGGGCTGCAGGCCGGTGAAACGGCGGACCTCCCAGAGGATGTGGTTCAGAGCGGTGGCGGCGTCCTTGTGAGGGAGCTTGCCCGCGGTGCGGAGGGCTTCGCGCAGGCGCTGGCGTCCGAATCGGCCGCCCTCGAAGTTGGTCGCGTCGGTCAGGCCGTCGGTGTGGATCAGCAGCAGGTCGTCGGGGCGGAGATCGACCAGGCCCTTCTCGTAGGCCTGCTGCGCGTCGATGCCCACGATCATGCCGCCGATGTCCAGCTCGGTGATGCGGTTGTTGCGCAGCAGCAGGGCGGGCTCGTGGCCGGCGTTGCAGTAGGTCAGGCGCAGCGTCTGCGGGTCCAGCACGCCGTAGAACACCGTGGCGAACTCGTTGTCGAGCGTGTCGCGGGTCAGGGCGATGTTGACGCGCGAGACGATCTCGTCCAGGTCGTAGACGTCCTGAGCGTAAGCGCGGAGCGCAGACCGGACGGACGCCATGAGCAGGCTGGCGGCCACGCCCTTGCCCGCCACGTCGCCCACCGCGATGCCCAGGTGCCCCTCGAGCTGGATGAAGTCGTAGAAGTCGCCCGCCAGCTCGTGGCTCGGGACGCACCGGGCGGCGATGTCGAAGGGGCTGAGGTTCGGGGCGGCGGCCGGGAGCATGCGCTGCTGGACCTGCGCCGCGAGCTTGAGCTGGCGTTGCACGCGCTGGTTCTCGGAATGCTCGGCGTTGAGGCGGGCGTTGTCGATGGTGGCCGCCAGGAGCTGCGCCACGGCACGGATGAGCTCGACCTCGTGGTGCTCGAAAGCGCGCTGCACCGCGGAGTAGAGCCGGATCACGCCGATGGGCCTGTCGCGGTAGGTCATGGCGACGTTCAGGACCGAGACGAGCCCCTCGCGACGGGCGTCCTGCGACGAGGCGATGCGCGGGTCGCGCGCCATGTCCTGGACATAGGTGACGCCCAGGTTCAGCGTCTCGCGGTCCAGGTCGCTGTTGAGCACCACGATGGGCCCACGCCCCACGTACTGGTCGGACAGTCCAAACGACGCCCTTCGGATCAGCTCGGTGCCCGCTTCGTTGAGCAGTCGGATCGAGGCGGCCTTGACGTTGAGCGTGGTGGCGGCGGCGCGGGCGGCGGTGGCCAGGACCTCTTCCAGGCTTCGCGCCGAGGACATCAGCCGACTGATCTCGTACAGCGCGCTGAGCTCCTCCACCCGTCGGCGAAGTCGGTGCTCGTCGTAGCAGCGCTGGGCGATGCCCGTGGCCATGAGGTAGAGGTAGTCCACCGCGGCGGCGGCGGCGGGGGCGTAGGCCTGCTGCGCCTGATCCAGAAGCAGGTCGGCCTTGTCGGGCGTCAGGCCCAGCTCCTGCGCCAGTTGCCGCAGCCTCGGACGGATCGGGTCGCGGCCCGCGTGAGGCTGAATGGTGATGGTGCCGATCTTCTGCCCCTGGACCACGATGGGCGCTTCGAGCGGCGCCTTGGAGGAGATCGCCCGCAGGTCCTCGTCGGTGATCAGCTGTTGCATGACCCCGGTCAGCGCGGTGGCGTCGAAGTTGGGCGGGACCACGGGCTGGCCCTGAGCGTCACGGATCACCGCCTGCAGGTGGGTCAGGGCGTTGAAGCGGTGCTCCACCGCCGCCAGCGTGTTCAGGTCGACGAAGTCGGTCAGCGACAGCGCCGGGCGACCGTCGCTGGTCAGCGCGACGGTCGAGGCAGCGGTCGGGTCCGACGAAGCCTTGGCGGGCGTCGCGGTCGAGGCGTCGGAGGTGGGAGCTGAACTCACGGTTGTTTTTCCGGAGCCGAGGAGGTCGGATCGTCCTTGATCCAGACGCGGCGCAGCAGCGCCACGAGCGGGTCCCTGGCGTCACGTTGCTGCGCCCGTTGCAGGGCACCGGCCACGCCCGGCGTCTGCTGGAGCTGGTAGTGAACGTAGGCGAGCATCAGCGGCGCTTCGACGGTGTTGGTCGCCTCGACCATCTTCTCCAGCTCGCGCTGCGCCCACTTGAGACGACGTGCATCGGGCATCAGGCGCTCGTCGTAGCGCGCCGCCATCAGGTCCGGGTGTTCCTCGAACAATCGTCGCAGGTCGGCGGCTGCGGAACGGAACAGACCGGCGCCCAAGCGCGCGTGCATCACGCCCACCTGCGCCATGACGTGCCGAGGGTTGAGCGTCAGCACGGTCTTGAAGCTGCCCTCCGCGTCGAAGTAGCGCCCGGTGGCCAGATGAACCTCCGCTTCGCGGAGCAGGCGGTTGACGCGGGTCTGGCTCTTGCCCGCGAAGCTCTCCACCTCCGGCAGCGGCGTGCTCAGGTTCTCGATCAACTGCTCCAGCGGCGCGGAAGGCGACGGTGGCTCCTGGCTCTCCGCGTCCGACTCGGGCTTGGGCGCGGGCGTGAAGACCAGCGGCGACTCCTCGGTCGGCGGGACCACGGGGCCGGGGTCGGCGGGCTCAGCGCCCGACCGCCTCGTCGAGGGCAGGGGCGTCAGGTCGAGCAGGTCCTGCCGTTGCCGCAGCAGGGCGCTGTGGACCTCGTCGCTCAGCTCCGGCTCGCTGCTGCTGCTGAGCGGTTGAAAGATCGCCGACTCAATCTGTTGCACACGCCGATCCATATCAGCTTGTGCACCGCTGAGGCGCTCAGGCTGCATCTGCCATAGCAGTGCCGAGCCCAAGGCTCGCGCCGGCGCGATCGAGGAGGCAGCGCGCGAGCTGGGCGCGGAGCCCAGGCCCAGGCCCAGCACGTCGGGCTGTTGCGCATCCCGGACGCGAAGCGGGTCCGGCGGCGTCAGCTCGCCCTGGCTCGCCCACAGCAGTGTGGCCTCCGAAGCCTCGGTGCCGACCGGCGCGGGCTGGAGCTGCAGCGGTGCCGCCAACCGGTCGGGCACGGGGGGCGCGAGCGTGGGCGCCTGTCCGCGCGAATACTGCTGCGCAGCGCTGTCCGGGCTCCGCAGGTCTTCGATGCGCACGAAGCCGTCCCACGCTGGAGTCCCCGCGCCGGCGCTCGCGCCCGCGGGGTTGAACGTCCTGACCGAGGCGTTGCGCTGCAGACGCAGCGGGACGGTGGGGTCGCCGTTCGTGGGCGCCGACTGCGCCTGGAAGCTGAACAGGCTGTCCGAGGGGAGGTTCAGGCGCAATTCGTCGTTGGCTCGATAGGGCACGCGATCATGGAAGTAGCCCAGTCCCGCGACGTTTCGGGTCAGCACGTCGGAGGAGCGACTGACGTTCGAGTTCGGCAACGGTTCGTTGATCCCGCCGCTGCCGACGGAGGGATTGTTGTCCAGCAGTCGCCCGTCCTGCGTGACATTCTGCTGCGCCTGCGCCAGCGCAACAAGGCCCAGGGAAACCACGGATGCCCACAGGTGCACGCGGATCAAGCCCCGAAAGGGAGTGTCGGAAGAGGGGTCACATCTTTTTGGATCGGTGAAGTATTTCATCGGCGTGTACCGGCGTGAATCGGCGGTTGCATGCTGGCTCTAGAGAATCTCCTTCACTTCGAAACGCTTGGTTCCTTTGGGCAGATCGACCTTGACCACCTCGCCCACGCGTGCCTTGAGCAGCGATTGGCCCATGGGCGAACCCACGGTCACTTCGATGTGGTCGCCGTCGAAGGACCCGGAGGCTTCGCCCACTAATTTATAGGTGTCTTCGCTGCCGCGGTCCGCGTCGCGCAGCCGGACCACCGAGCCCAGGAACACCATGTCCGACGGGGCGTGATCGTTGGCAGCGACCTGGGCGTGCTTGATGCGATCCTCCAGCCGACGAATCTCCGCTTCGTTGAGCCCCTGATCGTCGCGCGCCGCGTGGTAGTCCGCGTTCTCCTTCAGGTCGCCCAAAGCCCGCGCCTCGGCGATCCGCTTCGAGAGGATCGGCCGCTTGGCCTTGAGCGCTTCGAGCTTCTCTTCCAACAGTTTCTTCTCTTGAGCGGTGACGAATTCCATGGCTGCGATTCCTGAGGTTGATTCAAACGTCTGCCCCTCCCGCGTCGGTGGCCCGTGCGGAAGGAAAGGTCAAGCCTGGCTACCAGCGGTTAATTGGCGATCTCGCCCAGAGCGTTGAGTCTCGCCATCGGGGCGTCCTGATCGAGCGAACTGGGATAGTGCAGCACCTTGGCGATGCGGTTCTGGGCGTCGGTGATGACCACCGTGGCCTGATGGTCCTGCAACTCCTGCGGCTGCACAAATCGGTGAGCGAAGATGATCACACGATCGCCACGGTGGATCAGGTGCGCCGCCGCCCCGTTGATGCACACCACGCCCGAACCCGCCGGCCCTTTGATCACATACGTCTCGAGCCTCGCCCCGTTGGTCAGATCCGCGATGAGCACCACTTCATTGGGGCTGATCCCCGCCGCCCGCAGCAACTCTTCGTCCACCGTGACCGACCCGACGTAGTGAACGTCCGCCTGCGTCACCAGGGCGTTGTGAATCTTGGAATGAAGCACTTTTAGAAACATAATCACGCCCCGGAACAATCCTCGTCCAGCCCCCATCTTGACATTCCGCCCCGTGGCGTACAACCGTCATCGAGCTATTATAGCGACCCGGCAGCCCTGTTTCCGAGCTGGGCAGCTTCGCCCACCAGGCCGGGCCATCCCTCTGAGGCGCAGCGTTGTCTGGTCTTTGCCAATCGTGCTCCTGATGTTCTTCGTGACGACGATGGATTCACCCGGGCCAAGACGGCCCGGCAATATGGCCCCGCCATCTTCGCGGGGCGTCGGCAAGCAAGGGTGTTCCGGGGTGCAGGAGTCGTCAGGATCGCTCGGCCGCGAACCCACCAAGGCCTCAGTGTTCATGGGCCTTGCAGCAGGGCATGCCGGGATGAACCATCGACGGTGCCCACCGTCGACTCAGGGCACCTGTCGGATCATTTTCTTGGGCAGGAGGTATTGGTCATAAGATCCCCCATCCCTCGACGAGGAGGTCATCATGGTGCCGGTGGTATTGTGGACGTTGCTAAGAGTGAATGAGAAGGATTCGACACGCCCGTCCTGGAACGAATAGTTGGCGGTCAAGGCGCCGGTCGAGGTTGCTTGATTCAAGGGTGAACCGCCTGTACCGATAAGATTACCGCCGCGCATGTGGCCAGTTTGGACACTATTGGTCGGGCCATGTCGTTGGGCAATATCCGAGGCGACGATCGTCGACTCCCACTTGCCGCCGCCTAGGAAGCCCAGACCCTCGGTGAGCCTCGTGCTGTCGATCCGCGGCATCGCCTCTTGAGAGTTTTGAGGCGCTGCGTGCGAGGAGGTACCCGGAATGCTGAGGTTAACTCCGCTGGGCAGCGAGCCACAGACGTTGTAATAGAGTTGATAGGCGCGAATCCAGTGGTCCGTGAACTGGATCCCGTCCGCAGGGATTTGCGGACAGAGCAGCGCGGGATTGGTGGTGTGATGAACGGTCCTGCCGATGTAGCCTGCTAGCTTTGCAGGATAAGCGGCGTAGCTCTGCTTGCGCATCAAAGGCAGATTATCCTCGGCGTAATAGCCGTTGTTATCGGCGGCGTATGCGGTCGATCCGACGGTGAGCTGCTTGAGATTGGAAGCGCACAGCGTCAGCCGAGCCGCGAAGCGGGCGTTCTTGAGCCCGGGCAACAGGAACGCGATCAGCAGGGCGATGATGCTGACCACGACGAGCAGTTCAACAAGCGTGAATCCCTTGCGAGCATGTGCTGCTGAATTGGACATGTCAGCTTTCTCTTGAATTATAGACGATCCTGCCCACTATATCCATCGGAGAAGAGGGAGTGTCAGAGAAGAAAGCGCTTCTGGATATATTGCCACTTCACCAGCCCATGGTCTTAAGCCACTCGTAGGCGATGATGGTGTGTCCGCTTGGGTTGGGGTGGACGGGCTCGCCGCAGAGCTGTTCGGGGTTGACGTGTTTGATGAGATGTTGAAAGGCCTTGTGCGTCCGCACGAGTCGGGTCTTGTACTTTCTGCTCATGGCGTGCACGGTCCTGAGGTAGCTGGGCAGGTGTTCGAGCACGAGGCTGCGGAACGAATCGCTCGAGGCGTCGTTGGACATATAGAACGGCTCGACGAGGACGACCCGCGCCTTGGTTTCACGCCTGATCCGGGCGAGGATCTTGTCGTAAAGCTCTGCGTACTGCTGGGCGGTGACGGATTGGTCAGCGATGCCGCGGAGCCAGCGATGGATATCGTTGATGCCGATCTTGATCGAGACCCAATCGGGCTGATGGTTGATGCAATCGTCGGTCCATCGGTGGTAGAGGTCTCGGACGGTGTTGCCGCTGATGCCGCGGTTGATGATGTTGAGCTTGAGCGACGGGTACTTTGCGGCGATCAAATCGCGGATCTGCAGGACGTAACCATTGCCCAGCGGCGCGTGCGAGGCCATTCGGCCGCAGTCGGTGATCGAGTCACCGATGAAGAGGACGGTCTGCCCATTCTTAAGCGCAAAGGCCATCGGGTCACTCCGGGAGTAGGGGGGCCAGGGAGTATACGAAGAAAGGATGAATCACGAGTTGCTGGCCCCGAGAGGAAGAGTGTCTGTTGGCGCGGGCCAACGATCTTGCCAGATCTGCGCGGCTGCGACGCCTCAGGGGGCGGCGAGTGTTGGAGCCGGCGGCGACAGTGCGGCTTGAGTGATCCCTGATGCTCTTGGCGACGACGAGTTCACCCGGGCGAAGATGGCCCGGCGAAATGGCCTCGGCAGCCTGGCGGGGCGTCGGCAAGCATCGGTGCCCCGGGCCGTGGGACTGACCGGCTGCCGCGTGCGCTGGCTCGCTCACGGCGCCAGCTTGATCATTCTCTTGGGCAGGATGTATCGATCGTACGACCCGGCATCTTCCGATGTGGCTGCGATCAGGGACCCGGTGGGAACGACGTCATTCCTTGTGAACGAGAACTGCTCGACATGACCATCGTGGAACGAATAATTGGCGGTCAAGTTGCCATCGGTGGTCGATTGCAACAGCGGGGGTCCAAAGCCGAACGAGTTGCGTGTGCCGCCCCGCATGTGGCCGGTCTGTACTGTGTTGCCGGGGGTCACCTGCGCGATATCCGAGGCCACGATCTCAGACGCCCATATCTTGCCGTCCCAACCGGGATAGCCAGACAACGAAGAGCTTCGCGTGAGGCGGGTGCTGCCGATCCGCGGCATCGCCTCGGCGGGAACATTCGGCAGAGCATGAGAAGAATTCACGCTCGTCGCGAGGCTTTTCAACGAGCCCGAGGCGACGTAATAGACCTGGTAGGAGAGCATGTTCACCGGAATGCCTTCCGCAGCGACCTGCGGGCAGTGCAGCAGCTTATTCTTCGAGTAGTCCATGCTCCCGCCGACATAGCTGGTCAGTGCATCGAACGGTCGGGTTGAGCTGGTTTGATTGAAGTTCGAGGTCGTCTGCTTGCGCATCCCCTGAAACTCGTCATCGGGGTAGTAGCTGTTGTTATCCGCGGCGTACAAGTTCGAGCCGACGGTGATCTGCTTGAGATTGCTGGCGCAGACCGCCAGACGGGCCGCGAAACGCGCAACCTGCATTGACGGCAGCAACAGCGCGATCAGCAGGGCAATCACGCTGACGACCACCAGAAGCTCAACCAGCGAGAATCCGTTTTGCGTGGGTGTTGCTGTGCTGGCCACGTTAACCCTCTTGCATACCACAGAAGGTCCTGCCCACTAACACCATCGCGTCTGTCGATCGCGGTCGGTCAGGCCCTGCGGCGGCCGCCGAGGAGCGTCAGGCCCAGGCCCAGCAGTGCCAGCGACGCCGGCTCGGGGATCACGTTGTCGGGGGTGATCTCGCCGGTGATGG
>CAZBXW010000025.1:0-16875 GCA_964496285.1 uncultured Phycisphaera sp.
GCGCTCCTGGAACGCGCAGCGACAGATCCTGCTCGTGGAGCCCCGCGCCCTGCACGCCCGACGCTCCACCGACGCCACCAGCGTCCGCGATCCACTGGTCGCCAACGCCATGCGCTTCATCCTCGAGCACTCCCACGAGGCCATCGGCGTCCGCCAGGTCGCCACCTCCGTCGCCACCACGCGACGCACCCTCGAGCGACGCTTCCGCACCGTCCTGGACCGCACCGTCATGCAGGAGATCACCCGCTGCCGCATCGAACGCCTCAAGCGCCGCCTGACCGAAAGCGACGACTCCATAAAATCCCTCGTCGAAGGCTCGGGCTTCAACAGCGCCAGGGTGCTCTACGAGACCTTCGTCCGTGAGGAAGGCGTCTCGCCCTCAGCCTACCGCTCCAAGCGCCTGTGGACCGGCGGCAAGCCCGCCTCCCGCCAGGGAGCCCCCGGCACATCGAGCGACGCCCCCTTCGACACCTCCCCCGCCCGCAGCCGGTGATCCCTAACCCCAGCACTCGCCTGAGGGTCCGCTCGATTCCAACCGATATAGCCCCTAGCCCCACCCCGCCGCAGCGCCAGAAATCACCCGGCCGCCGCCCGGCTGAGTGTCGCAAACGGTGCATCCGAAAGTCGCACCACCGGCATTGCGGATCGGGCGGTCTAGGTAAGAATAAGAGAGGCCATGAACCCACTCACCACCACTCAGAAGGCCTTCTCTCTTGTCGAATTGCTGGTCGTGGTCAGCGTGATCGCCCTGCTGATCGCGCTGCTGCTGCCGGGGTTGGAGAGTGCCCGCTTTGCGGCGCGATTGGCAACATGTGCGAGCAATCTCAGGCAGGTGTACACGGGCATCAACTCTTACGCAGCAGATTATCTCGCGTGGTATCCGACCAATGGTCTGCGGGGGCCAATCCGTATCGTGAGCTACCAGTTCCCCAGCAGCAATGAGACCCACAATCCGAGCTCTGGCCTCCCTACGACCTATCCCGCATTGGCGTATCAGGAACTGGCGATCTATTACGGGTGGCAGGCGCGGGACATCAACGGGCTGTCGCCTACGAACCGGGTGTGGCAGTGTCCGCAGGCTCACTTAGAGAAAGCTGGCGTCGTTTCCTACTCGCTGTTCTCAGACTTGGCTGGGGGCATCTCTGACGCACCTTACATGCCCGACGATCCTTCCCCGGCACCGCGTGAGGCGACCGAGCCGCAGAACATGATGCGCCGCCTGGGGCAGACATGGTACATGGCGAGGCCCAGGCTTAACGGCTTTCCCAAGCTGCGCTTTGATATCCTCGCCTCGGACATCACGATGCTCGCCGAGCATTCCCCGTGGGGGACCTACACCAACCACATGTGGCGCGGAGATCGGAATAGGCCCGGTCCCTCCTATGTTCCCGCGGTTGTCACCTCGTACACGGCTCGCATGACAACGAATTATCTCATGACTGATGGGAGCGTGAGAGCGTTCGGGCCTTATTGGCCCATTTCGTTCGGGAGCTATTCAGTCATGGTCTATCCCGGTGACGGCGGCATCGGCACCGACCGTTACCTCGTGCCCACCAAATGGGGCAAGTGAAGATTTGCCGAACAGTTGGCTGCCGACAAGGTCATGTCGTGTCCGAGATATCCTAGAGGTGTAGCGGTTGCAAAGGTGCTCGGATTCTCTTGGGGTTCGTGAGTCTGTTGGCATCATATTGTTTGGTTGGATGGTCGATAGAGCGGCGCACGGGCGAAGCGTAGCCCCCCTTTCACGGTCCTGACGAGGTGGAAAAAACATGGCAACCAAACCCGAGCAACGTTTGACGCGGGCCTTTAGCCTGGTGGAGATGCTGGTCGTGGTCAGCGTGATCGCGCTGTTGATCGCGCTGCTGCTGCCGGGGTTGGCCAGCGCAAAGTTCGCAGCCCGTTTGGCGGTCTGCAAGAGTAATCTGCGACAGATCGCGGTGTCGCATAACGCCTACGCTTCCGATTCGATCTCCTGGTACCCCGTCCACGCTCCTGCGGGTGGCCGGAGCACAGCGGATGGCTATCGACTCATCATCGCCACGGGCACGCACCCCACGTCGTCGCCCATGCTTGCGTCCTACCTGCCATCGAACGATCCTTCCAATCCGATGGTGGCGCGATATAACAAGGCGTTGCAATGCCCCGAGGGAGTGCTGAACATCGCCCCTGTGAACAACGCAATTAGGTTTTACAACTTTTACGCGAACCGGATCAACGCCCAGGGCAGCAATCAGAAACCCTACTACGACACTAACTCCGACGGGAGCTGGGCAGCCACCCGACAGTATGTGGTAGACGAATCCAAACTGCTGCAGAAGATCGGCGACCGGATGTACTGCTATGGTTACAGCAACGCCTTCGGCTGGTCCAAGGTCGATGGGTGGTACAACTTCATCGCCTCGGATCACAGTGCCCATGATGCGAGCGGGATCACCGCCAATCACGTCAGGAATGGGCGGGGGATCAAGGAGTCGACCCGAGTGATCTGGACCTGGGGCGTGGTCACGAACAACTTCGCCTTCACGGACGGCAGCGTGCGAGATTTCACTTTCGACATCACTCCCAATCCACCTCCCTATCCGACGGTGAATCGCGGGAACAATACCGAAGGCGGCGCCGAGGCCTATATGTACCCCAAGCCTTGGGCGCAACCCTGATCGCCTTCACGCAGAATTGAATCCGTCGTGACACACTGAGAATTCATTCCTTGTACTGCTTCACCGCGAGATCCTGAATAACATCTCCAGCTGTGGCAAAAAGTCCAACCGCTAAAACTCATCGCCGCATGGTGCCTGCCTTCAGCTTGGTGGAATTGCTGGTGGTGGTCAGCGTGATCGCCCTGCTGGTGGCGTTGCTGCTGCCGAGCACGAGCAAGGCGCGGTATCAGGCGAAAGTGACCGTCTGTGCGAGCCAACTGCGTCAGACGGCTTCGGGCATGCTGGCCTACACCAGCGATCATGTCGCCTGGTACCCCATCGGCGCCCATCCGCGGATCTGGACGACGGTATTGAATAACGGGAACAACGCGCCAGTGGAGGACGACATCAAGCCGTTGGTGCAGCGATACCTGGGCAATAACCTGGGCGTGCTGCTCTGCCCTCTGGTGAGTGAGCGATTTGGGGGGAAGATCGCCGGCTACGAAGTTTCGTACTCGCTGTATCCGGGTTCGTTCGGCCGGGGCGTGATGACGGGCCTGAGCGGCGGGGCCTATCAAGTCACGCAGGACAGCCTGGATCACTCGAAGATCAAGAAGAAGCTCGACCAGTCCTTCAACTTCAACATCTTCGGTCAGCCCAGCCAGAAGTTCAACCTGATCGCTTCGGATTTCACCATCAATTTCACGACGTTTCATCCCTATGGTTACATCCTTAACCACATGAACCCCTCCACCCAATACATCATCGGTCCCAGTCACCCGCAGGCCTGGGGCACGCAGACGGGCTCGGGCGGTTCGAACTACGCCCGGGAAGACGGCAGCGTTGCGAGCTATGCCAACATTTCGCCACAGACGTGGAACACGGTCCTGTTCAACGGCTTTGGCTCGCCCCCGTTGTGCATACCCAAGGCCGAGGCCCTGCGTTAAGCGCGGGGGTCGAAAAGGTGTCAGGATTGCGTTGACGTGAATCGCCTCTCCCGGAGGGAGAGGGGTTCTGGGCCGAGCGATCGAGGGTGCACCTCGGGCTCGTGGTGGCGCCCGCTCACCGCTGGAACGCGTTGCACCCGGAAGCCTTGCGATGCGGAGGGTTCACGTGCTCAGGGCGTAGCGGCGCTCGTCCATTCGAAAGCGAAGCGGCTGACCGGCGATGAAGCGTTGGAGGTTGTCCAGGGCGATGCGGTCGGCGTCGGAGAGCGAGGCGGGCCTTGGGGGCCAGGGGTTGGCGGTGATGTCGTGACAGGTGAGCAGGAGGTTGGGCCAGGAGCGCGCCTCATGGTCCGCGGGCAGACTGTCGTTGCTTGACAGGACGTCCAGGGCGGCACGCAGGCGACCGGTCTTAAGCTCAGCGAAGAGGGCCTGCTGGTCGATGATGTCGCCGCGCGCCGCGTTGATGACGATGGCGCGGTCGGGGAGCATGGCGAGCAACGGAGCGCTGACCGACCCGCGGGTCTCGTCGGTCAGGCCCGCCCAGATGACCAGCGCTTCGCTGTGCTGCATGAGCTCGGGGAGACTGGCTGCCCGTTCGCAGCCGGTGGGCAGCTCCGGGGCGTAGGGGTCGAAGACCCTCAGGACGGGAGCAAAGGGCGCGAGGAACTGGACGAAGCGCTGCCCGATGGCGCCGCAGCCGTAGAGCCCGATGCGGAGGCCGCGGAGCGAGCCCGAGGCCAGGCCCAGCTGCTTGCAGCCGCCCCACTGGCCTTGGGCGACCTTCATGCTTCGGGGTCGGAGCTCCTTCAGGGACGCCAGCAGCAGCGCCATGGCGCCCTCGGCGACGCCGAACGCCGGTGCGTCGCCCCAGTTGGTCACGGGGATGTTGCTGCGGACGATCTCCACCGGGACGTAGGCCCTGCAGGTGCCGGTGAGGTTCAGGACGTAGCGGACGTTGCCCGGCTGCTGCGCCAGGGCGGGAGGGATCGGGCGTGAGCCCCACATGGTCAGCACGACGTGCGCCTGGCGCAGCAGCTCGAGCGCCTGCTCGTCGCTCAGGGCGTGGCCCTGCTCGACGATGACCAGTTCGCCATGCTGGCGCAGCGCCTGCGCCAAGAGGCCATCGGGGGAAAGTTGAGAGCGTCGGGCCGCCAGGTGGAGCAGACGGATCGGATTCATGGGCTGAGCCAGGATTGGAGGAGGGCCTGCCGGTCGGCGCAGGCGTTGCGGTAGAGGGTGTGGATGTCTTCGAGCGGCCCAACGCCGCGGGTGAACTCGACGGTGGCGCTGCCGGCAAAGCGATGGCTTCGGAGCACCGCCACACAGGCGGCGAGCGAAGCCGACCCTTCGGGAGCGGTGGGATCGGTCTGGGGCGTGCGGTGTTGGAGGTGCAGGTGGGTGATGCGTGCGCCGAGCCGATCGAACCAGCGCTGCAGCCCCGCAGCGTCGCCGGCGACATGAACGATGACGCCGAACCGCGCGGGATCGAGGTCAGCGAAAAACTCCGCCGCCGCCTCGGGCTTCTCCAGCACCGAGCCGTTGTGGCATTCGCAGAGCAGTCGGCACCGCGCGGGCAGACGGTCCGCCCAGGCACGGAAGTTTCGGCGATATTCGTCCAGGCGGGGAAGCTTCGCGCCGAGGTTGAACTTCACGGCGCCGGCGCCGAGCCGCTGCACCGCAGCGACGCAGGCCTCCCGCTGCTGTGCATCCGATGCACCATCGCCGAAGCCAACGTAGCTGTTGTAGACCGCCAAGGGAGCGGCCCGCTCGACGAGGCGCTGCTGCTCCGCGGGGTCCGCCGCGAGGTAGTGGTTCTCCCACAGCTCCACGCCGTCGAACCCGTCCTGGGCGATCCTGGGCAGCCACTCGCTCACGGGGAACGAGGGCTGCTTGCTGCCCCAGCGGTTGCGCTCCAGGCAAACGGTGGCGAGATAAACCGGGATCGGCGGCATCGAAACCGATACTATAAGCCGATCTGTCTCGCCGCGCCACTGGCCCTGCTCGGTTGCGTCACCGACCGCCTCACTGAGGGCTGTTTACTTCGCCGGGGTGAGCGTGAAGTCACGGATGGTCACGCCCTTGGAGTAGCCCGAGGAGTGGTGCTTGAAGCTCAGCACGTTTTTGCCCGCCACCAGCTTGACCTGCACCGGAGCGGTGGTCTCCCACATGCCCACGGTGTGAGGCAGGTCGAGCGTGACGGACTCACCGGCGCCGTTGGCGGTGACGATCAGGTGCTGCTGCCAACTGGGGGTGACCACTCGAGCGGTCAGAGCATAGAGCCCAGCCTGGGGCGCATCAAACGTGTACTCGACGGTCGACGCCCCGTCGCGGCTCAGGTGCATCTGCTTGCCGCCGAGGTTGCTGGGCATGAAAATGATCTTGCCCGTGCTCTGCGTGGGGTTGGAGCTGGCCACCGCGGGGATGGTGATCACGCCCTTGCCGTCCACGACGATCGTGCGATCCGCCTCGGTGACGGTGGCGGATTCCACCGCGTACTTCACGCTCGAATGATTGGCCTCGCCCAGTTCCTCACCCACCGCTGCCAGAGTCTGCGCCTTGGAGGCTTCGATGATCGCCTGCTGCCGGTAGAGCGACACGCTGTACCAAAGCCCCGGCTTGTTCTTGTCGTTCAGACCGAAGACACGCTTCTCGCCCACCACGTCGCCCACCCACTGAGCGCGCTTGACCTGCATGTAGGCGTTCATGTCCTGTCGCGCCTGCGTGGTGGCGAGGAAGTCCACGTCCTTGGTGTAGCGCGTGTGCGTCGTGCCCGCGCCCCATCCTGCGCCGAGCAACACCACCCAGCCCTTGGGCGTCCAACGTCCCAGCGCCGCGTGCCCCGGCTGGGGTCGGGCAATCGTGGGCACGCCAAAGGCGCGGAGGATGAATCGTCCGAAGAAGGCGCGTCGTCCGCAGACCCCGCCGTTCATCAGCATGTTCTGGTAGGACTGCAGATCTTCACGGTCGTACTGCACGTCCTGCGAGCCGTAGCGAATCTCGGTCCGCACCGCCGCGACGAATCGCCAGTTTTCGTCCGCGGTGTTCACGTGGTCGGGCCGATAGTTCCGCAGCATTTCCCGGCCCCAGGCGAGCGTCTCATCCGGTTCATCGCCGTAGACCACCAGGCGATAATCCCACACGCTGTGGCGCTTGAAGTTCACGTCCAGTTCGCCCGCCAGGAACGCCTTCTCGTAGTGCTGGTACCGCTTGACCGGGTCAACCGTGGCCGGCGCGCCCGCCTGGCTTACGGGGTTGGACTGCCGGATCGGGACCGCGTGTTCGAGACTCACCGCCAGCGCCAACCGCTGCAGCGATCCGTCCTTGGCCTTGGGGCTGGCACTCTGGATCGACTGGTAAATCTCCATCGCCCGGCCGTAGGCGCCCTCTTTCGCGCCGTCCGCCTGCACCATCTGCAGCATCAGCGCGTCGTTGGCCAGCAACTGCTCCACGCGTTGCTCCTGGGCGCTGCCCTGCTGGGCGTACTCCGCCAGACCGCGCGGCGTGGCCTCGAAGAGCACCAGAAACTTCGCCAGCTCCGCATCGAACTTGTCGCTGGTGATGAACGAATCGACCTTGAGCTGCGCCATCGACTTGAGCACGTCCGCCGTCGCCCGCGCCAGCTCCTTCTTGGCGGCTTCGACCTCCGCCATCAAGCGCGGCTGCTCTTTCCTCAGCGCATCCAACGCCGCCTGACGCTCGACCAAAGCCTTCTTGCCCTCCTCCAGGTTCTTCTCCGCCGCGGTCAGTTCCGTCTGCGCCGCTTGACGGTCGGCGTCCGTGGTCGCTGCTTTGAGCTTGGCCTTGGCCGCAGCGATGTCCTGCTCCGCGCCGCCGATCCACTTGCCCTTGGCGTGGCCCACCAGCGCCTCGGCTCCGCCGACCTTGCCCAGTTCCTTCTCCGCCTCGCCCAGCTTGCCCTTGGCCTGCGCCTCTGCGTCCAGAGCCGCCATGAACTTCGCTCGGCTCGCATCGTCGATCTTCGGCAGAGCCTCGGTGATCTTGGTGCGCAGCTCGGTGAGCATCGCCTCGTAACGCTTCTGAAGCTCAGCGCCGTTCGCGGTGAGCGCGGGCTGTGGCGCAGCAGCGCTCTCCTTGGCACCCAACACCGGGGCGCTCGCCACAGCGATGAGCAACACCATCGCCGCTGCACCGACAAACTTGATCGCGTGAGTCGTCATGACGGAAAACCTTTCTTTTAAGATTCGTTGGAGGGATCAGCCGGCCACTCGCAAGGAGTATCGTATCCGTCAGCGAGCCGCTGCATATTGCGCGAACGCGACAAACAATGTCATGCTTTGCGACACTTTATTGCGCTGGGCCACGGGCATAAGAAAAACCCGCCCCGGGTTGAGCCGGGGCGGGTCGCGGCGAATCGTGCGTTGGTTCGGATCGCGGTCGGTCAGGCCCTGCGGCGGCCGCCGATGAGCATCAGGCCCAGGCCCAGCAGCGCCACGCTGCCCGGCTCGGGGATGAATACGCTCGGAGCGGTGTAGTCCAGGAACACGTCGTTGCCATCCTGCCGCCAGGAGAACGCTCCGCCCGTGAGCGAGAAGTTCTGCCCCAGCGAGTCGACCGTCACATTGATGGTGTCGAAGATCGACGACGACGAGAGCATGGGCAGGTTCAGGTTGTCGTAGACCAGCCAAGTCTGGTCGCTGTCCCAGAACACGGCGGTCCAGTCCACGTTCGAGGTGGACCCGTTGAAGACCAGTTTCGAGATGACGCCCGAAGCGATGGAGAGGGTGCCGCCGGTGACGTTGATGCCGTCGAAGTCGGTCCCGCGCACGGCGGTGGCGTTGCTGATCAATTCCCAGGTGAGATCGGAACCCGTGGAGTAGCTCAGGCCGCTGGCGAAGGTCTGGATGCCGGGGCTGGTGCCGGGGGCGTGCGTGCCCAGCACGGTGGTCAGTCCGCCCACCGTGCCCGTGCCGCCGAGGGTGGCGCCGACGGCGACCGTCACCGCGCCGGTGGCGCCGGAGTTATCGCCGTTGATCAGCAGGATGCCGCCGTTGATGGCGGTGGCACCTGTGTAGGTGTTGGCTCCCGAGAGAATCACCGTCCCGCTGGTCGTCTTGGTTAAGGCCACCCCCGTGCCGGCAAGAGCCGCGCTGGCGGTGCCGCTACGCACGTCGTAGCTGCTGCCGGTCAAGGCGCTGTCGCCAGAAATCAGGCCCGAGACAAGCGTCACCACGCCCACGGTGTCCGGGTTATCGACGTTGAGGGTGCCGCCATTGACGGTGACCGCGCCGGTGTCGAACAGTGTGTTGGTCGCGTGGCCAAGCAAGAGCACACCGGCATTGACGGTGGTTACGCCAACGTAATTGTTTCGTCCGGACAGGGTCAGCGTTCCCACACCGTCCTTGATCAGGCCGCCGCCGCCGTTGATAGCGTGACTACCGAATGATGTGTTGGTACGGGCCGTGACGGTGGTGTTGCCAGCGCCTCCGAAGGTAATATCGCCGCCCGAGACTGTCGTGACGCCGTTCCCGATGGTGAGCAGGCTCGCGCTGTCATTGTTGATGCGGGCTCCGCCCAGGCCGATCTCAATCAGGCCTCGCCATGTGTTGGTTCCTGAGACCGCGCGGAGCGCACCACCGTTGGAGATGCCCGAACCGGTGAGCATGAGTCTCTCGCCATCGGTGAAGGTGAAGCCACCCAGCTCGATGGCGGCTCCGTTCTGCACGAAGGTTCCCAAGCCGCCGAAGTTTGTCGCTGCGCCGGATGCCGCGGCGTTATTCAGACGCAGGACGCCTTCGTTGATGTACATGTTGCCATTGCCCGTGTAAGCCGAGCTAATCACCAAGGTTCCCGCGCCGGTCTTGGTGAGAGGACTGTTTGTGCCAGAACCACCAATGATGGCGCTTACGGTGAGCGTGCCAGTATTGACAGCGAAAATGAGTTCATTGCTGCCTGAGGAGGCTTGGATGCGACCCGTGCCGGTGATGGCATAGTTGCCATCCGCACCACCGGCATACATGATGCCGCCGAGAGTGGTTGCGCTGATGGACGTGATGGTGAGGTTGTTGGCCCCGAGAGAAAGCGTTTCGCTGATGCCGGTGTTGGTGATCTTGACAGTGTTGGCCGCGGTGGGACCCGTCAGCGCAAGGTTTCCGGAGAGCGTGTAGTTCTTCGTCGCATCACCTGTGATACTAGGCAAGGCGCCATCGTAAGCCGCCAGCGCGCTAATCGCTCCATCGCCTAGATTTGTGGAATTGACCGCCCAATTGTTGCCTAGGGTCGCGTAGCCGCCAAGGATGCCGTTGGTGTTGGTGCGGTCGGTGTCGGCGATGGTGGCATCCGCAAAGGAAATGCTTCCTCCCGCAGCGCGGGTGATGGCGTTCAACCGCAACTTGGCAGTAGTGCCACCGTCACGGGCGATGGTGGTGTGACCGGCGTTAAGGCTCGTTGCGTTTACGACTTCCGTGAAAGTTCCGCCTTTGACGGTAAGGGTGCCGCCACCGTAAAGACCGATGTTCGCATTGGGACCGCCGCCGAGAGTGAGGGCCGCAGCGCTGGCGAACTTCGAGGTGTCCGAACTACCATAGTCCAATATCAAACCACCGCCGCCTTGGACAGTGGTCGCCCCGGTGTAGGTATTGTCGCCGGTGATGGTGAGCGTTCCCAAGCCGGATTTGGTGAAGGCGGTGGCACCGCTACCCAAGTTCTCAATCACGCCAAAAGAATGACTGCCGGTGACGATCAGGTTCAGACCGACTGCCGTCGTGTAGGAGAAGGTTGATGACCCGGGTCCTACGCCAACGTTGGTTCCTTGAAATACCCCAGCAAGGGTGCCGGGGCCGGTGCCGGTGGATGACCAGCCGTCGCCGCCGAGGCCGATACCGAGCGTGGTGCCGTTGGCGAAGCTGACATTGCCGGTGGAGGGCATGGAGGCGGTTCTGAGGAAATTCAGCGAGCCTGCCGAAACCGTCGTGCCACCGGTATAAGTGTTGGTGCCGTTGAAGACCGAGGATGCGGCGCTGCTGAGAGTCAAGCTGCGGGCACCACCGGTCTGGCTGATATTGCCACCAAGACTCATGTGAGAGCCTCGGGTGACGTTGATGTTGTTTGCAAGAGTAATGCTGCCGTTGTTGTTCCAAAAACTGCTGAGCGTCCAGTTGCCGTTCCAGACGTTGGCGTTGCTGGTGGTGAGCAGGAGGGCGGCTCCACCCGAAACGGAGGTATCCACAATGCCCGCATTGATGGTGACGGTGCCGGTGCCGAAAGCGTCGCCGTTCTGGTAGGGCACGACCTTCGCATTCGCACCGTTGAGGGTGAAGCCGCCGCTGTAGGTATTGTTGCCGTTGCTGATTCGAACGGCACCGCTGCCACCTGCATTGATGGTGATTCGACCTGTGCCGGAGATCTCGCCCGAAAGCACCATCGCATTGTTCCGGTCTGCGCTGGTGCCGTTGTTGACGATCGTCAGGTTGTCATTGAGGACAATGTTGTTGGCGATCGCTCCAGGAGCAGTAGCGGAGGTGCTGGCTTGGGTCAAGGTGGCGCCGGAGCCGCTGTTGTTAAAGGTGATGGCGCTGCCCTGGAGGTTCTGGGCGAAAAATCCCGAGGTGCTGTCGCCGTAGGTCAGCGAACCCAGGGTCACGCCTGTGGCGAGGTCGACGGTCTGCACCGCAGTAAGGTTCACGCTGAGATTAGCCGTCACGCCGACGCCGTTGGGCACGGTGGGGTTGGTATCCCAGTTGGTGGCCGTGTTCCACTGCTGCGTACCGCTGGTAGTGTTGGTCCACTGACTTTGGGCGTGCGTTGCCGCCGTGAACGCCATCACCACCACCGCAGCAGCGGCGAGCGATCGCAGCCGTCGAAGGTTCGCTCCGCGAACGACGTTTCGAGTGTCTGACTGCATGTAGTCTCTCCTTCGAAAAAATGAGCGAAAGCTGGCGACGAACCACCACTTCAGAGGGTTGGAACCTACCCTCCCTCAATTAGCAAAGTAACACCGAAACTGACCCATGCAAGCACAAAATTACGACTTACGATGCACGAACATGCGACATGGTAATCTCGGTAACACGTCTGTAATCGTGCGTTGACTGTCAATCGACAATGAGAAGCCCCGCGGGGTGCTGTGCGGTCGATCCCCCCTTGAACCTCACCGGCGATCACTTCACCCGGTAGACCAGCGGAATATACCCAACGATGCTGACGACGGGCTCGGGCATGGGGTCGACCCAATACCGATGTCAGACGTAGGAGAAAAGCCTCACGCTGCCGTCGGTGGCGGCGTAGTTCGCGGAGGTCGCAGGGTTCCACTCGTAAACGCCCTGCCAGATGTCGCCCGCGGCGGTCCATTTTTCGCTTGGGTTGGGATGATTGCTCTGCCGAGACTTCGGCGGGTGGCCGCGGCCCGTGCAGCGGTCCATGGCGATGAGGTTGAACTCCGCGCTGCTGCCGGTCTGCGTCCAGGTCTCGCCGAGCTTGCGCATCAGGTCCTGCTCTCTGAGGTAAGGCCAGTACCAGGTCTGCATCGCCACGGTGAGCACGCCGTAATCGGTGGTGCCATCGGTAATCAGGTCGCCATTCATGTCGTACTGCGTGAGCCGCGTCGTACTGTTGCAGGCGATGGGGCCGCTCGAGACGGGGCCACCGTAGGTGTTGAAAAACAAATTGTAGGTGCTGGAACTGGGATCCTTGGGATTGGACTGCAGCTCCCTGGTCAGCGGACAGACGAACACCTCGAAGCCTTTGCAATAAGGCCGCATCAGGGCCTTGATATCCCAATAGGGGCTGTTGACCAGCGACGTGGCGCCGTTGCGATAAGCGCCGTTTTTGGGAAACCACAGATTGCTATCCGAGGCGTAACTGCTCACGATCGTCACGATCTGCCGCAGGTTGGAGGCGCAGACCGCCTCCTTGGCGCGGTACCTCGCCCGTCCCATGGTCGGCACCAGGATCGCCACCAGAAGGGCCACGATGGCGACGACCACCAGCATCTCCACCAAAGTGAAGGCTAAACCGTGACGGTACCAACCTTGCTTGGCCAGCATGGAGCCGACTCCACAGGCGGGCTGAAGTGAGTTCATTCGGCGTTCACGCCACCAGCCACTAAACCGCACTCGCACGCAAAGCGCAGCTCCGTGCAGGGTCACGACCGGGACTCCTTCCCGGCAAGCTCTCTACACCCCTCCGCGAAACACGCCCGGTCCAATCACGCCTCCGCCCTGCGGCGGCCGCCGATGAGCATCAGGCCCAGGCCCAGCAGCGCCATGCTGCCCGGCTCGGGGACGAATGTCACGTTGCTCAACGTCAGCGTCACGAACCGAGATCCCGTGGCTTCAGAGTTGAAGTTCGAGCCCTTGGTCAGGTCGTTGTAGTTGATCGTCCAGCTGTTCAGGCCAAAGGCGTACGCGGTGTCGTCAACGTAACCGATGAAGCCGTTGGTGATGCCGCTGCCCGTGTAGCTGATGAGCGTGAGCTTGTCGTTGAGCACCCAGGTGTTGGCAGCCAGGTTCGCGCCCGAGAGGTCCAGCAGCACGTCGGTGAGCGACAGTGCGCCGTTGACCACCATCAGGTCCGCTCCGCTGGCCGAGTTGTCCAGAGACTCGAACTCGAAGGTCGAGCCGCTGTTCATGGTCAACGCGCCCGAGGAGAGGCTCTCGATGCTGGCCCCGGGCGAGAGGAAGCCGCCCGTGTTCACCAGGACCGCGCCGTTAGCCGCACCCGTGCCGCCCAGGGTGGCGCCGGTGTTGACCGTCACCGCACTGCCCGCCGCGGTCGACCCGTTGACGAGCAGCGTGCCTTCGTTGACGATGGTCGCCCCGGTGTAGGTGTTGCTGTTGGTCAGTGCCAGCGTGCCGGTGCCCAGCTTGGTCAGGCCCACAGCCCCGCTGCCCGTGCCGGTGGAGTTGGCGATCAGATCGCCCACGGTGAAGGTGCCCACCGCGTTGGTGGTGTCAAAGCCGACCCTCGAGCCGGACCTCAGACCGTTGTTGTTGATGCCCACGCTCAGATTGCCCAGGAGGGTGGTGATGTCCCCGTTGGTAAACTCGCCCACCCCACCGACGTTGAACGCGATGGTGCCGCCGCTGTTGACGATGATGTTGGTCTTGAGCCAACTGGCGGGGGTGTTGTTATAGAGGGCCACTTCCTTGGCGAACTGCAGGATACCGCCGTTGACCGTCGTCACGCCGGTGTAGGTGTTGGTGCCGGAGAGAATCCAGCGACCGGCTCCTTCCTTGTCGAACGTGACCACGCCCGTGCCGTTGTTGGCGAGGCTGGCGGCGAGCGTGTTGGCGCCGGTGTTGGTGCCGCCGAGGTTCAAGGTTCGCGTCTGATCAACTGTGCCGTAGCCGAGGGTGGCGGTGCTGGTCAGGTTGAGCGCACCGGTTCCGGACGACTCGATCGTAGCCTGATGGGTGGCGGCCGTGCCGTTGATGGTGAAGCTGCGATCCGTGCTGTGACCGCTGCCGGTGTAACGGAGGATGGTGCCGTTGCCCAGCAGCAGATTGCCCGCCGCGTTGCTGGAAACACCGATGCTGCTGGCAAGCCCGCCGTCGGCGATGCTCTTGATTTCCAGCGTGCCGGCGCGGATATCGGTGAAGCCGTCGTAGGTGTTGGCGGTGTGACCGATTATCCATTTGCCGCCGTCGATCTTGGTCAGGTTGAGCGTGACTGCGTCTTCGTTTTGCCCCTCGCCGATCAAGCCGTTAAACGCGTTGTCGCCACTGTTGCCGCCGCCGAGCCGCAATTCCCTGTTGGTAACTAAACCATTGTGGGTGAATTCCCAAAACAGATCCGTGTTGATGGTCCAGGTATTCGCGGGGCTGGCGTTGTTGTTGGAAAGGCCTAAATACCTCGGGCTGTTGTTGGATCCGAGGCGCGGAAGCGCCTGGATCTGGCGGTTGTTGAACACCAGGGGTGCCGAGCCTCCGGACAGCACAGCCGTCAGGGCCTGGTTCGAATCGGTAGATTGGTGCGTGAATTGCAGGGCCGAACCGACCCCATCGCCGAGGCTGGAGAACTGAACGGTGGTACCCAGCACGTAGTTCGCGTTGCCGGTGAGTCTGATATAAAGATTGCCGGTGAGGCCGCTGGCGTTGCCGAGGTTGAGAATATTGGAGTTGGAGCTAGTGGCATAGATCACGTTGCCGGAACCGGTGGTGGTGGCGAAAGTCGTGGCTGCGGCAGTCGTATTGGCGATCGTTGCGTTGGCCCCCTCATTGACGGTGAGCGTGCCGCCGGAGAAGTTGAGCGCAGCGGAGGGGGCCAGCGTGGCATTGCCGCCGAAGATGAGGTTGGCCGAAGCACCGCCGATGTGGGTTACGGCGCCGATGGCCAGCGTGCCCGCGTTGAGCACCGTGCCGCCGGTGTAGTTGTTGCCGGTGTTGGAGAGGGTGAGGGTGCCCGAGCCGGATTTCACCAGAGTCACCGCACCGCTGTTGTCCTTGATCGGTGCGCTGACGGTGATGGCCGCCGCGCCCGGGGTGATATAAAGTTGACCGCCGCCGGTCGGGGTGGTCAGGGCACCGGTGCCGGTGGTTTGGACGGTGAGGCCGGAGCCGCCGTTGAGAAGGCCGTAGGTTTCGAGGTTGAAATTCGAGGCACCGAGATCGAGGTTGCCCGCGGCACCGGAGTAACGCAGCGTGTTCACGGTGCGGGTGGCGGTGAGGGTGGTGGGAGCGTTGAGCGTGACGTTCGCGCCGCCGACCCAGGATCCGGAGTTTTCCGCGGTGGCGCCGATGCTGGCGTTGAGAACGTTGCCGCTGGCGTCATAGACGGCGTAATCGGTCGGGGAAGCCGGGGTGGTGCCATAGAACGCCCAGGGCCCGATGATCTGGCCCGAACCACTGCCGGTGCCGGAAGCGCCGGTCACCTGGATGATGTTGGTGGAGGTGTTCAATCCGCTGGCGGAGCCGAAGCTGACCGCCGAGGTGTTCGTCGCACCCGTGCGGGTCAGGCCCGAGAGCGTGAGTGTCTGCATGTTCCCGCCGCCGCCACCCTGGTTGGTGGCTTCGAGAAAGTTTGTCTGGCCATTGACAAGGCCCACCGAACCAATCGTCTCGGCATAGACCCGTCCGCTGGCGGCGGTGTTGGTGAACGTGAAGTTGCCGCCCCGGGAAGTGATGCCGGCGCCGTTGCTGACGCGGTTGAGCAATGCCTCTCCCGCGGTGGTATTGGTCAGCGTGATGTTGCCGCCATTGAGGGTGATTCCCGAGGTATTGAGCAGCGCCTGACTGCTGGCCGCAAGGGCCACGGTGAAGTTCTGATTGACGGTCGTGGTGCCGGACCAGCCGCCAGTGGAGGTGCCGTTGAAGGTCAGAGTGGAGGTGACGACCGGGTTGATCGAGGTGAGGATCACATTGCCGGTGCCGCCGACGGTGCCGGAGATGGTGGCGGCACTGGTGGTGCCGTTGGATGAGTTCACGAGGCGGATGGTGTTGTTGGTGGCACCGAAGGAGAGGCCCTCCGTGCCAGCGGTCAGCGTATAACCAGTGCTGGATAAAAACGTGAGCCCGCCGACCACGATGGGGTCGGTCAGGGTGACGGTGCCCGCCGTGCCGCCGAAGAAGGCGGTGTCGAGGTTGGCATTCGTCCAGGCGACATGTGACAGGTTAGCTCCCTGGTCCCAGTTCAGCGTGTTTTCACCGAGGGTGTTGTCCCAATCGCCAGCGCCACCGGCACTCACGCCGTTGCCGTTGCCGACGATGTTGATCGTGCCGCCGTCCCAGTACAGGGTGCCAGCTCTCGCCGACATGGCTGACACAGCCACCGCCAGTGCAGCAGCGGCCAGCGATCGCAGCCGTCGAAGGTTCGCACCGCGAACGACGTTTCGAATGCCTGACTGCATGAAGTCTCTCCTTCGAAAAATGAACGAACGCCTAAGATAAGCCACCGCTCGAGAGGATTGGAACCTACCCTCCCTCAATTAGCAATGTAACACCGAAACTGACCCATGCAATCACAAAATTACGACTTCCGATATACGAACATGCGACATGGTAATCTGGGTAACACGTCTGTAATCGATCGGTAACCGTCAATCAACATTCATAGGCCACGCGGGGCGATGCGGGGGTGATCCCATCTCCAGGAGGTGGGGTGGGTCACATCGTCGTCCCTGACGCAAGCCAGCCCCCCTTTCCAGGTGGGGCTTCCGAGTCCATAGAACAACCCGCCCCGGGTTGAGCCGGGGCGGGTTTCGGAGAATCGTGCGTTGCTTGGGATCGCGGTCGGTCAGGCCCTGCGGCGGCCGCCGAGGAGCGTCAGGCCTAGGCCCAGCAGCGCCAGCGACGCCGGCTCGGGGATCACGTTGTCGGGGGTGATCTCGCCGGTGATGG
>CAZBXW010000026.1:0-16350 GCA_964496285.1 uncultured Phycisphaera sp.
CTTATTGATTGTGCCCTGTAAATCATCCTGACACCCTTTCGTATCCTTTCGTATCCGTTGAAATATCGAAGCCGGGTGGTCAACGCTTCTTCTGGTAGACGCGGACGTACTCGATCTCGTAGCGCGTGGGGAAGGGAGTCTGGGACGGGTCGCCACCGTTGACGCCGCCCAGGGCCAGGTTGAGCACGAGGTAGTGCGGCTGCTGGAACGGGTTGCGTGGGCCGCGGTCCGTGGGGTTGAGGGTTTGCGAGAGATCGATGGTGTTCAGGAGTTGATCGTCGAGGTAGAGCTTGATCTGGGTTCGGTCCCAGTCCATGCGCCAGACGTGGAACTTCTGGTCCCACCGGGGGTCGTTGAAGGAGGTGATGGGGGTCTTGGAGCTGTCCCATTTGGCGACCCAGCGTCGCTGCGTGCCCCAGGCTGCGTTGGCCAGGATGCTGGCGTCGTAGAATTCCATCAGGTCGATCTCGCCGTTGCTGGGCCATTCGCCTTGGACTCCGAGGAACCAGATCGCGGGCCAAAGGCCGGGCTGTGTTTTGATGCGCGCCATGATCTCGAAGCGGCCGTACTGCCAGCTGTGGAGCTCGCGCGTGGATAGGCTGGCGGAGGTGTACTCGATGAACGGGCGTTGGGTCCGCCAATCCTTGCTGCCCTCCTGGAAGGTGGGGTTGTTTCGGCGCTCGCGCCGTCCCTCGATGATCAGCCGACCTTCACGACACACCGCGTTGTCCGACTGGTACCACTGCAATTCTTCGTTTCGCGCAAAGCCCTGCTCGAACCTCCAGTTCTTGGGGTTCGGTGCGCCATCGGTGTCGAACTCGTCGGCCCAGACGAGTTGATAGTTGTTGGCGGTCTCGTGCATCGGTGCTGATTCGCCCCACAGTGACGATCTCATGAGGCCTACGCTGCAAGACAGAGCCACAAGCCAGCGGGTTGCGCGCATCGATGAGTTCCTGCACTTGAAGAGTTCGCGTTGATCGGGCGGATTATAGTCGTCGCGCAGAGGAGGCAACCCGATTTCGTCATTGTAAGTTGGCTCAGTGACCAGCGCCAATCGCCGTTGAGCCGCAGCGTGTCGCTGGTGCGTGGCATAAAAGACGCAGAAGAAGCATACGATGGCGAACGGGGGCCGATACGCGTGGATACGCGGTGATATGCTTTGACAGTGAACCTGGTGGACGAACCGTGGCTGACTCGTTAATAGAAGGACTAGATCCATGACGACGCAATGGCGCAAACTGGCGGTGCGGACAGCGATGAACCTTTGGGCGATGGGGCTGATGCTTCCCGCGATGAGCCTGGCGGAGCCCGCCACCGGGGGCAAGCCGGTGAAGGTGTACATCATGTCCGGCCAGTCGAACATGGTGGGCATCGGGCAGGTCACGAGCGAAAGCCTTCGCTGGGACACCGAGATGCAGGAGCCTACCCTCTCGGTCTACGCGGGGGACTACGACCCCAAGGCGGACTACGACCAGCTCACGCCCACGCAGACGCTTAAGCTCGAGAAGTTCGGCGGCGTGGAACCGACCCCGTATCCCGGCGGGGGCACTCAGGTGGTTCGCGGATTCCTCCAGAACGCAACCACCGGTGTGTACATGTTCCATCCCGGGTACGACGAGGGCGCTCACAACGTCATGGTGGTGAATGGCCAAGAGGTCTATCGCAAGGAAGTGGGGTCGGACGCCAAGCAGACGACGATCAAGCTCAGCGCGGGCGAGCGGGTCCCGTTCAAGATCACCTATCTCACCAAGAGCGCCAACGGTTTGGGCTGGACCAGCCGCGTCGACGTGCCCGGCACGCTTCGCACCTTGGTCATGGAGCAGGGCAAGTTCCCGCACCTGCGAACGCCCGACGGCGGCTGGGCGGTGCGCGACGACGTCTGGTATCGGGGCGTGGTCACCGCCACGGGCAACAAGTGGCTGAGCGTGGGCTGCGGCGCCAGCCCCGGGATGATCGGCCCGGAGCTGGGCTTCGGCTGGGTCATGGGCGACTATCACGAGGAGCCGGTGCTCCTGCTTAAAGCCTCGCAGGGCAATCGCTCGCTGGGCTGGGATTTCCTTCCTCCGGGTAGTGAACGCTTCGAGGCCAACGGCTATGTATACGCGGGCTACAAGGACACCGAGCTGCGCTGGGCGGTGGGCACAGAACCGAAGAAGGACACCGGTTGGTACGCGGGCAAACAGTACGACGAGTGCTTCCAGGCGGCCCACGAAGTCCTGAAGAACTTCGACGCCAACTTCCCGCACTGGGCGGGCCGAGGCTACGAGATCGTCGGGTTCGTCTGGTGGCAGGGGCACAAGGACACCGGCGACGACGTCCACGCCGCTCGCTACGAACACAACCTGGCCAAGCTCATCGAAGCGCTTCGCAAAGAGTTCAACGCCCCCAACGCCAAGTTTGTCGTGGGCGTGGGCTGTGGCAACGAAGGTCGAGAGGGCCGCGGATTGACCATCGCCCAGGCCCAGCTCGCCGTGGATGGCGACACCGGCAAACACCCGCAATTCAAGGGCAACGTCAAGACCGTGGACACCCGCGACTTCATTTTCCCCCCGGAGCAGTCGCCCAAAAACCAGGGCTTCCACTACAACCAGAACGCCCAGACCTACTATCTCGTAGGCCAGGCGCTGGGCAACGCGATGAAAGAACTGCACGAAGGTCCGCCCACAAAGTGATACGTTAAAAGGCAGCAAAGGCAGAAAAGGTGAAGGCAGAAAAGGGGAGGCAGAAAAGGTGTCAGAGGCAGAACAGGTGTCAGGATGAATTATCGCAAGAGCAGAAAAGTTGTCAGGATGAGTATTCAGAGCAAAAGACGGGGGCATGAGACATTCTGCTGCCATCGTCGTAGTGAAGATGAAGTCGTGTGGACACCGTGTCCTGCCACGTTTCGTGCTCAATGTTTCGGATAACAGGCGGATCGCGGACACGGTTGCCTCACCCAGGCTTTTCCTCCACGTCAATCCTGCGATGCTGGGAGGACCGCGGTGGGACACCCATCGAAAGGCAATATGAAGCTCGAACTCGCACGCGGCTGGAATACGTGGAATGTGCGGAGTGTTCTCTCGCACGTTCTGCTGCCCGAAGGCATCGCCATCAACCTGGGACTGAAGACCTACAACCACGGTCGGTGCCTTCGCGAAGCGCTCATCGGTCGAAAGGCGACCGGGAAGAACGCCAGGGATACCGAGCAGGTTCTGCCCGGCCCGCACGCCTACGATGGGTCGTACACGTCGCTGGAGCTGTCCTGGTCGGAGATGCGACTGCAGGTGGAGAGCGCGAGCGATGGCCGGGACTGGTTTGCCCGCGTCACGCCGCTGGCCCGGATGGTCAAGACCCCGACGTTGTTGATCGAGGCCTCGGTCCTCTGGAACCGACCCGCCCACGCAAAGCGCCAGGGCGATCGGCTCATCATCGCAAGCCCCGGGGGCACGCTCCATGTCGCCTGCACCGGGAGGGGCAGACACGACGAGCCGGTGGTCGAAGCCACTTCTGCTTATCTGCTGGTGCTGCTCGAGGGCGTCGTGCATCTGTCATCGCAGTCTGAACGGCTGGGCGAGGCGGAGGCGATCATCGAGCGCAACAAGGCGGCGTTCGTGGCGTCGCGCCGCGATCTGAGCGAGGCGCACCATGCGATGCAGACCTGCCTGGCGTGGGACACGATCTACGATCCTTTCAACGACCGGGTGGTCTCGCCGGTGAGTCGCATCTGGAGTTGCAGTTGGGGCGGCTGGGTGCTGTTTGACTGGGACACTTATTTTGCGGCATGGATGGCCGGGGTGGAGCACAAGGAGCTGGCCTACGCCAACGCGATCGCCATCACGGACGAGATCACCGAGCGCGGGTTCATCCCGAACTTCTCGATGCCCAGCGGGTTCAAGTCCCGCGATCGCTCCCAGCCCCCGGTCGGGGGCATGGTGGTCAAGGCGCTGTGCGAGCGATTTGGCGAAACGGCGCTGGCGGAGCTGCTCTTTGACAAGCTGCTGGAGTGGAATCGCTGGTGGCCGGAGCATCGGGATCAGGATGGCTATCTGTGTTGGGGATCGGACCCGTACGAGCCGGTGACCGGTTGCGGGTACGAGACGCTGCCGATCAACACGCGGTTTGCTTCGGCGCTGGAGTCGGGCCTGGACAATTCACCGATGTACCAGGACATGCCGTACGACCCGCAGACGCATCGGATGCAGATGGCGGATGTGGGGCTCATGTCGTTCTACATCGCCGACTGCCAGGCGTTGGGCGCTTTGGCTGAGCGGATCGGGCGCAGGGATGTGATCGGTGAGCTGGGTCAGCGTGCCGATCGATACGCCGCGAAGCTCCGGTCCCTGTGGTCCGAGGAGCACGGCCTGTATCTGAACAAGCGTCTGGACAACGGCGAGTTTCAGACGCGACTGAGCCCGACGCATTTCTATCCGCTTCTTGCCGGTATACCATCGCAGGCTCAGGCGCAGCGCATGATCGATGAGCACTTCTTTAATCCGCGCGAGTTCTGGGGCCAGTGGATTCTGCCCTCGATCTCGCGTGACGATCCAGCCTACCCCGACCAGAACTACTGGCGTGGTCGCATCTGGGCGCCGATGAACTTCCTGGTATATCTGGGCCTGTGCAAGTACGACCTGCCCGAGGCGCGCAAGGCGCTGGTCGAGAAGTCTGAGGCGCTGCTGCTCAAGGAATGGCGCGAGCATGGCCACGTCCACGAGAACTACTGCGGCGACACAGGCAGCGGCTGCGGCAAGGAGAACAGCGACGCCTTCTATCACTGGGGCGGGCTGCTCGGGCTGATCTGCGTGCTCGAGAGTCAATCGACCGCGCCGCGGAGCCGGGCATGACATCGCCAGCGCGCACGACGAGTTGGATGCTCATCCTCGGGGTGGCACTTTTTGCTGGGGCAACGATGCAGGCTTGCGAGTTTCACGTTGGACAAGCGGGTCACGATGGCAATCCGGGAACGAGCGACAGGCCCTTTGCGACGGTCCAGGCCGCCCAGCGCGCGGCGCGAGCGTCGTTGCATACAGGACCGGTGACCGTCTGGCTGCATGAGGGCGTTTACTACCTGCCTCAGACGCTCAGGTTCACCGTCGAGGATTCGGGCAGCACCTATGCTGCGCTCCCGACCCAGACGGTGGTGCTCAGCGGCGGCACAAGGCTTCAGCTCGAGTGGGAGCCCTGGCGTGACGGGATCATGAAAGCCTCGACGCCTCAGCGCCTGTGGATCGATCAGTTGTTCGTTGACGGCAAACAGCAGATCGCGGCACGTTATCCCGATTACGTCGCCGGCGCCCGCCCGTTTGGCGGGACCTCGGAGGATTCGATCAGCAAGGATCGCGCTGGCGTCAGAAAAGGCGTCAGAAAAGGTGTCACCTCAGAAAAGGTGTCAGGATGAATAACGCATCCTGACACTGTGTCGTACGCGAGGCTCGGTGATACTCAGCGAGACATGCTCTTTTACGAAGACCCGAACATATGAAGTACGGCAACATCGAACTGCACAACGTGTGCGACATCGTCGAGGAGCCCGGCAAGGAGGGGTTCACCACCCTGCGCTACCCGCGGGGCATCCTCGAACAGATCAACGAGGGCGCCCGCCGTATGGCCACGCACGGCTCGGGCATCGAGATCCGAGGCATGCTCCCTCCCGGCGGCGAGGCCCGCGTCGCGCTCCAGACCCTCGACAACAACGTCGTCCCGCCGGTGGTCACCGTCTATCATGGCTGCTTCTCCGGGCAGGCGGTGGCCATCGGTCGCGAGCCGACCAGCATCACCGTCAAGCAGCACGCCAACGCCGACGTCATGGAGCGTCTCACCGCCGAGCGCAGGCTGCCGTTTGATTCCCGATTGGTGCGGGTCTGTCTTCCGCCGATCCATCCGGTCCGCATCCTCCGCATCGAGGGCGACCTGACCTATCCCGCGCCCGGCTCGACCCCCGCCGGGAAGATGCTCTGCTACGGCTCGTCGATCACTCACGGGGCTCACGCCATCTCGCCCCAGGGCACCTACGCCTCGCACTGCGCCCGGCTGCTGGGTTACGACCTGATCAACCTGGGCGTCGGAGGGTCAGCCCAGATGGACCCGGCCATCGCCCAGCACATAGCCGCACGCACCGACTGGGACCTCGCCGTCCTCGAGATGGGGATCAACGTGCTGGGCTGGCCGTTCGAGAAGTTCGAGCAGGCGGTGGACCGCTTCGTCCGCACCATTGTCGCCGCCCAGTTGGACAAGCCCGTGTTCTGTATCGACCTGTTCACTTGTGCTGGCGATTTCAAGCCCGACGCGCCCAAGGCCCCGGGCTTCCGCCGAATCGTCAAGGAGGTCGTCCAGAAGATCAACAGCGACCGCGTGATCCACTTCGACGGTCGGGACATCCTCCGTAACTTGGGCGGCCTGCAGGTCGACCTCGTCCACCCCAACGACAACGGCATGTTTGAGATGGGTACCAACCTGGCCGAGGTGATCCGAACGCGATTGTCGAACAAGCAATCGGGATGAGTACAGATCCATGTGACTCGCCTCTTGATATCGTTGCAGGCGAGCGATGACAGTTCCTCGACCCCGGAAAACGCCGTGACCACGCCTCAGGGCACGAAGGCGCCGCCCAACTCAGGGGGAGGGATGTTGGGATGTTCGGGTTTAACTTTCCGGCACGACTCCGGCAAACAACCGACGTGGATTAAATAAATCATCCTGACACCCTTTCGTTGTCACCCTTTCGTTGTCGTGCCCCGTTTCGTAGGCACCGTTTCGTGCCTTGGCACACGTCGGGACGCCGATGCGACGTTCGGGCTGCGGCTCGTGGAAGGCGAGCCGGTTCCGATCCGGTCCTAAAGTGAATACACTGCATCGCAAAGCGTTCAAGGAGCAACCTGTGAAGACGGCGATGATGGGTGGCGGTCAGGCGGCGGGGGTCGTTGAGGTGTCCGATCCTCGGGTCGCGGACAATTACGCGTTGGTGAAGGTTCACTCGGCCCCGTTGTGCACCGAGTTCAAGACTCGCACCCGCGAGAGGCGCGCGGGTATCGGGCACGAGGCGGCGGGCGAAGTCGTGCAGATCGGTCCGAACGTGCGGCATGTGGCGGTCGGGGATCGCGTGGTGGTGATGCCTCAGAATGGTTGCGGCCTGTGCGAGCTGTGCCTTCGAGGCGAACACATCCACTGCCGGGCGCCGCGGAGCGCCTTGGGCATCTGCGGCTGCGAGCACGGCCGGGAGACCGTGGCGCAGTACCTGGTGCAGCAGGACTGGCTGCTGGTGAAGATTCCCGAGGGGATGGCCTACGATCACGCGGTGATGGCGTGCTGCGGGTTCGGGCCGGGGTTCAAAGCGATGCAGTCGATGAACGTGAGCGCGGGCGACACGGTGCTGGTGTCGGGCCTGGGGCCAGTGGGTCTGGGGACGATGGCGGTGGCGATGTACCGCGGCGCGAGGGTGTTTGGCGTGGAGACGCAGGATTACCGCAAGACTCTTGCGATCAAGATGGGCGCCCAGGAGGTTTTTGATCCGGGTCATGAGGATGTCAAGGAGCAGATTCTCAAGGCGACCGGCGGCCGGGGGATCGACAAGTCGGTTGACACCAGCGGCGCGCCCGGCGCGCCGGGGCTGCTCGTCGCTGCGACGCGGTCGACCGGTCATGTGGCGTTCATCGCGCGCGGCGCCGCGGTCGAGATCGGTCCCGTGGTCGGCAAAGGGCTGACTCTGCATGGCTGCTGGCACTGGAATCACCTGACCGATGCGCACCGCATGATGGCAACCATCGCGGGCTCGGCGGAACGGATTCGTACGATGATCACGCACACCTTCGGGCTTGAGGGCATCGATCAGGCCCTGGCACTGCAGGCGACCGGTCAGTGCGGCAAGGTCATCATCCATCCCTGGGAGTGAGAAGCGATGGGCGGCAACGAATTGTGGATCACGCTGGAGGGCGCGAGCGGGCCGGGGCAGGGCAGGCACGTCGTGCTCATCAGCGGCGACGAGGAGTACCGATCCGAGCAGGCTCTCCCGATGCTCGCGCAGATTCTGTCGCGGCATCACGGATTCCGGTGTACGACGCTCTTTGCGATCGACCCGCGGACGGGGCTCGTGAATCCCAACATTCTGACGAACTGTCCCGGGCTGCATCAGCTGGAGACGGCGGACATGGTGGTGCTCTTTGTTCGATTCCGCGAATGGCCCGACGCGGACATGAAGCGGTTCATCGACTACGTGTTCGCGGGCAAGGCGCTGCTGGGCATTCGCACTTCGACGCACGCGTTCTGGTACCAGAAGAATCGTCAGAGCCCGTATGCGAAGTTTTCAAGCGACAACAAGGGCGAGTACCTGGGCGGCTTTGGCCGACAGGTCCTGGGCGAGAAATGGTCGGGCCACCATGGTCGTCACCGAGTTGAATCGACGCTGGCTGTGCCCCGCGCGACGATGGTCGATCATCCGATCCTGCGCGGAGTGGGCCGGGCGTGGGGTCCGAGCGATGTGTATGTCGCGCAGCCCCCGGGTGACGCGCGGGTGCTGATGGATGGCCATGTGCTTGAGGGGATGAACTCGGACGATCCGGCCAGGCCTTGGACGCCGACCATGCCGATCGCCTGGATTCGGGAGCCGGACGTGACGCGCGGCACGGGTCGAGTGATGTGCTCGACGATGGGGGCGGCGACGGACCTGCGCGACGCATCGCTTCGCCGGCTGCTGGTCAATGGCGTGTACTGGGGCGCGGGAATCGAAGACCAGATCGCGGCTGATTCCTGCGTCGACCCGGTTGGGCAGTATGCGCCGACGGACTATGGAACGATCAAGGACTGGGTTGGTAAACCCGCCCGATCCTATTTCGTTGCGTAGGCGTGGAAGAGAAACGCATGATCAGACGCAGGGGCAGAAAAGGTGTCAGGCAATTAGCCCCGGATCAGTGACCCGGAGCTAAATGTTGCCGGATGGGCGGCGTGGTCGAAGGACGAGTCGGTCGCCCAGCGACAGGGTGTAAGGGCCAGGGTGCGGCTGCGGAAAAGACGCTGATCGCGACGGGTCGCGGTCGCGCTTGCGATGGGATATTGCAGGGTTTCCGGTGGTTGAGTTGTCGCACGAGAGTTACACGGATGTCGCAATGGGGTATATTCGCGATGGGTTGGAATCGGTAAGCTCGACGTTTGGTCGTTGGTCGAGAACCAGCGTGAATGTTTCGGGATGCAGCACTTTTTTACAGGGAGCTTTGCGATGATGATTCAGCCGCGAAGGTTGGTGGTGGTCGTGGGGGCGTTCGGTTTGGCGCTTGGGTTGTGGGCTGCTCGGAGCGTGGCGGGTGATCTTCCCGACCCGGATGGCAAGCCCGCGGACATGTCCAAGCCGGTGCAGGTGTTCATCATTATGGGCCAGTCTAACACGCTGGAGATGGGCGGTGTCGAGGGGGACAAGGACGGGGCACTGAGCAGGGCGGTGAAGCAGGAGGGGCTGTATCCGTTTCTCGTGGATGACGCGGGCAACTGGACCACGCGCACGGACGTTCGCAACGTTTCGGTGATGCAGAAGGGCGCCAGCGCCAACATCTACCGCAACGAGTGGCTCACCGTGCAGGGCAAGAAGAAGATCGGAATCGAGATCGGCATCGGGTACACGCTGGGGGAGGCGATCGATGCGCCGGTGATGATCCTCAAGAGTTCGATCGGCAACCGCAGCTTGGGGTGGGACCTGCTTCCGCCGGGCAGCGAGCGGACCGAGTTCACCGACCCCAAGGACGGCAAGACGTACCTCTATCCGGGCTACAAGGATGAGGTGCGCCACGGCCGATGGGAGAAGGGCACGACGCCGGAGGTCCCCACGCACGGCTGGTACGCGGGCAAGCAGTATGACGACGACGTCGCCAATGCCAAGGCGATTCTCGCGGATCTGAAGAAGTACTATCCCGACGCCAAGGGCTACGAGGTCGTGGGCTTCCTCTGGTGGCAGGGCGAGAAAGACAGCGGCGACGCTGGGCACGCAGCGATGTACGAGCGCAATCTGGTCAACCTGATCAAGGCCCTCCGCAAGGACTTCAACGCCCCGAACGCGAAGTTTGTCTGCGCCACTCTGGGCCAAACCACGAAGGAGAGCGGCCCGAGCAATGAAAAGACGGTCTTCGACGCCAAGATGGCTCTGGCTGATCCCGCCAAGCACCCCGAGTTCAAGGGCAGTGTCGCCACCGTCTATGCCCACCCGCTGAGCATGGGCAGCTCTGGCAACGCCCACTACGGCGGCAACGCCAAGACCTACATGAACGTCGGCCTGGGCATGGGCCAGGCCATGGTGGAACTGCTGGGCAAGTCGGGCAAGTGACGGCTGAGCTGCCGGCGCAGTTGGAACAGGGGCGGAAGCGCCATTGCCTTCGACGCGACGGCGGTTCATCCTCGGGTCGGGCTGGGCCATCGCGGGCGTGGGTTGCATTTGGGGGCTCTCGAGCCTCCACGCCAATGCGCACCCCGGCGCCAGCGACATCGGAGAGTTCCAGACAACTATGGCTACCAAGCTTATCGCCTCGCCGCGTCTGTACGTCACCGCTGAGTTGGCGTCGAAGCTCAACGAACGCCTGCACAGCCCGTTCCTTCAGACCCTGGCGGAGCAGGTGATCCGCGGCGCGGACTATCTGGTCAGAGCGGAGCCTTTGGCGGAGGGTCAGGGCCCGTCGTACAGCGTGGCGGGACGGTGGGTGCAGAGTCATCTGGAGTGTCTGACCTGCGCCTGGGTGCTCAAGAGAAAGGCGGAGTATCGTCGCGCCGCGATGAAGCACCTGGCGGGGCTGCTGAAGTGGAACCAGATCAGCTGCGAGGCCAACGCCCAGACGCCGGCGAGCGCGGTGATGCCTTTTTGTCTGACCTACGGCGAGCAGTCCACCGCGATCGCCTTGATGTACGACCATTTCCGCCCGGACCTCACGGCGCAGGAGCAGAAGGTTTTCTTCGACGTGATCGACCGTTTCCATCTCAAGGCGGCGGTCAAGTGTCTGACGGCGCCGCCCTGGTGGGCCAACAAGAGCTGGTCGAACTGGAACGGCGTGTGCTCAGGCGGGATGGGGATGATGGCGCTGGCGTTCCACGAGGATCGGCGCGAGGCGCCTAAGCTCGTCCCCTTTGTCGAGAAATCGCTCGCGGCCTATTTCAGTTCCTACGTCGCCAACGGCGGGGGTTGCCCCGAGGGCACCGGGTACTGGAACTACGGCATGAATTACTCGATGCGCTACGTGCTGAGCTGGGAGAACGCCACGGGCAAGAAGCACCCGGCGCTGAAGATCAAGGAGCTGGGCGAGTCGCTGCTGTTCCCGGTGGACTTCACCGGGCTTTCCTTTGGCGACAACGACGGGTGGCACCCGGCCTGTTTCTATTTCATGCTGGCGCAGCGCACGGGTCTGAAGCAGGCGGCGATGCGAGCGGCGGCCTATCTGCCGCAGCGCGTGGAACCGCAGCAACCCAGCACCATCAAGGGGTTCGCTGCCAACGGCGACCTGCTCTACGCGGCCCACGTCATCCCCAGCGTGCAGGAGATGGCGCAGTACCGCGCCGAGCACCAGGAGTCGCCGGTCCCCGTGGCACGCGTGTACCGCGGCATGGAGTGGGCGGTGCTGGCGGACGACGAGGCGTTCCCGAGCCTGCGCATGTCCATCCGGGGCGGCTCCGCCAAGGTCATGGGCCACGGCATGATCGACCTGCTGAGTTTCCATTGCCGGGTCAACGGCGAGTTGATGATCACCGACCAGCACGACACCGGGTACCTCACCACGACGTTCGGTGGGCGGGGCACGGACCTCTACACGCGGGGCCCGGATTCCAAGAGCACGCTCTTCGTCGAGGGGCTGGGCTGCGCCAAGGACGCGAGCTGCGAGAAGACCGAGCTGGTGAGCGGTTCGCGTCTCTCGGGCGTGCGCATCGACGCGACACGGATTTATCTGCCGCGCTTGCCGGCGCGGTTCATCGGTCGCCTGTTCCTGTTCGTGGACAACGCCTACTGGCTGGTGATCGATCACGTCCTGGGCCAGAACGAGGTGACGAAGCTGGGCGTCGAGTCTCGCTTCCACACCTACGCCCAGTGCAAGCGTGACGAGAGCCACGCTTCGCTGCGGCGTGGCAAGGCGCAGCTGCGGATGACCTTCGCGGCGCTGCACGGGGGGGTCATCCAGGAGTCGCGCGGCATGCCGCCGCTGCCCAAGGGCGAACAGACCACCATCCTGCGCTGGATGGGCGCCGAGCGCCAAACCGACAGTCTCCACGTCGTGGCGTTGAACCCGGGCGAGCAGACGCTGGAGCTTAAGCTCAGCGGCCCGCGCCAGGGACGGTACAGCATCGAGGTCAAGCCCCCCGGCGGCGCGGCGCGGCGGATCCGCCTGGACGAGCAGCTGCACTTGCTTTGAGCGCCGCTCGCCGACTCGACACCTCTTTGATCCCGCGTCAACAAGGCGACTCGCTTGGGTCGGATGAATCGGATGAATCGGACTCGAACCGACCCCGAGCAGTTGTCAAAGTCGTCGGCTCAGAATCATCCGGCCCCATCCGAGTCGCATTTTCCGCGTCAGTTGCGGCTGGCGATGAGCCAGCGGCGCTCGGCCTTGACCGCCTGACCCGATGCGAGAAGATGAGCGGCGACGTGTCCGTCTGTAACTCGCACGACGCCCCGTACCAGAAGAGCCGCGGATGATGAAGAACGCCCCGACGCATCAACTGCTCGAAACCACCAGCGACTGGACGCCCATCGCCGTCTCGATCGACGCCAAGGGCCCCCTGGCGCTGCACCTGCTGGAGCTGGCTCGCGCCAATCGCTGGCAGCTCATCAACCTCACCCGCTACATCGCGGAGATCCCCAAGGACCTGAACCTGCGCGGGGCGATCCTCAGCTGGAACCCCACCGGGCCGCAGCTCAACGACCTGCTGCGACGCAATCTCCCGATCGTGCAGATCGGTCAGGCGCTGGGTCCCTACGAAGCGGTGCAGGCGCCGACCGTGGAGAACGACTGGAGGACCTTCGGGGCGGTGGCGGCTGAACACTTCGCGGAGCGTGGTTATCGCCACGTCGCCTACATGGGCAACGACCCCTGGGCGGAGTTCCGCCTGCTCTACGAGGGCTTCGCTGCCGCGGTGCGCCAGCGCGACATCGAGTGCCACCTGGGGCGTCAGAACATGCAGGAGCTTCGCACGCGTGTCGGGCCCGGGCAGGACCTGTGGGTGGTCCGACAGCAGAACTTCACCCGCTGGCTGCTCACGCTGCCCAAACCCCTGGGCCTGCTCAGCCACGGCGACCTGGTGGCGGACCTCTACTGCCAGTGGGTCAGCGAGGCGGGGCTGCGCGTCCCCGACGACGTGGCGGTCCTGGGCGTGGGCAACAACCGCTTCCTCTGCGAGAGCGCCCAGGTCCCGCTCTCCGCCATCGAACTGGATCATCGCCGAATCGCTCAGATTGCCGTGGACCTGCTCCGCCAACTGATCGCCGGCCAGCAGCACGTTCCCGCACAGGTGCTCGTCCCTCCCGCGGGCGTGCAGACCCGGCGGAGCACCGACGTGCTGGCGGCTTCGGACCCATACGTCATTAAGGCTCTCCGCTTCGTTTGGGACCACATCACCGAGATCCACTCCGTCGGGCAGGTTGTCGATCACGTGGGCGTCTCACGAAGAACCCTCGAACGCGCCTTCATGCGCGACCTGGGCCGGGGCGTCTACCAGGAGCTGCGCAATCGCCGACTCCACAAGGCACGTGAACTCGTCGCTCACTCCGACCTGCAGGTCGCCCAGATCGCCCAGCAACTGCACTTCAGCTCCTCGGCGCACTTCGGCAGAGCCTTCCGGCAGGCCTTCGGCACCACCCCGATCCGCTACCGCAAACGACAGACCTCCTGATCGCTCTGCCGATCGCCCCGGTCTGTGGCGAGCGCGATTCAGCAGCCGATGAACGCGGTTAAGACATGGAAGATCGAGCGCTCTGGCAAGAACCCGATGGGCACGAAGGCCCGCAATCGAAGTCCAACCTGGCAAGGTGGGGCTGCAACGGCCGAGCATTTCATCCGCGTTCATCCGCGATCATCAGCGGCCAAAATCAGCGGTACAGAGGCGGAACCATTTTTTTGCGGTTAATAACGTACCGGCAAATCAATTGAGTAGCAGACTGCAAACACTTGATAACAATCATATTAAGACATTAATGATAACCATTGTGCGCTTTGCGCATATTAATTTTCCGCATCTATACTCTTGACGGCGATGATTCACAGGTCATAATGGCCGCAGTACATTGAAGCCATGATGTTGGCGCTGCGTTTGGATCGTCAGTTGTTCGCACTTTGTTTCTTGGAAGTTCTGCAGTTCTTTCGTAATGTTTCGCGTGATCTGTCGTGTTCTCATTGTTGCGTCTCGTCGTGCGTGATGGATGGTAGTCGGGCTTGGATCCGGATTTTGCTCTAGGACAAAAAGGAGAGACCTCGATGCAAGTTTATCTTCACCGCCAACTCAACGTCACCCTGCGAAGGCTCCGATCCTTGGCATCCGCTGCGCTGGTGGTTGGCACGTTGACCGTTTCGTCGACGTCAGTTCACGCACAGAGCGGCACCTGGAACGCCGACTCCGCCGGCAACTGGAGCGACACCACCAAGTGGTCGGGCGGAACTTTCGCTAACGGCGCCAACAACACCGCCACGTTCGACGACGTGATCACCGCCGACCGGATCGTGACACTGGACACGAACCGGACCATCGGCAACATCACGGTACTGGACACCTCGCACAACTACACCATCGGCGGGGCGTCGAACACCCTGACGCTGGACGTCTCCAGCGGGCTGCCGGTGATCGACGTGACCACGCTCGGCCGAACGTTTACCATCGGCCGCCCTGTGGCGGGCAGCGACGGCTTGCAGAAGAACGGCTTGGGCACGCTCGTGCTCTCGCAGGTCAACACCTACACCGCCAACACCACGGTCAACGCCGGCACGCTGGAGTTGTCCACCAACAGCAATAGTGCCATCGCCTCCTCCGCCTCTGCGGTCGTCACCGTCGCTAACGGGGCGAAGATTGTGAACACCGGGTTGAACAATGCCAACGCACTGCCATTCACCAACCCGGGTGGTGGCACAAATGCCACTTGGAATGTCAGTGGCACCATCGACAGCACCAACGGCGGCGTTTATTCCCTTCCCCAGACGCTCAACCTGACCGGCGGCACACTGTCGGGTGTCGCTTCGGGATTTTCGGCGCCCAACACTTTTGGGACGTACCACGCCAGCCTGAACATCACCTACACCATCAACTCGTCCGGTGCGGCCACCATCAACGCCGCGACCATGGGTCTGGCCAACGCGGCGACCTTGACCTTCAACGCGACCGATCCTTTGACGGTTTCCTCTCAGTTTGGCATGAACACAGGGTCTGGCAGTGGTTTGGGCGCAACCATCAAGTCCTCCGGCGCATCTGCCGTCAACCTCTCGAATACCTCGAATCCCTACGGCTACTCGACCACCAACCAGACCCGTATCTGGACGCTCGGCGGCACCAACACCGGTGACAATATCTTTGCCACCGCCATCAACAATAACGGCACCGGCGCGGTGAGCGTCACGAAGATCGACGCTGGCAAGTGGGTTCTCACCGGCAACAGCAGCTACACCGGTACTACCAGCGTCAACGCAGGCACGCTCAACATCCGTCACGCCAACGCCCTGGGTTCCACGACCGGCAACACCAGCGTGACCTCCGGTGCGGCGTTGGAACTCCAGAACAACATCGCCGTCGGAGCCGAGGCGCTCTCGCTCAACGGTTCTGGCCCCTCCAGTGGCGGCGCTTTACGAAACATCAGCGGCAATAACTCCTACGCCGGCTTGATCACCCTCGGCAGCGCCGCCCGCATCAACTCCGACAGCGGCACGCTCACCCTCGATGTCACCAGCGGCAGCGCCATCACTGCCACCAATCAGAACGTGACCTTCGGCGGAGCTGGCAACGTCACCGTCAACGACCCGATCGCCACCAGCACCGGCACCCTTACCAAGGATGGCACGGGCACGCTGACCCTCGCTGCTGCCAACACCTACACCGGCGGAACCACCGTGCATCAGGGCACGCTGCTGGTCAACAACACCACCGGATCGGGCACCGGCAGCGGGCCTGTCACCGTCAACGCCGCCACCCTCGGCGGCACGGGCACGATCAGCGGCAACGTCACGGTTAACGCCGCAGGTTTCCACGCGGCGGGCAACTCCATCGGCACCCAGAATGTCGGTGCCTACACGCAAAACGGCACGGAACAGGTTGAACTGGGAACCCCCGGCGGTACTCCGCCTGCGGGCCTTTCCGACCGCACAGTCGTCACCGGCAGCCTGACCCTCGGCGGCACCTCGGTGCTGGAGCTGATCGACAACGCCGGGGCTGGCGGCA
>CAZBXW010000027.1:0-12158 GCA_964496285.1 uncultured Phycisphaera sp.
GCCAGCAGCACCGGGGTCATCTTCGGGTCGCGCGGCAGAGCGCAGGCGGTGAGCGCGGAGAATTGAATCTGCGGCGCGGACGCCCAGGCTACGAAATACCCCTGATCCCCGATCCCCGATCCCCGCACCCACTCACTGGATCCGCTTGAACTCGTATCTTCCGCGCCCCTGCAGGTCGAACAGGGCCTCGTGCAGCTGCGCCACTCCGGGGACTTCGTCGTCCACGCACTGGAACTTGCGCGAGCGATCGCCCATGCGAAGCTCCACTTCGTAGCGCACTTGTTTCCCCTTGCCGGCGAACATCCGGCCCCTGGCCTGGAGCAGGCGGTGTTGCTCGACCAGGGCCACGAGGCTGGCGTGGTCCGCGTCGCTGAGCTGGGCCGCAGGTTCAGCGGCGCGCACGGTGGCGCTGCGTCCGCCGCCGAACTTCAACAGCCGATCCGCTCCCAGCTCGAAGTAGGTGTAGCGTCCGTCGTTCCGCGCCGCGAAGAGGACGATCTGCAGCGACACCGAGTCGCCCCGGTCCCGCGGTGGTGCGGCGCAGCCGACGATCAGGCCCAGGGCCAGTGCGAGCGTCCATCTCATGGCGCAAGCTCCTTAAGCGTTTGCGTGACGACATCGAGCAGTTGTTGCAGCAGGTCGAGGCTCATCGCGGGGATGGGCATGAGCACCACGACGTTGCCCAGCGGTCGGAGGATGACGCCACGTTTTCGCATGACCAGGCAGATCGGCGCGGCGGGTCGGTCGATCTCGATGCCCGCCATGATGCCGCGCTGCCGGACGTCGACGACCCCCGGCAGGTGCGCGATGGCGCTGAGTCGTTGTCGCAGAAGATCCGACGAGGCGTGGATGTGCTCGAGCAGTCGGGTCCGGTCGAACAGCCCAAGCGAAGCGCTGGCGGCGGCGCAGGCCAGGGCGTTGCCGGTGTAGGTGTGGCCGTGGAACAGCGTCTTTTGCTCGTGGGCCTGGCCGGTGAAGGCCTCGAAGATGCGTTCGGTGCTCAGCGTGACCGCCAGGGGCAGGTACCCGCCGGTGATCCCCTTGGCCAGGCAGAGCAGGTCGGGTCGAACGTCCTCCTGGTCGCAGGCGAACATCGAGCCGGTGCGTCCGAACCCGGTGGCGACCTCGTCGGCGATGAGCAGCACGTCCTGTTGCCTGCACAGCTCCGCCACGCGCTTGACGAAGCCCGCCGGCTGCGCGTGCATGCCCGCAGCGCCCTGCATCACCGGCTCGAGCACCACAGCCGCGGTCTCCTGGGCGTGCCGGTCCAGCAGCATCTCAAGCTCGGCGAGGCTGGGCTCCATCTGCGGGTCCAGGCCCACGCCGCCACGCTTGGGGATGCGGTGATCGTGCGGTGAAGCGAACCACGTCACGGGGAAACACATCGAAGCGAAGGGCCGATGGAACAGGTCGCTAAAGCCCACGCTCATCGCCCCGGTGGTGTCGCCGTGGTAGGCCCCGCGCATGGCGATGAACCTGCTCTTGCGGGGCTGTCCGATGTGGAACCAGTAGCCCACCGCCATCTTGAAGGCGACCTCCAGGGCCGTGGCGCCGGCGTCGCTGTAGAACACGCGTGTCAAGCCCCGCGGCACACGCGCCACCAGCTCGGCCGCGAAACGCACGCTCGCCTCGCTGGCCAGACCCAGCAGCGTCGAGTGGGCGATCTTGTCGAGCTGATCGCGGATGGCCGCGTCGATCGCCGAGGCGCGGTGGCCGTGAACGTTGCACCAGAGCGACGACACGCCGTCGAGATACCGACAGCCGCGGTCGTCGAGGAGGTAGGGCCCATCGCCTGCGACGATGACCGTCGGCTCCGCGTCGCACCACTGTCGCATGGGCGTGAAGGGGTGCCAGAGGTGCTTGCGATCCAGGTCCGCCAGCGACATGCCCAAGAAGATACCGCACCGGCTTGGCGTGCGAGGCGCGCAGGGTTATCTTGCCCTCGAATGAAGCTCTCGGTGGTCATCCCCGCCTACAACGAAGAGAAAACGCTGCACCTGATCGTGGAGAGAGTGCTCGCCTCGCCGCTGGAGAAGGAGGTGATCCTCGTCAACGACTGCTCCCGCGACGGGACGGGTCGGGTCGTCGATGAATTGGCGGCGAAGTCCAACGGCGTCGTTCGCGCCCTGCATCACACGGTCAATCAAGGCAAAGGCGCTGCGCTGCGCACCGGCTTCGCCGCCGCCCGCGGTGATGTCGTCCTGATCCAGGACGCCGACCTCGAGTACGACCCGCGCGAATACCCCCGGCTGCTCGAGCCGATCCTTCGCGGCGAGGCGGACGTGGTGTTCGGTTCACGCTTCGCGGGCGGCGAGAGCCGCCGTGTCCTCTACTTCTGGCACTCCCTGGCCAACAAGTACCTCACACTCTTCTCCAACATGTTCACCAACCTCAACCTCACCGACATGGAGGTCTGCTACAAGGTCTTCCGCCGCGAGGTCGTGCAGGCGATCACCATCGAGGAACGCCGCTTCGGGTTCGAGCCGGAGATCACCGCCAAGGTCGCCAAGCTGCGGCTGAACGGGCAACGCCTTCGCATCTTCGAGGTGGGCATCTCCTACAGCGGACGCACCTACGAAGAGGGCAAGAAGATCGGGTTCAAGGACGGCGTTCGCGCCCTGTGGTGCATCGTGAAGTACAACCTGCTGCGCTGAGCGAGCCGCCGCGCTTGCAGGCCCGGCCCCAACGCCTAAACTCACGCTTCTGTTCCCCCCTTGAGTTTCAAGGAGCCCTTTCGCCATGCCCAACTACACCACCGCGGACATCCGCAACATCGTGCTCGTGGGCCACGCCGGCAGCGGCAAGACCAGCCTGCTCGAAGCGCTTCTGCGCGAGGCCGGCGCCCTGCACCACCTGGGCAGCGTCGAGAAAGGCACCACGCTCAGCGACCACACCGACGAAGAGAAGGCGCACCGTCACAGCATCTTCTCGGCGCTGGCGTCGTGCGACTACCAGGGGCGACACATCAACCTCATCGACGCCCCGGGCTACGCCGACTTCGCCGGTCAGGCGGTGGAGGTCCTGCCGGCGGTCGAGACGGTGGCGGTGGTGGTCAACGCGGCGGCGGGCCTGGAGCCCGGAGCGCGACGCATGCTGCAGCGCGCCGCGGAGCGCGACCTCTGCCGCATGCTCATCGTCAACAAGATCGACCACGAGAACGCGGACCTGCCCCAGCTCATGCGCGACATCCGGGACGCCCTGGGCCGCGAGTTCCTGCCCATCAACCTCCCGGTCAAGGGCGCCCACGGCGTCACCGACTGCTTCTTCACCGCCGACGACTACGACGCCCAGAGCGACCTGGGCTCGGTCAAGGCGGCTCACGCGGCGCTGGTCGACCAGGTCGTCGAGGTGGACGAGGACCTCATGGCGGTCTACCTCGAACAGGGGCACGTCAAGCCCGAGCAGTTGCACGACCCGTTCGAGAAAGCGCTGCGCGAAGGGCACCTCATCCCCGTCTGCTTCACCGCCGCGCGCCCGCACAACGACCCCGAGAATCCCGTGGGCATCAAGGAACTGCTCGAAGTCTTCGCTAGGCTCGCCCCCAACCCCCTCGAGGGCAACCCCCGGCCGTTCATCCGCGGCGAAGACCCGGCCCACATCATCAAGTGCTCCCCCGATCCGCAACGCCACGCTCTGGCGCACGTCTTTGACGTGATGATCGACCCGTTCATCGGCAAGCTCTGCGTCTTCCGCGTCCACCAGGGAACCCTCCGCCCCGGGTCGCAGGTCTTCGTCGGCGACCCGAGGCAGGGCGAGATGAAGAAGCCCGTGAAGGTCAGCCATCTCTACCGACTCATGGGCAAGGACAAGATCGAGATCGACGCGGCCATCCCCGGGGACATCGCCGCCTTGGCCAAGGTGGACGAGGTCCACCGCGACGCGGTGCTGCACGACCATCACGACGAGGACAAGATCCACATCAAGCCGATGGATTTTCCCGAACCGATGTACGGCCTGGCGATCACCGCCAAGAGCCGCGGCGACGAGCAGAAGATCGCCGACGCGTTCCACCGCATCCTCGAAGAGGACCCCACCTTCAAGCTCGTCCGCGACCCCTCCACGCACGAGACGGTGATCTACGGATTAGGCGAGCTGCACCTGCGCATGGTCCTCGAACGCCTGAAGAACCGCTACAAGATCGAGGTGGACACCAAGCCCCCGAAGATCGCCTACCGCGAGACGATCACGAGCAAAGCGGACGGCCACCACCGCCACAAGAAGCAGACCGGCGGCGCCGGACAGTTCGGCGAGGTCTACCTTCGCGTCGTGCCGCTGGACCGCGGCGCGGGCTTCGAGTTCGTCGACGACACGTTCGGCGGGAACCCGCCCAAGCAGTACCTGCCCGCCATCGAGAAGGGCGTCCGCATGGTGCTCGAGACCGGCGCCATCGCGGGCTATCCGCTGCAGGACGTCCGCGTGGAGGTGTACGACGGCAAGCACCACGACGTGGACTCCAAGGAAGTCGCCTTCATCACCGCCGGCAAAAAGGCCTTCATCGACGCCGTGGCCAAGGCCAGGCCCGTCATCCTCGAACCCTGCGTCAAGATCGAGGTCACCGTCCCCGACCGCTTCATGGGCGACATCACCGGCGACCTCTCGGGCAAACGCGGGCGTATCCAGGGCAGCGATATGCTCCCGGGCGGACTGGCGGTCATCAAGGCCATCGTCCCCCTGGCCGAGGTCGCCAATTACCAGAACCAGCTCAAGAGCGTCACCGCCGGTCAGGGCACCTACGCCATGGAGCTGAGCCACTACGACCCGGTCCCCTTCAACGTGCAGCAGCAGATCGTCTCTCAATACAAGCCCCGCGCGGACGAAGACTGACGCGCCGCGCTCGCCTTCGCCCCGGGTCGTGAGCGATCCTCTGGTGAGGTCCATGCTTCGATCCATCGTCCACCGATGTCTGACGTTGCCGATTCTGCTGGTCCTTGGTGGCTGCCAGTCGAGCTTTGAGCGTTACTACGTTCCCGCCTCGCCCACCACCTCGTTCGCTCCGGTGGAGGCGGTGACCGTGCTCGAAGTGGGCACGCAGGATGCGCTGAAGGTGCAGCAGGACCTCTACGCTTCAGCGACGCTCGTGGGCACGTCACGCTTCAACAGTTCGCACCTGCTGGCGGAGGACTTGCGCCGCTTTGCCGCCACCATCGGCGCCGACCTGGCCATCTGGAGCCAGCGATGGATCGATTCCACCACCAGCACCGGCTACGACCTGATCCCCCGCAGCGAAACCACTCGCGTGGTCACCGAGCAAGGCGGCCAACGCACCGAAACCAAGGTCCGCACCGACCGCTGGGACCACGTGCCCTACACCACTTCCACGCCCGTCTACGAACACCACGTGCTCTACCTGCGACGCCAACCGACCCGCGACGATGTTCCACCTTGAACCCTCGGGTTCGGGTGGCACGTCCGAGCCTGATTCCTGCCACACTCAGACGCCGCTGCACAGCTCCACGACGTGGCCGTCCGGGTCTTCGACGAAGATTTGCTGCACCGCGTCGGGCCTGCGATGGGGCCCACGAAACGCCACGCCGCACTGACGCAGGTGCTCAGCCCAACCGGCGATGTCGTCCACACGCAGGGCAAAGTGATTGCCCCGGCTGCCGCCCGTGGCGTCACGCGTGGTTCCGCCGATCAGGTGCAGCTCCTGCTCGCCGCGGACACGGAGCCAGGCGCCGGGAAAACTGAAGCCCGGTCGCTCCATCACCTCCAGACGCAGCACGTCGCGGTAGAACGCCACGCTTCGCGGCACGTCCGTCACCCGCAGCGCGACATGGTTAAGACTCTCGATCAGCATCGGCTCCAGTGTACCGAACGCCGAAACATCATTAAAACGTAAAAATTGATCGTTTCAACGCATGATTCATCACATAAACCGGGATATAGTAACCCTGCCGGAAGTGAAACCCCCGGAAGCAAGCTCCCGGAAGTCAAACCTCATTCCCTGGAGAAACCGATGCCCACCGCCACCGCGCCGCGACTCTCCACCGCACAGGTCAGCGCCTTCAACGACGAGGGCTATCTCCTCTTCGATCAGCCGGTCTTCACGCCCGCGAAGTTCGACGCCCTCAAATCGCGATTCGAGTCGCTGCTGCACCAGTGGACGCACGACAGGGTCTCACGTTCGCCCGAGCACATGGACGTGCCGCACTTCTGGGACCCCAAACTCTTCGACTGGCTCCTGGACGACGAAGTGCTCGACCTCGTTGAGCCGATCCTCGGCCCGGACATCGTCCTCTGGTCCAGCCACTTCATCTGCAAACCCCCAGCCGTGGGCAAACGCGTCCCCTGGCACGAGGACTCCGCCTACTGGAAGGGACGACTCGAACCCATGCGCGTCGTCACCGTCTGGCTGGCGATCGATCACTCCACGCCCGCCAACGGCTGCATGCGCGTCATCCCTCGCACCCACCACCACGGATTCAGCGACTACGAGCCCGTCAAGGACCCGGCCAGGGAAGTCTTTCGCACCGAGATCCGACAAGACCAGTTCGACGAATCCAAGGCGGTGGACTTGATCCTCAAGCCCAACCAGGCCTCGCTCCACGACGGCCGACTTATCCACGGTTCCAACGCCAACAACGGGACGCAACGCCGCTGTGGGTACACCATGCGCTACATGCCCAGCACCGTGAAGTTCATCAACGAGGCCAACGGCCCGTTCCAGATCTACCTCGCCCGCGGCAAGGACCGCGCCGGCAACCAATACGGCGACCCCGGCAAACGCAATGACCAGTGGATCGCCGCCCACCCCGAGGGCCAACCCGCGGGACATTGAGAAACCAGCGACTCTTGGTCATGCCGAGGTTTCCATGACTCCCAAAGCGCGCTTTCTGGCAGGTATTACCCGCCGCTTCAGCGACCGCGTGCCGGTCGCGCCCGACACTTCAAACTATATTCCCTGCAAGCGCACCGGGCTGCCCTACTGGGACATCTATCTATACAAGAAGATTCCTCTTTGGAAAGCCTACCTCCACGTCACCGACTGGCTTGGGTCGGAAGCGTGGATGGCCTCGTGCTGCTACGCCCCGCTTGTATTTGACCAATCCCGTCTTCAGATCACGAACAAGGACAGCTACCGAGACGACATCGACGCCATGGTGCGCGACACGCTCATCCGCACCCCCGACGGGGACCTGACCAGCCAGACCACGGTGATGCGACGCGACCCACCCTCGCCCACCATCAAGCCGATCAGGGACCTGCAGCGCGACTGGATCAAATTCAAATGGATGCACCTCGCGCCCATCGCCCTCGACACCCAGACCTGCAGCGAGATGCGCAGCGAATGCGAGCGTCGCAACCAAGCCTGGGGCGTGAGCGTTACCTACCCCGGGTTCCACACCTGGATGAACGCCATCGAGGGCGGCGTGGAACCGCTCTCCTTCGCGCTATCGGAATGCCCAGAAATCTTGGATGAATGGCACGAACTGGACCTGGCGCACGGAACGCTTGCCCTGGAACTGCTGCTCACCGCCAAGCCCGACTACATCCTCTTTGGCGGTTCGGGCACGATCACTCTCGCCTCGCCATCGCTGGCGAAGAAGTACGCCATCCCGGCGCTGGCGAAGTGGTCGAAGATGTGCCGCGAGGCGGGCGTGCCCACCATGCTCCACTCCTGCGGCAAGTCGCGCGTGTTGGTGGACCTGCTCGTGGAGCACACCTGCATCGACTCCGTCAACCCGCTGGAGATCGCTCCGATGGGTGACGTGGACCTGGCGGAGGTCAAGCGATCACGAGGGCGACAGATCAGCCTCATGGGCAACCTTCACACCACACGCGTGATGCTCCAAGGCGGGCCCGCCGACGTGCGACGGGCGGCGTTGCGCGCGATGCACGACGCCGGTGAGGGCGGTGGATTCATCCTCTCCACCGGCGACCAATGTGGACGCGATACCCCGGACGAGAACCTGCTGACACTGATCGATACCGCCAAACAATTTGGCCGATACGATGCGGCAGGCCGCTTGCCCGACGTGGCTGATGCGCTGGCGGAGAGGGTTGCGTCATGAACACGCTCGCCCCAGAGTTTTCAGCACGACCCACCGATCACAGTCAGATTGACCTCTGGAAGCTGCACGAAGACGTCTGTTTCGGACGCGCCGGGGGCAAAGTGATCTGGCAGCCGCGCATCCTCGCCTGGTACGACGACAAGATCTTCTTCAAGCAGCCGCTTCCCGAAAAGTACCAAGGCCTGTCGCGCGCGGACATCTACCGGTCGCTGGGGTGTTCGGATCGACTCTACTACTTCAACGAATGCTTCGAGTCGACCGAGGACCCGCGCGTCACGGTGCAACGGATCGACCACGGCGGGGGCCGCTTCGAGGTCGTCTGGCATACGCCGGTGGGCGATCAGCGTTTCGAGGGGATCAACACGCCCTACAGCCGCTGGCACGAGCCGATCAAGTGGCCCATCGCCGACGAGCGCGACATGAAGATCGCCACCTGGCGGCGGCGGCACATGAACTGGCGGTTCAATCAGGCGACCTACGACCGTCTGTGCAAGCAGTACGCCGGGCTCGGAGCGCCGACGATGTTCATCTGCCGCACTTCCATCCAACAGCTCTTCGTGGAGGACATGAACGTGGAGCCGGCGATCATGGCGCTCTACGACTACCCCGAAGTCTGCGAGGCCTACTTCGAGGCTTTGGAGGTGTGCCACGCGAGAATGATCGAGGTGATCAACGCCTGCCCGATCAAGATCATCAACTACGGCGACAACATCCACGCCTCGGTGACGACGCCGGACCTGTTTCGCAAGTACATCCAGCCGATCTATCAGCGGCGCACGGAACAGCTTCATAAGGCGGGCAAGTTCGTGCACTCGCACTTCGACGGGAACGTCAAGCCGCTGCTCCCCTTGATGAAGGACTGCGGCCTCGACGGCATCGAGGCGATCACGCCGCTGCCGCAGGGAGACGTCACGCTCGAGGAAACCAAGGCGTCGCTGGGCGATGAGCTGTTCCTGCTCGACGGCATCCCCGCGGTTTACTTCGATACGACCTATCCCGAGCAGGTGCTTGTCGAATGCGCCAAGCGATGCATCGAACTGTTCGCGCCCAAGTTGGTGTTGGGCATCAGCGATGAGATCAGCGCCACGGGCGATATCGAGCGGGTACGACTCGTGGGGCGCATCGTGGACGACTACAACGCCTCGCTGCGCTGAGGGCGAGTGCTCACAGTTCGACGCGCACGGTCACGATGGCGTGGGGACCCGCCTCGACTGTCACCGTGGGCCCGGATCGCCTGGGCTCTTGCGCCGTGGGATCGACGGACTCGTTGAGTTTGAGCATCCTGGCGGACCGCACCGGTTTCCAGAACAAGAGCTTGTGAGATTGAGCCTTGCTCGTGGGGTTCCACAAGCGCACGTCCAGCGCCTGGCCCTCGTCGCTGGCCTTGATCGCCGAGACCACCAGCGGGCCGGTGTCCATCGCGAGATAGGTCGCGTGCGGCGGGTTCTTGCCGGTCATCGGCGGGTAGCCCGAGGGGCGGGGCCCGGTCTGGCGTGTGGAGAGGCCCGCCTGGAGTTTGGCCAGTTCGTCGAGGATTTCCTGGCGCGGGAGCTGACCCTTGTAGGGCATCAGAGCGTAATGGTGGACGATGCGGCCCAGCTCCAGTCCGTCGGTCTCGCCCTCGGTGCCGACGGTCCTGCGGTAGCCGCGCATCAGGGTGACGGTCATCGTCCGCCGGGCGTCGTCGATGACCCCGCCCTCGTGCAGGCCCGCGCCGCAGATGAACGCCAGCCCGCGGCGTTCGCCGCCGACCGCTTCGAAGCCCAGGAATGGCTTCTCCGGGATCTCCGCCTCCTGCCAGTCGTGCGTGGCCGGGTCGAGCTTGATGGGGCGCTGCGCCACGTCGAAGGGGTGGTGCGCGTGCCAGACCTTGGCGGCGGTGGCGTCGGTCGGCAGGAGCAGTCGCAGGCGGTGGTCCTGCGCCGTGTTGTCAATGGTGGTCTGCACGTCCACGACACGCGCCGAGCGCCGCAGGCTCACGCGATGCGTCACGGCCACGTCCACGCGCTCCTCGGTGGGCCTCTCCTTGGCGAAGTCGTAACGCAGGGGCACGTTGAGCCGGACCGTGATCGAAAAGGTAACGACCTCCGGACCCTCGTGGACCACCGCGACCTGCGCCGGCGAGGCGGCGGAGAGCGTCTGCTCGTCGTTGAGGCTGTGCCCGTGGAACCAGCCGTCGCCGATCTCGCTGCGGTCCTCCAGGAGCAGCAGTCCAGTGTAGGTCTGCTTCGAGGCCTTGTCGGTCAGGGTGAGCGTGCCGTTGGGCTCGATGGCGATGGCGAGGTGCTCGTTCTCCGCCGCGGTGGGCCCGGTGCGCAGGGTGCCTAAGTGTCGCACGGGCGTGTCGCTGGGCGTCACGCGAAGCGAGGTGAACCCCAGCGCCGGAAGTCTCACCTTGGCGGCCACGGTGTAGCGGGTGAAGGGGCCGTCATTGATGAAACAGTACTGCGCAAACCTGGAACGCTCCTGGTGCACAGGCGTGAAGCCCAGGCGCTGGTAGGGTACGCGTTTGCCCGAGGCGTCCTCGAGCGCAAATGCTTTCTGGGTCTGGGTTCGGAAGCCCTCGGTCTGCGTGGAGGCGTAATCCGTGGGCAGGTCCACGTCAAAGATCACCACCTCGTTCCGCTCGCTGGGCAGCGGGTTGACCAGCGTGAGCGTGAATTCCTTCTCGTTGCGAGCCAGGTCGGAGCACTGGGCGGTCAATGCGCCGATGGCCTGGTGCTTGAGTTGCTCGCCCAGCACCCGCACCTGATCGAAGCGGAACATCATGTCACGGTGGACCTGATCGATGGAGCAGCCGCAGATGCTGTCGTGCGCGTGGTTGGTGATCAGCCACTTCCATGCGAGGTCCAGGAACCGGGTGGGGATAGCAGCTCCGTGCAGGTTTGCAAGGGCGAGCATCGGCTCGACCCAGCGCTGCAGCAGGTTCTGGCACTGGTCGTTGGCCTGTTTCATCCGGACGCGCGAGGAGGTGCAGTAGGGGATGAGCCAGAGGTAGGGCGCCTTGTTCCGGCTCGGCTCGCGCAGCTCGCCCTTCTTCACGGGCAACGCACCGGCGGTCTTCCTCGCGTCCTCGAAGAACAGCGGCAGCGTCGAGTGCGCAGGCTCCACGTTGGGACAGGCCTGGCGAATCAGCTTCAGATACATCGCCACGTCTTTGGCCGGGGCGATGTGGTCCATCGTGTCCATTAGCGCCACCGCGCCGCCGTTGCATCGGCGCGTCTCGTGGCCGACGTACTTGCCGACCTCCTGGGCAGCCAGGTCCTGTTGCACCTGCGCGTACTTCCGGGGATCGTCCTTGACCGCGTTGAGCGCCTGGCCGATGTGGGCGTGCTGCTCGCCGATAACCCCCGCGGGCTTCTCCATCACCGCGCGCGGCACCGCGAAGGCGCCGTAGCCCATGTGGTCCTGAAGCTTGTAGGTGAACACGCGCGACCCGTCGGGCGACTCCCAATGGAAGAACATCGGCGTGGTGCTCTCGTTGGTGCCGCGGCCGAGCACGCAGTCCTGCATGTCAAAACCACGGAAGATCTGCGGCATCTGCGCCGGGTGCCCGAACATGTCGCAGATGAACCCCACGTTCATCGGCTCCACGCCCCACTCCCGCGCGATCCGCTGCCCCAGCAGCAGGCTCCGCACCAGCGCCTCGTCGCCCGGGCAGAAGAGGTCCGGCATCGTGTACCACGGACCCACGAGGATGCGACCGCTCTTGATGAGCCTTGCCAGCCGCTGCGTGTTCTGCGGTCGAATCTCGAGATAGTCCTCGATGATGCACGTCTGTCCGTCGAGCTGAAAGTACTTGAAGTCCTTGCTCGTTTCCATCAGCTCCAGCAGTTCATCGAGCAGCTTCACCAGCAGCACGCGGTACTCCTGCCAAGGGCGGTACCACTCGCGGTCCCAGTGCGTGCCGGAGATGTAGTGGGCGGAGAAGGTTTTTTCTTTCGAGGCAGCGTTGCTCATGTTGGAACTCGTGGTTGGGGCTGAGAATGGGGTCCAGTTTAGCTCATCCGGGGATGCGTACATCCCCCCGACCTGGAGGGATCGGGTAGAATGCGTGTTTGCCCACGACGGGGTGTAGCTCAGCTTGGCTAGAGCGCGTGGTTTGGGTCCACGAGGCCGCTGGTTCGAATCCAGTCACCCCGACTT
>CAZBXW010000028.1:0-11820 GCA_964496285.1 uncultured Phycisphaera sp.
ACCTCATCAACCTCACCGGCACCGGCTTCGTCAACACCGGACCGGTGGCGTACCAAGAGTCTTCAGGCTTGGTCGTGATCGAGGCTGAGGCTTATCACAGTCGCGTGGACCGCAGTGGCAAGAGTTGGACCGAGGTCACCAGCTTCAGCAGCAGCTCGGGCTCCGCTGTGCAGGCGCTGGCGAACACCGGCACGACCTTCAGCTCCAACGTGGACGACACCAGTCCTCAACTCGACTACCGCATCAACTTCACCACCACGGGAACTTACTACATCTGGACGCGCGGCCTGGCGCCGGGCGGTGGCGTGGATGACTCGGCGCACATGGGACTCAACGGCAATCTCCTCTCCAGCAGCGACAAGACCACCGGCTGGAGAACCGACGGTTTCCGTTGGACCTCGACCACCATGGACAGCGCCGCTGTTCCCTTCATCACCATCACCACCCCGGGCATCCACACGCTCAACCTCTGGGCTCGCGAGGACGGCCTGGTGCTCGACAAGTTTGTGCTGACCACCGACCCCGCGTGGAGTCCCACGGACGACCTGGGCCCACCGGCAAGCCCGCAGTTGTAGGACGGCCCCCAATAAAGGCGTCACCCCAATAAAGGTGTCAGGATGATTTATTGCCCGACCGTGTCAGGTCGATCCGAACGTGGCTTGGGGGCGAGCGACCCTGTCTCGATCGATCGGTCGGCGGTGGTGCGGTATCGGTGACTCGCGAGGTTCTTGAGATGTGGGACGATTTGACCGGGCCAGGATGGCGCGGCTGTATCGGTTGGCCCCGGAAGAGGTTTCAGGATTGCTCTGTTGAAAACCTACCCCGTCAGGGGTGTAGGGGGTTCAAGCAACAGGTTCATGGTGATCTGGCGGAAGACCGACTCGCGTTGCTGAGCGGCATGCGAACGACCGCGCAGGCTGGGGCCGAACTTGCGTTTGTCCATCGAGAAGCGCGTCTCGATCTGCCAGCGTTGGCCATACAGCGGCTTGAGCTTCTCCCAGCGTTGATGCAACACCGCGCGGGCCAGGCCACCGGGCAGAGCGTGGTCCAGTCGCGGCCGTCCACGCGTGGGCGGGATGACGCCGGCCCCGGAAAAGGTGTCACCCGGAAAAGGTGTCAGGATGATTTATTGTAGGGCCTTGCCAGGTCGATCCGATCCTGGCGTCGATCGGTCGGTGATGGTGCGGTGTCGGTGACTCGCGAGGTTCTTGAGATGTGGGACGATTTGACCGGGCCAGGATGGCGCGGCTATGTCGGTTGGGGAGCGGAGTGCAGAAGCGGATTCGACCGGGCGAAGAGGGCGCGGCGACCCGGGACGGGCGTGGGGCGAGAAGGGTCAGGTCTGGAACATCTGGAAGAAGTCGGTGATGGCTTCCCAGTCGCCGTTGAGGTCGCCGTAGCCGCGGCAGAAGATCTTCTTGACGCCGGCGACGGAGAAGGGATAGGGCATCCCGCTGGCGGCGTTGAAGAGGTGAGCCACCGCGTGATAGGCGGCGGCGCTGTTCCATTTGTTCAGATCGTCGTTGTAGTTCATCACGTCGCCGAGCGTGATGTTCTTGACGCGTTTTTCAGAGCCGTTGACGATGACCTTCTTGTTGGGATCGGGGTACTGCCCGTTGGTGGGGAAGTAGCACTGGAAGACGTCGTAGAACTTGTTGCCTGAGGCGTAGGGCATGGGCCAGGGGTGGGTTTTCCAGTAGCCCGGACTGCGTCCCTTGGGTCGGTCGCCCAGTTCGCCTGAGGCGAGGTTGGCGCTGATGCCTGAGGACCAGTTGACGGTGGAGGGTTCGCCCCAGCCGAAGGCGGGACGGCTGGCCATCGTGACGATCAACGGGGCGCCGACCGCCAGAGTGGTTTTGAGGAATTGCCTTCGCGCGGCGCTCGCCTGCTGCTGCGAGGTGTGCGTAGGAACGTTGCGGCTGTCGTTGCTCATGTCGCCCTCTCCCTCAAACCGAGAACGCAAAGAGCGGTCTGGCTTTCCACAGACCGCTGCCGGTGTGTCCAGTGCTCCAAAAGCCTGCCATCAACGGAGCGCCACGGACCCATCGGCTGCTATCGTTCGGAACAATCAAAGTCATTATACGTCAGACTTTAGAGCGTGTCAATCCGCCCATCTTAACTTCGGGCGTTATGGTGGAAGTCTTAACCGGGCGGGTCTTGGGAGCGGCTGGAGCGCCGATGTGATGCTCAGGGGCCGATTTAGGCGACGTGCCCCTGGGCGGCAGGTGTGCTGGAACCCGGGGGCGGAGCGGTTGGGAGTTGAACAAGAGGGTTTTGGTCAGTATGGTGGGCTGGGCGGATGATTCGGAAAATATTTCCTAGTTTGACGATGGTGCTGCTGCTGAGCGGAGCGTTGTGCGGCTGCCAGATGAAAGGGCAGGGCGCTACGGGCGTGCAGGTGCAGGAGCTTGGAGCGGATTTGGAGAGTTGGTCGCCGGGGCCCAGGAGCCTTCGGATTTATCCTTCTTCTCGATTTTTATCGCTCGAGGGTCGGACGCTGCTCGAGGCGCGGGTGGAGTTTCTGGACGAGATGGGCGACTCGGTCAAGGCGGTGGGGGAGGTGCGTGTGGAGCTTTACCCCGCAGCCGACGCGCAGGGTCGGGCGGATCGCTTGTACGTCTGGGACGTATCGCTGCGATCGCTGGCGCAGCAGCGTGAGCACTACGAATCGATCACCCGAGCCTATCGGTTTCGGCTCAAGCTCGACGAGGCGAAGCTGCTCAGTCGATCCGCGACGCTGGTGGTGACCTTCACCGACACCCGTGGGCAGCGTCTTTACACCCAGGGCGTGCTGCAGGAGTAGAAGGCCCGGGACCCGGTGCGGCGGTCGGCCCGGCTTGACCTGCGCGGCTCGGGGGCTGACAATGCCGGTGGATGGACCCCACCATCGAACAGCCACGGCTTCTGGAGAAGCGCATCCTCGTCGTGGACGACGACCCTGAGGTGCTCGAGAGCATCAACCAGGCGTTGCGTGCCGAGGGCGCGCGCACGCTCACCTGCAGCGACGGCAACAGCGCGGTGCGCCTGTGCGAGACGGAGAAGCCGCAGTTGGTGGTGCTGGACATGATGCTGCCCAAGCGGAGCGGATTCCTGGTGCTGGAGCGGATCAAGAAGCTGCCCGACCCGCCGCGCGTGGTGATGGTGACCGCCAACGAGGGGCGACGGCATCAGCGGTACGCCGAGACGCTTGGGGTGGACGGGTACCTGCTCAAGCCGGTGCGTCTGGAGCGGTTGATCACGCTGTCGATGGAACTTCTGACGGTCCAGTGATGGGTTCACGCCGATCCGTGCGAAACCTTCGACGGGGCCATTGCGTCCAAACCTCTGGAGGCGTGGGAGTGTTTCGGGCAGTTGGAACCCTTGGGAGGTCCGCCATGCGTTGCACGTTGCCTGTTGTGTGCCTGTGGGCTGTGCTGGTACTGGCTGCGCCGCTGGCGGCGAGACAGGCCACGGTGGTGATGAACGACGGACGACAGGTCCAGGGCACGGTCGTGGCGGAGACCGACACCACGTTGACGCTGCGCATCGCCGAGATCGACACGCCCATCGCCAAGGACGCCATTCGTGAGGTGACCTTCGCGCAGACGGTGGAGGAGGCCTACCAGGCGCAGCGTGCCCAGCTCAAGGACGAGGACCTGGAGGGCCGCTTCAAGCTGGCGCAGGAGCTCTACGATTCCTGGAGCAAATCGCGCGACAACGCCGCGCTGCTGCTGGCGCAGAAGGAACTCGACGAATTGGCGTCGCGCTTCCCCGAGGACGGCCGCGTCCCGGCGCTGCGGAACATTATCGCCTCGCGTTTGAAGCTTCAGGACACGCAGGCCGCCAAGCCCGAACCCTCGCCGACCCCCACGCCCAGCGCGACCGAGCCGACGGCGGCCGCCGATCCTTCGCTCGCGGGACTTCCCAGCGAGCGCATCTCCGAGCCTGACATCAACCTCATCCGCGTCTTCGAGGTGGATATGCAGAGCCCCAACAAGCCGCGCATCACCGCCACGCGCGAGCTGCGGGACCGGGTCCTGAAGGACTACGCCGACAACGACGCCACGCCCAAGGGAAGAACCGCGCAGGCGCGATTCTTCTCCGCCCAGGGCCACGAGGTGCTGAGCCTGCTCTTTAAGCTTCGGGCGCGCGAGATGTACGGCGAAGTCACGGTGCACGACGACCCGCCGGCGCTCCGCACCTTCAAGCAGAACGTCCACAGCCGCTTCGTGCTCAACTACTGCGGCACGAACGAGTGTCACGGCGGGAAGAACGCCGGGGCGCTCTTCCTCTTTCGCGCTCAGCCCGCCAGCGACGCCACCGTGTACAGCAACTTCTACGCCCTGCACGCCTACAGCAACGCCTCGGGTGTGATGATCGACCGCGAGAGCCCGCAGTCCTCGCTGCTGCTCAACTACGCCCTGCCCACGAACCTGTCGCGCGTGCCGCACCCCAGCGGCGCCGCGGTGCCCGGCTGGAAACCGCTGCTGCGCAGCCTCGACGACCCCAACGCCCAGATGCTCGTCCGCTGGGTCGAATCGCTTTACCGGCCGGAACCGAACTACGGCGTGCAGTACACGCCGCCCTCGCTCAAGCCCGCCGAAGCGCCGCCCTCGCCCGTTCCCGACCCCGCCCCCGTGCCGCAGCAGATCGTGCCCTGATGCGGTATCCTTTCATCTTCTTTCCTCGCAAGGAGGTCCGCTGTGCTGCCACTGCGCTCCCGGAACCTGAAGCTGCTGGTGTTGGTCGGACTCCTGGCGGCATGTGCCGATCCCCAGGCCGCCCAGCGACGCAACGCTCAAGCGCTTTACGACTCGGCGCTGCGCACCATCGCCCAGGCGGAGATCGGGTACGTCCCCGTCACGCCCGGTGAGAAAACCTCCCTCGACCTGCAGGCCTATCGACAGTCCAAACTCCAGGAAGCCGCCGTCATCCTCCAGCAGGTTCTGGACACCGGCGTCCCCTCCGTGGCGGCGCCCGCGTCGCGGCTGCTGGCGGACCTGAACGCCTCCGGTTCCCGCTATCTCTCCCGCCAAGCCATGAGCCATTGGTCCGAGCTGGCCCTCTCCACCGGGTCGCTCATGCGCCAGATCATGGTCGTTGAGCTGACGCAGACCCGCGCTCAACTCATCACCACCGACGAGTCCACCCTGCTGGCGCAGCTGAGCGACTATCGCAGCACCTCGGAGCGCCGCACCGCCGAACTCGACAAGGCCATTGCGCAGCACCAGCAGTCCATCAAGACGCTCCAGTCGCAGATCGCCACGGCGCGTGCCGCTGCCGACAAGGCGCGCACCGAGTCCGAGGAGCTCCGCGCCGCCGCCTTCGTCGCGCAGGGCGCCGACCGCTACGACCGTCTGGACAAGGCCGACGAACTGCTGCGTCAGAGCCAGCGCGACACCTCCACCGCCGACCAGGCCGCCGTCAAGCTCGCCGTCTTCGAGGCCGAGCTTTCCGTCCTCACCACCCAGGCGCAGTTGGCGCAGTCCAACACGCAGGGACTGACGGAACAGATCACCGGCGTGGAGGACCGCCAGCGCCAGATGCGCGACCTTCAGGACCAGGCGCTGACCCAGAAAGCGCAAGCCGCTCAGGAGCTCGACGCCCTGTTCCAGGGCTTGGTCAAGGACTACGCCCAGCGCGTGGAGCAGCCCTTCGACCAGGCCGCGGACAAGCTCTCAGCGGCGCGCGACCTGCTCACCTCCGCGCTAAACAAGAGCACCGGCCGCGACCGCGCCGCTGCCCAACTCGACCTGCTGGCCAACCGCCTCGAAGCCGTCCATCTCCTGAGCGAACGCCTGCAGACTCTGGGCGCCTATGGCCACACCGTGTCCATAGTGGCGCAGCGTGCCAAGGCCGCGCTGCCCGAGCAGGTCCAGTTCCTCGACAGCCACGCCCAGCAGCTGGCGGGCAAGCAGGATGAACTGCTCCTGGCCGTCCGCGAGAGCATCGACGCCGCCACCGCCACCGCCACGGAACTGACCGCCGCCGGGCCCGACGATCCGGTCGCCAAGGCCGCCGCTCAGACCGCCGCCCGGCTTCAAGCCTATCGCCAGCGCATCGAGGACTCCCGTATCCCCCGCTCCTGATCCCGCCTCACTTCCGGCGCTGCGGGCCGCTCGCCGGCTGATGTGTGAAGGGCAGCCCCATCACTGGCGGACAAGCCGCCAACGGCGCCGCAGGAACATCGCAGTTTCGAGGTGCAATCCGTATCAGTCGGCGTCCGATGTCGCCGCCAACGAGGCGTCACACTGATGCGTGGTGCGCATCGCTCGTGGGACGTAGTTGCAGTCCGGCTCGCTGGCCAGAGGGTCGCGGGTCAGGGCGTACGCCCGCGCCCGGCTGCCCCCGCACACCCGGCGATACTCGCACACCCCGCACTTGCCATGGAAACCGTCCGGGTCGCGCAGCTGTCGCATCAATGCGCTGTGGCGATAGACCTCGACCACCGAGTCACGCGGGAACCGCCCGCACTCCAGGGGCATGAACCCCGAGGGGAACACCTGCCCGGTGTGGCTGACGAACATCACGCCCTTGCCGTCGTTCACGCCCAGCGGGGCGCGTTGCAGCGGCTGGCCCGTGTGGCCCTGCGGGTCGCGCCGCGGGTCGCCCATGCGCTGCAGCACAAAGCGACGATAGTGGTGCGCCTCGGTGGTCTTGATGCCGAAGGTCCGCCTGGAGGCGTTGCGCCAGAGCGTCTGAAAAACCTCCTCGCACTGCGCCGCGGTGATGCGCTGCTCCGCCAGACCCCGGCCCACGGGCACGAGGAAGAACACCGACCAGAGCAGGATTCCCTGCCCCTCGATCAGGTCGGCGATGGCGTCGAGCTGGCACAGGTTGCGCGCGGTCACCGTCGTGTTGATCTGCAGCGGCAGCCCCAGTCCCCGCGCTTCACGAAGAATCTCGAAGGTGCGGTCGAAACTGCCCGCGACTTTGCGGAAGGCGTCGTGGGTCGCCGCGTCGCAGCCGTCGAGCGACAGCGCCAGCCGACTCAGCCCCGCCGACTTGAGCCTACCCAGCGCCTCGGGCGTCACCAGCGGCGTGGCCGAGGGCGTCATCGCCACGCTCAGCCCCCGCTGCACCGCGTAGCTCGTCAGGTCGAACACGTCTTCCCGCTTCAGCGGGTCCCCGCCCGTGAGCACCAGCAGCGGCGGCGGATCGAACCGCAGCAGTTCGTCCACCAGCGCCCGGCTCTGCACCGGCGTCAACTCGTGCGGGTGCCGCTGCGGCTGGGCGCAGGCGCGGCAGTGGGCGCACGCCAGATCGCACGCCCGGGTGATCTCGTAGAACACCAGGAACGGCGAACGAGCGAAATCCGCGGCTGTGTAGCTGGGTCTCATGGCGTGCGTCCCGTCCCCGGTGTTCAGACTATTCTATCGGATGACACGCCGCCCGCGCGCTGGCCGCTTACGATTCCAACTCCCGCAGCTCCGGGTTATCGGTCGACGCCCGGATCGCCTGGATCGTCTGCCGCATCAGCTTGGCCTTCTCCAGACTCAGATGCCGGGGGTGTCCGTCGCGCACGTCCTGCTCGAAGAAGACCGCGTTGGCCTCCAACTCCGGGATGACCGTCCGCGCGTGGCTGCCGTACCTCTTGAGCATCTCCATCAGCTCGACGGCTCGGTGCTCGCTGCCGTGCAGTTTCTGCTCTCGAGCGTGTCGCGCCAGCAGTTCCATGCCCGGACGCACGCGGTGCTCGGCCAGGAGCTTGAGCCCCGCCATGCGGATCTCTTCGTTGAACATCTCGCCGCTGGGCGCGGGCTCGACGATGGCGCGGAGAACATCCGGGAGCAGCGGCTTAAGCTCCTCGAACGTGAGATTCTCGTAGACGCTGGCGAAGCTGCCCCGCGCCTGGCCGTTCTGGTTGGTCAGACCCGCGCGGACCGCACGGTAGAGCAGCTCGCGGTCGATCCCCTGGAGCGACCCGCCGAGCAACCCACCGCGGCGGTTGAACAGGGCAAAGCTCAGGTAGCGCTGCTCCATGTTCCGCGGGTCCTGCTCCGGGGTGAGCTGCGCCAGTCGTTCGAGCATGATCGGGGCCGCGGAGCGGGCGGGCGCTCCGATGCCCGCCAGGGCGTCCACGGCGAGCACGCGCAGCCAAAGTTCATCCGACTCAAGCGTCTTGATCAACGCCGGTACCGCCGGTTCGCCTCGCTGGCCCTGCAGACGGATGGCGCGGCAAGCGCCGTCGCGGGTGTTCAGGTCCGGGCTGTCGAGCAGCGCGATCAAACGTGGAACGACCTCGTCCTGTCGCCGACCTAGAGCGATCCCCGCGCGTTCACGCACCACCGGCGACCAACTGCTCAGACGCTCGAACAGTTCCTCGGTGCTCAGCTTGTCGTAAGCGCTGAAACGATCCTTGTTGTCCCAGCCTCGCCCGTCGGCGATCACACGCGACGCGGCCGGCGCGTCGAGCGGCGGAACCACGGACTTCGCCTTGCCTGTGAGATAGAGGTTTCGCAGAGGCAGAGCGTAGGCCAACAGGTAGACGCCGGTGCAGTCCCAGCTGGCGTACGCATCGCGTTGCAGCCCCGGCGGGCCCAGGTGGACGAACGAACCGTCCCATCGGCGCGCCAGGTCGAAGTACCACCCGCCGAACTCCGCCATCCAGGCGCCGCAGGCGTGCTCGCCGCTGAGCGACAGGCCGGGCATGGCCCAGAGGACGTTGAAGAAGTTGCCGGTGTGTCCCAGGTCGCGCTCTCCGCCATGCGACGCCAGGCTCATGCGGGAGTAGTACTCCGCGGTGGGCTTCTCGCCCAGGAGGTTGAACAGCACCGCCGCCATCCCGTTCTTGCCGTTGTCGTCGTGCGACTCGATCCAGGGATGGTGATCGCCGTAGGGCACGCCGCCTTTGCCGACGTAGAACCGGCTCATCGCGGCGCTGAGTTCGATGGCGCGGTCGAGCTTAAGTTCGCGCACGCCCGCCTGTCGCGCCAGCACCATGCCGATGGTCATCGGGATGCTCGGGGAGTGCATCATCCCGTAGCCGCCCAGCCGCCCCTTCGGATCGGCAAAGCCGTGCCCCCACGCGCCGTACGCACTCTGACCTTCAGCCGCTCGCATCGCCAACTTCTGCAGCGCCGGCAGGATCGACTCGTCCCCGCTGCCCAGGGCGTACTCGCTCACCAGGAGCAGGACGTAGCTGTGGTGCCAGGTCCCGCCGCCGTTGAGCATGCGCTCCGCGGCGAGGTGCGCCTCCTTCTTGACCAGAGGGAGGTATTGGTCCTCACCGCTGGCCAGCAACGCCAGCGCGTTGAGGCTGCGCGGGATCGGGTCGGGATCGTAGTTCGGGTCCCGCATCCGCTGGGCGAGCGTCCGACACCCCTGCTCGAGGATGCGTCGGGACTTGGGGCACTCGAAGGGTGCGGTGGCGCTGTAGGTCCCCAGCACGGGCAGTTTCACGAGGACCTCTTCGGTCGCGCCGCTCCGCCAGCGGACGAGCGACAGGTCGCCCCGTCCCGCCTCGGACTCCGCCAAGGTCAGCGCTTTGCCGATCTCGGTGCGCGGGTCGTGCGAGAACCGCTTGCCCGCCACGCCCAGCAGCACATCGCCCACCGCGAGCACCCCATGTGCCGGCGAGTTCTCCTCCACGCGCGTGATGTAGACCTGCCGGGCGTCGGTGGTCACCTCGTGACTGCTGAACATCCAGCCGCGGGCGCCGGTGGCGCCGAGGTTCCAGTCGTGATCCGACCCCTGAGGCACCGATCCGCCCGCGGTGAAGTCGGGGTTCTCCGTCGGCTTGGGACCGGCGGATCCCGGTGTGCCGAGCGACGCCACGATCGACACCGCCAGCCCCAGGATCGCCCCGCCACGATGTCTCACGGTTCTTGTCATCACGAGATATCCCTTCTCAAAAGCATCCATCGTTACGCGATCGAGGCGACGCCGCCCGACCCTGCCTCAACCCCGGCGCCTTGGCTCTGGCGTCGGGGGCCGCGCGAGGGGATGTCGAGAAATCTGAATCGGCTGGACATCCCAGACGCTGCCGTGTGACGCCAAGATCAGGCCCGCCATCGAGCCGACTCATCTACTTATCGCGATGGATGGTCGGCTGTGTCGTGGACCGATGCGAAGCGTAAAACTCGCCCAGCGCGGTGAGCGAGCCGTCCTTGTTGAAAAGCGCCGAAGGCCCAAGCGCTGGGCTGTCGGGCCAGGCGCCGAACCACGCGTATCGCTCCACGAAATCCAGCTGATCCAGTCGAGGCAGCAACTCCCGCATGAAGCGCAGCACCTGCTCGGGCGTGTGCCGGTTCTCCTCGACCGTCTTGGCGTTCCAGTCCGCGGGTGCGAACTCCGTGATCCAGAGCGGCTTCTGATACATCTCGTGGATCTTCTTCAGGCGTTCGATGAACGGCTCAACGTGGGGCGATCCGTACCAGTGGACGCAGACGAAGTCCACGCGATAGCCCTTCTCGTTGGCGCGGGTCATGAACTGCTGCATCCATTCCTTGTCGGCGTGAACCGCGCCGGGGCTGCCCAGACGCAGTCCGGTCTTTTCCAGGAAGGGCCAGGCTTCGAGTGCCTTATCCACCGACATGTTCGCCTGGTCTTTGCCGTCGGGTTCGTTGAAGGCCAGCAGGTGAGTGCGCGACCCGTCGAGCTTGGCGGCTCTGAGTTCATCGAGGACTTTCAGAAAGTCCGGCGACGCCCCCCAGAAACCCCAGATCATGGGCACGAACTCCACGCCCTTGGGCGCGGGCTCCGGGAGGATCGGTCCCCAGGAGTAATGCCAACCGACGTTGAGCGAGGCGACTCGCTGCCGCCAGACCTTCTCGTTCTCGCGCCCCGTGGTCAGGCACACGCCCTTCTTGCTGCGCTGCGGCGCCGCTGCATCTTCCGACTGCGCCCGGGCACGATCTTTGATCGAAATCAAGCCCACGACTCCCAAGGCAACACACAGAGTCAGGAGTGAGGTTTTCATAGCGGTGAATTATATCGATTCGGCGTCGTCCCTTGGACACTCGTGATCGACCTCGCCGCCAATGCACGACCAATCCCGCCGCGACGTGGCGAACCCCGGGCGTGACACAATCCCGCGCGATGATTGCCTCCCTCGTACGACCACGAATCATCTTCGGACCCGCGCTGGCTTGGCGCGGTTACTTTCCCGCTGAGAACGGGGTCTAGCTCGACATTGAGGAGCTCCGGAGGGATGTGGAGGTCGCGTGACTTCCCAAGAATTGCAAGAAATGCGCGAAAGCGTCATCTGTTTGTCGCAGCAACGGTGTTTTATTTGGATTGTATTAGCGGTTTAAGCGATTACATTTTTTAGGGTTTACCCGCTGGTTCCTCCCGCCAGCATATTCCAGCAGTCACAATCACCGGAAAATAAAGGCAATAGGACGATGAACGAGAATCACCTCGAGGTCAGTGGATTCACCGCTCATCGTCAAATGCGAATTCGTGCGTCGTCGGGACCGCGCTGCAGGCGAGTCTGAAGTCGGGGCTGGTGCGAGGTCTTGGCGCTTCGTGTCGAGCGTCCGTTGGTCTGAATTGTGTCAGGAGATCGATGATGCGTAAGAGCGACTGTCTTGTGCTCGTGGGAAGCGTGGTGTTGGCGATCCCCGGGACGGTGTTGGCCACGGCCAATCCTGTGCCCGTGCCGACAACCGTGCAGTATCTCGCCAACGGGATGCCCATCCTGAACTCGAACTCCGGCGCTGCCGGTGCTGCGTTCATCGATTTCGACGGGGGATACTGGGGCAGCGCCTCGACCCCCAACATGACGGCTTACGATCTTGACGGCAACCCCACGAGCTTTAACGCGGCAGAAGCCGAGGATATTTAGAGCGCCTAACACGATGGCATGTTCGTTGCAATGGAGAAGACCAACTTCTCTGT
>CAZBXW010000029.1:0-5249 GCA_964496285.1 uncultured Phycisphaera sp.
GGACTCGCTGCTGCCCAACACCGACGCCATCAACGACGCCACCTACACCAATCCCTCCACCGACACCAGCTTCGTCGTGGACAACGGCGACCGCTTCCGCGTGGGCGATCAAATCCAGGTCGTCGGCTCCCGCGAGGTCATGCTCGTCACCGACATCTCCACGAACACCCTCACCGTGGTGCGCGGGTACGGCTCCACCACCGCCGAGGCTCTGGCCGACAACAAGCTCATCCGCATCCTGGGCAACGCCGCCCTCGAAGGCGACGACCGACCTTCCACCCGCTTCACCAACCGCACCCGCAAGCAGAACTACACCCAAATCTTCACCGCCTCCGTCGAGGTCTCGGGCACGCAACTGGCCGCCCGACAGATCGGACTCGCCGACGAGCTGGACTACCAGAAGCAGGAACGCCTGCGCGAACTGCTGCGCGACCTGGAAAACTGTGTGATCAACGGCGTCTCTCCCGCCAGCAACCCGCAGGGCAACGCCACCACCCGTCGCACCCTCAAAGGCGTCATCCCCTTCATCGCCACCAACGCCTTCGTCAACAACACCGGCGGCTTCCCCGCCGGCGACGGCGCCGGCACCAACCAGCTCAACGAGACGCAGCTCAACCACGCCCTGCGCGCCATCTGGGACCAGTCCCCAGCATGCGCAGCAGCACGTCGTGGACCAGCGAGGCCTGCGGCTCGAAGCTGCGGACGATGACCTCGAGGTTCGAGCCCGCCGGTCCGGGGAGCGCCTCGTCGGTGAGCGAAGCGCGCAGCAGCGAGATGGTGAGCGTGGTGGCGCTGGTGCGAGCGAGCACTTCGTAGGCGGTGCCGGTGACGAGCACGACGCTGCCGGGGTCCACCTGGGCGGAGGCGAAGTCAGCGCCGGCGCTGGTGAGGGTGGAGCCGGCCAAGACGGCGTCGCTGCGTTTGAGGCGCTGCTGTGCGGCGAAGGGGACGTCGCGGAAGACGTTGGGTTCGAGCAGGAGCAGGTCGCGGTCGGTGGAGAAGTTCATGGGGGTGGTGGTTGGTGAGTGGTGACTGTCGAAGAAGGAGCGGGTTCTCGAAACGGTCCGTGGGCGGTTGGGCGCACGGACCGTGGGGTGTGGGCCGGAAGGGCCGGGTGGGGTGGTGGAAGGGTTTGGCCTCCGGCGAGCCAGCACCCGTGAGGGGTCAGGCGGTGGCCAGGCCTCGGATCAGGCCGTGCGCGTTCTCGTTGCGCATTTCGAGCGTGTACTCGCCCACGAGCTGGCCCACTTCGCTGTCGCCGGCGGAGGCGAGCTTCTTGAACTGGAAGCTGCGGCCCGACAGGGGCAGGACGTCCAGACGCGAGGAGTCCAGCAGCAGCACGGTGTCGGCGGGAACCCATCGGCTCAGCACGACCCGGCAGACGCCAAAGTCGCTCTCGTAGACGCTCACCAGGTCCTTGAAGGTCTCGCTGCCGGCGGTGAAGGCGCGCTTGGCGGTCATGAAGCTGTTGATGCGCCGCTTCTGGAACCCGGAGACGACGATGGTGTCCACGCGGGCTGGGCATCGACCCCGACGACGCGGACGCCGCCGTCACCCAGGACGCGATCGTCTCGGTCAGCGAGATGTCGCGCCTCGAAGCCCTGGGCACGCTGGAGCGCGTCTACTCCGCCGCCGCGGCGCTGTCGGGCGACAACCGTTTTGTCCACGCCAAACACGAGCACTACCGCGCCCTGTTCGCCCAGACGTGCCGCCGCGCCTCGATCCTGCTCGACACCGACGGCGACGGGCGCGGCGAGACCCGCCGATTCCTCAGCGTGATCGATCTCCTGCGCGTCTGACCTTCGGAGCCGCCGCGATGACTCTTTTCGGTGGACAAGACCTGTTCGGTTCCGGGCCTCATCATGTCGAGGTCGGCGCCCTGGAACTGCGACACGCGCTGCACGAAACGCCCCTTCCCCAGGGCCGCGGCGGCAGACTCCTCACCCAAGGCATCGCCCTTCGTCCGCTCACGCAGCGCGGCTCACTTGTGGCCGACGACCTCGCGGCTCTGACCCCGCTGCTCACCGCCATCGAGGCCACGCTCGACGGAGAGGAACGCGAGCTGATCGACCCGTTGGGCCGTTCCTGGCCCAGCGTCGTCCTCGTGGCGTTTCGGCCCGGAACCCCTGAACCCTTGGGCGCTCGCTGGCACGTCGAGTATCGCGCCGACTACCTCCAGGTGAAGCCATGACCGCCACTCAGGACGTGTTCGAGCTTGTGCTGGCCCGGCCCGTGCGCGGCGCGCTGGGCTGGCACAGCGGGCTGGTCCATCTCGCGTGGTCCGCCCCGCTCCAGGGCGATCGCTTCGTCCAGATCTATGCGAACGATCAGCTGCTCGACGTGACCCACGACCCAACGCAACGCGAGTGCTGGCTGCTGCTGGACCTGGCTCGACCCTGGCGCATCGAACTGCTGGCGGTCGCCTCGGAGGAATCGTTCACGCCGCGCCCGGACCTGCTTACGAGCTGGTCTCCGCCGGTCCGCAGCGAATTATCGCTGACACTGGTGCGCGACGAGGCACTGCCGGTGCGCAGCGAGGTCCGCGCGACCGTCGATGGCCAGATCGTCGAGCAGCGAGCGCTGTGGGAGGACGACTCGCATCGCGGTGGATTCGGGGCGCTGCTGGGCGAAGGCGGCTTCGGCACCGACGCCGCCACGGGCGACGGACTGGGCCGCGGTCAGCTCGGCGCAGGGGCGCTGGGCGCCGATGGTCAAGCCTGGCGCTGGCGCGACGAAACCCTCGCGCCCACGGATCACACCGTCTCGCTTCAGGCTCTCGACGACCGCGGCCAGGCCGTGACCCCGCTGCTCGATCTGGGCACACGCACACTCGAATCGCTGCCCGCCGCCGCCTCCACCTTCACCGTCGATCCCGACTTCACACTCCGCTGGACCGCCTGAGGACCGCGCCATGACCGAACGCTACCCCGACGACGCCACGCTGCTGAGCCTCGCTCAAGACGAGCACACCGGCGTGGAGTACATCCCCACCGGACGCAGCCCCTACTACCTTGAGTTCCGAAAGCTGCTGCAGCGCACGCTCCTGGCCGCCGCCCGCGCCAACGACCTGCGCCTCTACCAAGAGGACGATCTGACCATCGGCGTGCGACCCGGACGATGCCTGATCCAGGGTGCAGCGATCGATTTCGCAGGGGCGCAGAGCCAGAACGTCCCGCCCAGCACGACCACGTTCTACTGGCTCAGCAGCGCCAGCGCTCTGGCCAGCGGCGCGGCGCTGCCCGCCGACCGCGCCACGTTTGTCCCGCTGGCCAGCGTCACCGCGGACGCGGCCTCGATCACCGGCATCACCGACCTGCGCGGCGAGGCGTTCCTGATGCTCCCGAGCCTGTCGAGCCTGGGCCTGACCGTTGACGCCGCGCGCATCAACGAAGCGCTCTTGGGCTCCGAGCCCACCGTGGACGCCGCGGCGCTCAACACGCTCACCGCCGGCCCCGCCTCCACCGCCGACAGCGAGCACCGCCATCTGCAGGTCCTCCAGACCGTCGCGGGCGAGGCCTACTTCACGCTGCTCAACACCAGCAGCAACGCGCTGGCCAACGTCGCGCTGGCGCTGAGCGTGCCCAACCGCTTCCTCGACGACCTGGCACTGTCGCGCGACGGCGACACCGGGCTGCTGCGGCAGACGCGCGGCGCCGAGAGCTTCGTCATGCTCGGGTCGGTCCACGCTCAGTTCCGCCACGAGGGCGACCTCACCTCGAGCCTGACCGGCAAGCTCCTGGGCGTCGTGCCCGTCGATGGCGTGGTCGTTGCCGTCCACTTGAGCCTGGGCGCCAACATCGACTCCTCGCTGACGACCGACGGCGTGGAGGCGGTGGCCAAGGTCAACGGCGTCACGCTCACCACCACGCACCCGAAGATCACCGACGCCGCCGGCGCGGGATTCCGCTCCACCGCGCGCGGCCACGGGACCGCCAGCGTGGTCAAGACCGACGGCACGCAGAACGTCCTCCGCGGCGATGTGCTCACCGTGGACCTCAACCGCGCCGCCGCTGGAACCATCACCACCGAGGCTTCGAACCTCGTCGTGCTCGTGGTCATTCGCGCCGACAAACCCGAGTGAACGGGAGACTCCCCCATGGCTTTCGTCCAACTGAGCAACAGCGAGATCGACGCCCGGGTGGGCAACCGCCACGCGGCCACCGGGATCGAATACCCCGCCAACGGTCTGCAGCCCTACTACCACTGGCTCGTGCGCACGCTCCACGACCTGGCGGAAAGCTCCAACGCCGCGCTGCGTGTGGGCCGGGACGACGCGAGCGTCACGAGCGTGCGCATCGCCCCCGGAAGCGCGCTGCTCGACACCACGGTGATGGACTACGCCGGCGAAGCGATCGACCTGGCGGCGTGGAACAACTCCACTGTCCTTCTCTGGCTCGCCAACGAATCAGGGCCCGTCGTGAAGGTCGGCCTTCAATCCGCGGGCTGGCCCACGGTGGCGCATGTGCGGCTGGCCACGGTCACGCTCGCCACCGGACAGGTCACGCAGGTCCTCGACAATCGCGGCCAGACGCAGTACCACGCCGCGCAGACTCCGGCCCGTCCCGACGCAGACGCCCTGACCGCCACGCAGACCGCCGACGCCAGCTACGACGCCACCGAGCAGGCCATGCTCAACGCGCTCAAGGCCGACGTGACGCACCTGCGCAGCGTGCTCAACGACCTGCTCGCCAAGCTCCGTGCCGCGGGCGTTCTCTCGAACTGACCAAACCATGAAAGGCAAACACACATGGCTGCCAACGACACCCTGCTGATCTTCGCTCCACAGCAGAACCTCCCCCCGGCGAGCAACTTCGCCACGCTCGACACGCGGAACGGGCATCTCTGTTTGGACTTTGACGCCACCGCGCAGGAGTCCGCGGTCTTCGCCGGTCTGCTGCCGCGCCACTACGCCGGGGGCGACCTGCAGGTGCTGCTGCACTGGGCCGCGAGCAGCGCGGTGACCGGCACCGTCGGCTGGGACGTCGCACTGGAGCGGGTGGGCGAAGCGCAACTGGACCTCGACGCCGAGGGCTTTGCTTCTGCTCAGCCCGTTGCCGCCGCCGACGTGCCCGGCACGAACGGCCACGTGAAAGTGACCAGCGTCACACTCACCCCGGCCCAGGCCGACTCGCTCGCTTCGGGCGAATACTTCCGACTGCGCATTCGCCGCGACGTCGCCGCCGACACCGCCGCGGGCGACGCGGAGCTGTGGGGCGTGGAAATCAGAGAGGCGTGACGTGGCTTACTCG
>CAZBXW010000030.1:0-2792 GCA_964496285.1 uncultured Phycisphaera sp.
CCTGCGTTCTACGCGGGTTGGTGTGACTCGGTGCTCTCGGTTGCGTCACCAGCGCGCACCGCTTTGCGCACCGCTTTGTCGTAGTGTTCCTGCTTGACCTGTCGATACGCTTCGTCGGCCATCGCCTCGGTGTGGCCGAGCCAGGTGGCGCTGACGTGTGAGGGATATTCGTCCGCCAGATCGGTGGCACGCGAGGCTCGCATGTTCTGCCAGGGCTTGGGCCAAGGCGTGAACCCCGCAGCCACGGCGTGGCGGTTGAACTGAGTGCGAAGATCGGAACTGCCGTGACGGAGGCGGGTGATAACATGCTCAGTCCCTCCTAGAGTCCCCCTCGTGCCCGCTGACTACAGCCGCATCCATCGCCTGCTCAAGATCATCACCCTCATCCAGGGCCAACGGGGCTACACCGCGCAGAAGCTCGCTGACGAATGCAAGGTCACCCTGCGCACCATCTACCGCGACATGAAGATCCTCGAGAGCCTGGGCATCCCCTACTTCCACAACCCGCAGTCCAACGGCTACCAGATTCGCCGGGACTTTTTCATGCCGCCGCTGCAGCTGACCCTCGACGAAGCGCTGGCGCTCGTGACCCTTGGCGAACAGGTCGGCGAACGAGAGCAGGTGCCCATGACCCGTGCCGCCAGCAGGGCGCTGATCAAGCTCCGCGGCAACCTGCCCGGCAAGATTCAGGACGAGCTGGCCCAGATCGATCCTCACCTCTGCATCGACCTGCCCCCGACCGGGCCCAAGGACGGCTACGAAGATGTATATGACACGGTGCGTCAGGCCATCGCCACTCGCCGGGTGCTCCTGTGCAGCTACGAGTCGATCGAGACCAGCCTCCGCAGCGACAAAGCCAGCGGCAAGAAGGGGCAGAAGTTCGAGCTTCGGCCCTACGCCCTGTTCTTCAGCCACCGCGCCTGGTACGTGGCGGGCCTGCACAGCGGCCGGGGCGAGGTCCGCATCCTCAAGCTCAACCGCTTCGACCACATCAAGCTCACGGACAAGCCTTACGCCATCCCCGACGACTTCAGCCTCCGCAGCCACCTGGGCAACGCCTGGCGGATGATCCGTGGCCCCAAGCGCTACGACGTGGCGATCCACTTCGACCGGGAATTCGCCGACACCGTCAACGACACCCACTGGCACCCCACGCAGAAGTTCGAGCACCACGAGGACGGCTCGATCACGCTGGAGTTCAAGGTCGACGGCCTCGATGAGATCGTCTGGTGGGTGCTGAGCATGGGCCCGCACTGCCGGGTCAAGAAGCCCGCCGAGCTGATCCAGCGGGTGAAGGAACTGGCGCAGGCCACGGCTGACCGGTACACGCCAGCTTCAGGGGACGAGCCGAAGAAATCCCGCACCAAGCTGACACGCTGAGGTCAGGGGTCTGGTTTAAGGTCGGCGGCAACAACCCCCACGCAGATCGTGCCATGCCCAGGCGTCCCCCATCACCCTCCTCCCCCGGAAGTAACCTCGCCCACGGATGCGACACCGGGAATCACCCCGACAGCAACGTCAGTAGACAATCCAAAGGCCACCTCTAATTATCCATCCCGACTCAGGCCCGCACCTTCCAGCGAATCGATTGGACTCCGACACGCTGCTTTTGTGGACTCGCCCCGGTCGCGTTCAGCGGGCTGGGCTTGGATTCGTCGTCGCTCAGGCGGAGTCTTCACCCTCGAGCCACCAGGCGGGCGTAGCGGTCGAGGTTGTAGGTCAGATTGCGTAAGCCAATCACCGCCCGGGCACGGGTCAGGCCGATGCAGCGCAGCAGCGTCCGACCCAGGTGACAGGCGAATTGAGCTTGCCGACCAAACACGTGTTCCACCCGCGCCCGCACCTTGGACTTCAGCGCGTTGGCGACTCGGCCCCGCGCCGTGAGCGGGCGGCCACGGTAGCCCTTGCGATGGATGCGCCCCCGGAAGCCGCGCTCGCGCAGCATCTCTTCAATCGCGGCACTGCGATAGGCGCTGTCGCCATACACCTTCCTGCTGCTGTTGTCCTCGTCGAGCAACTCGCCGATCATCCGGCTGTCGTGCGTGGCCGCGTCGGTCACCGCGTAGCGACGGATGAGCTTGTATTGCACGTCAACGTTGAGGTGGTTCTTGTAGCCGAAGCTCCGCTTGTGGTTCTTGGTCACCCACCGCGCATCGCTGTCTTTCTGCCGACCGACCGCGGGGTTGTCGTCGAACGAAGCGGGCCGCTCCCCGGCCTTGATCTGTTCGTTCTCCTCTCGGCGATTGCGCTGGCGCGGAGCTTCGACGAGGCTCGCCTCCACGATGCTGCCCTTGCGCGCCGCGAAGCCCGCAGCGGTCAGCTCCCGGTCGAACTGCGTGAACAACGACTCGATCAGCCCCAGCCGGGTGAGCTGTTCCCGGAAGAGCCAGACGGTCTTCTCGTCGGGAATCTCATCGCCCGGGCGCAAGCCCAGGAACGCCATGAAGGAGATGCGGTCGCGCACCTGGTACTCCAACTGCCCGTCCGCCAGGCTGTAGAGCGACTGCAGCACCAGCAGCTTGAACATCATCACCACGTCGTAAGCCTTGCGACCGGCGTTGGACTTGCGTTCCCTCTCGCGCACCCGTTGGAGTGTGGGCCGAAACCGCTCGAAGTCGAGGGCGTCCTCGATGGTGCGCAGTGGATTGCCATGCGCGTTGAGTTGGTCGAGTCGATCCTCAAAGTCGAAGAAGCCTGCCTGCGACATCCGTGTCCCTTTCGAAACGGGGGTGAGTCCGAAACCGTCAGCGATGTTGTAGCATGGGCGTCAAGGGGGATTATTAGAGGTGGCC
>CAZBXW010000031.1:0-2787 GCA_964496285.1 uncultured Phycisphaera sp.
CGAACCCGCGCTCGTTGGCCCACGCCCGCACGTACGCGGCGATGCGCTCTTCACGCCCCGAGGGGCGCGGCGTCTGCGTGAAGACCTCGAAGTGCTTCCACAGAGAGGCAGGGGTCAGTCCGGCAAAGGCGCTCGTGGTGGCCATGGGCTTTTCTCCTGGGTCGGGTGCGCCAGTCTACCCTTCGCGGCGGGAGGTCGCCCAATGCGGTGTGAGCGTGCGCTGATCCTCTTCGGGGGGTGGCGCCAGGAAGAGGAGGAGCGTCCCTCTTGTCGGCCGGGATTGGCGACCGTCCTGGCGATCCTGCGGTCACTCGTGCCGCGGAACGGGACCACGATGCCCCTTCAGCGGAACTCAGGCGAGACGAATGCGACCCTGCAAGATCTCCGCAATGGTCGACGCCACTCGCCTACCATCGCGCAGATAGTAGTTGTCGCGATCGAAGAGCCACTCGTCCCAACTCACCGGCTCCGACTCTAGAGTGACGCCAGGAAGATCCACTTCCTTCTCTGTGAGGAGCCACGCATCGCTCTCTTGCAATGTCGTGACCAGAACTGGCCTTGCCGCACCTCGTGCAAAGAGACGAAAATCCTCCGGAAGCGGCGGCTCGTGCGCGTGGAGCCACTCGAAGAGAAGTGGTTCCTCTCTCGCCAGTCGCTTGACCAGGGCGTCATCAACGTCGCTGACGAAAATCAGCGCAGAGTCCTGGCTGAGCGCGTTAGCTGGCCATGCAGTAGCGATCTGCACCTCGCGGAGATTGTCGCCGAGTAAGCGCACCGCTGTTTCTGCGGCCTCCGGAGCCGACGGTCGGGAGTTACCCGCCTCTGGGTCGAGTCGAACCACGAGCATGAGCGTATCAACCGGCTCGTTTCTTAGGACCCAGCTGAGAACGTCTACCGTGTTCCCCTTGCGTGAGTTGACACCGACCGTGTAGGAAATGGCCGTTGCAAGGAGAGACGAAGGTGTCTTCGAAGAGACGAACAGGGAACAGAAGATCGACTTCCGGAGCCGGAACGGAGCGTAGCGGAGTGGAGGCTTCGGAAGTCGTGGCGCGCCACCGTCCGGGGCGGAGGAGCGTCGAGGACCGCACGGAGGCCGTGCTCGAGCTGCTCTCCGGGAAGGCGTCGATCGACCAGGTCGCCGCGCGATTCGGAGTCCATGCGTCGACGGTCGAGAAGTGGCGTGACGATGCTCTGGCAGGTATCGCGGCCGCGATGCGGCAGGGGTCTGGCAAGTCGTCGGAGCAACTCGCGGTGGAGAAGGAGCTAGAGACGGTTAAGGACGCCTTCCGTGACTTGGCGATCCGCCACGAGCTCGTGCAGAGAGCGCTCAAAGAACGCCCTTCGTCGCCCGCGAAGTCATCACGATGAGCCGCACCACTTCGGCGGGCGAGGCGACGGTGCGGCAGCTCTGTCGAGCTTTCGGCATCAGCAGGCAGGCGTTCTACGCGGCGCGGCAACGCGCGCAACGTGACATCGAGGTCGTGGCAACGCCACGCGATCGTGGCGGCGATTGGTTGTCGTCCGCGGAGGTGATGCTGAGCATCCGCGAGATCGTCAAGGCAGAGCCGGCTTGGGGTGTGAGGAAGGTCTGGGCCAGCCTGCGCCGTGCTGGGAAGTTGGTTTCCCACAAGCGGGTCTGGAAGCTCATGAACGCGTCGGGGCTCGTTCTCGAGGGCCCCGGTGCGCGTGATGACGAACGTCCGCGTGGCCATGTCGCCGTCCCCGAGTCCAACCGCCGCTGGAGTACGGATCTCACGACGGTCTGGACGCGCCAGGACGGCACGGTCGCAGTCGTGCCGGTCATCGACTGCGGTGATCGCGTCGCACTCTCCATCGGCGTCACGAAGAGCCAGGAGGCGCCGGCGATTCTCGGGCCGGTGGTGCGCGCGCTGATCGACGAATTCCTGATCGCTGCAAACGTGCCGGACGCCTTGGAACTGCGGACCGATCACGGACCGCAGTACACGGGGTCCGACTGTGACGAGCTCTGCGACAACTGGAAACTCAAGCACACGCTCGCGCCGGTACGACGACCGACCGGAAACGCAGTGAGCGAGCGATTCATCCTGACGATGAAGATCGAAGTGGTCTGGGCTCGTGACTGGGAGAGCCTCGCCGAACTCAACGACGCGCTTCAGTCCTGGCTCGTGAAGTACAACCATCAGCGCCCGCATCAAGCACTCGGTTGGCGAACGCCCGCCGAGCAGCGTGCGCTCAACCTCGGTCGCGTCAGCCGCGCTGCGTGATCGCTGCATGGACGGGATTTCCGAGACGCAAAGTGTCTTGACGAAGGGGGAACATCACAGGGCGCGACCGACCTGGGTTCCGGGCTTGCCTCACATCGCCCCGAGGCCGAAATTCGGCCCCAGGGAGATGCGCTCATGGAAGACAAATCGGACGTCCTGTCGCGTGGCGAAGAACTGAGAAAGTCTGGCCGTTTTGGCGATGCTCTCGCGCTCCTCGAACAAGCGTGGAACGGCGCGAAGACGCCGGGCGCGGGCTGGAGGATCGCCTTCTGCCTGCGAAAGCTCGGGAAGAACCAGGAAGCTCTCGATTTCATCGATCGAGTTTTGGAACTCCACCCGAGCGAGGAATGGGTCAGGCGTGAGGCGGTGTGGTGCATCAACGCCGCCGTCGTTCAGCCCGCTCAAAGAGACGCCGATGTCGTCCGCGCCGTAGCCGGGGCCACGCGGATGCTGGATCTCGCTCAAGATGCGCTCGGCCGAGAAATAGCCGTGTTCGGCGTCACGAAAGCCGCACGGGCGCGCAAGGACTGGACGACGATCC
>CAZBXW010000032.1:0-2717 GCA_964496285.1 uncultured Phycisphaera sp.
ACGACGGAGCTGGACATCTCCTCGATGGCGCTGGAGACCTGCGTGACCTGCGAGGTCTGTTCCTTCATGCCGCTGGCCATCTCCTCGCTGGAGGAGGCGATCTCGGTGGCGGCGCCGGCGACCTCGCGCGAGGCCTGCGCCACTTCGCTCACGAGGTTGGACAGGGCGGCGCTCATCTTGTCCGTGGCGCGCGCCAGTTCGCCCATCTCGTCCTTGCTGGTCATGTTCAGCGGGTCGTTGGTGAGGTCGCCGTTGGCCACGGCGCGGAGCACCGTGAGCACCTTCGCCACCGCGACGGTGACGGAACGGATGAGCCACACACTCACGACGATCGAGAGTGCCAGGGCGACGAAGCTGACGGTCACGGCTGTCACCATGGCTCGCGCGGCAGTGGCGGCGGATTGCTTCTGCAGCTCGTCCTGGCTCTGCTCGATGGACTCGATGAGTTTCAGGCCGGTGGTGGCGATCGCCGGGCCGATCACGTCCAGTTTGCCTTTGACCAGTTCGTTGCGCTTCTCGACGTGGTGGATCGTTTCTTCGAGTCTCTTGCTGTAGAAGGCGAAGGTCTGCTGCGCCTCGGAGAGCCAGGCGCGGTGGCGGGGGTCCTTCGCGTCACGGATGAGTATCCCTAGATCATCAGACGCCTCTTTCACGTGGGCGAGGGCTTCCCGGGCGTCTTTCTGGTCGGCGGTGCGCAGATATTTCATGGCCCCGACGCGAGCCAATTGAAGCTGATCCAGGCAGTTGGCGGCTTCCAGGGCGATCCTAAGATCACCGTCGTGCTCCGCGGTACGCTCCACTTCCTCGAGCAGATTCGTGGCGCGGGCGGCGGCGGGGTTCATCTGGCTGTTGACGATGCCGTTGCGTTCGTCGATCACCCTCACCACTTCCTCCACGCACTTCTCGTACTCGGCGAGCTTGACGTGGACTTCTTTGACCAGGGCCGCCCGCGTGGGATTCTGAATCTCCCGGTCGGCGATCTCGAGCTTCCGCGCCACGGAGGCGGCGAAGTCCGAGTACTGCTTGAGGTCCTCTTCGCTGTTGGTGATCAGGAAGTCCTTGACGTTCATGCGGACCATGAGCATGTCGCGCTGGATCGCGTCGAGCAGCTTGGCGTCCGCCACGATTTCGCTGTAGCTGACGGAAGCGCGGATCGACGATCGCTGCGCCGAGAGCGAGAAGGTGCTCACGAGCAGGATCAGCGTTGCCATTCCACCAAAACCCAGCACGAGTCGGGTTCCCAGAGTCAACCCGTGCGTCACCTGGCCGTCGGTGGATTTCAAGGCGCTGAATCGATAGGCCAAGACGACGACCGCCAAGCCCACCGCCCCGGTCAAGACCCAGAAGAACAGGAGCATGGTGGAGGAATCGTTGACCTTCGTGGCGGTGACCTTGTACTCGTCGGCATTGCCCGCCTTAGAACCGAAAGCGCTGCGTTGGGCCAGTTCCAGACGGGGTTCCTCATACGCGCCGGTGCTGGTCAGCGTGGACGCGGAGGCGGAGGTGTCGCCGACCGATCCGTGTGCGGCGGCGGGCGAAGCCTCGTGCGCATGGGTGGTCGCTTCCAACTCGGTCGTGACCCTCAGCCCGTCGTTGTCGAGCCAATCAACACGACCGTCCGCGAGCGCGTAGCGCGCCACCACGACCTTGAGGGAACCGGACTTGGCAGCCTGGCTGAGTATCGCCGACTGCCCCAGCAGACGCTGCTTCATGATCTGTGCGTTGAGCGTGATGGCGCGGTCCACCGCGGCTGCGCCCTTCAGCCCTTCCTGCTGGGCGGACTGGACCGCTTCGTCGATCTGTGACACCAGCCCCTGGATCGCGGGTGAATCCTTGGCGTGGTCGGCACAGGCCTTCACCGCGCCGCAGGCGTCGTGGCCCAGGATCACGATCAGTCGCGTTCCCAGGTGAGCCGCGGCGTACTCGCAACTGGCGATGGCGTCGGCGTTGGCGACGTTGCCCGCCACGCGGATCACGAACACCTCGCCCAGCCCCGCGTTGAATAAGTGCTCGGGTGGAACCCGGCTGTCGGCGCACGAGAGCACAATCGCGAAGGGAGCCTGACCTTTGCTCAACTCCTCACGCCGGCCTGTGGATAGGTTAGGCGCGGTGCTATGACCCGAGGCGAATCGCGCGTTGCCCTGGACCAGTCTGTCCAGCGACGCCTGAGCGCCGACCCCCTCGACACTGTGGCTCGAATTGGAACCCGTCGCTGCGGTCCCGACCATCAGCAGAGCCACCGCAAACGCGAGATTGAAGCGACGGTTCATCTTGAGTTCCGACATGTTCAGACTCCTGCGAGTGGCTGTTCCGATCGGGAGCAGCGGGTGGAGAGTCAACCTCCTGATCCGACGGGAACGGAAGTGGGGAGAACCGCGAACCGAATCTGACTCCGACATATCCGGATTTCGGCGGTTACAGGCTTTGCCTTTAGAGCTGCCTTCAATTCACGTTAGCGGACACGGAGCGAACATCATCAAGACGTGAGCGACCACTGGCGGGAACATCGCCGTGTCAACCTCGCCTCCGCTGGGCCGCTGGCGGTGCGCATGCGCTCGCGCAAGCTCCAGGCTTGACACCTGAGGCCTGAACCAGTTCATCCCTTCTACTTCATCCGGTCATCCGGGGAAGAGAAGAAGTGTTTGGCCCGTTGCGTCCGCGCTCACGCGGCCTTGGCGCTGGCGCGGATGCGGAAGGCGGAGATCAGCCGCTGCAGC
>CAZBXW010000033.1:0-2463 GCA_964496285.1 uncultured Phycisphaera sp.
ACAGAGAAGTTGGTCTTCTCCATTGCAACGAACATGCCATCGTGTTAGGCGCTCTTAGGGAAAACGATTACTGAAATGATTGGAAAACCCGCTTTTGTTGATCCGCGATTACTCCGACATCTGAAAAATGAGCGTGGGGGGCGACCTTTTTTAGGGGAGTCAGCAGATGAAGATCGGAACCAAACTCGTCGCGTCGTTTTGTGGAGTTTCCGCCATTTGTGCAGCCGTCGGCGCCATGGGCTACTGGGGTTTAAATGACCTGAGCCATCATGTAGAGGAGATCGGCGTGGTGCGGCTGCCCAGCGTCGAGAGTCTGCAAATCATCGAGACACAGTGTGAACGCATCACAGCCGCCAATCGCACGCTGGCCATCCCCGACCTGCCCACCGAGATACGTGAGCGTCAATGGCAGAATATCGCTGATGCCCGCGAGACCTACCAGGCGGCGTGGAAAATCTACGAACCACTCCCACAGACCCCCGAAGAAGCAACGCTCTGGAAGGAGTTCGTCCCCGCGTGGCAGACGTGGCGCGAGGCCAATAACAAGTATCACGAACTCTGCCGGAAGGTGGAGGAGACGGGCCTGCCCGACGCCACGCTGTTGGCGATGCAGATCGAAAAGTTCACCAAGGACCACTACATCCTGGTGCAGAAAGTGCTTCATCAACTCCACGAGGGGCAGGCGCACGAGGGCGGGAACGACCCCACCGCCTGCAACTTCGGTCGCTGGATGCGGGGCTTTCAGAGTCAAAGCGCCAGACTCAACGCCCTGCTGCGGGCGCTCGATGAACCGCATCGCCAATTTCACGAGGCGGTGGGCGAGATTCAGTCGCTGTGCGCTCAAGGCCGCAGCGAGGAAGCCCTGGCGACCTACCGACAACGCATGATCCCGAACATGAACAAGGTCTTCGAGCAGTTCCAGGGGATCGCCGATCTGGCGCAGGAGGCGCAGGAGGCGCGTCGCGCAGCCAACGAACAGTTACATGGCCCGGTGGTCACCGCCAACAGGACAGCGGCGGACCTGCTGCGCAAGCTCGTCCAACTCAACAGCGACGTGGCGAAAGTGGAGGTGAAGGAGGGACTGGCCACGGCTTTATCATTGGAATTGACCTCTATTGTCATCGTGCTCGTGGGCGTGCTCGTGAGCATCACGCTGGGCGTGTTCATCTCCATCGGCATCCGCAAGGCCATCGCCAACATCGTCACTCGCCTCAAGGACATCGCCCAGGGCGAGGGCGACCTGACGCAGCGTGTGGACGAAGCCCGCAAGGACGAGCTGGGCGAGCTGGGCAAATGGTTCAACACCTTTGTCAAGAAGGTTCACGACATCATCGCCGAGGTCGCGCAGGCCACCCGTGAGGTCGCCTCCGCCGCCACCGAGATCGCCTCCTCCAGCGAGGAGATGGCCACGGGCATGAAGGAACAGGCCGGTCAGGTCACGCAGATCTCCTCCGCGGTGGAGGAGATGAGCCAGTCCGTGGTCGAGGTGGCGCGCAAGAGCGCCGAGGCCTCGAGCAGCGCCGGCGCTGCGGGCCAGACGGCGCAGAGCGGCGGGAAAGTCGTCGAAGAAACCATCGCCGGCATGCAGGCCATCTCGCAAGCCGTCTCCGACGGCGCCGCCTCCGTCACCGAGCTGGGCAAACGCTCCGAGCAGATCGGGCAGATCGTCGAGACCATCAACGACATCGCCGACCAGACCAACCTGCTGGCGCTCAACGCCGCGATCGAAGCCGCCCGCGCCGGGGAGCATGGCCGAGGCTTCGCCGTGGTCGCCGACGAGGTCCGCAAGCTCGCCGACCGCACCACCAAGGCCACCGAGGAGATCGCCCATTCCATCCGTGCCATCCAGGGCGAGACCACGCAGGCGGTAAACAAGATGAACAGCGGCACCGAACAGGTGAAGCTGGGCGTGGAGAAGGCCACCGCCGCGGGAGCATCGCTCCAGTCGATCGTCACGGCTGCCCAGGGTGTGGCGGACATGATCCGCTCCATCGCCGCCGCCGCCGAGGAGCAGAGCGCCGCCAGCGAGCAGATCAGCAAGAACATCGAGTCGGTCAACGCGGTGAGCAAGCAGGCCAGCGAAGGCGCCGGCCAGGCCGCCGCCGCCGCTTCGCAGCTCTCCTCCAAAGCCGAGCAGCTCCAACGCCTGGTGGGCCAGTTCAAACTCGCGGCGTAGGCCCCAGAGCACTTTTGTATAGTGGATAAAAACGACGTCAGGATGATTTATGATGGTCCGACACTCTATTGTTCGGTGCAGACCATCCACCGACAGAGTGCCCCGATGATCTGCGGTTCGACTGGGAGTTCAGGAGATCATACTCAGGGCCTCTGTTCCGCATTCACTCTCCCGACGCTCGACACCACCCGCAGCCCGCACGAACCAGCCCATAAATCATCCTGACACCTTATTGTATTCTTATTGATTGTGCCCTGTAAATCATCCTGACACCCTTTCGTATCCTT
>CAZBXW010000034.1:0-1912 GCA_964496285.1 uncultured Phycisphaera sp.
GTAACTGATTAGCGCGCAAGGCCGGCGTGCCCGCGCACGTGCCTGAACGGGCAAGAGGCATCGAGGTCGCCGGGCGCCTCCCCCAGCGATACGGTACTGCACGTGCGTGCCCACCCGCCCCGGCGCCGGCTCGCTCGGTTGGCCTCGGTGCGGTGTGTGAGTGGGTGAGCATGGATGGGACAGAAGTTGGGCCCGGCGACAACGAATGGAACTTTTCTGATCGGGTCGATGGTTAGGAGGGCATGTGCACGAGGGACCATGCAGGTGGCAGCTGCCAGGCGCCACCGCGCTACGAGCGAGCCGGGGTCGCCTACGAGTTGGGGCAAGACACGTCCGGTTTCACCAGAGACGAGCTGCGGGAGATTATCGACGGTCTGGTGGGGCGGATCCGCAAGCTCGAGCGTGAGTTGGAGCGAGCGCAGAAGCGCGGCTCACGGGCCGGCAAGCGCAAGGGGCACCGACCGGACAGCAAGGGCGGAGGTGGAGCGCCTGCGCGTCGCGAGCCTCCGGAACCGGACGAGGTGACAGAGCAGCAGGACGTTGCGGTGACCGAGGATCGTTGTCCGCATTGCGGAGGGCAATTGGAGCACGAGGGCTGGGAAGACGCGTGGGTCACGGACATCCCGGAGCCTCGGCCGCAGGTCCAGCACTTCCGCGTGCAGGTATGCCGATGCAAAGGCTGTGGGGCCACCGTGCGTGGCCGGCACCCTGACGTGGCGCCCGATCAGCGTGGGGCCACCGCGCATCGTATGGGGGATCGGCTTATGGCCGTAGCCCATTGGATGCATTACGACCGGAAGATCAGCCAACGAAACGTCGCCACGGTCTTGCACGAGCTCACTGGCGTGCAGATCACGCAAGGAGGGCTGGCGCACAACGCCAATCGGCGGGCGCAGCAGCTGGAAGGCGACTATCAGGCCGAGCGTGATCGAATTCGCCAAAGCGATGTCGCCCACACCGACGACACAGGCTGGCGCGTGGCGGGGCACAACGCCCAGTTGATGGCGTTCGCGACCGACACGCAGGACAAGCCGACAACGGTGTACCAGATCAGGGAGCGGCACCGAAACGACGAGGTGCGTGAGGTTCTGCCCGAGGACTGGGACGGGGTGATGGTGACCGATCGCGGCAAGTCGTACGACGCCAAGCAACTCGAGGGCGTCAAGCAGCAGAAGTGCCAGTTTCATCTGCTGCAATCCGTCGACAAGGTGCTCGACAGCGCGACGGGCGAGGCTCGGCAGTTCTGCGAGCGGCTCGAGCAGCTGAGCCGGGAGGCGATTGATCTGTGGCACCAGCGCAGGGAAAACAAGATATCGTTGGCCCAGTATCTGAGACGAGGCCGACAGCTGCTGCGTCAGATCGACGAGCATCTGAAGCCGCGCGAGCTTGAGGATCCGGACGCCCAACGGTTGCTCAGCGAGCTGGGGCGCCATCACGAGCGGGGCAACCTGTTCCGGTTCTTGAAGGACCCGCGTGTGGCGCCTACAAACAACCTGGCGGAACGTGAGATTCGACCCGAAGTCATCGGCAGAAAGGTCTCTGGTGGCTCGAAGAGCTGGAAGGGGGCGAAGACGAGGGAACGTCTGAGCACCATCACACGGACCGAGCATCGAAGAAATCCAGGCGGCGCCGTGTCGGCCATCTACCACCGGATGCGCAACGCACGATTGCGGTCCTACGAGGCAACGGAGCCGAGCTGAGCACCAGCTTGCGGTGTTCGCGCCTCGATGTGGGCTGCCAAGCGCGTCGGCGCCGGGGCGGGTGGGCACTCACGTGCAGTGACGTATCGTGGGGGGAGGCGCCGACCAAACGGCCAGTTCCGGTACGGCCTTGCAGGCTCGAGTCGCTAATCAGTTACGCGCGCACCGTCGATGTCTACGCCAACTGCCGCGTCAAACGCGACAACGACACG